>CAZUVD010000197.1:0-1003 GCA_964623075.1 uncultured Coxiellaceae bacterium | reverse complement strand
TCAAACTCGATATTAAAGTATCTCATTGCCTCCAGAAATCCTTCTACTTTCTCTTGTCCTTTGTCGTGATAAGAATCTCCAAATGATTTGATTAAAACCTTGTTACCTTTCTCATCTATTTTAACTATATCTATTCCCGTATAATCTTCATCATACTCTGTGTCTTCAATGCAGTAATGAGTAATAATTTGAATCTTCATTTTGTTATCTTACTTTTTGTCTGTTAGCAAAAGCATTTGAATAATATTCAAAATGATTTAATCCTGTTTGTCCTTCTTCTAACTTTTCAGGTAAGGCATAGTGCCAGTTCCATCCCGATTTTTTACTATGATCTGAAATTCGAGGTGCAATACTTTTCTGTCTATTAAGACCTGCTTCCCATCCTCGCCATTTAGTATGAAACATTTCAACAGGGTTAGGATTATACTTAATAGTAAATCCTTCTTTTGCCACAGGAGCAGCCTTGTGTGAACCTGCCCCAAAATTCATTGCTTGAATTTCATGTTTATTAAACAATACTTGCTTATCATATCCGGTACTGAGTACCCCAAAGACTAAATCATCTTGTGAATCTCCATCTACTCCTATAATCTCATATCCAATACATTTGTTTACGTTCCAGTCAGCATTAATTAACAAGTCTTCACTCACATTAACCCACTCGTCTTCATCTACAACACAAACCCAAGGTTCACTGTGTTTGGAGTTTAACCAGCATAATTCTCTAATACTCATCAATGTCTTTTCATCCATCTGTCCTCCTGTGTTGAAAGAAATTACTTCACATCCTAAGTCTTTACATATCTCTGGTGTTAAGTCAGTACTCATATTGTCGTAGATAGTGATGTTGCAATCTACTCTATCCTTGTACCACTTAATTAGGTCTGGAACAAAGCGTTCATAGTTCCATGTAATAGCATATACTCTAAGCAGTTTGTCCATTCGTTTCTTTTAGTTTTTCTTCAATTCTTTTAGCAAGATCATAAGTAGTCCAATCCTTATC
>CAZUVD010000196.1:0-1008 GCA_964623075.1 uncultured Coxiellaceae bacterium | reverse complement strand
GGAGATATAAAAACAAGGGGTGGAAATTTACAAGTATCAGACAGTATTGGTTTGCGTATCAATTTTAATGGGGGCAATCAATACGCAGCAGGAAATGCTGGAAGTAATATTGTAATTACTAATGCAGGGGTAGGCGGCGTAGGTTATCCGGCTGCTTTTCCAACCTTAAGGCAGGGAGTTACCAATAAAGCAACTAATAATTTTTTATTAACTAATGTAGTTTCAAAATCAGCAAATGTTGGTGTAATTGATAGTACCGCACAAGGGAATGTT
Source organism: uncultured Coxiellaceae bacterium (assembly GCA_964623075.1). GTDB lineage: Bacteria > Pseudomonadota > Gammaproteobacteria > DSM-16500 > DSM-16500 > Aquicella. Next base: position 735 of record CAZUVD010000196.1, on the reverse strand, counting down.
TTAATTGGCTACACAATGATTAGTTCGCAAGTTCTTGGGGGAGATAATAATACTGCTATAAATAGTGATAATACTACTTTAAGTACAGGTAGTGGTAACATAGCCATTGGTAAGCAATCCTTAAAAGCAGTTACAACGGGCAGCGAAATTTTGTCATTAGCAACAGCCAATATTGGTGCTGCTAATTTTGGTTCAACTACATCTAATGTTTTGCAAATAGGCGATGTAGGTTATGATGGCTCATTTGCAAGTGGTTCAGTTGTGATAAATCCAGGAAGCAATGTTAACCCATCATTTTTCATGGGTGGTACATCTGGGTTTGGTTCAACTGTAGATGTTTTTCACAAAGCAAATAGAGGCACTAATACAGCCGGAATAACAACGACTTATTACGGGTCAGCCGGTACAGGTACAGGCGTAAGCGGTAGTATATTTTTCAACAATTTTACTAGCGGTAGTAGTGGTACTACAAGGCACAGTGTATCTACAAATACGCTTCAATTAAGTGCATCTGCAATCACAGCATATAGAGGTGTTCGATTTGCAAATTGGACTACAGCCAACAGACCTTCATCACCAGGATTAGGTGAACAAGGGTTTAATACAACAGATACTAAGATGGAATATTGGAATGGGAGTGTGTGGGTGCAATTTTAGAATTTTTGGGACGGCTCCACTTGGAACGCAGCATGGTAAAAATAAAAATATAATAAAATGGCAGCGAATGAACCACAA
>CAZUVD010000195.1:0-1013 GCA_964623075.1 uncultured Coxiellaceae bacterium | reverse complement strand
GGCATAGGAAATGAACTTTCCACACCATCTGCACCTGTTTATTGCGATTTGCTTTCTTAGTTTTCGGCGTTCGTGTGGCTTTACTATTTTCAGGATGGTTTCCGTTAACCCGTCTATCGTGTCCTGTGCAACCGGGTTTGTTTCAAAAACCTGTTCATCGGTTGCGGCTGTGTAGTCCCATGTGAAGCCGTTGGTTTCGTATTCCAGCCCTTTGAAGCGGAACGTAAGGCTTTTAACCCGGTCTTGTATTTCGCTCATTTTCCGACTTGTTTTTGAAGTGAACGGGGAAGGGCGGAATGTGGCTGCCCGTTTTGCCGAGTTGCTCCACCCTCTTTGGGGGCGTTATTTTGAGCGTCCCAAGACTTTTGCCTCATAAACCATGTCGTTAGCCCGGCCTTGTAGGTGTTGTAAGTCCGCTTCATGTTGCCCTCTTTTTCTTGGTGAAGGCAGTAGGCCAGGGTGGTTTCTTCTAATTTTTCGGGCATCCAATTAACTTTGGCGTTTTCGATTAGCAGCCTCCAGTCTTCTGGGTGATGTGTGAAGTATTCTTTGAGGCGGTCTTTTAGTTCGTTGGCGTTTCGGGGGTTTGGGTATTCGTCGTAACGGAGCGGGCGGGGCGTGTTCTGTGGGAACGTGATGGTTTTTGTGACAGGCTCCGAAAGATTCACGCCCGTAGTGATTCGGATATTTGGGTCATCGGTTGTTTCGGTAACGATGTGGGTGGGCTTCGGCATTGACCCCGGCGCGTTGTTCTCCATCGCTGTGTGAAGGGATGGAAGCCATTGAGCAAACGCATCTTCGTCTTCATCGGGGGGGGTCGGCGCAACAGGGGGGGCTTTTTCTTTTCTGGCTTCTGACTGCAAGTAATCAATCTGCTCTTTCGACAATCTTAGCGGTTCGGCGGGCGCAACCAAACCACTCTCGTTTTTTTGGCTTTGAAGGTTTAATGGATTGGGGTCGGGGGGTGTTCTCTCTCCCTCATTATTACTATTTATCTCTGAAAGAGATTCATT
>CAZUVD010000194.1:0-1014 GCA_964623075.1 uncultured Coxiellaceae bacterium | reverse complement strand
CCCCGTGAAGTTTGCACCGATGTACAGATCGGTAATAACAAACGTTGCATCTATCAGCCGCTTTCCGCTGTACAACTGCACCCCGTTCTTGCCGTTCGATTGTACCGTGCCGCTTCCCGGCTCCCTGTTCTTCCCCACCAAGCCCCTGTATGCCCCGGCCATTTGCCGGTACAAGGAAAGGGCGGCGGTAAGATCGCCTCTAAGATCACGAATGCCGGACTGCAAAGCCGCGTTTAGGATGTCCCACACCCCGCCGTCCCCGCTTGCGCAAGGATCAGAGGCGGCAAGGATAGCGTTAAGGTTTGGAACGCCGTACAGGGGATCAGTGAGATAAAAACCGCTGTCGGAAACGGTATAATCTTCATCTATCCCCGCGAAGCATTCACAGTCATTCGCTGCAATCCCGATTAATGTGCTTAAGCAGTCCGGCATCTTCGTTAATTAGGCTTTGCTACAAATGCCGTGCGGACGCGGGTGCTTTGGGTGCCGGAGCCGTCCAAAATTAGCCGGTGTTTGAAGCCGGTGGTATGGCTACCTCTGATCCAGTCTTGCCCCGTGGCGCTAAAGGTGTCGCGCCCGATTTCATCCCAGTCTACTGCGCTGGCAGCCGTGCCGGTGGTGCTTGCTTCCTGTACAATCGCAATTACAGCTGTCGTCCCCGAAAGGTTAGTGCAGACAATAGACCACGCCCAATTTCGATCCGTCAAGAGGTTTACCGGAATGTCTACCGTGTCGTTGGTGGCATTGGTAATAGTGTCACCCACAAACGCGCCCGTTCCAGTGGTAGTGGTCGGGTAACGGTAGTACGAAGTAGAAGCGGCCAAAGCCGCGCCGGGGTTCACCTGCGCAAGTTCGCACAGGTCGGTGCCGGTGAGCTGTTCAACACGAGCGGTTTTAACGTCGGTGTTTGAGATCAATGCCGCGCTACCCAAAACAAGGGCTAGCGCGAGGCAAATAAAAAGAATGCGTTTCATATCTTTTAGATATTTAGTTCGGTTAAAGAATAAGGTTATA
>CAZUVD010000193.1:0-1017 GCA_964623075.1 uncultured Coxiellaceae bacterium | reverse complement strand
TCCAATACGGTTTACCGATTGCGTAACCCGCCGCAATAGCGGCCTCGTTGTCGGCATATTCTGGCAGGTTTGCGAAAAATTCGCGCATTTTAATATCAAATTGGCTCATTATTCAACCCGTAAAAAAGTACTTGAATATGCGACGTGCGAAGGGCTGCCCCAATACGGATCACCAACGCTTAGCCCTGGCACGGTTCCGCCGCCCGATAAGTTGCCCAAAATAGCGTCTTCATTGCTGTCAAACATCGGCAATGCCGCAAGCCATAAAACCGCCTCACGGCTAAACCAATTGATATTTCCAGCGGGGGCAAGGCACCCTACATTCGGTGTCCAGTTTTCGCCAAAATCTGGCAGACAATTCACATTAAAACCGAACGTGCCTTGAATGGACAAGCCAAAGTAGTCATAAGGGTAAATGAAATGGTTTTTATCAATCCCCTCTTTTGCAAAACTGAATGGCTCAAACATTGACGGGTTTTTTGTCAACATCCGAACGCTCGTTACCTCGATGCCTTGAAATATGGTTTCCTCTATCCCGCCGCCGAATACCCCAACGGGCGACTTTGCGCCAAACATCTGCGAAATAACGTATGGGGCTATGCGCCCGCTTGGTAGGCAGTTTCCGCCCGTGATTGATTCTCCAAGCCTTGCAGTATTCAGCCAACAAAGGAATTTAAGGTCAAAACTGAATTTAAGCCAAGCGTTTTTTGGCCCTTCGACTTCCTTTACCACCGCGCCGCCGTTGTCTACAAAAAATGCAACCGCGCTTTTCTTGCTGTCAGGCTCGAAATATCTGAATTGTTCGCGCTCCCAACAGTTCTCCATGTTTACCGTACACGCCACCGGGTAGACCTGGTTGCCTGTGCTGACTTGCACCCCGTCTGCGCCCTGTTTGAAATTAGGCTTTACGGCTGGCACGACCATACCGCCAAACCTCTCCATCCACGACAGGTTGGTGAGGTTTGCTTTGAGTACGTCGGCTATTACAGATACCATTTTAAAGGCTTAAAATTCGTG
>CAZUVD010000192.1:0-1019 GCA_964623075.1 uncultured Coxiellaceae bacterium | reverse complement strand
AGCGTTTTTGAGAGCGCTATCGGGACACTGACGAAAACATACTTATCTGTCATGAAAGTTCCTTTCTGATAATCGATTCGACTTCCGCTGCTTCCTGCTCACTGAGAACGCCACGCGCCAGCAATCGAGCAAGCTGGTTCACGCTTGCGTATGGGTAGCCGCGCCAGACGTAAAGCGGCCTGTCGTCTAGGTGGGCTAGGGGTAGGGCGCGGTTAGGGGTAGTCATGGATTTGCCAGATAGAATGCTTTAGCGAACCCGGCGGGTGTAACGCTGCGTTCTGCTTTCGTGCGCTCCGACTTGCCGCCGTACTTAGCCCACATTTTAGAACCTTCAGTCGGCTCTACGCTCCAATCGCCGCCAATGAACAACGGCAACGGCGGGATAAACTTACCCCACAAGCAAGTGCGTTTGGTGTACGGATCACCGTAATCGCTAGGGTTAAACATGAATACTGGCCTGCCGATACGTGGCAGTAATCGCGGTAAACGGCCTATCGGGTTTTCCAATGCCCACCATTCGGGCTTTACAAAGTCGATAATATCCAGACATGCAATCGCGACTTTCAGCAGTTCGTCGGTGCTACCATCTGCGTCCTTTCCCGCCCACCAACGCGCCCCTGACCCTGTGAAGTGTGTACACGGCGGGGCAGCCAGAACGCCGTGAATAGGCGGCAAGGTTGCGGGATGACTGGCAAGCTCGATTACATCCTGCCCATACTTGATGTCTACCTGGATAATGTTGTATCCGTTTTCGCGGTAAGGGCGAGGCCATTCGCCTGTGAAATCGCATAGACTCAGGATGGTTTTCATTCGCTCACTTCCCCCTCCAGCACATCCCGCGCGGCATTGGATAGCCGGATATAGCTCACGTAGGTCACTGGCTTGCCGAGATCGTAATCGGACACCCAGTGCTTGAGTTCGGAGCGCAGGACGGCTACCGGATCGCTGTCATGGATGAGGTAGCGCTCACTGAGGATATGCTTGTCGAGCTTGGATAGCAGCAGGCAGGTATCGTAGTA
>CAZUVD010000191.1:0-1020 GCA_964623075.1 uncultured Coxiellaceae bacterium | reverse complement strand
TCCTCCCTAGTTCCTCTCTCATCACCTGTGATGGGACAACGGCGGGTGTGATGGCCAAAAATGCATCTGGCACGGGTCTTCAAATCTGTGATGGAACATCGTGGGTTGATATGACAGGCGGCGCGTCCGCCCCAACAAGTGTTGGTGCGATTGATGATTTAACCGATGGTATTACCGATTACGCGACAGATTATAATTTGTTTATGGGTGAAGATGTCGGGGTGAATGTTGTTGCGGGTGGTTACGGCAATACTGGGATTGGAGTTGGGCCGCTTTATAACCTCACATCAGGGAATAATAATACAGTTTTGGGATATTGGGCATTGCGGGGGCCCGATGCTTGGACAGGTAATTCTATGGCAGGCATTCGCAATGTGGCCATTGGCAACGAAACCATGAAAGATAATATATCTGGTTCCGACAATGTTGCGATAGGCAATTGGGAAACTTTAAAAGAAAATACAACTGGTGGTTCTAATGTCGCAATTGGTTCATGGTCAATGACCAGAAATAATACGGGATATGCCAATATTGCTATTGGATGGCACACTATTTTTAGCAACAGATCTGGATGGGGTAATATAGCGATTGGTAGCGATAATCTTGATCCAAATGTTGCAGGGTCTGGGGTTGTTGCGATTGGGGTTGGTGCTATGCAATATTCAAATAGCTCTGCCATCGCACATACTTCGCGTAATACGGCTATCGGCTATAATGCTTTAAGGGGGTCAACAACGGCAGCCAATAATATAGGGACAGATAATGTCGCGCTCGGTGCAAGTTCATTGACGCGTGTCACCAGTGGAAGTCACAATATTATTTTGGGACAAGGAATGGGCTTGATTACCACTGGGTCGCGTAATATTGCTTCTGGCTCGTCGGCTGGGGCTTATAAAACAACTGGCAGTGACAATATTTTTATGGGGTATTATGCGGGCGAACAAAGTCCAGCAAGTTTATCAGGCCAAATTATGTTGGGGACTGAGGCAGGTCGTTTAATGGGCGGAGCCGCCATTGCTC
>CAZUVD010000190.1:0-1044 GCA_964623075.1 uncultured Coxiellaceae bacterium | reverse complement strand
GGCCAGACAAATCCGGACCATTGGCTACGTTCCCGCTGTTCGCCCAGGCGCTGCCGACGGCCGTGCGCAGATTGGCGACAAGTGAATCCGTTATACCGGTGCATACTTGTAGTTTGCACGGCATAATCGCGCAACCAATATCCTGCCTGATGTTATCCGCCAACTCTAGCAACGCGGCATAATACTCGCCTGTGGACTTGTTTGGGTCTGCTTCGCCTTGCCACCATAAAACCGATTTACAACCGCCCGCCTGCTTCGCCCGGTAAATCATCGATCCGTACAACGTTGTCCTGTCATCGTGATTTGCTCCAGGCCGCCATGCGTCAATAGACGATCCGCCAAGCGCGCAGGGTACAAATGCGACTGGCACGCTTTGATTATCCAAAATCTCTTGTGCTATCAACGGCCACACGCTGCCATCCGCCGCGCTGTCTGTCGTACCGCTTACCGTATCCACTTGGTATGTATAGCTGTCGGTGGGGTCTGTTAAATTTTTCCACTGGTAATCATTTCCCAACATTGACGCAATGAGCGTTGCATGACTGTATGACTGGCTATTTGTGCCACGTCCAGAAGCGTTGGATTGCCCGGCGATAATATACACATCGCCCAGGCCCACATTGGCAACCGTGCCCGCAACGGCTGGAGTTTCTTTAACTCGCACCGTTAACGTGCCATTACCCGCTGTCTGCGCTAACAACGTGCCGTAAAAATAACCGCCGTAATGATTGACAACGATGTCCTGATATGCTCCGCCGTTGAAACTCGCCTCGATGGTAAATGGTATGGTATTGTGATTGACTGCCCCGTGAATCAGGATGTCCCCAGTAATTGCATTTCGTTGCATAATTTGACGCGGTTGCGGGTCGAAAATTCGCAATGTGTCGGCGGCGTTGACACTGCACCAGCGTTCTAAGTTGCTGTTTAGCGGCGTGACAGTAATCGCCGCCGTTGTGCTCGCGCCGTTTGCCGAGTAATGCACACCTCGGCCTTGTGGTAGGCTGGTGTCTGTCGCTTGCATCATATACACGCCGCCAACAAATA
>CAZUVD010000189.1:0-1051 GCA_964623075.1 uncultured Coxiellaceae bacterium | reverse complement strand
CCATTCGGTTACTATTTTTATAGTTCACAATATTTTGATATTGTGCGGCCTCTATATAAATAGGAGGCAATAAAAAATGAAAAAATTACTGGCCACCATCCTTTCTATGGGGTTATCTGCCTGCGCAGTTACAGAACTGAAGCCAAACGCAGATGCAGTTAGGGTTACAACTAACCCAGAAATTGTTAAGGGCTGCAAATACATTGCAGAAATTGCGGCATCTGACCGTTTTTATGGTGGAGTTCTTGGCCAGGATTTGGCAGAAGAAAACATGTACAGAAAAATAAAAAATTCTGCTGTAAAACTTGATGCAAATGTCGTTTATTTGAATCGAGCCCATACTGGACTAGATGGAGCTAGCGGAAGAGGCGAGGCCTATTATTGCGAAGCGCAATAATTATCTAAACATAGCCATGGATGGCTTATCTAATCTGAATCCGATTTTCTTCTTTTTCTATATTCCATCATGGTTCCGACTATTCGACCAGGGCAATATTCATCGATTGTTATGGTTGGATAATCGGGGTTTAATGGCACAAGTTCAAACACTGGGCGTCCATGTTTACTATTGCCCCTGCTTCGAAATTTCTTGAAGGTTGATTTGTTTTCTTGTTCTAAGAAAGCAACAACATAATCGCCAGGTTTTGGTTTTATTTCTGGATCAATAATAATAATATCCCCTGGGTGAAAACCGTCTCCATCTGGCCGAACCATGCTAAGGCCCTTAATTCTAAGGGCGAAAGAATACTTACTTAAGGCAAGAGTGTCGTCTATAGCTATCATTTCCTCGCCATCGCCCTTGGCATAGGGATCCATCGCCTCATCTCCTTTACCAGCATTAACCCAAGAAATCAAAGGAACGCGCCTAGCATCTCTTTGGGTCAAGTTTCTTGCTTCCTCCTTTGGAACATCCATTTCACCTGGCCGTACGCCAACTGCCGTTAATTTCCTTTCAATTTCCCTAGCACTATCTTCGGTAATCTTTCGTGGATTGGTCGTAGACTCCGAAAGCCATCTGTGAATTTGTGTAGATTTTATGCCTGAATAAGCG
>CAZUVD010000188.1:0-1056 GCA_964623075.1 uncultured Coxiellaceae bacterium | reverse complement strand
ATTTGTTTTATCGGACTCAATCATGCTTCCCTGTTTTTACCCCCACCGCCCCGGCTCCCCGTGAAGGGAACCGAGATCCGGGGATCAGTTAACAAAACAATCTAAAAACCTTTTCGTGCGCGTTGCCTATCGTCGGAATCAGTTACGCGGGTACCACCCCGTATACCTTCAACCTATTGTCGGCACCCTGTTTGCGTCAATTTCACGCGCTGGTTAGGCGCCTTACTTTATCGGCACATTGGCCGCGCATTTTCTTGCACTTGTGGGGGAGCCTTTGAGTACTTTTAGCCGTCCTGTTTTGAGCTATCGGAAACCAACAGGCAAGTTCTTTCCGATCCGCATTTTGTGCCGGGCTACCGAACTTGGTTACTCATGTTCAGGCAATCCCATTAGGGACTACCCGAAACTTTGACCTAATTCGTGCCGACCTCCAGCGCGTCAAACTAATTTTCTCGCAGCCCTTTGGCGCGCTCCCCCTCTCTCCATGTGCGTTGCGGGCGGGGCAGGAATCGAACCTGCAATTGAAGATATTTTTCAGCGATCAACCTGAATTATTACCTACTCCCACTGCCATCGTGGGCGCGTTTGCCACTTCGCCACCTGCCCAAATACCCGCCAGGTTTTCAGTCAAAACCACTATTCAGTGAAGTATTGCCTGACGGGGTTTTCCGTTCGCTCCTTGAGCGCCTACCGCTTTCGCCGGATGGTAGATTTGTGATTCGGTTACATGGCCTTGAGTTTTGTTGTTTGATTGCAAAATTGCGTTGTAAATACGTTTTTCAGATTACAAATATAGGGATGAAATTTAAGCCCAAAGTTTGTTTGCGATTTCCAAGTTCTTCTTAGCCTCGTTCACTTCCTTTTTTGCGTAAGTCAGCGAATAAGAATGATCGCGTTTCGATGCGTCGGATTTTAGTTCTTCGTGCTTTGCGGTCGCCTGCTCCAGCTTGAACTCGTAATACTCGATACTTTCAGGCATGGACAAATTGATGGCGCTTGCTTTTGCTTCCCAATATTCCGCCCGCTGCGCATACGTTTCCGCTTTGTCGGAAAACT
>CAZUVD010000187.1:0-1061 GCA_964623075.1 uncultured Coxiellaceae bacterium | reverse complement strand
GTGACGGCATGAGTGACATCACGCTGACGGTGTCGGCGCCGGGCCCGACGGTGGAGCTGACGGCGGACGCCCCCGGTGCGGTCACGGTGACGGTCACTTCCGGCGGTGGCGTGACCGATCATGGTGCGCTGACCGGCCTGGCGGACGACGACCACCCGCAGTACGTGCCTGCCTCGCTGGTAGACGCGGCTGGGGACCTGCTGGTCGGCTCTGCTGCCGACACGGTCGCCCGCCTGCCGATGGGGACGGCGTCGCAGGTGTTGCGGGTCAACTCGGGTGCGACCGGTCTGGAGTACGCGACGCCGTCGGCTGGCGGTGGGAAGCCGATAGCGGCGTTTGCGTCGGGGTTCTGGACTTCGATCCCAGGGCAGGCCGACACCGTGGCGTGCGCCCAGGACGTTCCGCTCGCCTCTCCGATCGTGACGGACCAGGCCATGACGATCACCCGGCTGGGGATCGAGGTCACGTCGGCCGGTGGTGCGGGTTCGGTGGTGCGGCTGGGGATCTACGCCGATTCGTCCGGCCTGCCGGGCTCGCTTGTGCTCGACGCCGGGACGATCAACGGCACCAGCGCCACCTATCAGGAGATCACGATTTCGCAGGCGTTGTCGGCGTCGACCCGCTACTGGTTGATGGCTGTCGCCCAGATCGGCGGGAACGTGACGCTTCGGGCTGCTCGTGGCGGGGTGTCGGTCCCGATGGCGTACACGTCAACGATCAACGAAGCGGCCGCCCTGCGGTTCACGACCGGCTACCCGACGAGGTGGGCGGGTGCGTTGCTGGCGACGTGCTCAACCCCGGACGACTTCCGCAGCGCCGCTCCTCGGTTCTTGGTGAAGGTGGCGTGATGGAGCAGATCACCTACGGCGAGGGCGGGTTCGACCCCGCCAAGCCCGACAACAATGTGGTGGCACGGTTCACGGTCGATGATCCGGAACCAGTCGCGCCGTCCGACGCCGAACGGGTCGCTGTCCTCGAAGCGCAGAACGCCGCGCTCCTCGCCGACCTCGCCCAAGCCGCCACCCTCGCTGCGGTGCGCGCCGCCGCCACCAAAGCCGCCG
>CAZUVD010000186.1:0-1064 GCA_964623075.1 uncultured Coxiellaceae bacterium | reverse complement strand
TCCCCGTATTCGGCTTGACAACCGACCCGCACCCAATTTGGACGCTTTTTTTATGGGAAAAAATGAACGATTATTCTTTGTATTTTTTCAAAAACAACGGCGTTTATGAGGCCAGTGTATTTGCTGAAAGCCAAGACGATGCCGTTACTTTGTTGAATCAATACCTAAAATCAATTAATGAAGCCTTTGGGTATACATTCGCAAATGTAACAAGATCAAACATTTATAGCGGATCGGCAATTATTCCAGAAGGTTGCATTATTGGGGTGCATGAATTTATGATTCAAGAGAGAAGTGAGGCCTTCCATGTTCTAAATGTGATGGCTATAAACAACAGGGAAATTTACGGATACTACAAAGAGCAGTCCGCAAGAATACTGCACGAAGGTATTGGCCACGAAATAACGTTCAACATAAGCAGGGAATCATTTGATTTGGTAACGTCAAAAAAGTCTCGCGTATTTCTGTTTATCGCAAATGAAGCGCAATACGACGATGTTCAAAATCACCTAAAGGGAGTGATATGAAAAAGGTACTTGCTTTAATAGTGCTTGTCTGCTTATTAAATTGCTCGATTGTGTGCTTAATTGATCGTTTTAAAAACGAAAGATTAACAGAAACGCAGATTTTTAAGAGAATACCACAAACCTTTTTTTGGGATTTTAAACCGTGAATATTTCAACCTTGTATGACATGAAAGACGAAGCGTTAACCCCTGAATTGTGGGCGAAAAGACAGGACTTGCGGCTTATCGAGCCGTTGCATGATAGTTCTATTTTGGCTATTGCCGGAAACGGAATACCGGTTGTAAGAACCCGGTTTTTGATAGAAGAAGCGTTATGGTTTATTATAACGAGTTGGGGTGGTGGGTATCTAAACAAGGATGACGGGCTTTTTGAATACAACACAATTGATTCTCCGCCAGGTTTTTTAATGGATCACTCTTTTCAAACCGAAGAAGAAGCAATTGCCTGTTTTCACAAATTTTACAAGAGATGAAAAACAAAACAAAGCAAATCGCAATAAACAGGTGCAGATGGTGTGGAAAGTTCATTTCCTATGCC
>CAZUVD010000185.1:0-1081 GCA_964623075.1 uncultured Coxiellaceae bacterium | reverse complement strand
CTGACGGTGAAGCTCGGTCCGAGGTGTATGCGGCTGCACCACTGGCATTGGACACCCTCGTTCCGACGCCCACCGGTTGGACGACACAGGGAGCGTTGAAGGTCGGCGACGAGGTGTTTGACGAAAACGGATTGCCGTGTGAGGTCACATACCTTTCCCCAATCCTCCTAGGCAAGCCATGTTTCGACGTGGAGTTCGACGACGGAACGGTGGTGGTAGCGGATGCTGACCATCGCTGGTTAACGACGGACACTCGCGGACAAACCCCAAAGCACTATCAGCCCACCGTGGTCACGACAGCGCAGATTGCGGCGACGCTGCGTGCCCCCACGGGGCGTTTGCGTCATCGCATTGCCGTCGCCGGGGAAATTCAGACATCAGACGTTGATGTAGCACTCCCCATCGACCCGTACACGCTGGGAGTTTGGCTTGGTGATGGACGGAACAATCGTGGCGCCGTGTGCTACCACTACGAGGACACCGAACCAACAGATCGGATTCGTGATGCAGGGTACGACGTGACGAACATGCGGGGCAAAAATAACACTTGCTACGCGACGGTGCGAGGTCTGAGGACGCAGTTGCGCAAAAACAACCTGCTAGACAACAAACACGTCCCGGCAGTGTACCTGCGCGCTTCTCGCGCACAAAGGTTGGCCCTGTTACAGGGTTTGATGGACACAGACGGCACGTGCACTATGACTGGGGAGTGTCGGTTTACCAACCGGGAGCAGGCGTTGGCCTTGTCGGTTCACGAGTTGGCGACCGGGTTGGGGATCAGGGCGTCAATGGGAGAACAGACAGTGATGGAACGCCCTCACTATACGGTTTCGTTCAAGGCTCCGAAATCGATTCGAGTTTTCCACATGAAGCGGAAATTTGAACGACAGGTCTCGGAAGTTAACGAGCGTGCGAAAGGTCGGTACATCCGCAGCGTCACGCCGAGAGAAAGCGTACCAGTGCGTTGTATTGAAGTGAGTTCGGAGAGTCACCTATATTTGGTGACTCGAAGCCACATAGCCACGCACAACACAAAACGCGATCAGGCAATGATTTTGTTCCGTGATGCTGTTGCGATGGT
>CAZUVD010000184.1:0-1117 GCA_964623075.1 uncultured Coxiellaceae bacterium | reverse complement strand
ACAAAGGATTCGTAAAGCTATCTAAAAAGCAAAAAGAAAGTTTAAAGTTATAAGTTTTAAACGATTTCATCAATTAAATTAATTAAATAATCGTTACCGCTACCACCTTTGATTCCTGATGTTTTATCATCAATATATCTGTTTAACTTCTTTGAGTAGTAATATCCTTTCTTTTTAATATATTCTTCTAAATATTTCTTTCTTTTTGAAACTAACTCAATATTTTTTGAGTTATTAGATCCTGTTTTAATTAATACATACATATTCATAAGTTTTTCCAAGTCTTTTTATTAATTATATCTGTAATATTACGCCTTGTACACTTGTTTATTATCATGTGTATATGACTATGTGAATACCCTTTTCGGTGTAGTTGCCTAATAGTTACAATATCCATTTCATTAAGTTTGTGATTATAATGTTCAGTGCCTTTTTTAATATTACGCTTTGATTTTTTAAGTTTGCAATACTGAATATACTTTAAATTACTAGCGTTATTATTAAATGAGTTCTTATCTTTATGTACTACAATCATTTTATTATACTTAGGCTTAGGTAAAAAGTATTTAGCTACTAGCCTATGAATTAATACATTTTGTTTATTAATACAACCACAATGGTATTTCTTACCACTTAATGCAAGTTCTTTAGTATTACCTCCTATAAATGAAAATAAACGGCCTGTATTAGTAATAAAGTATTTACCATCATATTCATGTATTTGTTTTATAGTCATTTTTTAAATGTTTCTTCAATATTAATACCTCCATGCTTTATTATTACAGCTTCTATTATGTTTATTGGCGTGTATGGATAAACTGTATCAGTCCAATTATATTCTGTTTCTGCATAGAAATTAATCAAACCTTCTTCTTCACTAGGAAATCCAATTTCCAATGATTCATACCAATCTTGTGTTATTCTAGGTATGCAATAATGACCAGCAGAGCCTTGAACCGACATGCTAAATCCATCATTACATACTATTCTTGGTCTATAACAATAACCATGTTCTTCTTTAAATGTTTGTTTAATAAATTCGTGTATATTCATTTTAGTTTAATTTTTTCAAATATATACAAAATATTATATTCCTACAAATATTAAGTAAATTATT
>CAZUVD010000183.1:0-1125 GCA_964623075.1 uncultured Coxiellaceae bacterium | reverse complement strand
ACGTTTGGTAGAAATCCCCCGCGACCACTTCCCGCCAGTCCTTGAACTCGCCCGTGTTCGCATCCATCACGTTACCGGCAAGGGTAACGAGGTACGCGCCGGTTTCTTTTTTCTTGACTAATACGTCAATGCCGCCGTGATCAGCGCATTGTCCAATTTCCCATTGCTGCGGGATCGGGTGTTCGTGTACTATCATTGAGCCGATTTTTTAAAGTTCCCACCAACGCCCGCAAATCTGGCATTCATACGGATCGTATGCTTTGTGCATTTTATGCTTGTCTTTAATAAATCCGTGAATAACCAAACACCAAAAATCACCAAATTGCCGGGCTATCCATTTGAAAGGCAATAGTATCTTTTTCATCGTCTTACAATTTTATAAGGTACGGGTTCGTAAACTGTATTCCCCCCGTTTACCTTATCCCCGCCATCCGTTAGCGACGTGATACAAAGCGTGGCGGGCTTGCCCTTGTGCGTTCCTTTCCACCACATGCCCGTCTTTCCGGGTGCGGGTACAAAGAATGCGGTGGGCAGGAATGCCGCCACGGGGGCGCCGTCCTCAAAGATAATAATTTCGCCCGACTTGCGCATCTGTTCCGCACCTATGGGTTTCGTGTGTTCAAGGTTCCCGGCGGTGGGGTAGCGGGTTCGTTTTCCGGCACATTCGATGGTGGCGGAAATGATGCGGTTGATAGTGTTCATAGACTATGCTTTATAGACGCTTGACATATCAAGTACCGCGCATTCCTGCCCGTCGTCATATTCGATGTAATAATCTGATACATGCGGGTAGTCCTCGTTTTTGTGCAACGTCCCGTATAACCTTGCATCGTGTTCATCGTAAACATAAACCCGGTCGCCATCATATAGGCGCATCCCGTAAGGGTCAAAAATTTGATCTTCCATCTGTAGCTTATTTTTTCTGTTTAAAAGAATGCCACTCCCCCGCCTTGTGCTTATCCGCCCACTCTTCCCGATCCGGGCAGCCCGTGTCCGGGAAAGCGTAATACGGTGCGCCGGAGAAGTCGGCTATAATTTGTTCGGCAAATTCGCCTATAAAATCTTTGTCTGGCATCCCCGTCGTGCTTTGCCCTACCGTCCTTATTCCCGTCCCGTCCGCCGTTA
>CAZUVD010000182.1:0-1134 GCA_964623075.1 uncultured Coxiellaceae bacterium | reverse complement strand
CCGCCATTGTATTGCTGGTTAACCAACTCCGAAAATACCAAGGCGTTATAGACACCGCTTCAAAGATCACTTCACAGATCGGAGCGGTTTTTACCGTTGTCACAGACCGGGCAATCTCTTTAGGCAAGGCTATTTATTCGCTCGTTACGCTTGATTTTGCCGGGTTTGGAAAGAATATGGTAGCGGCAACAGATGACTTTACGGGCGCAGTCACAAAAGCGTGGACGGCGGCGGGAAACCTTGCAGACGCTACGGTGGCACTCAGAGACGCGCAACTTGCCGCCGCGCTGTCCACAGCCAAACTGCAAGCGGCATCAGACCGTGCGCTACAGGCTTCGCAAGACGAAACAAAGAATTTCAACCAAAGAATTGAACTGCTCAAAAAAGCCATTGGCCTAGAGGCTGAAATAGCCCGTATAAAGGTTGGATTCGCCGAGCAAGATGCGGAACTTGCAAGACAACAATTTGCCCTGTCAAATGGCAATGTCGCAGCCAAAGAGGCCTTGCTCGAAAAAGAGTTGGCCTTACAGGAAACCAGAAACGCCGCCGACAAGTCAAGGATACAGATATTAAGCGAACTAAATAAACTGGAAAAGCAGCGCACGGAGTTTATTGCAAAGAATCTGGAAGATGTCACAAAGTTAATAGACAAGTTGGATGTGTCTTTGCAGGACGACCCGGTTGAAAAAAAGATAGAGCAGATAAACCAAAGCGTTGAAGCGCAGGTGAAGGCAATAGAGGAAGGTCTTGCCAAAATATCGGAAGTGCAAAAACTTCGCCCATTAAGCGAAAGTGAAATCGCCCAACGCCAAAACCTGCAAGACAAAATAGTTGCGGTCATTGACCAAGGCCAAGACCAAGTGATTGAGGCGATTTTAGAGGGTGCAAAAAGAGAAGCGGACGCACAGGAAAAGATTGATAAGGCCAAGAAAGACGCGGCAAAACTTCGCGGCGAAGAAGCCCGCGCAGCCCTAAAGGATGTTTTAGACCTTGAAAATGCTAGGATTGACATAACCGAAGCCGAATTTGCCAATTTTATCGCATCGCTCAAAGCAAGGGGGGTAGCGGAGGAAACAATTAAAACCGCGCAACTAGAATTTTCTAAGCGCATAACGGCGCAAAGACTAGAGGCTG
>CAZUVD010000181.1:0-1136 GCA_964623075.1 uncultured Coxiellaceae bacterium | reverse complement strand
GCGGTGGTCATGATGCTCGCGTGTCCTGCTAATTTCGAAACCGCTTTAATGTCTGCACCATGCTCAATCAGACGAGTAATGAATGTTCTTCTTCCGGAATGAGAACTTGCGCCATAAATACCTGCCTTATCATACAAATCTCTAAACCATTTTTGTAAAGTATCCGGTGAGAATCGCTGATTTTTTTGCGTTTCAAAAAGAGGGCGCACTTGGGGTTTGAATTGCTCTTTCAAAAAATGAAGGTGAGCTTGCAAGGCCTCCCTAATTTTTTTATTGCTTAAATAGACGGTGCGTTGTTTTTCACCTTTGGTCATGAAACGACTTAAGTTTATTTCATCCAGCAGTTGAAAATTTGGATCACAAATATCTTTGATGGATAAGGAAGCAATTTCTTTGGCTCGAAGACCCAAACCATAGGAGCAATAAATCATGGCAACATTTCGAATGGCATGTTTGCCATTTTTTGCGATGACAATGAGGCGCTTAAATTCAGATTCCGTTAAAACTTTTGCTTTTCCTTCACGCGCCATAATTGAGTTCATTAATATCTTTATTTATATGTATTTTATATAAATAAAGATGTTTTTTCAAATATACAAAAAAATCGATATTGCGAATCGCTTTAAAAGGTGCAGAATAGCTGAAAACATCTAAGAATAGTCAAAAGTAGATGTTTTTTAGATTGCTCAAAATAAAGGCAAAAATATTTTGATAGAAAAATACACACTCCGATTGTTGCCAAAAAAAAGATGAGATATTTTTAGAATGTTTAAAAAGGGTAGGGCAGGGCAGCAATTTTTGTTAAAATAAAATCTCCACTTTTTTGTTATGGTTTTTTGATGACACAAGATAATCCGTTTTTTGGTTTAAATATGCTTCCCATCTTTTTGGAAATGATAGAAGCAAAATTAGAGATTGCAGAAAATCAGTTGTCCTCATTAGTTGATGTCAAAAATTTGGCCGAGAATTATAAGCTCGTTATATTAAAGACAGCACAAGACTATCTTTTAGAAGTCGACAGATTTTTTGAGCAATGTCATAAATGGTATCAAGATGCGCCAAGCGTTGAGGAAATCAGTTTAATTGGTCAGGCTGAGAAAGCAATAGCATCTCTTCAAAAAGTAAATCAACAAATT
>CAZUVD010000180.1:0-1137 GCA_964623075.1 uncultured Coxiellaceae bacterium | reverse complement strand
AAAGCAAATCGCAATAAACAGGTGCAGATGGTGTGGAAAGTTCATTTCCTATGCCAGCCTACAAAGCAGAGAAAACGTTGAATATGTTTTTGTCCCGGACACGCCGTTTGGATGTGAAGCAGAATATTTTGAGCATAATGAATGCAAAAAAAGTTCTTGAATCTTAAAAACCTTTGTATCTTTGCAGCATACCTAACGAGGTATAACCCGTCCGGGAAACGGGTTGAATGAGTGCCGCAGCAACGGCGAAAGAAACTTTTTTAGTAACTGCCCTTTGCAGTTATTCCGAGCGCGGGTTGCTGCCCGCATTTTAGGCCGCCCAGCCCCTCGGAGTAACTACAAAGGGCTTTTTATTTGTACCATGTTCGTAATTGCAGACAATCGCCACAAAGCCGCCCCATCTTATTTGAGAAAAATAACAAAAGATGGAATGGGCTTAATCACCGTTTCTTTGAGCGATGCCATTATTTATCAAACAAAGTCAGAGGCAGACCGAGATTTTAAAGAAATTAAGGATTTCGGCCAATTCTCGTTCGCTATTTTCCAACTTGGAATAATCGCATAAACACCTAAGCAATGAGCAGTCACGTTACAGTTTTACGAGGCATACTTTCGGAAGGCACGGTGTCATTCCACGCTGTTTTTGCCAAGGCTTTCAAGTCTATTCCTGTTGGAGTGTTCCTTTCGCAGTCCTTTTTTTGGCAAGAAAACAGGAAGTATAAATCTGAAAAAATACACCTAGAAATTGACGGAAAGCAATTTTTTACCAAGACGGCAAAGGACTGGTTTGATGAAACGGGGCTAACTACCGACCAGCAACAAAAGGTCAGGAGCATACTTTGCACGGCCAGCGTTTTAGAGGAAAGGTTGGTTGGCAATCCCGCCAAAATGTTCTACCACATAGACTTTGAGGCACTTGTTTCGGTAATAAACCAATACCTAGTTTCAGGGGTTTCAGCGTCGGCAGACCGAAGGGGGGGCAACGTTTTTAAGGAACAGACAAAGCGCGGAAAGGCAAAAAATCGGGTAGGAAATAAACCCATCCTTAGTTTAGGTTTAAATCCCAAACTAGAATCGGATTTAAACCCATCCTTAGAATCGGATTTAAACCCATCCTTAGAATCGGATTTAAACCCA
>CAZUVD010000179.1:0-1147 GCA_964623075.1 uncultured Coxiellaceae bacterium | reverse complement strand
GTGCTCGCCCTTGCGCTAGTCCCTGCCATGTACGCAAACGTTATCAAGACGCCTATCAGTTCATTCTCGCCGCTTGTGGTGATTGCTTGGCTTGCTTGCGTGGCCGCAAGCACATTCCTTGTGATTGGCGGCGTAGGTTACGCAGACGAGGCGGAGACTAGCAAGCCAGCGCAACCCACCGCAAGCCCAGCGCAACAACTTGCGCAAGGCCAGCAAGTGGGCGAAACTGACGAAATCGGCCAGCTGGATGCCGACGCCGGACAGGATACCGCGCTAGAATCAACACAAGCGGCCACAGGAAGCGTTTCTAGCGTGTCTGTGCCTGAAAACGCATTGACTACTGTCATCACTAAATCGCCGCTAGAATCGCCCGTTTTGTCCACGGTGTCATTCGATGACTACCAGTTGACAGGCGACACGCGCCTGGACTTGCGGGCATTGCTAAACCTTGCGCCCCTTGCGACTAACGCAAGCCTAGCCCGCAAGATGTACCTATCACCTGAGCGTGTGCGGCAAGTCCGCGCAAGCCTAGCACAAGAGTCGCAAGGGGTGACGAAATGACGACCAAAATGAGCAAGCAGGCCGAAATAAACTACTTGCGCGGGCGCGTCAATCAGTTGGAGAACCAACTAGCCGCTGCAAGGTTGCTGCTAGAAATGTCGGGCATTTCGCTTGCGTCGCACAAGCCGTGCCAATGTGGGCATTACCAATCTGATCACACTGCGCAAGGTAGCCACGCTTGCGGCCAATGCGATTGCGAAGCGTTTAGCCTAGCGCAATATGCGCAAGGACAGAGCAATGCCTGAAACCGTCAACCACCCGCAACACTACAACGCTCACCCGTCAGGCGTGGAGTGTATCGACATTGTTGAGCATTTCGATTTCAACGTTGGCAACGCTATCAAGTACCTGTGGCGGGCAGGGTTGAAATCGGATAACGCAGTTGGAGATTTGAAAAAGGCGGCATGGTATATCAATAGAGAGATTGGCAGACTTGAGCGCGATACAACTTGTCGAGTTTGCGGAGGTGATGGTATTCAGGACTCAGGCGTTAGAGGTAAGCGAAAGTGCATCGCCTGCGATGGCACAGGACGCACACCGTAGCAACTCCACGCGGGGCGGCGCGTGTCGTTAGCACCACACTGTC
>CAZUVD010000178.1:0-1156 GCA_964623075.1 uncultured Coxiellaceae bacterium | reverse complement strand
TTATGCGATTAGCGGACGGGTCAACAAGCGACAACTATAAAACGCCCGTACTTGATTTCATCAATGCAATCACATTAACATCGGCCCAAGCGATAACCCTACTCGGTACGCCTTCGGATGTTGTATTGGATTCGATGTATAAGATAACGACACTAGGCAAATCAGGTGTTGACCATGTGATTATATCGGGGCGAGAGATGATTTCAAAAGGAAAATGCAAGGTATATGCAACCGCCGTAAGTGGATATATTGACGGCGATTATGAAACATCATCAAATACACTTGTGGCTATTTTAGAGCAAGAGTTTTTAATTATTGACGATGGTGTTGCGTTTACAATTACCGCTATTAAAGATGACTTTGTTGGAAAAACATATACAGTTAG
Source organism: uncultured Coxiellaceae bacterium (assembly GCA_964623075.1). GTDB lineage: Bacteria > Pseudomonadota > Gammaproteobacteria > DSM-16500 > DSM-16500 > Aquicella. Next base: position 771 of record CAZUVD010000178.1, on the reverse strand, counting down.
CTATGATAGTGGTACGAATGATACTCCATATACAGTTGAAACACCAATAAGTACATGGGACTCTGCTAAAACAAAAATAATTGGCTCTTCAAGTACTGATGAAAACGGTGATTTATTAATTAGCTATGGTTTTTACGATGACTCAAAAAAACTTATAATTCATCCATACAATCTTTTTGCAGGAGCAAAAAGTGATAAACAAAAACAACACGGTATGACATTCAGAGTAATAACAACATTATCATAAAATAAAAATCATGAACAATTCAGAAGCCTTAAATCATTTCTCGAAATTATTTGGAAATCCTTCTCCTACAATTAGTGAGAAGATGAATGTAGTTATCGAATCAACTTCGACAGCCGAAGTTTTTGGAGAAGAAAACAAAAGTTACTACGGAACTATTTCAGCAAGTGGAATAGGTGCGGGAACGGTTATTTCTTTCGATGAAAACAGATTGCAATTAGTTGCCGATGAAGATGGTAACATCTTAGAAAAACGGATTTCATTTGAAACAATGGACGCATTTTATTCGCAAGGGCTTGTAACGTTCGCAGGTTTTTCTGCTGACAAATAACAAAATCACAGCCCCGTAAGGCTTTCATTCACCACCATGAAACCAATCAAACCCGCATCTATCTTTTTAGGAATCCTTGTGATACTCACAGTGGGGTACTTAATTCAGATGTGGACGTTTTACCATCCAAAATAATTACCTCATGAAAAAAACAAATAACATTCTTACCTTTTTCGCTGCGATACTTATTCTACTC
>CAZUVD010000177.1:0-1171 GCA_964623075.1 uncultured Coxiellaceae bacterium | reverse complement strand
CACCCACGCCCTCAAAAAAGGCGTTATCTCGGCGTACATCCACGCCAAACGGGTGGTGAGGAAATCCGTTACGGGTTTGTGATTTCCTTCGCCAAACCCGCGTCTATCAATCCGAAAAGGTCGAAACCAAGACTTAGTAGGTGGAGCCATGCGGCGGGTGATCCGATTACCAAATCAATTCCTCGAATGTCTAAATCCTCCACGTCATCAAAAACCCAAAGCGGCAAACATTCGTCGGCTTGTTTTTCAAATATCTGTTTCCATTTTTCACCTGCAACCATCTCGTACAGTTCCCGCGCCTCCGATTCTGTGAGCGATGATAGCGGGCGAAGCCTAAAAACAACCTCGCTATAATCGTATGCCAATTCTCGCTGTGACGGGCCATTTCCACACTGGAAAACGAGCGGGTGCTGGCCGTCTGTTTTTGGCTTTATCGAAATCAGTATTCCAGCCCGCTCAAACTCAAGTTGTCCAGATTCATTTTTCCAGTACAGGTTTGCGGTTTGGCCTAAAAGAAGCCCACATATTTGCGGGGTAAGTGTTTCTATTTTCATGCCCAAAGTAGTTTAGCAATTTCAAGTTTCTTCCGTGCCTCGTTCACCGCTTTTTTCGCGTAGGTGAGCGAATACGAATGTGACGGTTTTACGGCCCCGCCTTTAAGGTCAGCGTGTTTCTTTTCGGCTTTTTCAAGTTCAAATTCAAAATATTCCAGGCTTTCAGGCATTGACAAGTTGATGTCGTTTACTCTACTTTCCCAATACGATGCGCGTTCCGCGTACCCATCAGCAACCTTTTGTAGCCCCATTGCTTTATCCATTCTGTCGTGGTTGCGCTGGATCAACGCCCGGTGTCTTTTCTCGCTGTGGTGGCCGATCTTAATCGGCTCTGCCAACACAAGGAAGTCCCTGCCTTCGTTTGCGGCTTCCCAATACCCGTCGCTCTTTTTCGTGGCGTTGTTAGCTGCGCCATTCAACCTGTCGGCGCGTCGTTTAGCCCACTCCTGCACATTGAAGCCATCGGCACGGACTACGGAGTAAAACCAAGCGCCTTCTTTTTGAGCAACCAGGTTGAACACGATGCAGCGATGTTCGCCGCCGTATTTGGTTTCAATTATGATTTGCTCACCCTTTTCGTGGGGCGCATCGCATCGAGCGACAAAGACATTGGGGCA
>CAZUVD010000176.1:0-1172 GCA_964623075.1 uncultured Coxiellaceae bacterium | reverse complement strand
CTGTATACCGATTCGTTTATCGAATTTGTGTATGCAAAATACGAAATGCTTGCTGGTGGATTCCCGCAGGGCTATTGCGGACAAATTGCCGAAGAACTGCGTAAACGTTACGGCGGTGAAATTGTAGCCGGGTATATTGATTACATTGTTGGGCGGCGCGAACACTGGTGGTTAGATATTGGCGATTCAATTATAGACCCAATGTTTGAGGTTATGAGCGTCCGCGATCCTTGCCACCACGTTGAGGTTCATCGAGACTTAACAAAAAAGTACTGGTAATTTCTACCCCCTCGGCGACACCGTAAACGTCCCGCTCGCCGCATCGTAAGTCCCGCTTTCGATGCGCATCCAACCTAAGCCTGTTCTAACGAGCAGGCTTTCGTCATAGGCGGCAAAGTCTTCCGCGCATACCTTAAAAGAAACCGCGTCCTGAACCTTCACCCGTTCCTGACTATCAAATGTCACGGGCGATCCGTCCCAAGTTCCAGTTAGCCGGGGGCGGTTGTACGTGTGGTAGGTGCGCATCAAATTAGGAATAGACAGGTGGCCGTTCAAAAGCACGTCCCCGGTCAATAGGCTTTCCTCCGAGGCAATAAAGTAATCAGAACCCACCAAACAGGCCGCAACGAATACGAACCCCGCATCCGCGTAACTATCCGGGGAGGCGATCAAAGCCCCTACGTCGTTATTAGATTCATTTACCACATACTCTTTCTTTTGCCGGTCAGCTTTTGAAAAGCAGGTGTACAGGTACGGCACCCCCTCAAAGGCATCGCTTGCTGTTTCCGCAAAGCGCCACTTTTCCTCGCTTATCTGCTTATCGCTGGCATACGTGTAACGGTTGGTTCCCGTGAGCCGGGCGGGTTGGGTGCTGGTTAAATCTTCGCCATTTGCCGCTGCAAAGTACGAGGTGTGTTCTATCCGTATCTCCGTACCCGCCGTATTGATCCGAAACTCAATATCAAACTGCGCTTTCAATGCCCCGAAAAGGCTTTCAATTGTCCACTTGCCGTTTGTCGCATCGTTCAAAGCGTTCGCCCGCTTCACGTCGGACTTCTGAAAAACAAACAGGTGTGCAAGGTTTGCCGCCGCTGCTGTGTAAACATCGTTGGCCGGCGCGGTTGCATCGCTATTGATGCTAAAGAAATCGGAAACAACGGACAAGCCGCATG
>CAZUVD010000175.1:0-1177 GCA_964623075.1 uncultured Coxiellaceae bacterium | reverse complement strand
CCGCCCGAAACCCACGGCGGAACGTATCCGGGAATTTCAGACATTCCCATCGTCGCGGCCCGCATTGGATTTGCTTGGCATTGGCACATTAGTTTTTCTTTTTCCCTTTACTTTTCTTTCTGAAAACAACGACTGCCGCTGGAAACGGGGCACTTCCGCCGCCGAGCGGCCCTTCGAATTTCAACCGCCCGCGAACGAAGCGAATCTCTGCCTTTCCAAAAATGAAGTCATGCCAATATGAAGTGTCGACACGTGCAGGAATAAGCAAAACGGTTGTCGCCCCGTTAAAGGACTCTTGATAAGCCTTTTCAACAAATTTCGGCAGCATTCGACCGTATGGCGGATTGCACCAGACTGTTTCGTTTTTCCAGCTTTGGGCAAGTCCGTTATCGCGTTTCGTGTAGTAACGATCGCAAAGAGCGTTCTTTGCAGAGGCCGCGACATCAACTGTGAAATGAAATTCCTCATCTAATTGCCCGAATAACTCCAGTGGCGTCCACCAGTTATCTGACTCGCTTTTTTGCCACCATTCCGCCATTCATCAGTTTTTCAGTAAAAACAGCAGCACGAATAAACCGCCGCCTGCTAAAAGGACCGTGTTTGTGTCGATCGTTATTCCGCCGATCGAGGTTGTTCCGGTCTGGGTTGCCGCCTGAGCGTTGGCGGCGTCGATAACTGCCTGGGCCTGAGCGATGATCGCGTCGGCCCGTTGTCTTGCTTGTGCCTTCAAAGCGTCGCGAACGCGGGCACTGTTTCCGCCGATGTTCTGATCGAAATAGAAGTTATCGTTCGGAATATTCGCGATCTGATTCGCCCGCAAGATGATCTCGTAAGGCGATAAGGTCGGTGCCATGATCTCCAGCTCGTCAAAAAGCTGTAAGACACGCGGTGCACAATTGGTCATGGCTTCGTCGCCTGAGACCTGGCGAACAAGGCAATTTCCCGCACCGCTTGGCTGCGAACGGCTTTGGAGCCAACCGGCAAAAATGCCGATGCCCGCTTGAGTGGCCGAGCCGAGGATCGGATCGAACCACGCCCCAAGCGTGTCGCCTTCGTCAAAATGTGCGTCTGCGTACATCATTCGTCCAGGATCGCGAACCACTTGATCTCGCCCGGTGCATGCCAGCCGGGCCGTGAGTCTTCGGGTGTAGCGTCGTAATAACGCCATTCGCCCGTT
>CAZUVD010000174.1:0-1182 GCA_964623075.1 uncultured Coxiellaceae bacterium | reverse complement strand
CAAACAAATGTTTTATTTAGTTTGTCGGTGAAAAGCATAAAAAACACGGTGAAAGTAAAAAATAGGAAGAAAATATACTTATAAAATAAAAAATAATGAAAGATAAAAAAGCACCAAATAAGGTGCTTAAATTAATGGTTCATCGGCCATATTTGATAGGGTATTCGACAAAATTAAGTTTTAACTAAACTATTATTCAATTATATATATAACATATATATCATCATGGTCTAACACGTATATAATTACCGTTTTTTCATGCCATTACATTGAGAATCAAAAAGCCCAGTGTAGAAACATCAGGCTCCGATAACCAAATCGTCTATGATGAAAACAAAAATTTTATTTATGGTATTAACCCATATTGAAAGTGCATCCAATCGTAATTTTTCTCACGCCCCAAACTTATAAAACCATGTTTGTAAAATATATCAATCATTGGTTTGTATTCCGGCCGTGCAAATCTTGCGGTTTTAGATGTTTCTTTTAACGTATTACGGTTAGCATCCAAATCAATAGCAGTACCCCATGAGTGCATAGATAACTTAGAATTACTACCCCTCATTAAACGGTAATTGAAACAACCACCATAATCGTTTATCTCCAATTGATTTATACCAGCCTCCCCGTAATGAGCTAAAAGGTCATTAAACACATTTAAAAATGCCTGTGCTACAGATTTATGGCAGCTCATTTTCTTTACCGGGTTCTTGTCGTAATACATTGTATAAGGCAACTCAATCGTTACCAAATAGCCTTTGCCAGTATTATTAGGTTTGCCAAAATACTTTACCATTTCATCTTGTGTAAATATTTTAGGTCTTGCTAGTGTGAATGTTGTTGCCATTATAAAAATATTTGAAATTTAACTTTCCCCATTGTGGATATTTCCGAAACCTTGATGCCGGTAACCTTGTGGATGGCCTTGAATACCTTATCTTTTATGCTAATATTTCCCAATGAAACCTGCATACGGTTATTATTGAAATCTATTTTATACTCAATACTTTCGCCCTTGGCCACTTCCGAAATATTATCCTTTATAGTATTTACTTTGTCGGTAACGTAACACATATTATAATTGATTTTCTGGTTGTTCCGGATCCTGTTTTTTATAAGCCGCGGCAAAATAAGTTCCGAATACGCTGTTTAATATTGTTCCTCCTATTAGCCCAATAATTA
>CAZUVD010000173.1:0-1185 GCA_964623075.1 uncultured Coxiellaceae bacterium | reverse complement strand
GCGCCACCCTGACATGGACGCAGAATAACGGGGACATCCCGCCCTCGCCTACCGTGCGCCTTTGGGTGTACCAGAATGGACAGAAATTAGTACCCGGCGCGTATGTGGTAACAGAAGGCACCGGGGTAGGGGAAAGCGAGGTTGTCATAGATTCAACTTATTACACAGATGGAAATACTTACGAAATATTTGCCTTTTTTTAGGCTTACTTTATTCCTGCTTGCCCTTCCCGTTTTCGGGTTTGCACAGCAATTCCCGATCAATAATCAAAAGATCGTTCAGGGGGTTGGAACCACGGCACAGGGCATTAGCTCGTATAGTTCAAGCCCTCCGACCACCGCCCCCACGGCGGCAACGTTTCGACACGTCACCTCCCTTCACATGGACACGGTTTTGCAGGTGCAGTATATTTATAAGCGCCCGCGCTGGTATCCTATTAGCGTTGTGCGACGTGCTACCCCTCCCCCGGCAACGGCATCGAGCGGAAGCACAACAATTGACTACACCGAAAGTATCTGGCAAAGCACGGCGGATTCCCTTACCTACTATTATGAAGAGGAAAATGCTTGCTGGCAACCCATTGGCACGTACCTAAGCAGCACTACCCCGTCCGATGTAGCCGCAACGGGTTCAACCGGCGCGATCTGCTACGGGTATGGGCTTTGGTACGACCCGGACGTGGATAGTATCTATGCACAGCAGGGCGCAACATGGACGGCGATAGGATCGGGGGCATCCGGGGCGGTTGACAGCATCGTGGTATTGCAGGATTCGATTATCGTTGGCTACGGGGCGGGCGTCGAGGTTACGCGGGACACCATTGGCTACCCGCCAACCGCAATAGGATATAGCGACTGGACAGCCGCAGCCGACAGCGGAACCCCTGCCGTCATTTCGGACGGGGAAACCGTGACACACGCGGGGGGGTATGGGATAAACACCGCCATATCCGGGAACACAATAACCAGTACGGCGGATACGTCACAGCTCGTTACCCCTTACGATATTTCGGGGTTACCTTCCGGCACCGGCACAAATCAGCGCATCGTTGTCTGGACAGGTACAAATTCGCAGGGTAATTCAACGCAGCTACAATCAGCGGCGGGCGTAACCTTAGATGCAAATTTAGCGTATCGGATCACCGGCGGCACAACCGCAAGCCGACCAACCGGCGCGGCGGGGATG
>CAZUVD010000172.1:0-1188 GCA_964623075.1 uncultured Coxiellaceae bacterium | reverse complement strand
CGCTTGATTTTGCGGGGTTTGGGAAGAACGCCGCCGAAGGTATAAACGGGTTTGGTGACGCGGTTTCAAACGCATGGACGCAAGCCGGGAATTTAGCAGATGCGACCGTAGCCTTACGGGATGCGCAACTTGCCGCCGCGCTGTCCACCGCCAAACTACAAGCGGCCTCAGACCGTGCGCTCCAGGCTTCGCAAGACGAAACAAAGAACTTCAACCAAAGAATTGAACTACTCAAAAAAGCCATTGGCTTAGAGGCTGAAATAGCCCGTATAAAGGTGGGTTTTGCTGAGCAAGACGCGGCACTTGCCAGACAGCAATTCGCGCTGTCAAATGGGAATGTAGCGGCAAAAGAAGCATTGCTCGAAAAAGAGTTGGCCTTGCAGGAAACCAGAAACGCCGCCGACAAGTCAAGAATACAGATATTAAGCGAACTCAATAAACTGGAAAAGCAGCGTACGGAGTTTATCGCAAAGAACCTGGAGGATGTCACAAAGTTAATAGACAAGTTGGATGTGTCTTTGCAGGACGACCCGGTTGAAAAAAAGATAGAGCAGATAAACCAAAGCGTTGAAGCGCAGGTGAAGGCAATAGAGGAAGGTCTTGCCAAAATATCGGAAGTGCAAAAACTTCGCCCATTAAGCGAAAGCGAAATCGCCCAACGCCAAGACCTGCAAGACAAAATAGTTGCAGTCATTGACCAAGGACAAGACCAAGTGATTGAGGCGATTTTAGAGGGTGCAAAAAGAGAAGCGGATGCACAGGAAAAGATTGATAAGGCTAAGAAAGACGCTGCAAAACTTCGCGGCGAAGAAGCCCGCGCAGCACTAAAGGATGTTTTAGACCTAGAAAACGCAAGAATTGACATAACTGAAGCAGAGTTTGCCAATTTTATCGCATCGCTCAAAGCAAGGGGTGTAGCGGAAGAAACCATAAAAACCGCTCAACTTGAATTTGCAAAACGCATAACGGCGCAAAGATTAGAGGCTGAGTTGGCTTACAGTAAAGCAATTCTTGGTGAATCAAGCGGGGCTGATGCGGACATACTTCGCGCCCGTATTCAGGAAATAGAAGTTTTGCTCGAAGGTATTGACATACCCGCTCCAAAAGGCAAGGACGGGAAGCCTAAAACCATTTTCGACCTGCTTGGCATAAAATTTGACGATCCAGAACAACAGCAGGCGTTTGAGC
>CAZUVD010000171.1:0-1191 GCA_964623075.1 uncultured Coxiellaceae bacterium | reverse complement strand
AGCTTAAATGACATAAACAGTTGCTAATTTCGTGAAAACTCGGATTTCCAGTAGGCCCATAATTTCTTCAGGTCTTTAGCACTTTTCGATCTGATAAACGCCATATACCAAAACAGAAAAGCAGTTTGCCGTTGTATGCTCATACCTCGATGATCTCCCAGTTTCTGTTTGAGATTGCTGTTTACTCCTTCCAGTGCATTGTTTGTCTTTGGAACCAAACGGTTGGTTAAAAAGATAAATAATGGATCTTGATCACGGGTAAGTAATCTCCATGCTCTGCGAATATTTCCATGGGTATACCACCATGATCTCGGTGTTCCTGTGGGAGCCTGGGTTTTCTCGGTCAACATATATCCGTATTGTTTCTCCCATTTGATCAGATATGCTCTCCACACATTCGGATCGGTTGGTATTTCTACCAACATGAGGAGAGATGCGATTCTCCGGAGTGCTCGCGTTGCCTCATAGGGACTATGTTTTGGGAGGAGATTTCTAGCAGCTCGATCAACATGAGCCAAACATCGCTGATGGGGAATATTCCCGAAATGTGAGGCTACTCCTGTGACAATTGATCCTTTCCAGTCGCTCACTGCTCCAACGGGAAGATGGGAACCCAATAGCCCTGTAAGTGCTTCTAGATCCCGATGGATGGATTCATAGGACTCACTACCCATAAATGACCACCAGAGATTTTCTTTTGTCGTGATATTACGATGAATGAAGAACACTCCCACTCGCCCTAGCCATTTACCATCACACCCATGCACCCATGGCGTCGTTGCAGTACTTGTTGTTGGAGGTAAAATGCTCCAGACATCTGAGGCTGTTAATGGATGGTCGAGGAATGGAACGAAACGACGAGCGAGAGTCCGGAGTGAATAGCCTTGATATTCTGATCCTCCTTCTCGATTATGTCTGTTGGTAATGTAGCGATGAAACTCCAGAAAATCAGCGTATGTCAGAAGATTCTGTCGAGCTCGAACAAAAGTTCTCTTACACCCTAGACATCGATACCGACGTTTTCCAGAAGGATGATAACCGAAGCGCTTAGTGATTCCACAACAAAAAGGGCAGCTGATAGTATACGTTGATCGGATGAGTAAAGTTTCATAAGTATACTTTTACATGATGTTTGGAAGATTGTGAAGGGCTAAACCACTAATTGTAGCAACTCTTTTTGGCATTTAAGCC
>CAZUVD010000170.1:0-1194 GCA_964623075.1 uncultured Coxiellaceae bacterium | reverse complement strand
CCAAATGCTCGATGTCTCCGGAAAATAAAAAAAGAATATTAATTTTTTCTACCGCTTATACCCCCTTTATCGGCGGAGCAGAAATTGCTGTAAAAGAAATTACTGATCGTTTAGGCGATTTTTTTGATTTTGATTTAATTACCGCCCGTTTCGACCGGGCCCTGCCGAAAGTTGAAACAGTGGGAAATATAACAGTTTACCGATTGGGTATTGGTTACGGCTTGTTTGATAAACTTTGGTTGCCTTGGGGTGGGGCACTGAAAGTGTGGCAACTTAAAACTAAAAACCAGTACGACTTTTTTTGGTGTATTATGGCGAGTTTTGGGGCTGGCGCTGCTTATATTTCCAATATTTTTAGCCGAATTAAAACACCGGTCGTTCTTACTTTACAGGAAGGGGATTCGGAAAGACATTTGGGCACGCGCTGGCTGGGCTTAATCAATATTTCCTGGCGACTAGCCTTGAGTAGGACAACCACGGTTACGGCCATTAGTTCTTATTTGGCTGAGCGGGCTAAAAAATTAGGTTTTAAAGGTGAACCGCATATTGTGCCCAATGGAGTAGGTTTTGGTGAGTTTATATTTACATCGAGTGAGAACAAAAAATTTAAAAATCTGGTTACCACTTCGCGCTTAGTTCATAAAAATGGAATTGATTTAGTGGTCCGAGCCCTATCTCTATTGCCAGACGATATTATTTTTAATATTTATGGTATTGGAGGAGAGGAAAATAGTTTAAAAAAATTAGCCAAAGATTTAGGAGTAGCAGATAGGGTAATTTTAAAAGGTTTTGTCGACCAGAAAGACCTGGCTACTCATTTAGCACAACAACACCCGAGTGACATTTTCATTCGCGCCTCACGTTCCGAAGGCCTAGGAAATTCATTTTTAGAAGCGATGGCGCTCGGGCTACCGGTGGTGGCTCCGCTCGTTGGAGGTATTAAAGATTTTTTGGTTGATAAAAGTACTGGGTTTGTTATAAAAGAGGAAAGCCCAGAATCAATCGCCGAAGTAATAAAATATATCCAGGACGAAAACCACAAAGCGGAAGTTTCTAGGGTAATAAATCACGCTTACGAGCAGATAAAAACTAAATATGATTGGAACAATATCTCTCTTCAAATGAAAGATATATTTCAGAATAAATAAAATATTATGACCATTGGTGATTTTTTAAAAAAATATCAGCTATGGA
>CAZUVD010000169.1:0-1199 GCA_964623075.1 uncultured Coxiellaceae bacterium | reverse complement strand
TAAGATCAAACTTAGCCACATTGTATGAACTAGTTTCTGTTTGATATGGTTCTAACAAATTATTTAAATCAGTTTTTGATTTATCAGCTCGATTATTCAATTCATCTCCAAAACTCCCTATACCAAACATTACCTGAAATATAGGGTGTCTAGCAGAGTCTCTAACTATATTTAATTCTTCTATTAGCTTTTCAAATGGTAAATCCTGATGCAGTTGAGCTTCTATTACCTCATTTCCTAAATCTTGAATAAACTTTTTAATTGAAGCTTTTGAATCTACCTTAACTCTTAATACTAATGAATTAACAAAAAAGCCTATCAGATTTTGTATTTGGCTGTAATGTCTATTAGCTACTGCAGTTCCTAACACTATTTCATCCTGGTTACTATAGGTTCTTAGCATTAAAATATAACCACTCAATAATAAACTATATAAACTGACTTTTAATTCTTTAGCTAATTCCCTTAAATGTTTAGATATATCAGAATCTAACTCAAAATAACAACTTTGACCTCTATAACTTATCTGACTTGGTCTTGGTTTATCAGTAACTAAATTTAGTGTCTCATAACCATTTAGTTTTTTCTTCCAATAATCTAACTGTTCTTCTAACCTATTTCCACTTAAATAACTTCTTTGCCATAAGGCAAAATCTTTATACTGAATAGAAAGTTTAGGAAGGTTCAATTTAGTTTTAACACCATTTGCTTGGTCCAAATAATAACGGTAATATTCTTGCAATTCTTTCAAAAATATGTCAAAAGACCAACCATCAAATGCTATGTGATGGATTACTATAATTAAATAATGTTTTACAATGTTACTATTATCCTTTATATTATTCTTAATTATTGTATAAAAACTTACTCTTATAGGATATTCATTACTTAAATTATATACATGATTTATTTCTTTGCTTATTTCTTTATCTAATTCTAATTGATCTTTAACTTCTAGTCTTGTTACCTGTAACGGATATTTTTTATCATTCAATACAAACTGATAACCTTGCCCTTCATTATCTTCCTTAATTAAAGTTCTTAATACCTCATGTCTATTTACTATACTTTTAATACTATTTTCTAATATATCTAGTTTAATATCACTAGATAAACTAAACACAATTGGTATGTTATAAGCATTACTTCCTTCTTCATATTTCTCAATAAACCATAACCTTTCTTGTGCGAATGATAAT
>CAZUVD010000168.1:0-1199 GCA_964623075.1 uncultured Coxiellaceae bacterium | reverse complement strand
GTGGCGGTCCCGGTGGGTGTGGGACTTCCAGGTGACGGACCCCGATGGTGAGGTGCTCACGCTGATCCGTGGGACGAGCGTGACGGTGCTTCCGGAGGTGACGGCATGAGTGACATCACGCTGACGGTGTCGGCTCCGGGGCCGACGGTGGAGCTGACGGCAGACGCTCCCGGTGCGGTCACGGTGACGGTCACTTCCGGCGGTGGCGTGACCGATCATGGTGCGCTGACCGGCCTGGCGGACGACGACCACCCGCAGTACGTGGCGAAGTCGCTGGTCGACGCGGCGGGTGACCTGCTGGTGGGTTCTGCTGCTGACACGGTGGCCCGTCTGCCGATGGGCGCGGCGTTGCAAACGTTGCGGGTCAACGCTGGTGCGACTGGCCTGGAGTACGCGACGCCGTCGGCCGGCGGTGGGAAGCCCACGGCTGCGTTCGCTTCCGGGTTCTGGACTCCGAACCCAGGGCAGGCCGACACCCTCGCGTGCGCCCAGGATGTTCCGTTCGCCTCACCGATCGTGACCGACCAGGCCATGACCATCACCCGGCTGGGGGTCGAGGTCACGTCGGCCGGTGGTGCGGGTTCGGTGGTGCGGCTGGGGATCTACGCCGATTCGTCCGGGCTGCCGGGGTCGCTTGTGCTCGACGCCGGGACGATCAACGGTGCCAGCGCCACCTATCAGGAGATCACGATTTCGCAGGCGTTGTCGGCGGCGACCCGTTACTGGCTGATGGCTGTCGCTCAGATCGGCGGGAACGTGACGCTCCGTGCCGCTCGTGGTGGTGTGGCGGTCCCGATGGCGTACACGTCAACGGTCAACGAGGCGGGGTGCCTGCGGTTCACGACCGGCTACCCGACGAGGTGGGCTGGTGCGTTGCTGTCGACGTGTTCGGCCCCGGATGATTTCAGGGCTGCGGCTCCTCGGTTCTTGGTGAAGGTGTCCTGATGGAACGGATCACCTACGGACCGGGCGGGTTCGACCCGTCGAAGCCAGACAACAACGTCATTGCGCGGGTGACCGTGGACGACCCGCCGCAGGTGTCTTCGGACGCCGAACGGGTCGCGGTCTTGGAGGCGCAGAACGCAGCGCTTCTCGCCGACCTCGCGAAGGCCACCACCCTCGCCCAGGTTCGTGCTGCCGCGGTGAAGGCTGCCGAGGCCGAGCTGGCCTGATGGCCGCCGGGTCCGTATGAGGGTCGC
>CAZUVD010000167.1:0-1208 GCA_964623075.1 uncultured Coxiellaceae bacterium | reverse complement strand
TACCGCACCCGCTCCGGGGACGTGGTGGAGATCGTGAGCAAGGATAAATATGGCGACATGCCGTTTAAGGGTTTGCAGCACAGTAAACACGGAAATCACCCTTATGAGTGGTGTGTTAAGCCAGACGGAACAATCCCGCTTAATTCTCGCCGCAATCATAAAGACCTCATCGAGGAACTCCCCGCTTGTATTTCTTGCGGCGAGATTGCAACGCGCGAATGCGACGAACAAGCGCATTTTGGACAATGTGGTCATTGGCTTTGCGATAATTGCGAACATGACTGTCAAAACGGTGGGCATGCAAGAAAATAAACAAGGCTGGCAAGCCCCCACCCTTCGCCGGGAAGCCGGGCGATGGCGCATCTATTCCGATTCCGGCGCGGCGTTCGTTCCACTTGACAAAGCGACGGATGAACTGGTTGCCGCGTGTACGGGGGCGGGGGGAAGGCGGGATGCAGACGACAATGAATTATTTTGATTAATCTATACCTATGAAAAAGCAGACAAAAACCAATCAATGTCTTTCTGCTATTAATGCATTTGGTGGCGCAACAATGACGACTGATCCATTTGAAAAGTGGGTACTTTTAATACTGCGCACTGGTAAAATGGAAGACCATTTACTGCTTACTAAGATGCAGTCGGAAGACTTAATCCCATTGGCTTACGAAAGCGAATCAATGGGGATTGGTCGAGTAAAGTATTATTTTAAACCAATCGCCGATGTGGCCGCTCCTTAGCCCCGGCCAAAAGGTCGCGGCGCTCGTTGGGGTGCCGTGTACGATGCTGATGCTTCGCGGGGCGGGGATTGCCGTTTCTTGGCTTGGTATCGGGCGGTGGGATATACTTATCCTGTTCCCGCTGTTCTTTATCCTGCCTTACGTGTACGTGCGGGGGATCGGGACGGGTGTAGCGGTTGGGATTGATTTGTTAACCAAGAAATGAGTATGAAAAAAATAATTCAATTAACGCCTGTTTCATCGTTTGAACAGGTCACCGACTTGGGGGCAATGGGGCGTACCGTGTGGCACGTCCATACGCTTGTGGACGGTTGCGGCACGGAATACCGGCACTGGAACCGGCAACTGGATATTCCAAAAGTAACCGAAGAATTAGTAGTGTGTAAAATCGGTAAGGCCGGGCGAGTTGGAAAGGCCGTCGGGCGGATGGTAAAGATTTGTTAATCGAAAAATAACGGAAGGATGGAT
>CAZUVD010000166.1:0-1216 GCA_964623075.1 uncultured Coxiellaceae bacterium | reverse complement strand
CAGGGCAACCGCATGAGTGCTCAAAAAATACCATTTAATACTTTCTGTGCATAATCAGGTTGCAAGGTTGCTTTGTATCGCTTGGCTTTTATCCCTTTTTTGCATGATTTTTCGTTACGTAACGCATTAACGGCGACATGTCTAAATACACCGAAATTCTCAGAGGCGTTGTCTCGCCTCACTCTCGAGTCGTCTTCCCTAAATGACACATCGAGTACCCAGTGTAACTGATTTTCGATAGCCCAATGCTTTCTAACTGCATTAGCAAATATTTTAGCGTCTGGAGCTATTGATACAATAAAATATCGGATTTCAGAAGTTGTTTTACCATTGATATATCGTTCTGATTCAACCATTCCAATGCCTTGCAAAGAAGCCCATCGTCCAGGATTGCTAATCGTATCCAACATGTCGCTAATCCAATATCGACGCAGCTCGACACGACCATGGCCTTTATGAGATTCCTCAAAATAATCATATCTGACGTTTTTAAATTCAAATCGGCGAGATGTTTCAAAAAAATCGATTATTTCTTCGTGCAGTTGTTTTTGATTATCTTTTACAGCCAATACATAATCAGCTTCTTTGTTAACGATTTTTTCCGCAATTTTCTCTTGGCAACCCATGGCATCGATGGTCACAATACAACCTTTGATATCCAATAAATCAAGTAAAGCAGGGATCGCCGTAATCTCATTTGATTTATCATCAGTCTTTTTTTGCCCGAGAACAACGCCATTTTCAGCAGCATATGCACTCACCATGTGAATCGCAGATTTACGTTTTTTCTTGTCATATGAATGACGCAGGGTTTTTCCATCAACGGCTACAATTTTACCGTCCGTTGCTTCTTCAACTGCCCTCATCCATTTGATGAAACAACTTTGTAATTCTTCTGGATCAAGACTAGAAACTATCCTGGCGATCGTGTCGTCAACTGGTATTCCTTTCTTGAAAAAGCCCCGCTCTTGCAGCCAACTTAAACGAGCATGTCCCACTTCCTCTATATCCTGCCAGCCTTCTGCACCACAAATCACTGCTAAAACACACAGAATAAGGATATCGATTAGCTCGTGATCAATTTTACTTTCTTGACGAGGATCTCGAATTATCGAAAAACATTCTACTAATGAAGACATCTTTGCTCCTTTATAAATAAAGGAGATATGAGATCACATATTCAGTTTAATTTAAAGTCACTCGTGATCTTGCCCTG
>CAZUVD010000165.1:0-1219 GCA_964623075.1 uncultured Coxiellaceae bacterium | reverse complement strand
GATTGATGACTAAGATTTGATTGATATTGTTTTGAGTGATATCCAGAACATGGATTCCCTGAAAGCATTGAAATACCCATCTTGCAGTTGGATTTTGACAAGGCTTCTTTTTCATATCAGGAAAATACGTTCCAGTCTTTTTTAACGAGGTTCTAATCAGATGCTCCAAGGCAGCATAGACCATTAAACAACAGGTCATAACCATGAGTAATGCCTCTATTCGTTCAGGTTTTTTTAAAAATAGTGATGCAACAAGAAAATCAGGACTCTTTAAAAATCGAAAACCACCTTCAACTTTTTGCTGAGATTTGTAATGGTCTAGCATCGCTTGCATATCAAGGTGTTCTGAACAATCATTGGTTGCTAAAACAAAAATACCTAAATTTTTTTCAGCTTTTTTTCGATGCTCAGATGAACATGTGATTTTGCCACTAACTTGATAAAATATCGTTCCTTCAGCAGTTAATGAAGGTCGACCACGGCTCTTATGTTTCGTTATTTTCTCTATACTAAATGATTCCAAGGATGCAAAGCTTTGTTCATTCTCCCAGCGTTTAATTGCCTTGAGCGCATCAGCCTCACAAGAAAAATCTAGCTGACCCAGTTTGTTAAAGGATTTCTGAGAGACTTCTATCGATTTGGTAATTCGTTTTTCCAAACTCAACAACTCTTTTTTATTAGCCTGTTGGCTATGAACAACCAGCCATTTTTGTGGAACTGAAGCATAATCGGATTCAACAAATGCAGCTCGATATCCATCATTTAAATTTTCAAAACCGAGCGTATCCAATTGAGAAATCAATTCTTTAACTTCAACTATTTTTTGAGGAACTCGGGTAATAAAAAATTGCTTTTGCTCATGAATCGCTTTAATCGTTTCAGCTACGTAGAGTGCTGAATCACCTATCCAATAACGAGATTTTTGCGCTGCTTTAAGACTTGAAATATGGCCGTTAATGAGCTTCTTAAATGTTTCTGTATCATTTTTATTGCCACTATGGGCTTTCATATATACGGGGATACCGGCTTGATTTTCAGTAATTAGATTTAATATCACTTGATTGAGTTCAGGTCGATGGTCACGACTATAACCTTTCGTTAATCGAATACCGGTAAAATCATCATCTACGCTATACTCACCATCGACATGAAAGCTTGTGGTATCAATATTAATCGCTTCACAAGGCAAACCAAGGTAGTTTATCACCGCCTCACCAAG
>CAZUVD010000164.1:0-1230 GCA_964623075.1 uncultured Coxiellaceae bacterium | reverse complement strand
CACGGTAAACGCATCTAAATTTGTACAATCTCTTTAACTTGTTTTCGAAATAAGGAAATATAGCCAATTTTTATGGAGAATTGGCTGAATGGACGCTGTTTTTATTGAGTGTTTTGGTGAGCTTAAAGAACCACGTGTCGAGCGAACAAAAAAACACCTATTGTTGGACATATTAGCATTGAGTATCTGCGGTGTTTTGTCTGGAGCCGAGGGTTGGGAAGAAATCGAAGACTTTGCAAAGGAACATGAGGATTGGTTTAAAAAGTTTTTGATATTACCCCATGGCATTCCATCTCATGATACCATTTCAAGAGTATTTTCAGCCCTGGATCCGAAGGGTCTACAATCTTGCTGTATTCAATGGTTAAAGCGCATATCCCAGTTAATAGCGGAAGACATCATTGCAGTGGATGGTAAGACTTTGCGTGGTTCCAAGCGTGTTAATGAATGTAAAAAAGCATTACATATCATTAATGCTTGGTCATGTTCAAACCAAGTTTGCCTTGGGCAATTAAAAGTCGAAGATAAAAGTAATGAAATTCCCGCTGTCCCTGAGTTGCTTAAATTACTGTACATTAAGGGAGCCATTGTCACGCTTGATGCCATGGGGGCCCAAGAAGACACTGTCAAACAAATTCGTGAGTCAGATGCTGATTATGTCATTACGTTGAAAGGTAATCAGGGTGCATTACACGAAACAGTAAAGGATAGTTTTATTCTTCATGATAAAGGCAGTGACGTAATAAAAGTCTATCGTGCTGACGCTGAGATTATTGCTGACCATGGTCGTATTGAAGAACGCTTTATTGAAGTAATGAGTACTGAAAAGCTGAAAAACTTAATCGACCCACGTTGGACGGATCTTAAAAGTATTGGAAGAATTACTTATACCCGAACAGAGCCAAGTGGTGAAATTATCGTCGAAAAACGTCATCTTATTTCGTCATTGGCACCAGACAACCCCTCTCGAATTTTACACGCCGCACGTACGCACTGGCAGGTGGAAAATAGCTTACATTGGAGCCTTGACGTGACCTTCAATGAGGATAATTGTCGAATAAGAGATGAAAACGCCGCTGTTAATTTTTCCTGGATGCGTAAATTTGCATTGGGACTATTAAAAAATGAAACCTCATTCAAGGCCAGTATTCGTCGTAAACAGCGCAAGGTTTGTACCAGTATTGCTTACTTAGCTAAAGTGATTGGTCAAATTTAGATGCGTTTACCGTG
>CAZUVD010000163.1:0-1240 GCA_964623075.1 uncultured Coxiellaceae bacterium | reverse complement strand
TGGGCCGTCGTCGACGGCGAAGTGAGCCAGCGCCCCCACCTCGGCGACGCGGGCCAGGGGGTGAACCGCAAGCTCCCCCACCTCGGCGACGCGGGCCAGGGGGTGAACCGCAAGCTCCCCCACCTCGGCGACGCGGGCCAGGGGGTGAACCGCAACCTTGACACCCGTCCACGGATCACCGACTACTTCACCGAACTCGCCACCCGCCTCCGCGACGTGCGCGTCTGCTGCGGCGACTGGACACGGGTCACCACAAACGGCGCACTCAACTACGGATCCACCGTCGGGATCTTCCTTGACCCCCCGTACCTCGGAGACGTCAGAACCGCCGACCTCTATTCCGTCGACGACCACACGATCTCCCACGCAGTACGTGAATGGTGCCTCGCAAACGGCGACAACCCCCGCTACCGCATCGTTCTCGCCGGGTACGGAGACGAGCACGACCGCCTCATCCCCGACACTTGGCGCCGCCACCGCTACTCGGCGTCAGTCGCCTACAGCACCACAGCGAGCGCTGGACGGCAGGACGGCAACCACGCCAACCGCCACGGCGAAGTCCTCTGGATGAGTCCTGCCTGCATCAACCCGGCCGACGCCACGCCGTCGCTGTTCGACGACTTCGGCGGTGCCGCATGACCTCGATCCCCCTCGGCCACCTCGGCCTCAAACAGAACACGCCCCCGCAGCAAGTGGTCGACGCTCTCGCCCGCGAACTCGGGTGCACCACATCAGGCCAACTCGACCTCACCAACCAACAGGAGAACGAACGACCATGAGCACCCTCGACGACATCGCCAAGCGCCACCGTGAGGTTGAACAGCACTGGTCAGACGAACACTTCGCCGACCCTGATGCCGAGATCCCCGACTGCGAGTACCGCATGCCGGACTGCCCGATCTGCTCCCGCGAGACCGAGAACGAAGCGGGCGAGGAGATCTATTGCGAGGTCTGCAAGGTGCGCTGGCACATCGACGGCACCCACGGAGTGCGCGAGGTCGACGAGTGACCGCCCGCCCGTTCTGGGACCCCGTGACCGGGGCTGCCATCGCCCACCTCGGGCTGCGAATCCTCCCTGGCCTCCCCTGCCCGACGTGCCGGGGAACAGGCTGGCGATGCCGCAACTCGAACCTGATGTGCACGCACCGGGTCCACCAGGGCTGCCCCGACTGCAACGGCTCCGGTGTGTGGACGCCGCCGGACAGCCCCGTCACCATCGGCGTCACCAGCGCAGAGCCGG
>CAZUVD010000162.1:0-1247 GCA_964623075.1 uncultured Coxiellaceae bacterium | reverse complement strand
AATTCAGCACCTGACCAAACAGTAACTATATCGGGGGCAACGGGAACATACCCGAATTTTACGGTTACTCCGACTGCTCCAGGTGGTTCAAGTGGTCAAGTGCAGTATAATAATGCAGGTAGTTTTGGTGCGCTTGATTCGTTTACAGTAAGTGCGAATCCTGACAGAGTTGGCATTGGAGTACCTTCACCAACTGCAAGATTAGACATACAAGGCTCAGGCTCAACAAGTGCTACAAATGCTTTGAGGGTTCGGAATAGTACGGGTACGCAAATAATAGCAGTACAAAATGACACACAGGTCAGAATTGATGGTAACATATATCCAAGTTCACAAGCGTTTTCAATTGGTAGGTTGGGGTATAATGATTATCTGTACGGCTCGTTTAATAGTGGTGGGTCATTTTTGGGGGCGCATCCTCATAAAGGTGGAAACGGATTATATTTTGTGGGCGGTTCACCTGGTAATATTTGGGCAAATAATGATGTAAACTTTAGAACGGATGCAATTAATAACGTCCTATACATGAAGTCAAGTAGTGGCTACCTTGGTATGTCAGTTACAACACCACTTGCAGCCTTTCATAACAATGCAAACACAACGGCATCAACCCCATCAATGCTATTATCAGGTACTGGCTTTAGCGGAGGAACTGCCACAACCACAAAACCAACTTTACTAATAGAGCCAACAGGAACGACAAGCACAGGTTGGAGTACTTCGGGAACTAAATTTGGCGTCAATGCAGAGAGTGGGTTTACGGGAAGGCTGATGGATTTGCAGTTGAATGGGTCAAGTAATCTATACATAAACAGCAATGGTCAAATTATAACAAATGGAGGAATTAATACATATAATAATATAGTAATGTCTGGTGGCGATTTTTACTGGGCAAGTAAGTCACAAATAAAATGCCCCGTAAATGGTAATTTTTTATTTACAAATAATAGCTCAAATGGGTTCGGACTACTTCAATTAGGAGGAACAACAAGTGCATATTCAGCGATTAAGAGAAATGGCACGGGGGTAGATATAGTTTTAGCAGACGATAGCGGTTATGGGGCGGTTCAAAGTCTTTATGATAGATTTGGAAGCGGGTCACCTGAAAGCGTTGTTACCGCGCCCGTTGGGGCAGTTTACCATAGAACTGATGGGGGTGCTGGTACTTCATTTTATGTCAAAGAAAGTGGAGCGGGCAATACTGGATGGATTGCGAAGTAATTAATTAACTATTATAACAATAAAAA
>CAZUVD010000161.1:0-1249 GCA_964623075.1 uncultured Coxiellaceae bacterium | reverse complement strand
TTTTTTGTTTTTTTTACCATCATTCAATTATTGTTAGGTTGGTGTTTTTAGGTAGTTCAAAAGTTTTCGACTTACCTACACACCTCAGAGGTCGCCTTGTTTCAAGGTCAAGCACCTTTGCGTTATGCTTAGCGAAATACTTAGCAAGATAATGTCTAATGTTTTTCTTTACGAAATTAATTTCAGTACGGTATCCATACCATTGTTCAAACTTTAATACGTTGGGAATTGATTTAAAGAAAGTACGTTCTATTGCTATCGCTAAATGATAGTGCACCATGTCTTTCTTTGTGCCGACCTCAAGCACCCAAGTATAACCAAGCACCGAAACACCCAAACTTGAATAAGCGGTTTTAACCTTGCGAATAGTGTCAGACCATGTACGCTGATTAAGGTCGGCACAAGTAAGCGTATGAAACATAATCGACACCCTACGCTGACGATATAAGTCCGAATAAGCCTCCGCGAATAAGTCCATTGTTTTTATCTTAAAATGATTCGACCTTGTATGTGAATTGGTTTCATGAAGTCCGGCACCGACTACTTCGCCACTTGTTTTATCGACAAGTAAGCAGTTCAAAAAAACGATGTTTTTCGGCTCTGACTGAATTGCTAAAACTCTGCTTTTGTTTGATTTTACTCTTTTTTTAAGGTTTTGCCCTTGCTCTGAAATTGTTGACTTACGTAGTATTAGACAAGATTCAAAGGCGTTCATGTCCTTAGTGGACTTTAATGGTCTTATTCCTTTGAAATAGAGTGGATTGGGTACTGTTTTTAAGTAAGAAAAGTTGGTTTTAATGATGTCTTTGCTATTTTCAGCATTAACACCTTCAAAAGTTTTATCTTTTTTAAGGCAATCCGATTGAGGATTTTCTAATTTTGCTATCATCATTTAGAATTTCAAAAGAGACGAGGTCGGCAAAACTTATGTCTCTTTTTTTTTGTCTTTATGTTCCGATAAAAGTAAACCATCATTTCTGAATTGATACTCATCACTTGATATATTTGTCAACATAAAAGAGGAAAATACTATGTGTAGGTTTTCTATACAATAGGCTAAAGAATTTCTCAAGCATATCCTTAACCCTCGCGCGCGCGTAATTGTGTAATAATAAAAAAGCCGAACACGTTTGATGTCCGGCTTATATTCTCAAGCACCGCCTTATTGTTATTATGGTTTGCACCTCTGCATTGACCTTTTATCATTCGGGCGGTGGTCAAAGATAATACGTTTTAAATGTCAAGTTTT
>CAZUVD010000160.1:0-1252 GCA_964623075.1 uncultured Coxiellaceae bacterium | reverse complement strand
TATTAGAAATTCCTAATGACGCAGCTTACATTTTTAAACAACTAAAAGAATATTACTCTTAAATGATAGAAGATTTAGGTAAATATTATTTGTATAGACACATTAGATTAGATACTAATCAACCATTTTATATTGGAATAGGTAAAAAAGCTAAAAAAGGAGTAAAATATCAATATAAAAGAGCATTGGATTTTGTATTAAGATCGGAATTGTGGAAAAGAATATATAATAAATCTAATAAAAATATAAAAGTAGATATATTACTGGAATCTGATAATCATGAATTTATTAAAGAAAAGGAAAAAGAATTTATAAAATTATATGGTAGAATAAATAAAAGTTCTGGAATATTATGTAATTTTACTGATGGAGGAGATACAAGAGCAGAAGTAGAAATTACTCTTGAATCAAGATTAAAAAGAAGTGAAGCAGCTAAAAAAAGAAGACCTTCTGATAAATTCTTTGAAAATAGTAGAAAAACTCATATTATAAATGTTTACCAATATGATTTAGAAGGTAATTTTATTAGAGAATTTGAATCTTTAACAGAGGCTGCTAAAAGTTGTAATTCTATGACTACAAATATTTCTAGATGTTGTAAAAGTAACTTACATTCAGCAGCAAAATTTATTTGGAGATATTATAAAACAAACAAAATAGAACCTGCTAGGGTTACTTGGAAGGCTAAAATTTATAAATATTCTTTAGAAAAAGAATTGTTAACCATTTATGACAATGCTGAAGAAGCAGGTCATTTTGAAAATTTTTATTATACTACTATTCAAGATTATTGTAGAAAAAATTTTTCACCTCTTAATAGTAAAATATTTTTTTCTTATTTATCTCCAGATAGAATTCAATCTGTACAAATAAAATACCAAACAAAAAGAATTTATTCTAAAAAAGAAAAAATAAAAATATTTAAAGAAAGGATTTTATCCAAAGAATTTTTAGCCCATATAGGAGTTAAACAAAAAGTAAAAGTTACTGATTTATCGGAAAATTTCTATAAAATTTATCCATCAATAGAAGAATGTGCTAAAGAATTAAAAATAAGTAAATGCTCAGTATCATTAGCAATTAATAAAAATAAAACAATTAAAAAATTAAATTTAAAATTAGAAAAGTATGAAAGTTAACAAAAATGAAACATTAGGAAAAAAGTTATTTGTTGGAACAGGGTTGGTTCAAGTTTTATGTTTCTCGCCTAAAAGATCGGAATTAGACAAAGTATTAGGAATTGAAAGAGATG
>CAZUVD010000159.1:0-1261 GCA_964623075.1 uncultured Coxiellaceae bacterium | reverse complement strand
CGGGAGGAGTTGGCCCGATGACCATTGTCTCACTTTTTGAAAACCTCCTTCAGGCACACAATCTACAAAAATAAAAGTGCGTCCACAGCCGCACTTTTATTTTCCTGTACTTCCAAAACCCCCTTCTCCACGTTTTGTTTCAGATACGACACCCACCTCTTCAATTTCAGGCAATTCAACTTTTTGAATAAGCATCTGAGCTATTTTTTGACCGTGTGTAAATGTAACCGCCGCATCTGTAAGATTGCGCATCACTACTTTGACCTCACCACGATATGAAGCATCAATAACTCCGCCTAATGTAGTAAGTCCTTTTATTCCAATCGATGACTTATCCCAAATAAGACCAACACATCCTGTAGGAATTTCCATGGCGACACCTGTGGGCAAGGGCGCGGTACTTCCCGAAGGAAGCACTACTTCCCCGTATACATAGAGATCCATGCCCGCATCGTCAGCATGTGCCCTTGTTGGAAGTACAGCGTCTTCGTATATTTTTTTAACAGCTAACTTCATACAGTTAAGAAATAGCTTCGTACACACGCTCATGTATCGCTTCGCGACTAAGCATTACGCCCTCTTCAGTACAAGGAATTGTTGTCCAGTTATATTTCTCAGCGACATACATATACGCCTGAGATGCTTTCTGTAAATGAGTAAGATCTGCCTCGTGAATATCTCTACTCTTCCCTTGGGTGTATTCACGATGATTCTTGTGATCCACCAACTGCTGCCCGATTTCTGGAGGGACAAATAAAAAGATGGTTTGGTCAGGTCGAGGTATCCCGCAAATATTATATTCAAGGTTATCCAACCACTCAAGATATTCATCTCGCGCGTGCAAGTCGTCTATTTTACCAGCCTGGTGCCCCATGTTTGCAGAAACATATCTATTAGCAATAACTGTAGTCCCCTCATCAAGCCATCGCTTGATATCCCCTGACTTATCGTATCTATCAAGCGCATAAAAGAGTGACCCCCGGTACGGCCCAACATCTTCTGCGGTTCCATATTCCCCACGTAAATATTTCGCCACGAAATAACTAGAAGGACTATCGTATTGAGGGAAGTCCACCATCTCAACCGATACCCCTTCTGTCTTTAGCCGATTAATGAGTAGGTGTACTTGTGTACCTTTTCCTGATCCATCTGTTCCTTCAATAACGATAAATTTACCTCGCATGTTTAACGTACAGCCCCTCGTAACACTTTATCAATCTTATCTGCAATAAGGACAAAGTCTTTCTCTTTCTTTCCACGA
>CAZUVD010000158.1:0-1272 GCA_964623075.1 uncultured Coxiellaceae bacterium | reverse complement strand
GTGTCCCGTTTCCGAGCGAGCGCAGGGATTCGGTCAGGGTTCCGGCGCGCATGGTGCGGAAAACGAGGTCGGAAACTTCGGCGGCGTTGGTGGCGGTCGTGTACGGGTTTTCTATCGTACCCGCAACCCGGTTTGTGCCGCCTGCTGATTCCGCTTCAAATTCCAAACCCGCGCCCGATCCGGCGGCTGCCGTACCGCTTGTGATGTGGGTAAGGCGAAGGGGGAAAACCATTGCGTTTGTTACGGCGTCGGATAGTTCGGAGTGGAGTAGGCGGTCGGGGGCGGTGGTGCCGATGCCGACAAGACCGGCGGCGGTTAGGCGCATTCTTTCCGTGGAAGTGCCGTACCCGCCAACATTAAAGTTTATAAACCCGGAAGCACCACCCGCTGCAAACCATAGTTGTCCGGCGGGCGCAAGGCTTGTAAGGCCGATACTATTCCCTCCTAAATTCACGCCGCCAAGAAAGTAATTAGAAGCTGTTGAAAGGAATTGCCCGATTAAACCTGTTGTTGGAACCTGAAAATCTATGCTCGCATAGCTAAATTGCGAGGTGCCATTGTTAGCAATCTGTTGTAATAGTATACCTGTATTTTGTCCGCCACTTGGAGACGATACATGAAGCGCGGCGGTCGGGCTTCCGTTAATACCCAACCTATTAGTTGTTGCGTCCCAATATAGTGGCTCATCTGCCGCCGCTGTTCCGTTCGACACTGCGTAAAACACACGGCCTGCTGTTCCCGCCCCGCTTGCTGTATTGCTGTATAGGTAATTATTCCAAGCTGATCCAACATGAACATCCACATTTGTATTCGACGTGTTCCAATACATCATCCCCGCCGCCCCGGTTGGTCGGCTTGCGGTTGTGCCGCCGGTGATGCGGAAAGACTTATTCGCATCCACAACAGGCCCGGAAGCGGATTGTAGCAGGGTAGAACTACCAAGCGACGCCGTGCCAGTCCAAACCGGAATTCGCAGGTTTGTGCCGGTGCCGGAGGGGTGCGAGGCAAGGCTGTCGGCAAGTCCGGGGATGTCGGATATGTCGGGTACGGGGTAGCCGATTGTGTCCCGCGTAACCTCCCCGCCTTCCGAATACCCGACAATAATGCTGTCTTGCAGTACGGAGATGCTGTCCACCGCGCCCGCTGTTCCGCCCCCGCCTGAACCAACGGCAAGCCAGTCGCCCGCCGTGTAGGCATAAAGTGAATCATTTGTGGAGTTATACCAAAGCGAGTACTCGTAACATACCGCCGCGCTCGTTCCGGTGGCTGCCG
>CAZUVD010000157.1:0-1279 GCA_964623075.1 uncultured Coxiellaceae bacterium | reverse complement strand
GTTTAATCATTTGAGGAACAGTTCCATGCTCGAAATCAGTATGACAACCCCGGCACAATAAGGTTATGTTCTCGGAATTGGCTGCCAGTGCCAAAGACTGCGATACGGGTACGACGTGACTGCCATCCAGACCGCGAAAGAACTTGCCACACCCGGCACACTCAACAAAACTTTGACCGTCGGCGGCTTCTGCTTTTACCCTCTTTTTTGTCGCTGTGACCTCACGCGCTTGTTTCGCGCCTTTTGCTGAAAATTTGGGTATCTTGTACGCGGTCTTTGGTTTTTTGGCTTGTCGTTCCTGCGATTTCAGGCGCGACCTTTCGAGACTTGCCCTTGATTTTTCGCGGGCTATTTCTTTGATGGATTTGCCCGTTTTGGCGATGATGGCACAGTTGGGACATATTTGCAGCCTTTTTGAGGGTGCTATCCTGAAAGGTTCGTTGCAGTCTGGGCAGGTGGTTGTCATTTTGGCTTTTGGCTTTTTATTTCTTCCAAAATATCCAAAAGCGTGATGCACGCGCAAAACAATCCGCCGTAAACAATTCCGTTCAAAGACGGGTTTTGGGCGTGTAATCCGATTGAAATAAGCCATGATCCAAGCCCAGCAACAAAAGATAGTAAGATTCTGCTCATGTTTCTAGTCCTTTTTTCCAAGCGATGAAAGCAAGTGCGGCGGCTTTGTGCGGGCAAACGTCATATCGAAAATCCTCCTGCATTTGCGCAACAGGAAACCAGCATTCCCAAACGGATAGGTCGAAAAGTATGCGCGTACCTAGTGGCATTTGTGCGATAATCTCAAAAGCGGTTGGCAAAAACAACGCTCTAGATTTTGAAAAATCCCTCCACCCCAAAAGGCTGCTGTTTTGTGGACTTAAAACGCCTACAAAATCGGGTGTAACTTCATTTATCATAAAAACAGAGCCTACCGCCCAATACCACTGCCCTTTTATAGGGTGGATTGGCGACGGAAACCCGGCCTTAGAAAGCATCGCACCAGTATCAATATCTACCGACGTGTCCATTTCGTGTCAAAATTTTAGGGGCGGCAAGTCTCCAGCGAATTGCCGCCCCGTTGGGTTAGGAGAATGTTTCTATTTGTCCCATTCAGGGGGAAAGTCGTCAGTCCGTGCCTCCTGTTCGTAATCCATCGGCGGTTCTTTGTCCGGGAAATCCACCGCTATCGGAGTGGCGAGTCCGTTGCTTTGGCGTGGCTGTGCCGGGGTTGACATTGCCTCTACGCGGGCGGCTTGGTCGTCAAAATCATCCGCTTTTGTGGGTT
>CAZUVD010000156.1:0-1284 GCA_964623075.1 uncultured Coxiellaceae bacterium | reverse complement strand
ATAGTTGAGTTTAAAAATGACACAAACAATAGATTTAAAAAATGGTAGCTTTGATTATACAAAATTTCAAACAGATGCACTTGAACAAATTAAAAATGGCCAACCATTAATGGGAGAACAAGGTGTTTTAACCCCATTAATTAAACAGCTGATAGAGCTTTCATTAGAAGGAGAAATAGAACATCATTTGGCAAATTGCAAAGAGGATGGTTTAGACAATAGACGCAATGGTAAAACTTCTAAAACACTGCAAACAGTACATGGTCCTATTGAGTTAGAAACACCAAGAGACAGAGACGGTAGCTTTGAGCCAGAGTTAGTGAAGAAACGGCAAACAATTTTAAATGAAAGCCTTGATGATAAAGTTTTAGCCCTCTTTGGCCTTGGGATGAGTTACCAAGATATACGAAATCATTTGATGGACATGTATGGTACTGATATTTCTCAAGGCATGCTGAGTCGCATCACTGACAAACTAATGCCTGCTATTGCTGAATGGCGAAACAGGCCGCTAGAATCCATTTATACCGTAGTTTTTCTGGATGCTATGTTTTTTAAAGCCCGTGAGAATGGACGTGTCGTCACTAAAACGATTTATAATATTTTAGGGATTAATCAAGAGGGATACAAAGACATATTAGGATTTTACCTTTCAGAAAGTGAAGGAGCTCATTTCTGGCTAGGTGTTTTAAATGATTTAAAAAGTCGAGGTGTTGAAGACATACTCATTGCCTGCGTTGATGGTTTGAAAGGCTTTCCCGAAGCCATAAATGCTTCTTTTCCTAAAACTGAAATCCAGCTTTGTATAGTACATCAAATTCGTCATTCAATTAAATATGTGGCCTCCAAGGACCAAAAAGCATTTATGGCTGATTTAAAAACAGTTTATAAAGCTGAAACCCTCGAGTTGGCTGAGCAACGCCTATTAGAACTTGATGATAATTGGGGAAAAAAATATCCTATGGTCTTGCGCTCCTGGCAAACAAAATGGGAAAAACTTTCACATTACTTCAAATATTCTCCAGAAATCAGGCGTTTAATCTACACAACCAATCCTATAGAGGGATTTCATAGACAGGTTAGAAAATTTACTAAATCAAAAGGAGCATTTACTTCTGAAAATGCTTTGATTAAACTTCTATACTGTTCTTACACGCATATTAAGAAAAAATGGAGTCAGCCCATACCCAATTGGGCGTTAGTGATTTCACAACTTGATATCTTTTTTGAAGGTCGATTAAAGATTGGGTTGTGATATGGTGACACAGTTCAGTGAACACCCTC
>CAZUVD010000155.1:0-1287 GCA_964623075.1 uncultured Coxiellaceae bacterium | reverse complement strand
TATTAGACCAACAAACCTAGGAGATAGCATGCTGGAATGCGACGAACTGATTGTGCCAGAAGAATTGTGGGATAGAGCATCGCGAAAAAACGATCCAAAGGCCAAAGAAGAACTCGCCGAGATGTTTAGCGGCATGACGCTCTACGCTCACGCATTGGCTGGAGTCTATGGCGTGACGGTGACGGCGCGGGAGTTGTGCGAAGTTATGGGCGTCAGGATGACGCTGACGATTGGCTTTGATGCCTATCCAACGACCGGAGGGCGCGATGTTGAATGAATTGTTGGGCGCACCGAGCGAAAAAGACCTGGACGAATTACTGGAATTAGTGCGCGGTGATGGAGTATGGCGCTGGCTTGGGAATGGGCTCACATCGCACCCACAAGCGACTGATGACGCGAATCAACAACGCATCCATGCCGCAATGCTTGTGCTAGAGGCTCGCGGCCATGTGCGGCGGCATTACACCAGCGACGCTGGCAGCGTGACATGGGCGCCCAAATAGTATAACCCAACAAACCGACACGCCAGCGGGACCATGCGTGGCGCCATAATTTAGGAGCTTCAACGTGAAAGGCATCAACAAAGCAATAATCCTCGGCAACGTAGGGAAAGACCCAGAAGTTCGCACCAATCCATCAGGGTCGAAAATAACCACGGTCAGCATTGCCACATCAGAATCATGGACCGATAAGCAAACTGGTCAAAAGCAAGAACGTGTCGAATGGCACCGCATTAAGTTTTTCGGAAAGCTGGCTGAGATTGCCGGGGAGTATTTGAAAAAAGGCAAGCAGGTGTATGTGGAAGGATCAATCCGAACCGATAAATATACCGATAAGTCTGGTGCTGAACGCTACACGACAGACATTATTGCTAGAGAAATGCAATTGCTTGGCTCAAACGTTAAACAAGCGACAAGCAAAGCTGGTAATGCCAACCCTGCCCCATCCTCAAATGATTTTGATGATGATGCCATCCCGTTTTAGTTCATTGTGGCCAAACCATGCCTGTCGCATATCCGAAAATTGATATAGAGGTTTACTGCTCCTGCGGAGCGTGGCTATGTGGTCAAACAGAGGTTGTACAAAATGATTGGCCAAAATTGGTGGTTAGCCCATGTAAAAAATGTGCTGCAGCAGCTTCTATGGAATATGGAAACATGACCGAGCACACAAAAGGCCCCTGGCGGATTGATTGCTGGCACGGGCAGCACGATGAATGTGGCGCGCTAATTGTTGGAGCAAATGGCGAGCGGATATGTGACACGGCTGGGGAGTTCTATCTTCGGC
>CAZUVD010000154.1:0-1297 GCA_964623075.1 uncultured Coxiellaceae bacterium | reverse complement strand
CTGCTTCACGCGCTGGTCTATATCGTTTGCGGGGAGATCGTAGCACAGAACACGTTAAAATGGGTCATTAATCACCCGCTTGCAACCGTGTACCTCATTGCAATGTGCAAGGTGATGGTGATTGCGGGGCAGGTGGTGACGTATCGGAGCGGGTGGAAACGGGGGTATATTTTTAAAAACAGATAGAATTATTCACCAAAACAAGCAACAATGACAAAACAAGAACTTGCCGCGTACATAAACACCAACGGACGCGATTTTCCAATCTTAGATAGAACGCACCATGAAACCGCAGTCCTTTATGGTCTTGTGGTAGTTTGCGGGGCGTCGGATGACCTGCTGGAATTTGAAGGCGCTATCAGCGAAGAAATGGGCGCATGGAACGGCACAACTGTTTATGTTACCCCATCGGGCAATGTTAAGAAAAAACCCAAAGAAGGCCGCAAGTCAATCACCGCGCATTGGTCGCCAAAAGAAATGCCGGGAACATCTTGGTTGATTGAATCCGAAATCCCAAATGCGCCCTTCGACATAATGGAAGATGGCGAAATATTTTGCCGGGGATTAGTGTTCGATTTAAACGACTTGAAGAAAGAGCAGCCATAGTCTTTTAAACTGCCCCCGGTTCAACTTTGGCCGGGGGTTTGTGTTTTTAGTAAGGAACATGTAACTTTGTTGCAAAAGCGACAGATAATGCCAAAACTTTCCGACAGATACGAAGCGTTTTGCCAAGAGTATGTAAAAGATATGAACATTATACAGGCAATGATCCGCGCCGGGTATGCTCCAAAATACGCCCACCGGCAGGGGTATAAAGTGTTGGCAAAAGTTGGCATTCAGGAACGCATAACACAACTACAAACCGCCACCGCCAAGCGAAACGAGATAACGGTAGACCGCATCATTGCCGAATACGCCACCATTGCCTTCCTTGACCCGTCCCGAATCTTTGATGACAACGGGAACGTCCTGCCGTTTAGCGAGATGGACGCCACGTCGCGCCGGGCAATTGGCCGCATCGTTACGCAGGAAATCGGTAGCGGGGACAACAAGGTGGGGGAAATCAAACAGGCGATCACCTACGACAAAATCAAAGCCCTTGACAGCCTTTGCAAAGTGCTTGGTTTCTTTGCCCCCGAAAAGAAAGAACTTTCCGGCTCAGTCGCCATTGAGCAGATCACCGGAATGGAGGTCAAGTAATGGGCAGGAAACTGGTTTTCGATACGCACGGCAACGAGCGCCAAAAGGAAGCCTGCCGAGCGTGGGTTGACCCCACGGTGACGGACATTGTTTACGG
>CAZUVD010000153.1:0-1309 GCA_964623075.1 uncultured Coxiellaceae bacterium | reverse complement strand
GAACTTTATATTGAACTGCTTTGCGCAGAAGTCGTAGACCGGGAAACCAACGCCCATGCAATCCAAGCCCTGCAAAAACAAATCCGATCCGAGCGGCTTGTAATGCGGGAAGGAACGGCGCAGGAAGATGAGGACATTGAAAAGTGGGCGCAATTGAAAGTAGACGGCAAAAGCCCCACCTACTCAACTGTCCCGCCCCTTAAAACGCTGATCGAAAACCGGGCATTAATCCACTATACCCCTACCGACTTGGCAATTTGGGCAGCGCGTCCGGGGATGGGAAAAACGCAGTTTGTTTTAAACCACCTGAATAATTTTATTGACATCGGCCTTCCCGGCGCTATGTTCTCCCTTGAAATGGCGAAGCTACAAATCGAGCAACGACTTTTGGCAATGCGCACGGGGCAGAATAGTTTGAAAGAATGGGACTGGTTAAGCCCCGATGAAAAGGCGTTCATCTTAGAGCAAGCAAGGGTGATTAAGTCCGCGCCGATCAACATAGATACGTGCAGCAGCCTTGACCAAATAGAACGTACCTGCCGAATCCTACACGCGAAAGGGGAATTGATGTGGATCATTGTAGACTACATTCAGCTTGTCAGGACGCCGGGCAAAAAGAACGGGAACAGGGAGCAGGAAGTGAGTGAAATTAGCCGGGCTTTAAAATCCCTTGCCTTAGAACTTCGCGTCCCCGTTATTGCATTGTCGCAGCTTTCCCGCGCCGTGGAAACGAGGGGCGGAACCAAGCGCCCGCAACTTTCAGACCTGCGTGAAAGTGGATCGTTGGAGCAGGACGCAGACATTGTAGGCTTTTTGTACCGCCCTGCGTATTACGAAGTCCTGGAGCCGGGATGCCACAGCGCGATACTTTTAGATGAGCGCACCGAATTACAGCCAGTCGAGGTGATCATTGCCAAGAACCGGCACGGGAAGTTATACACCGCCTCCGTTCACTACACGCCCGTCCGGGGCTTCATTGACCCGCCTTCTTTTGATCTTGAAGCGAAAACAAAGGAGTATAAAGATTCTGGTAGTTGGGAAACAACAGTCACGCCCCCGCAAGTATTCCCGGAAATGCCAAAGCCAGACACCAGCAAAGACATCCCATTTTAACCCCGTCACCCGCCTGCGTGTCTTGGTCGGTTATTTGCCGGGGTTGGTCGAAGAAAGTTTGTTTTTGAATGGGATTGGTAGTAAATTTGGGTATCATTAAACGCAAACGCAATTTAACCAAAACAGCAAAGCCATGTACATGTAACCGAAACCCACACCACCGAGGCCACCCCACGCGGGAACGGTGGAGCCGCAA
>CAZUVD010000152.1:0-1310 GCA_964623075.1 uncultured Coxiellaceae bacterium | reverse complement strand
GTAGCCTGGACACGCTTTTTGTATAGTCCGGAGACATAGGTAACAAACGTTCGGAGACATAGGTAACACTTTAAAATGCATTATTGCCTATAAGGAGACCAATAATGCCTTGGAATGAGGTTACCAAAATGTCACTAAAACTTGAATTTGTGCGTTTCGCTTTGCAAGAGAATGAGCCATTTAGTGTTCTATGTAAACGCTATAATATTAGTCGCAAGACGGGCTACAAGCTTTTACATCGATATGCCGAACAAGGTGAAAGCGGTCTTGCAGAGCGCTCTCGAAGACCATTAACAAGTCCCGCAAAATCACGACCTAATATCGAAAAGAAAATCATAAAATTAAGGAAAGAAAAACCAAGCTGGGGTGGAAGAAAAATAAAAGCATACTTGCTAGCGAAAGGTGAGAAAAATATGCCTGCGGTAAGCACCGTCTCAAATATTCTGTTACGAAATAATTTAATAAAGAAAGATGATGTCCCAGATAAAGCTTTCGAGCGATTTGAACACGTAAGTCCAAATGATTTATGGCAAGTGGACTTCAAAGGACACTTCGCAATGCATCGAGCGCGCTGTTATCCATTAACAATTCTTGATGATCACTCAAGATATTGCATAGGTATTAAAGCGTGCGCAGGCGAACGAAGCGAAATAGTTACAAGGCATTTTGAAGCTATTTTTGAAGAGCATGGCCTTCCGTATCGCATAAATTTTGATAATGGTTCGCCCTGGGCAAATGTAACATCGAAACATTATCGATTCACTGAATTTACATTGTGGTTAATAAGATTAGGGATTGATGTCAGCTTCTCACGAATCAGGCGCCCACAAACAAATGGCAAGTTAGAGAGATTCCATCGAACGTTAAAGTCTGAATTGCTGCAATATAATTATTTTAAAGATTTAAAGCATGCGCAAAGAAAATTTGATAAGTGGCGAAGAGAATACAATTTTGAGCGTCCACACGAAGGAATTGATATGAAGACGCCATTCACTCGCTATCAATACAGCGCGAGAAAGTATGTGGAGAAGTTACCTGAAATCAAATACAGAGATGGAGATATTATTAGACAGGTCGATAGTGCGGGTAAAATAAGCTATCAAAATCGAAAAATCGTAATTGGCCAAGCCTTCCGGCATTTGCCGGTAGCGCTACGGACAACTGATGACATCGAATATGGTATTTATTTTTGCCACATGAAACTACTTACAATAAACATGAGAGGCTATTAAGATATCGGGGACAGTGTTACCTATGTCCCCGAACGTTTGTTACCTATGTCCCCGGACTATACACTTTTTGTGTCCGGG
>CAZUVD010000151.1:0-1341 GCA_964623075.1 uncultured Coxiellaceae bacterium | reverse complement strand
AAATGTCACCGAAGGTAGCGAAAAAAACAATCGTTGACTCATATTAAAGGTAACCGAGGAGGTTACTGGAATGATGAGTCTGGAACAGAAGAAAGCTTACCTTGAAACGATACGAAAGCGATATAAAAGAGCGACACGCAAACAGAAGGCAACAATTTTAGACGAGTTTTGCTCAGTATGTGAATACAATCGAAAATACGCTGTTCGCTTGCTTCGAAAAAAACAAAAGAAAAAACGGGGTCGTCCCGGACGAAAACCAAAATATGATGCGCTAAATATTATGAAGCCATTAAAAGCGATTTGGTTTGCTAGTGATCAAGCATGCAGCAAGAAACTAAAAATAATACTACGGGAATGGTTGCCTCACTATGAAAGCGAACAAGGCTTGCTTGATGATTTAGTTCGTGGTCAGCTATACAGTATCAGTCCATCAACGATAGATCGCATCTTAAAGCCGGTTCGTCTTAAGTATCCACGCAAGGGTATGTCTGGCACCAAACCCGGGCGTTTGCTGAAGAACCAAATACCGATAAAGACCGATCATTGGGACGTTACCCAACCGGGTTATATGGAGGCTGACACTGTTGCGCATTGTGGTAATTCGCTTGCTGGAGACTTTGTTTGGAGCCTCACATTAACTGATATCAAAAGCACGTGGACTGAAAACAGAGCGACGTGGAACAAAGGCTCCCATGGGGTACGAAATCAGATTGAGGACATAGAAAAAAACCTGCCTTTTCATATACTTGGTTTTGATTGTGATAACGGTTCAGAGTTTTTGAATTATCATTTGATGCGCTATTTTGCACGCCGAGATTCGCCAGTGCAGTTCACTCGTTCACGACCCTATCGTAAAAATGATAATGCACATGTGGAGCAAAAAAACTGGACACATGTTCGTCATTTATTTGGATATGATCGATTTGAAAAAGAATGCCTGGTGGAGCTGATGAATGACTTATACAAGAATGAATGGAGCCTTTATCAAAATCATTTTTGCCCAACAATGAAGCTTATCGAAAAGAAAAAGATTAACTCCCGTTACTATAAGCGGTATGATACGCCTATGACACCGTACCAGCGATTAATGGAGTCCGAGCACATTTCTCAGGATGTTAAAGACAGACTGGAAAAACAACATGCCACGCTTAATCCATTTGAGTTAAAACGGATCATTGAACAAAAGCTAAAACAGATTTTTAAATTCGTTACGGTAACATCTAATGTGAGGCAACGAGTCTAAGGTAGGATGTGGATGACCCTTCGGGACATATGGACAAAACCATGGACGAAATGTGGAAAACAAAAAACGTTTTCCACATTATCGCCCACAGCTTTGCC
>CAZUVD010000150.1:0-1344 GCA_964623075.1 uncultured Coxiellaceae bacterium | reverse complement strand
TCCGGCCTCAATAATTTAAGTCTAGGCGTTGGGCAGACTTTTTGCGACAAAACCACATGAAATCAATCGTCTGGCCTTCCTTGTCAACGGCTCGGTACAAATAAACCCATTCCCCTTTAACCTTAATATAGGTCTCGTCCATGCGCCATGATGCACCAACCGGGCGCTTACAACGTTTGCGAAAAGATTCCTCCAACTGTGGCGCATAATAAATTACCCACCGATTGATGGTCGAGTGATCGACTTTTAAACCGCGCTCTGCTGCCAACTCTTCAATGTCACGATAGCTCATTGGGTAAGCAACATACCAACGAACTAACATCAAAATCATATCTTGTTTGAAATGTCGTTGCTTGAAACTAATCATAAAGCACCACAGTCCGGCCTCAATAATTTAAGTCTAGGCGTTGGGCAGACTTTTTGCGACAAAACCTGTTTTCAGTTATTACTTGTCTTTAAAAAAACCTCAATATCAAAAGTCAGCGATTCTTCTTATATCTAAAATTCGACAACAAAACCAAATCACCAAGTTGACGCCACTTTCTTTGTGATTAAAAAAAGAATATAATGCGCGTATTAAATTCATAACATGCTCGGATAAAAGTGCCCAGGAGCGCTATGACAGAAATTGACCCATCAATCAAGGCGAAGTTAAACAAATACAAGATTACTGATTCTAGATATCTTAAAGAGTTTGGGCAATTAATTAATCTTGGATATAGTAAACAGCAGGCGAACCAGCTAATTTTAAGAAAATTCTCAATAAATACGGTTCAATCTGTGCTATCTCATCATGCTGATTTATTAGCAAATTTTACTCGGGAAAATATTGTTAAAATTGCTGGGCATAATGGCGGCTCAAAAAACATTCAAGCCGTGAAAGATTCCTATGAGGCGCTACAACAATTAGAATTTACTGCTGAGCAAATTGTTAAAATCGCTGGGTATGGTGGTGGCTCAAAAAACATTGAAGCCGTGAAAGATTCATTTTCAGCGCTGCAACAATTGCATTTTACCGCCGAGCAAATTGTTAAAATCGCTGGAAATCATGGTGGCTCAAGAAACATTGAAGCCGTGAAAGATTCATTTGATGCCCTGCAACAATTAGAATTTACTGCCGAGCAAATTGTTAAAATCGCTGGAAATCATGGTGGCTCAAGAAACATTCAAGCCGTGAAAGATTCCTATGAGGCGCTACAACAATTAGAATTTACTGCTGAGCAAATTGTTAAAATCGCTGGGTATGGTGGTGGCTCAAAAAACATTGAAGCCGTGAAAGATTCATTTTCAGCGCTGCAACAATTGCATTTTACCGCCGAGCAAATTGTTCAAATCGCTGGACAT
>CAZUVD010000149.1:0-1348 GCA_964623075.1 uncultured Coxiellaceae bacterium | reverse complement strand
TCGAATTTTACAATGACCAGCTGCCAACCGACGTTTTAACGCTAACGGCGCAATACATCGGCGCATTTTCGGCAAACTTTACGGCGACTTTCACACTGGCGTTTATGTAATGGCTTCTCCTCTCAATAGTACGTATCTGCGAGATAAAGCAATCCATGCTTTTCCGGCAGTCGTCTATCAGAGCGCAACGGCGCTGGCTAATAATTTGTTTTCGCTTAATGGCGTACAGCTGACGTCAATCTTAACTTTGTTTAGTGATGGAATTTTAAATGTTCCACAGACATCTGAAACATATGTCGCAACAAAAATAAAATTTTTTCAACAGGCATACTGGAGAATCGCCCTGGCAGCTGGTGGTTTTGTGACCGTCAAAGTACCTGACGGGCAACTAAATAGCACAGCAAACACCCCGGGCAGCGCCAATATTGAGATTGATGGAGCGCCGCACACACTACCAATTACCGGCAGTCTCGATGAGCACATAATTTCCCGCGTACCAAATTCTATCAATTGCAATAAAGTTTTAATGTATCGTGGCGGAAATGATCCCGCATATGATGCGTTGACATGGCCGCCAGCGGCGGCGGCAACTCATGTTTTGCAAATTTATTTGACAGCCACCGTTACGCTTTACAGATAATGGCTGTCATCAAGATTTCTGTTCCTGATTACTGGCCAGAATTTGCTGTCACTTCATATTATAGGCCGGGGGAAAAGGGTAGCCATGGAAAACACAGGGCAATTGATATTGCGCCTGTCTGGTCTGGATCTAAGGACAATTCTAGCCCGTTCTGGTTTATTTACTTCGAAACTGCCAATCTTCTTTGGGCTGCCATGCGTATTGGCCGCGTGTATATTAGCCAGCCACCGCTTTGCCCTCATTTTCATATTGACATCGATTTAAGCGTTGCGATTGCCGGAGTTGAGCAAACCGTCCCACAAAATGGAAAATGTGTTTTCAATCGTCTCTTGCTAAGCGGCAATCGTGCCAATTATTCAGAATTTCAAGCATTTGCCTCACGCGTCGGCCAATTATCCGCCGCATATAGAACGACCTGGGCAAAGATTCGCGATCAATACCAGTACGGAACCGGATCCGACAAAAAATATATTACTGTTCGAAATAGTGGATTAATTAGCGAAGCAGATTTACAAGCCAAACTTGACACGGTGTTTGGTGACGGTTCAGCTATGCAAGCAATTGCAGATCAGGCGGCAAAAATTGCGGGATACATGACCGGCAGCGATTTAACAGGCGGATTAGCCATTGCGGCGATTCTGGGCGCAGCGCTGTTTTTTTTGGCAAAAGACGAAACGCCTAAACGGTAATCATATTCTCGATCTAGCA
>CAZUVD010000148.1:0-1357 GCA_964623075.1 uncultured Coxiellaceae bacterium | reverse complement strand
GTGTCTGCTTTCCACGCCGCAGTACCATAAACTTCTATATCAATTGTTCATCCTTTTTTGCCATGCATATAATTTGTTTACTTCTTCGTGCAGCTCTTTCAAAAATGAAATCAATTTATTTTCGAGGCGCTTTATGTAAACCTCATCGCGAGGAACCCTTTTTATGACTAATTGCAGATTGGCAGGCAAGCGTGGGTCATACGAAACAAAGTCAGACCATTGCCTACCTGTGACCCACATTTCTCCTTGTATCTGGGCCATGTATTTAGATGGCACCTCATCATCAATTAAAGTTTCTAAATGATTCGCAGTATTGGGGCACTTAATTTGGATCAAGCCATCGTCCCCAATTAATCCATCAGGTGAGCAGCCAGCGTCTAAACTATCGTGCAAGCAAAACCCAATCTCATGAACCGTGAAACCTGTCGCCATTTCATATTCAACACGGGCAAGCGGTTCATTTTCAGTACCTTCTCGCATTTCGTGGGTTTCGTAAATCTTTTCCCATGAACCAGTAAGGATTTCGCAAATTAGTTGGGCACGATAATTCCTTCTGCTTGCTGCCTCACCACTTTTAATTTCAGCAAGGATGTCTGAGAATCTAGAGGCAGTAGCTTTACCAAGCCTAGCTTTAAACCACTCATCACTATGCTGCTGACAATTTACTATCTTCATTTTCTATAGCCTGGGGAATGGACTCCTTACGCAATTCGTAGGTTGCTTTGAATTCATCCATTAGCAGCTTGGACCTGATTTCTTTTGCCCACTTATAAGCAGCAGCGAAGGCTGTCTTTAAGCTTTTATCGTCATTTGCCTCATCAAGCAGAAGTTTGAAGTCTGCTATTTTCTCTGCGGTGTCATCGATTACCGTTGCAATAATTTCCTTGCCTTCCATTTCCTCCGCAGTAGGAGCCGACCCAACCGCTTCAGGAAACGCTTTTCGTAGCGCTTGAGCTTCAGCGCATTTCGCTAATTGCCCAAAAGGCCGTTTGAGCCACATTGCATTTGGTGCAACGCTACGTTCCTTGCCACCTTTTTGAGCATAGTTTTCCAGCCAGTATTCTTTTGCAGTGAAAGACACGATACTGCCCTGGACTATTCGTGAAACTGTGACCTTGCACCATTCTGGGTAAGTTACTTCCTGGCCACCAATATTTTTGGTGATTGTGTCTCCAAATTCAGGTTCATCCTGGCCAGAATATGCAAGGCTCTTCGCAGCTTGAGTTCGATAAAGACCAATTCCAGGCATGATCACATCACGCATGCTGTTCGTTTCTTTGTCATACATCGGTACGATATGAACGGGTTTTTGCAAAATATCAAGGCCAGCAGCCTTACAATATTCAATAGCTAATTG
>CAZUVD010000147.1:0-1360 GCA_964623075.1 uncultured Coxiellaceae bacterium | reverse complement strand
AAATCTCCGGCTGCCATTTTGAAAAAAGATTTTCAAAGTTAGAAGCCAGCTCAAAGCGTTCGGGCTGGCTTAATTGCCAGCAGCCTTGGATATGTGGTGTTGCTTAGATTTTTCTATGTTCAACCTTTCCGTCGGGTCTCCCGTAGCCATAATCTGTTCATCGTACTCCTTGATTGTGTTATAGCGGTGTGTTGGCGTGTAGGCTCCCTGCTTTCCGTTTTGGGCGGGTTGCTGGATACCTGACCCGGAGTGGTTTGAATTTTGAGCGGAAACGCCATACATTAACTTGGCGACATTTACGGCAACCTCATCATAGTCTAGCGGCTTTCCAAAAGCAAGGTCTAAAACCTCCTCGCCTTCATCGTTTACAAAAATAGGGTTTTTGTCTTTTAACCCGACCTTGTACTTTGCCTTAAATCTATGGTATGCCGCCTCAATGCGCTCGTTTCTGTCAATGTCTAAGCCCTCTGGCTGTAAGATAACATTGCCTTTTTCAAGGGCTGCCTCAAACCGCTTTCTGGCTATTGCGTCCGTTTCACTCTCAACTACCCCGCGCTTATACTTTTCAAACTCGGTTTGCGTAGTTTCATACTCCTTTTTCAAGGAGTCAAATTTTTGCGCTCCGGCTTGAACCGCCTCAACAATCAATGATTTTACAATAGGCAACTTTGCAAGGTCATCTTTTGACAGTTTATCAATGCCGTCGGCAGGCGGCGTGTCGCCCTTCTGCTCGTCTTTCCAAGCGATAAACGCTTCAAAGAGTTCGTCACCAATCAACTTGTCAGGATTTTCAAACCCTGCACTTTTTACAAGCCGTTTTAATCTGTTCGTCTCTTCGGATTGACCCTTGCGACGCGCGATTTCTGCGGCTGTTTCCGTGGCTGCTGCGGCTGCCGTAGTCAGT
The DNA here is from genome assembly GCA_964623075.1 of uncultured Coxiellaceae bacterium. Taxonomy (GTDB): domain Bacteria; phylum Pseudomonadota; class Gammaproteobacteria; order DSM-16500; family DSM-16500; genus Aquicella. The sequence goes on along the minus strand of CAZUVD010000147.1, from coordinate 456 downwards.
TCCGAAACAAGACGTTTCGAGATTTCTGCTTCTGACAACCATTCACCGCCATCGGTTTTGAGTTTGGCGATTAACTCTTCCGCGTCAATCTTTAGGGCGGACGCGATGCCTTTGTAGAGTATTTCACTCATATTTAAATTGTTCTCCCGGTTTGTGCGCGCCGGGAACGCTTTTATTTTTCTTCTTCTTTTGGTTTCGATTGGAATGACTTAGCCTCGATAGGTTCGGGGGCTTTTGCCTTATCAGAACCTGGAACGGCCTGAAAAGTGAAGCGGCTGGCATAAAACTCGTTCTTTAGCCATTCCGCTTTTTCAGCGTCCGTAATTGCGGGCTGGTGTTGCTTTGTCTTTTTGTTGACTGGTATCCACATCATGGCTGAATGCTTTTAGTTTTTAACAGGTGCAGCCTTTGCCTCAACCGGAGCGGGGGCGGGCTTTTCGTGAACGTACTTTGTGT
>CAZUVD010000146.1:0-1366 GCA_964623075.1 uncultured Coxiellaceae bacterium | reverse complement strand
AGTATCTTCGCTGAATTTATCAAAATCCGGCCGATTTTCTGATTTGGAAAAATAGATGTTTGACCAGATCGAACGCCTAACGATAGCCATAACATCTGAAAAAGTCAGTTCCCCCTGTTTGTCATACCATGAAGCCAATTCAATGCTCACAAGTGCTTTTGTTTGATGCATGGTCGATGCGACCAAAGTGACAAAAGAAAATAACCCCATGAGCAAAGGCGTTGTTCGAGCAATAGCTTTATCTGACCATTGGCGCTGAGTTTCAACCCCTAGATGAGCTCTGGTTTCTTCAAATGTAACCTCAATATTCCATCTCCGTACAAAATTTTTAATGATGTCATTGGGAGCCATATTCAGGTCTGTGCTAAAAAAAGTCTCAGCCTCATTTTTACCATCTGGTGTTTTAACCAGAATAATTCGAAGTGTAACAGGCGTTTTACCAGCTTGATACCAAAGACAAATAAAACTTAAGTACTCTACATCACGAGTTTCTCCGCCATACCAAAACACAGTTTCTTTACACCATATTTGGGTTGAATCCTTGAGTAAGTTCTTAAGGTATATGCGTTTGCCTTTAATAGGCTTTCGGCCCAATTTTTTCTTCTCTGCAACTGGAAATTCAAAAAGCTGTGCATCAAGGCGCAAACGAGAAATAAGTATAACGCCTCGTGTAATACAAGTTAACGCCAAGTCCATACAAGCATAAGCACCGTCACCCACCAAAATCCAGGTTCTTTTTAACCACCGACTCACCACACAGACCATCTGTTGTGTCCAGTCAATGGATGTTTTATGACGCTTCCCTTCAGCTTCATTGGCATTTTTAGAAGGCGCTAATACGGTTAAAAATGGTAAAGCCCAAGGTCTTTTACACCAGGGCAGTGGTACAATCAATGCCATGCATTCCCATTTTAAGCCATAGCTTGTTATCACATTAGATTGACTGGAACGTACTGCATCTCGATATAGCCCCTTGGCTTTGATCTTTTTTCCTCGCCTTCTTTCTAACGTTTCATCTACAGCAATAATAATCGGCCATGATGCCGGCAATAATTGCACCAATAAACCTAACATGATTTTGGCTAGTCTCAAGCCACTCCAATTCGCTCGACTCAAAACACGATGATACTTTGAAAAATTAGCAATATTAGATAACCCCATGACTCGCAGAATACTACTAATTCGTCTGGGGCCACGACACAATATAGCCCCAATCAATAAAATTTGAATATTTTTCCAAGTTGGGCGTGAAAATTCTAATGCAAATGGCGCTAAAACTGCTAAAATGTCGGTCGTCAACGTTAATACTCCATGTATTTCTTAAGCAAAACACATGATAAAGAGTTTGTTAGCGTTGGCAACTCCT
>CAZUVD010000145.1:0-1378 GCA_964623075.1 uncultured Coxiellaceae bacterium | reverse complement strand
GAACCCCGCCCCCGATGCTGTCAATTTCTGCGAGGTTATACATGGTCAAAACATCTCCGTCTATGGTGTATGCCCCTGCGTATATTTGCACGGGTTGAGCGGGCAGAATCGCGTATGAAATGTATTGTCCGCGCCCGTCAAAACTGTAAGTAGTAACGGCTTGCGCGGGTGTCCAATGCCGTATCCATGCGCCTTGTAGTTGCTCGTTAAGCGTGGGCGGCGGGTCTTGGTCTTGGCACGAAGTCGCCCCGAATAACATCCACAAAACCAAAACAGCCGTCACCAAAAAGGCAAAGGCTGGGGATTTGTAGAATGGGTTTTTGTTTGTGAATAGGTGGGTCATACGTTCTGTGAAATTAGTTCGGGCTTGTCGCCTGGAAAAGAAAATCTGCGTTCTCCATCAATAATCCAATACAACCGTCCGTCTCCCGCCAAATAAACCTCACATTTCGCGCCGTGATTCTCAAAAAACAGGCTATATCCTTCAAGTCTAAGGTTTGTTAGCGTGTCTTTTTTCAAGTCGCAAAGGTGCTTGTGGGCATCTATCAGAGGTTGTTTGCTTTGTATTGTTTCCGTTGTCATGCGTTAAACAATGTAAAGTTGCTCTCGATAAAATTTACCGCATCAGCGTCGGTTTTAAATTCGACTTCGTGGTGTTTGTTTTTCCCTTTTCCGATCAAAAACAGGTGCACGGTTGGAGTGTCTTGCCCCGGCCTAAACTCTACCTGCTCCACACGGTCTGAGTTTAAAAGAATAATATCCCCTCCTTTTGGGGGTTTTATGAACCTGCTCATGCCATCACGCTTTTACCGTCTTCCCAAAAAATGTCATCGTCTCCGAATGGAGTGGATACCGCGACAAAAACACTGATTGGCAGACAAATAAAATTATCAACCGGGAATTGCGTCTTTCGGCTCAATCTCAAATACACATTTGGCTCCGCTATTTCCGGGGCAAATGCGTGTTGCGACGTTACGTTTACAACCGAGTAGATTGCCTCCTGTCCTTTGTTTGCGGACAACATTTTGAAAACGTGTTCTGTGCCTAGTGGGTTTTTGCCCGGCTTTACTTTTATGCTCATATCTTTGAATGATTGTAGTGGTGTTCGCCTCATTTGAAAATGCTATTGAAAAAGTCTGTTACGGTCACGCTTTCCGCCTCTTTGATCTCGCTCACAATAATATCCTTGCCGGGATGGGCTGACAACGCCGCGCTTGCTATTTTGTGCTTTGCGCCTAGTGCGCTGTCGGCAGTTGCTTTGGCGTTGAATGTCCTGCCGCCTACTCTGACCTTTGCCGTCCACTTTTTCATACCAAAGGTAGTTTAAATTTTGCAAATTCATCCCCTGGCAATGCCCAAAGGTCGTACAAATATTCCT
>CAZUVD010000144.1:0-1379 GCA_964623075.1 uncultured Coxiellaceae bacterium | reverse complement strand
TATCAATCGAGGTGGTTATAATTGTGGGCATTTGTGGGTTTGGATAATAGATTAGCTTATAAGCAATTCCACTTTTCTGTATCTAATTTAGATTTTACACCCATCCACTTGGCTTTTTCGCTTGCCATTATTTCATCTTCTGTCATTTGTGTTTTTAGTCTTGCCTTATCGTTTGCATAATCCCAAAGCCAAGTTACTTTTTTACCATTTGCATCACTCACTTCCATTGAACCATGCAATTTCCAAAGTCTTGATATTTTTTCCATTGTGTTAATATTTTATCCATTTTGTAATACATTTATAGCGTGTGTAAATAAGTTATAGCCAACCTTAAAGAAGGCTACGTCATTTTGCAAAAGCAGTCAAATTCGACATCCATTTCAGGCTCGAAAAGTGATTGCTGTTGCTTATTTAATTCGTGTTTATCCTTAGCCTTGCTAAATGGTTTTTGAGCCAATTCGACAAGTTCAGAAATTGAAAGGTTATTTATCATATCAAATTTTGATTGATACTCACTTCCAAAAGCTTGTTCCATTGTATTCCACCAATCAGCGACTTTTAGATTTTCATTTAATATTGTTAGCTTTTTTCGTTTAGATTTAAGAAAGCATAAATCACAATTTCCTTGATAATCTTTTAACTGTAAATCAAAATCCTGTGCATCCCACCAGTTACGGATTATTTGCTCTGTAAAACCTAATTCAGCAAGCGGGTAAATATAGTTTGGCTTTTGACCTAATCTGTGCTTTTCATCCGCCCTAATTCCTATTGCTGTCAAATAATCAGAACCTAAAATATCTTTTGCGTATTTGTGTATAGGCACTTCTTTTAATTCTCGTGTGCAATGCCTGTAAAGCTTTGAAGGTAAACCATATTTCATAATTACATCTTCAAAAGGTTGTCCTTTTCGGCTTGCGGTTTCAAAGGTTACAATCTTGTAATTAGTTCCTTTACCTTTTTCTTCCATAACATCAGCTTCAAGCCAAACTACATTTAAGTTCCAACGTTTATCGCACTCATTAACAAATTTCAAAGTTGCTTCATTCTCACGTCCAGTATTTGCGAATACAATTAACTTTTGACTGTTTTTGTATTTTGGTAATTCCAAAAGTAATCGAGCCATAAAAGCGGAAGTTCTACCACCTGAAAAAGAAATAAGTAAAGGCTGGCTATAACACTCGCTATAAGTAATGGCGGGTGCTGTGGTATTTTCGATGTCTGTACTTTTATCAATCATTGTTTATAATTTGAAAGTGAGTAGTTCTAAATCCGCCACTACTCATAGCGGATGCCGTTAAAACATAAACTTTATCCATAATATATAATCATTTTTTACCAAAGATACAAAAACAAAAATGAAAAAAAAACCTAAACCAAAA
>CAZUVD010000143.1:0-1388 GCA_964623075.1 uncultured Coxiellaceae bacterium | reverse complement strand
TCCATGGTTTGTTGGGAAACTTTTTCTTCCTCCAGGATACGATCAATTCTATGCTTATTCATGATTTGTTGTATTCCCTCAAAAATATAATGCCGAGATACAACGCCTTTGCCACCACCTATTTTTGCAAGCAAGATAATAAAATCATCATGCACTTCTTGTTCCTTAATGTCATACAAGTAAGCAGCAAGAAAAAAACAAATAGATAGTAAATTTTGAATGCTTTGAAAATCTTGAATTTGAATATCTTCCCATCCCATGCCTTCTTTTAGAAATTTAAATACGCATTCAATACGTGAGCGTTTCAAATAAATTTGATAAACCAAATGAGCATCCTCTGCCGTGTGTATGGTTTTATTGGTAATGAGCAGCATCGGATTTGCAAAGATGTTTTTTTGATTTCTATCTTTTAAAGTCACTCTTACTGCCGAGTATTGACCATAAGATGTCCATTCAATCATCAGCGTTACATCTTGATAAACTTGTTTGTTCAGTTTTGTTTTTTGAATATGAATGATATGTTTATTTTTAAATTCCGATGATATGAGTTTGGCTTTTTTATTCTCTTCAGTATGGATTGCATTTCTTGTCTTTTTGGCACGAATAACAAAGTCATCCCCCAAGCTCGCAATAAAACTAAAATAATCCTCATCATCAAATTCTCTATCTAAAATATGCGTAATTTTTGATGTGAGATTGTTGGTTTTAAAGGCGTCACTCGTCTTTTGAATCGTTGATTGAGCTAAAGTTTTTTTATTGAACCATGTTCCTGATTTATACAATTCAAATACAGCTTCTTTTTCAGGAAAATCCTTGTTTTCACCAAGTTTCTTTACATACTCTGCTTTTAGAAAAGAGGGTGATTTATTGCTGTATAGCTCATGTGATAATAGATGTACTTGTTTGTCATATGGGGTCACAGCAATCACATTATAACTGCTATAGCCATTAATGACGCGATGGTTTAAATCTAAAACTTTGCCTAGGTCTTCAGTTTTCTTGGAATACGGTTTACGAATATCAGATGGATCATGAAGCAAATATATTTCATTGGTTGATGATAGTTTCCTTAATGCTTCCCCCATCAAGGTGTCATTTACTAAGGATTCATCTAGGTGCCCCAGTTTATTTTCTTTTGATAAGGTACGTTTCAATCGCTTATACTCATTTTTATTTTCAGTAATCTTAAATAATTTACAACTACCAAACCCTAGTATTCTTGATAAGAGTAATTGGGTATTTTTTTTTGGCAACCTTAGAGTTGAGCTTGTTTAATAATCCTTCACTAAACTTTAACAACGACTTACACATCGACACTACCTTGTTATTGATGGCTATCTTAAAAACGCAGAGTATACCTCACTTTCTAGATTTTGGGGAGTTTTCAG
>CAZUVD010000142.1:0-1394 GCA_964623075.1 uncultured Coxiellaceae bacterium | reverse complement strand
TGTAATTTGGAGTTATGCTCTTAAAAACTGCAAAAAATACATGAATCGGTAGGCCCGTATCTGCCGGGATAACCCGATTGCCCCGCGTTGATCCGTTCGCGCTGGGTTTTAAAACAAAATTTACATCATGAATAAACTACTGACTCTGCTGCTATTCGCGGCAACCAGCGCGGGAGCGCAAGTTGAATTAAACCCATTGCAAATAACATGGCTGCTTGCCACTAATGGAGGTGTGGAGTATTTCCCGCATAGCGTCCGCCTCGACTGCGAACCCTACGAAACCTTCACGCCGTGGCAGGCGCGAAGCGAAGGCAACGACGGCAAGTTTATCCATAAGCACGAATGGGTGTACGCCGAACGCGAAGACGTAAACCCAACGAGCGGAATCACCAACGCCGTGTACTGCCCATGCGGTTGCCCCACAACCGAAAACCAAGCCCGCATCTGCTCCGCCTGCTTTCGCCATGAATGGCGGACAAGGGAGTGCGGGCAAAGACCAAAAGAGAAAATGAAGTCGAAATATTTGCAGATTGTGGAGAAAACGCCAAAAAACAACGTTGTGATTAATCTTGGGCCAGGGGCAGGGGATGGAGAGTTGCGGTTTCACGAAACAGACGGCGGCTCCGTGTTTGTTGGAATCGCAACGGGTAAAAACCCAAAGGCAAATAGTGTTGTTTTTTCAATAACATCAGATGCGAAAGCCATGACTATATCTGGCAGCGATGGCATTGAGGGTGAAACATTCAGAAAAGATGCAACCAAGTTTTACGTTTCAAAAACGAGTGATGGGTATGCCGTAAAGTCAATTGGGGCATTACCTGAATACTCTGTTTACGCCATAAAGATCACGTTTGACTAAGAGGGAAGACCAACCGGGGAGGCGACGGCCACAACCGATAGGGCGAAGGCCGATAGCGAAAGTTGTCGGCCTTTTTTGTACCTTTGCCGTGTTACTGGCTTTTTGTGAGGCCACAAGTTCGGAATAAGACGGGAGGCAAGGTACGGGCGCAAACCTGGCAAATACTTGATACTCGCCGAAACGCAACATTAGCCGCTTTGGATTGGGGTTTCCCGGTCGGCGGCCTTTTTTTTGTTTGCAGTTTCAAAAACTCTATTATATTTGTGGCATACTTTCCGAAAAGGAATTACAAACCAAAATCTTGTCACTAATGTAACACTTACTAAGAAAATGAAAGTCCAAACGCGAAGGCGACGGCCAGTAGCGACACGGCAAAAGCTCAACCCATAATTTGGTTGAGCCTTTTTTATGCCCACAAAAAAGCCGCTCACTTGTACAGCGAGCGGCCCCCTAAATCCCTAAAAAACCAAATGTTAAAACAATCTGCGAGATAGCAAGGACTCGAACCCTGAACCCTCGGTTTTGGAGACCGATA
>CAZUVD010000141.1:0-1399 GCA_964623075.1 uncultured Coxiellaceae bacterium | reverse complement strand
GTTAGCCAGGATCAGATAAATTAATATCAGCGGGTTGTTTGTCTGGTCGGGATTCGCGTGGGTAGGCAAATATTTCAAATTCAAGGGCAGCGCACACGCGCTGCATTGTAGAAAAAGAAACATCTTCGGCGGCTTCAATCGCGCCCATTCGTTGCTTTGTAATTCCAAGCAAATCCGCAAGTTCCTGACGGGTTTTACCTCGGAACTTGCGGATTTGCGCTATCATATTTCCTGATTTCATGCTATATACTCTTGAACGCTTAAATAATACCAAAGCGTTTCACCGTTTACGTTATGAGGTATAACGCTTACAGGCTGCCCAACCAACGACGTATATTTTGCGGCGTTTTTTTCGGCCACGGATTTTGTGGCAAAATTCACAAATGATAGTGTCTTACGATCTTGTAAAATGCGATTGCCTTTAAATAATTCGGTGCGAACTCTGCTTTTAGATAACATAATCTATAGTTTTTATTGTGTTGTCTTATTGACCTCACAAAGGTAAATACTTTTATTTAATTGTCAATACTTTTATTTACTTTTTTTTAAAAAAAAATATTGACGGGCTAACCCTGCTTGCCCGTACACCTTGCCCTAAGCGGGCAGCGGCGTACAAGCCGCAGTTATCCGAAATCAGAGAACACAAAACCACTCCTCTACCTGAATGCCTGGTAGTTTTTGGAGGGTTTTCATCTCAAATTTGCCCTTGCGAATATTGGCTATTTGCCGCAAAGACACCGGATAATCTGGATCGAAATTCGGCTGCCAAAGCGAAAATCCACGACTTGTTATTTCCGCCTTGATCGCCTGGAAAATGCGCTCGCCAAATTCGGCGCGGGTGAGGTATTCTTTTTTCATCTGTGCTATAAAAAACACCCAACCAGCGGGCGGCTATGTTTCAAGCCTCCCTCTTATCATGGAACCGCTGGCGGGTGAATTTGCCTCTTAAAATTGGTGGTTTTCTGAAATTTTGCCGTCGTATGGTTGACCCAAAATTTCAACCTCAAAACCTTTTGCCGTTGCCCCTTCAAGGATGGCAGCAAAAACGGGAATTGGTTGGCTTGGCGCATTGCGGCCTTGAAGGTAAAAATTGCCTTCTTTTTCGTAATCTTTCACAAGTGTAAATGATTGTTTTACCACGCCGTTCTGGCGTACAAAGGCATTTACGGTGGGGTTCAATTCGGCGGCTGCGGAGATTTTTTCAGCGAAGTTCATAATTGCAAATTTTTGAAAGTGATAAGAATTGTGTGTTCGTCTTATTGACCTTACAAAGGTAAGGGGTTTCAAAATACTGTGCAAATAAAATGCAAAGTATTTTTCAAGAAAATGAAAATATTTTTCGGCTAACCCTGCATGGCCGCCCATGCGGCGTAAGCCTTGCACGGCGTTCATGCCTCAG
>CAZUVD010000140.1:0-1402 GCA_964623075.1 uncultured Coxiellaceae bacterium | reverse complement strand
TATTAACCCCCTTCGTGTTGCTGACGATTTGTAAAACAATGCTACTTGACACTAAAGGAACTAAGGCGGCGAACAGAAAGCGGTGACGGCGTTAAGTTGTCAGAAATATTGCTACCCAAGCAACGTGCAGCCTTTCAGTACCTAAACGATAACTTTACAAATGAGCTTTTTTATGGTGGGGCGGCTGGTGGCGGCAAATCGCTACTGATTGCAATTTGGCTTTCACACCGTTGTTTGAAGTACCCCGGCAGTCGTTGGTTGATGGGGCGAAGCGAATTGAAGACGCTAAAGGAAACAACCTTGGCCACCTTCTTTGACTTGACAAGCGCACTAGGTTGGAGTTCGCTTTACAACTACAACCAACAAAGCGGCGTAATACGCTGGACGAACGGCAGCGAGATACTTTTGAAGGATTTGAAGTATTACCCTAGCGACCCGAATTTTGACGGCTTAGGTTCGCTCGAAATCACTGGGGCGGTAATTGACGAATGCCCACAGGTAACACACCGGGCAAAGGAGATAGTAAAAAGCCGTATCCGATACAAGTTGGACGAGTTTGGGATTATCCCTAAAATCCTAATGACAGGCAACCCAGCGAAGAACTGGGTCTATTCAGAATTTTACAACCCCTACAAAAAAGGGCAGCTACCAAAAGAACGGGCTTTCTTGCCAGCCCTTGTAACTGACAACCCGTACCTGCCTGAATCCTATATTGAGAACCTACGCAACCTAAAGCACGAAGCCGACAAGCAAAGGCTTCTATACGGCAATTTCGACTATGACGATGACCCGGCAGCACTGATTGATTTTGAGGCACAAAACGACCTATTCCACAACGAGCATGTTTTGCCAGACACAACAAACAAGTACCTGACTTGCGACATTGCTGGGCGTGGGTCGGACGTATTCAGGGTAGGCTATTGGGAAGGATTGGCGCTTTGCGAAGATTGGGAAATTCCAATTTCAACAGGCAAGGGTGTTGTCGAAAAAATACGGCAAGTCAAAATTGCCAAGGGCGTCCCCAACTCAAATATCGTTTACGATGCCGATGGTGTCGGCGGTGGCGTTGATGGCTGGTTCCCCGGTGCGAAAGCGTTCCTAAATGGTGGGTCGCCGCTAAATGGGGAGCAGTACGAAAACCTAAAAACCCAGTGCTACTATAAACTTGCCGAGCTAATCAATGCCCGTGAAATGTGGATTAAGGCAAGGAAAAACGATGAACAAATTGAGTTGATAACACAGGAGTTAGGTCAAGTGAAACGCCGTGCAATGGACGCTGACGGGAAACTGAAAATCATACGCAAGGAAGAAGTAAAGGAAAACATAGGTCGTTCTCCCGATTATTCTGACATGCTAATGATGCGCTGCTTCTTCCTGCTTAAAAAACCAGCACCCGCACTTT
>CAZUVD010000139.1:0-1402 GCA_964623075.1 uncultured Coxiellaceae bacterium | reverse complement strand
CGTATTCAAGCCATTGCAGTTGCCGAAAGCCGCCCGCTCCGTCTGAAATTACGACGGTGCTGTCTTTAGTGATTTTGCTTTGCCCATGTGCCAGCGCGGGGATGAGCAGGAAAAGGAAAAGTATCTTTTTCATGGTTTATATTTCTTTGATGATGAGACTGTAATTTTCAATGTCAAAATCTTCGGTTCCGCCTGAACAACTCGCCTTAGCGTTAATAGTGTCCCCGTTTGTCAGAAGCAAAATAGCTTGCCCGTGCAGGGCTACGGGTTCTGTGCTACCTCCTACCACCGCCTGCGCCTTCGCGCTGGTTATTGTTCCGTTTCGGTAAACGTCTAAATACAATTCCGCGCCACTTGAACTACGGGCTTGCGCAGAAAGTGATACCGAATAATACCTACCTGACACCCCGTTGTATGTGTAGGTATTAGTGGTCGGGTTGAATCCCCAATCGTTGGACTTCACGTTGCTATCCGCGTCGATGGTGTCGGGCGTTGCGGTTATGCCCGTGAGCGTTATACTTGCATCGTAGTCATTAAAAAACGATTGCGTTGTACTAATAACAAGCCCGCTTGAAATATCTATACCGGGGCCCTGCGATACCTGTGGGATAATATTCACCCGCCCCGTACTTGCGTCCTGCACCAAAACAGAATCCGCAGAACTACCGACAGGATAATTACCTACAAGTGTAAAATTGTTTGTTGTTAATTCGATTATGTTGCCACCCTCAAGGTTTATGTCGGTTGCATTTAGGATATTAAAGCCGGCTAAATCGCTTATCTCAAAAGCAGGTTGATCTACGGCAAGAACATCCACATTGTTGCCACTTTCCAATACTGTTTTCAGCCAAACGCCTTCCATGTCTGATTGCGCTACCAACTTAACCTGGTTATTACTTGCATCCCGAACCAGCACCGAATCCGAGGCCGTGCCGACCGGGTACACGCCCTCAAGTACAAGGCTATCGCCATCGAGCCGCATTTCGCCCGTGATCCCGGATTGTAGTTCGAGGTTTCCCGCTGCTGCTATAATCGTCCTGCCTGCGCTGTTGATCTGTATTTGCCCCGTCGTGCTACCCGCGTCAAAAAAGGTGTTCACGTCGCTTGCGGCTGTCCAGAAATTACCGTTCATGAAAACATCAGGATAGCCTCCCGCGTCCCGAATCCGAAACGTTTGCCCGGCGGTGTTGACTTCGGTGGTTCCGGTCAGGGTAAGTGGCAAGAACGCGCCGTTCAGTGTCCCGGAACTGAAAGACAGCCCGGCTCCGAGGGTGATTGGACACAGGATATTTGCCGCCGTTGCGCCTACCATTTGCGTTGCCGTTCCCGTCAAAGTCCCTATTTGCAGTGTCCCGTTTCCGAGCGAGCGCAGGGATTCGGTCAGGGTTCCGGCGCGCATGGT
>CAZUVD010000138.1:0-1419 GCA_964623075.1 uncultured Coxiellaceae bacterium | reverse complement strand
ACCGGCGATACACAACGGGCATTTATCGAAATGTCTTCCGACGACGGAGCGGGAACGTTTGCAGGTGATACTATACTTGGCAGTTTTTACGGTGGCACTGCGTCTGACGTAGTGGCGGCAATGTATTTGCTAAAAAGCGGTACAAATCGAATAAAAGGCGAAACGGAAATTTATCTTGATTCGCCTAATGTAGAAACAGCGGGTGCTGTGCAAGTTGGCGACATTACTAACGGCAACACTACGGCACTCCCCGGCTACACGTCCGGGAACGTGCTAACCACTACAACGCTCGGCGCAAGCCTTACGCTTTCATCCGGCGCGCTATCAACCGCGCAATCTTTTTTCAACGATTACGATGCAAGTATAACGCTCACGGGCATAACCGCAACGCCCGACACCATCGACGCGGATAGCAACGTGAAGTCCAACGATTGGGGATTCAACCCGACCACTAATACCTACACATACAACGGGGTGTCAGGTAGGTATTATTCGGTATCACTTTCTGCGCAAGCCCGTAGTTCAAGTGGCGCGGAATTGTATTTAGACGTTTACCGAAACGGAACAATAACCAGCGCGAAGGCGCAGGCGGTGGTAGGAGGTAGCACAGAACCCGTAGCCCTGCACGGGCAAGCTATTTTGCTTCTGACAAACGGGGACACTATTAACGCTAAGGCGAGTTGTTCAGGCGGAACCGAAGATTTTGACATTGAAAATTACAGTCTCGTCATCAAAGAAATATAAACCATGAAAAAGATACTTTTCCTTTTCCTGCTCATACCCGCGCTGGCACAGGCGCAACTCGACACCTCGATTTTTTGGAGTGTAGAAACGCCGCACTTCGGGATCGGATCGCCTGCGCCCGCGATTCCTCTGCATATAGATGGCGGGATCACAATCAAAGGCGATAGTATTATCCCTGATGAATGGCCGCCGAGTTGGGCAGAAGGCGTTACCATAAGTCCGGGATGGGGCACAACGCAATTTCGTGTTCCCGACTGTGAGCCGTGGGAGAAATTCACGGAATGGACGGCAAAAAACACTGGCAAATCCAAATGCGCCCACGATTGGGCGATTGCGGAATGGCGGGAAGTAAACAGTGTCAACTGTATCCAGACCTCGGAAATGCCACCACCTTGCGGGAAAACCAGCACCGAAAATGAAGCTCGGATATGTCGGCACTGTTTGCGGCATGAAACGCGGGTACGGATGCACGGCATGAAAGAGGTAGAAAGAAAATCAGAATTTCAAACACTGCTTGAAAAAATCAGCAACAGATGAAAAACTTGATCTTGGTATTTGCAGCGGCGACGCTGCTTTCTGCCACAGCCACAGCACAAAGCAAAGTCACAAAAGACAGCTCGGTCGTAATTTCAGACGGAGCGGGCGGCTTTCGGCAACTGCAATGGCTTGAATACG
>CAZUVD010000137.1:0-1428 GCA_964623075.1 uncultured Coxiellaceae bacterium | reverse complement strand
TTTGCTCACCCTTTTCGTGGGGCGCATCGCATCGAGCGACAAAGACATTGGGGCAAAATTTTTGGTAGGTGTTAGGCATGGTTAAAATTCAAGTTTAGTCTGTTTGAAATCGTACATTTGTTCGGGCGCAAAAAGCGTGGTCTTGTTTGCGACGTGCTTTTTGAATCTGGCTTCGCCGTCTCTGAAGTAGTCAAAATCCTTTTCGCAGCCAACGTAGTCAAAACCCATATCCCATGCCGCTATTCTGGAGGATTGGCTACCCATCATTGGGTCGAAGATTTTGTCGCCGGGGCGGGCGTAGTTTTGGAGTAGCCATTTGTATAGGGCGACGGGCTTTTGCGTAATGTGGATGCGCGGCTCTGGCAATAAAAACCCGCCGTTATTGCAGTACCGAAACATTTGTGCCCGTGCCGTGAATGATGTCCACGCATATTCCCATTCTCCCACGTTTTTTTGATTTGGCCGCACTTTGTCCCAACAAATTGGGCACTCACAAGGCGGTAAAACAAAGTGATTCCCGCCCCAAATAATTTGATTTTTAGACACCCTGAAAACTTCCACAAAAAACGCAGGGTCCGGTTTTTCATCCCAACTAGAATTACCTTCAACCATGTTTTGCCAACCGCCGCCGCCGCCGCCATTTGAAAGCCTGTCCCCTATACCATACGGCGGATCGGCAATACACAAATCAAACGCCCCGCTTTCCACGCCCTTCAAATACTCCATCACATCGAGGTTGTAGGTTTCAGATATTGGCATTGAATAAATTCATTTGCGCCCCCTCATCGGCGGGCTGTTTAACTATCTCAAACCGCATTGCTTCGTTAAGTTTGTCGCTGGCATTTGCGCAACGGCTCAAACGTGGCACGGTCAAAACAAGGCGGTAATTTCCAGATTTGTCGGTGTAGCCCCCGTCCTTATACTCTTTTAGCAGGGCAAAAACCCGTGCGCTTACCCTTCCTTCCTGAATGCCAAGCCAATGGGCGATTTCTGCGCGGGTGATGTCTCCATCCAAAATAGAATGGTCGAATATTGTCTTCGCTACCTGTGCCGCCTGTGTGCTGAAATCTTGCGAATGAAAGGCGTTTCGGCTTGTTGCTGTGGTGTTGGTACGCTTCGGGGTCTTTTCTAACGTGACCCTCAAAACACACTCATTGCATAACAGCGTAACGCTCTTGCCCTGTACCCCTTTCAAAACCGCGTCTTTGTTGTTGTCGCGTAAAGCCTTTTGGGTTTGCAGCATATCTGCAGCCGCGCTTTCAAGTTCTGCCAGGATTGCTACCTGAATGGTTTGCGAGGGGAATGCGTCGTTATGGTATGCGCACATTGTGAACCGCGTGAGCAGGTCTTGTAGGGCGGGTGTGGGTTGTGGGTTCATTAGTGCAGATTGTTTTGTAAAAAACGTTTCAGGTCTGCGAGTTTCGCCTC
>CAZUVD010000136.1:0-1435 GCA_964623075.1 uncultured Coxiellaceae bacterium | reverse complement strand
GTCCCACATTTCGAGAATGAAGCCAGGCGGGAGTAGGGCGGTGATGTAGTCGAGGGTGGGGGCGAAAACAAAAAACTTGTTGTTATCATTTTTCATGCCATCAACCGAAACAAATTCAAGATTCCCGGTTTCCGTTCCTATTAACACGCAAAGGCTGCCCGGCTCGGCATCAAACCCGGCGTTTCGTTTTCCGTACCAGAATTGCGATGGTTGTGGTAGCGGCTGTGGTAGTCCATACTCTTTTAGTGCGAGGGCTGTTTGATAGGATACGTTGCTCATGGTGCAATATATTTTCTGGTCAAAAGATATTCAAGATACTTTTCATTATTCCCGTAGTACAGGGAAACCAGCGCGTCGTAAAAGTCAATGATGCTGGAATGGGTGGTGAAAACCTTTTTTGGTAGGTGAAACGTGTATTCCTGACCGTAATCCCACACAACCTCTGTACCTTTCAAAAGAAACCTGGCAATTGATTCAATTATGGTTTTGGACTTGTCAGCGCAACACGGAGAACCCTCGTGCTGAATAATGATTTTTTGAAAGTGATTTTCGATGTACCCATGATGCGTGAACAGCCATTGCGCTTTTTGATCTCCGTTGTACCTGACGGCCACAAAGCCATCCAAAAACTTCTTGTATGGGTAGATTAGGGCGAAGAAAAAATCCTCAACCGATTGTATTTTCTCGATTCGCTCAGGCGATATAACGCCCGCGCCCACAAGTTTTTCAGCGAGTTCCGCAGATTCTTTTTCGCCGCTTGCTATAAGTGCGCCAAAAAGGTCTTTAAGCGCGTTTTCGGTTTTGCTCATATTGTTTAAGTTTTAGTTTCAGTTACCTTGATTTCAAAAGCGGTTGTCACGCGGTAATCATGCCCGCCGTATTTTTCGAGTAGTGCGCGGGCGCGTGATTCCGACACCTTGCCGTTACGGGCATCCCTTATAATATCGTAGGCGTTTTTGTACTCTGGGTTTCGCGGGTTGCGCTGCCCCTTAAAGAGTGTCGGGAAAACATGACTAGCAAAGTGTGTTACGGCCTCGATTGGTGTTACCTCGTTGTACTCCATGCCGTAAAGGTATTGACTGTTTTTGAGATTTAGAAAAAATATTTTCTATTTTTCTTTGCGTTTCAAAAAACAGTCCCCACCTTTGCAACGCATGAAACGCAAATCTGAAATGCAAGCAGCAACGGTAGCAACACGAAAGCAGTACAGCGAAACGACCATACAATGGGCGCAAGAAATGCTATTGCAAGGCTTTGCCCCAGCTTACGTTGCACAGGAAACAGGGATTGACGGCGGATATGTGAGAACCCTGAAATTTAGGCTTGGGGCGAAGGAAATGCAACCCGCCCGCGTACATGACAGCGAGATTTTGCGGGAATTTGTTGCGCTGAAACCCGTTACTGAAACGGAAACGCCCGTTACCGACGTTGCCAA
>CAZUVD010000135.1:0-1436 GCA_964623075.1 uncultured Coxiellaceae bacterium | reverse complement strand
GGTCATGCAAATAGCAGTAAAAGTAGAAACTGGTTTTAATTGCAATTGGCGCAACATCGAACCGTTACAGCCCGAAGGATTTAAAGGTCAAACCGCCAACGAAAAGGAAACGCTAAAAAATAGCATTGTAAAAAACGGATTTAATAATGCGTTTGATGTTTGGCAGCACGAGGGTAGGTTGCTATCTATTGACGGCGTACATCGTAAAATTGCCTTGTTAGAACTTGCGGAGGAGGGTTACGAAATACCCAAACAGCTACCCTGCACCTACGTAACAGCCGAAAACGAAACCGAAGCGGCAACGATTATTTTGTCACGTAATAGCCAGCATTCGCACATACTTAGTGCAGCCGTAATGACAGCAGCGTTTAAGATACCAGCGGCTACGATTGAAGCAGTTGTGCCGCAAAAGAATATTGAGGCGTGGAGCGAAAGCGATAACAGCATAACCGAACAATTAACAGCCGAAGAAGACGACTTTGAGTTTGAAGACGGCGGTATTGAAACAGATATTGTTATTGGTGACCTGTTTGAGATTGGGGAGCACCGATTGCTTTGTGGTGATAGCACTTGTTCAGATACGGTTGCAAAGTTAATGAATGGAGAAAAAGCTGATATGGTATTTACAAGTCCACCGTATAATGCTAATACATCTTTTAACAAAGGAACAGGAGGGTCAGGTTTTGGTGGAGGGAAAAATTTAGGCAAGTTATATGAAAATTACGATGATAATTTAGACAGCAAAGAATATATTGAATTTTGTCAATCCGTATTAAACAATTGTTTTTTTAATACAAATGGCTTTATATTTTGGAATATAAATTACAATACAAATAGTAGAAGTGAGTATTTAGAACAAATATATCCATATTTAGAAAAATTATCAGAAACAATAATATGGAAAAAACAAGCATTACCAGTCCCTCACGGATTAACAAGGACTTATGAATTTATATTTGTATTCTCGACATTAGAGAAAAAAATTAGATTAGGTAATGCAAACAAAACAGAGTTTAATTTTTGGGAAGTAAATAATTCAGGGGCTTTAGATAAATCCCATCGGGCAGCTTTTCCAATTAAATTAGTAGATAAGGCATTAAATTTATTACCAAAATCATTAAGCATTTTAGACCCATTTGGGGGAAGTGGAACAACAATGGTGGCTGCACACCAATTAAACCGCAAATGTTACGGAATGGAGTTAAGCGAAAAATACTGCCAAGTAATAATTAACCGAATGCGAAAACTTGACCCTACCTTAATTATCAAACGAAACGGAGTGATTTATGAATAACGACCCTATCAAAAAGCCAAAAAAAAAAGCACCCGAGCCGAAAAGGACGCGCGGGTGCGATTGGTGCTTGAGATGCTTAGGGAGGGTGTAGATAGGATTACTATATGGCAAAACATGGCAATACATAGCAAAATACCAATAT
>CAZUVD010000134.1:0-1459 GCA_964623075.1 uncultured Coxiellaceae bacterium | reverse complement strand
ACTAAGAACAGGATTGTGATTAAATGTTTCAGGGATTTTGATTTGGTGAAAAAATACTAAAACGGCATGTCCGCTTTAGGGAGTAGGCTAGTATCGTCAAACTTATTGCCTAATTTCTTAATATTTTGGCACATATTTATGGTAAACGGGGATATAGAATAAACCATAACCTCTCCAACGTGCCGCTCAATTGGTTTGCAATAACCATCAAGACCAACAACGGAACAGCTTGCAATGTCACCTTCATACAACTCCTCTCCATTGAGTAGGTATGTTTGTAGTTGACCTAGGGTTTCTGGGTCAATTTCTTGGGTATCTTCATAATATTCTCCACCGGGGTCGCTTAGGCTTGGCATTACGCAATGAACCTCCGTTATGTAATGCCTACCCATGCTCCAACAATAATACCCTTTAATCCATTGACCATTATCTAGCCGTTTCCCCCTAAATACTATTTCCCTTTGCATGATTAATTTTCTGATTGTGAAAGTGTGCCGGACACCCGTAGGCATCCGGCTTGTTTGTTCTTGTTTTTTATGCAGCTAATGACACCTAAAGTAATTGTGTCTTACACGTAAGCTTTAGCCTTTCAAGCTCCTTTTTTTGCGCTTCTATATGGTTCAGAATAGCATCAATACCTAATTGCATAGGCATCTGCTTTATTGAATAACTACCACTTTTTGATGGGATGTGAAGCTCTAAAAATCGCTTTCTCTCACCCCAGCTATCAACTAGGATAAAATTGCCATTTTCATCAATGGCCTTTTTTAGTTCTTCAATCATTTTTTCGCCACTCTCAATTTCGGAATAGCAATTGTAAATCAATCTTGCGATGTCTTTGGTTATCATTTTATTGTTTTTTATGCAGCCAATGCCGCTGTCTGAAAAATTGCTTCCATTTCTGATTTAAAGCCCTTTGGTTCTTTGTTGGCTTCGTGTTCCGCCCGTGCCTGTGCAATTGCACCCGCTCCAAACAGGCAGATGTAAGAGCGCACAATGGCGGGGGCTTGGTCGTTCAGTTTTTGCCTGACAAAATCCTCGTCAAGCTGGGCAATGAAATTTCTTTCTTCCCCCTCGATTACTACGCCGCCGCCTGACACGTCGTAAACGTTGCTGTGTGCAATGCAGTCAAGTAGTTGCTGCTTGTCAATTTCGGTTTCGACGTGAAAGCCGGGCGCACCCTCAAATGGGGTATTCATTGCCCCGGTTGTTGGCTCCATGTCCGTGCGAACCTTGAATGAAAGTTCTGCCGTGCCGTTTCCATAAACATAAACCCAAGCGTCTTGCACTTCGGGCATCAGTAAGTCGGCGGGGTACGCCTTTGTTTTGCTAAATTCAGCCTGTACGTTTTCAAGCTGAATATTTTTGTAGTTGTTAGATTTTAAGTTTGCCATTTCTAGTTGTGTTGAAGCGATGAATTAAATAACTTGATGCAAAGTTACAACTAATTTTGAATAGC
>CAZUVD010000133.1:0-1463 GCA_964623075.1 uncultured Coxiellaceae bacterium | reverse complement strand
GGCTACTCCAAAACTACGCCCGCCCCGGCGACAAAATCTTCGACCCAATGATGGGCAGCCAATCCTCCAGAATAGCGGCATGGGACATGGGCTTTGACTACGGGGGCGCGGAGATGGATGCGGACTATTTCAGGGACGGCGAAGCCAGATTCAAAAAGCACGTCGCAAACAAGACCACGCTTTTTTCGCCTGAACAAATGTACGATTTTAAACAGACAAAGTTAGAATTCTAAGGCGAGTTTCGTATATTTGCACAGCCAAACGGCGACTGATGTCTAAGATCAGTTACAAGAAATTGCGGTGCATTATTCGGGTGTCTTAGACGCACCTGTTTTAGTGTACCGCTTGTTTTTTTTATGAAGTTTATACCGCTTACTCAGGGCTATTCAGCCCAGGTTGACGATGAAGATTTTGATTGGCTTAACCAGTGGAAATGGCAGGTCAGGGTTGGGCGAAATTCTATTTATGCCTCTAGAAATTATAGGCGTGAAAACGGTAGTTGGGGTGGGTCAATTGGAATGCATAGGCAAATCATGGGGGTAACTGACCCAAAGATTCAGGTTGACCACATTAAAGGCAACGGATTAAATAACCAACGCGAAAACCTTAGGATTTGTACTAATTCTCAAAACAATTTTAACAGCGTTTCCGCCAAGGGGTCAAGCAGTAAGTTCAAAGGAGTTTGTTGGAATAAATTGCGAAGGGGGTGGGTGTTTCAAATATCATTTGAGGGGAATAAACACTTTGGCTACTTTAAAAACGAGGAAGACGCAGCCCGTGCTTATAATAAATTTGCGAAACAATACCACAAGGAGTTTGCCAGATTTAACGATGTTGACCCAATGTTTCCAGAAACAGAATTGAATCGAACGGTTTTGAGGGGCAATAATTCAAGCGGATACAGGGGCGTTTCTTTCAACAAAGATTTATCTAAGTGGTCGGTTGAAATATCTTTCGAGGGCAAAAAAGATAGGCTAGGGCATTTTTTAGACCCGACAGAAGCCGCAAAGGCGTATGATAACGCAGCCCGTAAATACTACGGAGATTCCGCAAAGTTGAATTTTCCAATTATCGACGCGGGTTTGGCGAAGGAAATCACAAACTAAAATCTAAATTCATGGAACGGCAAAAACAACTACTGCTACAATTTTTCACCGTGTCGGTTGCCGCGTTCGACTTCGCGCAAACCATAGCCACCGCCACAGGAAAACCCCTAAAAGAGGGCTTGATCGAGGCTATGAACCGGGAAATACTTGCCCAACTTCAAAAACAGGATGCCGACATGGATTGGGTTGACAAGATGCTCGACAGGCTACAAAGGGAGGTAGAGCGCATGGCTGAGGAGCGGGCGGCAAACACGATGATTAAGAAGTTTGCACCGGGCGGGATGGTTTCAAAAAGTCTGAATGAGTGGTAGCCTACTCAATAGAGGCGAAAGATTTGTGGGACGCTGTTGTAAAAAA
>CAZUVD010000132.1:0-1470 GCA_964623075.1 uncultured Coxiellaceae bacterium | reverse complement strand
CGCATATGGGTGAGCGCATGTTTCAGCCATGCAAAAACATCGACCTGATGGGCTTTGCAGGTTTCAATCAGTGAATAAAGGGTCGCGCCGGCTCTAGCACCCTTGTCATTTCCATGAAATAACCAGTTTTTACGTCCAATCACAAAGGGTTTAATGGAGCGCTCTGAACGATTATTATCGATTTCTAAACGACCATCCAGGAGATAATGATTGAGGGCTTGCCAATGGGTTAACATATAGCGGACTGCATTTCCTAAAGGACTTTGTGGAGGAACCTTGCTGAGATTATCATCCAAAAGCTTTTTAATCTGCGTCAGTATGGGGCGAGCACGCTCTTCTCGTTTCAATTTAATTTCATCAGGATTGGCATGGTTTTCTTTTAAAAGCTTTTCCAGATGATAAAGTATGCCAATCAGCTCGACAATTTGAAAGGCTAAACCTTTTTGTTTTTTGGTTTGGCGCACAATATCCATGAAATAACGCCTAGCATGTGCCATACAAGCCACATGAGTGATGTCATCTTTTTTACCTAAAGCCGTATAAGCGTTATAGCAATCAGCATGAAGATAACCCTTAAAATCCTCAAAGAAATCAGTAGCAATTTGTGTGGCGCGTGTTGCATGATAATGATAAATAAAGCTTCTTTGTTCAGGAGGACCACCAATAAATAGCCACATATAGGATTTACTCGGGCCTTTTTTATCTTTGTCCTTTAAAACTTGCAAGGGCGTTTCATCAGCCCATGCTATATCGTAATTTTGAATGATATCAGTCATGATTTTTACCAAAGGACTGAGTAATTCAGCTGATTTGATTAACCAGTGACTCAGTGTGGCTCGCGTCACCGATAATCCGGCCCGATTAAAAATATCTTCCTGGCGATAAAGTGGCATGTGGCGATTAAATTTCCCATCAATCACGTGTGCTAACATGCCTGCGGATGCAATACTTTGAGGAATAGGCTGCAGAGGTGCTTTAGCCACTTGAATATTTTCTTCACATTGCTTGCAAGCATATTTTTTACGAACATGAACCACACGAAACGCCATTTGAGGAACGATATCAATTTGTTCACTACGGACTTCACCGATTTCAGTCATGCTGCAACCACAAGCACAGGATTTTAATGATTCAGGGATGTCATAAACTTTTTCAACATAAGGCAAAGATGCAGGTAATTTTTGTCGACCTTTGGCTTTCTTTTGACGAGTATAAGTAATCGTTTCAGATTCAGTGACTTCAACAGCTTCAGGCTCTACTTTTGAATCATCAGCTTCATCAAACTGAAGTGACAATTGCCCAGACTCCGCATCTTTTTCAGATTGACGACCAAAGCGAGCTTTTCGGAATAAGAAGAGCTGATGCTCAAGGGTTTCAACTTTAGTATTTAAAGATGCTAATTCTTGTTGTTGTTTTGATACTAAAAGGAGTAATTCCTCAATTAAATCAGCACTCATTTTCAGTTAAAAA
>CAZUVD010000131.1:0-1480 GCA_964623075.1 uncultured Coxiellaceae bacterium | reverse complement strand
CATACGCACATGCCTACAAGCAAGGTCTTCTTATCCAAGAACCTCACTGTTGCATTCGTAGCAATCCTGATCCTTCTGGATGGGGTATCTATGGGCGTCATCGGCGGCAAGGCATATTCTTGGTATGTCTCTCCACTCTTCTGCCTCGCAGGGCTTGCGATTGGATATTCCGCAATTCGTCAAGTATTGACATATAAGGGATGGTCAGGCGATGCTTGGAAATGGGGCTTTGCCCTGGTTCAAGTTTTGTTGCACTTGTGCGCCATGGACGTGGTACCATACGCCGACATCTCAGGAAAGGTAGTAATGTCTGTGGCCGGCGCACTCGCTACGGCAGGAATCGTAGATTCAATGGTCAAAGAACAACAACCAAAATAAACAGAACATGGGAAAGAAAAGAAGTGCAAAATTGGCTGTCTTGGCTTGCCTTGAAGCCGTGCAAAAAAACCTGTATCCAAACAGGACGGCATTGCAGGCCGCAGTAGGATGTGGCACAAGGGCGACAAAGGTGCTCTGGGATATGGGCATTCTTCGCAAAAATGATGGTTGGCTTTGCCTTGCGGAAAACATACCGTCAATCACTACAATCATGAATCGGTATTACAGCGATGAATTGCCAGTGCCTGCATCTATGCCAGTACAAACACAGCTTGAACTTGCCCTGCCGGAAACGCAGGAACAAAAGTTGTTGGGGCTGATTCGTTCAGTCGCTTCAAAACTCCCGGAAGGCACAACCATTCAAATCAGGTGCAACGGCGCCTGGCAAATCAAATCCGATGGCTTTTAATTTCTTTACCAAGCTGCTTGACACAATCATGCCAATGGAGCCAGTGTCATTTCCATTCGCTCCACCGCCTCCACCGCGCCCGGTGTCAAATGCCGCGCCTGTCAATGACAATATAGTGGTATATGGCGGCATAGCTTTTGAGAGAAGCGCCGATGCCGATGGCGAAGACCGACGCATGTCAAATGCCACAGTCGTCAGAGATGCAAGTGTCAAACCCGGCGAATGTCCGGCGCACTTGAAACAGGCCAAATACGCAGAACTGAAACGCATTTGGGCGCGCGGTACCTCCGCTTCCGACGCTGCGAAAACCTACCAAGGACAAAGAGGTTACGGGCAAAGAACATTAGAAGATTACTGGGCTTTTTTCAATTCTCTTGAGAATATCCCGCAATAACCCGCAAATAGCATGAGTACACCAACAAACACAAGGGATTCGAGCTTTTTTTCTGCGGTAGACAATCCCGCAGAACGCCCGCAATATCCCGCAAGATTCCCGCAAATCAAACTTGAGGGCTCCCCACAGGTCGGCGAGTGTATCCCTTATGAAGAGGTCGAAAGTACCCTTTCTGCATGGGAAAAGTCTGCACAACAGCCGGCAGTGATTGAAGCATCGCCGATGGCACTGGCAGCCTTCAAGAAAGCCGCGCCAATTGTGGCAAGTGTCACAACATTGGCAGGTCTTGGCTATGTCAT
>CAZUVD010000130.1:0-1493 GCA_964623075.1 uncultured Coxiellaceae bacterium | reverse complement strand
CATGTCGTTACCCATAAGTTTTTTTAGCCAGCTCAATAGCGTTAATTGAATGATATAATTGTGTTATTCCTTGCCATATTGCCTTCGGTCCAGGCGGAGAATCATTCTTCCTAGCGAGATATCCACCCATTTTTGCAATTAACACAATAGCAGTTTGTAATGATGGTGGAGTTTTAGGAGGTGTTTTTTGATTAATAATAACCCATGCAGTTTTCCATTCGCTTTCATCTAATATAGAGGTACAAACTATGTCTGGCTCTAATTTCGCAGATGATGTTAAGAATAAAATCCTCCACGCAATGATCAGGTACAGAGCTAGACAATTTTTTGTTCGATTTGCAGTCTCTAATTGTAAGCGTTCAATCTGGCACCCACTTTTTAATATTTTGAAAAAAACCTCGATCTGCCAGCGACAGAGGTACCATAAAATTAATTGAGATGGCTGAAGTTCAGCTATGGGTATGCTGGTCATTAACCACCATACAACAGGTTCTTCACCTGCCGGAGTATTAATCTCTTTGGCTAATAAAACGGTCACAGTAACAGGGTGACATCTTAAAGAGCCACGACGTCCAGTCGGTGGATGTAGCGTTAATTTTGCCATTCTTAATTCTTGTTGTACTTTTCGAGTGGGCGCATTATCTCGTCGAGGCATCTCAAATTCGATGGTCTCTAATGGTTGTAATGCATTCATTTTATCATGAAGTAATTGATTATCACGTTGACCTAAATCATTAATAATGGCTCGTTTAGTTGTTCGAACACGTATTAACCAATCTGCCTTAGTGCCTTCTGTTTCTCTGGCGTCTTCATATAAGTCATACAAATCACTTTCGCGATCCGCAATCATGATGACTTGTGTGTCTGTACAATTTTTAGCTAGTTCGGTTGCTTTTTTGTACCCTAAAACCCACCGATAGGATTCTTTTTCACTCACGTGTTTTTTGTGCAGGCGCTCATTGTTTAATGTATTTTTATCTGCTGTACGACTTAATAGCTCACTGCGATACCACTGATAATCATCATAAACACCCAAACAACGCCCAAATTCATTAACAACTAAACAAGGATGTAATAATAAGGCCCGTTCTGTTCCATGGTGAGTCGGTCCAACACCTTGCTTATGTGATTGTCCAGAATAATTTAAATCCGTTGTATCCTGCAAAACTAAAACGCGTTTATTCATGCGTGCTCGTTCAATAGTGGCTTGTTTGTGTGGCGCTAATATTTTTTCTGAATTTATTTTGGGGTTGGAAAAACATCGATAAGCTGCTTTTGTCTCATTCCAGCCTTTACTGCAGCTTGGTATACTCGATAAAGGAGACCTACTTAAATCACTTAAAATTCTTTTTGTTCGTTTATTTAACCGCTTATCACCCAAATCGAGAGAAGACAACTCCTCAATAATCCATTTTTCCATTGCTGACTTCCTTTTCAACTTATCAAAAAAGTCAGTATATTAGCGGATTTTAAAACTTATGGGTAACGACATG
>CAZUVD010000129.1:0-1496 GCA_964623075.1 uncultured Coxiellaceae bacterium | reverse complement strand
TACATGGTCGAACCAACACCGGGAAAGGACGCATGAAAGCCCGCTGGAAATCATCCGATCTTTCGAAGCATGAAAAGGCGAATAAGCCCGGAAAGGCAGCGCCGGCGAACGGTATAACGGTTCGCATGAATGCGGTAAATCCGTTTGCCGCCGTATTGATCGGCGTTGATCCCGGCACACATACCGGCATAGCAATAAAAATGCACGGTGATTTGAAACTTATTGAAACCGTTACCATTTGGCACGCCTTGAACATGGTAAAAGAATGGGCGGAATACGAGGGAAAACAAAACGCGTTTATCCGGGTAGAAGACGCCCGCCTTAGAACATGGTTCGGAAAGTCCGGGCCTGAGCGCTGGAAAGGGGCCGGAAGTATCGCCCGCGATTGCGCAATATGGGAAGAAGTTCTAACCGACCTGAAAATACCGTTTGAAATGGTGCATCCAAAACACGTCAAGGAAACGACGGCGGAATATTTCAAAAAGTTGACCGGGTGGCAGGGCCGAACATCGAAACACGCGAGGGAGGCGGCATGGTTGGTTTTATAAACATTTTACCGTATGAACGAAATCCGACACATAATTCCCATATCGGGCAAGGATAGCCTTTGTACCGCCATTGTGCAGCGGCAGGCAGAACCCCGCGAATACGAATATCTATTTAACCCGACCGGATCGGAGTTGCCGGAGGTTTTTGAATGGCTGGAAAAGGTAGAGGGGTTTTTAAGGGCAAAGATTCAGCACGTAGGGCGCGATTTACAAACCATAATTGCAGATAATAACTATTTTTTGCCGTCGCGCATGGCCCGCTATTGCACCCGGCAAAGCAAAATAGAACCGATGCTGGAATTCATAGGAGATGACGAGGCGGAGATTTATTTTGGTATCCGGGCCGATGAAGACCGAAAAGGGTTTTCTAATCTGTGGTCGCCAAATATTTCCTGCAATTACCCGCTAAAAAAAGCAGGAATTGGGATAAACGAGGTGTACAAAATTATCAATCAGCACGGGTTAAAGCCGCCTGTGTTTTTCTGGGAACGGCTTTACGGGGCCGTAAAATCCGCGCTTGGCTTCGACCCTAAAAATAACCTTCCCGAATGGCTTTTTGATTCGCTTTTTGCATGGCGCAGCCGGGCCAACTGTTTCCACTGCTTTAACCAGCGGCAATACGAGATTGCCGGGCTTTGGGAGCATCACCCGGAACTTGCAGAAAAATCGCTTTGGTACGAATCTCAAGGAACCAGCGAAGGCGGGTACACGTGGAGAGAAAAGCCGTTTGACTGGTATCGGGATAATGCCGCGCAAATATTCGATGTAAGGGCGGCAAAACTTGTAAAAACGATCCGCCTGTTTCAACAATTAGACCTTTTTTCTGAAAAAGACGACGCTGATTTTTTGGAATTATTCACCGGGTCTTGTGGATTGCTTTGCGGGAAATAACCCCTATCTTTGTCCACGAAATGACGAATTTGCACTGGGGCTGGTTTCAAAGGCGGG
>CAZUVD010000128.1:0-1496 GCA_964623075.1 uncultured Coxiellaceae bacterium | reverse complement strand
ATGGAAATCTACCTAACACGAACACCAATAGGACTAAAGCCAGCCTATGATGCCGACCTTGAAAAAATGCGAAAGGTCAAAATGGGGGATACCGTAAAGGTTGAGCTTACCATGCCTAGGAATGTAAAATTTCACCGCAAATATTTTGGGTTGTTGTCAATCGTGTTGGAGAACATGGACACGCCAGCCATTTTCAAAACAAGCACTGGGCAAGAAATCGAGGTTAAGACAGTGGAAGACCTACTTTGGCACATCAAATTCCAGCTTGGGTATTTTGAGCAAAAAATAACGCTAGGTGGTAAGGTTATCTTTGAACCAAAGAGCATAGCCTTTCACAAGATGGACGAGGCTGCGTTTGAGGATTTTTACAATAGGTCAATTGATGTTATTTTGAAATATTTCATACACTGCAAAAAGGAAGATTTAATTGAGCAAGTTTTGACAGAATTTGCGTAACTTTATAGCCAATGAAATCAGGTAACGGAACAGCTAACCCACAATTTTTATACATCCTTGTTTCACTGCCAATTCCATTTTTATGCAAAATTGGAATATCGAATAAGGTAAGCAGACGAACCGAGGAAGTGAGCAAAAAAATGGTAGGATGGGCAGTGCCTATTTTCTTTGTGTTTATTCCGTTCGGTTTTCATCTGGAGCAGTCGTTGCACCGGGTTTTTAAATTCGCAAACGTGCCATTTGCAGGGAGCCGGGAATGGTTTTGGTTGCCAGTTGCACCTTTCGCCGCAATGGTTATGCTAGTGCATCAAATCTTTTGGATATTGTTTGCGTTGGGCATATTTTTCGGCGCAATGTGGATTTTTCAAGGCTGCCCAAATGAACCAGTTCAAGCACTTGCAAGATTGATTAATTAACCCCCAAAAAACCTAAAGAAGATTTTTCATTTTTAACAGTTTTTACAACGTTTAGGGCATTGCCAGCCTTACCTTTAACGTAGGGCTGCAATGGCTTTTTAAAATCAAGATTATGCCTTGCGATTATAGCCTGTATCCTCAAAACTGGGATACTGAAATTCGCCCAGCAATTTTAGAGCGTGACGGGCATAGGTGCAAAATTTGCAGGGTTAAAAATTATGAATACATTCTACGTGGCGAATGGCATAATCTGGAAGCCTACCAAGACGCAGCCGGGAATATCCATAGCACGGCCAACGGTGAAAAAATAGGTGACCAGCAAAGCGAGATTGACAACCTAAAAACCGAAAAAGCAATTAAGGTCGTGCTTACCATTGCGCACCTAGACCATAATACCGAAAACAACAATTACGATAATTTGGCAGCACTATGCCAGTTACACCATTTGCGGCATGATAAGGGGCATCACATGGAAAATTCACGAGCAACAAGGGAGAAAAAACGTGGGCTTCAAAGGCTGTTTTAACTTAACCTCAACAAGAAAAAGGAAATCATTTTTTATAACCAACCTATAAGTTTTTTGAATTGGAGACAGCGGCAAGGGACAACGTTTGCCGCTTCTTT
>CAZUVD010000127.1:0-1496 GCA_964623075.1 uncultured Coxiellaceae bacterium | reverse complement strand
TTGCGGAGGAGGTCGAGGGCGTGGGCCCGGTCGGTGTCGCTCCACTTCCCCATGGGTGGGCAGTATCGCAGATGTTGGGGGGTTGTCAACGGTTGCGATGGGTCAGGGGTGCAGAGGGTGCAGCCGTCCCCTACTTTTCCCTCTTCTGCTCGCAGGGGAGAAGATAAGAAAACGTTGCACCCCTTGCACCCCCGAGGATGGACTTTCACGGTTTGCCGCACCTCCTCATGATTCCCTGTTCACGGTTCGGGCCGTGTGGGGTGCAACGCGGTTGCACCCTCGGCCTGGCCGTTGCACCCCGTCAGAAGTTGGGGAGCTCGGCGCCTTCGGCCTCGGCCATGCCGATGCCGGAGAATCCGCGGATACCGCGCCTGGCGGACTCGACGCACTCGGGGTAGTTCCGTCGGATGTGGTCGTAGAACGAGTCGCGGTTGAGGGCCTTGCGGCCGGACTCGGTGGCCCAGGTGCGGTAGGCGGCATAGAGGGCGGGCCGTGGGGTCCAGGCGTCCTCGGCGAGGAGTGCGCCGTCGTTGATGAACCCGCGGACGGAGTCGAGTCGGTCGCGGTAGACGGCGTTCGCTGCAGTGATGGCGTCGGAGGGGGTGAGGTCGCCGGCGTCGGTGACGGTCCGGAGTCCGTTGACGGCGTGGACCAGCAGGCCGGACAGCTCTGCGGGGGTTGTGAGCTTGGACTGCAGGCGGGTGTCGGCGGCGGTGGGCTTGTTGACGAAGGGGACAACGACCCACCGCTCGAACCAGGCGTCGGTCTGGTCCGAGGTGAACGGGGCCTCGTTGGCGGCGAAGAGGAACGTCGCGAAGGGGGTGAAGCTGAAGGGGTGGCCGTGCTTGCGCTCGGCAAGGATGGGGTCGCCGCCGGTGGCCATCTTGAACGTGTCGGTGTTGTTGATGGAGCGGGCGTCGAGGTCGCCGGAGATGTTGGCGAGCTTGCCGAACAACTCGGCGGGGGCGAAGCGGTTCTCGGCCAGGACCTGCAGGGGAACGGCGGAGCAGTTGGATTGGCCGATGAGGGCGGTGACGGTGGCGAGAAACTTGGACTTGCCGGTGCCAGACGGTCCGAGGGCGAGGAGCGCCTTGCGGAGGGGATTGGCCGGGTAGAGGGCGAGCCCGATGATCTGGTGGATCATCTCGGTGCTGTCGGGTGGGAGGGCCTGCTCGAGGAACCGGTCGATGGTGGGGCACGTGGCGGCGGGGTCCCAGGGGACGGGGAGCTGGATGGTGGTTCGCACGTCGGGGGTGTGCTCGTGCAGGTCGCCGGTGCGCCAGTCGAGGAGGCCGTTGCTGCAGTTGATGTACTGCTCGGGCGGAGTCCCGGTGATTTCGGGGTGGTGGGCTTCGAGCCAGCCGAGGACCTCGGCCGAGTGGGTCCGCCTCCATGCTGGCCCCAGGATCTCGCGGACGGTGGCGCGGGCATGGATGTCGCCATCGGGCAGGTAGACGCCGCGACGGTAGCGGTAGAGGCGGTCGTCGGTGCCGGGG
>CAZUVD010000126.1:0-1501 GCA_964623075.1 uncultured Coxiellaceae bacterium | reverse complement strand
CTCGGAGTAACTACAAGGGGCTTACTATTTTAGGGCATTATGCTAACACTTAGACCATACCAAACCGACTGCGTTGAGGCTGGTTTGCGGTTTTTCAAGAACGACAAGGTTCAAAAACCAAAGATTATAGTTGCGCCAACGGCTGCCGGGAAAAGTATAATCATTGCCGCAATTGCCGCCAACTTACCCGGAAATGTTCTGGTTTTACAGCCTTCACTGGAGCTGCTTGAGCAAAACTTTGGCAAGTACATGATGTACGAATCCAACGCAACAATTTACAGCGCGTCCGCCGGGAAAAAAGAGATCGGTAAAGTAACCTTCGCCACAATTGGAAGCATCGTAAGCGTGGCAAGTTTTTTCAACGAGTTCACCGCACTGATAATTGACGAAGCCCACCTTTATCCGCCGGGTCAAGAATCAATGTTTGGAAAGTTTCTGAAAGAAAACCCGCAATTGAAAATCTTGGGCTTGACCGCTACACCTTTTCGCCTGAAATCTTCGCAGGAACTTGGCTCGAAATTAGTGATGATGCACAACTCCAATATTTACAATGGGTACGCGCACATTATCCAAATCCAGGAAATATCCAAAGACTTTTGGTGCCCACTTCAATACGTCAAAGAAGAAACGGATGAATCCGTTTTGGTTGTAAACTCTACGGGTGCTGAGTACACAGATAGTTCACTTGTAAGATACGGACTTTCTATCAATGAGCGCATTTTTGAGGCTGTTAAAAATTACGAAGACAAGCCAAAGATCGTATTTGTTCCATCGGTTGAACAGGCGGAAAGCCTTGCAAGGGCTACGGGTTCTGCGTTCGTGTGCGCAACTACACCAAAAAAAGAGCGCAAGCAAATAATTTCAGACTTCAAAGCCGGGCGAATAAACACGGTTTTCAATGTGAACGTTTTGAGCGTTGGCTTTGACTACCCGGAACTTGAGGTGATTATTGATGCTTGCCCCACTATGTCGCTGGCAAGGCATTATCAAAAAGTTGGAAGGTTGACACGACCACACCCAAACAAGGCTGTTGGTATAGTTGTGGATTTATCTGGGAATACCGACAAATTTGGAAGGGTTGAAGATATTGAACTCCGAAAGATAGGAACAACTCACCACATTTTTAGCGGGGAAAAACAACTTTCTGGCGTATATTTCGGGGACATAATTGCAAAGCAGCCGCGCCAATACACGCCCAAAACATTCCATGACATGGAAATAACTTTTGGGAAATTTAAGGGCAGCAAGATTTCAGAAGTTCCATCTTGGTATCTTTCGTGGGCAATGGACAACATCACATGGAACAGGGATTTAACCGGGAATATTCGCCTTTTTCTTGACAATCAAAAACAGGTTTCAAAATGAGCATTAAGCCACTAAAAAAACGCTCCACAACAATCCACGAAGATGTTAGGCGGATGCTCGGAATCAGTCGAGATGTTTACGCATTTTGCGGGTATGTCCATTATCGTTGCGCGGACAGCAGACAAAAAAGGTCTGG
>CAZUVD010000125.1:0-1507 GCA_964623075.1 uncultured Coxiellaceae bacterium | reverse complement strand
AGAGGACCGCATGGCCCGAAGGGGTGAGGACCGGTGAGCGTCGTCACCATCGCCGCGTACCGCTCCGTCACCGGCGACGAGACCACCGCGTCGGGCACCGTGCAGACCTGGCTCGACGACACCGAGCAGGACCTCGAGGAGTACCTCGACCGCCCCCTCGAGCTCGGCGAGTACACCGACCGCCTCCGCATCAACAACGAGCGTCGCGGCCCCACCGTCTACCCGAGGGCGACCCCGATCACCGACGGCGGGGACTACCTCGTGGCTGGCCACGCCCTCGTCGGGGTGTCGCCCATCTCCGGCATGTTCGACCAGTCGGACCCCGCGTATGCCGAAGTGACCTACACGGGCGGGTGGTCGGCGGCCACGTTGCCTCGGTCGATCCGCCACGACATCTGTTGGGCGGTGCGCCAGGCGTTGCGGGGCGAGGCCGCCATGGTGCCCGCAGGGGCCACCAGCGTGTCCGTGGGCGACGCATCGGTGTCGTTCGGCACCGCTGGCGCATCGGACCGTCTCGACGCCCGCTGGTCCCGTCAGACCCGCCGCTACCGCAGGCGGCACCTGTGATCCCGCTGACCACCACCACCGTGACCATCGATGCCGCGTCGACCCCGGAGCCGCACGAGGGCACCACCTACACCACCCGTACCACCGGGGCACCCGCTCACATCTCGTCGCCGTCTGGCCGGGAGCGTGCAGGGGTCGACGGCGGGGAGCGCATCGACGCCCTCCTGCTGTGCGATGCGACGGTGGAGCGCAACGACCGGGTGACCGACGCAGGCACCGGGGACGTGTACCGGGTGGCGTGGGTCCAAGCCCGCACCGGGTTGGGTCTCGACCACACGAAGGCGGGCCTCGTGCGCGCCACCGGGGCGGTGGCGGCATGAGCTACATCGAGATCAACGGCGACGCCCTCCGCGAGCTGCTGGAGTCACCCGACGGCGAAGTGGGCCGAGACCTCCAACGCCGCGCCCTGCAGGTGGAGCGGGCCGCCATCCGAGGCTGCCCCGTCGACACCGGCCGCCTCCGCTCGTCCATCACCAACGAGCTCGGCCAGGACGGCCAGGGCCTCGTCGCGGTGATCGGCACCAACGTCGAGTACGCCCCCTACGTCGAGCTGGGCACCCGCAACATGGTCGCCCAGCCGTTCCTCCTCCCGGCGTTGGAGGCAGGCCAGTGACCACCTTCGTCGACGGTGCCGCCACCTTCGCCCCCGTCTCCGCCCCGCTGCGCGACTGGCTCCGCGAGCACGCAAATCTCGCCGCCCACATCGGCACCGACGCCAACGGCACCGCCCAGGTCTACGCCGGAGGGTTCCCCGATGCGGTCGACCTCACCGACGGCCCCGCGATCGACCTCTACACCGCAGGCGGTCTCGACGGCGGCACCGGCCACGACCGGCCCTTCGTCCGCTTCAACGTGTACGCCACCACCGGGAGCGCCGCGGAGGCCACCGCCTACGCGCTGCGCTCCGTGCTCGACCACGCCGCAGGGGCAGCCCTCGGCC
>CAZUVD010000124.1:0-1521 GCA_964623075.1 uncultured Coxiellaceae bacterium | reverse complement strand
CCAAAAATCAACAAGTTTAATCAATTTATTAAGTTATGCAAGAGCTCTAATGAAACTCATTTGCCTGCTCACAAGATTTGGTATTATCCAGAGCATGACAAAAGAACTTTATAGCACACTCTGGGAGATTTATCTTAAATCCGCGAGTAAACTTACTAAAGAAGATATTAATCAATTTGAAACCATTATCCATGGTCTTAAATTTAAAAAAAATTGCAAGATACGTCTCATGGGTGATGAATTCGCAGACCGAGGAAGCAATGATATTTTCACCATGCTTCTTTTTAAAAAGATGAACAACAACAATGTCGCATTTGAAATTTTACTATCCAATCATGGTTTTGGTTTTATGTCTGCTATATTAACGGATACTTATAATATTCACAGAGCTCAATCTACCTCTCTGTTCAATTTATATACTCTTATCAATCAATGTTTTTTAAAAAAAGAGGATGTCTCAGATTTTATCACAACAGATTATATACCAAAGGTAAAACTGCTATCCTATACGGTTGATGAAAAAACCAACACCATTAGCATCTATAGTCATGCGCCTGTAGGGCTAGAAAACATTCGAAATATTACCAATTACTTAGACGTAACTTACCAAGATATCAATATTTTCGAGCTGAAAACTACAATTGACAAAATCAATTCAAGGTGGCAAGAAAAGAACACCCCCTTCATTGTTAACCATAAAAAGCAAGGACCCCTTATATTTCCTTATGTGGAATAAAGGACTTGAATTAGATAGACCAGCACAGTACCATGGTTATCATATCCAATTTGTGCATGGACATACTACTCCCAAAAAACAGGTACCAGAACATATTATTTGTTTAGACGATCATCTAGGAAAAGCGCCTAAATCGAATAAAGACAAATATAAGATTTTTATCCAGCCTTTAAATAACCCCATAAGAGCTCAAATCAATAATCCAAGAGTCATTCAACTCAAAATCGCGACCCAACAAATTCAAAAAAAATTTAAACAAACAGTCAATCCCGCTCTAAACAAATCAGCAGAAACACTTTATGATGATCTTCAAAATGCCATTGATATTTATATAAATAATCCTGACTTTGAGCAATTTAAAAACTCTTGCGTATCCGCAATTAAGACAGCAAGACCTGTATAGACGTTACGCATTGACAACACCAGAAAATTTTGGATTCAAATGTTCTTTTCCTTGAGCGAATACTTCAATAAACGAAGAAATAATTTCATTGAATAATTCTCGACGTAATCTGTAGCAATTGCTGATGATATCAACAGCTTTTAGTCGTTGAAGCTCCACGTAGCCACAGATGGCAGCAAAAAGATGATTTTTGACAGCAGTTTTCCCTCTAACCTGAAAACTTTCAATATTACAAACTTGTTTGATCGCACGATGATATTGCTCAATCTGCCAATGCTGACTATGCAGCTTATCAAATTTAATCTGATTTAAGTTGGGAAATTTTTCCCCATCATCAGATGAGTTTTTATCATCAGGCAAGTACATCACATAATGGCGCTCT
>CAZUVD010000123.1:0-1531 GCA_964623075.1 uncultured Coxiellaceae bacterium | reverse complement strand
AGCAACTACCGTCGTTCCATATCACCTACGGAGTGGCCGCGCAGATCGCGTTCACGGAACTGAAAAGTAACTTTGAAAACATCAGCACAGTGACGGGGACAACGATCAACTTAACGGAGCTTATACGGGCATTCAAAAAGTGATTTACGTAAATTTCTATAAATAAATTTTCCATGAAAGAGACAACGGAATTATTGGATTTTTTGGGCGAAACATTCGCTATTTCTATCCGGGAATTAGCAGACGGCGCACAGTGGCAGGATGCTATTGCACTTTTGCCGCAACTTCTGAAAGCTGGCCCCGCCTTCGCCGGGCTGGAAGGATTGAAAGCGGAAGCAATCGCCGCTACCCCGCAACAGATCGAGGACGTATTTGCCCGGCAGGTAACGCGCTTGGTTGGCGTTGGCGTTGATGTGATGGTGGCTAACGCAGTTGTGGCAGGGCTGAAAGGCGCTTACTACACCTATGCCGCCATTGAACGGGGTAAGGTTGTGCCCGCTGCGCTTGAATTACCGGACACGACAGATGTAGCCTAAATTTCATGGGATAGCCTTACGGCTGCTTCGCGCCGGGCAGCACGGAAACGCACCCGGCGCACCCATGAAGAAAGCCCGGCTTACCTGTTACGGGGCCGGGCTTTCGGTGTTCGGGGAGAGCGGTTATTCATTCCTTGAGCCGGTATGCGGCGTATTTGCCCCGCTTTCCCAGCACCGTAGTAAACCGGATCATCACGGTCGTAATGTTGTGCCCGCGATTTTTCAGTTCGCCAATCCGGGATGCAAGGCGCTCGATGGCGTACAGCTCCCGCGCTTCTTTTGGCGTAATGTATTCGCCCGTTTTCAAGTGGGCAAGGATTTGGTCGCACTGTGTCATTGCTCAATCTTTCTACCCGCTTCAAATAATAGGTTGTCGTCATCCCCGTCTAATGCAAAATCGTAGGTGCCTGAATAGGCTTTTTCTCCCGGCTTAATTTCTTGCCCATCAATCCCGTATTCAATAAGCGGGCGCGTCTCCATGCGTTCGCGGGAACGGATCGGCATTTTAACAGACCGTTGCCCCGTCCCTTCATCCCACAGTGCAATGCCGCCCTGCTCCCGGATATGTTCAATGCCCTTTAAAATGCGTTCCCGGTTAATGCTTCGCGTGGACGGGTCGGAAGACTTGGTATAATAATCACACCACTGCCTCCAACGTTTCACAAAATTGTCCCACTCTGTCCTATCATTACGGCTTGGCATCACCCCTACCCCGTCACCCGTTTCTGGCTTATTTTCGTATCTGTGTTGTGTCTGTGTCGTTTCTGTGTTATTCTGTTCTGACTTTCTGACTTTCTGACTTTCTGACTCCCAATCCCGGTCTGTGTTCTGTCCCGCCGGTTCCAGTCTCCGTTCTTCCTGTCTTTCTAAGTCCCGCTTGAAATGTTCGCGTTCTGCAATCTCACGTTCGGATAGGGTAGCGCCAAGCGAATTAGTGCGCCGTTCTGCCGTGCGGGGGAGAGTAGCCGCCACAGTGCCGTCCCTGTTATACTGGA
>CAZUVD010000122.1:0-1535 GCA_964623075.1 uncultured Coxiellaceae bacterium | reverse complement strand
GTAGCGTTGGCTCCACGTACTAGACCCGGACTTGAAATCCGGGTTGCAGGTTCGAATCCGGCCTCCCCCACGAACTTTTCTTACGAGACGATTGCGGGTTGCCGGCCCGTCAAAAGAGGCGGGCCGGTCAATCTGAAAAACACAACCAACAACATGAAACTCAACAACCCTCTTGCATTCATTGACATGCGCGCCGTTGGCCCCAAAGGTGCGCCCGGGAATCTGGTGAAACACTCGCGCCTTGCCGCCCTTGGTGTTATTCGCGTCAACGTCGACGGCTCGAAAGAAGCGCGGCACTTTCAGTTTGAAGGTCGCGCGAATTGGCGGGAGGGCGTCGGATTCATCTCGACTCCGTTCGCTGACCAATCCGAAGAAATACGCGACCTATTGTACGGGTGCGATTTTGCCGGGTTCAGCCTCCGTCGATTCGATATGCCGCTGTTGGCCGAAGAGTTTGCGCGGGCTGGACACGTAGCGTTCCCGAGCGAAACGGCACGTATTATTAACGTGCAATCGATATTCCATCTGAAAGAGCAGCGCGATATGGCCGCTGCTGTCAGGTTCTACCTCAACCAGGACTTCAACAGTCGGCACCCGTCTGGCGATGCGCTCTACTGCCTGCAAATCCTCGAACGACAGATGGCGAGATACCCCGATCTGCCCGAAAACGTAACGGACCTCGCCCGGTTCTGTTCGGCCGGTAAAAACCTGGCTGACTTCGCCGGCCTGCTTTTCTGGGACGCCGAAGGGCGACTGTGCTGGAATTTCGGGAAGTACAACCACCAGCCAGTACTGAACAACCCCCAATACCTCGAATACTTCTTGAAGGACTCATTTCCCTTCCAGTCGCAATACATCGCGGCAGAGTACGCCGGTATCGAATCGTTCCTGTCGCGCACAATGTCAACTATTCAATAACTCAACAACACTTATCCTCATGTCGAAACGTGTCGAATGGACGCTTCCCGTCCAACTTACCGAAGAAGAAAAAGCCAGCATCGCCGCCGAACTGGCTATCGAAGTGCGCCAACATAAAGAAATTGACGACGAGAAAAAGGAAGTCATGGCAGACTTCAACGCCAGGCTGAAACAAAAGGAACTCATCATCCGCGTACTGGCTCACAAAGTCGAAACCGGAACCGACGAACGGCAGGTCATGTGCGAATGGGCGTACCACAGCCCCGAACGCGGCCACAAAGAACTGATCCGACAGGACACATTCGAGGTCGTCACGGTGCGCGAAATGGATGAATACGACGAAGCCGCGTACGCCGCCGAAATGCAAACCGCCCTGCCATTCAACTAATGGCGCACCTCATTGTCTTGTCCGACATCGACGACGAATGCCGCTTTTTTGACCCCGACAGCCTCAACGTACAGCTGACCGCCGCCGGCATTGTGGCTGGCGGCGAAACGGCCAAAAGCGCGGCGCGGCACTTCGCAAAAACGGTCAAGAAGATGCGCGACGCCCAGCGGTTCGCCGGACGCGATGCGAAAGACCTGGAAAAACAGGTAGACGCGATGATTTCACAATT
>CAZUVD010000121.1:0-1545 GCA_964623075.1 uncultured Coxiellaceae bacterium | reverse complement strand
ACGTGTCGGGGCTCGACGAGAACACCCGTGATGTCATCGGCGCAGCGCTTGTCGCCGGGTCGGGTGTAGCGGTCACGGTGGATGACCCCGGTAACACGATCACGATCGCTGTGAGCGGTGTGGTCGCTGACGCCATCAACGATGGGACGACCACGGTCGCACCGTCACAGAACGCAGTGTTCGACGCGCTCGGTCTCTTGGTGCCGAAGTCGCTCGTCGATGCCAAGGGCGATCTTCTCGCTGGTACCGCTGACAACACCGTTGCTCGACTCGCTGTCGGCTCCAACGGCCAGGTACTCACGGCAGATTCCGCAGAGACGGCGGGCGTGAAATGGGCGACCCCGTCAGGCGGCGGGTCCGTTGCGACCGACGCGATCTTCGACGCCAAGGGCGACCTCCCCGCAGGTACCGGAGCGGACACGGCCGCGAAGCTGACGGTCGGCGCTGACGGCACGCTCCTGGTCGCCGACTCGAACAGCACGGCCGGGCTGCGGTATGTGTCGTCGCCGAAGCAGCAGTACGTCGCGTCGACCAACTACCTCGTTCCTGACGGGTCGCTCACAGCTCCGTCGCAACAGAACGCGGCACTGCCGCAGCGGTTCGGCGTGTGGCTGTTCTACACACCGGTACGTCGAACGTTCACCGTGATCGGCGATTACTGCTACACCCTCGAATCTGGGTCAACGCTGCGGTTCGGGTTCTACAACATCAACTCTGATCTCACCGTCGGATCTCTGATCGCGGATGAGGGAACGGTGTCTGGCACGACGACGGGTTGGAAGTCGATCAGCATCTCTCGCACGATCGAGGCCGGCTGGTTCGGTGTCGCGACGTGGCAGTCGAATCACTCGACGGTTCGTTGGGAGCGGATGTCGCAGTGGGGTATCGGTCCGCTCGGCCAGAGGGGTGAGGCGTGGGGCCAGCTCAACGTCTTGTGGGGCTCCACCACCGACTACTCCGCCGGTCTCCCCACGAACCCGTCGGGGCTGTCGATCCTGACGGCGGTGAGCGGCAACGTTCCCGGCAATGCCGTCCCCCAGATCCGATGAGGAGCGCCACATGAACACCGAGACCTATGGGCCGGGCGGCTACATCGCCGAGCACCCGAGCGGCAACGTGATTGAACGTGTCATCGACAACGGCGACGGTACCGGCACCCGCACCACCTACGACGAGCACGGCAACGAGACGTCAGTCGAGCAGGTCACCGGCCTGCCCATTCCTGAGCCGGTGGCGGAGCCCACCGACCCGGTCGCACTGCTCGTTTCGGCGCTCCGTGACCCGCTCGCCAACCTCACCCCATCATCGGCATCAACCTCGGTGCGGACAGCGATCCTGAACCAGCGGGCAGCGCTCGACGCACTCCTCGCAGCGCTGGAGACACCGTGACCGATCCAGCACAAGCGTTCCTGAACTACGGCAACGTCGACCAGTGGACGCGTGGCGCCGGCCCGATCACCGGGATCGGCACGACGATGGGCCACGGGTCATGGCCGATCTACGAGGCACCAGCGAAGCCGACGAGCTGGCGCGTGTTCTGGCGGA
>CAZUVD010000120.1:0-1585 GCA_964623075.1 uncultured Coxiellaceae bacterium | reverse complement strand
ACCGATCTGAGCGTGCTCTCGGCGACCGGTTGACGTGTCACGGCGGGCCCGTACCGTCGACCCGGTGGACGAGCGCGACGAAGAGCCCCGCCCGGGCGAGCCGAGGCGGGGCGAGTGGTTCATCTGGCGGCTGCCGCGGCGGGTGCGCGTGCTGAGCGCTGCTGCACACCGGGCGCGTCGAAGAGTCCCGGCGGCGCCGACGCGGACCGGGCCGCTGGGACGGGCATCCAGGTCCAGGGGTTCTGTTGAACCCGGGCCTC
The DNA here is from genome assembly GCA_964623075.1 of uncultured Coxiellaceae bacterium. Taxonomy (GTDB): domain Bacteria; phylum Pseudomonadota; class Gammaproteobacteria; order DSM-16500; family DSM-16500; genus Aquicella. The sequence goes on along the minus strand of CAZUVD010000120.1, from coordinate 1,325 downwards.
TAGCGGCGTCCCCCTCGGATCAGACCGAACCCGCGACGGCCGCGCCTAATTGCGAGCGAGCCGTCCATCTTCAGCCATGAACCCGCTCGCGGTTGCACGGCCAGTGAACCGCTGTTGTCCAGCCATGAACCGGCGCGGGGCTGAGTGTCGGCCGGGTACCCGACCCCAGTCGATTCGAGCCACGTTCCGGCGCGGGGGGTTGGCGTGATCTCTGCCATCAGGTACGCGGGTCGCCCGACGGAATCCAGAGGGACCCGTTCGCGTTGTAGATCAGGGTGCGGTAGACCCTGGCGGTGGCGGCGGCGGCAGCCTGGACGTTGCCGGTGACGGGTGAGACGGCGACGATGGCGCCGCCGCTGGTGGTGTAGTCGTAGGTGTAGATCCACCCGTCGTCGCCGACGGCGAGGTTGCCGCCGCAGTAGTAGGGGGCGATGTTGAGGGTGGTGCCGGTCATGCTGATGGTTTCGATGACGTCAATGTTTGTGCCGCCAGGCCGTGGGAAGTACGCCTTGGTGCCGATCGCGGCGCCGCCACCTCTATCGCTGCCCGACGACGGCGCTATGGTGGCGAGTTGGACGCCCACCTCGTCGTACACGCGAGTGTTACCACCAGTAAGAGATGCGAGCACGATGAGGTCCCCGGCGACCTTCACCCCACTGACCAGAGCAGCCCCACTGGGTGCAGAGCTGACCGAGTCGGTCCATGTGGAGGTGCCGAAGTCGAAGATCGAGTGGTTGCCGCTGTTTCTGAACATCCACAGCTTGCTGCCGACGAACACCAGGCCGTAGCGGTCGTTGGCGAGGCCCGAGAGACTGATCGGGGTATCGACAACGCCGGTGGCCGGGTTGATTCTGAAGAGGTTTCCAGACGTGGTGGGCACGAACCATGCGTAGCTGCCGTCCGAGGCGCATCTTGTTGGGTGACCGGTGGCGACCGAGGTTGGTAGGCCGGTGAACACGCGTGCGTCGCCGGTGGAGGTGTTCATCACGGTGAACGTCCCGGTGTTCGGAAGCACATGCGTACCGGACGACAGTCCGACGTCGGGGATGACGATGTAGTTGCCGACAACCGCTCCGAACTCTGTCGGGTTCGGGGAGCAGACTTCGAGAAGTTCGGTGCCGCTGAATGGCATCAGTTGCTCCTTCCGGGTAGCCCAGCGAAGTCCGACGAGGTGACGACCCCCGGTGGCAGTCCTACGGTGATCGTTCGTGTAGCCATCAGACGACCACCCATCCTTGCGGGTACGCCGATGGTGACCACACGTTGCCGTTGATGGTCGACTCCCACGTCTGACCCTCGAACGTCACCCGGTCACCAACCTGATA
>CAZUVD010000119.1:0-1597 GCA_964623075.1 uncultured Coxiellaceae bacterium | reverse complement strand
TAACGTCCGAGTGCTTTGTGTTCGGGCGGGATTTTAACCACTAAAGTAAAATAGAAGTATGAAAGATGAATTAACCACAAATGCTGATGCAGGGCAAGTCGCCCCGCCTGACGCAAAACACTTGTTAGCAGCCGTTTTGTCCAAGTTAGACGAAATGATTGAACAGTCGGAAGAAAGTGCTAAGATATTTGAACAACATCAAATGGTCGCTTCTCAATTAACAAGTGAGGCAATGGCTCAAGCATACAAGAATGTTAAGCAGTGGGTTTTAAATGGCTGCTAACGATTTGCGTATATGAGAAGTGGCACTTGTAGAATTTTGAAATTAAGCACAAATGTTTCTGTGCCATTTCTTATATACGCTGTTACCTGCTGGTGCGGATTATTACCACAGAAGTTGAATTGGAACGCAAACGCTTTTTCTTTTCTTTTTTGTGTGGTGGCAAAATAAATTTGAAAAATTAAAAATATGATTGAGATAAATAAAAATTACAATGAAAGCAATATTGATACGATGAAACGGATGCCTGATGGATTTGTGGACTTGGTAGTAACATCACCACCTTATGATGGATTACGAACCTATAAGGGATACTCATTCCCTTTTGAAGATATAGCTAAGGAACTTTATAGGGTAATTAAGGAACAAGGTGTTTTGGTTTGGGTAGTGGCTGATTCTGTGATAGATGGCTCTGAAACTTGCACAAGTTTTAAACAAGCATTATACTTTAAGGAACAAGGATTTTCACTTCACGATACAATGATTTATCAAAAAAACAGCTATCCATTTCCACCAAGTAACAGATACTATCAGCAATTTGAATATATGTTTGTATTTAGCAAAGGGAAACCAAAAACTACAAACCTACTTAAATGTGAAAGTGGTAATAAAAAAAGAAAATCCACACAAAGGAATAAAGATGGAACTACTACTTATTTCACTTCGGATGGTAATAAAGAAAGAATAATGGATAATGTTTGGTTAGAAGATACTGGATATATGAGAACCACAAAAGATAAAGATGCCTATAAACACCCAGCAATGTTTCCTGAGAGTTTAAGTGAAAAGCATATTTTAACTTGGAGCAATGAGAACGATTTAATTTATGACCCTTTTATGGGAAGTGGAACAACGGCTAAAATGAGTATTTTAAATAATAGAAATTGGATAGGTAGTGAAATATCAAATGAATACTGCAATATCATTGAAGAACGTATTAAAAAAGTGTGGGAAGAAAAAAGAAAAGAAAAAGATTTACAGGCAGGAACTTTATTCGGAGACGAAATGTAGCACTTGCAGGTAACGTCCGGCAGCTTTGTGAAGTGAGTTGACACCGATGAACTATTTAAAGGAGGTCAACTCATTTTACAAAACTGCCTGTTAGGCGCTGTTTTAGTTTATGCAATTTACTAAAACAGTTCCAGTTTTAAGCTGCTCGCACTGCAAAACATTTAGATAAAAATTATTGTCGTAAATACTTGTATTTCCGCAGTCATTTTTGTCGTGAAAACTCATTTTATCAAAACGATAAGTTACACTCAAAATATTGTTTCTCAATTTTTTTTCTTGTAACTTTGCTGAGTATTGTAAGCGTCT
>CAZUVD010000118.1:0-1611 GCA_964623075.1 uncultured Coxiellaceae bacterium | reverse complement strand
CATAAAGCCATGACGTAGAATCAACCGAATCAAACTTATACTTTTCAAGTCCTTTAAGGTTCGTGTATCCAAGCCCGTGAACTTTTGCGCCATGCTCTTTTGCTATGCCGATAAGGTTTGCAAAAATTGGATGCTCGTTTAGTTTTATCTCCCTGGTCACGATGCCGCCGATGGCTATGTACTGATAATCTTTTGCCATGCCTTTCCAGTAGTCCAGCCCCCGCGCCTTATGCCAAACCGGGATTAGCTGCCGCCCCGTCAGTCGCTCTATTTTAGACCGTAGCCGCTCAACCTCTTTTAATCCGACTACGGTATCAATGTCAAGTTCAAAAAATTTTTCCACCTTATATTTGTTGATAAAATCACAATACCGCTCCACATACCCGTCCCAATTTACTCCGGTCTGATTTTTTTTGTCTGACATAAATGTGAATGCGCCAGAATCAAGAAGAAAGTCCCAATACCCTTTTTGAATGTATGGAAACATCCACTCTTGTTTTTCTAAATAAAAAAAAGACTCAAGTATGGAGATTTGGTTTTCCTGAAACAGCCGCTCCTTTCGGTATCCATAATTGCCAGTAAGGTGTAATTTCATTTCATCAAAAACATAGGGCCTCGAAGAAGTCCCGGCAAGAAAAATATTCATAGCACTTTCGGGTTTATTGCCTTTCCAAATATAGGAAACATTGCCAGCCCCCCCCCCGGCAAGATAAATTTTCATGCCTGTAAATCCAAAAGTTGCCAGACGGCTTGCTCCGGTGTTTTCGCCACCTTCAAAAGTGCTTCTTTTACTGCTCGAAAATCGTCCTCGGTGTATTCCAAAACGATTTTCATTTTCCCGTCCGCTGACACCCCGGCATCATTATCGAAAAAGGCTTGCATTTCATCTTCAGATAATCCTTTTCCCCCAAAGACCCAATCCGGCACCCCCATTTCTTCCAATTCTTCAATCTCAAAATCCCAATTTGCAAGCGCGTCGCTATCCCATCCCTCCCGGTGGGTATTATCAAGTATAGCCCGCCGCTCCATAACTTTTTGAGGTACGTCTGCTTCGACGTTGCACGGCACTTGCTTCCATCCCAGTTTGTCGTGTGCGGCGTGTGCGCGAAGGTCGCCAGCGTAAACCCTATACTCCCCATCGGTAAAATTTACAAGCGTCGGGCGGTTCTCGTAAAACGTGGGGTCTGCTTTGATGTCCGCCGCCATTGTGTCCAGCCCTTTCGGGGTGCGAGTTCGCGGGTTGTTTTCGAGGAAAACCAGTTTGTCGAAATCAACATACTGAAAACTTATCGTGGGCTTTTTGCTCATAGTCGTGTCAAATAGTAATTCACCCCACCAATCCACGCCAAAACGCACGTCGAATCTGTGGGGAATGTTACAATAGCCTGGTGAACACCGCCCCCGATGCCGTCAATTTCTGCGAGGTCATACATGGTCAAAACGTCGCCGTCCGTGGTGTATGCCCCCGCGTAAATTTGAACGGGTTGTGCGGGTAAAATCGCGTAGGAAATGTACTGGCCTCGCCCATCAAAACTGTAAGTGGTGACGGCTTGCGCGGGTGTCCAGTGCCGTATCCATGCGCCTTGTAGTTGCTCATTTAGCGTTAGGGGT
>CAZUVD010000117.1:0-1660 GCA_964623075.1 uncultured Coxiellaceae bacterium | reverse complement strand
CATTTGTTTTTCAATTTAACTTTTGTGTTCGGCAACTTCGCCAAGCCCAATCCGTAAAATTCATCCTCGGCAAATTGTAAATCTTCTTTTATGTCCTGTACATTGATAATTACCCCGCCAGTTGGGGCATCATCTGTGTTTAAGTAGGTAATTCTGCTCAAAACATCGTCAGAAGGGCTAAAAACTGGTCGCTCCTTTGTGAACTGCCACAACCTTAGCCGAACCCTAACCTTGCTTTTCATGGAAATAAAGCCGGGATAACCAACTTGCTCTTTGTCTAAGCTGACAAACCGAACAGCATCACCGCCACTGTAACCTAAACACTCCTTGAATACCAACTTGGCTTCATCTTGAAGTTGTGAGGCTTCGGCAGGTATTTCGTATTTTGAGCAACTTGTATCAATGTCGCTTAGGCTGCAAATACACATTTGTAATTGTTTTTAGTTTGCGCTGAACACCAACCCCACAAACAGAACGGGCGTTGATTCTAAAATCCGCTGTCCATTCCTGTTTTGCTCCGCTATGATTGTCTGCACTGTTGCGAAGGTAGTTAGTGGTATGTTCATGTTTAGTATTTCATTGCCTTCTAATGGTAGGGAGGCGTAGATGTTTTGCGTTGGTAGTTCTTTCATGCTGCAATTGTTTGAGTTACAAAAGAAAGGTCTGGCTCAAAGTAGTTTTCGCTTTTCAGAATCTTGCCGCCCGTGTCAATTATCGGTGTGCCGTCGCTTCGGAGTTTCGACATATTTGAGGCATGTACTTGGTCGAATACTTCGCCGAAAATATCCTGCAAACCAAATTCAATCACCGTTCCATGTACCACGTAAAGCAAATCGGCAAGCTCCTTTGCCATCTTTTGCAAATTCACCTGCGAAGGTTCGGCTTTCATTTCCTTGGATACCTCGTTGAATTCTTCGCTGATTAAACGCCACCTCAAAAACTGCCTGTCATTGTCGGGGGCTTTTGGTTCGGTGTTGTACGGTATCCCGAATGCCTTGTAAAATTCAAGGACTTGCGCTAATTGCTTTTCCATTTTGTTGTTTATATTGTTAAAAATCTTTGCTCAAAAATTGCGTCAACCGTTGCGCCTTGTGGACGCCAGAAACTTAGCGCCCCTTTGCACGGGATAGGTTCGGGGTACATTACTGCATTGTCAAGCACCCAATGCCAGTAGCCGGGTATTGCCCAAACACACTTTGAATCTTGTACGCAGTCAATAATTTCTACTTCTCCGATTATTGCGGAAAGGGGAATGTGATTTGCAGATTGAGAAACCAATTTTCTTTGCTGATTACCTGAAAGGTTATTCCATTGATGGTAAGTCAATAGTGTTTTTGGCTCACTACCGCCTTTGTAGAATTGCGCCCCTGCGTGAATCAGCACCTTGCCACGAATGTTCGTTTTTTGGCTGCGGTTTTCAATCGGCTTGACGCCCCAGCAAATCAAGCTGGCAAATGGTTGCTTTACGGTCAAAGCTCTTAGTGGTTGGTTGGCACTCATTGTTCGTTGATTTTAGTTGTGAAGATTACCACCAAAAAAGGCCGCCGAAAATCATGGTGAAGATTAAAAAACCGAATACCCATAACATTCCGGCACAGCCTATTTCGCCGCTTGGCTTGCTACTTGAAAACCAACCGCCACTACCTTGAATTGAGGTAAA
>CAZUVD010000116.1:0-1663 GCA_964623075.1 uncultured Coxiellaceae bacterium | reverse complement strand
TAACCGGGTTCGCCCACAATCAAAACAATGATTTTAAGATACGACAAGGAAATCGGGAAAATGATTTCAAAAGAAGATTACATTGAACAATGTTTGGGTGGCCTTCCAAATGTGGACATGCTTGCCGAAATTTGGGAACGCCTCCCGTCATGCTATGACAGCGAGGCTGATACATTGAAGCACATTAAAAGGGTTAATGAACTACTATTGATGTCTTGTCAGGAACTTTTGACTAGGGCAATGAAACACGACGATAGTAAGTTGGTTCAGCCAGAAAAAAGCGTCTTTGATGAATTTACCCCAAAATTAAAAGGCTTGACATACGGTAGCGAGGAATACAAAAAAAGCCTTGCGGGGCTAGGCACTGCATTGACCCATCATTACAAAAATAATTCGCATCACCCAGAGCATTATAGCAATGGCGTTAGTGGCATGGACTTGTTCGACTTATTGGAGATGTTTTTTGACTGGTGTGCTGCAACGGAGCGCCACGCTGACGGTAACATAGCCGCTTCAATAACTAAGAATACTGAAAGGTTTGCGCTGTCTGAACAGTTGTGTAGCATCTTGCACAATACGGCAGAAAGATATTACCGCAAAAATTACCCAAAGCATTCATAACCACATTCAATAAAAATCAAAACAATGAGCGTCAATAAAGTAATTTTAGTGGGGCGGGTCGGCAAAGACCCCGAAGTTCGCCGTCTTGACAACGGAACAGCCGTTGCAAAATTCAGCCTTGCCACCTCCGAAAGCTACAAAGACAAGGACGGCAACAAAAATGAATCCACAGAATGGCATAATGTGGTTCTATGGCGTCAACTTGCCGAAATCGCTGAAAAGTTCGTCAAAAAGGGCATGTTGCTTTACATCGAGGGCAAAATCACAAATAGGGAATACACCGACAAGGACAACAACAAAAAGCACTTCACCGAAATAGTGGCAAGTGATTTCAAGATGCTTGAAGGCAAGAAAGACGGCGAAAGCAGCAACTACACCACGCAGACACAGAACACCCCGCAAAACGCCGGAAATGCGGCAACGGAGCCAACTACTGACGAACCAGCAAATGTATCAGAAGATTTGCCGTTCTAACAATAGGCACACGTAGATTAGTTTTTTGATTATAATTTGCTAGTTTGAGAGCGTCCACTTGCGGGCGCTCTTTTTTTGCAATTTTTGCAATGTCGGTATTGCATTATTGTACAAAAGTTTTGTACCTTTGTTGCGCCCTTCGAGGTGAAGGGTTAAAAATTACGACAATGACAGTATCCGAACAACTAGAAAAATTCATTGCTGAAAACGGAGGCAACGAACGTGATGCCCTTAACGTGGCACTTGCCCGTCTTGAACTTGCCGAAAAACAACTTTCTGATGATGCTTGGAGAATTGACAGTGAAGCAATGGCAAAAGTCATGCTTGACCAGTCTATTGAAACGCAAGCCAAAGAGCGCCTTGACGCCTTTATTAAGCACGAAAGGGAACAACGCAGTTTTATTGCGGCCAATAGTGCTATGAATGGGCTTTTGGCTAACCCTCAAACACAAACAGTTGGCAGCTATGCTACTGGCAGTGAGATAGCACACTTAGCTATTTCTTATGCTACATGCCTACTTGCCGAACTAGAAACCACTAACCAATCAAATCCAAAACAATGAGTGAA
>CAZUVD010000115.1:0-1679 GCA_964623075.1 uncultured Coxiellaceae bacterium | reverse complement strand
CCAAATAGCCGCCTATTATCCTGTTTTGCGTCAATGCCCCGTATGTGCCGCCAAGCGTCACCACGTTAAATGTGAAATCTTTTTTGTTGGCCTGGCACTTTCGGCCAAATTCAATGTGGCCCGCGTCCATGTTGGTCACGCTCAAAACCACACGCTGCAATCGTTCTCCGTTTTCTTCAACCCTACCCCCTGCAAGCGTTACGACTGTTTTTTCTGTGGGCAGGAAAGACCCTTTGCCAACGATGTAGTGGGCAATGTCAGGGTCGGCGTTGTTGATCTTGCTTTCGTCATACCACTCGCTTAACTGATACCATGTAATAGGATACAGCGAGCCAATAGGACGAATGATAAGCCCGCACACCTCAGAGCGCAATTGCGAATAACTTGGACAGTCCTGAATCAATGGGAAATCAGGAATAGCCAGGTCGCCGCAAACGTCCTCCGGCAAATAGGTGAACGGGCTAATCATTACGCGATTGGGTTTATACGACGGTCTGGGTCGCCTGTGGCTTTCCAGTCAATTTTAATGATAGCAATGTCCCGGTCATCCTTGCCCGCACCTTTCGGGAACGAAACAGTGACTTTGCGTGGAACGATGCCGCCCTGCTTTCCATATACCCACTGATTTGCCTCCATTCCGCTTGCGTAGTAGAATGTCAGGTCAATGTTTCCACACTGCACCTGAAGCAAAAAGTCGTATTGCGTCTGCACAAGGTTTTTTATGTTAAAAACAAGTTGGTAGTCGCGCTCAACGACCTTCTCTGTCAACATTGGGTACTCCAAAACAACCTCTGAAGATTCAGCAACACCACCCTCTCCAACCAAAAACTTTGCCTTGGTATTGTCGGTTGTGGTGTTATTGATTGCGTTTGCCGTTGCCGTTGGCGTGGTAGCAAAGTTGGTATATGGGTCTGCGGACGGTGTGCCGCCAACCTGTGGCATAATGTACAGCGTATGAACCTGGCTTCTGTCTTGCGCGTAATTTGCGCAGTCCTGTATCGCGGGGATCGCGGGCAGGAGGTTATCGTCATCACAGTCTGCCGGGCAGGTGGTGAACGAGTTTACTGTTGGTGCTGCCATGATATTTTAAACTAATGTTTTTGAACGATGAAAAGTGTCCTGCGGTTTGCAGGTAAAACAGTCGGTAACGCCACGAGGTACGTTTTGCGAAATCCAATCCACGTTTTCAGCACTACGTTTGTTTAGGTACGAGCGTCTACTGTTCAGGTTTTCGTACTGCGAACTAATGCACGGGTTTACGCCAAATTGGTCAACCATTGCAGAAATAGCAATAGCGGCCCCGCGCATTTGTAGCGTCCTTGCAAGTACGTCCTTGAGGTGGTAACCACCAAGTTCCTCGGACTCACAAATCCAGTCTAGTTCTTCGCAAGCCAGATAAGCGTCTAAGGCCATACCGAACGCCATTGAGGAAAACTGCCCGTCTGTGGCCTCGTTGTCCGTTGATTCAAACCCGGAAACCGTCAAATGCTGTTTCCATGTGGGTTGATTTCCGCAACAAGTGATCTTGTTATTCCGTGGCGTTGCTCCGTTACGGTCAAAACTTATGTAGTACTCCAACCACTGACCTTCGCAAGTCCTTGAAAACAAGGGTAGTTCGATGGGCGTGGTCAGCGTGTGCGCCGTCATTGTGTTTGGCGTTGCAATCACTACCGCCGTGG
>CAZUVD010000114.1:0-1682 GCA_964623075.1 uncultured Coxiellaceae bacterium | reverse complement strand
GTATGGTAAGATTATTATTCATATTATTATTTAGTGTTTCTGTATGTTACGGACAAGCTAACAGATTTGCAGGGTTTGGAAGCCGTGTTACTTTTGGTTGCTCAAGTGTAACATATCTAACAAAAGCACAAATGTTTATAGACTCTTCAGGCATTACTGACACCGTTGAAATCAGGGCAATAAAAGAACTTACCAAAGATTTAATGGATAGTTGTTTATGGGATTCACTTTATGTGGTAGCTCCGCTTGTAGGCAGCACCAATAATAGCACTCGATATAATCTTATATCAAATAACTATCAAATAACATGGCATGGTACTGGCACGTTTGGGGCTTACGGTGTTCAGGGAAATGGGACTAATTTTTATGGTTCATTCGGATTTAACCCAAGTGTTGACTATACATCACCATTTAATATTTTATTTGGTATTTATTTAGGTTTAAATATAAATGCCGTTCAGAGTGCCATCGGTTCTGTTAATGGTGTTTTTGCGGGTTATAATATATTTCCTCGCACATCAAATACTCTTTACTCAAACTCAGGGGAAACCCTTGGTAGTTCTTCATATACAAATACAGATTCTAAGGGTCTATATTTAGTAACACGCAAAGCCCCTATTACTGCGATAACGCTAAAAAATGGAATTACTATTGCAACAAATTTTACACTAGATGCATTCCCAAGCCCAACCTATGAAATGCTTATTGGTGCGAGAAGTGACAGTGGTACTCCTTTATATTTTTCCACAAATAAAATAGGGCTAGTGGTTGTTGGTAGAGGATTAATCTATGAAGAATCAATCCGATTATCTAATATTTTTCAAAAATTTTTAAACACACTTGGGCGATGATAAGATTATATTTTATATTATTGGCTATACTGCTTATAAGTTGTGATTGCTATATAGCACAAGCACCCGCACCGCCACCAATTACAGATAGATTTCTGTTTATTTTTAATGGTGAAAGTAATTCGGGAGGTGCTGCTTATGATTCACTTTCCAATTCAGCAGATTTACTGCCACAACCACAAGTGCAAATCCTGAACAATTCAACTTTTAGTTTTGAAATGTTGGATATAGGAACAAACAACACCATAGACCACTATAATATGCCTGCTGGCAGACACGGATGGGAATTAAATCTATCTAAAATGGTAGCTGCTGAAACTAACTACTATGGTGATACTGTTTATCTTGTAAAAACAGGACAAGGTTTATCACGCATTGACGAGTGGGCGGTTACAACTTCTGACACAACAAACGGGTATATCGGAAAGTTTAAAAAACGTTTAGACACGGCGCAATATAAAATAAAGAATAGGTCTCTTAAAAAAGTAATTTTTTTATCCATCGGATTGAATGATATTATATATGGAGGTCCCACAGCTACATCATTATTCAAGTCACGCGTAATTCAACATATAGCTACCATGAGGGCAATTACTGGAGCTAATACACCTGTAATTATGACTAAATTTTTTGCACCTTATACAAATTACGATTCTGTTATTGATAGCATTGCTAACAATAGCGGTTTAACAAATGTATATTCTGTTTCTGGCTCAAGTGCGCCATTAATGGATGGTGTGCATTGGAATGATGCAGGATTGAAAATAGTAAGTGACAGAATGCTTGATGTATTAAAAACAATTTATCCATAATTAAATTCAACTAATATGA
>CAZUVD010000113.1:0-1694 GCA_964623075.1 uncultured Coxiellaceae bacterium | reverse complement strand
CGATTGGTGAAGAAGCAAAGGAAGTCTACGAACTCGCGAAGAAGGCGCTGAAGAAGTTGGTTGATGATGAACAACGACCTAAGGAGACACGTAAGTGACCAATGGTGGATTGGCTGAGTGCCGAAGAATCTTGAATGAGTTGGCTGAAACGGGGTCGCTTGGTTTAGCCCCCGCGCGTTTGGCTCCATATGCATACCACACACCAGCGCTGATCAAAGAGTTGAAGGCTGAAAAAGCAGATTATGAGCATCAGATAAACGAGCATAAAAATGAATTATCAAAGCTGCTCCTTACTAAGGAGAATTTGGAGCAGTTTGTTTCTTGGGCGTCGCTCCCATTTAAACTTCAGAAAAATGATTGCTCGCGGATTCATCAATTAGCTGATGCGTTTGTAGAAGGCCGTGTTACCGGGATTGATGGTTGTGAAGTGATTGATGTTTTAATGTTATCTGATCGGATATCAAATGCACATACATTAGTTGTCCAGCATGATTGGGATGCTTTTATAGGGCAACATATTGAGTTAAACAGCAATGAAATTAAGTTGCCGTTCCCGGTGAACGCGTTCGAGTTTGTTGTTAACGCACGATGCATTGTGGTTATTGCAGTGCAAGCAGAAGGTTTTGAGCCTACATCCACATTCTTTGTTAATTTTGGGGATTGGTGGATTGCGTACGATAAAGATAGGGATAGTGAAGTGTCCCATGTGGCCGAAAAATTAAAGCGGCAAGTCTTTTCCGTGTGCATAGCAATTGATGCTGATGTTGCAACTCATCAAGAAGTGACAGCTCCGCAAGCGCTCAATAAAAAGAGAATGCGATTTGGTAAGCGACCTTTGATGGGATACCACATTATCGATTTAGCCAAAAACGAAAGAAAGTTATCGTCGCCCGCTGAGCAGGGCCCCATTGGCAACAAAAAGCGCCTGCATTTTCGCCGCGGCCATTGGCGGCATTATGAAGATCATACAACTTGGATTAAATGGATGTTGGTTGGCAATCCTGATCTTGGATTTGTCGACAAAGAATATCGCATATGACCGATAGCCACTGATGAAGACCAAAGCGGAAAAAAGTAAACCATTCCGTCTTTACCCAGGAAGTTTATGGCAACCGATTGCGGATAACGCAATCAAGACCATTTCCGAACTGGATCGAAAGAAGAAATGGGAAATAGAGGTTAAGGAGTCTAAGGATACCCGGACTACGAAACAAAATAAGTATTTATGGGGAGTGGTCTACAAGCTGTTGAGCGATGAGACGGGAAACGATTCAGAAGATTTACATGAGTATTTTCTAGGTGAGTATTTCGGATGGGAAGAGGTACAAGTGTTTGGGGGAAGGAAATTAAGGCCGAGGCATCGTAGCAGGAATTTACCAACAAATGATTTCTTTGAGTTCGTTGAATTTATTAGGCGTAGGGCAGCGGTGAATGGGTATTACATACCGGATCCAGATCCGTACTGGCGGCAAATGTTGGAGATGGATAAGAGGGCTGCTTGAGTGCAATAACAAAAGCAGCGCAGGGTGAGCAATGCACAGTGAACATCGCAATGGCATGCAACTACGATCCGGCAACGGTTGTATTAGCACATCTGCGTTGGCTTGGGGGCTGCGGAATGGGGATAAAGCCGAGTGATTTACAGGGTGTATTCGCATGCAGCGTGTGCCATGACTACATCGATGGCAGGCGGC
>CAZUVD010000112.1:0-1716 GCA_964623075.1 uncultured Coxiellaceae bacterium | reverse complement strand
GTATTGAGTTCGATATTGAGGCCGTGCAGGAAATTGAAGAACAGTGGGGCTTTGAGGCAAGCGAATGGGGCGTTAGCCAAGAGCAAGGAAGCGAGTATGACGAAGAAGAATCTCAAAAGGTAGGTAAGGATTTATCGGAGGGAATAGAATCGTCTTTTCGTGTTGAAGCTGAATGTGTTTCAGAACGTGAACAGGAAAAACTATTTAACGACTTAACAAATCAAGGGTACAAATGCCGTCTTTTGACATTGTAAAAAAAACAAGCGCACCAAAGACGTTTCGTGTGGCTTCAATCCTTGGCAAATTCGATTTGCAGAGCGAAGAAATCACAGAACGATTTACTGGCTCAATTGACATGCCGCACGATTGGCAAGTTGGTTTGATTGTGGGCAAGAGCGGCACAGGTAAAACAACGATAGCAAAACAGCTTTTCCCCGCTTCTTACATAACCGCTTACAACTACCTGAAAGAATCTGTTTTGGATGATATGCCAGAAAGCTCAAGTGTCGAAGAAATCACAATGGCGTTTAATTCAGTTGGGTTCAGTTCCCCGCCTTCATGGTTGAAGCCTTACGCAGTTCTTTCCAATGGTGAAAAAATGCGGGCTGACTTAGCAAGAGCGATACTCGAAGAAAACGACCTGATTGTATTTGATGAATTTACCAGTGTAGTTGATAGGAACGTTGCGCAGATTGGTTCGTTCGCAATGCAAAAGGCAATCAGGAAAGGCAAAAAGAAATTGATTGCCGTCACTTGTCACGCAGACGTTGAAGATTGGCTAACGCCCGACTGGACGTTTTGCACCGATTCAATGACCTTCGTTGTCAATCAAAAAAAAAACGACCAGAAATTGAATTTTCAATCTATGAAGCAACAAACAAAGAACTTGCTTGGAAGATGTTTTCTAAGCATCACTATTTAAGTCATTCGCACAATAACGCCGCAAAAGTGTACTTAGCGGCGATAAATGGCGTAATAGCGGGCTTTTGTTCAGTGCTTCATTTCCCGCATCCAAAAGTGAAAAACTTGAAACGTATTCATAGGTTGGTGGTGTTGCCTGATTATCAAGGAGCGGGAATTGGGCTAAGGCTACTAAATGAAGTTGCAACCCTTTACAAGAAAGAAAAGCAGCGTGTTTCGATTGTGACCAGTTCGCCAGCTTTGATTTTTGGGTTGAAGAAAAGGAATAATTGGAGGTGCTGTTTTATAGGAAGGAACACTAAGCATTCTGGCGACGGCAAAGCAACTTTATCAAGGCCGCAAGATTCAAGAATCAAGGCAACTTTTGAAATAATCTAACATACGAAAACAATCGTACTAAACGGTTAAAAAACGGTTGAATGGCAGGAAGGAAGGAAATAGCAAAGGATGGGGAAAAAACTAGATTCTCACCAGAACGGCAACCTGAAAAGAATGGCCGCAAGCCCGACCCTTTCAAGGCCGCATTGGAAGAACTAGCGCAGTCTGACGGGCAGTTTGTGGTGTCGCAAACGGAGCTAATCGGCCTCTTTGATGTTCAGGAAGGCGAGGACGGACAGCCGCTTGTAACGATACGTGGCGAATGGGCAAGGGATGCAAATGGCCAGCCTGACAAACGATTGGCCTTGGTGACTGTACAACTGCCTGACGCTACGGCAATCGTGGCGCAATGGTTCAGGGACGCAAAGAGCCGAAAGGACAACATACGCACACGAAGCCGGGAAACCCTGTTTGATA
>CAZUVD010000111.1:0-1723 GCA_964623075.1 uncultured Coxiellaceae bacterium | reverse complement strand
TTACGTAACTACTTTTTCTTGTTTGAATAGCATGTGCAAGGCAATACCAAATGGCCTAAAATAAATCGAGCAACGTTTTTTATCCTCATAGTCACCCTGCTTAATCGTGAACATCCAAAGGCCGCTTTCTGATTCTTTGATTGTTATTCTAAAGTCTTTCCAGTCCGTGCCACAATTCCAAGCGGCCAATTGATAGCGTGAAAATGGCATGTCCATGTAAAGCGGCAAGAAGTCATAACCCCAAACTAAGCGCATCCACCACCAATTAAGGTATTTTCTATCAACCAAATGGCGTACATAGATTGCATTGTGAAGCCTAACCTTGATGGGTTGTTTTTGCATTTGCGTCATGCTGCCCGCTTTTGAAGTTTTGAAATCTGCTTTTTCTTTCCAAGCATCCCAGCCATGCGCAATTCTTCGACAATCCACTGCCGCAAGCAGTCAGAACGGTTGTAACCGTCTGGGCAATTTCCGTGGGTGTAATTGTTCAATGCTGACAGGAAATGCGTGTCACGCTCCGTAGCAAAGGCGCAACGAACATCTTTCTTGTCGTTGTCCCGTGTCCACTTGATTTTTCGCCGGGTTTCTGGGTTCAGCCAGTCGCCTAACACTTCGCCGGATTCGTCAAGTACGCCGTAGCCGACCAACTTTTCGTGCGCCAGCTTGTGAATCCACGTCGTAAAGTTCAACGTGTTGATACTAATGTACTCATTGAGTGCTTTGGCCGTCTCCTGCGATACCCTAAAGCTTAATGTCATTGTTTCTTTTCGTCCCATGCCACAAAGGTAAAAAATAATTTGCAAACTTTGCAAAAAAATATTGCATAATTGGATTTTTCGTTTTACATTTGTGCATCGAAAGTGGTTGACGCCGATACGCCTTAATAGTTCGGCTAAAACACGGAGCCTAAGCAATTCCTTGTGGATAAGACAGCCAGCAATGATGCGAATTTACTGAAATCAAAATGCCATGTAGCTCACGACCTAAAACAGTTCTTAATGCTTAGTGTGGTTTGCTGTTGACCCAGAGAGATAATCACTAAGTTCCTAATCAAAAGAGATTGGGTTTTGAAAGTCGGCAGTTTGGCATCTTAGGCGAACTAAGGGTTGAAGGATTTTACTGTCGGCTTTCAAAATTCATGGGATTATAATTTGGTAAGACTGGGTAGCTCAACGGACACCTTCTAAATGTTGCAGTTGGGTTGCCCTATTTGAAGAAACCCTAACCAAGCGGCTTTAAACTGGTTATTCGTTTGGGTGCGCCGCTTGCGTTAGGTTTTAAATATCGGGGGTTTGCATAACGGTAGTGCGACACCATGGCCATAACCATACGGATTTATCCAATAAGGTAACAGAACGATGTTGAAGGGGTTCGATTCCCTTACGCCAGACAAAAGCATCTTAAAGAAGGTGTAAAGAACTCCGACATAACAGCTTGGCTTGATAAGCCTAACAGATTAACTACCTGTAAAATAAAATGAGGAACGTAGTGTGCGTAGTTATGGCGACACACAACACGACACCAGTGCGGGTATCCACGTCAGGAGAGATGACAGCCTTGATTTAATTGCTTGGTTGTAATGGTGTGAAACGTGACAGGTCGGAAAGACGGCCATTTTTTAAGAAAAAACAAACAAACACAATTTAACCCCCTTCGCTTTTACACAACAACAAACGCTTGGACAGACACTAACTTTTTTTCACAATCCAAGCTTCAATAATGA
>CAZUVD010000110.1:0-1775 GCA_964623075.1 uncultured Coxiellaceae bacterium | reverse complement strand
GATCGCTGCCATCTGGTTCGCCATCGCCGGGTCGCCACCGGCCTCGATCCAGAGCCGCTTCAGCGCGGCCTTGTCGTACTTGCCTCCCGCCGAAGTCTGGCCGCCACCCGCGCCGTCCCCGCCGCCCGACTGCTGCGCTACGAGCTTCCGTCCGTACCGCGTAGCCGCTGCCGCCGTAACGTCGAGTGACCGCTGAACGAGCGCACCGAGCGTCCCGCCGATCTTCGTACGCGGCGCTTTGATCGCCTTCATCTCCGCGAGGACGCCAGCGCCTACCGCGCCGCCACCGCCGCCGCCGCCGATCTCAACGTGCCACGGCTCGGCGGGGAGCGGGAACGACAGACCGAAGCGTCCGGCGATAGCACCGAACACCGAGCGGCCCGGCGTGATGTCTGCCGCGATGCCGCGAACGTGCGGCGCGTTCGGCGACGGTGCCGCCGCCCCGGTCGGGTTCGACGCGGAGTACAGCCCCTTCTGTCGGACGAGGTCGGCCTGCTCGCCGAGCGTTCGGCCGCCGGACTGAACGCCAATGTTGACGCCCGCGGCCCTCGACATCGCCTGCAGCGCCCGCCCGAGACGGGGGCTGTAATCCGTGTCGCCCGTTACCCGCCCGCCGGACGCCATGTAGTGGGGCGTCCGGACGTTCGCGAACAGGCGGTCGAGGTAGCCGCCGCCGAGCTGCTCCTCGATGACGGCCTGCTGATGGCGGTTCAGGACAGCCTCGCCCGGCGCGAGCATCGTCGGGACCGTGTCGGTGCCGACCATTCCCGGAGCGCCGATCCAGCCGCCCTCCGCCTTGTTGCCGCCGAGGAGGTCGCCGAGTTTGTCGCCGACGCTCGCGACCGCCGACACCCCGAGTTCCCGGAGCGACTTGACCAGGTAGCCGCGGATCGCTCGAGTGCCGTCCCGCGTATCGCCGCCCGCCGCCGCCATCTGCTCCTTGACCGCTGCTGCCGCGCTGCGGAAGTTGGCGGCCAGCGCCCGGCTGCCCTCCTTCGTATTCGCTCCGAGGTCGTGCTTGATCTTCGCCGTGTTGTCCTTGACCTGTGCGCGGACGTCGCCGATCGTCGTGTTCGTTCGCTTCCCGAAGCTATCCCAGGACCGGCTCGTCTGCGCGAGGGTTGCTTTCAGCGGGCCTCCGAGCGATGAGTCGATCGCCCGGTTGAGCTGCTTCAGCTCGTCCTGGACGTCCTTCGTCGGAGCCTTGATGCCGCGTAGACGGTCGCGGAGCCGCAGTAGTTCGTCGCCGTCCAGCCCCTTCAGCGGACGGTCCTTGAACTGCATCGTCTGCTTCAGCTTGACGGCCTCCTTCTCAGTGACGCCGAGCTGCTTCCCGAGGTTCGCGTACCACTTCGTCAGCGCCTCGGGACCGTTCGGGTCGTCCTTGCCGCCGGAGAACACCGGCTTCGCCGGGGAGCGCGTCGTCGTCGGCGTGACCGGCTGCCGACCACGAACCGGCGTCGGCACCCGCCCCGTCATCCGATCGGCTCGCGGATCGCTGTCCCCGTCGCCGACTGCCAGCCCTGCCGTCAGGCCGCCTGCGAGCGCCCAGCCGTACGGTCCAGCAAACGCTGCGGCGGTCCGTACCTTCCCGGCTCCTGCCGCCACCTTGCCAGGAGATCCGCCGGGGACCGGGACCGGCCCCTTCGGACCCTTGCCGCCGGGGACGACGCTAGTCCCGCCAGCCAATAGCTGAGCTGCAGCCGCGAGTCGCGCCTGAACCTTGACGGCGATCCAAGCGGCGGCGAGCGCCTCGACAACCTTGATGTGATCGG
>CAZUVD010000109.1:0-1802 GCA_964623075.1 uncultured Coxiellaceae bacterium | reverse complement strand
GGAAAACAAATGGAAGCGGGGCGAAGATGGTGAGTTGTTACAGCCCCTTACCCCCAGGTTCTTTGGCTCCAATACTTTCCTTGTCGCCACTACCGACGCAAAGCACCTATTTGCTTCAGTGCATCGGTGGGGCATGTTGGGTGCGGGTATAAGTATCGGCATAGGGCAAAAGCGCGCGTGGTGGCATTACGCGGCGGATGCGGGCATTTCTGCACTTGCCTACGGAATTGGTTTTCAAACGGCGGTTTTCGCCTTCAAACTATAAAAATACAACCATGAAAAAGTGGAATTGGAGTAAGATTATGCAGGTCATTATGCTAATCATTGGCGCAATTGGCGGCACTGCCTACGGCCTTGAAACAGCGGGCGTAATTGATTTGAGCCCCGAACCTGTACAAGCCCAAAGCGAAGCACTGGCAGCCGTTCCGGGAAAACCCGTCGTTTACGTGGCGAACGTCGTTGTAATTTGGGGCAAGGAAAGTGTAGCCCTGCCAGAAAAACAGTGGCTTGCCGTACCGCATCAGGTGAAAATGAACACCGTGCCAAATATCGGCAACTCGTTCAACGTGGTAAATGCAGATTTCAAGGCGGGCAAGATAAAGGCACCTGTAAACGCGTTTGTCCCGCTGTACGGATATTCGGCGCTTCTGGTGTCCCGTGAAGGTATACCGCTATCGGAAAGCGGGGACAAGCCGGTGAAGGAAGAACTGGAGACGGAATAAAGTGGTCGAATTTCACCACTTAAAAACAAAAAAGCCCGCGCTTGTGGCACGAGCTTCCTAAACCCCAAAAAACCAAAATGAAAAATCAATTCTAAAACCCTATCAGTCACAAATATAACCACATTCCACCAAACGAGCAAGACATTTTTTTCTATCTGTCCCTCTGCTCCCTGCGCTCCAAAAAGCGCGGGGACGCTTTAACAACAAAAAAAGAACAGCCATGAAATTCAGATTTCTTTCTTTCCTTTTTACCTGCCTCGCCCTTGTCGGCTTTGCGCAGGAACCAGAACAGCCTGACTTTGAGATTCCCCGCTACACGGTGGAATTTGAAGCCGTGCGCAGTCTCGCTCAAGTACTCGACTACTGGCATCCGTTAATGGAAACGGATCAGGCATGGACAAAGAATAGGGGCGAAGGCGCGGTGGTGTTTATCCTTGACACCGGCCAAAACCCGCACCCGGATTTGAGCCAGAACGGGCAGCAATACAATTTTAACACCACGCCCGAACCAATGGCAGACGGCAACGGTCACGGGTCGTATTGCGCCGGGGTGATTGCCGCACAAAACAACGATTTTGGGGCGCTTGGCGTTGCACCCGATGCTATTATCGTATCTGGCAAGGTGATGCGCAACAACGGCACAGGAAGCAGTACAGAGATTGCGGCGGGCATTCGCAAGGCTGCCGATATTTACGCGGCTACATTCCCGGATAAGATCGGTATTATTAGCATGTCGTTTGGCGGGGGTTCACCTATGCCCGACACGGAACAGGCGCTACTTTACGCCGTCTCGAAAGGGATGGTATTAGTTGCCTCCGCTGGAAATTCCGGCTATCCGGGAACGGGTAACACCATAGGGTGGCCTGCCAGGTACGACTTTGTAAACAGCGTTGCCGCACTTGACCAGCAGTCAAAACCGGCGGCGTTCAGTTCCGGCGGCGAAGGGTTGGACGTGACGGCCTACGGCGTTTCCATCTATTCGACAAATCAAAATGGCGGCTATGCCCGCGTTTCCGGCACCTCGTTTTCCGGGCCAATGATCGCAGGCGTTTGTGCCCTTATTGGAACACAGCACCGCGC
>CAZUVD010000108.1:0-1807 GCA_964623075.1 uncultured Coxiellaceae bacterium | reverse complement strand
CCGACCACTGACGGCAAGCCGCTGGCCGATGACGGCAGTAACGCGATGCAGATTGCGCCAGGTCAAATCATCGGATCGCAGAAGTCGCCGTCCGATGCGTCATTTAATGCGATTGACGGCGCTCCCCTTGATTCGCTTATCACGGCGTTACAGCAGTTTGTGTACTACAACGCGATTGTAACCCGCACACCGTTGAGCCGCTATCAGTTTAGCGCACAGGTAGCAAGCGCTGACACGATCAAGCAACAAAACGAGTCACTCTTAGCCAAGATTGCCCTGCGTCACACGCTGTATGGCGATGCGTGGGAATCGGCTATGAGCATTGCGCGGCGATTGGCAAATCAATTCTTGGGCGCTGGCCTTGATGAGTCGGCACAGTATCAGACTCAATGGCAAGACCCGCAAACACGCGACCGGCTACAGGAATTGCAAGCGCTACAGATTGAGAAGGACGCGCTAGAAGTGCCGCTTGCGATGCTATGGGCTAAGGCGGGTTATCGGCCTGACGAGATTGAGGAAATGCTTGCGATGCGTGAAGCGGAGTTAGAAATGCGGGCGCGGGTGGCGTCAATGAATCTCGACGCGCCTGTGACGGGTGCTGATAGTGTCTAGGTCAGACGCTAAGGCCGTGATTGACGCGGCGGTGTTGTTTATCTCGGCGGCGGCTGACAGGCTAAACGCTTCAAAGTTTAGCGACACGGCTATATCACGATTTCGCGGCACCATCGCGGGGCAGTTGCGCTCAGTCTCGCGGCGACTGGTAGAAATCGCATGGGCCGATGGTAACGGGCAAGGCGAGACGCCGTACAACATCGCAACCGACTACTTCAACGAGCAAGCGGGTTTTCTAGGCGATTTCGTCATCGCCATATCAGAGAATCGCGGCAACCGTAAGATACCGGGCGGCTCATTTCGTGCGGCGATGTATGGCGAGTCGTTAGGCCAGTGTTACCAAAAGGCATACTTTAAGGCTCGTGGTAGTCGCGTCGGATTGCCTGACTTGCCCGCTTATCCGCGTGACGGCTCTACGGTGTGCCTGACAAATTGCCGTTGTACTTGGGTTATTAAGCGCGTGAGTCAATCGGCGTTTACAGCCACATGGAAACTAGGTGCGGCGGAACACTGCCAAGATTGCATCACTCGCGGGCGCGTATGGAATCCGATCAGTATCGTCAGAGTGCTATCAGTCAATGACGCGGGCGATAAACAACTAGGTGATTGGCAGATGACAGACGCAACGGGCGCGGCGGTGAATTGATGAGCGGGACATTTACAGAGAAGATCAAACTAGACCACGAACAGCGCCAAGTCATCATTGACAGTGTACACGATGAGGTACACGAAGGCGAGATGATGAAGTGCGGTTATAGTTCGGCGTCTGTGGCGAATAATGCCAGCCTTGATGTGCTATTGACCACGGGTAACGCTGAGGCGCATGCCGCTATTCGTTACTCAGCGGGCGGCGAAGGTCAATGTTATCTCTACGAATCGCCCACGGTTGCCAATGGCACTCCCTTGACGATTTACAACATGAAGCGCAACAGCACTCGCACGGCGGCAACGACCGCCAAGCACACGCCCACGGTCAGCGCTACGGGGAGCGTGGCTTTGATTGATGAGTTCTTGCCGGGTGGCAGTGGAGGGAAAGCGGGCGGCGGTGCGGTGCGACTTGGCGCAGAGTGGATATTGAAGCCCGATACCAATTATCTGTTGCGCTTCACGAATCAAGCGGCAACGTCGCAACAAGTATCCATCGCGGTTGAATTTTACGAGGCGAGTTGATGGGCGCATTTATTGACCTGCTAAT
>CAZUVD010000107.1:0-1815 GCA_964623075.1 uncultured Coxiellaceae bacterium | reverse complement strand
TGCTGGTACGACTGGTAAAGTTTTGGCAGACGCTGAAGCTAACACCGATGTAACTCAGGCCAAAGTCGATACATTGTAGAGTTATTGACGGAACTTCTGGCAAGTTGTTAGCTAGAGATATCTAACCAGGAGCAATTTATTATGTATCGAGTGAAAGCGAGCGTGGAGAGGGATGGCAAGAAAATTGTCGCCATTGCCTCGACCGCTGTTGAGGATCGGCACGGCGAGAAAGTTCTCGTCGAGGGCTGGGAGATGAAAAACTTTATGGCAAACCCTATTCTGTTATGGGCGCATGATCATTCGATCCCAGCGATCGGCAATGCAAAAAACATCCGCACTGAGGGCAAGGGTGAGGCTGCGCGGCTCGTGTTTGAGCCAAACTTCCATGAGATCACGCCAGAGGCGCGAGCTATCAAAGAGATGTTTGATCAGGGTATCATCAACAGCTTCTCAGTCGGCTTCAAGCCGCTAGAGGCCGAGGGCAATACATTCACCAAGCAGGAACTCCTGGAAATATCTGCGGTCAATGTACCAGCTAACCCTGAGGCTCGTGTGATGGCTTACAAGTCACTAGAGAGCGCAGGCTTTGAGCAGAGCGTGATCAAGAATGTGATCGGAGTTATTGACGGCGAGCCAGAAATCAAGCATAACGAAATTAAACAGCTTACCAAGCGATTGGATGAGCTGGAATCCGAGGTGACTGGCTTACGGGCTAAAGCCTCACAAAACAATACTGACGCAAGCAATCCGTATGTGCGGCAACATGGACTCAAGGCTATCGACAAGCTAGCCGGACAGCTCCTCGCCGAATCAAAGGATGATCGCCAGCGTCAGATTCTCAAAGCTCTTGACCGCGTTGCGGAAAAATTGCTGAAAGATAATAAGAAAGGGCTGTAAAATATATGGGACAAATCTCAGAATTACAGGCGAAACTTGCGGATGGTAGCATTACCGACGCAGAAAAGGCAGAACTCGAAACTTTGAAAAAAGAGGCTTCTGATATCGCCACCAAAGAGGCTACCGCTGCAAAGGCAGAGGAGAGCAAAGTAGAGGATCTTGCCGAGGCAATCGCTGGCAAGGCATTTGAAAAGTTGAGCGAAAAGCTCGACGCAGAAGTCAAGGCAGAGGCTCATGTGCCAGTTATGGCTGATGTGAAAATGAGCAGCGACAAGTTCGTTATGGACAAGTCACTTGGTCAGGTTTCAGTTGATAAGCTCGCTGAAATCAAGCACGTCATCCCAGAGCGCAAGAACGCTGGCAAGCAGTATGACACTATTACCGGAAAGACCATTCACTTCATGAATGCTCTGATCACTGGTAACAAAGAAAAGCTCCAGGTACTGGTAGAGGGAACTGACTCGCTCGGTGGATATCTCGTGCCAGCAGAATTCCAGAACATGATTGTAGAGGATCTCCGCGACGCTACTGTTATGCGTCAGATCGCTAACACGATCACTACTACTAGCAACGAACTACACTTGCCAAAGCTCGATACTCGACCACAGGCACAATGGCGCAATGAGGCTGCTGTAAAAGCTACCTCGACCGCTCAGTTCAGCGAGTTGGTATTCACTCCATACTCTCTAGCTAGTATCGTACCGCTATCGCAAGAACTCTCAGATGACGCTACTCTCGGCGTAAACGGATCTGTCATCAACTACATTGCTGGTCTGATGACTCAGAGCCTTGCCGAAAAAGAAGATGCAGCATTCTGGACTGGATCTGGAACTGGACAGCCAACTGGAGTAGACCAGTACACTGTAGGCTCACGTGCTAAAAGCGCGAACATGGCTGATGATGTAATTGAATTGTTCC
>CAZUVD010000106.1:0-1875 GCA_964623075.1 uncultured Coxiellaceae bacterium | reverse complement strand
AGCATTGATTGGGCAAATTTATGAAAGTTTTGGCAAAAAACTGAAAATGTGGCTCACTACCTTCATCACCCACCCGTTTCCGAGCGCCTTGTATTGGTTTGTTTCTGCGATGATGTTATTTCCGTTTTGGTCTTTGAATAGGCTATCCGGCAGCGTGAACAGGCGGCATACTTCCACGGGTGTTAGGCGGCGAAGCGTTGGGCCTACTTGTGTAACGGTGTGGCACGATGCGTTTCCATGTGTACCTGCCGGGACGGGCCTTGACTTTCCATTTTCTTGGTTTATCCGATCTTGCTGATAAACGTGGTTGTTTTGCTCCCATCGGCTTGTTGTGACCGTCCCGGTTTTGCCTGTCCCGGCGTTGCTGCCGTTTCGCCCCTTAAATTCCACGGCCAAAGTCCTTTGTCCGTGGTTGTCCATGCCTTTGTGGAAATTCGCGTCAATGCAGTTTGATTTTTCGACTTGTCGAAGGCTTCCGTTGTCGTTAACCACTCCTATCAGCGTCGTGCCTGAATCAGTACTCATTTTTGCCGAATTATTACCACAATTTACCGTTCCGCTTTTTTCTGGATTCACTTTCACTTGCGAGTAGTTACGGGTTTCTATCCTTGCCAGTGCCGCCCCACTAAGATAATACTTTTCGTCAACTTCTTTTTCCAAAATATCCGCAAGCATTATACCACTGTCTTTTGGCTGTGGAAAATCGGTATGCACTTCATCAAACAATCCCACCTTTTTCGTGCGAATGTTTGACCACCACAATCGGTTACGGTTCTGTGCCGAAACCAATGCAGCGTTATTCGCCCACGGGCGCAAGCCAAGCATTTCGTTTATGACCCATTCGTGGCGTTTCGCCATCGGCACGTTCTCGAAAAGGAAAAGGACGTTCGGGTTTGCGGCCTGGCATTCGCGCAATATGCGGACGGCCTCAAAAAACAGGCCGCTGCGGTCGTTGTTAAAGCCGCCTTGTTTGCCGGCCACGCTCAAATCGGTACACGGAAAACCAGCCAACAGTAAGTCAGGGACAAAAGGCAAACATTTCACGCTCACGCCTTTAACGTCGCCAAGGTGTACGATTTGCGGGTAATTATGCGAAGATACCTTTATTGCGTTTTTGTCAATCTCGCTGCTGTAATAGTTCTCAGTTGGCACACCCGCGTCTTTTAGCGCGGCATACCCGGTTTCTATGCCCCCGAAAAGAGAAAGCACGTTGTAGCCTCTCATAACTCAACTTCTTTTTTGAATCCCGGAAAGTAAAGCCATTCACCCTTGTACTTTTCCGCGTTGAAAAGTTTTGAATCCGTCTGTGCCGCTTCGCTGCGGGTCTTGGCTGCTTTTGCGGCAGCGTTTGACTTGCGCTTTGTTTCAGCACGGGTGGTGCGGTAATTGGTTGCGATTTCTTTGAGTGTCATTGATTTAGATATTTTTCGGTGACTTCAATCGCCATTTCAACCGTCCAAACAAACTTGCAATAGTACCCTCTCTGCCAAAGGCGTTCCATTGTAGCGGATTGCGCCTCCACATGGTCGCTTTTTCTCAGCGTCACCCCATCAACCTTGTACGGCGTTTCGGCCTTAAATTCCAGGAAAAGCCCGGCACAATCTCCTGAAGGTTGGGCCACGAAGACATCGGGCCATTTTTGCCCCTTGCTTTGCAGCGCGTTTGCCCTTACCTGCTGGATCATTGACTTTGCAACGTGCGCGGCTGCATCGCTGAAAATGAGCACGTCCGGGTATCTGCGCCCCATTTCCTGCACATATTCCTTTTGCAAATTGTACTCCGGGTTTTTCTTGCGTTGTGGCTTCGCCATTGCCGCCCCCGTCTCTCGTTCGGGCTTCGCGCCTACGGTTGTGGCTGTTTTGGGGTTGCCTCGCT
>CAZUVD010000105.1:0-1941 GCA_964623075.1 uncultured Coxiellaceae bacterium | reverse complement strand
CGCGAGGTCCACCGGCACCAAAGATCAGGTCAGCCGCGCCAGCAGACGCACCATTACCGATGCGGACATCTGATTTTGCGTCCAGCGTGTAGGCGAAGATGTCCTGCCAGCGAATCGAAGCGGTTCCTAGATCGGTCAGATTGTCCGCGTAAGGGTTTAACGTCGCCACCGTGTAGGCGTTAGTCCCGTTGTAATAGCGAAGGCGAGTCGCATCTGTTTCCCACCAAAACCCACCTGATGCCGACGTTGCAGCAGACACCTGAGCAACGCTTAGGCGTGGAAACGGATTGCTGAAGAAGTTCGTGCCACCAACCACCAGTTCAAGCGTGTCTGTAGGGTCCGTCTGTCCGAGCGCCAAATGACCATAGCCATTTGCTGAGATCAAGGCGCCAGCATGTCCACGAAGAATCGGGACAGTTGCAGTCAGACTGGAAAGAAGGCGAGTAATGCCTGAGCCAGTCGTGAAGGTGTTCCCTTGAACCTCGACGAACGTGCTGGAATTCCATGTCGCGCTTCCGGCGTCGTCGATTCGGATTCCCGAAACCGTGTTGGTCCCGCTGCGAAAGATGTTGCCACGCAGGGTGACATTGCGAAGCGGGTAGTTTCCGTTGTTGATCCCGATTCCAGAACCTTGGGTAAGCTCGCCATTGGAAGCACCAAAAATGCAGCGTTCGATCAGGATGTCGGAACCGTTGTCGATGTTAACACCTTCAGATGAACCGGCAACGCCAGCATGACCGGAGCCGTTTCCGGTAAACACCGAATCGCGGATGATGATGTTTTTGCCACTGCCGATGTCAGCGCCAAAGATGTAGTTTCCGGTGAACACGCAGCGGTCGATGTGGATATTTTCGTTGGCAACCGTGTCATCCACGAGGAAGCCGTTCCTGAAACCATCAACCGTGATGTTCTCGTATTTCACACCGCTCGCACCGTCTGAGTAAATTCCAGCCACGCTTGCCGAGGGGTTGCTGCTGTGGGCGAACGAGTCTCGAATCACCACGGGAGCAGACTGGAATTGCTGGCCGCGCCATCCCGTGACAGTGACCGAGGTTCCGCCAGTGCTTATGTCAATCACGTCACCGTTGCCGTATCCGTCAGCCTCAGCCCGGAGCATGAAGCGATCTTTAGTTGACCACGTAACGTAGTAGCGAGTGCCGAAGACGATTCCGGTTGGCGCCGCGCTTCCGCTGAAAACCACAAGGCTGCCGTCTTTCAGATTGTGGTTGGATAGGATTGCTTCATCCGTCGCCGTGTCGAATGTGACACTGGCGTTTGTCTGGATGATTGGCGCGTTGTCGGCGACGTAGTTGAAGATGGTCTGGACGCGGTAACCAACACGCTGAGCGTCAGCGCAGTTGGCATTTTCAATGGTAACGCCAGCTTGCTCCAGCGTCAGGATTGAGGGCTTCGGAACCTGCCAGCCGATGTCGCCCGGCGTCACCCGTATAAAGCTGTCCTTAACGTATTCGGCGAAGAAGTTGACGGCCTGAACGCTGGCGATGGACGCAAAGGTTGCGAAGTAAGCACCATTACCATTCGTGCTGGTAAAGCGACCGCCGCGAATGTTGTCGAACTTCACGCCAACCGGGCGCTGGGTTCCGACGGATTGCGTCTGCTCGCCCGTCCAGTAAACACCGATGGCTTGGCGAAGCCCGGCGTTGTCTGGGAAATAGATGTTGTTGATCTGGCAGTTTCTTGCACCGCAGACAACGATACCCATCGGGAAGTTCCCTCCGGCTCCGTAGCCTTCGAGTTGCAAATTATAAACGCGGGCGTTCTCGGCGATTGGATAGTCCCAGTATTGGAAATGGCCGATACTGATGATGTTTTGCGTTGACTCGCCGCTGCCTGAAATCGGAGCAGTTCCGCTGTAAGTGATTCGACCGTCGTGAAGTTCAGGTCCGTTGTTGAACAGGATGAAGCCGTCATCTGGAGATG
>CAZUVD010000104.1:0-1975 GCA_964623075.1 uncultured Coxiellaceae bacterium | reverse complement strand
GGGCGTTGGTTTCCCGGTCTACGACTTCTGCGCAAAGCAGTTCAATATAAAGTTCATGCTTTTCAACAAATAGCTCATAGGCCACATCTATGGGGGTGCGGTCGGTGAGTAGTTCGGAAATTTCCGCCTGATTGACCCCGGCTTTGATGCGGACGGCGTTAGGGGTGTAGGTTTTGCCGTCGCTTATTTTTATCACGGCCTCTATCCCTTCCGCTATTGCGCTGTATGGCGTGTCCTGAAACCATACGGCGGGGATGCGAAAAGAGTTGTACATGTGCGGTTCCCGGAGCATGGCACCGATCAGAGCGCGGGCGGAATCGTGGTACAGGGTTGTTATTGCGGTTCTGGTTTCGTTGTGTGTCATAGGGTTTCAAAGTTTAATTGGTTCTGAATTATAGGTTTCGGGGCATCGAATAGCGGCATAGCTATTTCTTTTTCAAACCGGGCGTTTCCGTCTCGGATATAATCAGCGTCTATTTCGCAGCCCCAAAAGTCAAAGCCCAATTTGTAGGCGGCTATTCGGCTGGATTGGCTGCCGAGATGCGTATCTAATATTTTGTCGCCGGGTTTGGCATAGTTGCGTAGGAGCCATTCGTACAGGGCAACGGGTTTTTGGCATGTATGAATCCGGTTTAATTGAACCGGGCTGCCTTTGAAAATCCGTGCTGGCTTATCTGAAGTACACCACGCGAACTCGCACTCCGCAAAATCACGCCCGTACATAGTCGGCCCTTTGTCCCAAATTATAAAAGACTTTGACGGTGGTAAATTGAAGTAATTGCCCCCCCATATAATTTGGGATTTTGTTACCCTAAAAAGCTCGGTAAAGTATTCTGCTGGAGGCGGGGTGTCATCCCATGTGCGCTCATCCGGTCTAATCGTTTTGCGTCCGCCCATATTCATAGAGTTGACTCCTATCCCATAGGGCGGATCAACCACAGCAAGCCCTATGCTTTTGTCCTGCAGCCCCGCCATAAACGCCATGCAATCCCCGTGGAAAACTTCGCTTATTGGTTTCATATAGTAGCGGTTTTAAATGCTTGGTTAAGTTGTTCTTTGTAATACCTCCCATATTGCCTCGGAAAGTCGGCCTTCATTCGCTCGATTGCCCCGTCCCGGCCAAGTTCTTTTATTCGGGCTTTCCACATCGAAACAAGGGCGGCTTGTATTTCCGGCTCCGGGCGTACCTCGTTTAGCTTTTCAATCAGTAGCGCGTTGTAGTGGCGGCAAAATAATACGCACCGCTCCCCGTCCCTTGCAATGTCCAACACAGCACCGGGGGCAAGGGTGATACGGGTTAATACTTTCCGCTTTACAATCCATTCCATCAGCGCCACATCGGGCGCGTTTGGTAGTTCGGAGACGGTCGTTTCATACAGGGCGGGTAAGTCGGTAACTGTCCAGTAAATTTCGTGCAGGTCGGAAAGGCGGGCGCACAAAATGGAAAGGGAGGTTTCAAATTGCGGGCGGGTCATCATCAGAATTGCAGTTTTTGATTCTGTGGCGCAACATACCCCGCCGTCCCCGCCCCCGCTTCCGCCGGGCGGGCAAATCCATTTTTAGAACGGTTGTTGGCCTCTAAGTTGCGAGTTAACCACGCCTGAAAGGACTTCGTTATGCTGGTTTCAATGTGGCAGATAATGGCGGGGTTGTCTATGTTGTACCTGATCCACGCCTCTAAGGTATCCCGGAACACTTTAGGGTGTAGGGCGTCGGAACGTTTAGCCCGTTCGCACATCATTTGCTGTTGGTCAGGCCACTGTTGGAAATACCTTTCTGCTTTCAGTAATGCCTCCATTACTTTGAGTTCAGCGGGAGGGAGAGCGGGGGTAGGGGGGGGTTGGATTTTTGGCGGTTCGCTTTTATATATTTTATCTTCTTTATTTACTATTATATTATTGTGTTCACTTTTTGAACGGCTGCCGTTCACTTTTTGAACACCCCCCTGTTCACTTATTGAACGGGTGTTCACTTT
>CAZUVD010000103.1:0-1982 GCA_964623075.1 uncultured Coxiellaceae bacterium | reverse complement strand
AGCGGCCCCACTTGTTCGGGTACTTCCGCTCCAAGATCCAGGCGGCGGCCTGCCACGATTTCGGAGCCGCTGCCTTGATCGTCGCGAGCAGATGCAGCTCGCCGGACGCCTCAGCGTTTTGTACAGCCTCCCGGATCTCCCGCGCCCTGGATTTGCTGGCTGGGATCTCATCGGCTTCAGCGGCCTCGCCTTCCTTCATCCACCGGTAGAACGTTGAGACGCTGATCCCTGCGTGGAGCGCGGCTTGTTCGCGGTAGCTGCCTGCTTGCAGCGCGGTGACGAGGCGCTCGAGGACGCCGGGGTCGTCGATCTTCTGTCGGACTCTGCCGTCAGATGTGTTGGGGCTGCTCATGGTGCCTCCAGTGTGGCGGTCTGTCCGGTGTGGCGTTGCCAGCGGTCGATGATGACGTCGCAGTAGGCGGGGTCGAGTTCGATGACGCGGGCGCGGCGGTGGAGGTTGTCAGCGGCGAGGAGTG
The DNA here is from genome assembly GCA_964623075.1 of uncultured Coxiellaceae bacterium. Classification (GTDB taxonomy): domain Bacteria; phylum Pseudomonadota; class Gammaproteobacteria; order DSM-16500; family DSM-16500; genus Aquicella. The sequence goes on along the minus strand of CAZUVD010000103.1, from coordinate 1,506 downwards.
TGGTGCCTGACCCTCCGAATGGTTCGTAGACGATGTCGTGCGGCTTGCTGCTGTTGTCGAGCATGCGTTCGAAGAGGGGGACGGGCTTCATGGTGGGGTGTTCGCGGCTGGCACTTGGTCGCGGTATTTCCCAGATGGAGTCTTGAGTGCGGTCGTCGATGAAGTAGTGGGCTGCGCCGGTTGCCCAGCCGTAGAGGATGGGTTCGTGGCGGTAGTGGTAGTCCGAGCGGCCCATGACGAAGCGGTCTTTGACCCATACGAGTTGTTGGCGCAGTGCGTCCGCGCCGAGTCCTTGTTCGACAGCGTCGATGAACCAGCGGGACAACGGTCCGTCCGGGACCGTTGCGTAGAACACCCCGCCGGGTTTGAGGCCGGAGATCGCGAGGGCGTCGCGGAACAGGTCGCGGGTTTGTTCGGGTGTTCCGGCGTCGTTCTTGATGGTGAGCGCGTCGTCGGTCTTGCCGACGTAGGCGACGCCGTAGGGAGGGTCGGTGGCGAGTATGTCGGGCCGGTCGCCTGCGAGTACCCGTTCGACTGCTGTGGGGTCGGTGGAGGAGCCGCAGACGAGGCGGTGGTCGCCGAGAATCCATAGGTCGCCGGGCTTCGTTGTCGGGTCGGCGGGCGGTTCGATGGGGGTGGTGTCGGTGCCTTTGCGTTCGCCGGGGTCGAGTTCGGCGAGGAGTTCGTCGAGGTCGCTGGCGTCGAACCCTGTGCCAGACAGGTCGGGCATGAGTTGTTGCAGCAGGTCGGTGAGCGCGGTGTCGTCGTAGGTCGCGAGGTCGTTCGTGCGGTTGTCGACGAGCAGGATGCGTTGTGCTTGCTGGTCGTCGACGTCGAGGTAGATGACGGGGACAGCGTCGATGCCGAGTTGCCGGGCGGCCTCGAGCCGGTGGTTGCCTGCGAGGACGCGGCGGCTCGATGCCTGCGCGATGATGGTGCCGTAGAAGCCGTGAGCCTCGATGGACTGGATGATCGCGCCGACGTCGCCCTGCCGCGGGTTGTCGGGATGCCGTTCGAGATCGGTGACGGGAACGAGTTGTACGTCGGGTGCTGCGGGCGGGGCGGCCATGTCAGGATGGTATGGGACGCTGCGGTTGGGTCGGCCCCCGGCTAGTCCGTCAGGCTGCCGGGTGGTCGGCCTGTCCCTTGCCAGACACGCCATACCTAGACGTACCACAGCGTTCCTCGGCGGACCCATCCGAACCGAACCCTGCCGCGCCGAGCCGCGCCCTGCCATACCCTGCCGCACCACGCCGTGGCCCGCCTAACCATGCACGAACCGATGATCCGTGGTCTGCTCTGAGAAGATTGGTGTTGCTCCGCTCCCTACCCTGCCGCTCCCTACCTGACCTGGCCAGACCTTGCCACGGCCAACCCCGGCGGGCCGAACCCTGCCGTGACCTGCCATGCCGTACCAGGCTCGCGCCTCGCCCTTCCCTGCACGAACACCGGCTAGGCGTTCGTGGTCTGCTTCAGGTCGCGCAACGCAAGCGTCGCACGATGGGA
>CAZUVD010000102.1:0-1988 GCA_964623075.1 uncultured Coxiellaceae bacterium | reverse complement strand
CGTTGTAGCGCGCTTGCAATAACGTAGCGTCATCTGTGATTTCTGCCAGAGCAATGAGGGCGTCCTCTATTTTTCCAATTGAAATTAAGTGTTGAATGTCCATTGTTTTACTGTTTAGGTGGTGATAGGTTACGATTCAATAAGGTGATCTGGAACGTCAAACTCAACTTGAATATCCTCTATCAAACACGCGCCGTCGCATTCGGCTTCATCAAAAACCGCAGTTTCATAGCGAGCGTGTGTGTTAATAAAGTTGATTGCAACGTAGAGTAGGTACTCGCCTCTGTCTGCGAAATCCTCTTGTTTCTTTTTTAGGACTAGCATTGCGTCTTAAATTTTGTCTGTGATAGGTTTAAAATTCCATCCGTTTTCTTTCAGGATGTTCCGAACTTCCTCCGAACCGTTCCCGGATGCGGCAAATTTTTCGGCCTGTGCTTCTTCTAGGTGAACCGTTACGCGAACGGTTTTGAATTTTAATTTGTGGCGACCCTGCCCACGATTTGCGGGCAGGGTGGGTTGTTTTTTTTCGTTCATGCTTCTACTACGTTTAGTGTGTCGTCTTTCAGAAGTTTGCAAACTAGGATTTGAAGTTCTTTCGCCTTGTCAGAATTGCATTTTACGTTTACTTGGTAGGGTTGTTCGCACAGTTCGTTTTTTACACACTTTGCGCTGTAACCGCCAAAAGCGATTATTTCTGCTGCTAGTTCGTGGGCTACCCGTGCCGATTCTATTTGTTGGTGTGTCATGATTTTAGGTTTGATTTGTTGCTTTCGCTGTTGTTAGGGGGTCAAAGATAAAGACACTTTTTTGAATTTTGTAGTTTTTTAACAACTTTTTTTAAAGTATTTTTTCGCGAACAACACAACACCATATAAACCAACGCTTTACAAAAATAAAAACGCCCGTACACTTTGCAGCGAATGGGCGAAACAGTGTTCAACTAACTCCTTATGAAAGACTTTCTAATACCGTTCCCACGCCCACGTTTGAACGGGGGGTTTCGCAGTTATGTTTGATCTCGTTTGGCCTTGCACTCTTGTCTCCATTCGTCTATATCACGGAACTCAACATTGTAGGGTATCTGGCTAAACTCGCTCATAATCATCTCGGAATATTCGTGTATGAAGTCCCTGTCAGATATTTTTTTGGTGCTTTCCGCGACCACAAAAATGCCGTTTGGCGTGGTCAAAATCCGAGGGTTGAATCGAAGTTTCATGTAGTAGTGAACTTCATCCGTGTTTGTCCAAATGGTTTGCTCACCCGTTGCCGGGTCTGTGTACGAAAACATCCGACCGACCTTTTCCAAAATGGAAGTAAGTATGACCGCCCAATAAAATTTATATCTCGATGGATTTTCATACGCCCCAACCCGCTCAATCACAACCTTGTACCGACCCGCGACCAAAGCCCCAAACTGCTCGTTTAGGATTTCTTTGGATTGGCCTGTCCAGTTCTTGCCGCCGTTGGTTGTGATATGGAAGATTGCGGTGCTCATTTTTTGTATTCATATTCAATGCCTATTTCCCAGTAGGTTGCGCCAAGTCTCGTAAGGACGGCCTCGCACCGCGCAAATGACCAATCTTTGAAACGCTGGTAAACAACGCCTTTGTAGGTGAAAATTAAGTGTGCTTTCATGTTTCAAATTTTTCAATCTTTCCCAAAACCCTTTCGAGTTTAGGCGTTGGCACTTTTTCGTGGTAGTCCAGCATCTTTTGAAATAGCCGCCAAAACCTTCCGTTGTCAGCCCGGTACAAATACTTCATATCTTCCAAAAAACAGGCAAGGTCAACCACCTGCGGCAAAACCATATTTTCCCAAACCGTGTGACACTGCCTACACAAGAGCGTAATATTAGCCGGGTTGCTTGCCAGTGCGCTGCTTTGGCTTACAGGCACGATGTGTGATGCGTCTATAACATCGAAGTAGTTTCCACATCCTTCGCATTCGCAAAAAGAGCCGTCAATTGCCGCCCGCTTCATTTCGGTTTT
>CAZUVD010000101.1:0-1996 GCA_964623075.1 uncultured Coxiellaceae bacterium | reverse complement strand
GTTATGATAGCGGATCGCAATACACCACTAATGGCGGAGTTTATATTGGATATGCAGCCGGATATTATGAAGGAAGTAATAACAGACTGCATATATCAAATGATTATACAGGAACTCCATTAATAGGTGGTATATTTGATCAGGGAAAGGTAGGTATCAATGTAGGCGGTACAAATAACATTGCAAGAACATTGCATGTAGGAGGTGAAGTCAGGATTGCAGACCTTGCCACAGATACACCGACCAAATTAGTAGGAGCTGATGAAGATGGTGATTTAGGCGCTGTGACAATAAGTAGTGGACTTACAAATACAACAGGGACACTAACGGCAAACATAATCGGCACTCAAAACAGAGTGGCTAAATTTACATCACAATATGCTGTAGGTAATAGTGAGATTTATACAGTAGGTGATACCTTAGTTGGAATAAATCAGAGTAATCCAATTTATCATCTTGACGTGTCTGGTAAATTTCGTGTAACAGATCGCACAGGCACAGCGGTAACAGGAGCCGGATTTACAAGTAACGGGCAATTAATTGCCTACAATATTGACACAGGAACGGTAACTCCAAATACATATCTGAGCTCAGGCACAAGCATAAATATAACAGGAACTGGTACAATGGGTGATCCTTATACAATAAATAATACAGCGCCAGAAAATACAACAGTAAAAGACAGTGATCATCTTGACTTTAGTGAATTAAGTAATGATACTATCACAGCGACTATAAAAACAGCAAGTATAGGAGCAACAGAATTGTCATCCACAACAGTATCCGCAGGTGTTTACACCTATCCATCGGTCATAGTGGATGCCGATGGAAGGATAACATCAATAGTAAGTCAGATAGATAAAGAAGGCGTGATTTCAGTAGGGGCAACGACACCACTTTCATCATCAGGTGGAACATCTCCGGTCATATCTATACAAAATGCAAGTACATCGCTGACTGGAGCATTGACAGGTACGGATTGGAATATATTCAATAATAAAATAGGTGGGACAGGAACAACGAACTACATAAGTAAATTTGCTTCAGGGTCAACATTAAGCAATAGTTTGCTTTATGATAATGGTTCAACGGTGGCAATAGGAACAACTACACCCGACGGCAATGCTCGTTTTTTAATAAAATCATCTTCACCCGTAATTATATTAGAAGATGATTTGGGAGCAAAGACATGGCTTCATGGAAAGGCTGGCGGCGTTTCAAATTCGTTTGGAATATATTCTGAAACGAGTGCAGCATATCGGGCACAATGGTCATCATCAGGCGTGATGACAGTACCAAACCTCGCAGGCTCAGGAACCCGAATGGTAACAGCTAACTCTTCAGGAGACTTAAGTGCGCAAGCTATACCAACAGGCACAGTCACAAGCGTAGGATTAACAGCAGGGACAGGCATCTCAGTGTCAGGTAGTCCTATTACATCAAGCGGAAATATTACAGTCACTAATACAGGGGTAACATCATTAAATGGACTTGCAGGATCAATATCTCTGAGTACAACTAACAGCGGAACATATCCAAACTGGTTTAATAGTGGTAATACTTTATTTTATGCACTTCCATCAGGATCAACCGGTCAGGTGCTAAAACATAATGGCACTGGATGGACTTCAGCAGCAGATAATGATACAGACACAGACAATCAAACATTATCATTTAGTAGCCCAAACTTAAGTATAAGTGGCGGTAACTCAGTGGCATTGCCGGTATTGCCAACAGGAACAACAAGGCAGACACTAAGAAATAATGGCTCATCCTGGGTGGCATCATCTTTATTAGAAAACGATGCATCAAGAATTGATATTAACGGATGGATAGCTGCATCAAGAACTACTATATTGGGAAGTAGATTATTGGTTAATGGGTATATCCAATATGATCCTGTAGGTTCACAAGCCACTACAGTAGCTGGTAGAGATGCTAATGGTGGATTAACAGGTGTGACGTTGGGTAGTGGATTGAGCCTTTCAGGGGGTAC
>CAZUVD010000100.1:0-2025 GCA_964623075.1 uncultured Coxiellaceae bacterium | reverse complement strand
GCCGGGGCGGTGGGGGTAAAAACAGGGAAGCATGATTGAGTCCGATAAAACAAATGATGAGTGTAGCTTTTTCTTTGGTGGCAGTCACGAAGTGCCGGAAGAAGTTATGTTTAACCACCGAAATGCCGAAAGCCGGGAATCATTTGAAGCGCGTTGCCGTGTCAGTGCCGAATCTATTTTTGGGGCTGACTTTATGAAGGGCAGTCCAGAAACAGCCACCTTCTTTAATTCAAACAGTGAAAAACAAACCACCCTTTCCGGCGCCCCGAAGCCGCAGCGAATCCCGTACAGGCTTGAAAACATCGAAGAGGCACAAATTGAAACCGCATGAGCAACGTTATGACCGTAAAGCAATTCCGCGCCCAAAAAGCAAAGCAGTCTGTCCAGGCGCTTGGCCGATTGAAGACTGGCGAAATGAACAAGACCGAGGCTGCCTACGAAGCGCACCTCGCCGCCCTGCAACTCGCGGGGGAAATCCTTTGGTACAAGTTTGAGGGCTTGAAGTTCCGGCTTGCTGATAATACTTTTTACACGCCCGACTTTGCCGTAATGCTTGCATCCGGTGCGCTTGAAGCACACGAAGTAAAAGGGCAATGGCTTGATGATGCCCGCGTAAAAATCAAAGTTGCCGCTTCGCTTTACCCGATCCAGTTCATCGGAGTGCAGAAGGAAGGGAAGGGGTGGAAATACGAAAACTTTTAACCATGAAAGCACGTATCTATTTTGCTATCGCCGTCTTAGCTCTTCTTGCCCTTGTTTCGGGGTGGTGGTGGCTGGTTGACCGGCTCCCGATTCTGTACCTCGCCAAGCTGGCAATCTTTTTCTCAGCCCCTGCGCTGGGTGCGTTTTTGAGGGCTTGAAAAAAACAGAAAAGCAATGATAGCATCTATAATCATCGCCCTCGGTGCCGTGTTCCTTGCGAGCCGGTACGGGGATAAACGCAAAACACTATGAAGCTCACACTCATACACACCTTGCAGTTTGCTGAATGGATTGCCGAACGATACAATTTTATCGGCGGCGAATACTGCTGTTGGTGCGCAAAGCAATACGATCAATCTGACACAAGCAGGTATAAGTTAACCGGCGAACTTTGGGCGTACTGGAACGAAAATATCCGCAAACAATGAACATCGAAATAGCCACTCCCGCACCCTCCCATGTCACCACCGCTCGCCGCGTTGGCGACTGGATCACGTTCACCTGCGAGCAATGTGGTTACGTCCGCACCATGAACTCGGCAACGGGTGACATGCAGGTAGTGAAGCAAGGGGACGCCGGGGTGCTGCATTCCGGGATGTCCTACCCGGCGGGGATTGACGAAAATTATTCAATGAATTAAAACTGATAAAATGACAGATCAGGAAAAACACACCTACCTCGAAGAATGGGGCTGGCAAACAGAAGAACACCCGGCGGGCTTTACCGTGTATTTTCACACCCGGTTTCCCGGATTCAAGTACAAGCTCGAAAAGGCTTATGAAAAGATGAAAGCCAACGAGCCGTCTATGGAGCCGGTGCTTACAATACAGAAAGGTGACCCCGAAGGCGCGGCTAAACTCCGGGCACTGATGGGAGAGTACGGTATTCCATTGCCACCTCCGGGCGAACGAAAAAACGACGGGCTTATTTACGAAGTTTTTGGCGATCCAGTAAACGCCTAATGCCCGCCCCCTTCCTCATATCGAAACTGGACAATGGCAAAATGTCGGAGACGTCCCGCGAAATCTTCCGGGAACAGTTCGATGCGTTGGAGCCGGGGCAGTACTTTATTCAATTCAAACCCCACAAAACCGCCCGCTTCACCGCAACCCGGTACAAGTGGTGGTTTGATTGCGTTCTCGGTTTAGCGCTGCCAAAAGTCCGGCAGCATTTCGGAATGGCAGACCGGCACGGACAGATCACGTACCCGGCCACGGTGGAGCAGCTACACCACATCCTAAAAATCGTTTACAACCCCGTGACCATCGTAACGGCGGACGGGACGGGAATAAGGACGGTAGGGCAAAGCACGACGGGGATGCC
>CAZUVD010000099.1:0-2077 GCA_964623075.1 uncultured Coxiellaceae bacterium | reverse complement strand
AAACGTTAATGGTAATGCTACGTTTACGTTAAATAAGACAATATGTGTGCTATAACATCTATTGTCCAGCCATTACCTAACATTTTATATCGTTGCGTATCGCTAACGTGATTTGTGTAATTATCAGGAACAGTTTGCAAACGTTCACATTCAACTGGTGTTAATCGCCTTATGTTTCCTTGAATTTTTGCAATTTTTGAAACTGAATCCATATATTCGTCAGAACTTCCTGCTCTACCTTGTGCTAACGTTAAACAACCTGCTTTGTCGGTATTTGGATTGTAGTCAAACTTTTTCTTTTGATTTTCGTTTAACATAACCAATCCTGTTCCGTAAACATCTTCTCTTGCTCGTGCCATTAGTGTACTTGATTTTTCAGTTTTACGAACTCGAAAACCCTCATCTTTTCGATAATCACAACCATAAGCTACCAAATTATCTTTTTGAACACTTGTAAGGCAATTTGTTTTACCATCATTTCTTGGTTCAAGTTGTTGTTCGGTTGGCAATCCTGCAATTCTACTTTTTGGATTATCTGGATTTCGTCCACGCATTGCAACACATTGAATTAAATCCATTTGAGAATGTAAACCGCCACTATTTCCTCCAGCAGTAAAACAGCGTGCCTTTCTATTAACATCAATTATGATATTATCTGAAATATCCAAACTTCCTGAACTTGCATTTATGCAACTTGCAACATCATTTTCGGTTTTGTAATTGATTTTACCATTATTATAATTTGATTTTCGGCTATTCAAATAATCTAACATTTTGCCACTCAAAAAGTATTTGTCTGCAACATCAGTTTCTAAAATATCTTTCAATAAAATTCCTTTGTCTTTTGGTTGCGGAATACTGCAAACTAAATCGCCAAATAATCCATCTTGAACACTTGCAATATTGGTCCAGTATAAACGTTGTCTGTTTTGAGCCGAAAGTAAAGCCGAATTTATTTTTATTGGATTAATACCGATTGCTCTAGTTAAAATCTTTTGCCACTTTTCGCCCATCAAAACATTTTCAAGTAAAAACTTTATGTTTGGATTGATTAATCGCAATTCTTCTAAAATTCGAATATACTCCCAAAATAAATAAGATTGTCCTTCAAATTCAAAGTTTTGGCTTTTCAACTCCAGGTAATGATCTAAAGTTAAAATCTCAATATTATCTTTTGTACTCATTCCTTTGCGTTTTCCAGCAAATGAAAAACTTTGACAAGGCGAACCACCAGCTAATAAATGAACAAAACCTATATCTGAACCTTTTACATTTCTTACATCGCCAATTTGCATAGTGTTTGGAAAGTTTGCCATTGTAACTTGCATTGCATATTTATCAACTTCACTTGCAAAATATTTAGTTGGTATTTTACCGATTTTATTTAAAGCTAATTGTAAGCAACTCATTCCATCAAATAGAGAAACTGCTACAAAATCCGCACTACCATTAACACCAGTTTGTAGCAATTGCGAGGTCGTTTTATGTTTTGGATTTTTAGTCATAGTTCAATGTTGGTTTTGTATTTGTAAAATTTTGGCAGTTAGTCGCAACTGCTACAAGCTGTAAACGTTACAGGCAATACTACTACCCTAACTTATCGAGGTTTGACATTGCTTTATTCCAAGCCTCAATAAATTCCTGCTCTGTAATATGCTTACCTAAAGAATGTACATAGCCTCTTTTTTCTTGCTCAACTGAAAAGTTGCCATACTTACAAGTTTTAAATGACCATCCTTTGAAATGACAAGCAACACCATTGCCACGAGTATCATAAACATCATCAGGTTTAATCTCTGTAATTTTTGTGTACAGAAACCAATAATCAGATGGCTTTTCAGGGCAACTATAATTGTTTCTTGTCTTATAAAAAGTACCTTCCAGCTTTTTAAATTCGGGATAGTGCCTTTCTATAAGTTCCTTTTCTTCTTGTTTAGCAATAGCATTTAGTTGTTTTTGCAATTGCTCTTTTGTTGGTTTTAAATCTGCTTTACTCATCATTTGTACTATTTTTTAACATTTGTAATAAATTAATCTTTTGTGCTTCTAATGCCACCACATCGCAAAACCCCAAAAC
>CAZUVD010000098.1:0-2113 GCA_964623075.1 uncultured Coxiellaceae bacterium | reverse complement strand
GATGTTTTGACCATGTATAACCTCGCAGAAATTGACAGCATCGGGGGCGGGGTTCACCAGGCCGTTGTTACATTCCCGACTGACACGACTTGCGTTTTGGCGTGGGTGGGTGGGGTGAATTACTATTTGACAAGACTTTAGTTAAAATCGGCTGAAAATCGGCTAAATATGGCAGCAGGAAAGACAAGGGATGAACTAATGAAACTCGGAAGCAAGACGAAGTTTAGTTCCGAAAATCAGCCTGAAAAATCAGGCCGCAGGCCAAAGGTGTTTTCTCAAATTGCACTAGAGTTCAAAGCAAGGGGCATTGAGCGAGCAACACCAGAAGCGGTAGCGGAAATTTACGAATACATTCTTGCCCTGCCATTTGAAGAAATAAACCAGCTTGCGTTTGGAGAAGAGCAGCAAAAGGAAATTCCATCGGTAATGACTTTGGCGGCGCAAGAGATGTTTGGAAAACGGGCTTTGGATGTTTTGAAGGAAATGCTGGATAGGGCGCATGGTAAATCAATCAACCGTCACGAGGTTGCGGGAAAGGATGGCGGGGCAATAAAATTCGATTATGGGAAATTGTCAATAGACGAACTAAGGCAACTTTCTGTAATCAGAAAAAAAGCGACCTCGAATGGGGATAATGAAAGAAACGCTGCCGACGCAAGATGAATTAAGCCAAGCGGTTTCAGAACTGTGCAGGCGTTCTTTCAGGGACTTCATTGAGGAGGTAAAACCAAATTACGAATTTAACTGGCATCACCTTCAGATAATTGACGCGCTCCAAAGGCTTGCAGAAAGACAGTTTCAGAGGTTGATTGTTATGGTGCCACCTCGTCATGGGAAATCGGAATTAGTATCAGTCCTGTTCCCGGCGTGGTGCTTCGCCCGCAATTCATCGGAACACGTCATCCTTGCCTCCTATGCTTTTGGGCTTGCCAGCAGAATGAATAGGGAATGCCAGCGCATAATTTCAGGCGATGTATTTAGAGAACTTTTCCCCCAAATAACTTTTGCAAAAGACACGGAGCCGGGCGCGATACGAACAAACGAAAGGTTTGACATTGTTGGCGGCGGGCATTACGTTTCGGCGGGCGTTGGTGGTGGTATTACGGGCGTAGGCGCAACGATAGCCATCATTGATGACCCGGTAAAGGACGCAATGGAAGCAGATAGCACAACCTACCGGGAAAGGGCTTGGGAATGGTACACAACAACTTTTACAACACGTTTTGAACGTGATGCTATTGAGGTGATTTGTCAGACCCGTTGGCACGAAGATGATTTAACAGGGCGAATCCTTGAAAGAAAAAAGCACGGAACGGAGGTTATTTGCTTGCCAGCGATTTGCGAAGGGCTGGAACCAAATAGAAATATTGGTGAGGCTCTTTGGCCTGAATGGTATTCGAGGGAGTGGCTTTTGGAGAAACAGGCAGAGAACGGATCGAGGGCATGGAACGCACTTTACCAACAACGACCAGCCCCGGATGAAGGAAGCATCATAAAACGGCAATGGTTTCAGTATTACAATCCACGGGAATACAAGATTGAAGGCAAGCGGGTAAATTTTTATTTTGATACCGCCTACACCGAAAAAGAAAAGAACGACCCCACGGCTGGAATCGCATACGTCAAAGAGGGTGCAAACTTATACATCTTGGAATGCGCGGCGGAATGGCTCGATTTTAGCGGGCAAATCCAGTTCGTAAAAGACTTTGCGGCGCGAAACGGCTATTCCCCATCATCCATTATTCGCGTAGAGCCAAAGGCTACAGGCATAAGTTTGGTGCAGGTGATGAAAAAAGAAACGGGATTGAACGTCACCGAGGGGAAGCCGCCAAAGGGCGACAAAGTGGCAAGGGCGCACAGTTGCGAGGGGACATTAGAGGGCGGGCGCGTATTTTTGCCCGAAGGTATGGCGTGGGTTGGGCCGTTTTTGGATGAATGTGCGGCATTTCCGAATGCGGCGCACGATGACCGGGTGGACGTGTTGACTGGGGCGATAATCAGCGAACTTTCGGCAAAGCCCGGCGTTCGCTTCGCATAAAACAGCACGGTTTTTGCGCAAAGTCAAAAGTTGTTTCCTAACTTTGCCAGACATTAGCGAAAATTCGCAGCATGA
>CAZUVD010000097.1:0-2144 GCA_964623075.1 uncultured Coxiellaceae bacterium | reverse complement strand
CAGCTTTGTGGAAAAGCGAATGCCGGGTGTTGAGCGCGGGGGAGTGGCTACACTTTCAACAGCCCGCCCACCTAAACCCGGCGCAGCGCATCCACATGACTCCGGAAGGGGCTGCCAAAATTCGGGCGGCTGTCCACCACACCCTGAACGAGAAAGGATTTGAGCGGGCGAAATATACCCGCGTGTACGATGCCATTATCGAAGCCTACCGCGCGGCGTGTGCGGGCGAAACGAGCGGGGGGATATGAAATCCATATACAAAGAAGTAGATTTATTCGGTAATGAAAGTGTCCGGTTTGCTGACGTAACCCGTAAAAAGCAAAACCTTTTCACTGATCACGATGCGTTTGTTGAAAAATTCGAGCCGAAGAAAACGACAGATGATTGTTATACGCCCCCGGCGGTTTTTCAGCTTGTACTTGATTATGTCAACGAAAATTATAATCTGGAAGGCAAAACGATCATCCGCCCATTTTTCCCCGGCGGGGATTTTGAAGCTATTCAATACCCGGAAAATAGTGTAGTGATTGACAACCCGCCTTTTTCAATCATTAGTAAAATTGTGCGGTTTTATGTTGATGGCGGCGTCCCTTTCTTCCTTTTTGCTCCGCACCTAACGCTATTTAGTAGCGATGTTGATTGTACTCATATTGTAGTTGGTGGAAATATTTTGTATGAAAACGGCGCGACCGTCAAGACTTCTTTTTTGTCCAACATGTTCGGGGATGCTAAAGTAATAGGCGACGCCCGGTTGTATCAAAAATTCAAGCAACTGGAAGCCAGCCAGAAAAAGACGCTTCCTAAATACGAATACCCCGCCCATGTTGTAACCGTGTCCGGTATTTCGTTCATGGTAGAAAAAGGCATTTCAATACAAATTGACAAAAAAGACGCCCGGCACCACAGGGCATTGGATTCTCAAAAAACACACGGCAAAACCATTTTTGGCAGCGGGTTCCTAATATCAGACGCGGCAGTATTAGAGAAAGCAGCATTAGAGAAAGCGGCGGCTGAAAAGGTTTATACAATGGTTTGGGAATTATCAGAAAAAGAGCAGCAAATTATCCGTTCACTTGGTCAAAACCCCGACGCCCTATGACGCCCGACAGCATCCTAAACGTGGAGGTATCCGCATACCCGGACTACCACACCACCGAGGCCAAAACAATAAACCTGCTCACGTTCCTGCAAAGCGAAAAGCACCGGGCAAAAGTTGAAGCAGTGCGCACCGCCCCCGACAAAGACAAGCGCGATGCAATCAAAGCAACCTTGCCCGCCATCACCCCGTCGGGCACGTTCACGGCAAGGTCAGGCGATAAGTTGACCAAACATTCGGGCTTCATTCAGTTCGACATAGACGCGAAGGAAAACCCGCAACTGTTCGGGAAATGCGAACAGTTGGCAGATTATGCCGCCGTAATCGAAGAACTAAAGGCCGACATGGGCGTATTCCTTCCCTTCGTGGCCTATGCCGCCGCCTCCGTATCGGGGCGGGGGGTATGGGGGTTGATACCGCTTTCCGATCCAGCACAGCACAAAGCGCACTTCCGATCCATGCAGCGCGATTTTGCGCAGATGGGGATAAATATAGACGCCGCACCTTCTTCCGTTGCCAGCCTTCGCGGGTACAGCTACGACCCGGAGGCATACTTCAACCACCATGCAACAAAGTACACGGGGATTGATACGCCGGAAGTGAAGCCCGCGCCGGAGCCAGTACGCCAACAGGCCGCCGCTACACCCGACACCGGGGAAATGATAACGGATGAATACCGGGTTGAAAAAATGGTTGAACACATCGCCCGTTCAGGACGGGACATTACGAACGGGTACGAGAACTGGTTCAAAATTGCCGGGGCTTTATCTTCAACGTTCGGGGAATGGGGCCGGGCCTACTTCCATGATCTTAGCCAGAATAATCCAGACTACAAGTCAAGCGACACAGACAAGCAGTACAACGCCTGCCTGCGCGGCAAGGGGTACGGTATCGGCACGTTTTACCAAGTCTGCGAGCATCACGGGTTCCGCTACAAAGAAATCGTACCCCTGCCGGAACGATACGACAAACTGCCGGGGCGAATCATTCAGCTACCGGGGCAGGAAGGGGAGGAAAAACGCCCCGCGTTCGATCCAATGGGGTGGGT
>CAZUVD010000096.1:0-2155 GCA_964623075.1 uncultured Coxiellaceae bacterium | reverse complement strand
ATGGAGAAATTTTGATTGTTGAAAACTCACCCGCTAATTATTTGCTAGTATCAAATAGAAGTGTTAATCTTGCAATGTCGAATAACCTAAAATGAGCTACAATAAAACATAATAGACACGCCTCGTTGCGTAGAAGATTTAGCCACAGCCGAAAGGTGGGTTATTCGACACTTCTACAAAAGCGGGGCGTGTCTCTTGTTATATACCTAAGAACTATGGCTAAGAACAATTTTAAAGACTCTATTTACAAAGAGAAAACAACTGTTTACGGAAGTGTTGACGGAATACCTCAACACATGGAATCTGAAACAACGGGGTTAACGAAACTCGAATACTTTGCGTTAAAAATATATTGTGCAAAATTAAGTGCAGGAATATACAAGCCAAGTACGTGGGATTCTATTCATGATGCAAAGAAACTATTGATTGAAATAGAAGGGTCATACAATGGCTAAGAAAGACCCTGCATTCCTTTTTTATCCAAAAGATTGGTTAGAAGGTACAGCCGAAATGCACCCTAATGAAAAGGGTGTTTACATTGACCTGCTTTGCTATCAGCATCAAAAAGGAGATTTACCAACCGATCCTGCAAAACTTGCTAGACTGGTTAGGTTATCGCTTTCTGAATTTACTGAAATTTGGACTAGCATATCAAGTAAGTTTGAAACGATAGGTGAACGAACGTATAACAAACGTTTAAACGAAGAGGTTAACGAACGTTCAATTCGTGCACATAAAAACAAGGTAGTTGGATGGTTCTCGGCTTATCTTAGAACCCATGAGTTAAATAAAGCCCAATATTCGCTTTTAAAAAAAACCTTTAAAACAGACGATTTTAACAATATACCTAACGAACGTTTAAACGAATGTATAAACGAATGGTGTAACGAACGTTTAAAAAGCATTGAAGATGCAAATGCAAATGAAGATGCAAATAGTATTATAATAGATTATAGTGGATGTACCCCCGAAGGCTTGTCTTTGGTAAAATATATTAAATCCCTAAAAAACGTTCCTAATGTTAAAAACCAATTAACACCCGAAGAGGCTAATAGGTTAATGGTAGAATTTCCTAAAGAAAAAATAAAGGATATTTTAACGGCTATGGAAAACAGGGCCAACCTTGTAAAAAACAACCTTTCTGTAAACCTCACAATTCGAAAATGGATAAAAAACAATTTCGATAATAATTCGGGCAAAACCGTAATTCCCTCAGGTGTAACCGCTAACTAATGGCAAAGAAACTTTACATATCGTTCAAAGATTGCAGGGGTAAAATCGAAGCCTTGTATCGAAACGGATTAACCAAAGGGATTTACTGCGGGTTTAATTCTTTGTTCGAACACTATTCGCCGAAAATGGGAACAACGACCTATATTTTCGGTTCACCAACAGGCGGGAAATCAGAATTTGCATTTGAGTTACTTGTAACCATGTCGGAGTTGTACGGCTTTAAACACGCTATTTATTCCCCCGAAACAGGCAGCCCCGAAGAAATCGCAGCCGAACTAATTTCCAAAGTTGCCCGTAAACCGTTCTATAACGGCTATTTCCCGCAAATGTCAGAAACGGAATATTACAGGCACTTGGACTGGGTAACGGAACATTTTTTTATTATCGACCCTATCGAAACCGACATTACACCCGAAGAGTTTTATAATCAAGTGGATTTGATAGAATCGGATTTAGGCATTAAGATTCATACCACCGTTTGCGACCCGTTCAACGAACTTCGCCACGCCTTCGAAGATGAACGCCAAGACCTGTACATTGAAAACAAACTTGGCATGATACGCCGGAACGCAAAGGCTAAAAACAGGCATCATTTCATTATCACCCACACCACCAAACAGGAGGCTAGGATAGTAGGGTCAAAGAAATACTACGACCCACCAACCGCCCACCAAATAAGCGGAGGCCAAGCATGGTATCGAAAAGCAATGAATTTGATTGCCGTTTGGAGGCCACCGCAGGGCATGACAGACGAAGATAATGTACCCTACCAAGATAACGAAGTACACATCATCATTCAGAAATACAAGCCCAAAGGCTCAGGAAAAAAAGGAACAGTTAAACTATATTTAGACACCCTAGCAAACCGATACTATGAACTCGAAAATGGAAACAAACGATACGCAGGAAAGCAGCCCGAAAA
>CAZUVD010000095.1:0-2195 GCA_964623075.1 uncultured Coxiellaceae bacterium | reverse complement strand
GATTTTAAAATTTGCAAAATATCAAAATGTGGCTAAAACTAAAGGTGGTTCAATAGAGTTTTTGGACACCTTTAAGTGGCCTCATTAAGGTGATGATCGCTGGTATCTTTAGAGTGATGAATACACAATGAATTTCGTCCATTCAATAATAATCCCAGGCCTATATATTTTTTTTCTACAATCAGCGTTCTCTGCCAGTCAAACCTTGTCTTTGGTATATCCCGAAGCTAGACGATGCGATCAGATCGATATCTATCACGGTGTCAAGGTTGCAGATCCATACCGATGGCTCGAAGACCCGAATTCCGCAGAAACGAAAACTTGGATTAATGCTGAAAACAAATTAACGTCAGACTATTTTAAGAAGATTCCTTATCGTCAAGCTATTCGTGACCGCTACACCAAACTCTATAATTACGAAAGCTTCTCCGCACCAATCAAACTTGGTGGACGTTACTTTTTTTTGCATAATAATGGACTTCAAAACCACTATGTGTTCTTTGTTGCCGATTCGCTCAACGCCGAACCTCATATCCTTCTCGATCCAAATACGTTGTCAACTGACGGATCTGTATCGGTGGCAAATTCTGCTGTGTCCAATAATGGCAAGTTTCTGGCTTATGGTATAGCAAAGTCAGGCTCTGATTGGGTAGAATGGCATGTGCGCGATGTTGACACTGGCAAAGATCTTCCAGATACCCTTAAATGGATTAAGTTCTCTGAAGTATCCTGGAGCAATGACAACAAAGGTTTTTTCTACAGTCGGTACGATAAACCTAAAGGTGCTGTGCTGCGAGATTCGAATTATTTTCTAAAACTCTTTTATCACCAGTTGGGCACAAGTCAATCCGAAGACAAGCTCGTCTACGAGCGACCTGATAACAAAGAACTTAATGTGGCTGGCACCGTCAGTGACGATGGTCATTTTCTGATTATCTCTGTCGCTCAAGGCATCTCACCTAAAAATGCTCTTTATTATCAAGATTTAACTCAGCCGAAGTCACCGATTGTTAAATTATTCGGTGACTTCGATGCGCAATATAGTTTTATTGGGAATAATGGTCCACTCTTCTGGATCAAAACCGATCGCAATGCGCCTCACGGACGGTTACTTGCTGTCGACATTCATCATCCAGAACAAGTCAACTGGAAGACCATTATCCCAGAAAACATCAATGCTATTTCATTCGTTAATCTTGTGAATAATTATTTTTTTGTTGGTTATCTGAGAGATGCCAGTTCCGAAGTCCGTGTATATGCTCTTAACGGCACTTTTCTTCGAAATATTGATTTGACTGGAATTGGCACTGTTACAGGCTTTAATGGAAGGCGTAGAGACAAGGAAACTTTTTTTACTTTTACTAATTTCATTTTTCCAAGCACCGTTTATCGTTACGATATTCAATCTAATAAAAGCACAGTTCTGCACCAACCCAAAATTGATTTCGATTCTAGTAAATATGAAACCAAGCGAGTTTTTTATCACAGTAAAGATGGCACCCGAGTTCCTATGTTTTTGACGTATAAGAAAGGAATAAAGCTCGACGGACAAAACCCGGTTATACTTTTTGGATATGGCGGATTTAATTTTTCTTTGGCGCCAAACTTTTCGGTTTTCAATCTTGTTTGGTTTGATATGGGTGGAGTGTTTGCCCAGCCAAGTTTACGTGGTGGTGAAGAGTACGGTGAGGTGTGGCACAAGGCGGGCACTAAACTTAAAAAACAAAATGTATTCGATGATTTCATTGCTGCTGCTGAATGGCTTATCAGGCACAAATATACGTCCCCTTCCAAGCTTGCTATTTCAGGAAGAAGCAACGGTGGCTTGCTGGTTGGTGCGTGTGTTACTCAGCGACCAGATCTATTTGGTGCAGCATTGCCTGACGTTGGTGTTATGGATATGTTACGATTTGAAAAATTCACTATCGGGTGGTCTTGGATCGAAGAATACGGTTCTTCGAAAAATATCGACGAATTTAAGGCTCTTTACGCCTATTCTCCTCTCCATAACTTGAAGTCGGGAACAAAGTATCCCGCCACGCTGATTTCAACGTCTGACCATGATGATCGCGTTGTCCCCGCCCATAGTTTCAAATTTGCAGCAACTATGCAAGCCGACCAAGCAGGGACGGCTCCAATTTTGCTGAGAGTTGAGAAAAAAGCGGGTCATGATGCTGGCAAATCAACTTACATGC
>CAZUVD010000094.1:0-2214 GCA_964623075.1 uncultured Coxiellaceae bacterium | reverse complement strand
TCCAAGCCCTCGCAAAGTTGCGGGGGCTTGCCGAATTACATAAAATCACCAATGTTGCAATCGCTGAACAGGTTGGAATCACCAAACAGGGCGTAGGCCAGGCACTTGCCGGGCGGTATCACCCAAGCCTTGATAACGTGTTCAAATTCTTAAACGCGATCAATTTTTTGAGCGGAAAAGAGTACACATTGGCGGATTTAGCATGATTGGCATACCTTTGGTAAGAATACGGTTAAAATACGGTTATTTTGGCAAGGAAAGACATCCATAAAGACGGCATAAAAACGCAGTTTTCATCAGAAAGACAGCCCGAAAACCGCAAGACCCCCAACACCATTTCCGGCTTCTTGAAAGAGGAAATAGAAAGCGATGGCTACATGATAGTTGAGGACGCGGAGATTTACGACCCAGAAACAAAGAAGCCCACAGGCGAAAAAGTCACCGTTCGCATCAAACTCGTAACAGGCAAGGCCGTAGCGCGTAGGCTTTTAGCAGTGGCGAACAAGGGCAACGTTGTGGCAATTAAGGAAGTGATGGATAGGACAGAGGGTAAAGTGCCCGACAAAACCCAGCTTTCAAACGCGCCTGGCGAATCGCTAAAGTTTGAGAATGCAAGCCTAGAGGACTTAATGGAGTTAAAGGCGATGGTCAAAAAGGTAACAGCAACACAGGATGGGTCTTGAAATATCTGAAATAGACATTGATTTTGAGCGACAACTTGACGCTGCTATTGCCAAAAAATCATTCAGGCAGTTCATTGAGTTTGTTGCCCCCAAATACGAATTTAACTGGCATCACCTTCAAATAATTGACGCGCTCCAAAGACTTGCAGAAAGACAGTATCAGAGGTTGATTGTTATGGTGCCACCTCGTCATGGGAAATCGGAATTAGTATCAGTCCTGTTCCCGGCGTGGTGCTTCGCCCGCAATTCATCGGAACACGTCATCCTTGCCTCCTATGCTTTTGGGCTTGCCAGCAGAATGAATAGGGAATGCCAGCGCATAATTTCAGGCGATGTATTTAGAGAACTTTTCCCCCAAATAACTTTTGCAAAAGACACGGAGCCGGGCGCGATACGAACAAACGAAAGGTTTGACATTGTTGGCGGCGGGCATTACGTTTCGGCGGGTGTTGGTGGGGGCATTACGGGCGTAGGCGCAACAATAGCCATAATTGATGACCCGGTAAAGGACGCTATGGAGGCGGATAGCACAACGTACCGGGATCGCGCATGGGAATGGTACACAACTACATTTACAACCAGATTTGAGCGCGACGCTATTGAGGTTATTTGCCAGACCCGTTGGCACGAAGACGATTTAACAGGAAGGATACTCGAAAGAAAAAAGCACGGCACAGAGGTTATTTGTTTGCCAGCGATTTGTGAAGGCCAGGAACCAAATAGAAGTATTGGCGAGGCTCTTTGGCCGGAATGGTATTCGAGGGAGTGGCTTTTGGAAAAGCAGGCAGAGAACGGAAGCCGCGCATGGAACGCACTTTACCAACAACGACCAGCCCCGGATGAAGGAAGCATCATAAAACGGCAATGGTTTCAGTATTACAATCCACGGGAATACAAGATTGAAGGCAAGCGGGTAAATTTTTATTTTGATACCGCCTACACCGAAAAAGAAAAGAACGACCCCACGGCTGGAATCGCATACGTCAAAGAGGGTGCAAACTTATACATCTTGGAATGCGCGGCGGAATGGCTCGATTTTAGCGGGCAAATCCAGTTCGTAAAAGACTTTGCGGCGCGAAACGGCTATTCCCCATCATCCATTATTCGCGTAGAGCCAAAGGCTACAGGCATAAGTTTGGTGCAGGTGATGAAAAAAGAAACGGGATTGAACGTCACCGAGGGGAAGCCGCCAAAGGGCGACAAAGTGGCAAGGGCGCACAGTTGCGAGGGGACATTAGAGGGCGGGCGCGTATTTTTGCCCGAAGGTATGGCGTGGGTTGGGCCGTTTTTGGATGAATGTGCGGCATTTCCGAATGCGGCGCACGATGACCGGGTGGACGTGTTGACTGGGGCGATAATCAGCGAACTTTCGGCAAAGCCCGGCGTTCGCTTCGCATAAAACAGCACGGTTTTTGCGCAAAGTCAAAAGTTGTTTCCTAACTTTGCCAGACATTAGCGAAAATTCGCAGCATGAATCCACAGCAACTTACCGACCTGCTCACAGAGAACATAAGCCTTGCGCTACGCCACG
>CAZUVD010000093.1:0-2286 GCA_964623075.1 uncultured Coxiellaceae bacterium | reverse complement strand
CGGACGCGATATCAACTCGGCGAAGTGGAATAGCCTCGCCGCCGCCTGGATGTGGAAGCATCACAGGAGAAGCGAGTGGGCATGTCAGTAGACTGGCAGAATGGGAACCACCAAGAAGGACTGCAAAGTGTGCGGCGCGACGTTCCAGCGGAACCCGAAGTACGGGGCGGCGCAGTGGGGACGGGCGGAGTTCTGCTCCAACGTCTGCCGGGGTGCGGCGGGACGGATCGAGCGGGCGCTGTGCGCCTGCGGTTGCGGCGAGCGCGTCTCGAAGCCACGCTCGCGGTGGCGTCAAGGACACAACCCGCAGACGGCGCGGATCAAGCTGGTCAAGTACGACGGACGGCGGTTCTACGTCCGCGACAGAGAGGGCCGCAAGGTCTACTGGTACCGCGTCCTAATGATGGGCGAACTCAGGCGAGAGCTACGGGAGGGCGAGATCGTTCACCATCTGAACGGCGACCGCACAGACGACCGCATCGAGAACCTGCGGCTCTACCCGTCTCACTCGCATCACATGAGGGACGAGTACCTAGCGGGCAACCTACCGGCGATGAGGTAGCGCGATGATCGCCGGTAGATGGGCAGCGTTCTCGGACCGCGAGAAGGCCGTCGTGAACGCGATCCTCGGCCCCGTCGCCGAGGCCGTCCTCGAGTTCGCGGCGCTCGCCGGGAAGGACGGCATGGACGCCGAAGCAGCGAAGCGAACAGCGGACGTAGCGGAGATCGTGATCCCGATACTCGCCGAGATCCGTGGCAAAGAGTTCCCGCCCGCTCTAGTGTTGAGCGCGATGGTGGTCGCGGAGGACTGCCGGGAGATCATCGAGCGACAGGAGCCGAAATGAGCAGCGGAGCGCGTGTCACGTGGAGGGCGAAGCCGTGCGGGTGGCGGGATCGCGAGCGCGTCGTTGCGCTCGGCGAGGAGTTCGGACCCGCCGGTCCGCTCATGCTCGACCTCCTCGAAGAACTCGCGAAGGAGCAGCGAGGCCCGGTTCGCGCCGGTCTTCGGTCGCTCGCTCGGGGCGCGTTTCTCGAGCGCGGCGAGGCCGGTACCGACCACGCCCGGCGCATCCTGATCTTCGCCGCGAAGCTCGGTGCGCTCGACGAACTCGAGATCGCAGAGGACGTTGCGATGACCGTCACCTGCCGGGTGAGCGGATTCTCAGAAGATCAAGGAGCCGGATATGAGAGCGTCAAGCGGGCTATGACTCGCGCCTCGACTTGTCCCGAGAATAGGGACACTGTCCCGAGTTTGCCCCCTACAGGACAGGACAGGACAGAACAGAACAGGACAAAGAACCCCTCTAAAACCGAAGCTGAACTGTTCGCGTTCTGGCAGGAGGCGACCCGGCACCCGCAAGCGAAGCTCACCGATGAGCGTCGCCGCAAGATTCGGCAGCGGCTCGATGAGGGCTACACCGTCGAGCAGATCAGGCAGGCGATCCGCGGCGCAGCGGTCGGCGCGTTCGTTGACGAGCGAGGCAAGCGGTACGACGACCTCGAACTCATCTGCCGCAACGGGACCAAGTTGGAGTCGTTTATTGACCGGGCCGATGCGAAGCCGGTCTCGCCGATGGCCGACCGATTGACCGAGCAGGCACGACGGCTCGCGGAGCAGGGAGTATGACCGCCGCCGAGGTCGTTCAGCTACGGACCGTGATCGAGTCGCTCTGGCCGAACGCGAAGCGGCTCGAGGACACCGCCGTCCTGATCTGGCAGCGCGTCCTCGCCGACACGGATCTCGAGCTGGCGACGTCCGCGGTCGTCGCGATGAACCGCGAGGGCCGGGAGTGGGAGCCGACGCCGGGACAGATCGCGTCGGCGACGGAGCCGCTCGCTCATGCTCTGCCGTACCCGGAGGCGAAGCAGCTACTCCTCTCCGCGCTCCGGTTCGGGTTGGACGGGGAGGCGGAGGGACTTCGCTGGCTCGCCGAGCGGTCGCCGCAGGCCGCGAGGTGGGCGGCCTCGTCGTGGACGGCGCTCTACATGGCCCCGATCAATGGCGAGTACGGCGGGATCATTGACCGGGACTGGCGACGCGACTACGAGTCCGTCGTCTCCCGCATGGACGGCGAACGCGCTCGCGGCCAACTCGAGTCGCGGGTCGGGGCGCGGATCGCCCGCCTCGAGCGCGGCGGACCGGCAGCAGGCGAGCGGACGCTCGAACCGATGGATCTCTCCGGGATCGTCGGCGAGCAGCCGCAGATCGAAGCCTGATGCCGCTCACGGAGGCACAGTGGCAAGCTCAGGTTGTAGGACTAGCGCGGTTCTATTCTTGGGTCGTTT
>CAZUVD010000092.1:0-2326 GCA_964623075.1 uncultured Coxiellaceae bacterium | reverse complement strand
GCGCGGCGCGGGCTGGGTTCAATTGGAGTGCGGAAACGTTGTTTTGTTGGCGCGGCTGGATGAACTAACGAAACTATAATTCAATTGAGCAAAAATGTACCAGATAGAGTACCGAACGTGGATTAACAAAGAACTGCTTGCTGGTTTTCGTGCAAGGCCAAAGCGGTACACCACGATTCGCCGGGCGTTTCAGGCACTTCACGAGTTAAGGAAATATGAGGTTGGTCAAAACTACGGATGGACTGAAAATGACGGAACATTTAGGAAGGTTTGGTTTACCTTTAGGATAATACACGCACATCAAAATGCGCCAACAAAATGAAACCATGCGCACACTAAACACCTTCACCCGCTACAAATTCAACAACATCCGCAACCGCCTGGCCACACTGCAATTAAAATACAACCTTCCAGACCCGGCGCGGCAAATAATCCAAAACGAAATCGAAGCCGCCGCGCTCCATTGGTTTTTGGAGGCTGGCGGGACTGAAAGTGATTTTGAAACTAAATTCAATGCGAAATGAGCAGTTGGACACAAGCGGACGTTGACCGCATAATAGGAAAACAACAGGCCGCAAAACGCACAGAAACGCCGCACAAGCGAGGTAACCAAAAAACGGCCACAACCCATGCCGCGAAGCCAGAACGCGAAAGCGGAGCGGCAAGGGCGAAGCCACAGCGCAAGAAAAACCCGGAGTACAATATCCAAAAGGAATATGTGCAGGAAATGGGACGCAGATACCCGCACATTTTGATCTTCAGCGATGCCGCCGCCCACGTTGCAAAGTCAATGATCCAGCAAGTCAGGGCAAACGCGCTGCAAAGCAAGGGGCAAAAATGGCCCGACCTGTTCGTGGCGCAACCTTCGGGCGATTACGCCGGGCTTTTCCTGGAGTTCAAATCCGAAACGCCGTACAAGGTTGACGGCGTGACGCTGAAAAAGAGCGACCATGTGGAGGCGCAACGAAACACAATGGAGGAATTAACGCAACGTGGCTACCAGTGCTGGTTTGTGTGGACGGTTGAAATGGCTGTTGAGGTAACTAAAAAATATTTAAACCCCTAACTGGGGCTTCGACGACTGTGCGACCGCTTAGCGAGCATGGAAGTTGAAGCAGGGTTATGCGGGTTTTCACACACAAACATTCAACTGAATATGAAGCGAAGCAAAGAAAAAGTAACGCTAAAGTGGTCAAAAAAAGAGAGCGACTGGGTAACGAAATACCCAGATTGGCCGAACCGAAACGCAAGGATTACAGGCAATTCATTTTTTGGCTTGATAATGGCGTTTGAAAAATTCATGTCAAAGGATTGGGAGGGCAAGCCCACTGGATTCACAACCTTTAGGGATTATTTGTCAAGCGGAGGGTTTGACCCCGATACTTTTACTATTTCTGTCAATGCCAAATTAAAGGATTCTGCTCCATAAAATCCCGCACAACTCCAAACCCACCGCCGTCCCCTACTTTGACGAACACCCAAAAGCCGCCAAAGGCCTGGAGCAACGGCAATGCCCCGACTGCCAGCGTTGGTTTTTCCGGGGAGAGTTCAGGAAGGGTTGGGGAAAAGGCGCGGCACTAAAAACACCTAAAATATGAATGTTTTAATAGGATGCGAGGAAAGCCAAACCGTTGCGATAGCGTTTAGGCAACGCGGTTGCAGGGCTTTCAGCAATGACCTGAAAGACTGCTCAGGCGGGCATCTAGAATGGCATTTGAAAATGTGCGTAATTGAGGCTATAAAAAGTAGGAAGTGGGATTTAATCGGCTTGCACCCGGTTTGCACAAAAATGGCATTATCTGGGAACAGAACCTACGCGCCTGGAAAACCCAAACACAGCGAACGTATTGAAAGTGTTGAGTGGACAATAAGACTTTGGCAGTTGGCTTGTGAAAATGCCGATCACGTCTACATGGAAAATCCGATGGGGGCAATGAATCGAGACAAAAGGCTGCCAAAACCCCAAATCATTCAGCCGTACTATTTCGGAGACGAATACCAAAAAACCACCTGCTTGTGGCTAAGGGGACTGCCTTATTTGTTTCATAACGCGAAAATATCACTATTTGATGACCATATAACCCACGTTTCAAGGGGCGAAATGACTACCTTTAAGTCGGGAAAGGTTATGCCGAAATGGTATGCGGACGCTTCTTCATCAAACACACCAAAAGGCGAAGAAAACAGAACGCTCAGATCAAAGACTTTTCCAGGAATCGCAAACGCAATGGCCGACCAATGGACTAAATTCCTTTTAAATTCAAAATAAACCCTAAATTTGCCCAACAAATGCTCGACCCAAACAAAATAGCCCAATTTTGCGCCA
>CAZUVD010000091.1:0-2425 GCA_964623075.1 uncultured Coxiellaceae bacterium | reverse complement strand
ACCGCTCATCGGAATAATCTATACTACCTGGGTCAGCTTCTAGTTGTAATTTTTCGGGCTTCTTCATTCCTCACACTCCTTTCAGCGCCTTGCGCTTTGCCTTAGAACGCCAATCTCTGTCTGTAGTTCTCCTATTGCTTCTTGCTGGGAGTTTACGAGGTCGATGAGGTCGTTGATTGTGCCTATTAGTTTCCAGTTACTTGAATCAAATGCTAACTTCTTCATCTCTACACTCCTCAATGATCCCGACAATACGCTGCAAAAGCATATCCTCAGAGATCAGCTTTTTGGTCGGCGGCCTCTCGCCCATATTAAGAGCTGCGCCCGTTTTCTCATCAGAACTATATTTCCACCAGCAGACCTCATCATAGACCGAGATAATTTCAGCCAAATCTTTTTTCTGCTGATCAGTCAATTTCATAGCTACCATGTAAACCTCGCACAGAGTTCTCGCTTCTCCGCGTCATTGAGCTGATCGCTGCACTCGATTTCATACCTGACACTTTTCGCCAAGTATTTTCTAACCCTATTGACAGTCGATCCGCTTATTTGAGCCTCCTCGTGGGTCATACTATAGCCATCAGATATTTGATAGATTAGCCTTTCTTTACCAGCAAGCTGCTCGCCGATCTCCAGCGCCAGGTCGAGATCCATTTCAATTTTCATAATCATTCAACCTTTCAGATTATTTACCCAGGCTGTGAGATATATGATCAGCACAAGCATGAAAGTTAGTATGCCGATCGAGAATGCTGCAAAAAGCAGCACTCCGATGGCGTATTGTATTTGATTTTTCACCCTCCGTTTCATGGTTTGCTACTTCCAGAATCCGCGCTTATATTCTTGCGAGGTGGTTTCTCGAAGCGTCTGCAATATGATGTTGAGATTCTCGTCGATGTGAGCCAAGCGAGCGTCAAACGCTGCCAGCAGATCCTCGACGTCTTTTTGAAGCTGCTCGGCCTCTGGTATGACAAGCTCATGCTGATCAGGTACTTGGTGAGCTGCTCGCTCGGCCTCGCGCTCCTGCTGCTTTTCAATACGGTATTTGTTGAGGAATCCCTGATATGACTCCCAGGTGTTGTATCGCTGCACCCAAGTGACAGTCGCGTGGCTCCAGCCTGTAATGGCGCAGATAGTTTTCCGCGGCACTTTCAATGCCAAAAGTTCTACGATCTGCTTGTGATCCTGTTCCTCTAATTTTTGCTTTTTTCGATTGTGTGCCATTTTATGCGTTCTCCTTAAGTTGCTTGATTTGCTCGCGGATCTCTAGCTCCGCATTGTACTGTGCCTCAGTCATCTCTGACTTGCTGCGGTGCATACCGCCAATCTTTCCAGCCAGGCGTGCCAGCTCGCTATTTTTCGCGAAGCCGCCACCCTTGCTCTTGATCCCGCCGATGGAGCCAATGCGCTTATAGAACGCTTGACCATATCGCTGCTTGTTTGTCTGGGCAGCTTTGATGCCGCCAATTTTCGTCCCCGACATTATTTCACCACCTTTTTCGTTTTCTGACTCAATGCCCAGTAGGCTAAATTAGCCAAACCGAGAGTCCACCAGAAAAAGATCAGCAGCAAGATATGCCCGACGGCCGTTGCCGTGTTTTTCTTGAGCAAGAAGTAGTCAGGGGTTTCCTCGACCACCTCCCAGTCATTGCTCTGATACATCTTGACCTGTTGTAGTGCTTCATTTCGATTCATGTTATTGCTCCTCTGCTAATGTTTTTAATGTGTCCGGCGCTGCCAGCACAATCTCTTTTTTCAGGCGAGCGATCCCAGAGGTATTGAGCGGCTGCCCATCAGAGAGCTTGCGTACAATGCGCTGTTTGTCCTCTGGCTGGGTGATCCCCTTACTCTCTAAAATCTCGCCGATCTCTTTGATAGCCTGCGGCGCGGTTTGCATGCGGCTCTGCATTTCTGCTTTGTCGATCTCATCCTTGCTGGCGATGGAATCTATGACTCCGATCCCCATAAGGCCAAGCGCTCGGCCGACGGCTGATGTTTCGCAATTCTCGATTGCTGATGTTTTGTTGATGTAGCCATCACCCCAGAGAGCCTGTGAGTAAGCCGTGAACTTACGCTCCGGCACACCACAGTCCGGCGTAATGGTCGCTTTGATCACCACTCGCTCATCAGTCGGCGCTGACACGAGCTGGGTTGTGATTGCGCCATCAAGATATTTCTCGTTGAAGTATATGACCCGATCTGACACCAGCACATATTGCTTGCCTTTGATGTCGATTGCCTTATCTTGCAGGCTCATTTCTGATTCTCCTTGTATGCTACCGCTAATGCTCCGATGATGAGTCCGAGTAGAAACATAGTACTCAATGCCCACATACTACTCATTCTCCAAAAGCGCGAAGTTTTCCAGCGCTCGCTCGGCCTCGGCCTTGCTTAGTTGTCCAGCCTGATACCAGGCTACGATTTT
>CAZUVD010000090.1:0-2455 GCA_964623075.1 uncultured Coxiellaceae bacterium | reverse complement strand
GTAGAAACCCCCACGGCGGCGGCAGCAATGAAACCAAAGATTCCGAGCTTGGCCGATGCGGAAAGCAGGCGGGCAATAGTTAGCGTGGCCTCGCTTGCTTGCTGAACGCTGTTAATGATCAACGTGCGCCGGGCGGCCTTTTCCTCCAGGGCGGCACGTTTCTTTTCGGCGGCTTCAAGCAATAACTGCTTTTCTTCCAGTTCCCGCTCCCGAACGCCTACCGAGTTTGCAAAGCCGTCCCGTTCGCGCTGCAATTCAATGTCGAGCAGTTCCTTTAGTTCGTCCACCTGTTCCCGCCGGCGTTCGATGATCCGGTCTTGGGCGGATATTTGGGCTTCGGTAGCGGCGTCCAGTCCCTGTACGAAGTTGCCAAAGGCGAGATTAAACCCGGCGCTTATTTCCTGAAAACCGTTTTCCAGTTCTTCCCGGCTCAATCCGAACGCGGACGCAATACCGTCTTTGATGCGCTGCAAAAGGTCGCGGTTATCATTGAACACACCATTAAGGCGGTTGAATGCGGACTGTGCTGCGTCCTCTAACCCGCTTTTATCTTTCGGTAAAAGTAGCTGCGCAAACACCCCGTTCTCTTTATCCTTTTCCCGGAGCTTGTCAACGGCGCGTCTAAACTCTGTTTCAACGGCACTTACCAAGTCCTGCACGTCACTTGCAAATCCTTCCGGTAGCGAGCGCCCGGCAGCCGTGGCAGCGGCGGCAATTTCATTCACGAATGCGTCCACCTCTTTTAAGGCGGCTTCTTTTTCGGCTTGTACTTTGTCGGTGCCAAGTAGTTCGGATATTTGCGCCTTCTCTACCCGCTGCGCTAACCGTTCCAAAAGGGATTGATATGCCTTATTTAAGGCCTCCACCTTTTCCTTTTCTTCGTCAAGTTTCCGGGCGCGTTCTTCGCGGATTGAACGTATTTTAGCCGCGTCTTCCCGCTCCCTTGCAGCTGAATCCCGAAGCAAGTCAATAACCTTGCGCTCGGCATCGGATATTAGTTTACCCTGTTCAACGCTAATACCCCCCGCTGCGCTTTCCTGTTCAATCTTTGCCTTTAGAGCGGATGCTTGTAGGGTAGCGGCGCGTATGCGTTCCACTTCCAAACCCCGTTCAATCTTCCCGGCTTCTTGCAGTGCCTTTGTGCGCGATCCAATACTTTGTGTTTCGTCTTCTACCTTCGCCCGTAGTTCGTCTACTACCCGGAGGGCTTGCCCCTCGTTTATGATAAATTCATTTGCGGCGCGGCCTAATACCTGCTGCACCTCTGTAAACTTTCGGGCGCTTTCGGCAGCGCGGTCTAATTCATCCCCGTATCCGGAAAAGATACGGGTAAGGTTCTGTAATACTTCGCCCTTAAATGCTTCGCCGGAAAATACGCGGGCGATGCTTTCCCCAAACTCAAACACCCGGCCAACAACGATGTCAAACCTTGCGCCAAGCCCGGCCATTGACTGTTCAAAGCGATCCCCGGCTTCCTGTGATTTGCGAAAATATGCTGCAACTCCGGCGGCTGTTAATGCAACCAAACCCGCTGCGAGCGCGGTTAACCCGCCTTTCAGGGTAAACAGGCGTTTAAAGAAGCCGAGGGCTTGCTGTCCAGCGAAGCGGAAGGTGTTGCCAACGCCACCGAAAATAGATGTAATTTGCGGCCCCTGCTGGACAAGGGTTTGAAGTACGCTTGTACCTGATCCAAGTTGCGTAAAAACGTCCTGCAATTGAAAAGAAAGGTTTGCGGCCTGATACCCGGCTAACTGCATTGATTGCCCGGCTTGACCAAACGATTCTTTTGCCTGTCGCCCTAATTGTTTTATATCGCTTTCGTTCTGTTGGAATAAAATAGATGATGCCTTGTTTTGTTGGTTCAGGGCGTTAATCTGCTGCCGTATCGCTTTTGCATTCGCGGTTGACTTTACAGTTAGGCTATTATATTGCTTCTCAAGCCGCAATATTTCGGCCTTTGTTTGCAGCATCCCGTTCCGCAATGCCTCATTTTCCTTTTGCGCCGTGGCGATGGATGCGGCGAAGGACGGCCCGACGTTGGACGCGGATTTAGACAGGTCATCAAATGCGTCCTGCCCCTTGTTTACATCCTGTATCATGCGGTTTACGCCCGCTGAAACGGCGGTATCGTCATAGGTTGCGACAAAATTAATTGGATCGGGTTGTGCCATCGCTTATTTGTTATTTCGTAACTTTTCTATCTCCCGCTCCTCGGCTTTTTGCTTCGAGTATGCCCGGACGTAGTTGCGGTAAAACGCCCGGTAATCCATCGCCAGCAACTCGCTTTCCCGGAATCCGAGGTAGTGCGAAATGGACAAGCAGACGGTTTCAAATGTCGTCTGTATTTCTTCTGCCGCCAGCGTTGCCACCTTGCCTGTCAAAACATACGGGCCTATTCTGGTGCGCTTGGCTTTGGGCTTTGGGTCGTCCTTGATCGCTGCAAGGATTCGGCTAA
>CAZUVD010000089.1:0-2465 GCA_964623075.1 uncultured Coxiellaceae bacterium | reverse complement strand
GTTTTTTTCAGATTAAAGGCACATTCTCAAAAAAACAAGCTAAAAAAACTAAGCCCGCGCGCGTATTTAAAGGATTTTACTAATCGTATTTTTCTCTCTCTTCGTTATAGACCTGATAAATAAGCTCAGGCGTGATACCGTCGTAATCTACTAACGCATCTATACAAGGCTCACAATCACCTGTATAATAGCACTCATAGTTCGCAAGCTCTCTTTTTATTATCCTGCGTAATCCGTTTTTTTCGGCATCTTCCGCAATGCCTTCTTTACGGATTTTCTTAATTTGCTCCAGCAACTGCTTTGCATTTTCTTTCGGACATACTAGCCCAGCAGACAAGTTGACGTAGATAACACCCTCTTTTTTTTGTTCGTTAAACTGGTCGGTGCCGAAGGCGAAAAATGCACCGTTGCTATCAAACGCGGCTGATAACTTTGTACTAACAATTTGCGATAAACTCATGATAAAACCTTTTTTTGTTTGTGATTAGATATTTTTGTTTGTGGGGTGCAACTCTACACAATTTTTGCAATTTTTGCAATTTGAACACATTTCGCAATTTTTACAAGCGGTGCAATTGTTACATCCGTTACATTCTTTGCAGTTTTTGCAGGTATCGCACTCGTTACACTCTTTGCAGTTTTTGCAGTTTTTGCAATCTGAGCAACCTGTGCAACCTTCGCAGCCTTCGCAATCTACGCAGCCGTCGCAATTGATGCAGTTTTTGCAATCCCAACAACCTGTATTGGTACTTTGATTTTGCACTAAATCTGGGTTGCTTGTGCCGTTAATGCTTTTGTCTTTACGGTTTATAAATTCAATAAAACTAGGGTAAAATAATATAGCTGCCATAATGGTAAATTTTGATTTTTTTGTGTGTGTGTGTTTGATAGTGTAAAGATACACCGTTTTTACCTATTAGCAAAATAATTATACATTTAGTTATCCACATTCAAATAATAGTTATCCACATACAAAAATAAGCCCACACAAACCAAAATGTTTGCGTGGGCTTGTTGCCTTAAAACAACTTCTCCTGTTTAGCCGTTGGCGGAGTAACCGTAGCGGTCGGAGTAGTCGGAGACTGCCCAAACTCTTTAATCTCTGTACCTGTATTGCTGTTTAGCCATTCGGCAACTAAATGCCTGTGGCAAAATTCGTCTGGGCGTTCGTAACAAAGTAAGGCGCAATCTCTGCCGTTTGCGAGTAGGTTTATTTGCTTCAGTATCTTATCCGGGTCCAAACGACCAAGAATAGACTTGAACTTAACGATGTACGGCTCCTCTTCCATTCTTAGCATATCCGATGTGGGAGCTAGCATTTTAAGCTCAACCGTAACATTTGCGAACTTAGCGGGGTAGCGGCTTATGCTGATTGGTAACACTCCCGCCTCTCTTAACTTTTTTACGTTTCCGTAATAACTGGTGTAAATCATCTGTCTTTATTTTTTGTGTGTGATTAGATTGAGTAAATATGTGTCAAACTTGTACGTAGCCCTGTGGTACTTTCGAAAAGTCCGCGTAACTGGTCGCAATAGATACCGTTGTTTTCGGTTACCACTTTTACGCTTTTTTTGCTTACTGCTAAAAACTGAACATCGTAAGTATCCATCGAGTTTAGCGTAATGGCTAAATGATTGGCTCCGACTGCGTTTCTTGTCAAGGTTAGCGTTAGTGTAACGTTGCCACTATTAACGGCAATAGCGTAATGCTTGACCTTGCTTCCCGTCATTACGAAAAATTGGTTGCCCCCAAGTTGGGCGATGATGTTTCTTGAAATCTCTTGTGCTGCAATAGCGTCCATGATGATGTAAATTTTGTTTGTGAGAAAATTTGTTAATGTGTTAATAAGTATCTTTTGTCGACGCAAACTTCCCAAAGGCTTGATTGGTATTTGGTGCAATATTCATGCACCGTTTCGCCTTTGTCGAAGTCGCATTTTTCAACAGCCTTTTTTAGGTCGGTAAAAAATGAAGGATAGTCAGTACCCGCAAATTTAATGCGTCCGTCTGCTCTGTAAATTCTGTAAGTTGCCATAATGGTAAATTTTTGTTTGTTAATACTTTTTGTTTGTTTGATAGTGTAAAGATAGGGGTATTTGACGTATTGGCAAAATATTTATTCATTTAGTTATCCACAAGTTATCCACACAAAAAAAACCCATACAAAACCGTTACGTTTTGTATGGGATATTTTGAGCGCAATTTAGGTACTGCCCCTAATTCTTCAAGCTGGTAGCCTGCCGCATTACTTTCATGCTCTATACGCCTTTTACGGTGCAAAGTTACTGCATTTTTTAGACTAATCCAAATTTTATTTTAGATTGGTCTAAATTTTACAATAAATCCACAAAAAAACCCGACACACAAAAGCGCATCGGGTATAAATTTTCACAATTCAAAATCACAACGTAAGTTTCAATCCTTGTTTTAATGGAAAATAAAAGGCTGTTGTTTCCCAACTAACAG
>CAZUVD010000088.1:0-2479 GCA_964623075.1 uncultured Coxiellaceae bacterium | reverse complement strand
CCGGTTACCCATTTTTCAGACGGGCTATTTTCCTACCTGAAAAACGAGGAAAGTTTTGGCCGAAACAACGCCCCCAAAGAGGGCGGAGCAACCCGGCAAAACGGAACGACAGAACAACCAAAATACACACCTTCACCCTATCGCAGACTAACGTAATGGGAAGCCTAAAACAGGAACAGATTGAGCATTTCGCGTTTGGAAAGCCCGCCCCGCAAGCGGTTCCGCTCGAAGAAGCGGTATTGGGCGCATTGCTACTAGACCGCGATGCGCTTGGGTTGGTGGACGCAACCATACAGGCTGACAGTTTCTACTTAGAAGCACACCAACACATCTACCGTTGCATCGTTAGCCTTGCTGAGCGATCCATACCTGTTGACTTATTGACGGTAACGGATGAACTCAAAAAAACTGGAAACCTTGACGCAATCGGGGGCGGTTACTACCTGGTTGAACTATGTAATCGTGTAGCGTCGGCAGCAAACATCGAATACCATGCCCGCATCATTGCACAAAAGCACATCCAACGCGCCATAATTCAGGCGGGAATGGCAGCCGTCCGAAACGGTTACGATGACACAATAGACGTTTTCAATCAGTTAGACGAACTTGAAAAATCCGTTTTTTCAATCGCAAGCGGGGCGCATCAAAGCGCGGCAACGGGCGCGGGCGACATTGCTATTCAAGTCCTGAAAAGCGCGGCACAGGCGATGCAAAGCAAGGGATTGACAGGCGTACCCGGCGGGCTTACCGTTGTTGACAACCAAACAGGAGGATGGCAGCCCACAGACTTGATAATTCTTGCAGGAAGGCCGGGAATGGGCAAAAGTGCTTTTGCCGCTCAGAACGCGGTTAACGCCGCACTTCGTGGCACCCCAGTTGAATTGTATTCACTGGAAATGTCGAAAGATCAAATCATGCAAAGGCTAATGGCGCAAAAGGCTAAAATAAACAGCCAGCACATCAAAACCGGGAAGTTGACTGAACGCGATTTGCAAGACCTTCAATCTTCAGCCGAATTTTTCCAAGGAGTTCCCCTTTACATTGACGATACCCCAAACCTTTCAATCAGTGCGTTGCGCTCAAAGGCGAGAAAGGCGGTAGTAAAGCGCGGGGTTGGGCTTATAATTCTTGACTACATTCAGTTGATGGACACCTCTAAAAGCGGAAACAGGGACAACGATATTGGAGAACTAAGCCGGGGCTTAAAGGGATTGGCAAAGGAGTTGAATGTGCCAATCATTGCGCTTTCCCAACTTTCGCGGGCTGTTGAAACCAGAGGCGGCTCAAAGCGGCCAATCCTTTCGGATTTGAGGGAGAGCGGAAACCTGGAACAAGACGCTGACATAGTTGGGTTTTTGTACCGTCCAGAATACTATTCGATTTTAGAAGATGAAAACGGAGCAAGCCTAAAAGGGGTTGCAGAATTGATTTTTGCAAAGCACAGGGGCGGGGCTACGGGAGACTGCCTGATTGGTTTCAGATCAGAGTGTGCAGAGTTTTACAACCTTGACGAACCGCAAATACAAGCCCCAAGTTTCCAGCCAACAAACTTCACTATACCCCGCGCAAACCTTGACAAAGAAATAAGATTCGATTCAAAAGAACCAGACATTTTTTAACCTAAATAAAGTCTAAAAAAATGATAGTTTACAAAATTACAAAAGTTGATGACGGTCAATCCTTCTACTCAAAATCAGCAGATATTGAATACCTGTTTGATAACGGTGATGTGGGCGAAGAATACTCTGTTAAGTCGGAGGAAATGAGCGAGGAAGATTTTGAGGGACTTTCAGAATTTGAAGGTTTTTAACCCACACAATGAAACCAATTAAATCACTCGCAACAAAATCTCCAAAGCCAAAGAAGCCAACACCAAAAGCCGCCTATGTTTTGGCCGTGAAGATCATGGCGGAAATGGATGTGACGGAAAGGTTTTAAACTAAAAGCAATGAAACAACTGGAGCAAAAACTAAAAGACCTGCAAAAAAGCGGGTACGAAACGATCACTATCCAGCAGGTTTTGCAATGGATGGCAGATATTAAACGCGAAGCGAGGCTAAGGTCGTGGGAGCGAAAACATGGCGTTACTCTTTAATTTGGAATAACTGGTGTGCCAAAGCAGCCGCGTTTAGCGGATTAACGGTAGCGCACAGTTAGAAAATAAAACAAATTCACCATGTACCAACCCGGCGACCGCGTTCTATTTACCCCAACAGAGCCAACGCTCCAATACGCTGCTGGAATCAGAACCGTAAAGCTAATGCGCGGCGCGGGCTGGGTTCAATTGGAGTGCGGAAACGTTGTTTTGTTGGCGCGGGTGGATGAACTAACGAAATTATGAAATGCGCACACTAAACACCTTCACCCGCTACAAATTCAACAACATCCGCAACCGCCTGGCAGCCTTGCAATTAAAATACAACCTGCCAGACCCTGCGCGTCAAATAATCCAAAACGAAATCGAAGCCGCCGCGCTCCA
>CAZUVD010000087.1:0-2505 GCA_964623075.1 uncultured Coxiellaceae bacterium | reverse complement strand
TAGGAGCCAGAAAGTCTTTGATAGTTCGTATTACATTGTC
The DNA here is from genome assembly GCA_964623075.1 of uncultured Coxiellaceae bacterium. Lineage (GTDB taxonomy): Bacteria > Pseudomonadota > Gammaproteobacteria > DSM-16500 > DSM-16500 > Aquicella. The sequence goes on along the minus strand of CAZUVD010000087.1, from coordinate 2,465 downwards.
TGTTTCCGAAGGCCCGCGCTCCTAAAAACTGCGGGCTTTTCATTTTTACAAACCAGCGAAATATGAACTACCGGAATTTCTATACTAACAACTGGATGGATGACACTATGTTGTCCATGTCCCCAGAGCAGAAATTGCTCTTTGTATATCTCCATACTTCACCATTCAGTAGCGCTTGCGGGATCTTCAAGCTACAGCCAAAGATGATGGGTTTCCAGTTGGGCTTTATTTCCACTCCATTTGAGAGTTCTCTGAAAGGCCTTGTCGGAGCTTTTCCTAATCATGTAGCTGTTGACTGGAACACTGGGGAAGTTGCACTTCTGCAATACCCCAGGCAGTTGCTTATCACTGCCAGCAACAGGGCGATGAACGCAGTAGTAAAGGACATAAGTGCAGTGCAAAGTATAGAGCTGCTAAAAGCGTTGATCGCTCAAAACAGTCCGAGTGTTTCCGCTCCATACCGGTCCAGAATGAACACATTATTGATGGAGCGAGTCAACCATAACAAGGTGAAAACTACCACAGTTATTACGGCGGTAGCGGATGATGAGCTTCCCCAATCGGAGCCTACGCAAGAAGGGGATCCAGAACCAGCAGCGACGCCAGTGCCAATACCAACAACATGGGAGCCGGCAGCAGATCATTATATTGACCTTATCACTCGAAACCCTGAGAAGCTATTGTACAACTTGCTTGGCAAACCTAAGAAGCTGCCTGAAAACTGGGAGGATGCAGTCAGGGCAAGAATGCGCCACTACCTTGCCGATAGTCTTCCGTATATGCTGATTATTCCTACAGACCCAGGAGAAAGGCAAAAGAGAGAAAGCCAAATGTGTATTAAGATTGCCACGTGGATAGAGTCACCATACAACAAAAAAACTTCGACTAATTATCAGCAGCAAAGCGACCAGCCAAAGGTTGCAACTGGGGTAAAGATTGCTGAATACTCCCCAAAGAGATAAATCACTTCATCAACAGACAATATGAAAAAACTTAACAGGTATCAACAGCAAGAGGATAAGGAGCGCCAAGCCGACCTTTCTAATTATGTATTCGGCAAGGTGCAGCCGCAAGCGTTACCACTCGAAGAGGCAGTGCTTGGAGCACTTATGCTCGACAAGGAGGCGATTCACACTGTGGGCGATATATTGAAGCCTGAAACTTTTTACCTCGAAGCACACCAGCACATCTACCGGGCAATGCTTCGCCTGTTTGACAAGTCCTTGCCTATTGACCTGCTAACGGTCATGGAGGAACTAAAAAGGTCCGGCGATCTGCAAGCTGCAGGAGGCCCGCCTTACCTCGCCGAACTTACCAATAGGGTAGCTTCTGCGGCCAACATCGAATACCACTCCCGCATCATATCGCAAAAGTATATTCAGCGCGTACTTGGAACGATGGGTAGTGATCTTCTTCGCCTGGCCTATGAAGACACTACTGATGCTTTGAAACTTATTGAAGTTGCCGAACAAAGATTGCTTGAAGTAAGTACTGGGGTAGTTACTGGGAGTGCCAAAAACATTGCACAAGGGGTATCTGAAAACCTCAAAAGAATAAGCACTATCAGGAAGACCCCTGGGAAGCTAAGGGGTTTGAGTTACGGGATACGCGATATGGATGCCCTAACAGGAGGTGTAATTGCACCGGATTTGATTATTCTTGCGTCCCGTCCTGGCATGGGCAAAACCGGGGCGGCGCTTACCATTGCACGAAATGTTGCAGAGGCCGGCGACCCCGTCGGATTCTTCTCGCTTGAGATGGATTACTTACAACTTGTCGCAAGGCTTCAATCAATGGATGCGGCGATGGGAAGCGAAGTATTTAGACGTCCAGATAAGATGAATGAATACGAATATGACCGCCTTACAATAGCATCAGCTAAGACAGCAGAACTACCGATTTACATAGATGATACAGCGGGGATCAATATTACAGAACTGCGAGTTGCTGCCCGTAGAATGGTTCGACAGCAAGGCGTAAAGCTGATTATCGTTGATTACCTGCAATTGATGTCCGGGGATAATGAAGGAAATAGGGAACAGGAGGTAAGTAGTATTTCTCGCGGTCTAAAAAGACTCGCTAAGGAATTGCAAGTTCCTATCATTGCTCTATCGCAATTAAGCAGGGCGGTAGAAACACGGGGTGGGGCAAAGCGCCCACAGCTTTCTGACCTCCGCGAAAGCGGGGGCATCGAGCAGGATGCTGACATAGTTATGTTCATTTGGCGGGCTGATTATTACCAAATATTAGAGGATGAGAATGGCCAGAGCCTTAAAGGGGTTGCTGAAATAATTATTGCGAAGCACAGGAACGGGCCACTCGATACTGTCCTTGTTCGATTCCAAGATTCAACCACAAGGTTCTACGACTTCAATGCGACAGGGATGGAAATACAACCATTGGCCTACGACCTTGAGGATTCAGGCAGCCCTTTTGATGCAGACCAGCCAGATGCAATGGCTAAT
>CAZUVD010000086.1:0-2520 GCA_964623075.1 uncultured Coxiellaceae bacterium | reverse complement strand
CCGCAATAACGCTTACGACTTCCATAAACAGCCCTGTTTTGGCGGGTAATGGCACAGCCATAAGCGCGGCCACAACAACAGGTAGCGGCACTACGGTTGCCCTTGCAACCTCGCCAACGTTCGTTACCCCGATCCTTGGAACGCCCACCAGCGCAACGCTCACAAATGCCACAGGGCTACCGATTTCAACGGGTGTAAGCGGATTGGGTACAGGGGTGGCTACATTCCTGGCAACGCCATCGAGCGCAAATGCAGCAGCAGCCGTCACCGATGAAACCGGGTCTGGTTCGCTTGTATTCGCAACCTCTCCAACACTCGTTACCCCGAATCTTGGAACGCCGTCAGCCGTTGTCTTAACGAACGGTACGGGGCTTCCAATCGCTACGGGCGTGAGTGGACTGGCAACGGGAATCGCAACGTTCCTTGCCACGCCAACCAGCGCCAACCTCATTGCGGCGGTGACGAACGAAACAGGTACGGGCGCATTGGTTTTTGCCACATCACCAACACTTGTAACGCCTGCACTTGGAACACCATCGAGCGGCGTTGCAACCAACCTGACAGGGCTACCACTAACGACGGGTGTAACAGGTATTCTACCAAGCGCGAACGGAGGCACAAACAATGCTTTTTTTGCGGTTTCAGGCCCGGCAACAACTACCAAAACATTCACGTTCCCGAACGCCTCAGCAACCGTACTGACTGACAACGCGGTTGTAACAGTTGCTCAGGGCGGCACAGGCCGGGCGACATCCACGACGGCTTACGGCTTAATTGCAGCCGGAACAACGGCAACGGGCGCGCACCAAACGCTTGCGGCGGGCGCAACTACGGAAATACTGGTTGGCGGCGGTGCATCGGCCTTGCCTGTTTGGACAACGGCCACAGGATCTGGTGCGCCTGTTCGGGCTACTTCGCCCACGCTGGTAACGCCGAACCTTGGCACTCCATCGGCGGGTGTACTTACCAATGCAACAGGCTTGCCCCTCACTACGGGCGTGACGGGTGTGCTCCCCATAGCAAACGGCGGCACGAACCTGTCCACGTTGGGCGCGGATAACACATTCCTGGCGTCAAACGGAACAGCCTACTATGCTGCAACGGCGGCCATTACCCACGTTGACGCGGCATTTAGCGTAGCGCGTACGAGCACCACCGTCAATTTCAATATACCCAATGCGACGGCGGCACTTGGAGGCATAGTGTCCACCACGACTCAAACGTGGGCGGGGAACAAAACCAATACAGGCACATTCACAAGCACAGGCGTTGTGACCGGAAACGGCGGCATAGTTGGTAACGCCGCAGCGACTTTGGCGGCGGTGAATATTAATGGTGTGGAAGACAATGCGCACAGGGCGGTAACAGCGAACGCAACGGTGGATGAAGATGACCGCATTTTGTACGTCGGCACTTTGTCGGGAAATATCACCGTCACGTTACCATCCTGCACATCTACCACGGAGGGTTGGATTTGGAAAATCGTAAAAACGGGAACAGATGCTTTTGCATTTGTAATTGACCCAACATCTACCGAAACAATCAATGGAAACCTGACGCTTACGGTGTTTGGCCAAAACAGATCGGTAGAGTGCCAGTGCCGGAATGGCGTTGGCTACCAAACAATAAGTTTTTGAATATGAGGTATTTTATAATTTTTGCCTTGTGTATGGTTTCGGCAGGTTCTTCCGCGCAGGCATTGTGGGGCGGGTATTTGTTTGCGATTAAAAGCGAGGATGGCGACACGCTGACAAAAACCAATCTGCAAGCAATAAAGACATTTATAGCGGGGTCAAAGGGCACCAACGCTGATATGCTTGCAATATCGTCCCCCTCAGAAGGTCTTGAGTTTTGGAACACCACCATAAAAGGGAAGTGCGTCTTTGATGGTACGGACTGGCAACGCCTTTCTTGCTCGCAGACGCCGACTGTTACAGTTGGTACTGGGGCTGGCACAGGGGCTAGTGCCAGTGTTGTTGGTAATGATTTGGGTGGCGTGATTTCTATCACAGCAGGAACATCCCCTGCCACGAACGCTACGGTAGTGACACTTGATTTTCACACTGATTTTGACCAGGTGCCTAAGTCTGTATCGTTGACGGCGGCAGATAAAAACACGATTGCTTTTATTAGCACGAACAGCCGGGCATGGTATGTGGACGATTCGTCAATCACTGTTGACGAGTTCCAAATTACTTCGGATGACGTCAACACCCCAACAGGCGGCGTTACGTACAAGCTTTTTTACAAGGTTTCACAGTAGTAGTAGTTTTCGCTAATTGGAAACGCAGAATACAAAAAATATGAAACCAAGAAACGTCTTGTTTGCCGCGCTTGCTACATTGGTAGCCTTTGCCTGGTCAGGATGGGAGCAATTCACCTATGAGATGACAACAGCGCAAAAGCGGGGGTGGTTTATAGCGGTATTTTTGGTGGTATTGTTGGCTTTGGCGTGGCTGTTAAAACCTTGGTTTGTCAAACTTTTTATGTTCATCAATTAAACAAAATCATGGAACAGAT
>CAZUVD010000085.1:0-2526 GCA_964623075.1 uncultured Coxiellaceae bacterium | reverse complement strand
AGAATGAAGTTATCCCGCCAAAAATGTGTATTTACGATCCGCTGCTTTGCCATTTGTTCGATCTTTACGCGGCCATTTCCTCAGCCATTTCAAAATTCAAAGCCGGTGCGATGCCCTCATTCGCAAACCGCGTCGGTGCATCTTTGAGGTTCAGGAGCATTTGCTTGTAATAGCTTTCTTTAAGCTCGATGCCGATAGCTTTGCGGTCCAGGCTGACCGGGCTGAATACTTCACTGCCAACGCCCGCGAACGGTGTCAGAACGACCTCGTTGACGTTCGAATACAGTTCGACAATGCGGTCAATTACATCAAGCTGTAGCGGGTGAACATGCTTTTCGTCGTCCTCTTCGCGGCTGTCTTTGAAAGGCAAAACGTTGTCAATACGGATGTCATCCCATACGCTCGATGCGTAACGCTGCCAAATGTAATGGCTTAGTTTGTTCGTCTTAGGATCCTCATGACCGAGATATTTTTCATTGAGATACTGCCATAGGCTCGTCTCGTTAAAATTTGTTCCGTTTGCGTTGTTATACGCCTGTAGAATGTTCGGCAGTATCGGCGTTGCTCCGAAATATCGCGTCAATCCGTGCGGATGTGTGACCGGCACTTGGTTCTCACCGGACTTGGTGAAGATCAGCACATAATCAGGCATCGCCGTGAAGCATTTGGTCGAATCTTCAACGATGAATTTGTGCATCAGGCTTTGGACCATCGTCCGCATTCTGACCTTTAGCGGCTCTTTCCATATCGTTATCCGGTTGCGATAGTAAAAGCCGTGGTTCTCATGCATTCGAATGATCTCGTGCGGGAAATCCCACAAGAAACACGAATTATCGTGAACATCGGTGCAATGCACGGCGGTTATGCGGCCTGGCTTTGTGACGCGAGCGATCTCAGAGATCAAAAATTCGTATTGCTCCAAGAACTGCTCTTTCGTTTCGCAGTTCGAGAAATCGTTCTCAGAGCTCGAATAGTTATACAGCCCCGCAAATGGCGGCGAGTATACCGAGAGATCCACGCATTGATCGTCCAGCGTTGGCAGGACAAACATGCTGTCGCCGTTGTAAACCGCATAGCGGTCAGTTATCAGTTGATCTTTTACTTTGCTCAATCTATTACTCCTAAAAATTGCGGTCTGATGACCGGTTTAGTGAATTGCCGTTGCTCGATCCTGAATGTACTGTTCGCTTCTGTCGCGAGCATCGTAAACATCGAATCGGCTTTGTCTTTTTTCGCTTTCAGGCTTTCCATCACGCGGGTTTGCCCGTCGCTCAGAACGAGATCGACAAAAACCTCGCGTTTCTGGCCAAACCGCCAAAAGCGGCGGATCGCCTGATAATATTGCTCGTAGGAATATGTCGGAAAATATGTCGTGTGGTTGCAGTGCTGCCAGTTCAGGCCGAATGCGGTTATCGAGGTTTTTGTGATTAGCTTCTTAATCTCGCCCGTCGAAAAGGCGATCAAAAGCTCCTCTTTTTTGTCGATGTCCATTTGCCCGCTGATCTCAACGGCTGTTTTGTCGATCTCTCTGAGCAGTTTCCCTTCGTCGTTGAGATTTACCCAATACACGGACGTTTCGTGATCTTTGGCGAGTTCATAGGCTTTCTCGCAGCGTTCCGTCAGTGTCGCCCGGGTTTCGGCTTTAAGCTCAAAAAACGATAACGCCGGTTCGTTGAACATTCGCGGCTGTCCGTTGACGACGAGCGGCACTTGGTTTTCGACTACATGCTGATTTTCATGGAGCTGCGGAAGGTTATAGCCTTCGTCGCTGAATCCGAGGTCGCTTGGCTTTCTGATCGAGATCGACCATTGCGAAACCCATTGCCAGAACGAACGCTCTGCATGCGGTTTGAGATACCATTCAGCACCGAGGCGAGCTTTATCGACCTGGCCGATCTTGACCACGTTATTCTGATTGTTTTTGAAAAACCGCCCGAGCATATCGGTATAACCGAGATGTCCGAGGGCTTCGCTGCTCGTTCCAAGTTCGATGTAATCGTTCGGACTTGGCGTGGCCGTTGCGAGAAAACGATACTTGATCTTTTTAACGAATGCGGTTATCTGCTGCTTTGTCGCACCCTCGAAGTTTTTCAAGATGCTCGATTCGTCGGCGATGACCGCATCAAAATCCGAGGGATCGAAATAATGCAGCCGTTCGTAATTGCAAATGACGATATTCTTTGTGAATTGCCCGTTCCGCGAATATTCAATATCATCGATGCCGATCTTTTCAGCCTCGCGAATGAACTGGAACGCGACAGCAAGCGGCGTCATTATCAGCACTCGTTTGTTCGTGTGCCTGACGATGTTCTGAGCGATAGCGATCTCGATCAAGGTTTTGCCAAGTCCAGTGTCGGCAAATATCGCACATCGGCCTTTTCTCACAGCCCGCTCGATGATCTCGCGTTGAAAATCAAAAGCGATCTCCGGCACGTAATTGACGCGAAATCCACCATCGCCAACCGTATGCCGTTTGCGTTCGACAAATGTCAGATATTCAGTTAGTTTTTGCGATTGAACTTCCAT
>CAZUVD010000084.1:0-2539 GCA_964623075.1 uncultured Coxiellaceae bacterium | reverse complement strand
TTTTGAGAATGCTAAAACTCGACCCAACCCTCGAAATAAAAAAGAACGGGCAACCATACAAGCGAATGGCGCAATAACAAAGGAGTATCAAAGGTGGCAAAAGTAAAACAAGCACACGGAGGGGAGATAAACAGGTTTGAAAAAGGCCAGAGCGGAAACCCGTACGGGCGACCTACGCGCATGGTATCGCAGGTGCTTAAAGACCTGAAGGCAGATGGCGCGGAGGCGGTCACGCCAAGTCAGGTTTCAGACGTTATTTCCGTGCTATTGAATTATCCGGTGGAATCCGTTAAGGCGATGGCAAGCGACAAGAGTCTTCCGATACTGATACAGCGAACGGCGAGAAGGTTTGCCGGGAGCAGCGACAGGGATTGGGATACTGTATTGAAGGACAATCTCGACAGGGCGCATGGCAAAGCAATCAATCGGCACGAAGTTGGAGGCAAGGATGGCGGCGCAATAAAAATGGACTTCTCGAAACTCAGCACAGAGGAACTTAGGCAAATGTCTAAAATGAGAAAAAAGGCGATAGCAAATGGCGATTCAGAACGAAGTCCAGCTGACGGAAAGTGAACTGCTTGAGGGCGTTTCTACCCTTTGCCAGAGGTCATTTATGGACTTCATTGAGGAGGTAAAGCCAAATTACGAATTTAACTGGCACCACCTTCAAATAATTGATGCGCTACAAAGGCTTGCAGAGAGACGGTATCAGAGGTTGATTGTGATGTGTCCACCTCGTCATGGGAAATCGGAATTAGTGTCTGTTTTGTTCCCGGCTTGGTGTTTCGCCCGCAATTCATCGGAACACGTCATATTGGCATCATATGCTTTTGGGCTTGCCAGCAGAATGAACCGGGAGTGTCAGCGCATAATTTCAGGCGATGTATTTAGAGAACTTTTCCCCCAAATAACTTTTGCAAAAGACACGGAGCCGGGCGCGATACGAACAAACGAAAGGTTTGATATTGTGGGAGGCGGGCATTACGTTTCGGCGGGTGTTGGTGGAGGTATTACGGGCGTTGGCGCAACGATAGCCATAATTGATGACCCGGTAAAAGATGCGATGGAAGCGGATAGCACGACATACCGGGAACGCGCCTGGGAATGGTACACCACAACGTTCACCACACGTTTTGAGCGTGACGCTATTGAGGTGATTTGTCAGACCCGATGGCATGAAGATGATTTGACGGGCAGGATACTGGAAAGAAAAAAGCATGGCACAGAGGTTATTTGCTTGCCCGCGATTTGCGAAGGCTCGGAACCAAATAGAAGCATTGGTGAGGCTCTTTGGCCGTCATGGTATTCCAGGGAATGGCTTTTGGAGAAACAGGCGGAGAACGGTAGCCGGGCGTGGAACGCATTATATCAACAACGCCCCGCACCAGACGAAGGCAGTACGATAAAAAGGCATTGGTTTGGCTATTACGACCCTAGAGAATACAAATTTGAAAATAAAAAGGTTGACTATTATTTTGATACCGCTTACACTGAAGAGGAAAAAAACGATCCAACAGGCGGAATTGCTTATGTGAAGGAGGGCGCATATTTTTACGTCCTTGAGTTTTATGTAGATTGGATGGATTTTGAGGCGCAAATAGAATTTGTTAAAAACTTTTGCAAGCGCAACGGGTACTCTTATCGGTCAATCGCAAGGGTTGAGCCAAAGGCCACGGGCAAAACATTGGCCAGTACAATGAAGAAAGGCACCGGGCTAAATGTGGCAGAGGGTAAGCCGCCAAAGGGTGACAAGGTGGCGAGGGCGCACAGCTGCCAGGGTACGCTAGAGGGTGGGCGGGTTTTGCTTCCTAGAGGCATGGCTTGGGTGGACAGATTTTTGGCGCAGTGCGCGGCCTTTCCAAATGCGGCACACGACGAAGAGGTGGATTGTTTAACGGGGATGATAATTAGCGAGGCAGAAATTAAGCAAGGCGTTCGCTTCGCATAAAACAGCACGGTTTTTGCGCAAAGTCAAAAGTTGTTTCCTAACTTTGCCAGACATTAGCGAAAATTCGCAGCATGAATCCACAGCAACTTACCGACCTGCTCACAGAGAACATAAGCCTTGCGCTACGCCATGCCAACTACGACAGGTGCATAGAAGTCAAGGCGTTCGCCAAAATGATTTCCACAGGCAAGGATCAGGATGATGAGGTTACGCGCTATCGCAGGTTTGAGGATGATGACCTGAAAGACCAGCGCAAGCGGCTGTACAATTCCCTCACCAAATACGCGCTTGCCCGCCCGCGCAAATACTGGAAGCGGATGCACAGGATTGAGGGCATACGTCGAACGTGGCAAGTTGACAAATCGGCGGAAAAAACGCTCGCAGAAATCCAAGACCAACTCTACAACTTCATGCCGGGCGAAGCCCTGGAGCAATGGTTAAACCGAGTTTTGGAGTATTACGGCGTGACAGACCCAAATGCATGGATTGTCTACGAAAGGGCCGACAGAAAGAATATTGAAGGAACGCCAATACAGACAACCGTCTACCCGGTCATTTTTTCTTGCGAAAATGTCCTGAATTTCAAAAAGA
>CAZUVD010000083.1:0-2600 GCA_964623075.1 uncultured Coxiellaceae bacterium | reverse complement strand
TTCTTTTTCGAGCTTGACCGGGCGAAGCGGTTAGATAATTTACTTTAGTCGTTCATTTCCTTTCGTTCGTCGGTTTTTTCTATGTGTTGGTCGGTATTAGTTTGAGCGGGGGGCGGGGTGGGTGTATATTTGTAGGGTAATCAGTAACAATTAAACAATCAGACAATGAATACTTACAAACTGACATTTAATAACGGTCAAAATTTTAAGACAACGGTCAAAAATTTGACAGCAGCACATGAAAAAATAGTTAACTACATAAATGCGCATAATTTGCAATCTTGCGCCATCACCTGCCCCAACGGTGCAACTCGAAGCGTAAGAAAAACAGGCGCATGGCACCCTATTCACAGCGGTTTTTTGTTTGATTAATCTAACCACCCTGCCCGGCCTCGCGCCGGGCGCAAACCTTACGACCATGAAAGTGATAAAAAACATTGACCGGCCCACCGTTGCCAACTTTGACGCGACGTTGACGGGTGCCGGGTTCAAGCCCTCGGATATTAAAGCGCATTACTGGTTCCCGGAAAGCTGGGAAAATAAGCAAATGTACGCCGTTGCAAATATGGCGGGTATTGCGCCTTACGCCCTCGCTTACCCCATTTCCCGCGCAACGGCCATGCAGTGCCTTTGCCTGTACGTCGAAAACTTTGCGGGATGAAACGATATTTCTTTTTTGCAGCATCCTATCAATTCCCAGGCGGGAATGGCAGCCGAAACTTTGGAATAGTCCTTGACGACAAGTTCCCATCAATGGAACACCTAAAGGACGTTCTTAGATCGCAAGAAAAAACTGCTTCCGGTATCGTTATCCTTTCGATATGCGAACTTAGCGAGGCAGACTACAAACATCTTTTTGCACTATGAAAGCAAAACTAACCGCCGCCCTTGCGGCCTTGTTCTCGCCCGAAGCCAACGCCCGCAATGCCGGGGACGCTGAACGGGTAATTAATCACCTTATCAACCTTTCGACAGATGGACAAACCGAAACTAACGCCGCCGAAACTGGACAGCAAAGACGCGGCAGCGATCAACCGCAACCTCGTTAAGCAGTCGCCCGCGTATGCGAACGCGATCAAAACCGAGGCGAAGAAAACAGCACCCGCGCCAACGTATGGCAATGGGAAAGAAAAACGCCCGTACACCGGGCGCTAAGAAGTTACGCAAAGAGGAGTAAATTCGACTTTCCGCCCCCGTGCCTGCTGCGCGGGGGCTTTTTAAAATTAAAGAGGTATGAACGCACGGAAGTTTTTAAAAGGTCAAGTTGACATGCCGCCCCATAAGATAAGGTACGCCCTTTTAAATGGTCTTTTAGGTGGCGCTTTCTTTGCGTTGTCTCGTTATGGGGTTGAACTTAACCAGCCTATGTTTGATTTATTTTCCGAAGTGGTCGGTGAAAAATTAGCCGAAACTACCGAGGTAGAATACGAGTGGACTAACGAAGAGTGGGCGGCCATGATGGCGATTAATGCAAGAATTTAATATCTTTGCAGGAAACAATACCGCATGATCCGCCCAAGCAATCCTTACAACGTAATCGCCTTTTACCTGAACGATGACGACCAAGCCCACCGGGGCTACCTGCACTCCCCCGTCTCGGTGCTGCCCCCGTTTCAATTCACGGTAGAAGATGATGGGGAGACGGTGGATAGTTGGAAGTTGGTCAATTTGGACAGCGGGGTAGAGTTCAATCAAACCCTCGCGCAGATCGAAACGGAAACCAGCGCCGCATTAGACCGGGCTTGGTTCACTTACAAAGGCGTGGCACTCGGCAACGCGCCCATTGCCGGCACCTATCAAATCGTTGTAACATTGAAAGGCGGGGACATCCTGCGCTCGCAGCGAATATTCATGTCTCGTGCCTTTGACACGTTCGGCTCAATGTCACTGCTACACAATTCCGGCTCCTGCTTAACCGATCCCGGCGGAACAATCTTTACCCTGTCCTTTACGGCAACGTTTGGGGCATGGGGAACGGATCGGGTGCTTGTAGATAGGAACCAGACCGGCAACTTTGTTTTCGTTTCCAACCTTTCCGCGTTCACCCTGAACCAAAACGATATTGGGGACGAAGGCGGCGCTCCCATCATCCGCATCGAAACGACAACGGTCCTGCCTAACGAACCCGGCGCAATCAATCGCGTGTACCGTGACTACACCTATACGTGGGCGTCCGGCGATCCCTGCGGCGGCGTATTGACGGGGACGACGGCGGTTGCCGAGTACGGGCAGGATATGTACGTGCTGACCTTCACCAACGCCACCGACCTCACAGACCTGAATCTCATGTACCAGACCGGGTACGTGCAAAAGTTCTATTTATTTGGTTACAGGCTTGAACACGTCCCCGTAATCGAGGAAGCGTTTGAAACAAACGGGGTAGGGACAAGGTTCTTAGCACAGGCCACCAACCGGGAGGCTGTCGCTTTCGACTTCTGGCCTATGCCGGACTATGTTCAGGCGGTTTTGCAGGCCGCTGACCAACACGGGACGGTAACCCTTTCCCGGATAGGTGGAACGGCGGAAACGATCTACGAGGTGGACGTGGAACGCAAGGACGTAGCGGGCGCAATCTGCCCCGCCGGGGTGTTACGGTTTAC
>CAZUVD010000082.1:0-2606 GCA_964623075.1 uncultured Coxiellaceae bacterium | reverse complement strand
AGCAGGTGCGCGGATCAGCTTGACCAACATAGCCCCGCGTAACAAAAGCGAACATGCTGCAATGTTGGGCGGTAAGTAGCAACGGTGGGTTCGATCCCCTCCAATTCCGCTTACCCATGTATCGGGTTTGAAGTGCTATCTGTTCCGAATACACTTTTGGAAGAAATAGATGCGCTACCCCAAAAGATAATGGCGTTCCTTTACCTGCACTCGACGCAGGCGCAAAAAGATCAACTTTTGGCCAAAAGCCAATACGAAGCAATTGACCGCTTCGAGGCGGCATTACTTACCAGCGAATAATCAAACAGCAAGACGACAATGGAAAAAAAGCACTACACCGGGCCGATACGCAATATCTCACCGGCTGAGTATTATCGCAGGGTTTCAGAAATTTCCAACTTGTGCAAACAAGTTGATGTATTTGAATTTGAAGGCCGGTTTTTTAGCGGCAACATTATAGCCACAATAAAAGCCTTCTTGCATGAGAACCCATCTAAATCGTTTTTTGTGTGGCTCATTGATAATGGACTTGAAGTAAAGAATGTAATAATCAAAACAGAATGAAAAAAGCAATCATCTTCATCATCTTCATCGCGGCCTTCGCCGGCTGTAAAAACCAGCAATTGTCAGAGAAGGAAAAGCAATTCTGGCAGCAACAGGAACTGAAAGAGCTTGAACGGCTCGACAGCCTGCTTCTCGAAACCAGATTAAATCGTCAAATTCAAATCAACAAATAACATGAAAACACCAGACGAAATTCAAGAACTCAAAAACAGTTGGGTAATGGATAACTGTTGGGACATTGAATGCACCGAAGGCTTTGAAGACCACTATGAAGAGTTGAAGGCTTTTCGCTTAGAGCATGAGGCCAAAACAGCAGTATGGTTGGAGGCCGGCAGACGGCGCCGATTCTTTGAAGAGCCTGCCTTTTCAATACCAGAATCTATTTGCCCAGATGGGAGTATAAACCTGATGAGAGAGCCAGGTCTTTCCAAGCGCGAATACTTCGCAGCGGCTGCGATGCAGGGATATTTAGCAGAAGGTAGCTATACGCGACAAGAGGTTGCTATTCGGTCTGTAGAAATTGCTGACGCAGTGATCCAACGGTTGTATGAAAATCCGGTACCATGATAGTCGAAGTCGGCAAGAAATACGCTACCCGCGGCGGTATGGTTGCAACGATCACACATGACGTGTCGCAGTGGAGTCCTTTATACAGCATGAAAGGCTTTGTCTCGGATGCAACTGGAAAGAAAATTATGCCTACCTGCATGTGGACTACATCCGGCATTTACTACGTGGACCATCCAACAAATTATGATCTTATCAAACCTATTGAAGTATGAATGCAGAGAGACGCAAAATACTCGAAAGAGTCATGGAGTTAATCGCTCCGATTCGCAACCTCGTTGAAGACGTGAAGGACGAAGAAGAAGCTTCCTTTTATAACCTTCCTGAGAACTTGCAAGGCAGTGAGATAGGCCAAAAGCTTGAAAGCAACATAGAGAGCATAAAAGAAGCCTTGAGTGACTTTGACAACATCATCGAGACACTTCAAATCGTAATTGACAAATGAACAGATCAGCAGCGCGGAAAATCGCCGAAACAATTACAAACGAGCAGATTCAGCAGATGTTTGAAAATGCGAAAGCCCAAATTTCGGATTGGACAAAAGTTTCCAACGTCAACAAAGGGATGACTAAAGGCGTGGCATGGAATATCCTTGCCCGCAATTTCGATGTCAATGCAAAGCACCATATCCTTGCTAAATGCAATATGGTTTGGGAGTTTGGAGACTATTTACCGGACAACTTGAAGCCAAAGAAAAAAGCAAAGGGTACTGGCAAGCCTCCGGTGCATCAAGAACCTAAGTTTTGATAAATACCGTTACCATGCAAAAAAATGACTGCTACAAATGCAAGCACCGCAAGAGCATTCCAGGCAGCGCTCATAGTGCCTGCGGGCTACTTGAAGGCAGGGAAGCGATTGAAGTGGCTATGAAAATGGCCAGTGGAATTATTATACAGATCCAAAAAGAAGGCGTTGACCTCATAGAGTTCAACCCAATCGGAATCAGGGGCGGCTGGTGCCTTTGGCCTGTTGACTTCGATCCAACCTGGGTTTCCTGTTACCTTCCAGTGAACGAACTGCCGTAGAGCTACTTTCTCAAAGATTCCTTGTACCAAAGAAGCACGGTATTAGGAGAAACCCCAGTGACTTTCCCGATCTCTTTTCGCAAGGTGTTCGTGTATGGCGTTGCAGATTTCAGGTGCCGGTACATCATCACAGTGAGGCACTGCCTGACAGCATGTTCAGGGAGTAACATCAGCACTTGGACCGGCAGGCCGTCGCCTACATAGTGGCGAAACAGGATGCACATTTCCCGACGTTCTGCCGGGTAGCCTCTTTGCAGGATATTCGCAACCAGTTGCTTTATTTCTTCTGCGCTCATTACTGCGATTTTGCATTGCGAACCCGCAGGCTTCGTTCTCCGAGCACCATCGTTTCAGCAGGATCATTGACAACCTGGATCCTATCTATGCGTGCATTGGTGGCGGCAATGAGCTGCAACATGCTCGCAGTGACCGCCTCAAGCTGTGCGGGCG
>CAZUVD010000081.1:0-2701 GCA_964623075.1 uncultured Coxiellaceae bacterium | reverse complement strand
GTTATGTTGCAATATTTTTTAAACTTTTAAAATCCCAGCCCACTGTTCAGCCATAGCCTTTGCAATCCCCGGAAATGTTTTACTTCTTGCTTTTGCTCTTAATCCATCTTTTAATGTAATCATTCCTGTTTGATAATACCATTCTCCCATCCTATTACCACTTTTAGAAACTCTTATTGATTCATTTTCAACATGGGTGATTTTATCATTAAACATATCTTTTTCTTTTGCATGGAATAAAAGCGGTAAATTTTTCAGCCATAAACAAGTTGTTTTTTGTGCAGAATCTCCAAAATAGTAAGGCTGTATAATTTGTGACGGTTTTTTATATTGTGTGGACATTATGCCTATTGGGTTTTCAATAGCTATTTTATCTATGGGTGCATTAGCTAACATCAAAAAAAAGTTAATTGCATCTTCTCTGTCTTTTTTTCTTGTAGGAAATCTTTCTGAAAACTCAGGCTTCATCCATTTATTTCCTGTTAATGTTAAGTACGTGCAAGGTGGAAATGCTATCATCATATCCCATCCCATATTTATAACTTCAAAAACATCTTGTTTAAAATGCCATTCAGGATGACCACCACTACAATCCTGTAAATCACAACTAAAGGCATCGTGCCCAAGTTTCCTTAATTCTATCGTAACTGCTTGGCTTTCTTCACAAGCTACTAATATTCTCACGCCTAAGCTAATTTTAAAAGTTTAAAAAATACAGACACATAACACTGTACATAACGACATGCTCCTATCGTCGCACGATCGCATGTACTTTGACGTTAGCTGTAATGTTACCCGCAATCACGACAATCAGTTATTTTTACCATTTTTAGCTCACCACCATATTGAGGGTCGTCAATTCCATTTTCATACATAAGCTCTTCATATTCCTCGTAATTTTCACTACCGCATAATGGACAACAAACAATACCGCTAACACACGGTAAAACTCCATTGCCTTTTGGTTTATCAATATTTTTTGCTTCGTTCATACTTTGTGATATTTTGAAAATTCATCTCTCGTATTTAACACGGCAACGAGAGTTTACCGCCATTCGTTAGCGCGCATGGAAATAAACCCATTCCGGCCATGCAAGAAAAAGCGCGTCGCGTACTGCGTCGTTGTTGTACTTGCACGCCTTGAGCGAAGGAAACAGCGCGAGCGCCAGCGCTGCGTTTGCCTTACTTGGGATGCCTTTGCTGATCGGGTGCGTCTGCATGAATCGAAACTGCATTGCAGGCGGCAATGACAACACTGCTGCTCGCTTTGCCTTCGGAGTGGAAAGGTTGTATCTGCTGCTGCCGAGTATCGTTTCCACATACGCCCCGGCACGTTCAAGTTCGTCAATTGCGATCTTTGCGACTGCGCTGCTTTCGCCGGAACCAAATGCGGTAGAGTGGACAGTTTTTCCTCCTTTAAACTTGCTGCCCCCGTAGGCGCTCCGCTGGTCGGGTTGCTCGATGCGGAACACGCAGCGGGAGCCGTGCGCTTGGTGAAAAAGAAGAAGCATTTTTACCGCTTCAAAAGGCCTCAGTGTATAGGTAAATAATACTGAATTTGCCGCCACATCATAAAATGAAATCCCACACTCACGGAGGTCTGGATCAAAGCCTATGATCAGGCTATTCCGGTTCTTGGCTATTGGTCTCATTCGTTGATCGTTTTCTTGGCGTCAGGAAGATGATTGGCCATATTCCTGGCGTCAGGAAAATGGTTTTCGTCATGTATCTCAAACATGTGGCATCCAAGCCCCATGTCTTTTTCAACAAACCTCCAGGCTCCATTGCTATCCTGCCAGCAATGCTCAACTATGAAAACAACATTAGGAGCGGCGGGGCTGCTGACTACATCGCCTTTTTTGAATGGAGCAGTCATGGCTGTTGGTTTTTGATTCGTTTGATAATCTCATCCACATGGCACGGCGAATCAATCACACACCAGCAGGAAAGGTGCGCGTATTGTCGCAACTCATCAACCGGGTAGCGTTCAGGCATTCGCGCCATCAACACGCCGAAGCATTTAACAGCGTGCCGCGTAGCTGCTTCTTTGGTGTCAAACCCGGCAGGGCCGGAATCCAAAAGCACGGCAACGGCGGCGAACTGCAAAACCCAGTCGGGTGTATTGGCCACAACGCGGTAGTGCTTCGCGTCAGTCTTTCTAACGGAAAACGGGTTGCCCCACTTGCTATTTTTGCCCCTGCCGCAATACTTGGTGCTTGGCGGTGTGGTTGCGCCTTTGGCGCGGCTGCGTTGGACGCGGGTTGGTACTAACATACTATATTTTTTGCGCGGTATTGATTAATCCAGTAAATGTGCCCCTCTCTTGTCAGGTGATAAGGCCAGCGGCCCATCGCCACAAAATACAGGCTGTCAAGGTCGGCACTTGAAAATGAATCCCAAACGGCGTGCAAGTCGGCAAGAATTGACCGGCACTGGCCCAATGTAAGTGTTGAGCTATTTTTGCTGGTTCCTACTATGTCGTCATTTTTCATTTTTCGTTTTTCTGCGTTGTGAAATTACCTCTTAACCACATGGCTCTATCTTTCATCACCGCCTGCGGCGTTACTCCGTAGGTATCCCGCACATCTGACAACCTGCCCCCGTTTGCCAAAAAAAGCAATCGGCTAATTCGACCTCGCACAAGGCGCTTGGCGGTGTGGTTGCGCCTTTGGCGCGGCTGCGTTGGATGCGGGTAGGAATT
>CAZUVD010000080.1:0-2706 GCA_964623075.1 uncultured Coxiellaceae bacterium | reverse complement strand
AGCGTAGCGCGTGTTTGTGGGGGGCAAAAACCCCCAAAATAAAAAAGCCCGCCCCGAATGAACGGAGGCGGGCATATTGTTTTTGATGCTAATGGGTGGCGGGCGATTGAAAAAATGATTAGTTTTTGTCAATCGAATATTCATAAATATTCCCGCTTGGGCATACTTGGTAAATAGTATGCGTCTCGTCGCGCATTCCATTTTCTTTTGCCCACTTCGCCAATTTGGAAACGCTTGCGCCCGACGAATCAACCGCTACCATTGTTTTGTCAAAAACTAAGTCGGATTTTTGTCCGACAGGAGCAATGCACATAAATGTATGCTTGTTCATTGCGTTTATTGCAGTTTTTGGATTTTTACACAAAATTACCGTAGTCATCTTTTTTTTATTTTTTGAATTTTACAGGATGTGTTTTTTTGTTTAAGATTAAAACGCTTCCCACATGACATCAACCCCGTTGTGCTCAACAATGCGTTGACCTTTTTTGTAGTCAACCAATTTGCGCGCATCTTCCAATGTAAACCAACTATCTACGCCCGTGCCTGCATTCAGGAAGGTATGATCTGCATTTTGAATTCTGTATTTTATCACTTGCGTTGACATATCTTTTTTGTTTTTTTCGTTATTTGATGGCATAAAGATACAACCATTTTTGGTTTTTCCAATGGTTTTACTTAATTATTTTTTCGCATTAACAAAAAAAGCCCGCCCCCTTTCGGAGACGGGCAATTAACTATTGCGCAGTGCCGGATTCCTCCACCCGGCTCCATCTTGCTACCGGGCGTTGATACGGGCCTTCCCGATAACTTTGCATAGCGGACTTTCACCGCTGCGTGTCTCTTTCATTCGTTCCCCGTATCCGTTTGCCGCTTCTTACCGTGAAAATAACATGGTCACGGCGGACGCTTTCGATGTTGTTCGCTTAATCGCAACCTTAACGCATCGACGGACTCTTTAGCCCGAACCTCAACCGGCCCCCATGTGGACCACTGCACAATATCAAAAACAAAAAAAAGCCTACCTGATGTTTCACGTTGACGGGGCTAAACGCCCGCGCCCGCGAAACCTGCGGTTAGATATAATTTGGATAATTTTGAAAATCTCCCATAAGGGGCAATATTCCAATTTCACCATTATTGTAAATGACAAAACCGTATTTGCCCCCGCGATTTTCTCTTTCCTGCATTGCCGATTTAATGGCCAATTCAAGTGTATTTTGTGGCGGCAAAAAATACGATCCTCTCCATTGAAATTCCTGTGTATCAAAATCGCGTATTGCTAAAATTTGATATTCAGGGCGCAATCTTCCAATTAACCCATTTACCAAATCATTCCACCCGCGCCCAATCTGTTTCCTGTACTCCAAATTCTCCGGGTCAAGACAAACGGAAACGGTTACGCGCTTTGCCGCTTTTTTGGGTCGACCTCCTGGGTTTGAATGGCGAAGTCCGCCGCGATTGTCTTTTTTCTTGCTCATATTTGAAGGTATTGTTCTTTTGTGATTTTACCATCGTTGAACGCTCTTGTAATTGCCCGCTTTGCTTTTGCAACGTCGTTTTGAGCATGGAACAACATCCCGGAAAAAGAAAGGGAGATTTCTGCAACTTCGCCGCCGCCAAACGCCTGTTTCATAAGTTCGTCGTGAACGCGTTTTGCCGTTTCGTATTTGGTTTTGAGTTTTTGGAAATTCTTTTCGGTATTCATTTTAGTTTGTTTTTGAATGCGAGTGATAAAAGGTAGGTTTTTTGGGGATTTGAAAATTCAATCTTCTTTACGGTTTTTGTGCGTTACAACTCCGACGTACCGGGCATAATCGTAACCCTCCGTATTGACATAAAACCGGCGACCGCTTTCTTTGCAAACCACTTCAACCACCGGCGTGTAACAGGTTGCCCGGAAAATGGCCGTCAATTCTTTGCTGTTGCACATTTGAATGTAATCTACATTTTCCAGTTCCGGCGCGTCCGACCATGCGCCGCCTATTTGCTCCCAAAGTTCTGCCCGGTTTTCGAGCAATGAATTTGAAACCGCCTCAAACGCTTCCTCATCAAGTTCTACCGTTTTTTGAACCAGACACTTAACGTCGTTCGCTCCATACATCACCATTGATTCAAAGTTTTCAAAAAGGCTGTTTTGCTTGTTCACATCCGGGAAAGTGACCGTTATAAATGTTTTTTCTTTTTCCTTTACAATAACCGGCGCTATTTCTTTTGGAACTTCGATTGTTGTATTTGTATAATCAATATGCCACATTTTAGAGCGAATGCGCATGTAATTATGATCGCCACTTTCGTGTAGGTCGTTGTATTCGGTATCAAAATCAATTCCTAATTCTGCCGCCGCTTCACGCTTTGCCGCCTCCGAAAAATCGCGGCTCGTTTGGACGTACTTCACTTGCGGAATATTGTCATTATTGTTGTCAATTTCGTACAAATCTTCCATACCGTTGAATGAACCGTATTGATATTTTTTTACGATTGAATCAACTTGGTCAACGGTTGCGCCATCTTCCCAGCGGATTCTAACCGCGTTTCCCATAGAAAACGATTCAGACGTTACGCTGAATTTTACGGTCGGGAAGATTGATTTAAGTTCCTGGCGTATTGCTTTTGCCGTTGCTGCGTGGGTAGTCATCTTTTTTGCTTTTTTCGTTATTTGATGCCATAAAGATACAACCATTTTTGGTTTTGTCAATAGTTTTATCA
>CAZUVD010000079.1:0-2727 GCA_964623075.1 uncultured Coxiellaceae bacterium | reverse complement strand
TATTAATGGTGTCATGTTTCTTAATTTAAAATGATTACTGAAATTGTTGCTGCTACCAATTTATTCTGTTATTTCTTATTACATCCAAAAACCTATTCGTTATTATTTTCATTCCACTATAACTCCAATGATATGGGTCTGATAAAGTCGCATCCGTTGATTCAATAGTATAAACTTTTGATAATCCCATGTTATTAGCTACCGAATCCAAAGCGTTATTATATCGTGTATTCGTTCCGTTGAACTTGGTTAATATAACAGGAGTTGTTTGTCTTGTAATGGCTCTCAATGTATTTATATGCCTATATAGTTTAATTTGAAAAGAATCATTACGTGTACCTGCTAATAAATCATTAATTCCAATAGATAAAAAGATAACAGGTATAACATCTGACCTTTGGAATAGGGTTCTTGATGCGTTCACCCTTCTGTAAAAATTACCAATATAAAGGTCGTTTGTATCACAATAAGCACCACAATTAACAATCCATGAACCTATTAGTGAACCGCCCTGACCTGTTTTGATTAAAAATAAAGTATCTGTATAAGTTGACGGATTAGCCACAACCTGATTGGCTACCTCTAATTCCCATCCGTGCATAGTGCAACAAGTAATACCAAAGTGCCCTATTGTATTATTTGTTCCAATGTCTAAATCTTCATATAATAAAGAAGTGTTATTTAATATCTGCACCTGTGGTATTACTGCTAATTCTGTTGTTGTTGCTGATGTGTTTAATACCTGACCACCACTATTGCTTTCGCCATTAAAGATTAATAATAACTTTTTTGTAGTTGGTGTGGGTGTAGGTGCAACGGTAGGTTTTCCACCGCCACAAATACAAGCCATAGATAATAAGGCTATTGAAAGTAATATGGTTATATTCTTTATCATTTATATCCGTATAGTTTTGCCGTTCCTGTAATATTTCCTGTATCCATATATAACTTTATAGCAGTTACCGCAGTAGTAGCCTTATAAGTTCCTGTTGTTCTCGCATCGCCAACATATATATTTTGATAGAAAAAAGAAAAATCCCCTTTTGCTACTTTATACGATGCACTATTTGATGGATTAAACACTTGTACGCTACCATTTAACGCATAAACAACATCATTTTTTAATGCAGCATATTGATATAATGCTATTTGTGCCGCTTGTGCATTAGCTAAAGGCAATGAAGCAACCGCACCACCACCTAAATCACCATAAAAACTTGTTGCATTTATATATACATAATCTGTTGCACCTGATGCCCATGTCGGAGTTGCACCTGTACCCATTTGCATATATAATTTTGAGTTATTTACAGATGGATATATTCCACTTAGTTCAACAATATATTTATTATATGTCGAACTTAAACCTGTAAATTCTATTGTAGCTGCACCCGATGCGTTTACTGTTGAAATAAGTACAACGTCTGGTGTGGTAGAAGAACCCTGTTTAACCCATACGCCATTTTCTCTACCCCACAATCCAACTTCCGTAAATGTTGCATCCGTTGTATTTACATATACAATCTGACCATCTTCTGCCGTTAAAGCACTTGCCTGTGCCGCCGTCATTGGTGTTAGCTTAATTGGTGCGCTTGTGGTGGTTGTTATTTCAAGTTTAGCATTTGCAGAAGGTGCTACAGTACCTATTCCAACATTGCCGTTAGAATGTACTCTCATGCTTTCAGTTGAATTTTGTAAGAATTTAATATACCCACTTGCATTGGTAGCAGAAACTGCTATGCCGTTAGCTTCACCACTTTCAACAAATAATGTATTTCTATTTGCAACCGTTGTAAATGAAGAACCTGCCTTATAAATCAAAGATGTTAAATTAGCATTGCCATTATAGAACATAATACCACCTTTATTGCTACCTCCGCTACTTGAATTTTGAATTAACATACCATCAAATCCATTGGTACTGCAATTAGAATTTAAACGATAACCCCAGTCTGTTATACCACCTACCGTTACATTACCATTAGCAAATAAATGGATAGCTTTTGTTGTTGCGGAGTTTGTATATGCACCATTAATAGTATTGCCTGAACTAACCGAAAGCGTTAACCCTGCTGATGATGCTCTTATGTATGATGCTACTGCTTGTGCTGCCAACCAACTTCCTGCTTGAGTAAAATATGAGTTTAAGCCTACATAAATGGAGCTGTCAGACATATCAAACGAAGTGTTGAATTTTAAGTTTGATAGCTTTGGTGCTAATGTAAACACGTTACTAAGGTTTGAAATTCGACTCCCTGAAACATGAAGTGTAGATATTGGTGCTGTATTTCCGACTCCTATTTTACCTTCTGTATCAATTTTTACAACTGTGTTATTATTAGTTCTGATTGACAAAGGTTTTAAGTCTGTTGTGCCTAAAAAATTAGCACTTGAATCTGTTGATGCATTTCCTGTTAAAGCCCAACCCGAACCACCGCCACCGCCACCAATTTTATAAGCTAATCTTAAGCCTGCTTTTATAACAACAATAGAGTCACCACCTGCATTTAATCCGACACTATCAACTGCATAAGCAAACTTTATATAGTTACCACGTGTAATTCCTAAATGTATTGAGTCTGTAAAGAATAATTGTAAAGACTGTGAATCTGTGTTTATAGTTGAACTATCAAAAGCGCACGTGCGATAAGTATTTCCATTAATAACCGTAACCATGCAAATACTATCTCTAGTTGCATTCTTAAATAAATACGAACTATCTACTTT
>CAZUVD010000078.1:0-2739 GCA_964623075.1 uncultured Coxiellaceae bacterium | reverse complement strand
TATGTATAAAATGTGCAAAAGGCGCATAAAGAAAAAAAGGTTAGGTTAACCCACAAAGAAGCAACCGCTCTCCCCGAACCCCAAAAGCCCGGCCTCTGATTCAAGCCGGGGAATTTCTTAACCCCTGCCGTAACGCAAGCAGGGATAAAAAAGCCGCGAAGTCGTGCGGGAAAGAAAATGGTAGAAGTTTTTAAATTCAAGGGGCGCAAGCCATACGGAAACATCACTGTACGTGTTTCCCCACACCCCGGATTGCAGGATATTTTCCCAGATGCTTCACATAGCATCACTGTACACGGATCGGAAGTTGGGGATATTATCACCCAACAGCCAATTTCCGGCCTCACAGACGAGGCAATCATAGCTTCTCTTAAAAGAGAGGCAGCGTCTTATGGCGCTTCTATATAGCGCAATTGCCGGATACCCGACGCCGGATCAAAGTAGGGGCAAAAGAAAAGTATGTCAGATCAAAACTTCTACCAAGGCAAAGCCCAACAAGCATGGGAGGCCTTCCAGAGCGGCGGCACCGACCGCCAAAGCATCGAAAAAAATTACGACACATTTGCTGAAGCAGTCGAAGAATATGAGGGAATTTACGGCGAAGAATTTGCGCCGAAATAAAATAACTGTTCTCTAATACCAAAAGCCCGGCACCGTGAAAAGTGTCGGGCTTTCTTCATGGGTGCGCCGGGTGCGTTTCCCTGCTGCCCGGCGCGAACGAGCCTATGAAGGCTATCCCATGAAATTTAGGCTACATCTACTGCCTCTTCCGGGGCGATCCCGCCCGATTCCGTTACGGGGCGTTGCAGTGAGGCGCAATAAGCCAAATAGCCCGCTTTCAAGCCCGAAGTGATGGCGTTGGCAACAAGCGGCTTCATGCCACCCGATACTAATTGCGTCGCCATCGCCGCGAACAAATCGTCTACCCCTTGCACGTCCGCCTTCGCAGCTTCATCATCCAGCATTTGCAGCCCGGAAAACGCGGGGGTAGCCGTTACAAGTTGGGGCAGCAATGCGAGCAAGTCCTCGCCCGGCTGGAAGCCATCGCGCAGCTTTGAAAAAAGGATGCCAAAGGTTTGGGCAATCCATACACCTAATTCAGTCGTTTCTTTCATGGTTGTGAATTTATGTAAATTTATAAAAGTTACTTTTTGAACGCCCGGATAAGTTCGACCATATTAATTTTTGTCCCCGTTACCGTGCCGATGTTTTCAAAGTTGCTTTTCAGTTCTGTGAACGCGATCTGCGCGGCCACTCCGTAGGTGATATGGAACGACGGTAGTTGCTGTTTAAGGAAAACAAAGTACACCGCCTCCGCCGTGATGAGTGCAGCAAGGTACAGCAGCAACTTTTCAACCGTGCGCAGCATTCCCCGGCTGGTCATTGTTTCCCCACGCTTCCGTGCGGCGGCGCGTCCCGTCCATTGGTCAACAAAAACCAATAGCGTGGTCACGGCAATAAACGGGTAGATCGGGGAAAGAAAGGCTAAGGCAAACCCGGCGATCTGCGACGCCAAAGCCTCAAACCAAAAGGCAATTTTTACAATCCTGTTCATGTGGATTAGTTTAGTTTTCATAATCGTATGCTTATGTAGGTATGCAGATAAACCGGATTCGGGTGCAACATTATTCGATATGTTGCGTATATTTGTTTAGAGATTACATTTTGTTTCTTTTTAGTGCCGGGTCTTGGTCGTCCCGGCTTTTTTATTGGTCGAGTTTTCGGGGCGGTTGGTCGGGAAAAGTTTGCGGGGTGTGGGGGGTTGGGGTATATTTGGACTATTGTTAATCAAAAATAATCAAAATGATACCAGTAAAAAAAGCCGGGCAAAGGTTTACTTTTCAAGGTAACACACTGACCGTTAAATCCTTTTTTGGGGAAACAGGCATTGAATATGATACCGCCGCCGAAGCAAAAAAAAATAACACACCCGGAAGCATGATCTTCGTAAAAAACGAAGATCATGGCGGCGCGACTGATTTAACTTTGTCGTTGCTGAAAATTGATGCAGATACAAAGTTATAACCATTTTACTTTTCGCTACTCATAGCCCCGGCCTACCGTTGTGGCGCCGGGCTTTTTTTTATTCCCCGTCAAACGTTTGCATCCGTACCCCTTTCGTCACCCCGGCAACTGCTTTGCTTTGCGCCCCCTGCCGTCTTTGATTCCCGGCTAAGGTAAACACCTGCCCGGCTTCGTTCGTGGCTGTGATGCGGGCGCATGTAATGGGAAAGCCCTGCGCCTTGCTGATCATTTCGGCGAAATGCCTTGCCCAGAACAAAGCCTCCCATTCATCGTCCCCGGCAAGCAGGACAAACCCGCGCTGCACAAAAAACGAACCGATCCAGCCGGACGCAACGCTATGCGCTTTGGTAGCGGGGTAGGTGGATTGATATTCTACGTCGAATTTAAGGCGGATGTTTTCGTATTGCTCCCGGTCAGCCGCCCGCCAAAACATCGTATACTCGCCCGGCACCGTGACGTTCACCGTGCGCAGTTTTCCGGGTGGCTGTGGTGGCTCTACCCCGCCCTGATCAGGCAAGGGGTTATTTATTACCGTCGCCTTAGCCAAGCCGTGCCCGTTGCGAACATCTACCCCGTTCGGCAGTAAGTCAGTAGCGTATTTTTTCAGGTGGGCGCTTACCCGCTCGTTAATCTTCGTTCGATCTCCGGCAAGCAAGGCTGCGCGGTGCTGTGTTCCAATAAGGGCACAAACGCCTGCGATCATTGGCCCGGAAA
>CAZUVD010000077.1:0-2803 GCA_964623075.1 uncultured Coxiellaceae bacterium | reverse complement strand
GTACCCCCCCCACCTACACAAGATGCACCCCCGCCCCCCGCATCCGATGTACCCCTAAGTATTAACCAATTATCATTTGAACCAATTAAGGGTATTAATACACCGCCTGTTGGCGATGCCAACGATTTTGTTGATTTTGAACAACAAATAAAAACCAAACAAAGCGAAGCGCATAAAGCCCCCCCACCCCCCACGCCCCCCCCATTTTGCCAAAGCTGCGATGCAGACGTTACCGAATTGCTTGAAACACTCAACACGCTTGCAAACCGCTGCTACACGGTAACTGGCGAAAGGGCAAAATCAAACCGGGATTTTGTTTTGAAGCTTTTGAAGAAAAAATACACTAAGGATGAAATAAACGCAGTGATTCAAACTAAGTGCTTTGAGTGGGTGAACAATGTCAAAATGTCAAAATTCCTTCGCCCATCAACGCTTTTTGGCAGTAACTTTCAAACGTATTTAGAAGAATACAACAACTTGAAATCAAACCCACATTTCGCTGAACAATTCAAAAAAAATGTCAATGCAACCAAGCCATCAAATACAGCCTTCGATACCGCACAACAAATTGCAGATAGTGTCGCCCGCCTTAGAGCCGAGGGCTATTGAGGTAGCCGCTAGGCATTGTGGGGCAACGCAATCAGTTGTTTCATTTATCGCCAAGGGGAATGAAATGCAGATTAGGAAAATACGTGCAAGGGGTTATGATTGCCTTGCCGAAATCCAAATCGAAATTTCACAAGTGGCGAAGGATTACGGCGCAAGAAATGGCCTCGACCCATTTGTGCTTGACGAATGCACCCGCTTTGTGCTAGAGAAATTCCCAATGATAGCTATTCCTGAAATTCGGGCTGCTTATAGGAGTTGGGCAAGCGGTGAAATCGAAACAGGAAATGCCGAAATGTACGGCGGCACGATGGACGTTAGGCAGTTGGGCAAAGTGCTTTCTGCTTGGGTCGAATACCGCAACAAGATTTATTTCAACTACTGCAAAGAGGCTGAAAGGATTGCCGCTGAAAAAAAGGAAGAAGAAGATAAGATTTTCGCTGCAAAATACTTTGCCGAAAACTTTCATTCAATTCTTGAAGGCTACAAGGCAAAGGTAGAAAAATGGGATGACGTTCCGGTCTTTCTTTACGATGCCCTAATTGAGCGTGGCATGATTCAATTTGAAGATGGTGAGCGCAAACGCATATTAGCGGAAGCCACTGTAATTATTGCAAAGCAAATTGAAGATGCTAGAGCCGAAAGTATTGGAAAACCATTGAAAGTTTACTATGCTGATTCGCTTGAAAGCTCAAAAGAAGAACATGCCAAAGTGGTTGCCCGAAAGATTTCGGTTTTTAGAAAAGTTTTTAATAAGTAGTCCATGACAGAATTTTACAAAATCCTAATCAAGCGCAACCTGACGCTAAATGATTTCCGTACTTACGAAAAGCAGATGCCTGAAATGCGCAAAAGGCTACATGAAGTAATTCGCCAATTAGTTGACCAAAAAGAGGTAACTATTTTGGCGCTATCAAAAGAACTGGTTTGCGACCGTGGCAAGATATACCGCATGTACTACGGTTGGGATGCCGCCGATTTGCCCCAACGCTGGTCTAAAAGCGAGGATGAAATTATCCGTGAACAATATCAAAAAAAAACATGCAAAGAGATAGCCGAAACTTTGTTAAGAACAGAAAGCGGCGTAAATTACAGGATGAAACTAATGGGGTTGCGCAAGAAAAAAGCCCCGAAAAACGCTTTGAATTCACCGACTGCGAACCTTGGCCAATACAGCCAGTAGCAGACGCCGACTTTGTTTTTTAATCGCTTCTAACACAACACAAAATGACAATTATCCAAATAGCAGAAATAGCCGAAAGGCACGAACTCACATTAAACGAGTTCACCAATTACCAACGCATGATGCCAGATAAGCGGGCAAGGGTTCACGCCGCTACGCTGGAAGTTTTCGAGAAACTAAGACCGTCAGAACAGGCGTTGGCTAATTTGCTTTGCATCAATCGCTCAAAGGTTCGCCGAATGCGCAGCGGTGCTGACAACGACCAACTACCATCGCATTGTTCGCCTGACGAATTGGTAATGATTCGCCAACTGATTGAGCAATCAACCAACTACAAGCAGATTTCCGAAAAGATACAACGTAGCGAATGGGCAGTTAGGAACATTGCCGTGAAGAACAAAGTCAATATGAAGAAAGTAAATCCAGATTTCTACCTTGAAAGAAAGGCAGCAACTTGGGAAAATCGGATTTGATGGAATACCCAAAACCAGAACCACGGCAAAAGAAACAGCCACGGCCATTGCGCCAGATAAGCGAAAAGCGACAAAAGGCAATTGACGCCGGGTTGGTGCAGTTGAAAGTGCGGACGCCTATCAAGCAAAGCACTACCCCAATTAAGCAGGTGAGCGCAAGGCAAGCGGCCAACTTGCGGGCTTATGAAAAAGGCAAGGCAACAAAATACGAAGCCGATAACCGGGTTTGCGAAAGCTGTGAACGTAGCGATAGGGGTATTTCATGCAGCCACTTGGTAGCTAGGTCGCACAGTTTCGATATGGTAGCCGACACCAACAACCACCTTCGCCAGTGTTTCGTTTGTGCTGATATGGTGGAAAGCGGGCGATTCTTTCAACTCCAAAACGGCCTAAAGCTGCTTGAACGACTTTGGAGCGGATTGGGCGAAAAGGGCAAAGAGCGGTTCCGATATGTGTTGCAACAGTGGCCACAGAATCAAGATTTGTGGCAACATTCTGCAATGCTTGACGAGCCTTGCGACGATGAAAATAATTTCAAAGA
>CAZUVD010000076.1:0-2818 GCA_964623075.1 uncultured Coxiellaceae bacterium | reverse complement strand
TTCGGCAAGCCCCCGCAACTTTGCGAGGGCTTGGATTGATTGCTCTTTGTGGTTCATATCACACCTTCGTCTGCAAATGAGTAGTACCCGCGCTCGGAGATAATCAAATGGTCAAGTAGCGGGAGGTCTAACAACGCGCCCGATGCTTTCATTTTCCTTGTCATGTCAACATCAGCGTCACTTGGTCTTAGGTTTCCGCTTGGATGGTTATGGACTGCAATAAACGCGCTTGCTTTGTTCTCTAAACACATTTTGAACATCACTTTTATATCCGCAACCGTTCCAGACGTTCCGCCTACGCTCAAACGCTCCTTGCCCAAAACCTCACACGATTTGCTTAGGTAGATTATCCAAAACTCCTCAACCTGCAAATCCTTCAAAGCGGCCCCGATTACGTTGTAAATATCTCGGCTGTTGCAGATTTTTGGCCTGTCTTGCAAGTCGCTCATATCCCTGCGCCGTCCCAATTCAATCGCTGCTATTACCCGGCTGGATTCCTGTTTTGTCAATCCCAACCGCTTCAAATCCTCCAAAGAAAGCCGCCCGATTTGCTTCAACGTGGTAACACCCAAAATTTTGCGGGCCTTTTCGTTTGCTTTCTCCGCATCGCCTGAGATCAGTAAGGAAATCAGTTCAACGTCTGCGAGGTAGTTTGTTCCTTTTTGTATTTTGTACTGTGGGGTTTCTTCAAGTAAAAGCGCCATGTGTGCTGTGCCGAGAATCGTTGCCGCCGGGTGTTTAGTTAACTTGTTGGGTCAAAGGTAAACATATTTCTTTACTTGGTAGGTTTTTGGGGAATTATTTTTTAATAAAAGACAAAAACTCGCTTCGGCAATTTAGGTCGTCCCGAAACGCCCCGACCATCTTGCTCGTGGTTGTCCATGTGTCGTGCTTCTTCACCCCGCGCATACACATACAAAGGTGCTGTGCGGTCAATACCACTGCAACTCCTTTTGCGTTTAGTTCGGTCATTAACCTGTCCGCGACTTGTGCCGTGATTCTTTCTTGGTTTTGAAACCGTCGTGCATACAAATCAACCGTTCTGGCCAATTTTGAAAGCCCCACTATTTTCCCGTCTGGTATGTATGCAATGTGCGCAACCCCAAAGAATGGGGCGAGATGATGTTCACAAAGGGAGTAAAAAGGGATATTTGTTTGCACTATCATTTCGTCCAAACCCTCGGAATCGAAAACCGTAAAATTGAAGTCTTGTGGGGCAAGGAACTCGGTCAAAAACTTGACATACCTTTTTGGCGTGTCTCTAAGCCCCTCCCTTTCTGGGTCATCAAATTGGGACAAAATCAATTTGACCGCGTTTTCTGCATCGCTCAAAGTATGCTCCATGTCTTGTGTTGCTGTACACTCATCTTCCATTTCGGATTTTGAAGGCATAGGTTTATACAGTGTTTTAGATTAATGGTATTTATGTCAAAACCGTCGCTGTGCGGGCTTATCCAGTAGTGTGTGGCTGTTATCGCTGGCTCTGGAACAGATTGCCCCTCGTGCCTCACATATCGCAGTTCCGTAACCCCGTTTGGAAAATTCTTTTTTACGACGTGTTCAGCCACCTTTGGAGACACGCAAATAAAATCAAAACCTTCTGGTGCGGGGTGAAGCCCGGATGTTTCGAGTGCCTGAAAATACCCGTGATCCTTAAAAAAAGCAAGATGGTCGGTGGTCAACTGGTCTAGCGGCTCGCCGCCCGTCCATGTGATTTCTTTACAATCTACGTTCTTTGCTTGTAGCCATGCCAAAACTTCGCCCACGCTCATTTCTTTACCGCTCTCAAACTCTGTGTCACACCTTATACCCATTGCATAACACGCGGCTTTTGCCTTGCATCCTTGTAGCCTAATAAAGAACGTTGGAGTTCCAGCCCTTGCGCCCTCTCCCTGCAAAGAATAGAATATTTCAGATACTTTTAGCGAAAGATCAGAGTTCATAAATAGCGGCGCATTTTCGGGTTTCTTCAACCCGGCATTTAGTTAACGTACAATTCAATCCTTCGAGCAGCGACGGGGCGACCACTTCAACCATGTACTTTGCGATATTTTCAGCCGTTGGGTTGAATGGAACTGGCACTACTCCGTCCGGGTCAAGAACTTTTAGTGTTTCATAAAGCGGGTCATTCTCCCAAACCAAAAACTTATGGTCGAAATTCTGCTCCAGCCACTCGCAAAGCGTTGACTTTATCACCGAGAAGTCAAGCACCCGACCAATACTGTCGAGGTCTTTGTCTGGCTCTAAAAAGAAGGTGAATCGGTAGTTGTGGCCGTGAAGGTGGGCGCACTTGTTTTCGTGTCCATACACCCGATGCCCGCAACAAATATCGTGGTATCGTTCTGCTGTTATTTTTCTCATACCCATCCATTTTGTTTAGCCTCAAAATAACCCTTTGCCCTTAGTTCGCTGGCCGGGTTATCTAAGTTCCCCATCCCCCATTCGTTTTTCTGGGTTGCGCCATTGTAGTCTGTCATTGAATGCTCAACCACAATTTCGAGACAGTCCAGGTCTTTTGCCATTTTCCATGTCTCGGCTTTGGTGAGGTACATGAGCGGGGTGTGTATCCTAAAATCTGCGTCCATTGCCAGTGTAAGTGCCGACTGCTGCGCATCAATAAAACGGCGGCGGCAGTCTGGATACCCCGAGAAGTCAGTTTGGCAAGTCCCGGTCACGATGTCGAAAACCCCCTGTCCAAATGAGTGCGCCCCGGCAATGGTCAGAAACAGGGCGTTGCGCCCAGCCGTAAAAGAGTTGGGCAGTGTTGGGGCGTTGCTGTGGGCCGCGTTGTGGTCTTTGGTGTGGTCAGTAAGTGATG
>CAZUVD010000075.1:0-2862 GCA_964623075.1 uncultured Coxiellaceae bacterium | reverse complement strand
ACGGCGGCGGGCGTTGAGGCTTCGCGGTTTGCTTTGACGGTTCGGGAAAAGGGCAGCGTTGATTACGTGCCGCCGTCCGGGCCGCTGCGTTTCAACGATATCGCGAACGCCGAGCGGTTTTTGACGGAGTTCGGGAACAATATCCTGTATTGCGTCGAGGCGGCGGAATGGATGGTCTATTCGGGCGTGTATTGGCAGCACGACGATGTTTTCTTTGTCATGGACTACGCCCGCGAGTGGGTAAAGGCCGAGCTCGAAGCCGCTTTGCCCGAGGGCGACAAAGCACGGATAAAGAACGCCGACCGGCTGAATCACGATCCCGGTTATAACGCGATGCTCAAACAGGCCCGGTATCAGCGGGCCGTGAAGCTCGAATTATTCGATTCTAAGAATACGGACCATCTTTTTAATTGTGCGAACGGCACGATCGATCTCAGCACCGGAACGCTGCGAAGCCACGACCGGCGGGATTTTATCACGCGATCAACGCCGTTCCGCTTTGAAGGGCTTGATGCTAAGTGTCCGCAATTTGAGCGGTTTTTCGAAGAGATCCAGCCGGACGCAAACGTTAGGGACTTTTTGCAGCGTTCGATCGGTTACAGCCTTTTAGGTTCGGTCGATGAACACGCTTTTTGGATACTGCTCGGGAACGGCAACAACGGGAAATCGGTCTTTACAAACTTGCTGCTCGCGTTGTTCGGTCAATATGGATCCGGAATGTCGGCGGAATCGTTGATGGACGTCAAAAAGAGCGGTTCGGCACCGAATAGCGATATCGCACGGCTAAAAGGCAAGCGTTACGTGCTGGTTCAGGAATCGAACGAGAACGAACGCCTCAACACTGCACAGATCAAAGCTCTATCGGCCGGCGACGTAGTCACGGCACGGCATCTATTCAAAGATTTCTTCGATTTCGCATTTACGGGCAAACTCTGGATCGCGACGAATCACAAACCTGTTATCACTGACATTTCAAAAGGGCTTTGGCGGCGTTTGAAGCTGGTAAAGTTCCCGCTCGACGTTTCCGACGACAAACTGATCAAACCGAACGAACTGCATCAACGCTTTATGAAAGAAGCTCCGGGCATTCTCGCCTGGGCGGTCCGCGGCTGTCTGGAATATCTCAGTGAAAAGAGTCTCGGCGTTCCGGCGGTCGTGCAGGCTGATATTGACGAGTACAAATTTGAGCAGGACTCGATCGCTCAGTTTTTGGCGAATGCGTGTCAGACGTGGGAGCAATTCGTCGCGATCCGTGCGACCAGCGGTGCGTATGCGACCGAGGCGGACTTTCAGGTCGATAACTCCGAGCTTTACGAGGCTTACGTCAAATACTGCAAATCGACCGGCACATATCAGCGAGGTCAGCAGCGTTTTACGGTCAATATGAAGGAACGCGGATTTGTTCAAAGGAATTCAGGCGGACGTTATTGGGAAAACTTGAGACTGCTTTCGAAGTAAGTCGTTCAGGTTGTTCAAAGGTTGTTCAGTTTTTAGCCAGTAAATATAAGGGGTTGAACAACCTGAACAACCTGAACAGGTATTTCAGAGAAAGTTTTTTATTTTTTATAAAGTTTTGCCGAAAAAGGGTGTTCAGGTTGTTCAGGTTGTTCAAGTATCGATTTTTACTGGGTTTTAAGGTTTTGAGGTTGTTCAGAAGTTGTTCAGAGGGTGTTCAGGAGGAAAAGTTAAATATGAGCGACAACGTTAATAATCCGGTGCATTACAATTCGCATCCTTCGGGTGTGGAGTGTATCGAGATCACGGAGCATATGAACTTCTGTCTCGGCAACGCCATGAAATACATCTGGCGGGCCGCGTTGAAAGGCAAGGGCGTCGAAGATCTCGATAAAGCGATCTGGTATTTAACCAGGGAACGTGACCGCATTGCTGCAAAGTGTGACCATTGCGGAAACGTGCTACCGTCTGCCGATGTTATTGCGGAAAACGATTTGGTCTTTTGCAGCGAACGATGTGTATCAGATTGGAGGCCATTCTAATGAACGACGTTGTGAATGGCCGGGAGCGGATCGTTGGGTTTTTGCGTGATGTTGCGGGTTCTGAGATCTCGCGGGCCGCTAAGAATGCTGTTATCAAATATGCCTTTGTGATGATGGTTATATCTGAGGCTGAGTTTCGGGAACTGTTCGACGCCGCGAAGTCGGTCGAAGCCACGCCGGGCAAAAAGAAAAAGCGTCGCCGCTTTCCGGTAAAGAAACATGCTTTATCGTTCGAAGGCTTTTCACGTGCAAAGCAAATGCTCGGCGTTGAAGTGCCTTTGTCAAAACGAACGATCGGCCAGATGATCGGCGTTTCCGAGCGAACGATCCGCCGCGTCGCGAATGGTGAGTACGATCACTATTTTAAGACCACGGCAAAACGAAATGCCGCGGATTTGGCGAGCGTAAATGGTCAATCGTGAATGGTAAATAGTTAAGAGAGAAAATTTCAGTACGGAGCGAATATGGACGAAAACAACGATCAACGATCAACGATCAACGATCAACCACCAACAATGCACCTAACATGTTACGATGGAACGAAACTGACGATACCGGACGATGATCGGGCGATACATAATCTCGGGAAGGTTCCGGGCACGACGTGGACCGAGATCCATGTCGATTCGGGCAAGCTGTCGCGTGAGGCCCGGAAGTACGTCACTTATCGCCCGCCGTTGTTAAAGCGTTTGGCGGTCAAAGCAAAACAGGTTTGGCGGGAGTTTTGGTCATAGGATCAATCGTTGATGGTTGATCGTGGATCGTTGTTAAGAAAAAGCAACGAACAATGATCGACCATCAACGATCACTAAAGTTAAATTGTCAAAGATCGAGGGGAAACGGCGTTTCGGGTAGCATGCCTGGA
>CAZUVD010000074.1:0-2871 GCA_964623075.1 uncultured Coxiellaceae bacterium | reverse complement strand
AAATCGAGGCCGACATTAACGCCATCGGTGAAGGCTTGTTTTGGAAGCGAAAATTTGAGGCGAAACTCGCAGACCTGAAACGTTTTTTACAAACCAATCTGCACTAATGAACCCACAACCCACACCCACCCTGCAAGGCCTGCTCACGCGGTTCACGATGTGCGCCTATCATAACGACGCATTCCCCTCGCAAACCATTCAGGTAGCAACCCTGCCAGAACTTGAAAGCGCGGCAGCCGATATGCTTCAAACTCAAAAGGCGTTGAGAGAAAACCACAAAGACGCGGTTTTGAAAGGTGTGCAAGGCAAGTCCGTAACACTATCCTACAACGGCCACATTTTGCGCGTAACGCTCGAAAAGGTGGCGAAGCACACCAATGTAACGGAAACCAGCCGAAACGCCTACCATTCGCAAGATTTCAGCACACAGGCGGCACAGGTTGCGGGGTGTATATTCGATCACAGCGAAGGCGATATTACCCGCGCTGAAATAGCGGACAGGCTTGGCATTCAGGAAGGCCGTGTTTCCGCCCGCGTGTTCGCTCTTTTGAAAGAGTACAAAGACGGGGGCTACACCGACAAATCTGGAAACTACCGCCTTATTTTAACCGTGCCGCGTTTGAGCCGTTGCCCTGGCGCAAGCGACAAACTTAACGAGGCTATGCGTTTTGAGTCAGTTAAACAGCCCGCCGATGCGGTACAAACAAGTCTTTTTGAATGAACACCTACCAAAAATTCTGCCCAAACGTCTTTGTCGCACGTTGCGATGAACAACACGAAAAAGGGGAACAAATCATAATTGAAACCAAATACGGCGGCGAACATCGCTGCATCGTGTTCAATCTGGTCGCTCAAAAAGAAGGCGTTTGGTTCTACTCCGTTGTCCGTGCCGACGGCTTCAATGTGCAGGAGTGGGCGAAACGACGCGCTGACAGACTGAATGGAGCAGCCAACAACGCCACGAAAAAGAGCGACGGGTATTGGGAGGCAGCAAGCGAAGGTAAAGACTTCCTTGTACTGGCCGAACCTATCAAGATCGGCCACCACAGCGAGAAACGCCACAGGGCATTGATTCAGCGCAACCACGACAGAATGGATAAGGCAATGGGGCTACAAAAAGAAGCTGATAAGTACGCGGAACGCGCATCGTATTGGGAAAGCAGAGCCAACGACATTAACCTTTCGATGCCAGAAAGCCTGGAATACTTTGAGTTTGAACTTGAAAAGGCAGAAAAAAAACACGCAGACCTGAAAACGGGCGCGGTAAAACCGTCTCACTCATACTCGCTCACCTACGCCAAAAAAGCGGTGAACGAGGCGCGGAAAAAGTTGGACATCGCCAAACTTCTTTGGGCATGAAAATCGAAACACTTACCCCGCAAATTGCCGCCATGTATTTGGGCCAAAAATGCACCTGCAAATGGATTGAAAGCGGCGACAGCGCAGACTTCAAGATTTCAACACTTACATTGAATGATTTGAGTTATAGCCTTGTGGTGGTTACGCCCCACCTTCTCCGATTGGAAAGCCTCACAGAAGCGGAGGCGCGGGAGTTGTACGAGATTACAAAAGGACACCCGTTTGATCGTGAAGATTCAGGGGAAGATGCACTTGAATACCTGAAAGAATACTACATCACTTTTTACGGCTTCGACTCCTTAATTGGACAACCTCACGCATGGCTCCACCTGCTATCCAAAGGCTTCGACATTTTCGGATTGATAGACGCGGGTTTGGCGAAGGAAATCACAAACTAAAATCTAAATTCATGGAAGGTCAAAAACAACTACTGCTACAATTTTTCACGGTATCGGTTGCTTCGTTCGACTTCGCGCAAACCATAGCCACCGCCACAGGAAAACCCATAAAAGAGGGCTTGATCGAGGCTATGCACCGGGAAATACTTGCCCAACTTCAAAAACCTGATACAGACATGGATTGGGTTGACAAGATGCTCGACAGGCTACAAAGGGAGGTAGAGCGCATGGCTGAGGAGCGGGCGGCAAACACGATGCTGGAAAAGTTTGCGCCGGGTGGCATGGTTGAAGTTAAACAGTAAATAATTCACACTTAAAATTTGATAAAATGGGCAGAGAAATTCGACGTGTACCCCTTTATTGGGAACACCCAAAGGAAGAAAAGTACAACTACCAAACAAGCCAGTACGAAGATAGATTTATCCCAAAATATGACGAGCCGTATTCTAAGGCGGCAAAGGAATGGATGGCCGACTATGCGCTTTGGCTGGATGGGAAGCACCCAAATTTCCAGCAAGACGCTTACTATTGGGATGCTGTTGGAACACCCCCATATGCGCGGCATTATCTTCCCGATTTTGAGGGTATGGAAATGGGCTATTGCCTTTACGAGACAGTTTCAGAGGGAACGCCAGTTAGCCCTGTTTTTGCAACAAAAGAACTTTTGGCCGAATACTTGGCAGAGCACGGTGATTTCTGGGATCAAAAACGTGGACATGGCGGTTGGAGCATTGAACGCGCAATGGCTTTTTGCGAATCTGGTTGGGCTCCATCTTTTATCATGGGCGAAAACACGGGGCTTGTCGAAGGAAAACTATTTGTTCCACTTCCTTTGGAAGTTTCCGAATAACCCTTATCTTAACAGTCTAAAAATCAACACAATGGAAGAAATCGAAGTAACAATCAAACTAAGCCCGTCGAAAATGAGATGGCGTTCAACATGGGGATCGTTCCGGGATGCTGAAGGAAACGTGGTCGGCGGAATGAACACAAGCGCACTGGAGGTAGAGGTTATGGGAAAGTCCTACTCAATAGAGGCGAAAGATTTGTGGGACGCTGTTGTAAAAAAGTTGGGTAGGAATGATTTGATTTTTGAAAAATAGTGTATCTTTGT
>CAZUVD010000073.1:0-2892 GCA_964623075.1 uncultured Coxiellaceae bacterium | reverse complement strand
AAAATTTCCAGATCCTTGGTGTGTAGAAACCGAAAACTGATTTGCATTGAGTATACACTCAAATTTTTTCACCAATGCATACATTTTGATATCGTAAATACAAATATAATGTCGTTTTAGAAATCCCCAATTGCTCTGCAATTTTTTTAACAGGGATGCTTCCATTTTTGTATAATGCTTCTGCTATGACTGATTTTTCGTAAGCGGTTTATTAGGCACACCTAAAAATCCAATATTTTTTCCAAGATAATCTTTTTCTGTTTTATAACTGGAGAATAATAATGGGATTATCAGCAAAAAAACGCACTTATTATGAAGAACATTTAGAAGCCTGGCGTAACAGCGGTTTAAGTCAAGTCAAATATTGTGAACAGGCCAATATTTGTTATGGTTCTTTTAAAACCTGGCGAGGAAAATTAAAACGAAGTGAGGCAGTAGAAACGACATTTGTAGAGGCCAAATCTTCAGAGTTTCAAGACTTTGGGGCTATATTGCAAATATCTTTGCCCAATGGAGTACGTATTGGAGTCAGTTCTCCCAAATCCAATGTGTTGGTTGAAGAAGTTTTAAAATTTGTGGGACAATTGCCATGATGCGTTTGAAATCGGATATTCGGGTGTACTTGGCCAGCTCCCCGATTGATGGACGAAAAGGCATGAATGGATTATGCGCTTCAGTCACAGAATTTTTTAACGGCTCATTGATGGATGGTTCTGTTTTTGTTTTTTATAACCATGCACGCAATCGCATGAAATGTTTGTTCTGGGACAGAAATGGATTTGTGCTTTATCACAAGCGTTTAGAGCGTGGAAAATTTCATGTGAAGGCCAATGCTAATGGTGTTCTTGAGTTAAGCCAACAACAATTAGATTGGCTTTTAGCAGGACTTGATTTTGCATTAATGTCTTCATTTCCAGAGCTGAATTACGAACATATTTTTTAGCTAAAATCCCCTAAATTCCTAGGTTTTAGGCCGCTTTTTTGGTATAATAAACCTCATTGAAATAACGGGTTTTTAACTGAAAATGAGTGCGAATTTGCTTGAAAAAATGACCAACGAAGAGCTCATTTCTCTTGTTAAATCACTTAACTCTAAAGTTGAAACCCTTGAGCACCAACTCTTTTTATTCCGTAATGCACGCTTTGGTCGTAAATCTGAAAAAGATGCGGAGTCTGGACAATTAGCACTTCAGTTTGATGAAGCTGATGATTCAAAAGTAGAGCCTGAAGCTGTTGAAGTCACTGAATCTGAAACGATTACTTATACTCGTCAAAAGAAAGCCAAAGGTCGACAAAAATTACCTGCATCTTTGCCTTATGTTGAAAAAGTTTATGACATCCCTGAATCATTAAAATCCTGTGCTTGTGGTTGCAGCATGACTGAAATCGGTGAAGTCCGTAGTGAACAAATTGATATCGTTCCTCAAATGGCGTTTCGTGTGGTTCATGTTCGTAAAAAATATGCTTGCAAGCAATGTGAAGAAAATATTCAAGTGGCTAAAGCACCTCTGCAGCCTATTCCTCAAAGTATTGCATCCGCAGGCATGTTAGCACACGTGATTGATGGGAAATTTAATCGCCACATGCCACTTTATCGCCAGGAGGATATCTTTAATCGAGCCGGCTTGTCGGTGACACGGGCAACACTGAGCCTCTGGTTAATCAAATCAGCAGAATTACTCAGTCCTTTGGTGAAAATCATGGTGGATATCATTCAAAATCATGATATGGCATGGGCAGATGAAACACCCTTACAGGTTTTAAAGGATAAAGATAAAAAAGGCCCGAGTAAATCCTATATGTGGCTATTTATAGGCGGTCCACCAGAACAAAGAAGCTTTATCTATCAATATCATGCCACTCGCGCCACACAGGTTGCTACTGATTTCTTTGAGGATTTCAAAGGTTACCTGCATGCCGATTGTTATAACGCCTATACGGCTTTGGGTAAAAAAGATGATATCACTCATGTGGCCTGTATGGCACATGCAAGACGTTATTTCATGGATATTGTGCGCCAAACCAAAAAACAAAAAGGCCTGGCTTATCAAGTCGTTGAGCTGATTGGCAAACTTTATCATCTGGAAAAGCTTTTAAAAGAAAACAATGCCAATCCTGATGAAATTAAATTGAAACGAGAAGAGCGTGCTCGCCCCATACTGACGCAGATTAAAAAGCTTTTGGATGATAATCTCAGCAAGGTTCCTCCACAAAGTCCTTTAGGAAATGCAGTCCGCTATATGTTAACCCATTGGCAAGCCCTCAATCATTATCTCCTGGATGGTCGTTTAGAAATCGATAATAATCGTTCAGAGCGCTCCATTAAACCCTTTGTGATTGGACGTAAAAACTGGTTATTTCATGGAAATGACAAGGGTGCTAGAGCCGGCGCGACCCTTTATTCACTGATTGAAACCTGCAAAGCCCATCAGGTCGATGTTTTTGCATGGCTCAAACATGCATTAACCCATATGCGTCAAGTCGATACCCTTGAAAAAATGGAAGCTTTATTGCCTTTTAATGTGAAGTCCAAAGAACTAGACGCTGCTCGCGCTATACCTGAACTCATCTATCCTGAAAATAGTGTGGTTAACTGAGCGCTTACGAAAAAGTAGCACCGAAGTAGCACGAAAAGTATCCTCGTAATTTTTAATTTTTTATATCGCCATATCCATATGATTTTTAAGTGTTTTTTGGTGCCGTTGCGCGGAATCGAACCGCGGGCCTATTGATTACGAATCAATTGCTCTACCAACTGAGCTACAACGGCGTCTTGAGAAAATGCCCGCCTAGTATAAGAAAAAAAGGCTAGGCAATCAATCCTTCCTAGATAGAGCTCACGGTAAACGCATCTAAATTTGTACAATCTCTTTAACTTGTTTTCGAAATAAG
>CAZUVD010000072.1:0-3009 GCA_964623075.1 uncultured Coxiellaceae bacterium | reverse complement strand
CAAAGTCTGTCATATCCTTTAAATTTTACTCATTATCCAAATCGCCCCGCTCACCATCGCCACCCCCACAGCAATATAAACCTTCGCCGCGTCCGCGTCCTCCGGGCTATGCCAAGCCCAATAAAGCAGGGTGGAGCCGTACAGGATTGCACAGACACCGAAAATCCAGACCGCAACAATTACGCCCGTCACCATTCCGTTTTTACGTTTACATTCCACCCCCACGAAAGCATATACTCTTCGATGTAGGCAACCAGTGTATCGCACCCCTCCGGGCTTGCTTCGTCAATTACAACCGTAAACCCGTCCGCCGTTTTGCCAATCTCAACGCAGGAAAGCGCCGACCAATTAACCGGCTCGCTTGCGTCAATACCGAACGCGGCAAGGCGTCCGGGATCAATGCGGGAAATGTTCGGCTGATCCGGGCTTTGCTTTGTTGGCACATACAGCGCGGCGAGTAGCATATCCACAAGCGCCCGGACACGTTGGGCGGGCAACAGATCGAAGCCGGTTTTACGCAGGATGTCGAAGTGTTCTTTGTTGTTCATTTTCGCGCTACGTTATTAGACCATAAGGCTAAGAATAGAATAACTGGTAAATGCCAGCCGTAAAAATACCATGCGCCCACCATCGAAGCAATGCCGATAATCGCGCCAAATAATTGCATTGTTTTGTTTTTCATATCTGTTATTTCAGTTCCCCGGCCACGTCCACGCGCCCGGTTTGAGTTCGTTAATCGCCTCGACAATCTTTGCGAAGCAGTTTAAAGACATGCCCGACTGGTTGCGCAGGGAGCGGGACAATGTGTTCCGATGGACACCCGCCTTTTGCGCAACGGCAAGCTGTGTAAGTTTATGTTTATACATCGCTGTATAAATAGACGTTATTAATGCCTTTTCCATTGTGCAAATGTAGCGTAAAACATGCAAACAAACAACACCCCGCAACACTACGGCGGGAAGAACGTAATTTTGTAGGAAACAAAGCAGATAGGCGCATGAATACGGAGTTATATGAGCAGGTAAGAAAAGGCATAACGCATGACGATAAGGGTAACCCTATCCGCGTAACGGACGCAGAAATGGCGGAGTTTGTTGTGGAATCCACTAAGCGAAAGTGGAAGAAAAGCCCGCAAATCTTCAAAACTTTTGTTTTGCTTCGCCACCTGACCGCTACCACTCCCTACGGCTCCGCTCGCTTCACAATGGTTAAGCCAGACGCCGCTAAAGTGCTGACCACCGATCCAACGCCAAAAGGCGAAAAAACAAAGGAAGGGGCGTTTGATTGGGTGCGTTACGAACTACCACCTGCCCCCGTTGGCGTTTCAAAGCAAGTAAAAAAAGACGGCAATGGCAACGTATAACGGCTACATCGGCAAGCGCCAGGTGATGAGCGACGTCACCGAAGAACAAAAGGTTAGCATGGGGCAAAACCCCATCTACAAAAATATCACTTTCAAACCCATCCCCGGCTCCGACACTTTGCCGGTAGGGGTGGACAAGAAAGTAAAACCGGAACCTGCACCGGAACCAACGCAGGAGGGCGCTGATAAAGCGCAGCCGAAAGGCAAACCGGGCGAGTAAACAACTTGCATTTATGACAGATATAAAGATTACGCCTGCGCAGTTCAGGAAAATTACCGGCGTTGAGTTTGACAAAATAGGAAATAAGTTTCCCGACCTGTTAGACGAAGACGGTAACTTGAAAGAGGATGCAGATATAGGCGTGGCGATTGTTGCACTTGTTACTGAAAAGGCATCGGAGCAACATAGCAAAGGGAAGCGGCAAAGCCTTGCAGCGCTGGAAGCAGAGTTAACCGCGCTTGGTATTACCGACATTCAGAATGCACAACAAGGGCTACAAGCGCTGGCAAAGCGCATGGGCGAGCAGGGAAAAGACCCCGCCGCAACCTTGACATCAGAAGAGGTAATGAAGCACCCGGCATTTGCCGCCGCCGTTGAGGAAAAGGTGAAAGCACTGAAAGAAAGCAAGGAGAAGATTGAATTAGAGTTCAGTGAGTTCAAAACAAAGCAGGAATTTGCCGGGAAAAATGCCGCTCGAAAAAATACATTCCTTTCCGCCCTGCGTGAACTAAACGCCGGTTTCGGTGCCAAAGGTGAAGATGCAGCATTAAACGCTTTTCTTGCCCTGCATCCTGACAAGTACGTCAACGAAAACGGGGAGATCGTAAACGATAAAGGGGAGCCGATACAAGACAAGGAATTTAATAAACAGTCTGTAACCGACTTCCTTAAATCAGAGTGGCTTTTCGGCATGAACCAAGCCCCCGCGCACAACTCCCCACCCCCGGCTAACGGAGGCGGAAACGGCAGCACGGCACCGAAGTACAACATTACCTCAAAAGCACAGTTTGAAGAATTGCTTAGTAAAGCAGCGCAGAAGGATAAAGCCGATTTATGGGCGTCCTACAATGCGGTTGCCGACAAAATAAAGTAGTACACAATTTCAGGAACACATTAGCCCGCTGTGCAGCAAGTACAGCGGGCTATTTTTATTTAACGCTAAATTATTCTATAATGGCACAAACCGCCACCGCCCTCGGTTTCATTATCGAGCGCATAAACAGAATGTTTGCAGATGATGCGCCGCCGCCTTATTTGCAGCCGCTCAACATCACCTACAACACCGCCGACGCCCTGCTCCGGGAAAACCGGGCGGATGTTTCGGAGGTGCTGATCAATGGCCGCTGTGAAGAGTACAAAATCGGATGGCAGGTGTTCGCAGACAGCGACACGCCCGCCGTAAACGGTACAGTTGCATCCCTTTCCGAAGGTTGCGACCTTACCCCCGTTGCTGTAGCCAATACGGATGCAGTGGTGTACGCGTCGAACATCGGCATTGAGGATTTTGTCAGCGAAGATGACAACAAATGCGGCAACCTGTTCTCGGACACGGGCAACAGCGGACACGCAAGCGAAGCAGACGCCGCTACTTTGATCGCCGGTTCGATGATGCACTCAATGGCGAAGATCATGGGCGGGTTGAACT
>CAZUVD010000071.1:0-3060 GCA_964623075.1 uncultured Coxiellaceae bacterium | reverse complement strand
CAAGTTTTGCAAGTTATGTCGCAGGCGATCAATTCACCATAAATAACCAAGGTGTTGGCGCGGGTCAAATCGGTGTCAGTGGTGTGAATGTCACCTATGCT
Organism: uncultured Coxiellaceae bacterium; assembly: GCA_964623075.1. GTDB lineage: Bacteria > Pseudomonadota > Gammaproteobacteria > DSM-16500 > DSM-16500 > Aquicella. Next base: position 2,959 of record CAZUVD010000071.1, on the reverse strand, counting down.
GGTGTGACGATTGGTACGTTCACCGGTGGAAATGGCGCTGATTTAGTCGTGACGTTTAACAACAATGCAACACCAGCAGCCGTGCAAGCATTAATCGGACAATTACGTTATGCGAGTACGTCAGATGATCCAACCACTGGTGGTGCAGCACCAACTCGTGCAGTCACCGTGACATTTAATGATGGCAGCAATATCGGAACCGGTGGCGCGTTAACGTCTGCAATCACGGGTACCTTAACGATTACCGCTTACGATGATGCACCAACGTTATCAGCAACAGGTGTAAATGGCTCCTATACTGAAAATACGTCAGCAACACCATTATTCAGTGGTGCAAGTATATCAACGATAGAAACGGGACAAAACATTACATCATTAACATTCACGGTGAGTGGATTAGTGAATGGTGCATCAGAACAAGTTGTCGTTGATGGTACAACGATTACCTTAACAAATGGCACAGGTACAACAACAACGAATGGCATGACGTATAGCGTGACGGTGGTCAGTGGTACGGCAACAGTCACATTAACGAAAGCAGCCGGTGTATCAACTAGTGATATGACTACATTAATTAATGGTATGACGTATCAAAATACCGGAGATGATTTAGTTGTTGGTACGCGTACTGCTACGATTACACAAATTGTAGATAGCGGTTCTTCGATATCACCTAATGAAAATACAACAGCTACCAATATTGTTTCAACAGTCACAATTGTACCAGCGAACGATGCACCTGTTGCAACGATGACGACTCCAACGTATTTCGCAACAGAACAAACAAACTTAACATTATCTGGTACCGGCATGTCGATCAGTGATGTAGATGCATTGAATGGCACAGTCACTGTTACATTATCAGTAGGCGAAGGTGTTATCACTGTCAGTGCAGGCTCAAATACAGTTGGAATATCAAATTCTGGAACCAGTGCTGTTACTCTAACGGGTACCATCACAGAAATTAATCATTTATTAGCTGGATTAAATAGCGGAACAATCACTTACAATGATCCACTCGATGCACCAGCATCAAGCACAACGATTACATTATTAGTAAATGATCAAGGTAACACCGGTGGTAGCGCATTAACAAATAGTGTATCGAGCATTATTGATATTACAGCAGTGAATGATGCGCCAGTATTGGCAGGAACGGCAGGCGGAACGTATGTTCAAAACTCATCAAGTATCCCAATTGTTGCAAGTGGCACAATCAGTGATGTTGATAATGTAACTAACTTTAACACCGGTACATTAACAACAAGTTTTGCAAGTTATGTCGCAGGCGATCAATTCATCATTAACGATCAAGGCACAGGCATAGGTCAAATTGGTGTGAGTGGAGCAAACATCACATACAGTGGTGTCACAATCGGTACCTTCACGGGCGGCACACTGTCTGACTTAGTCATCACATTTAACAGCAATGCAACGCCAGCCGCTGTTCAAGCATTAGTAGGACAATTAAGATATGTCAGTACATCACCTGATCCAACATTAGGTGGAACCGAAACATCACGTGCATTAACAGTGACCTTTAATGATGGTGGTAATATTGGAACAGGCGGTGCATTGTCATCGACAATCACCGGTAGTATTAATATTACGGCTTACGATACTGCGCCTGTATTAACAGCCACTGGTAGTAATGCAACGTTTACTGAAAATGGCGCAGCAGCATCATTATTCAGTGGTGCAAGTATATCAACTATTGAAAGCGGTCAAAGCATTACATCTCTCACGTTCACAGTGAGTGGATTGGTGAATGGTGCATCAGAACAAGTTGTCGTTGATGGTACGACGATTACCTTAACGAATGGTAGTGGCACAACAACAACGAATGGTATGACTTATAACGTGACAGTTGTAAGTGGTACAGCAACTATTGTGTTAACAAAAGCAGCCGGCGTATCAACTAGTGATATGACAACTTTAATAAATAGTATGGCATATCAAATTACGGGTGATGATTTGGTTGCTGGTACGCGCACCGCAACGATTACACAAATTATGGATAGTGGTTCATCAACAGCACCAAATGAAAATACAACCGCCACTAATATTACTTCACTTGTGTCAATTGTAGCAGTCAATGATGCACCAGTTGCTACTATGACGGCGCCTTCCTATAGTGCAACTGAACAAGTGAATTTAACATTGTCTGGTACGGGTATGTCGATTAGCGATGTTGACGCATTTAATGGCACAGTCTCAGTTACATTATCAGTAGGCGAAGGTGTTATCACTGTCAGTGCAGGCTCAAATACAGTAGGCATCTCAAATTCTGGAACCAGTGCTGTTACTTTAACAGGTACGATCTCAGAAATTAATCATTTATTAGCGGGATTAAACAGCGGCACGATCACATATAACGATCCACTCGATGCGCCAGCAGCGAATACAACATTAACCTTACAAGTCAATGATCAAGGTAACACCGGCACAGGCGGTGCATTATCGAATAGTGTTGCACGTACAATTAATATTACCGCTGTCAATGATGCACCAGTGTTAACGGGTACCGTTGCGACAACTTATATTGAAAATGCAGCGAGCGTTGCACTAGTGTCAGGAGCAACAATTTCCGATATTGATAATGTTTCAAACTTTAATGGCGGAACATTAACGAGTAGCTTTGCAAGTTATGTAACAGGTGATCAGCTCACCATAAACAATCAAGGTGTTGGCGCAGGTCAAATTGGTGTGAGTGGTGCAAATGTCACTTATGCTGGAATTACAATTGGTACTTTTACAGGCGGAAATGGCGCTGATTTAGTGGTGACGTTTAACAGCAATGCGACTCCTGCGGCCGTACAAGCTTTAATCGGACAATTACATTATGCCAGTACGTCTGATGATCCAACAACAGGCGGTGCAACGACACGTGATGTGACGATTACCTTTAATGATGGCAGCAATATCGGAACCGGTGGCGCGTTAACGTCTGCCATCACAG
>CAZUVD010000070.1:0-3130 GCA_964623075.1 uncultured Coxiellaceae bacterium | reverse complement strand
GGAACGGTGTAACTGCATTCGTTTTAGGTGGTGGTAGTGCAAGGGTTGTAGATACCATTTATAAAAACAATACAAAAGATAGTATTGTATTTACTATTTCAGGTATTCGTTATGCGGTTAAAGATAGTACAGGTGGCACATCTGATTCAATTTATTTTAAAAGAACCGTTACACAATTACGAACAGCACAAACTGCAAAGACTTTGAAAAAAAGCGCAAAGTATGAAGCGACTGATTTTCAAACAATATATGACCAACCAGATTTTAATTCAGACGGAAGCCCAAAGGCTACCGTTGTAACAAAAACAGCATCAGTTGAACACCTTGTATTTACAGCTAATTCAGACAGCACATTTGATAACTACGTTTCAAGTATAGATTATCCAACAGATGTATTAAAATTTGATTGGTCTTTTACGGAAACAGAAATAATGAATGCACCCGCAAAAGGTAGAATTACATACCGTGAGGATGTAAAAGGCAATATAACGGATTATGATTTCCGTAATGTTTTTTTTAAACGTTATAGGAATAACGGAATTTATTCTGAATGGAAAGATAATGATTCGATTTCAGATGAATTTTTAACTTTTGGTGTATATGATTATTCGTTTGGTAATACATTCACAGGTTACACGGTTGCTTACTCGTTATTAGGTCAATCATTCATATTGCCAAATGTAGTATTTCAAGGAACGGCAATAAAAAATAAATTTGATGTTGTTTTTAATTCAACATTTGTGGGCGATGCAAACGAGAATTTTATAGGCGATGGTTCAAAAAATATAATAGCATTAGGTGGTATGTATTATTGCTATTTCGGACACCAAGCATGGAATGTATTATTTATTCAGGATTCAGACGACAATTATTTTGGAGACAAATTAGAAAACTGCACGTTCGGGAATGGATGTACTGCTAATTCGATTTGGGACAAAATGACAAATTTTACGGCAGGTGCTAATTTTGAAAGAAATATCCAATACGGAGAATGGAAGAATTCTGTTGTCGGAGACAATTTTACAGACGGCGTAATCTACGGAATTACGGATTCGATTACTTGTGGTGATAATAATTTCAAGATTGAATTTAAGTCAGCCGTTGCAATAACTATCGGCGATAACAACTCAAACATTTCATTTGGTGGCACAAAACACATCATGCCAATAGTAAATGATATTAATGGTGTAAAGAACGTTGTATTTGGCGGTTCAATTGACGGATATAATTGGGTGAATGGCATCACACCAGCATTACACCCTGAAATGTATGGAACAGAAAACAAAACAATAATAAAAACACCTAACGGAAATGTTTATACAAGGTATTTAAATAATTCACTCACAGATGCAATAACTATAATTAATTAAGATGAAAAAAGCGATTATAACAATATTATTTTTAGTTACATTTTATGGTTTTAGCCAATCTTATTTGGCTAAGTCGGTTAATGGTGTTAATGCTAATAGTACAGGTGACATAACTATATCCTCAGTCGGTAGAAATGTAGATACTATATATAAAAACACTGCAAAAGATAGTATTGTATTTACAATTTCAGGTATTCGATATGCTATTAGAGATAGTTCAATTTTAGTTCCGACATTCTCACTTTCTAAAAATAGCGCAAAAGATTCAATAGTAACTGTTTTTAACGGTGTGCGTTCTGCAGTTCGAGATTCAATAGGCGGTGGTGGTAGCGGTGGTGGTGCATCTTTGTCAGATTTAACTGCAGCAACGGCAACGAATACAATAAACAACACAAACAACAAGCAACGTTGGCAATGGAATACAATAGGTGCTGATAGTGCTTTCGTTTTAGAGTCGGTTAGTACAACCGCTGCGAGTAGCTTACAAAATATTTTCACAGTTAAATTAAGCGGTGCTAATGCAACGTCAGGACAAACAACAAGAACAGGTATATTCAGCAACACACACACAGGAACTACAAGCACAAATATAGCATTGGAGTTAACAGCAAGTGGCGCAACAACAAATACAGCTTTAAATGTAACGGCAGGTAATATAGCCGTTCCATCTGATGCATTTATATACTTGCGAGGCGCTGGCGGTGCTTCTTATTTAAGATATAATTCAGCATCTACGTTAACTGAACTAAACGGTGGAACACAAAGAATATTTATAACTACCTCACATCCATCATTTATATTTGCGGATGGTAGCGGTGGCGGTTCTATGATGTCAATTATGCGACCAGCTACTAATAATTACGGGTTTATTTTTGGCGGTCAATTTTATGGCGGTGCATATTTAGGTGAAACAACAAGCTCAAACACAATTCTATCAGCAGGTGGCAAATTAACCATAACTGGCAACACGGGACAGAGTGGCGGTTTCGGTGCATTTACACCTAATGAAATTGCAAGTTTCAAACCTACAGGATTGTTAAATATAAAACCGATAACGGCAACCGCAGCGAGTGCTATAACACCCGCTGAAGGCGATATAGTAATGGTTTCAAGTACAAACGGAACTTTTACAAGCATAGGATTTTGGGGTTATCAAAACGGTGCATGGACTAAAATGTAAACAACTAATTATGAAAAAAATAGTATTAATCTTAATGGTGTTAGCTTTCACAGAAATAAAAGCGCAAACGGCAGAAGATAGTGTAGAAATAACGCTATCAATTCAGGCACGTGATATCGAGTATATTTCAGGATTCATTTTTAATAATGAGTCTTTTGAAAATTTAGTAGATTCAATAAAACCTACCTACCGTAAACTAAACAATCCAACGGCAACAACAGCCGTAAAGATAACTGGTTATACGAAAGATTTCATTGATATATTAAAGCTAATACGTAGCGATGGAACGGCAATAAAAAACAATGTAGATGCAAGGCTAACAAGTTTATTGAGTGCTTTAAATGTACCTTATATAAATAGTAAATTAACTGAATTTGCTGACTATGATAATTTGCTTTTTTTATCGGGTAGAAGTTTAGGTAAATGGCGATTAGTTAAGAAACGATGACAATAACGTTAATCATATTATCTATTGTGTTTGCTATTCTTTCGGGAGTTTCAAAAGCTATTATGGATTTATCTGAAGAGTCTAAAATAAAAGGTAATCCGTTGTTTTGGCATAAGAATAAGTCATGGCAAA
>CAZUVD010000069.1:0-3173 GCA_964623075.1 uncultured Coxiellaceae bacterium | reverse complement strand
AAAAAACGAGGGGTTACAATGGATGCCAGTTAAACAGCCCGCCGATGAGGGGGCGTAAACAAAATTATTCAATGAAAAATGAAGTTGAAATCGCGAACGAAATCAAATCCTTGGAAAAGGATTATTCTGGACAATTCGTGGATAAGCGCGAGAAGAAACGCGCCCAAAAACGCGCAACCTTTCTCAAAAACGCGCTACTAATAATCGCCAAATTCCCGAACAATGAAACTGTTTTAAGGCAACTGGGCAAGGCGACCGAAACGCTGCGAATGTATAATGCAGCCTACAAGTCAACGCCGGAATGGTGCTGCACTGCCGATCTGGTGAAAAAATACCGCTCAGAAATAAAATCCAAATACGAGCCTACAAAACTAAAGTCTCAAGTAGAGATAATCAAATTTGTGCTTGAGCAGTAATACATGGAAAGGGTTTATCACCACTACAAAAGATGGGAATGTTTCAAATCGGGGTTTTATTCAGAGGCAAATCTTCAAGATCAAAAATTTTTCAGATCGAAAAGCGAGACGCTTCTTTCAGACCACGAACGGCTTTTAGATTCAATGATTTCAGTTGTTAGCGAGTGGCGACATTCATCGGAACACAACCTAACGAATACATCAATGAACAAAATTGCGTGGCTTGGTCAGGCGGCTTGCGCATACCAACACCGTTCACCAGCAACAGCAACACGCGAAGCCTGGCACTTAATTTCTGAATCAAAACAACGACTTGCAAACCAATCTGCACAAACAGCCCTAGAATACTGGACAAAAAAATACCGACCAATGCCTAAAAAATACCTAAACAAACCCGTTTTGCAAGCCGCAAAAGAGCGCATAAAATACACATTTGACAGTTTCGAGCGCATATACATATCGTTTTCAGGCGGCAAAGACAGTACGGTAATGATGCACATGGTAATGGAGGAGGCAATTTCAAGAGGCGTTAAGGTGGGGGTGTTTTTTCTTGATTGGGAATGCCAGTTCACGATTACTGTTGACCACATAAAGTTGATGTTTGAAAAATACAGAGACCACATTGAACCGTACTGGATATGCCTACCAATAATGACCGACAACGCCTGTTCTCAATTTGAACCTACTTGGTCTTGCTGGGATGAAGAAAAAAAGGATCTGTGGGTAAGGGAAAAGCCAGAAAACAGCATACAAGATAAGTGTTTTTTCCCTTTCTTTTATGATGGAATGACGTTTGAGGAGTTTACACCACTGTTTTCAAAGTGGTTTTCAGAGGGTAAATCTTGTGCAAATTTCGTTGGAATAAGAACAGTAGAAAGCCTAAACAGGTATCGTGCATTATCAGCCGAAAAGCGCACGTTTGACGGCAATATGTTCACTACGAACATTGTGGACAATTGCTGGAGCGTCTATCCTATTTATGATTGGGAAACGCAGGATGTTTGGACTTATAACGGCCAATTCAAAAAAGAGTACAACGCGCTGTATGACCGAATGCACAAAGCCGGAATGTCAATTCATCAAATGAGAATAGACGAACCGTTTGGAGACACGTCAAGGAGATCGCTTTGGCTTTACCAGATAGTAGAGCCTAAAATGTGGGCAAAAATATTGGGCAGGGTTTCGGGCGTGAATACAGTGAACGAGTACGGAACCAGAAGTGGAAACATCCTTGGAAACGTGAACGTGAAACTACCAAAAGGCCACACATGGGAATCTTTTGCCAACTTCATACTAGATACTATGCCCAAAAAAACATCGGAACACTACAAGGGAAAGATAGCGGTTTACATCCAATGGTACAAGGTTCGTGGATACCCCGACGGAATACCAGATGAAGCCCCGATGGAACTAAAAGACAAGGTTCCGTGCTGGAGACGAATTACAAAAACGCTGCTAAAAAATGACTATTGGTGCAAGGGTCTTGGCTTTAGCATCAACAAAAGCAGTGCTTACGAAAAATACCTAAACCTGATGCGCCGCCGACGTAACGAGTGGAACATCTACAAAGTGGATTAAAAAAATGATTTCCATATTAACATCAAAAGAATCGGTATCCAAAGAAATAGGCGTACTGGCAATGAGCCGGGATGTTTTCAAAGAGTTGGGGGAGCCGATCCTTTTTGACGAAGGAGACAGGTTTTTTGTAAGCGAGAAAAACGGGGTGTTGATTGGGTTTTCCGCAATGACAGAAAAGGGTGTTTTGAAATACGCATATATTATGCCCGGAGACAGGGGGCGTGGGCTGTTCTCGAAGATTTACGAACTGATAGAGGATTGGGCAATGTCTCAAGGAATAAAAACAATAAAGGCCGTTTCAACAAACGCCGGGCTTCCGGTTTACCTGAAAAAAGGCTTCGTAATCACCCATTCTTTCACAAATTACCACAAAGTAGAAAAACACCTATGAACTTATTTAGTCAAGAAAACGACTCCATCGTAAACGATTTCAACCTTTTTTTAGAACGCGTTGCACTGTGCGACGCTGATTCAAGGATTGAAATATTGAATAAAATGAAGGTTGCGATGCACGAAATAAGCCCCTTCAAAAACGAGCCTGTTGATTGCGTTCTGTGGATAAAAAACACACAGGTGGGCGCAAACGACTACAACCCAAACGCCGTAGCACCCCCTGAAATGGCATTGCTTGAGCTGTCAATATCCGAAGATGGATACACCCAGCCGATAGTTGGATACAATGAAACGGGGCAGATTGGAACGGCTATTGAAGGGCAGCAAATAGAAGTTGTTGACGGGTTTCACAGGCACAGGGTTGGAAAAGAATGTCAGTCGGTTGCAAGTCGCGTTATGGGATACCTTCCAATAGTTCAAATAAAAAACAGCCGTTCTGACAAATCAGACAGAATGGCCGCTACAATACGACACAATCGCGCAAGGGGTAAGCACAATGTAGATTCAATGTCGGACATTGTAATGGAGTTGAAGCGAAGGAATTGGAGCGATGAAAAGATCGGAAAGCAGTTAGGCATGGAGCCTGATGAAGTTTTGCGCCTGTCTCAAATAAGTGGCCTTGCAGTAATGTTTGCAGACAAGGAGTTTTCTGAGGCTTGGGAGGCTGTTGGGTTTGAAGAAGAAGCGGAACTGATAGAGAATTAAAGAAAGGCCAACCCGTAACCGACTTTCTCACCACCCGTTTGGCGTGGATGTACGCCGAAATAACGCCTTTTTTGAGGGCGT
>CAZUVD010000068.1:0-3211 GCA_964623075.1 uncultured Coxiellaceae bacterium | reverse complement strand
GCCCCCCCTTACGACTTATTTGCCATTTCGCAACTTCAGGAGCATTATTTTGGGAATTCCCTCCACTTGGACCCTAAAACAGACCTAAAAGCAGTGTTTTTTAGGGATTTTCCTCCACTTGAATACTATATATATATGCAAACATGAAAAAAGGACCCTCCTGGTGGAAGATCCTTGTCTCTAAAATATGGTAAAATGTCTATGGATTAGTTAGGGTATAATTGTGAATCTCTTCCATGAGATGTTCTTTGGCTCGCTCTAGGACTTCTGGTGTTGTATCCATCAGTCGGACTTTGAAACTCTGGTTTTCATCGTAGACTAGGTAGAGTGGTCCGTTCTGGTTGTAGCAGATGGAGTACCCATTGCCGAGTGACATCACACAGTCATAATAGAGTTTCATAGTTACCATCGTATCTAGGTCTGAGCACTATTAGATCTTGTGGATCTTCTTGCCAAGGATCATATATGATACATTCTTTCGGATTAACCTGATAGAGTTGTATGAGTTTATCAGCAGGAATCCAATGCCTATCTCCGTCAGTCCTTGATGTTACCCAACCGGGTTTAACTAAATATTTCTTCATTAGTTGGTCCAAGTCTCAAAGCCGTCTAGGCTGAACTCTATGTCAGGGATTTCTTTTGTTGTAGCAATAGAACTCTCTGTACCTAGGTCGTAGACCTTTACTGGTTTCTGTGGTGGATCATCATCTAAGAAGTCTTGTTCCCAGCTTACACTATCATTCCAGCTACAATCCTCTGTAGGGCATTGCGGTACATTGTGAATATGAAAGTTGTGACCCTTTGAACAATGATAGAGGCTACCGTTATTGTTGATGTCATGGGAGTGATAGTTTCCCTCTTCATCATAATATGGTTGCCATGCCATAGCGTAGTGTGCCATACCTCGTTCTGTGATTGTTGACTTTAAACCTCGTTCTTTACATCTATCGCAAATCATTGTCATCCTCCATCATTGTCTCCTATGCCAATAATCTGATAGAACATTGATTCTATCTCTTACATTGTATGCGTCAGACAAAGCGTTATGAGCATTCTTTGGCTCGGGTAGCTTAACCGGATATCTCACAAGTTGTTTGAGAGTCTGGACATCGTTACAGTACATTGGGAATGTATCTGGTAGATCTAACATTCTCCCGTATAGTTGACATAACACAATCCAATCGTAGGAACAGTAGTCAGCCCAAAAATCTGGTTTGCCAACTTTGTCTGTAACGAACTCTAGTATTGTATCAGCCGCTTCTGCTCTTGTCAAGTACAAAGCATCTTTGGTTTTCAGATAGGGGATTACATTTGCTTTAACCCACTTGTCTGCACTGTCATATGATACATCTGTGAAAACTATATACAGGTCAGACTTTGGGTCGTGACTCCACCCCCATTCTGTTGTCATACCAATACTGAGTGGGATGATTGTCTCACCATCTTCAATGAACTCTGTATCGAAGTATACTGCTTTGTTAAAATTAATCATTAGCTATCTTCTTTGCGAATGCTCTTATTACTTCTTCTGGATCTTTATAGTAAGCATTGATCTGAGTTTCAAAAATAGGTATACCATTCATTTTCAGTATGCCGAAACAATCCATTTCCCAGTCCTCATAGTTACCCCAGCTATATCCTGGTATCTTTTCTCGTTCATCGAACTCTATGGTTATGTTAACTATGTTCATTCTATTTCCCATTCTTTTATGATCTTACTGTAATCAATAGCTACTTCTCTTACAATGAGAGGTTCGCCGTAACCTTGATCAGTGTTATATCTTTTGATAAGTTCACCATCAAAATAAGTAGGATTGAATTCAACTATGTGTGACCATTGACCCCAACCTATTTCTCTAGCGGATTTTTCCGCAGAAGCTAAAGTCGTATGAGTTTCAATGTTATCATCCCATCCACCTATTGGATAGTATCCGTCACCTTTGAAAACAAAATATATGTTCATAGTTCTTCTTCCGCATTATATGTTGCTATGGCTTCATCTATATGCATCATAGCTTCTTCCCAACCATGAATGTAACCCCATTGTTCTTCCCCGGTCCAGTCTTTAGGTAGTTCTGGAATTGGTCGATCTAGTTGAATGCGAACTGCTTTTATAAGTTTCTCTAACTCAGTTGTCATTGTCATCCCATTCTGGAAACATATCTTCGAAGTCACAGTTTATCTCATCCATGACAGCATCGTATCTGTCAGCTATATCTTCTAGTTCTTTTACTCGTTTCTCTAATGCTTCTACTTCATCTATTAGATCATCCTTTTGTCGGATGAGGATACTTAACCCTACTTTGGGGTCCCAGTCACCGAAACCACCTTTGAAGAGAGCGTTCCCGTGTGCGATGCTTTTCAGGCTTTCTACATCTGATTCATATAAACTTACTTCTATCATTGCCCAGCCTCTATGTCTTTCTCATATTTTCTGCCTTCGTCAAATGCTTGTTGGACACTTTTCTCTAGGTTAGCGAATCTTTCTAACCTATGTGCTGCTTCCAGCAGTATAGCTGTTATCATTTCGTCAAATGCTGGTGCAATTCTTTGTATGTCCTTGGCCAGCTCTTGATGGGTTTTGCCTAAGGCTATTTTCTGAGGATCTGTAAGATTCATTCATTTGTCCTTAATATCGTAAATGGTTCTGCTACACCAGCAGAATGATACGTTGCAGCTTCCAGGGCTAGGTTGACTCTCTCTAGAGGATCTTTACCCTCTGATGAGTAGAGCGACCCCATAGCATATCCAGAGCCACAGCCCACGGAAGAATATTCCTCCAGGGTTTCTGATACCTGATAGTCAGACTCCACAACAAAGATAGACCCGTCGATTCCTACGATGAACTGCCCGCCTTTCTCAGTGCCACCGTCGATCTTGGCGAAACCATGCTCTAGAAAAGCTACACGGATAACCGGGATAAACTCTTTTATCATCCACTCATAAAGGTCAGCACCCTTTTTTAAATTGGGAATACTAATGTTATATCTTAGTATCTGACCCATACGGAAAGATGAAGTGAATCCAATAAGTAAATCTCCAAGATGGAAGACTTTAGGATCTGAACGATATTCTATATCCCATCCAGATACTCCTGCCGAATCTCCACCCATAGTTACTTGCTGTCCATCTGTTACGGCTACTATGCAGGTCATTGCTGTTCCCCAGACCCCAACACAGCAGCGAACCGTTCCAGCGCCTTGTAGTCGGT
>CAZUVD010000067.1:0-3215 GCA_964623075.1 uncultured Coxiellaceae bacterium | reverse complement strand
GTTGGAGCAAATGGCGAGCGGATATGTGACACGGCTGGGGAGTTCTATCTTCGGCCTTCCGAATGCATAGCCAACGCTCGGTTGATCGCAGCCGCCCCAGACCTGCTGCACGCATGCAAGCACGCGCTTAATGCGTTTGAGAAAAACTGGTGCATTGATTGGAACGTGCTTGAAAAAGCTATCGCAAAAGCGGAGGGGAAGGAATGACCAAAGACGAAATTACCCAAATGGCTCTAGAGGCTGGCGCCAAATACTATTCAAAAACCCCGATGCGGGCGGTTACGGGGATGTCATTCAGCTTTGAGCAGATCGAGCACTTCGCCAACCTCATCGCCGACCACGTGCGGGAGGAAGATGCGAAGGTGTGTGATTCCATTTATGAGTCTGCGTCTACGTCACATAGAGCTATGTGTGACGACGCCAAATTATGTGCCGCTGAAATTCGCGCGATGAAAGGGAAAGGCAAATGAATATCTATCACGCCGGGATAATGATCAGGTTAAATATGCGAACAGCGAGGTGCTGAATGAAACTGATATTCATTGGCTGCCGCTTTTATAATGAAAGCGACTCGTTGCTGTCTTCGATCTACACGGAGGATGGCAAGCGCAGCGATTGGGGCCAGGTTCAACTAGCCCTAGAAGCCGGGGATAACGTCGAAATTAGACCGGCATCCCTAGTGGAGCTTTCCTATTATGAAAGTTGTCTTTCTTCCCAGAAGAAAAATGGGATTACGGGAGGAGGTGAATATTTGCCATTGCGTATTAACTATGTTGACCCTTATGAAAACTAAAGAACAACGAATGGATGATTTCTTGGTCGGCTTAACCAAGCTTACGCGGGATACAGGCATCGTAATAAGTGGTTGTGGTTGTTGCGGGTCTCCGAGGCTTGATGTTTTAGGCAGCGAAGAATTTGCGCATGAAGAAGCCGGATATGGCTACGGTTACTCGGATAATGTTACCTGGATAAGCCCAAGTGATCCATACGATTGGGAGTCATACTCGGACTCTATAGCGAGGGAAAAGAAATGAAAACAGCAAGCCAAAGCCACTGAAGCTGGAGGTGGGAAGGCGTTATATAAACCGTGACGGGGAAGCTCGATATATCAGTACCATTGCATTTGGACCAAATGTAACTATTTGCATTGATGATAATGGAAGCCTTTATGAATCAAATGGCATATGCATTCATCCCTGCACAAGGAATGACCTAATCGCCGAGGTGGAGGGATAGCGATGGCAAACAATACTTATTTACATACTAGGTTAAGCACGCCAAACATATTTGGTTGTACATCCATATGTGCTGATCCAGAAAGTATAAATATTAATTTCGTTCGTAAAGAAATTCACTCATGGATGGAAAGACGCCCATCAGAAGACGGCAGCATCATCTATGTTGGCATGTGCAAAGTCATAGAGTATGACGGCTCCGGGAAATTGATTGGCTCAAAGACCAGTGAAAATGGTGTTCAACTAATTATTCCCGCTGATCGGCCATTTCTCCATGAGATGTTTGTGTGGGTGGTTGATTCAATAAAGCGATGGTTTAAACACTGAGGTGGGGGGATGAGCGAGCCATTCACGCACAAGGTGACTATTACTGTAGAGGGCAACTATCTACATGGTGAAAAAACACAAGCGCTGGTCGCTGTCACTGGCGATGGCAGTCTTGATCATATGCTAAGGGTATCGCATGAACGCCCCAGATAAAAAACGGTGGACCTGGACTAGCAACGCTGGTGCTAAAAACATTTCGAGTAATGAAACAGCTGGCCATCTTATGTGTGACGGCCGTTTTGTACTTCGGCCAAAAACAGGCCCTGATGGGCACATTTATATTGTCGCCGATAAGGACGACATGGAATTAATAAAATCCGCACCTCACTTGTTGAGGACTCTAAAAATAAATGAAATTCATCACGAAAACAAACTAGCCTCTACTACTCTTAGAGACGGTGGAGAATTGGCCAAGGGGAGTACGTTTCATGGGTTCCCTGTGGAAAAACTTAGCAGAGAGGATCTTATCGCTGCCCTGGGGTTAACATTGCAATGCATAGAAAACATTACACATTACGGCCTAAATATTGGCAAGCCAATTAAGGTGGACTATGGCACTTGGGGTGGAGAGGATTAATGTCAATAGCAATGAACATAGCAGATGTCCGCCAAGCATCGGGTGTCACTGTCAGCGGAAGACTTTCTCCCGGAACCCTCTGAAGCTGCTCAAGATTTGGTAGTTCCGCGCACCATAAAATCTAAAGAAATCAATATTTTAGTGCCAGAAATGGTGCAAAATCCGCGCACCCCACAACAAATTGAACTGGACCTCCAGATTCAGAAGCAGGTTGAGATCGATGGCATCGGGATGGGCGTTCTGTCAGATGGCACCGCATTCCTAACTTGCCGCTGCGAATGCGCGGTGCATAGTAGCGGGTACCCTCTGCTTAGCAGCGGGGAGGTCTCTTTGGGGTTCGGCACGCCAGCGACAGCCGCGACTTCTGCGACACATGCACCATCTCAACACTAGAAGAAGAAGCCCGCGAAATAGCGGGTTTTTTATTGGGTGGGTGGAAACCTATTTGCTGGTTTCGTTAAGTACATACTGTCGCGAAAACACTCGAAGGTGAACTATTCGTTCCATTTAGTGTAAGTGAGTTTGAACTATTCTTGTGATTTAGTTTCGTTAAGTACATACTGTCGGAAATTACAGCTCTTCAACTATCGGATCTGCTTAACTCAAATAATCAAGAGTTCTCGACTGCATCATGAATATTAAAGACCTTGAGAAAATAGCATTAGGCGACCAAAGCAATATTTTCACGCAAAAAGCTAAAGAATTTTTGGCCTTATGGATTGAATATCAGAGAGCTCAACAATCGCAAGATGAAAAGCATTATCGTTTCGACATGCAAGGCGCATACAATGCAGGCCATAAAGAGCACCCGCAAATAGTCATTCGAAAATTTGCACCGCATGCTTTTAATTTCGAACCAGTGTCAATTGGTGATTGCTGGATGTTCGATGCACCAGAAATTATTAACCCACCAGAGTTTATAATGCGAATTAATAAATGAAATTACAGTTCTTCTACAACTTGGAATGTTGCGCTATAAAACCGCTCTCTATTAGACCTTGTTGCCTGGAGCCGCAATGACGGCGGCTCAAGAAAATGACCATACACCCCAAATTTATGGACTACCTGATATGATT
>CAZUVD010000066.1:0-3280 GCA_964623075.1 uncultured Coxiellaceae bacterium | reverse complement strand
GATGACACCCCCGCTCAATTCATCGTTCAAACGATTGCATTAGAAACCATCCCTAACGTAGAAGGTGAGGTTCCGCGCCCGGCGGCCCGGCCAACTTCCAAAATATCCGAACTTCAAAAGAACATCAACGCCCACAGCGAAGCAGCCGAACATTTCCTGCGCTTGCTTCAAACCAAAGGCCACAGCCTGAACGGGGCGGAAAAGTACGCAGCGGCCTATTTCCTCAATGAGCAGCGCAAGACGCGGTGGGTGTCGCTTTTGATTCCTACCGACGCGGGGGCAGAACATCGCTGGTTAGGCGAACACGGCCCCGGTATTATTCAATGGGCGCAACGGCAGCCGCAATTTGAGCGCAACAACGGCACACAGCCCGCGCCAACCGTCGCCACCGGCATAAGATTGTCAAACCCTGAAAACGCACCGCGCTAATGACCACCAAACGCAACTACCAACAACCAGCCTCCAACCCCGCTGACCTTTCCAATTATGTGTTTGGGAAAGTTCAACCGCAAGCGCTCCCGCTTGAAGAAGCTGTATTGGGTGCAATAATGACCGACCGCAACGCTTACGAAGTAGCATCGGCGGTTTTTGAGAACAACGCCGACCCGTTTTACCTTGAAGCCAACGGCCTCATTTGGCGGGCAATGACGGCGCTACACAACACGCAGCGGCCTATTGACCTGTTGACGGTCATGGAGCAATTGAAGGCAACGGGCGACCTGCAAACCATCGGCGGACCGGCCTACCTTGCCGACCTGATACACCGCGTCGCATCGGCTGCCAACTTGGAGTACCACGCTCGCGTGATTTGGGATAAGTTTACCCGGCGGCAACTGGCATCTTTTGCCGCTGAGGTGTTGCGAGATGCGTATGAGGACACAATAGATACCCCGACGTTTCTGGAAAACACAGAGGCAAAGATGTTGCAAATTACGCAGGGCATCGGTGGGCAAGACGCGCAAAGCATAACGGACATTGCAGCCGAATCGTTGAGGCAGTTGGGGGAGATAAGGGCCAACCCAAAACAGATTGTCGGCATACCAACCCCGACGGCATACCTGACCAAACTCACTGGTGGCTGGCAGCGCACCGACCTTGTAATCATAGCAGCCCGGCCTTCGATGGGCAAAACTGCTTTTATGCTCAATTGCGCCCGCTCCGCTGCCGGTGACGGGTTTGGGATTGGTATTTTCTCCCTTGAGATGAACGACATACAGCTTGTCAACCGCCTTGCGGCGCAAGAGTGCGGCATCAGCAACAGCGAATTTAGGAACGTCAACAACCTTTCAAGCCTTGAATTTGCCAAACTGCAACGCGGCATGGAGATCGTTTCAGGGTACAATATCCAAATAGATGACACGGCAGGGATAACGGTAACGGCCCTCCGGCGCAAGGCTCGGCAGATGGTGCGCAAAGGCGCAAAGATGATACTGATAGACTATTTGCAATTGATGACCGGAATGCAGACAGGTAATAGAGATCAGGAAATTGGGAGCATAACGCGGGGGCTTAAAGGGATTGCAAAAGAGTTGGACGTTCCTATTATTTGCCTTTCACAATTGAGTAGGGCCGTTGAAACAAGGGGCGGGGCCAAGCGTCCACAGCTTTCCGATTTGCGCGAAAGCGGTAACATTGAGCAGGACGCCGATATAGTGGGCTTTCTTTACCGGCCCGAATACTACGGCATCAACGAAGATGAAAACGGCCAAAGCCTGAAAGGAAAGGGCTACCTAATTATTGCCAAACACCGGAATGGCGCACTCGATGACGTGGTAATGAACTTTGACGGGCCTACAGCTTCGTTCTTTGACCCGGATAATACCTTTAGCCTGACAGCCGCGGAAGGCTTGTCGACCGCGATGAAAAACGCGATAAAAAGGGGCGACGACGACGTTGACCCGGACGAATTACCCTTCTGATAAAAAATAAATAAAAAAAATACCTGCAAATAGTTGCATTTCTAATGCAAGCACCCTTATATTTGCAGAGACAAACAGAATAGCCGACAACTGATTAAAAAGGTAGGCGACAAAACAAAAAGACATGACACGCATTTATTTAACCCGAACCGGCCTTTTGGCCACAAACCACAAAGCAGACAACTCTTTCATAGGTGCTGCATTCTTTACAAACGAAGGGCGCTTTGTGCGCCAATGCTCAATTTCAGAGGCTATTTATTTAGTAGAAGAAATTGAGCTACAACCTATAAAGCTCATATACAAAGATGGAACAGACCTCACCGATTTCATGTACCTTCTGCTTCCTCTTCCAAAATGGGAGCATGTGATTTCAGTAAGAGTGACAGACGATTGTTCGTCGTTTAAGTCTGCGACGTGTAACAACGGAGGCGACTACTCTTTTTCAGAAACGCTTCATTGGTTTGTTTGCACAATGCCAAACGGGAAGCCTAAGTTTAGAGTTGTCACTACATATTCAACCAGCGCCGAGTTTGAATTTGACCAACTTTCGGGAAATTTTGAACAAGGATTAGGTAAATTGATCGTCGAAAACGCCCCGGCTGAATTTACCACCATGACAAGCAGAAACGAGGACGGTTATATAGAAGACCATTACGTTATGCTTGAAAAAATATCAGAGCCATGCACTTTTGCGGATATATGGAACCAGCAGTATTTGTATATCCCATCCAAAGAGGATGTGGATAATGGCAGGGATGAATACACCTGCGATGCACTTACCATTACCCGGCGCAAAGAAATTGTATCTAAGCTGCGAGGCTTAGGCTTAAGCCGACCAAAGGCAAAAGTCAGAACGCGCAAAAGGCGGTAAGGCAAAGACTGAGTAGCCCGCTTTGTTTTAATCGCACCGTTTGGAATTTTAGATCAAAAAAAACAGCCAACATGAGTACCTATAAAAAAGATTTCACCATAAGGCCAGCCGATGGAAAATATCTCAACCCGTGGGATTGTAGTACCATGCAAGACGGCCAAGAGTGTTGCATTGTTCTGGCCAACCCATACGATGAAAGCCCGCGCAATGTGGTTGCAACTTATCGCGGGGGAGGGTTTTACAGGAACACAGATACGCCGAGATGGGGATGCGTCACCGAAGCCACACCCATCGCACCCGAAAGCCAATGGCCGACGGGTCGCATCTGGTCAACGGAAGATTGGGAAGAAATGGCTATCTACCCGCCGCAGCCTGTTCAGCAGGCCGTTTTTATCGTCACCATGCCGGACGGCAAAGAATTTGAGGTACTTGCGCCTTTCACAGATGAAACGCCAGAAACCGACGAGGCGCAAATCAACTACCAAGTCAA
>CAZUVD010000065.1:0-3326 GCA_964623075.1 uncultured Coxiellaceae bacterium | reverse complement strand
TATGCAGGCTGTAAAATCGCTGGGATACCTATTGCTACAAGGGGACAGTCTGGTCATTCAGATCAATGGCAGCACGGGCCTGCTGGGACAGGTGCCTACCGCATCCGGTGACGGAGGGGCTTTTTGGGGCGACCCAAACGCTACGGAGGCAAACAATGGTGTAAGTATGTCCGGCGATACCGTACAGCTCGGTGGAACGCCGCTGACCAAAAACACAGAGGTGGACACCGACGGCAAGACGCTGCGCTTCCGAGATGCGGCTGGCTACCCCGATCTCTTCATGAACGGCACTTATGGGCTATTCGGATCGGATGCCAACACCTATCTCGACATTGGTAGTGTGGCAGGGCGAGCGCGGATTGTGGCATCCACTACGGCACAGCTTACCAGCGCGGGAAATGCGGATGTTTCCGCGACGGATACCGTGACGATTGTGGGGCAGCGCATCCGCATGAATGCTGCCGATACGCGCATTCAACAGGTAGCCAAAGACAACGCCCTCAATCGGCTTGTCGCATTGGACAGCCTAACAGGGCAGTTGAAGTACATTGACAAAAGCAGCATCAGTAGCGGCGGCAGTGTGACCGGCTCCGGCACAACGGGAACAATACCTGTTTGGTCTGGCGCTTCGGCATTAGGCGATAGTCCGCTGACTGTTAGCTCCGGTAGCGTAACTGCAACGGGTACTGGCTTTTTCTTGCCTCCGATGGGAACAACGGCGCAGAGGCCGGGGACGCCTACGGCGGGGATGTTGCGTTACAATTCGAGCAACGGAAACCTTGACTTTTATGGCGCGAGCGCATGGGAGAACCCTGTGCGAAGTGCGACGGCTACCGGTTTAGGTACAAGTACGCGAATAGGCGTTTTTGATGCGAATGGCAGGCTTGAAGGGTATAGCGACTTTCTTAGGCAGACAAATGGGCAAATTATCATGGGAGGCGGCGGATATACTGGAGGCCGCTTAGTTGTGGACGTTATTTCAGGTGAAACCCGACTTGCAAGAATAGGGCAGTTAGAAATAGTCACCAACGCCAGCACAGGTTGGACAGGTCAGGGGTTTTCAATAGCTGGGACTAACCGGGCTTTTGTGCATGTCACGTCGAATTCTAATAGCGTTGATGCCTACACATGGCAAGTGGGCAGTACATCAGTCAACACTGACACCTATAACCGGGCATCGGGAACAATGAACCTACATCAATTCTTAGGCGGGCAGGTAGGCCCAGTTGGAAGCAGTGCGGCTTATGCGAATGTGCGGATATATTCTCTTGTTTCGGGGCAAAGTACCTCACCATTTCGCGGGCTATACATTCAAAAAGGGGGAAGCGGGACACAAGAATACAGGGCGATAGATGCCCCTGAAGGAATTGCTTCATTCGGCGGCACAATTGGAGTTGGTAGCAGCACAACCCCCTCCCAAACTCTCCACGTCACCGGCACAGCCCGCATTACAGGCAGCGATGGCACAGGCACGCACGTCATGCTCCGCGATGCAGACGGCGACATATCCAACGCCACCCTCGGCTCCGGCCTCTCCCTCACCTCCGGCACGCTTTCCGCAACAGGCGGGGCTGGCACAGTGACTTCCATCACGGCAGGCGTGGGGCTTAATGGGGGTACGATCACAACCTCCGGCACCATAGACGCGGACACCTCCGGGATGCTGGTAACAAAATCATTCCTGACGAATCAGGGCTACACTACGAACACGGGAACCGTGACCGGCTCCGGCACAACAGGAACAATACCTGTTTGGAGTTCTTCTACGGCATTGGGCGACAGCCCGCTAACAGTTTCGTCTGGGAGCGTTACGGCAACGGGTACGGGGTTTTTCTCGCCTCCGGTTGGCACAACGGCACAGAGGCCTGGAACGCCAACGGCGGGGATGTTTCGGTATAATACGACACTTGGGAATTATGACTTTTACGGGGCGAGTGCGTGGGAGAACTTTGCTAAAAGCGCATACGGCAGTGGGCTATACACAGCAACGCGCATACCTTTTGCCGACGCATCTGGGCGGCTAACGGACAACTCAAATATGGTTTTCAATCCATCAGGCAGCGATTATGGGCAATTGGTGTTAACTCCTGCATTTTTCGGCCTCTATGGAACGCCTCTTGGCATTAGAAATACATCCGGCAACACATCGCAAAGATTATTTGCGTGTTTCGGAACAACAACGACGCCTGTTTTTTCAATAACCGAATCAACAACTACAATATCTAATAACCTATCATATACAGGAGAGTATTTTTTTTTCGGGTCTGGCACAAGTGCAAAAGGATTGCGTGCCGGAGCCGATGGCCTAATGGGGATATATAACAATAGCTACCAATCCGGAATCCAGTTTGTGACCGCTAACAACAGTGGCAAAATCGCGCTGGGGTCAAACCAAGTAGCGAGTAATATACCCTACGCAATTTCAGCGCATTGGATGACAGACGGAATTGCATTCCCGCGAGGCACAACGGCGCAAAGGCCTGGAGTATTAGCAAACACAAACCCAGTTCGGCTCAACTCCGATTCGTTATTCCTTGAAATTTCAGACGGCACCGGCTGGCGTAAAATCCTGCGGGAAAGTGCAAATCTATTTTGGGACAACGCTAATTCGCGTATGGGAATTGGCACAAATGCCCCCGCCCAAACCCTACACGTCACCGGTACAGCCCGAATAACCGGCAGCGACGGCACAGGAACGCAAATTATGCTTCGGGATGCGGACGGCGATATTTCTAACGCGACCCTCGGCTCCGGCCTCTCCCTCACCTCCGGCATGCTTGCTGCCACGGGTGTAGCCTCCAACATCTACACCGCCAACGGCACCCTCTCCGGCGCTCGCACCGTCACGCTCGGCAGCAACACCCTCAGCATGACCGGCACAGGAGGCGGCACAAATCAAGTGTCATTCAGTATGAATCCCTCTACCAATACGAATGGCATTCAATCCATAGACGGTTCACTGAATAACGCCACAATAACG
This sequence comes from uncultured Coxiellaceae bacterium, assembly GCA_964623075.1. Classification (GTDB taxonomy): domain Bacteria; phylum Pseudomonadota; class Gammaproteobacteria; order DSM-16500; family DSM-16500; genus Aquicella. The sequence continues at coordinate 346 of CAZUVD010000065.1, read as the reverse complement.
GTAACACCAGCCCGCACTCAAATAGTAACTATCAACACCACAGGCGGCACAGCGGCAACGTTGGAGGTGTTTGCCGATAGTGTGAAAATAAGTCCTACGCCTATTAGTCTGAATGATACGCTTTCGTTTCTTATTGGTTTCAACTCAACTACAGGCAGACTACACCGCGTGACAAAAAGCACACTATCAGGACTTTCCGACCCCGGCGCAAACGGCATGTTGGCCCGCACAGCGGCCAATACCACTACAGCGCGCACTATCACAGCAGGTAGCGGCATTACGGTGACGAACGGTGACGGAGTGGCAGGAAATCCGAGCCTATCGCTGGAATTTTCGGAGGGCTACC
>CAZUVD010000064.1:0-3358 GCA_964623075.1 uncultured Coxiellaceae bacterium | reverse complement strand
AATTGGTCAGGCTGAGAAAGCAATAGCATCTCTTCAAAAAGTAAATCAACAAATTCTTGCGAAATTCGGGAGCTAATTTTAAGAATGAAAAAAACTAATATCCAAATACAGTCAAACTCAAATGAATCTTGTGTCATTGATAATTTATTTCATCAAGCCTCTGCACACATTGAAGATGCGCGTAATAGAGTTCAGCGCTCCATAAATTCAGAAATGGTTAAAGCATATTGGCAAATTGGTAAAAACATTGTTAACGCAGAGCAACTTGGTGAATCAAAAGCTCAATATGGAAAGTTTATATTAAAGGAACTTTCTGAGCGATTAACTAATAAATATGGTCGAGGTTTTAGTATCAGTACGCTAAAAGATATTCGTCAATTTTATTTAACTTATTCTAATGCTGAAATGAGCCACGCAGTGCGTGGCCAATTTGAGAGTAAAATTGAACCTAACTTAGGTTGGATTCATTATAGATCGTTAATGCGAGTAGATAGATTAGAGGCTAGACAGTTTTATACTATTGAGGCCATTAAAAATAGCTGGAGTGGAAGAGAATTAGAGCGACAAATTAATAGCTTATTGTTTGACAGATTGGCGAGAAGTAAAGATAAAGAGGGTCTTTTATCTTTGGTACATGAGGGTCAAGAAATAAACAAACCTGAAGATGCAATCAAAGAACCACTTATTTTAGAGTTTTTAGGGTTGCCAGAGTCGAATCGCTTGGTTGAAAGTGAATTAGAAGAGGCAATAATTAATAATCTACAAAAATTTTTATTAGAGCTTGGTACGGGTTTTTCATTCATTGGTCGACAAAAAAGATTAACATTTGATGGAGATCATTTTTATGCGGATTTGGTTTTTTACCATGTGATTTTGAAATGTTATGTCATTATCGATTTAAAAACAAAAAAATTGTCGCACGCAGATCTTGGCCAAATGCAATTGTATGTTAATTATTTTGATAGTGAAATTAAACAAGAAAATGATAATCCTACAATTGGTTTAGTGTTGTGTACGCAAAAAAGCGATGAAATGGCGAAATACCTATTAGGTGATAAAGCTAAACAAATTTTTGCAAGTAAATATCAATTACATCTTCCGACTGAAGAACAATTAAAAATGGAAATTCAGAAAGAAGTTATGGAAATTAAGAAATATCATGGGGACTAAACAGTATCATGATTGGGCGTGGTGTATTTTTTGCATGTGGCTGTTGATTATCAATGAAACAAATTGATGAGGTTCTCAAAGGAATTGTAAGTAAAGTTACATATCATAACCCAATTACAGGATGGTCTGTTCTTAGGGTGCATCCATTTAGCTCGCCTGAGCAACAAGAGACCGTAACTGTTCATCAAACCAAGGTTTTTGCTGGCGCTACTATGGAATTTATAGGCGCATGGACCATTGATAAAAAATATGGTCGTCAATTTAAAGCGCATCAGGTTATTGAAAGAAAACCTGCGACAACAGCTTCTTTAGAAAAGTACCTTGGCTCGGGTCTAATCAAGGGCGTTGGGCCAAAAACAGCAAAACAAATTGTTAAATATTTCAAAGAAAACACTTTAGAGATTTTTGAAAAAGAGATTCAGAGATTAACTGAAGTGCCAGGTATTGCTTTAAAAAAATTAGCTATGATTGAATCAGCGTGGACTGAGCATAAAGCGATAAGAGATGTGATGATGTTTTTGCAAAGTCATGGGATTAGCACTCTTTTTGCTGTAAAAATATACAAAAAATATCAAGATGACGCGATTAAAATCGTTTCTGAAAATCCTTATCAATTGGCGAATGATTTTTATGGTATTGGATTTTTTTCAGCTGATAAAGTCGCCTTAAGTCTTGGTATAGCTGAAAATAGTTCACAACGTATTATTGCTGCTATAAAACATATCCTATCAGCAAGTCGTGAACAAGGTCATTGTTATTTAACATTGGTGCAAATTAATACTGAACTTACAGACTTAATTGGTTTAGATTGTGGTGATGGATTAACCGCATATCTTGATATCATGGCGCAAGAGCATTTACTAAAAACTAGGATGATTCAAAAAGAAAATATTGAATTCATTGGCTATTATTCCAAAACATTATTTTATGATGAACAAGTTGTAGCAAAACGAATTTTAGAATTAAAAGGGATGATTCCTGTTGATAGCGAACGGTTACAGTCTTGGATTAACCAATATTGTGAAAAAAAATCCATTTCTTTGAGTGATGAGCAACGTCATGCTGTGAGTCAAATTGTCCAATATCAATTTTCAATATTAACAGGGGGGCCTGGGTGTGGCAAAACAACCACGACACTGGTTCTTGTTAAATTACTTTTTGCAATGCAAAAAAAAGTCATCCTTGCAGCTCCTACAGGTCGGGCAACTCAAAGAATGAGTGAGGTCATCGGATATGAGGCAAAAACCATTCACCGACTACTAGAATGGAAAGGTGGTGAGTTTAAAATGAATGAAGATAATCCACTTGCCGCTGATTTTTTGATTGTTGATGAGTGTTCAATGTTGGATATCAGTCTGACCGCTTCTTTATTGAAAGCGGTTCCAAATCATTGCCAAGTTCTTTTTATTGGGGATGCAGATCAATTACCATCGGTTGGCGCTGGAAATGTATTGAAGGATATCATTTCATCAACGACTATTCCTTGTTTTAAACTCACACAAATTTTTCGACAGGCAAAAAATTCTTCTATTATCCAATATGCGCATGCTATCAATCAATCGAAAATTCCTAATATTAAATCGCCCTTTAAAGAGCCTGAATTATGGAAAACTCAAGAGGATTGCATATTTATTGATACAGAAGAGGTGACTAAAGAGCAGTTGAACTTTATTTCCAAGGTCAAAAAATACTTTCAATGGAAACACGAGGATTTTGATAATGAAATCCAAAATTTATTTGAATTTAGGGCTGAAGAGCAAATAACTTCCGCTCATGAAAGTGATTTTAATGTACCAAAAAAATTCGAACACGTCGATTTGGAAAAACTCAAACAAACTAATAATGATGTTGAGGCTTTGAAATTATTAATAAAAAAAATTCATCCCTGGTCATCACTGCATTATGGATTGAGTGCAACAGAGGTTATTGTTCAATTGTATATCAATTGGATACCTAAATATTATGGGGAAAATACAGAAATTCAAATTTTATCGCCAATGACAAGAGGTTCTCTTGGATCTGCTAACTTAAATAATATTATTCAGGATAAAGCCAACCCATTTTCAATAGAAAAAAGACAATTTAAGGTTGGTGAGCGTATTTTTCGTGAAGGAGATCGCGTCATTCATAAAAAAAATAATTATGACTTAAATGTATTTAATGGGGATATTGGAAAAATCACATGCAT
>CAZUVD010000063.1:0-3370 GCA_964623075.1 uncultured Coxiellaceae bacterium | reverse complement strand
CCGAACGTTTGTTACCTATGTCTCCGGACTATACAAAAAGCGTGTCCAGGCTACAACGACAGGAGGTCAAATGATTAATGTAGTATTAGCCTTAGGAAGTTTTTCAATTTTATTTGTGTTGTTATATGCCAGTGTCGCATTGGGGTATCGGTTTGGTATTTGGCGTAAAGCGAGTGTCGATCAAAACGCCTTAGGGATTGTGAAAGTCGCAGAAGGCAGTGTTTTTGCTTTGTTGGGATTAATTATCGCTTTTTCATTTTCAGGCGCATTTGAGCGCTTTGAATTGCGTAAAATGAAAATCATTGATGAAGTGAATATGATTGAAACGGTTTATCATCGTATTTCTTTATTAAAACCCCAAGATCAGCCACATATGCATGAATTATTAAAAAAATACGTTGATGGCAGAATATTGACGTTTAATTTGTTATCTGAGTTTTATCATTTCAAATCAGAATTAGCTCGCACGCGTAGTGAAGAAGATTTCTTTTGGGCAGAAGCCATGTTGGCAGTGAAACATAGCAACGATCATGCCGTTACCTTATTATTTTTGCCGGCGGTGAATAATATGTTTGATATTGCCAATCAGCGTGTCATGGTGACGCGTATTCATCCGCCGTTTGGCGTATTTCTGTTATTAATTGTGCTTGCTGCTTTAAGTGGTTTTTTAATCGGCTATGGTATGGCGAAACATGAAAAATATACGCTGATTTATGTATTGAGCTTTGTTTCGATTACCGCTTTTACACTTTATATTATTTTGGATTTAGAATTTCCCCGCATCGGATTGATACGGGTTGATTCGTTTAATTATTTGTTAGAAGACATGCGGTCGTGACCGCATGTTCTTCGCTAAGGTTTAGTTATCGGTTGAGGTTTTGGAGTATACCCTGTACGGGCGGCTGCAGACTTACTAATGACCGCCATCGATGAGTATTGCGATATGCTGCTCGATGTTTTTGCAAACAATCCCAGGTTAGAATTAATGATTTGTGATTGATTTTGTACATCTCTACATTTCAATCCCATGCGCTGATAGATCGTACTTGATTGGCTTAAGGATTTAGCCAGTATAAATATACCTGCTGTTAACAAGCTCACGCCTAAGCTGATTGCTAAGGCAGGTGGACATAATATAACGGGTACAATAAAAGCAGCAATCAAGGCTACGGTTCCAGGTCCTGCTAACACAGTGCCAATGGCTAATCCCAGTGTTAACCAATTTAAGCTTGTGTCGCATTTGTGGTTGTATTTGGCGGCATTTAGAGAGGTGCTTTCTATCAGTGCGAAGGCTAGTTTCGTTTTCTGCTGTAGTGTGAGTGGTTGGTTGCAGGGAATCTCAGCTATTTTGTCTACCTTCTTTATAGCTATTTCTTTTACCATATTTATTTTTTCTTTTGGAACTGACATTTTTTGAAGTAAAGCAATATCTTGAGGTTGAAGTGTGCAAGTCCCCAGGGAATTATTCTTGGCAATGACGGTTATTAGCTTGAGTAAGGCAATATCATCTTGCATCGAGTCATCGCTATGTAGTGGGTCAGTAAAGATATTTTTGGCAAGATTGATGATGTTGATAGCTAATGCGTATCGCTCTTTTTCGATAGTTTCGCTATTTAGAACGCACTTATTCACAAACTCATCAATTTCATCGATTAAACTATCAAAATCAACATCTGTATTCGTTTTCATGACAAGAATAGATCGCAATTCAAGAATGCTGTTTTTCATTGTTTTGCGGTCAATATTTCTGTTAATCATAGGTGTCTCCTGTAGCTAGACGCTACTTCTTTTTGCGACACGTTCTTCGCGTGCGCTATTGTCATTATTATTTGATACTGTTGCGTTCACAGGGTTTCTAAAAAGACCGATCTTGCGAAGCAGGTTAGATTGGTTATCTATATCAGCTTCTAATATTTCGCCGCGGTGATAGATTTTTTTATCTTCATTAAACGAATGGCCTAGTAAAAATAGGCCGCCGGCAATGATGAGGGTGCCTAAAGTGGCAGCCAATGCTGGTGGAAAGATAATAGCAGGAATCACGATGGCGATAATGATGCTAACCATGCCAATACCAGAAAAGACACTGCCAGTCACTTTGCCAAGATTAGACCATTGCAAATGGGCTTGGTGTTGATTGCGATGTTTTACGGCTTGGTCGGTCGTTTCGATAATCAGCTGTGCAGTGAGAGCGTCTCTTTGGGCAATTGTTAATAAATCGGTACCAGTCACCTCATTATTTACTAATTGGGTGATTTTACATAATAAAGCTGCATCTTCTTCCACAATTTTATGTGAGCAGTGCGGTTCTGTGATAATGTTATTAGCTAACTCGATGATTGAGCCTAATAATTGGTAGATCTCTTCTGTTTTGCAATGATTATGCGCTAGAATGTTTTCATGTAGTGAATTGATTTGTTTGACTAAATCATCAAAATTGACGTTAATCATTTTGTTTTTATTCTGTGTTAATTGGTTCAACTTACGTTGATTTAGTGTGCTTAAGGCTATGTCAATACTCTTCATTTTGAAACTCCCCGCAGTTAAATACTGCTTATATGAGTTTATTTTACGCTTCTCGTCTTAACGTATTCTTATGTAGGGAAATATTTTTAAAAAACCGGTGATTTGCGGGTTTCTAGAGGCATTTTCAGCCATCTAGTTGATTATTCAAGGGTTTGGGCTAATATATTGTTGCCACACAGTAAAGTAGCCTGGACACGCTTTTTGTGTCCGGGGTTGTTGTATCTGGACACCTCTCGATACAACAACCCCGGACACAAAAAACGTGTCCAGGCTACATTCAATAGAGAGAAATTAAATGAGTAAAGCATTCACCGAAAAATCAGAAACAAACATTCCCAATCATAAAAATTATGTCACACCTCACGGCTTTGCTTTGATGCAAGAAGAAATGCGTCATTTGTTAAGCGAAGAAAAACCAAAACTATTAACCACCATTCGTTGGGCGGCAGGTAATGGTGATCGTTCTGAAAACGGTGATTATATTTATGGTAAAAAAAGATTACGCGAAATTTATCGTCGCGTGCGCTATTTAACAAAACGATTAGAGAGTGCCGAAATTATTGATCCGAAACGGCAACAAGGTTTGGACCAAGTTTTTTTTGGCGCAACGGTGACTTATCGCGAAGCTGGTCAGCAAATTAAAACAGTAAAAATTGTTGGTATCGATGAAGCGGATATTAGCAAAGATAAAATCAGTTGGATTTCACCTCTAGCAAAAACACTTTTAAAATCTCACATCGGTGATACTGTTTATTTGCGTATCGCCAAAAACAAAATTGAAATTGAGATTATCAATATCGACTATGTGTAACCTGGATACGTGCGCCCTTCGTCATTGCGAGGAGCG
>CAZUVD010000062.1:0-3442 GCA_964623075.1 uncultured Coxiellaceae bacterium | reverse complement strand
TCAATCATTGGAACTAAACTACTATGGTTTTTATAATAGGAATTATCAATGCACCAGCAACCAGTACCTTTATTGTAAACAACAGGGTAGTAACCAACAATTTTATTGCCATCCCCGTCTGTTTCTTCATCTCTTAAAAAATCGCCTTCATAAATTAAGTTGCCAGCCCTATCTGAAACCATAGTACAAATTGATATTCCAGTAGTATAGCTATCTACTAAAATATGGTCGCCAGTTCCAACTTCTTCATTATCTCTTACTATGAAGTTTTGGTTAACACCTCTATCACAGTTATTATAATAATGTCCGAAAGCCCAAAGTCCGTTTACTTTTGCTCTGTAATGTGTATTTATCATTTGTTTAAATTTAATCAGTTTAACAAGGCACATACCGCTAACATAGTGTTGCCAAAATGGGGCTGACGTGCATTTTTATATAAATTTCATTGCTGTTTTGTTTTTCAATACACCAGTTAAATATCTTGATAATGTAGGGTGAGGAATATTTAAAAACAATGCAGCTTCTGAAACAGAATTATATATTATTCCAGAATTTTCATCAATAACCTTTTTTTTGTTTTTACCCATCATCGCCTTTTTTGTTTTTTCTTTTGATACTTCGGTTTTTATTTTACCAATTCTTGCAATAGACATTTTTTGTTTAGTTTCTTCTGAGTGTTTTTTGCCTAATTTAGACAGTTTCATTTTTTGTCTAGTTTCATTTGATTTTGGACAGTTGTATGAGCCATCTCCCCCATCAGTCAAATTAGCTAAACAACCAGTATTATTATCTATTCTTCCAAATACATTAATTAAAAACACTTCAATTTTTATGGCATTTTCTTTTGAAATATTAGATACTAAAATATTTGAATAATATCCGTGCTTTTCAACTATTTTACACCATAGATTGTTCCTGCCTATACTTGTTTTTGCTCTTCTATATTTATCTTGGCAACTTATTCCTATATAAAATATAGCATCGTTATCTTTTTTCTTGTGTATGTAAACATAATAATTACCCATAGTACAAATGTACAACAAATAGTCGATAAAACAAAATTTAATGAACATTTTTACTGTGTTCAACAGTAGTGATTTTAATGGGCTTTTGTACTAATAATCCCCCACTTCGGCAACACTCGACCGTTAGTGGCAAGGCTAATCGACCTCCGTTTCATAATCACGTTTCAGTTTGACAATTAGTTTATCGCAAACATCTTGTGGTAATTTTTCAAAAAGCCGTTCAATTAAACTACTGCTATCAAAATCAGCTTCACGATAATAAATCATATCGTCTAAAACAGAAATAAACTGTTCTATTACGTCTGTTTTTACATCACGTTTTACATTTTTGTAATCCGTTTTTCCATCTTCTGTTTTACCATAAATACGTTCTTCAATGTCTTCACAAACATTTACATTTTCGGCTTTAAAAATTAGCTCAAAGCCATAATTTCTTTTAAGTGATATTTCCATTTTTATTTAGATTTGTGAGAAAGCCCAGCCACTAACAGCGTGTATAAAAAATGGCGGGATTCTCGATTAATTTAAAGTTCAGTAATTCTAATTAAGTTCTGTGTTCGCTGAAAGTTTTGGAGTTCTAATCCGCCACTTCTTATACACGCAAAACGTTATGTTCCAGTTTGCTTTGCCACCGCCCCGAAACACTCAATAGCTTTCTGCGGAGCTATGATACATAAATCTGAAAGTATGTTATCTATTTCAGCTATTGAAGGCTTTTCTTCAAAACGCATTTTCCAAATTTTTAAACGGGCTTGCATTATTTCTTCATTCACCGCTCCGTATAATTCCGTTTCTTTTTTCTTTGATAATTCCATTTTATTATTGTTTAAAAATTAGTAAATCCTACCCAAGCAAACCGAAAACATAACGGACGGCTAAAAAGGTAAATCATTAGTTGTTGGTTTAATATTTGGGGTAATATTCCTATCAGATGGCGGAACTTTAAATTTTTCCAAAACCAGAAGATTATTACTATTTGGTTCGTAAAAACGCATTGTACTTGGGTTAAAGTTTATTTTAATCAACCTTTCCTCCCCGTTACGGTGTTTTTGAACATCTATATAGGCATCGTTAATTGTACTTTCGTTTGTTGTCGGGTCGCTTTCAACGCCTCTTTTATATGGCCGGTCAATAACAATACCCATGTCCATATCTTGCTCAATACTTCCACTTTCTCGTAATTGGCTAATTCTACCGGGCTTACTTTGCTTATCGGAACCTTCACTATCCCTGTTTAGTTGGGCCAAAGCGATTATAGGTATATCGAGCTCCTTACTTAGTATTTTTAACCCCCTTGACAACTTACCAACGGCCACGTATCTTTGTTCACCTTTCTTATCCTCTATATCAACAAGTTGTAAGTAATCTATGAATAATACCCTAGCTTTTAAATCCCTAACAAGTTTAAGGGCTTTGTAACGAATTGAATGAATATTTACCTGTGTGGTATCGGAAATATACAATGGCATACCGTTAACCTCATTTATCTTCAATTCTACGTCCTTTTCAAAGGTCGGGTTATAGTTTACGTCACTTTCAATTTGACCCTTAAAAATGCGCTTAAAATCAATATTAGAGGTAATGGCTATAATTCTCGATCCTAATTGCACATTTGGCATCTCTAGGGATATGATTCCAACTCCAATTCCTTGTTCCGCAATATTTATGGCCATGGATAGGGCAAATGCCGTTTTACCCATGGCCGGACGGGCGCAAATAACATGAAACCCGGTTTCTAAACCTCCGCCCGTTATTTCATCTAATTCTTTAAATCCGGTTGGTATCCCGAATTTATGGCCTTTCCGTATTTTTTCACGTCTTGCCATAAGTTCCAACATTACAACCTCGATACTATTCCAATCCGAAATTGAATTAAAATCCATGGCTTCATTTATCTTCTCATTTAGAATCTTAGATGCCTCGAATACGTCATCGACGGCCCAAATGTTTAAAGCATGGTTTATTTGCTCCCTTTTGATGTAAAATTGAACTAAAATCATACACCAATGGAGTAAATGGGCCGAGCTGGTAACATCTCGCATTCTCAAAGCGCATTCATAGCTCCAATTGATTTCTGCAAGTGAATTATTTTCATATTTTACAATTTCCGGTACTACTGTGATTAAATCCACAGGCCTATCATCTTTTACCAATCTTACCATGGCCTCATAAATCACTTTGTTATCTTCAAAGTAAAAAACATCTGAATTTTTGATGTATTGTAGAATTTCGAGGATTTTGTCATTTTCGATTAAGCAAATACCGATTATGGCATTTTCCAACTCATCTGAATAATGTACATACTTTTTAAAATTACCGTTTTGGATAACTTTAGCCTTAGAATCCGAGGTGCGCATATTTAGCCCTGTCATTTGTCGATTTAGGTTTTTTTAGTTCGATAATTAAATTCTGTGCAT
>CAZUVD010000061.1:0-3460 GCA_964623075.1 uncultured Coxiellaceae bacterium | reverse complement strand
TTTCAAGTACTTTTTTAGATATTTACCGAAAACTCATTGGCGAGACGTATATATTGGTATTTTGCAATTTTTAGCACGTGTTCTATACTTTCCATATATTATGACTAAGACGAGAACATCATGATAAATTATACAATTCATTATGTAAAAGGTGAAAGCCCAGAAGAGCGAATGAAAGCCATGTTAACGGCAGGATCAATGGAGCGACCTGGAGAAATAGGGCGATTAATGAATGAACGTGGTGTTAATGTTCTGACTAGAGTTCTAACCAAAACAGTTGAATCACTGAACACTCTTTTACAGGATGTTCCGAATATACCAAAATTGAAATATTGGTCTCATAGAGGCACGACCATTTGGTTTAACTCAATAAGTGGGTTATTAAATATAATTATTCCGCAACTTGAAGAATTAGAAGCGTTCATTCGTCCTGCTAAAAAGATTAATCAAGAAATCATTGCCGAATTAAAAAAACTAAAAACTGTTGAAGGTATAAGTCCGACTCAAGTAATGAAAATTTTGGTGCAATTTGAAGTGCCTGGTGTTAAACAAATTGAATTTAAGAACAATAATGAAGAAATAAACTTAGAAAGATTGTTGGACATCAATTATCCTACTGATTTAGTTCCAAATGACTACAATTGCGGTGTCCTCATGACTATTATGTCAGATCCGTGTAAAGCCACAACAACCGAAGCTGTTGATCGCTCAGTAGTTTTAAACACAAGACTAAACCCATTTACTAGACAACCATGGCCTGAGGCAGTAGAAACTGACGAAGTGTTATCGCAAGAGATAGGTCTATTTATAAAAAAAGTAGAGTGGTTATATTACGCGTTCAACGATAATGAACGATATAAACATCTGTATCACGATGAAACAATTAGTAGCTGGTTACAAGATAAACACTTGTCATATGAGCTTTTTTGCGAACAGGTTAATCTTCACATGGCTAATATGAGTAATACAACCAACTTTGTATTTTTCAATCCTGTAAAGGAAGACAGGGCCCTTCCAGCCAAATACATTTTGGATTTATTTGCAAAACACCAGATTCACACACTAAGACCTTCCGCGGAAGAATATGAAAAATTAATCCGTAGAATGGCTGTTGCTGGTGATGATCACGGTTTATCACAGCTATTATCCAGTCCTATTTTAGATGTTATCAAAATTGATATTTATGCGAAAAATGATAAAGGACAAAACGTTATTGACTTGCTCAACCAATACAGAGATCAATATCCTAGACTGGCTGAAAATTACGCACTGTGCCAAGCACATTTAAAAAACTACAAAACACCACCAGCAGCTGATCAAAATTCAGGGTGTACAATTTCATAAGCATTTTTGAAATTAACACTTTTGGTGGTTATTCCACACGACCCCTATTAGATGTGGCAATGGGTCCATACAAAGGAAAGAAAACAGGTGAGCATGCTTTGCTGCGTCAATTAATGCCATCCATCAAAGCCGGTGATGTGGTGCTTGGAGATTGTTACTATCCCTCGTATTTCCTGATGGCTTCGCTCATTCTCACTGGAATACACGGTGTTTTTCCAGCGCATTTTGCACGAAAATCTGATTTTCGTCGAGGAAAACGTCTTGGTAAAAAAGATCATCTTGTCTCATGGAAGCGGCCTGTAAGGCCGTCTTGGATGACTCAGGAGGAGTATGATGCTTTCCCAGATACAATTACGGTTCGAGAACTTGCAGTCGAGGTAAAACAGCCTGGATTTCGAACAAAAATTCGTATTTTGGTCACCACATTTTTGAGCCCTGATGATGTCAATAAATTTGATTTGGCCAATCTCTACGGGCTTCGATGGTTCGTGGGCGTGTCCAGGTTAAGGACACTGCATCTAGTCGGTGAAAGTCCGACCGAGGTAAAAGACTCAAGCCTCGTAGCTTGGGAGGCATCGTGGCGCGAGAGCAAGACGATGGAGCCCTCCGACAACATATTCAGAAAGGAATATGCGCAATGCACCAGGCTGTAATGTAACGTGAACGCAGATGTAGCCTCGTCACACGAAATCCGGTGGCTGAGACGGTCTATAACGTGCGAAAGCATCAAGAACTGGCTGAAACGAGTCCGATACAGTTAGTTCTCACCGGCGGGGTATCAGCGATTGCATGGTGCAAAAGATGTGGTGGGATACTGGAGAAGCTCTACGTGCCCGGTGGAGAAATCCCGCCGAGGAGGTCGGTACTATAACCTTGAACGGGAAATGTAGCGGTAGGCACGAGGGTGGCGGATTGGGTCGTACTACTGATGATGAGTGTGCAGCAAAACGCACTCGGAGGGAAGGACCCAGACCGGTAGATAATTCGTTAGTTAAAGTGAGGCAGTGGTGACATGATAAAAGCGCCAGTTAGTCTGCAGGATCTGCGGCGACGAATATATCAAAAGGCGAAGTCTGATAAACAACATCGTTTCTGGGGGATCTTTGTGCACATAACAAAGACAGAAACCCTCAGCGAGGCTTACCGCATAGCAAAACAAAATGGAGGTGCTCCCGGTATCGATAATCAGAAGTTCGAGGATATCGAAACTCATGGAAGAGCGAAATTTCTAAGGGAAATACAGGAAGAGCTAACCAGCGGTATGTATAAACCCATGCAGAACCGACGGGTAGAAATCCCTAAAGATAATGGTAAAACAAGGGTCTTACAGATCCCTTGTATTCGCGATCGTGTGGTTCAAGGCGCATTAAAATTGCTACTTGAGGCCATATTCGAAGCGGACTTTTGTCCAAACTCCTATGGATTTCGACCCAAGCGCTCACAACACCGAGCACTAGCTGAAGTAAGACGAAGTATATTACGTCGTATGACAACCGTAATCGATGTCGATTTATCACGATACTTTGATACGATACGGCACTCAGTACTGTTGGATAAAATTGCCAAAAGAGTCGATGACCCTGATGTAATGAGACTGATAAAACAGATCCTCAAAACAAACGGGAAGGTTGGTGTGCAGCAAGGCGGACCATTCAGTCCCCTGGCAGGCAACATCTACCTTAACGACCTGGACTGGACTTTTGATGCAATAAGAAAGAAAACAGCAAGTGGTTCATATGAGTCAATAAACTACCACCGTTTTGCCGATGATATTGTGATCACAGTGAGTGGGCACCACAGCAAACAAGGATGGGAAAAGAGAGCGCTGCAGCGACTCCAAGAACAAATCGCACCTCTGGGTGTCGAATTGAATGCGGAGAAAACTAAGGTGGTCAATCTGCTGAAAGGTGAAGCATTCGGGTTCTTGGGATTCGACTTACGTCGCGTGCAAAAGCGCAATAACAATGGACCGTTAGTGTTAATGACTCCAAAGAAGAAAGCTCGTAAATCCGTGAAAGCAAAGATACGCGATACAATCAAAGCCGGAGGATCTGCTCCAGCCAAGATTATTATCGAGAGGCTCAATGCCATAGTTGGTGGATGGGTTATTTATTTT
>CAZUVD010000060.1:0-3472 GCA_964623075.1 uncultured Coxiellaceae bacterium | reverse complement strand
TACAGCCAAGCACGAAAGCCGGTTTATTAAGTCAATAACGTGGTTAAATGATCCGATAGATAGCGCGCCCCTTAAGATCGTTTTAATGGAGTTTACGCCCTACTTTTGGGAGGCGTGGCAAAGATTGACGCCGCGGCATTTTCAATTGATCATGGGGGAGATAATGACGTCAGGGGCCTATTCTGTAATGTGGGAGGATTACGATAAATTACCGGATTGGGCCGGCGGGTATTCCATTCATATCACCACGGGAAAAAACCAACTTAAACAAAATCAACCAATTAGCAAACGAAATACCTATTAACTAGAATAATAGGACAAGGTCTACATTTTTCAAAAAACTAAAAACAGAATGAGGATAAAATATACAACGATGAAAAGGGCCTTTCTTGGCCGTTGCCCCGTTACCGGTGGTTACTGTTTTAATCCCGCTTGTATAATCGGATGTGTAGATAGGAAAATATGATGATCCAGGTAGTAGATCCCACGGCGGCGGCTGAAACGTCCTACCAAAAGGGTAAAAAATATTTTAGTGAGGCATTGAGCCGCGGTAAAGTGTTTAACTGTTCACCTGGTTATGTTTCCGGCCATTGCCCCGGCGGCCATAAATTTGCCGCGGTTCAGTATTGCGGGCGGGAATATTGCCCCGATTGTAGCCGCGACGGTTCCCCCATTCACCAACGGAGGGTCAAAAAGGGATGGTCAGTTTGTAAAGAGTGGGACGGGATGGGGTATTATGTGATCACAATACCGGAAAATTTGAGATATTTATTTTATGATGCCGAAATTTTACGGGATTTTAGATTTAAACTTTTACGAAAGATCAAAGAAACGTATAAATATAAACAGGGTTTAGCGCGTTGGCATTGGTTTGGTGATTGTCCCGTATGCGGCGGATCTGGTTGTTTAGGGTGTAATGATACAGGCGCCGGTCAATATTGGCACCCTCATTTAAATATTTTAGTGCCGGATGGTGGATATATTAAAGATCTTGATGCTCATTTATTACCGTTGCGGCGTTTTATGGCAATGTATTTCCGAAAATTAATTGATAGGGAAATATCAATATACAAGGCAATTTTAAAATTCAAAGATTCTGACGAATTAATGATATTACTAGATGATTTATATTCCAGGCGTGAAGGTATTAACGCCGCGGCCCTGGTAGTAAATTATTCCTATGCCACGGATGAAAAACAAATGATGAACCGGGTGAAGTACGTGACGCGGGCCACGTTTAAAATTTACGATGATAAGGTAAAAACATTACTATATAACTTTAGAAATTCCATAGTATGGGGGTGGAAGAAAAACCAGGAGATCAACGAAGCGGCGGAGGATATGCCGGTGTTATGCCCGGAGTGCGAAAGGGCCGGCGTTCGTCATGTCATTAAGTGGGGCACTATCAGTAAATTTAAAGATAAGGACACAATTAAAAAACATATAACGGATGGACAAAACAATCAACCAGGGAGGGGCGGCGGTCTTTACTCCCTTTCAAATGGAAATAATACGCGTGACGGGGGAAATATTGGATTTATGGCGGTTCAATTCAAGCGAATTAATGAGCCTATACGGGGCGGATTCGGTGCCATTGCTCAATCTGTATAATATTCGATTATTGGAATATACGCCAGGGGCCTTAAAAAGTATTTTTATGTTTGAAATTGACGGTATGTATTTCAATGCAGGGTTTTGGATATTTCCAAAAATGATATATATACAATCCGTTGCCGTCTATCAGAATTTTACGCCATTGATTAAAATACATTGTAATATCAATTAATATGAAAATAAAAACATTGCGTTTTAAATCAGGTCTTAAAATATATTTTTGGGACAATAGAATTTTTATTAATGTGAATAATCTTGCATTGTCAATATTAAAAAAAGCATTTATACAACTAGAAAAAATATTAGAATGAGAAAAACAGTAGGAAAAACAGCAAGTATTCTAATGATAGCCGCCGCGACAATGGGCGCACATGCGGCGGCCACGGTTCAAAAAGTAGGGAATGAATTAGGTAAGCCATTGTCCTATTTATATCAAAACCCTTACGCCCGTGAACTGAATAGGATAGGCACCGGGCGCCGTAGTAGAAAAAATAAATTTGCCGGCGGTTCATTTATGGGGCCCGGCGTTCGTAATAAAAAAACGAACAAAATACATAGATCCCGGATGACTAAAAATAAACATAGGAGGGCAAAAAAATGAGTGATTTAGAAAAAGGCCTATTATTTTGCAGCCCGCGAGATAGGGAATTGGGGCAAATATTGATAGCATATTACAAGGACATGAAAATTTTAGAGCATGACGAATTTAGAGGGCCTAAACAAGTTACATTGATTTTAATGGTCATGAATGACATAGAGGCGTATATTGATGATCACTATATAACGGAGGAAAATGTAGTTAAAGTAAAAAATGATATTATGAGTTTAATGGAGTATGCAAACGTGGTGCCCGATGATCTATTGGATAAAAATTTAATTACAGAGGATCAGAATATAAAAATAAAACAATATTTAGTAGAACAAATTAATAACTATCATAAAAACCAAAATAATGAATAAGGAAACAGAGGTAAAAAAAATTAAAGTGACATTTGAATTTACAAAAACCGTTAGCGCTACCGGCATAAAAATAACGGGGACAATGGATGTAACCGATGAAGAACAAACGGGGATAAGCCTACCGGAGTTGGGCGGTTTAATACAATATCACATTTATAGAACAATACTAGATCAGAGTAAATAATAGTTAAACAATCAAAACTAAATTAAACTAATGGACACAAAAAACGAATTAAACGAAAGCGCGGCGGCGCCGGTAAAAGCGCGCAAGTATTCCAATAAATTAAGCCTTGTTTTATTTGAATTGGAGAGGAAAGGCGAAACGGGCCCAAGTTTCAACGGATCTATAAAGGATGAAAAGGACAATATTATTTTTGATGTCCTACTATGGCAAAAAAATGAATTCAGCCGCGTATCAATTTACGGGTTTTTAAAATTTCCGGAGGGATTGAATAAGCCGGATATAAAAACGAAAGTAAATATTTTTAAAGTCAATAAGGAGGCGCCCGAAAATGTACCGGCCATTGATGGCAGTATATTACTAGATGATAATTTTAGTTATTCTATTTTGTTGTGGAAAGGAAAGTATAAGAATAAGGAAGGTAAGGAGTTGAAATACTATTCCGGTAAAATTTTCAACGGTGAAAATATTGGCGAAAATAATAGTTTATGATAGTAGTAATTGAAGGGGCCTTGCATTCGGTAGGGCCTTTATTTACATTACCGGGTAGTGACCGGGTTTGTCAAAAGGTAATCATTGAGAAAAAATACAATGACGCCCGTATGAGGAATGATTATTTTCCTGTTATCATTTACGGTAAAGATGATATATGGAAATTTATTGAAAATCATAATGACAAAATAAAAAATCAGGAGTGTAGAGTAACGGTAAAGTTAA
>CAZUVD010000059.1:0-3678 GCA_964623075.1 uncultured Coxiellaceae bacterium | reverse complement strand
TGAGGGCGCTTATCCCTGACAATGCATTTCTGACTTCGGATATTTTCATGATTTTTTCTCTTTCTTAGGTTTAGGGCAACATTCTGCCAGTTCAATAACGTCACGCCTGCGTTTCTTGTCAGTCCGCACACTTGCGAAATCAACATTGCAACAGTTCTCTACCATAAAGCGGATTAAATCTCTGACGAACTCAAAATTCGCAGAGTAAATAATAGAGCGCCCTTCGCGGCACGAGGATACCAACCCAGCGTTACTCATATGGTTTAAGTGAAAAGATAGGGTATTATGCGGAACCCCTAAGGCTTTACTCAACTCACCTGCGGCGACACCATCAGGGCCATATTCAACCAATAACCTATGCACCCGTAATCGGGTTTCTTGGGAAAGCGCGTCAAATGCGATAATTGCTTCTTGTATGTCCATATGTCTAAATATATCGACATATTAAAACAAATCAAGTATAAGTATTGCATCCGCAGGAGGGTAATATGAACATCATTAAAACTTTAAGATTATACCACGCGGCATTAGCAGTCAGCGCACTACTATCTTATATAACAGGTGAGTTCGGGCTTATCCATGCATGGCTGGGGTATGGAGTTACGACAATCATCATCTTCAGATTGCTACTTAGCTTAAGTGGAGCACCACAGCTGGGACTATCAAAATTTTATCCTTCATTCGAAGGCTTGAATACAAACAATGCGCTGTCTCATCCCGCCATCAGCAAAACATTATTATTTGGTATTTCTATATCTATTATACTTGTGACCGTAACAGGCATTCTGATTGACCAAGGAAAATCTATCGGTCTTGCCAATATTGACATCATCACCCCCGCCTTAGCAGATGATGATGGCAAATACGAAGGAGAGAGTGAAGGAGAAAACGAGTTTATCGGCGAAGCGCATGAACTCTTTGCTAATATCATGCTTCTTTTTGTTGGAATGCATATGGCTTACTTGTTTCTCTTCAAACGCCCTCTAGCTTTGTATATGCTTTTTATTCAGAAGAAAAAATAATCTTCTAATTAAATGCCTTATTTCTAAAGAATGGTTTTATCCGTTCAAGAAGTACCATTGAGGTTATACCCGCCAATAATGCAAACAAAACATCATGGGAGTGAACATCACCTAGGTTGAATAACCCCTTGGCAAATGGATTAAACAAGATAACCGAAAACAGAACAGTTATACCCAAAGCCCCCCAGCCGAGAATAGGATTTTTATGTTTGAATATCTTGATGATGGATGCGCTAAATGACCTGTTAATCAGAATCAATGAAAAATTGATAATAATCAGAGATACAAAAATTAAGGAACGGATTTCTGTTTCAGACATCCCTTTTTGATTGGCTATCGCCCACATCGCGCCCAGAATGACTAAGGCCACCCCCCCTTGAGTTACTCCCCATAATATAGCGGATGATGTCAGTAGTGGAGATGATGGGTTGCGTGGTGCCCGTTTCATCACATTACGTTCAGCCTGTTCAGCTTCCAGAACAATTGAGCATGCAGGGTCAATCACCATTTCCATGAGCGCAATAAGAAGTGGCGTCAGGATTAGCGGTTTATCAAATATTAAAGGCAGAAGAGCCAAACCCGCAATTGGGACATGGACAGCCACAATATAAACCATCGCCTTACGAAGGTTATCATATATCCTACGCCCCAAAGCGATTGTATGAACCAAGGACGCAAAATTACCATCTAGCAAGACAATCGATGAGGCTTCACGCGCAACATCTGTCCCGCGCAGTCCCATAGCAACGCCAATATGTGCGGCTTTCAGGGATGGAGCATCATTCACGCCATCGCCTGTCATCGCTACAACATCCCCATTTGCTTTTAATGCCTGCACAATCTGAAGTTTTTGGTCTGGTGCAATTCGCGCAAAAACATGGGTTATCTTGACTGCATTCTGTAGTTCTTTTTCACACAGATTTTTTATATCATCTCCTGTCAGGATTATTTGATAATCCAGCCCTGCTTGTTCGGCGATTGCCTGCGCTGTTGCTGGGAAATCACCCGTAATCATAATAATACGAATCCCTGCTGTACGGCATTCAGCAACTGCCTCAGGCACATTTTTACGCAAAGGATCCGCGAACCCCACCACGCCTAAGAACCTATAATCAAATTGGTCTGCAGTATCTGGTACAATTGTACCAGATAGCATCTCAGCCTCAGCAACAGCCAGAATCCGAAGCCCTTTTCTAGCAAGCATCTCAACATCATCAAGAACTATTTTAGTTTGCTCTGGGCTTAAACGACATGCCTTGGCAATAGCCTCTGGCGCACCTTTGGCAAAAACTTTGTACGATTTATCAGCCTGCTGATACCCTTCCGCCATCATCAATAAATGAGGCTGTAATCCAAATTGAAAATCAGGTTTTAAATTATTCAGCAGTTCTGACTTCAACAAAGGATTTTCAAAGAATGCCATGTCCATCGAGTCATATGAATCTAGTTTGCTTGCCATTGCGCCAGATTTAAGAAGATGGATGATTTGAGGAGAGACATTTTGAGATATATTTCCATTCCATTCCTGATTATCCGCTTTTAAATAGACTATCGACATTTTATTTTGGGTAAGTGTTCCTGTTTTATCTGTACATAAAACAGTTGCAGACCCCAACGTTTCAATGGCGGAGGCTTTACGCGTCAGCACATGAGCCTTAGAAATTCGCCACGCTCCCATCACCATAAAGACGGTTAGAACAAGCGGAAATTCTTCAGGTAATAACGCCATTCCCAATGCCAAACCACTAAGTGCCCCTTGCAACCAATCATGATGTAGCAAACCATAGAGCAAGATAACCAATCCGCTCAACCCACCACTAATAAGCGCAAAAACCATAACAATTTTTTTGGTTTGCTGCCGCAAACGCGGTTGTTCCATTTCAACAGAATGAAGCGCCTGTCCGATTTTACCAATCTCACTTTTTAAACCAGTTGCAATGACAATCGCTCTGGCACTGCCTCTAACAATTAGCGTTCCTGCATAGACTATGGTTTCGGTATCCGCATTTTTAGTGACGGGCATCGATTCACCTGTAAGGAGAGACTCATCCGTCAGAATAATATCACTGGTTATCAATCTCGCATCCGCAGGAACCCTGTCACCTTCGGATAAGATGATAAGGTCGCCCCTAACAACATCTCTGCCAGCGATTTTTTGAGGCTGCCCATCTCTGACCACTAACGCGCGGGGACTGGTCAAATCTCGAAGCGCTTCTAAAACCTTCTCGCTACGCCATTCCTGAGTAATCGTGATAACGACTGACAGCATTGCAAATGCAGATAGAACCAGTGCATCTTGTGAATCACCAATGATAAGATAAATAACCGCTGCAATAATCAGCAACGCAAACATCGGCTCACCAATAACACCTAATATAATTGCAAAGGGGGATCGTTTTCCTTCGGTCGGAAGTTCATTGTATCCTTCTGATTTTAGAAGTTGATTAGCTTCTACGGTAGTAAGACCGCTGTTTTCTATAACCTGCATATAAACCCCCATATTCCTACAACATCAATTGCGTAGGGAGAGGGAGTATATCGCGTTTCTTATGCTTGCAGTTAATAATTATCGGGGTAACGCCGAATCATAATTCTTTGGTCGGGGGGAGAATTCCCACGGGGTTTATCGTCCATATCCAATTCATCTCTTGGGAAA
>CAZUVD010000058.1:0-3738 GCA_964623075.1 uncultured Coxiellaceae bacterium | reverse complement strand
GGTAGATGGCGGTACATCCCTATTAAGGTCGTGGTGTGTGAGGTGCCATGAATTGGAGAAAAGCGCTTGCCAGACTTACCCCGGCATCATTAAAAATCGATGCAGTTAGGGGCGGAATACCTGAGTTCACTCCCCAGGAGATTGCTGGGGCGTTAGGGTTCGTCAAAAACAAATTTGGCCGTGAGCTTATTTGCCATATCTATTGGCCAGACGGCGCGGCCCTAACCGAAAAAGACCTGCAGGAGATGCTGGCATCTAGGATGCGTGACGAAATGAACCGATTATCGAGGGAGGCTGTAATAGCCAAACTCGACCTGCATATAGCCGAAGAAAATTGGGCGGCAAAAATCAATCACTATGAATGTGAGCGCAGGGAGATAGCGCAACTTCGGCACCGAGCGCACGCCACAAAACACGCGGTTTGGCCATGGAATGCGGAAATGCACGTCAAAATACGCGATGCCGTGTTTTCAGAAATTCGATATCCGAACCACTGCGATAAATGCCAAGGCAAGGGGGATATCGAGAATGCAGAGGGCCTGGTACTTACCTGCACCAGGTGCGAGGGTTATGGGGTAGTGGCCATTAGCGACCGGCAACGGGCCGATAGAATCGGTCGGGACGAATCCAGTTACCGAGAAAATTGGAAATCGGTATATGAATTCGCAATCAGCCAGGTCAGGGACGCAGAAATAGAGGCTGGGCGGGAGTTTGGGTTCGCCCTTAGCGATCGTGAGCAAAAAGCTGCATGAAACAACTCACGTTTTTTTCAACCGGAGAGGTCGATATTTACGATTTTGAGGATTTGATTAAGGCGTGGGTTTACAGTTTCGGCGCGGGCAGCGTGGTTAAACGGTGGCAGCAGAAAATGCTAATCATTAGCGAATCTGAAGAGTTCCACTAATGCGGGGTTGATGCCCCCGCACTTTTATCGATAAATTGGTACTGTCGGGGATTCGACGAATGGATGCCCATAATCATATTGGGATAGATTGATGATTACCCCTGAAATTAAATACATGCTCGATGTCCTAATCGGCATCGTGATGGCCCTAATAACATTATGGGTTCGCGGCCTCCATAATCGACTTGATAAAGCAGAGGGGAGCATACTGGCATTAAACCAGGAAGTGACTCAGTTAAGGCTCAAACTGGCGCAGGATTATCATGATCATGATGATCTGAAAGAGATGCTGGACGAGAAATTAAAACCAATCACGGAACTACTGCAGCAGGTGGTGGTTTGGATTGAGGCCCAATCTGGCGGCGCTCCACTGCCGCGCAAAATTAATAGATGAGTGAAATAGAAAGGCTGTCTCAGACCCTAGAACGGGCTGAAACTCTTACTAGATCAATCTCCCAATCAAATCGAGGCATATGGCTCAACCATGGAGCGGTTGTAGGCCTTATTGGCGTTGTTGTGGGGATTATCGGGATTTCGATGGCATTCGTTTTTTCGGTCAGGTTGAACGACCTGCAGCGAGACATTGATTCGCTGAAAAATCGAACAGACATTAACGAGGCCTATATTAATAACCTAAATCAGAGGATTAAATGAGCGCAGCGACGGTAATCATTATCATCAATGGCGGTAAAAAAGTGCAGGCTGACGCAGAGAAGGTAACGGCGATGGCATTGGCATTTGAAAAGGCTTTGAACAGGGCTTTGACCGACGAGAATGTTAAATCGCAGGATGACTGATTTGCCGCGTGGTTTTCGAAACCACAACCCAGGCAATATTGATTACAACCCAAGGAACAGTTGGCAGGGCTTAGACGACCCGCCGCTCGAGATCCAGACAAAGACCAGCGGCAAACCCCGCTTTTGTCGTTTCAAAGCCGCGAAATGGGGAATTCGAGCAATAGCTCGAACAATCATAACCTACTACGACAAAACCAAAGACAGCCAAAATCCGATTGATACGATTTCCGAGGTAATTAATCGTTGGGCGCCGGCAATCGAAAACCACACAATTGCCTATATTCAATCCGTTGATAGGTCTCATCCGAAGCGGGCCACAGAAACCCTGGATTTCCACAGTTATGAGGATTTGATGCCCCTGGTTAAGGGGATCATCAATCATGAACTGGGTGATCCACGCCGGTATGGGAAATCTGAGTGGTACACGCAAGCAGAAATTGATGAGGGGTTGAGGCTGGCAGGTGTAGTAAGAGCTAGGCCAAAGCCGATTATTAAGTCGACAACGATTCAAGGCTCTAGCGCTGGCCTTGTTAGTGGCGCTGGGATCGGAACCCTCACTGTAGTCGAGGCTGCCAGAGAAGCGCAAAACCTGGTTCAACCAGGAACCATCATTGCCATTATCCTGGCAGCGATTATTGTTGGCAGTTCACTATGGGTTATATACAACCGCATGAAAAGGCGGAACTTGGAAGGGACGTGATTTCGATTCTTGCCCTAATCAAGGCTCGGCTTAATCTCATAATGGCGGGGGTTATCGTGGTTCTGTTGGGGATTATCTATTTCCAATCCTACAAGGTAAGTGCGGTTAAAGCTGAAATGGCCCTAGCCAAAGAAAAGGCAAAGGCAGCGCAACAAGCGCAGCTTGATCTCATTATTACCACAAATAAATCCAGAGTCATGGCCGAGGTGTTTTACCTGGACGCATTGGACAGAGCTATTGCGCTATCGGGTAAACCAATAACTAAGATTATCGAGAGGGCAGTCCATGCGGACCCTAAGTTTGCTGAGTGCCAGCGCTCTGATGAGTTGCATTCTGAACGGTTGCGCCAACTCTCCAGCATACGTAAAGCCATACCCAATCGAGTGCAGTAGGGAAGCTTTTATCCCTGCGGAACCACCGGTGATAAGTGAATCGAACCAAATAGTGCAAACCGAAGCCGATGACGCCGAGAACAGGAATAGGTGGTTAATTACCACCGTTCGTTTGGGTTTGGCCCAGAACTGCCTGGGTGCAGCAGAGACCGTAGGCTATATCAAACGCAGATGAGTGATATCCAAGGCCTGGAGATCAGGGACCTAATAGCAATGATGTTGTTGTACAAGACCACGTCAGGGCAATTGGACAATGATGAACCGGAGCGATTGCCACGTTATTGCTACGAACTGGCCGACCTAATGATGGAAGCCCGCAAGAAATGAAATTTACTGTTGAGTTCCTCGATGGCGTTATCAGGGTCATTTCAGGCTCAGAGGTTCAATATGCTGCTGAGGTCGCCTTCGGATACGAAGGGGAGATGGCTGTGATGCACGTTAAGAAAGAGCTGAATGCTCCTGATGTGAAGGAGCCGGTTTCTCAGTTCCGGTACATGGATGGCAAGGCGTAGGCACGCCCACCTATACAACTCGGCCGCATGGCTGAAGAGAAGGTTGTTCCAGTTATCCAAAGAGCCGATGTGCAGGCATTGCAGGATTGAACCTGCAACCGTGGCAGACCATATTGAGCCGCATCGTGGAGACCATAACAAGTTCTTCTACGGCGCACTACAAAGCCTCTGCGCTCGATGCCATAACGGATACAAACAAACCCTAGAGAAATCAGGGCGAGTGCTGGGATGTGATGAGAATGGATTCCCACTTGATCCTAGACACCACTGGAACATCAAATAACAGCAACTCGACCGGTATCCACTTCGGCGCTTTATGTTGCATTTAAGCAACATTGTTGTTTAATTGCACCGTGTTGTTTTTTTGCACTGTTGTTTTTAGGTCACAAAATGGGGGGTGGGGTCAAAAACATTTGCCAAAAGCCCCCCAGAT
>CAZUVD010000057.1:0-3788 GCA_964623075.1 uncultured Coxiellaceae bacterium | reverse complement strand
ACACGTTTTCAAAATGTTGTCCGCAAACAAAGGACAGGAGGCAATCTACTCGGTTATAAACGTAACTTCACAACACGCATTTGCCCCGGAAGTAGCGGAGCCAAATGTGTATTTGAGGTTGAGCCGAAAAACGCAATTCCCGGTAGATAACTTCATTTGTCTGCCAATCAGTGTTTTTGTCGCGGTATCCATTCCGTTCGGAGACGATGATGTTTTTTGGGATGACGGTAAAAGCGTACAGGCATGACACAAGCAGCAGAAAACCCATTAGTTCAGGCCCATAGTTTCCTTTGCAAGATCGAGGGGCTAAAAAACTTTGAGGTAATGGGCGGTTCGTTGTTTTTCGAGAACCATTGCAAATTTGAGTTAATCTTGGCGAACGAAAGGCTTGTGCTTTTGAGGAACGGCGAGCGCATAATGAGTTGCTTTGCTTTTAGGCCGCAAGATGTTGAACGATTTTTCAAACCAGTCAACGCATGACCCACCTATTCCAACCAAACACACCATTCTACAAATCCCCAGCCTTCCCGTATTTGGTGACGGCTATTTTGTTCGCGTTGGCGTTGCTCACGAATTTCGGATGCTCTGAAAGTGACCCGCCGCCCACGCTTAACGAGCAATTACAAGGCGCATGGATACGGAACTGGACACCAGCACAAGCCGTCACCACTTACAGTTTTGATGGGCGCGGGCAGTATATTTCCTACGCTATTCTACCCGCTCAACCCGTACAAATGTATGCGGGGGCATACACCACAGACGGAGACGTTTTGACCATGTACGACCTCGCAGAAATTGACGGCATAGGGGGCGGCATTCACCATGCCGTTGTTTCATTCCCGACCGACACGACCTGCGTTTTGGCGTGGGTTGGTGGGGTGAATTACTATTTGACACGACTATGAGCAAAAAGCCCACCATAAGTTTTCAGTATGTTGATTTCGACAAACTGGTTTTCCTTGAAAACAATCCGCGAACCAGAACCGCCAAAGGGCTAGAAACAATGGCGGCGGACATCAAATCAGACCCCACGTTTTACGAAAACCGCCCGACGCTGGTAAATTTCACCAATGGAGAATATCGGGTTTATGCTGGCGACCTTCGCGCACACGCAGCGCACGACAAACTGGGATGGAAGCAAGTTCCTTGCAATGTGGAAGCGGACGTGCCGCAAAAGGTGATGGAGCGGCGGGCTATTTTGGACAACACGCACCGGGAGGGATGGCAGCTCGATAAAATGGAGGATTGGGATTTTACGATGGAGGATTTTGTTGATATGGGTGTTCCTGAGTTCATTTTCGGATTAGATGATGAAGGTGAAGGCGACATTCCAAACAACGCGCTGAACAGCGAAGCCCAAGAGGACGATTTTGAGCCGCCAGAAATTGAAACCGTAAAGACGGACATTGTTTTGGGGGATTTGTTTGAGATCGGCGAACACCGTCTTTTATGTGGGGATAGCACGAAGGCGGAAGATGTGGCGCGATTGATGGGTGGGGAAAAGGCGGATATGTGCTTAACTGATCCTCCGTATGGGGTGTCGTATGTAGGCGGAACGGAAGATAAGTTGTCAATAGAAAACGATTCTCTTTCAGAATCAGAAACACACGCACTCTGGGGGGGGGCATTGTCTGCGCTATGGCCTTCACTAAAGGATGGAGGCGCGATATATGCAACGGTCCCGGCGGGACCGTTGCATATAGGGTTTGCTACCGAAATGCATAGGCGCGGTGCGCTGAGACAGATTTTGCTTTGGAATAAGAGCAGTATGGTTTTAGGTCATAGCGATTACCACTACAAGCACGAGCCGATACTTTACGGGTGGAAGCCCGGAGCGGCGCACTACTTCACGCCAGACCGAACAAAAACGACCGTGCTAGACTTCGACAGGCCGCAACGAAACGGAGAGCATCCAACAATGAAACCGATTGCGCTGTGGGCGGAAATGATGGGAAACTCCAGCAAACCCAACCAGATCGTTGTTGACCCGTTTTCTGGGAGTGGCACAACAATGGTGACGGCCCACCAACTCGAAAGGGTGGCCAGGTGTTGCGAAATTGACCCAAAATACTGCCAAGTAATAATTTTGAGAATGCTAAAACTCGACCCAACCCTCGAAATAAAAAAGAACGGGCAACCGTATAAATCGCCCAATGTGGCGGATTTGGCATGATTGGCATTACCTTTGGTAGCAAATCGTCCGATAACAGGCGAGTAACAGGCGAGAATATGCCAGGAGGAGATAAAAAAATAGGGCCACAAGATGGCATCGAAACCCGGTTCAAAAAGGGTGAAAGCGGAAACAAGTGGGGCCGCCCACCTCGCCTCGTTGGGCAAATCCTAAAGGACGTAAAATCGGACGGCATGGAAGCGGTCACTGCCTCGCAGGTTTCAGAGGTTATTTCCGTTTTGTTGAATTACAGCGTAGAGCAAGTAAAGACTATTGCCGCCGACAAGACCCTGCCGATACTGATACAGCGCACGGCGCGAAGGTTTGCTGGGGCAAGCGACAAGGATTGGGATTGGGTGGTAGAAAAGGCTTTAGACAGGGCGCACGGCAAGTCTACAAATCGGCATGAAATAGCGGGCAAAGACGGCAAGCCCATTGAGTTTAAAGACGTTTCACTTGAGGACAAGTTGGCCGCCCTTAAACTGTTACAAGGAAAAAAAGATGGGACTTGATGTTTCGATAATAACCCCCGAATACGAGAATGCCCTAATGAGGGACATTGCCCTAGAATCATTCAGGCATTTCATTGAGTTTGTTAAACCAGATTACGAATTCAACTGGCATCACCTTCAAATAATTGACGCGCTCCAAAGACTTGCAGAGAGACGGTATCAGAGGTTGATTGTGATGTGTCCACCAAGACATGGAAAATCGGAATTAGTGTCTGTTTTGTTCCCGGCTTGGTGTTTCGCCCGCAATTCATCGGAACACGTCATATTGGCATCATATGCTTTTGGGCTTGCCAGCAGAATGAACCGGGAGTGTCAGCGCATAATTTCAGGCGATGCTTTCAGAGAACTTTTCCCCCAAATAACTTTCGCAAAAGACACGGAGCCGGGCGCGATACGAACAAACGAAAGGTTTGATATTGTGGGAGGCGGGCATTACGTTTCGGCGGGTGTTGGTGGGGGCATTACGGGCGTAGGCGCAACGATAGCCATAATTGATGACCCGGTAAAGGATGCAATGGAGGCGGATAGCACAACATACAGAGATCGCGCATGGGAGTGGTACACAACGACATTCACAACGCGATTCGAGCGCGACGCTATTGAGGTGATTTGTCAGACCCGTTGGCACGAAGATGATTTAACCGGGCGAATCCTGGAAAGAAAAAAGCACGGCACAGAGGTTATTTGCTTGCCAGCGATTTGCGAAGGGCCGGAACAAAATAGAAGTATTGGCGAGGCTCTTTGGCCTGAGTGGTATTCAAGGGAATGGCTTTTGGAGAAACAGGCGGAAAATGGAAGCCGGGCATGGAATGCTCTTTACCAACAACGCCCAGCCCCAGACGAAGGCAGCATCATTAAAAGGCACTGGTTTCAATATTACAACCCCAGGGAATACAAGATCGAAGGCAAGCGGGTAAATTTTTATTTCGATACCGCGTACACCGAAAAAGAGAAAAACGACCCCACGGCAGGAATTGCCTATGTCAAAGAGGGCGCTAACTTTTATATTTTGGAATGCACGGCGGAATGGCTAGATTTTAGCGGCCAAATCCAGTTCGTAAAGGATTTTGCAGCAAGAAATGGTTATTCTCCATCATCAATTATTC
>CAZUVD010000056.1:0-3797 GCA_964623075.1 uncultured Coxiellaceae bacterium | reverse complement strand
GGCGCGGTGGAGTGGTCGGTGGTGAGGGAATATTTTGGATTAAAACAGATAGAAAAATGACAGACGAAAAAAAATGCACTTTAACAGATCAGGAGTTGCTTGAAAAGTGCGGGCAATGGGTTACTGATCTTTGTGAAAGCGGCGGTCGAAAGTGGACGCTTCGGGTGCCGGTAGACTTTAACTGCGATCCTGATATTTTGTTTAGCGAACTGATCCGACGGTTCAAAACAATAATTGAGCCGCATGAAAAAAACTAAACAACCCCTCCCCGGCATCCTCGAACAGTACACGCCGGGGGAGGTAGACGAAGCCATGCGGGCGTACTACGGGGCAAGCCGCGAAAGCCCGGTGCAGCGTATTTGGATAGACGCCCTGAACCGGCACGTCCCGGACTTTACGGGGGCAAGCGGGCGCAGGTACTACATTTACACCCCGGAGATGGGACTGCCGGCCGGGCGGGCGCACGGGCTGCGTAAGGCAATGGATGCAGTGATTGCAAACGCTTCCTTGCAGGATAACATCGAAGCGCTGAACGCGATCCGCAAGGCGTACAATGACATGCTAAAGAGCAATGACGCCGTATTTTTGGGCTATACCATTCAGGCAGCGCTAAACGCCCTTGCAAGCAGCTACACGTCGGAAAACCACGTTGCGGTAACTGCCTGCACTTATTTCATTATAGCCGAAGGTGAAGACCTTGCGACGTATGACGAACGGGTGGCGCGGGAAAAGGTGGAGGACTGGAAAAACATCAATGAGATGGATTTTTTTTTGTGCTGCTTAGGGTATCGGGGGGCATGGAGCAGCACATTAGCCGAATCCTTGCAGCGATCCCGCCTGACCGCAAGCCCGCCCCAAAACGGACAAGGATAGGCGGGTATGTTTTGACAGGCAAGGTGGCAACGCTGGCGGCGGAAGAAATGCAGACGACATTTGAAACCGTCTGCCTGTCCATTTCGCACTACCTCGGCTTCCGGGAAAGTGAACTTTTAGCGATGGATTACCGCGCTTTTTACCGCAACTATGTGCGGGCGTATAGCAAGCAAAAGGCTGAGGAAAGGGAGATAGAAAAGTTACGAAACAACAAGTAAGACGATGGCACAAGCGGAAGAAATAGTATTCGTTTCCCGGTTCGATGATTCGCAACTTGACGCCGCCTTTAAGCGGTTTACCGGAAGTATTGACAAAGCGCAGGACGCGGTTGGAAACCTTACCGGGGACGTGGAAAAGGCGATGAAGAACGCCGCCAAAGAAACCGACGCATTCAACAAAGAGCTTGCCAAAACAGAGAAGGCCGCCGCCGCACCCGTCAAAGCCATTACCCAAACGAACACGGCAATTGATGGATTTATTAAGCGCAACGAAATGCTTGCCGCATCAATTACCGAACTCGAAAAGGCAAAGAAGCGGGACGGATCAATAACAGATGCCAATAGCCGGAAGCTCGAAAATGCCCGCAAGGAAATCGAGGAAAACAACGCCGCAATAAAAAGGATGTCGGGCGCAACTACCGACAGCACAAAAGCCACCACACAAAATACCGCCGCAACAACGGCACAGGGCGCTGCGTCCGCCGCCACGGGTAAACGCCTCGTTTCCTTTTCTTCTATCCTGCGCGACATCGTTAGGTCAAACGGGGATGTAGCCGGAGCGCTTCGCCGGGCGCGGGAAGAAATGGATTTGAACGGGCAAACCGCGGGGAGCCTTTTTAAGGGTATGTTCTCCCTGCGCTCTATTACCACCGGCCTTGC
This sequence comes from uncultured Coxiellaceae bacterium, assembly GCA_964623075.1. Classification (GTDB taxonomy): domain Bacteria; phylum Pseudomonadota; class Gammaproteobacteria; order DSM-16500; family DSM-16500; genus Aquicella. Next base: position 2,046 of record CAZUVD010000056.1, on the reverse strand, counting down.
CGGGGCATTTGTGGCGCTGGTTGGGGTGTCGCTTGCCGCGTACTTTCGTACAAATGAAGCAGCGGCAAGTAGGTTAAAAGAAACCTTTTCCGCGTTCGGTGAACAGGCTAAAGTTGTAACCGGAAGGCTTGGTGAATTTGCGGGTAGTCTTATCCGCATCGTTCAGGGGGACGCTGTGAAAGGGGAGGGCATCAAAAACCTGATCCGTATTTTTTCGGATTACGGGGATGAACTTTCCCGCGCAAAGCAATTAGGTGAAGACCTTGCCCGCACTCAAAAGTTTTTGGACACCATTGCCGCCCAAACGATCCCTGTAATCGGTAAGCGCATAGGCGAAGAAGAACGGTATCGGGACGCGGTTGCAAATACAAATACAAGTATTGGCTCCCGGCTTGGCGCATTGCAGCGGGCGGGTAAAATCAGCAACGAAATCGAGCGCACCCGAATCTTTGAGGCAGAGCAACAACTCGAAGCGGTCAAACGGCAAAACCTGGCACTTGACGGGACGGTAAAGCAAACGGTGGAGGTGGCGAATGCCGAGCGCAAGGTTATAGACCTGCGCAACGAAGCCGCCGCCCGCGAAAGGCAAGACGCTGCCACGGCGCGGGAAATCCGGGAAGAACGGGCAAAGAAGTTAGAGGAAGAGCGAAAGAAGGTAGAGGCGCTGAATAAAGCGTATCAATCCCTTTTGGAGCGGCTTTCAACGCAGGCAAACAAAGCCGGATCGGCTGGTCTTACGGGGCTTGATTTGATTAACAAAGAAAGGGAGATTGCCGCCGTGGAATTGGCAAAGTTTGTAGATGAAATAAGAGACGCAGCGAAAGCTGCCGGGGTTGCAATTACGCCGGAAGTTCAGGAACAAATTGACCAAATATTTAGAGGTATTCAGGAAGAGTTTCTAAAGGGATTTAAAAAACTAACCAGTGAAGAACTCGGATTAAAGCCGCTTGAATCACGGCTTGGAGACGGCTTGGAGTTGGCAGCGAAAGGGGCAATCGAAAGATTAAGCGGTGTTTTTGCCGAACCAATTGATGCAGACATAAAGTTGAATTTTGGCGAGCGCCTTGAAAAGTTCGCAGACCAATTAAAACAGGCGCTCGGATTAGATGACGAAGGATTGCAGCAACTTGCCGGAGCGCTTAGTTTATCTTTTTCCAATTTTGTAGACAGCCTAAACGCTGCCACGGAGGCACAGATCACGGCGCAAGACCGGATCATTGAGCGCCGCCGGGAGCAGGTAGATGAGTTAAAGGAACTGCTTGACATCGAATTACAGCGCGAGCGGGACGGCTTCGCCAACTCCGTAGGCGTCCGGGAACGGGAACTTGAAGAAAAGCAGCTACTACTTGAAGCCGCCGAAAAGAAACGCGCCGCCCTCGAAGAAAAGGCCGCCCGGCGCACGTTGATCATTAACAGCGTTCAGCAGGCCAGCGAGGCCACGTTAACCATTGCCCGACTGCTTTCTGCTTCGGCAAAGCTCGGCATCTTTGGTTTTATTGCCGCCGCTGCCGTGGGGGTTTCTACCGTGTTCTCGATACTGGCACAGGCTAAAGCGCAATCGGCAAAGTTTGCACAGGCACCGGGATTTAAAGAAGGCACCCCGTTTTTGGATGGAGCCGGAAACGGAAAAAGCGATTCTATCCCCGCGTACCTTTCACGGGGGGAACGGGTTATGCCCGCGCACTTAAATGAGGTGTTGGGCGGGGCGAAGATGCCAAACGACCTATTGGTAAAGTACGCCCTTTCCGGCATGGATCGGGAACGGGAAACGGCGGAAGAAGTGCGCAGGCGACAGGCGAATATAGACGGGCACAAATACGCCCGTGATGCGTTTGCCGGGCTTACCCGTGACGATATGGCGGAATTAATGCAGGAAGTTGTGAATAAGATGGATGAGATACCAAAGCATTACTACGGGGCGGACGGCAGTAAGGTAGTGGAACGGAAGAAGGGGGGCAAGATCATCCGGCAGACAGTTAAGGCAAAGTAGTAGTTTTTTCATAGGGTTAAGTACGCCCCCGGTTCTCGCAAGGGAGCCGGGGTTTT
>CAZUVD010000055.1:0-4030 GCA_964623075.1 uncultured Coxiellaceae bacterium | reverse complement strand
ATCCTTCGCATTCGCAAAAAGAGCCGTCAATTGCCGCCCGCTTCATTTCGGTTTTTGTCTTTGAAATCTCCCTTTCTTGTTTCGCGCCCTTCGCCGATCTGTTTTTAATGACGTACACCGTCTTTGGCTTTAAGTCCGATTTTGCCTTTGATCTCAGGCGCGACCTTTCCATTGATTCCCTATGTTTTTCGCGGGCTATTTCTTTGAGGGACTTGCCCGTCTTTTCGATTGATAGGCAGTTTGGACAGGGGCTTTCCCGCTTGGATTTTGCGAGGCGATATACTTCTTTGCAGGTTGGGCAGGATACTATCATTATGCGTAAATTACACCACAAATTCCTTTGGGGTAGTATGCCATTCCGATCGTTTCCTTTGTGTAGCAGTGCGACCATTTTGGCCCGAAAAGCTCAAAAACCTTTTCGCGGGCGGCGTTTTCGTTTTCGGCATACACCTCCAAAACGCTGTCTTTGTTCCATACCTTGCCGCCCCCGATTTGGTGAACGTGCGATTGTCCGCAAGTGAAGAAAAAAGATTCCATGATTTACGATTGAAGTATTTTGATAGCCTCCAAAATCTTTTGGGCGGCACGGTTACACTTTTCAGCCGCCGATTCGGTTACGAATTGGTAGGGCTTCATGCAAGCGTGTAATTCCTTTGCGTAAGATAGTAATTTTTCTTTGTCAGGTGCTTCCATTGCCGCTTTTCCCTGTGCCTCTTTTTCCGCCTGCTCTTTGCGTATGCGTTCGCGCTCTGTGTTATCAGCCTCCATTTTTGCGCGGTTTTCGGCTGCGATTCGTTCGCGTTCGGCAAGTTCTTTTGCTTCTTGTTCGGCGCGTAGGCGTTCAACCTCGGCGCGTTCTTTTGCCAAAATTTCGGCCTGTTCTGCCGCCTCAGCCCGCAACCGTTCATTTTCTACCCGCAAAGCCTCGCGTTCGGCGGCTTCGCGTTGTTCGCGTTCGATGCGCTCGTTTTCAATACGGTTCTGTTCGGCCTCTCTGGCTTCCCACAACGCCATTGCCATGTGCAGGTGCTTGGCGTGTTCTTCCTCTGCGATTGTGCCAAGGTCAACGCCGGGTGGTAGAAACTCAATGTACTTGCCAAACTCGCACACCCGCAAATCGCGCTGTTCCGCCTGTATTTTTTCTTGTAAACGCTTTCCGTATTCCTCTTGATCTAAGAGATACTTTTCCATCGGCTCAATTACAGAATCCAGAAAGTTGGCTATTTTGTCAATGGCTTTGCCTTCGCGTAGTGCGTCTTCCTTTACCTGCTTTCGCACCTTTTCTTTTGCGATGCGGATTTCCCTCAATGCCAGTCGTTCCTGTCGCGCTTCACCCATTGTGGCGGTTTGGCCGATATTGGTAACCTTTATGGAAAATGCGGTTTCGCAGTGCTTGGCGGCTTGTTCAAAGAAGGGCATGAATGCCGCTTCCAAGGCTTCGGCCTTTGATGTGGGCAGGTTGCTTTCTTGCACGGCTTTTGTGAGGTCTGATATTGCTATTGCGTTGGTCATTTCGTGTCAAATTTTTAGGGGCGGCAACCATCCAGCGAATTGCCGCCCCGTTGGGTTAGGAGAAAGGTTTGGTTAGATCAGAAAGGAATGTCATCGATGTTTGCGCCCTGTTCGTAACTAATAGGCGGGGCTTGTGTTGGAAAGTCCACGGCTATCGGGTCTGCAAAGCCGTTGCCTGTGCGCTGTGAAGATGGCAAAACCGTGTCAGGATGTGGCAATGGCGTAGGCGTTGGCTTTTCGGTTTTGGCTGCTTTCCAAACCATTTCCTCCGATGCTTCAATGTATTCCTTAACCGCCTGTTTCATTTCCAAAAGAACCGGGAATTTTTCAGCCGTCGCGACTTTGGCAACAAGCGTAGGGTTGAAAAACATATCCCCTTGTCCCTGCCATGCTTTGCCGTCTCTGGTACGCTTTGAAAATTTGCCGTCAAAACGGATTGCCCAGAAACGATCTTCGCTTTTTGCTATCTCAAAAATGTTTATCTTTGAAACACTGCTTGCCGTTGGCTCTGCGATTGCCTCTTTTAACGCGGTTTCGACCTGTGAGGAAACATTGATTGAAACGAGTTCTTGGGTTTCGTGAATCCAGCAAATCAAAACCTTGCAGTACCCAACGCCATCGGGCAAACTGTCTTTGAAGTCGTTGTAAAACCCGGTTGCAATGACGTGTTTTTTCCATTCTTCTCCCGACTTCACGAAGTGAAAAACCTCGATTGGCTGGGTTCGGGTGTCAAATACGAGGTTTGAAAAGTAGTTCACATAATACTTTCCGTCTGGAACTGTGCCAGATACCCCGAACGTGATGGCGACAATAGAGGCGGTAAAGTTTCCGATCTGGAATTTCGCCCCGGCCTCTTTGTCGTAATACGAAAACCCGGCATTTACTTTTTCAGGTATCGCGTCATCGGCGAATCCTTGCGGTGTTTTCCCGCTTTTGTAATCAAATCGCTTTTTCCAAGGAACATCCGTTCCTGTTCTGGTTGGCACATCTTGCGCCGTTGGTTGTTCAAAATCGCTTGTCATTATATCGAAAATTTAAAAGTGAAAAATCATTTTATCACCCCAACCTTTCCGCCCATCGGTTTGAATGGAACTTCATCGGGTAAGGCGTAAATCCGTCGCGCTCTTCGTCTTTGTGGTACATGGGCGGGGTTTCCTCTTCCCGATCTTGCAGGAACAAGTATTTTGGTCGGGCTATTTTTTTGCGGGTAGGCTTCATCTTTTTAGATTTTAGATTTAGTTCAAAAATCCGCCCGTCAGTATTCCACAAACGGGCGGTGTCAAAACAAACCGATTTTGCCAGGACTTTCCTAATCCTGGCGGCGCGTATCGTGGCCTCTACGTTTAGGGGCCACCGCGCAATTCTCTCATGAAAAGTGTCAAATGTTATACTTCGCTCATTTCCGCCCGCATAATGGGCTTGTGAAGGTCTGGGCTAACGGCATCGAAAAACCCTGCCTCTGTTGCGGCCTTGTGCGCCTCTGTTCTGCACTTGGAAAGGAAGCGGCCAAAGTCGCCCGGCTCTGCTTGTTGCAATTCGAGGGTTAGTTCAGGGGTGAAGTCTTGCGGGGTAATAATGAACGCGCCTACCCCGCTTGCATAATGCCAAAAAACCCGGTTAATGGCGAACGCCTCCGCATTTTCTACCCATGTGGCCGTTCCCTCAAAAAATATTTGCAAAGAAATGTGGGGGATGTGTTTGGAGTTCAGGGTTTCGGAGAACTTGAAGTTTATCTCGTTTTTCATTGATATTGATTTTGTGAATTATCAGATTGTATTTTTTCCAGCGCGGCATCAAGCAGAAATCCGCGCAACTCTTTGGCGTTTGACGGTAACTGTTGGGCCGTTTCTTTGGGGATGGTCAGGCGAACAAAAACGCCGCCGCTACCCTTTTGCCGCCCGCCAGTTTTGGGGCGTTTTTTTGTTTTTGGTTTCATTTAATTTAGATTTTGCGGCGGCAAGTGTCACCGTTAATTTTGGCAAAAGGATTTCATTTTCAGGAACGAATTGAATAGCGTACCCAAGCGCGGCTGTTGTGTTTTTAAGAACCATTTTCAGGTCTTCGATTTCTTTGTTATTTTCCATAATTATTTTTGTATCTTTATTTCGGGTTTAAGATTGTCGAAGCGAAGGTCAATAACAGCGTTTCCAACGTAGGCAAAACCATCCGACATTATTACGCCCAACCCCTCGCAGAATGCGCGGACGAAAAACGTTGGCTTGTCAGCGATTGCCTTAATTGATTCCAGTTGTTTGCGTTCGATGCGTTTCATGCCATTGTGAATTATGCTGCAAGATAGGGCGAGTTTTTCTATTTTTGCTAAATTAGAAAACTTTAACTAAAAATATTTTTCGCAAACATCTTAACACATTGATTTTCAGGCATTAAAAAACCCCGACAACCTTGCGCTGCCGGGGTGAATTACACCTAAAAAACCCTAAAAATGAAAACAATTTCTCTTTAAAAACCCGCCGCCCAATCCATTGAACGAGCGGCGGGTGTACTGCTTAACCATTTA
>CAZUVD010000054.1:0-4143 GCA_964623075.1 uncultured Coxiellaceae bacterium | reverse complement strand
TCAGTTCGCCTGTGTTGCGGAGTAGCTCGGCGAGCTTGACGGGCTGCCCGCTGAGCCGGTTGCGGAGCGCGTTCGGGCCGGTCAACGTCACGGACCCACGGAACGGGGTCGTGTAGTGCTGCCCGATCCATGCATCGCCGATAGCTGCCGCAGCCGTACCGTCGCTCGCGAGTGCGCTTCCCACGCTGAGTTGCTTGACGCGAGTGAAGCCTCGCCGGTCGGGGAGCGACCCGACGATCTCGGACAGCGTGACGCTGTCGTAGTAGACGGTGACGCCAGCGGCAGTGATGTTGTTGAACCCCAGGCTGATCTTCACTCCGCTGTCGTACTTGGACAACTTGCCGGTGCAGGTGATGGTCTGGAACGAGGTGGTCAGCAGGATCGCGTTCGGATCACCGGGCGAGAACAGCGTGGACCCGGTGGACGCGAAGCCGTAGTTCACGATGCCGATGCCGGTGCCGGTCATTGACACCTCGACTGCTGCGGCGGTGGACGCCTTGACGCGGGCCGTCAGCTTGTAGTACCTGCCGCCCTTCGCGCCACCGGCAACGCCGGAGTGCGAGATCGTGTCGCTGCCGTAGACGCCGAGCGCCGTCTTGCCGCCCGCGACGCCTGAATCAAACTCGCCGCCTGTGGTCGTGCGAACGACCGGGCCGGTCGTCGCGGACCAGCCCGTCGTGTTGACCTCGAACGACGGGTTCGTGAACCCGCGATCCTCGCCCAACGGAACGTATGATCCGCCATGCCGTCGCACCCTGAGAGCCTTGCCGTCCGGCGTCGTCGCGGCGACGATGACCTCGTTGTAGATGTCCTGGCCGCTGTTCTGCGACGAGTCCTGAATCTCGACGGCGGACCAGTCACCGATCTCGTACTTCGGCCTCGTCGGGTACGGGGCGTAGATCGGCTCGCGGTCCACGTTGACGTACTTGCGCCAGCCGTGATAGGCGTCCACAGCCATCCAGTGTTCGCGGGCGGTGCGCGGTTCGTCGGGCGCGTACTCGGTCAGGTTGAACGACGTTGCCGTGATGTTCGTCGCGCCGTTTCGGGTGGACAGGGACGGGACGAGTTGAGCGCCTCCCTGCCCGTTGCTCAGAACGTCCAGCAGAACGTCTGACGCCTTGAGTTGCGAGATGGTCGACGCCGGGGTGAGATAGCTCGGCTGTCGCGCAGCCCAGCACCCGAGGACGCGCAACTGCACATCGCCGTTGAGTGTGACTGCGCCCGGAACATAGAGGCCGAGCGTCATGTACCGCCCGCCGTTGTAGATGCTCCAGGTGCCGTCCCCGAGGTAGCCCGCGAACACGTTGAGGTTCGTGCCGATCACGGTCAACGCCTTATCCGAGAACGCGACAGCGGCACCCGAGCCGTTCGTCTTCGCCGTACTGCTTCCGTTAGCGAACAGGTACCCGCCGCTATTCGCCCACGCGACCCCCTGAATGTAGACAGCGAACGCCGAGCAGGACTGCCCACTCCCGAGGTCGAGCTTGATAGATACCTGCGCCCCCGCGTTCAGAACCGCGCCGTTCGGCCACCCGAGACTGACAGCGCCGCCGCCCGCGTTGACCGTTCCCGCACTCGTACACTTCGTCAAGTCCTCGATGTCGAACGACCGGGAGTCCTGCCAGTCACTCAGTCGACTGTGCAGATACTTCCGCTCGTACATGTCGTCGTCCAGGTGATGCTGCCAGCCCTCGCACATGACGCTCATGACCTGCTCGACGCCGTCGCGGGACGGTGTCTCTGACACCCTGCCGGACCAGCAGAGGTCGCCGTCGATGACGACCTTGACGGGCGTGAACGCGCTGATGTCCGGCCAGACGGCTGACGGGTCGCGGCGCAGGTCGAACGTCAGCCCCTTGCTGCCCCACAGGTCCGCGTCGGGCCGCAGGTTCTCGGGCGTGATGCCGTTCGCCCGGTCCACCCCGCACGTTTCCCAGGTGCCGTCGAGCGCCTGGAGTTGGACGACGACCGACACCCCTGCCCGGTTGATCGGTGGCGGCGGGGTTGCCGGGGCGTCCTCGGTCGCACCAAGAAATGTCGGCTGCGACGGGTTGACATCAGGGGCCATCGTGCTACCCAACCCTGATCGGTCGAACCGTCAACTGCTTCGTGGTAGCCGTCAGCGTTGCAGCGCCGCCCACGGTGAACCCGTACAGCTTCACTTGATCCGAAGCGGCCAACGCTGACAGCAGGCCTGAGTTGGCAAACGCGGCGTTCGTGTTGTTTGCCGCCCACCCATGCCGCGTGACCGCCGTGAAGATCGTGCCGTTGCCAATCTGGACTTGGCCTTGTTTCGTATTGTCTGCCGTTGACCAGTCGCCCGTCGCCCCAACGTAGTAGTCCCCGGCCAACGGGACGGTGACGGTCGGAGTGTTGCCGAACGCGGCGGTGGTGCCAGTCGTGGTTGTTCCCGCCGTGGTGTTCACGGCGTTTAGCTCACCGCCGCCAAGAAACTCCCACTTGTAGGAGCCGGACGCCGCCAGTCGGTAGCGCAGGTGCCACGCGGTACCTACGGTCGCCATCGCTGCGGACTGGTAGTAGATCTCCTGCGTGTCATACGGCGAACCGGGGAGCGCCGTCACGAAGTCGATAGGCGCGGACCGGCACTCGCTGTAGGCGGTGATGCCGCCCCCCGAGTAGTCGATCTGCAACTGTGCTGAGTCCGTCCACGCGAACGCCCTGCCGTTGCTGTTCGTCGTCAACGGATTCGACACCGACGAGCCACCAGACTCGGCGTCCCACAGCGAAGCGGACGCGCCGGTCGCCCGGTTCTTGACGGTGCATGACACGGACGCGAGCGCGTTCCCCGTCAGGGGATCGGCGGCGAAGACATGAACGGGTAGACGGGCCATCTAGGTTCCTCGAATCAGGTAGTGGCGGGGTGTGATGGCGACATTGCCGATGGTCGTCAGCCACTCCTCGGAGTTCGTGGCCGTGTACCCCGCTGGCTCATCGACCATGCTGTCGGACAGCAGGACGGCGAGGTCGACGTTCCCTGGCGGAAGCTCGATCGTCGCGCCGCCGAGCGCGGTACTCGCCGCCGTGATCCCGGTGTTGCCGGTCGCTACACCCGCGAGATCCGGGAAGTGCGTCTTTGTGGCCTGCGCGGTCCCGACGTTCAGGAAGCGCGGGTAGCTGCTGTCCAGCGATTCGCCGGTCGGTGAGCAGGCCCGCTGCCTTGCCGGGACGAGCAGCAGCCAGTCGAGCGCGAGCGTTCCGCCGCCGCCCGTCGTGTACGTGTAGTCCATCCTCAGTGTCCAGAACGGGTCGACGTTCTGAAGCGGCAGCGTCAGCGTCCCGAGCCGCGAGAGACACCAGCCGCCCGCTGCCGGAACGGTCATGGGCTTCCCGACACTGCCCCACTCGTTCGTGTAGATCGTGGACCCGATGCTGCCCGTTCCTCCGGCCTGGATGATGCAGCGCGGCCCGAGCGTCAGCGACGACTTGACGAACCGGCCCCAGACCTCAATGTCGACGGTGCTGCCGGTCAGACCGGCGGTCGTGATCCACCACCGCGCCGAGGTACTGCCGGACCCTGCCGCCGTCGTGACCGACAGCTTGTTTCCGCCCCTCGCCCCAGCGTCCGCCGAGGAGGTCCAGCCCGAGAGCGTGTTGCCCGTCTCGGCCTCGATGAACCCGAACGCGGCAGTCCGGTTCGCCGGAGGCGTCGGGAGCCTCGTCCACCACGCGATCAGACCGAACGCGGCATCCGGTGATCCGTTCGCCTTCGTGAGCGAGATCGTCGCCTGCGCCGGAGCGGTCCCGCCGATAGCGGTCGGGAGACTGAACGTGCCGGGTGTCGTGAACGAGGTGATCGTCTGCCAGGTCTGGTCGCCCTTCCCGAGCGGCGCGACCGGGATCTGCACCTTGACCTTCATCGCCTTGCCGCCGCGAAACTGCTCGCTCTTGTACTGCGGCTCCCAGCTCGCGGGACCACGAATCTCGTAGAACGTGGAGTACGTCGCGCCGTCCGGTCGCCACTCCAGATGCAAGCCCGGTGTGCCGAGCGGCTCGACGGCGGCGATCATGTTCTCCACGTTCTGGCAGACGAGGTCGTAGGTCGTTCCCTGGACCCATGCCTCCCAGCTGATCGTGCCGTTGCCGTGAGTCTCGCTGATCGCGGTCGTGCCGGCGTACCGGCGC
>CAZUVD010000053.1:0-4207 GCA_964623075.1 uncultured Coxiellaceae bacterium | reverse complement strand
TCTTTACGCAAGCCTCGATTTGCCCGGACAGCGCGGAACGGTCAGCAAGGCGGTCTTTTTGTTCCTCCAGCGCCGCAATGCGTTCGGCGGGGGTTAATTTTTGCTTGTTCATGGCTTTGTTTTGTCTTCAATGAATTTATCAATCTTGCCAAGCAGAATTTTCACGTCCTGCAAAACTTTGCGCATCGCCGGGTCTTGGATCGGTGCGCACGGAATCCGCAACAACGCAGCGCCATACGCCCGGAGCTTTTCGCGGTCGGTTTGTTGTTCGATACGCATTTCTTCTTCGTATTCCAACCGGCGCGGGGTAGGCGGAAGGGTTGGGCAATCTTCAAGCGCCGCCTGTACTTGCTGTATCGTTTGCGCCGCTGCTAATTGCCTTTCTCGTTCCAGTTCAGCGCGCATAGTAGCAATTTCTTCATCTTTCCGCGCTTGTTCGAGCCGCAATTTTGCCAGTTCTTCCCGTTCCGCCCGTTCCTTTTCGATACGTGCAACGCGTTCCGCTTCGATCTGCCGGGCTTTGTCTATCGCAAAGGCCAAAGTGTTCTCAAAATCTGCTTCGTGCATCTCACCCCATTCAGGCCACGGCGTAGGCAGGATTTCGGGGGTAAGGTATGGCAAGATCAGCGCGTACCGTTCGATGCGCAGGGCTTCGACGCGGGCGGCTTCCCGGTTAACGATAAAGTTTTCCTGTGCGGCAAGGTGTGCCTCTACCGCCTCAATCCGTTCGCGCATCATCTTTGCCACCCCGTCAATGGCTTGGCCGGTGCGAAGGCTGTCCTCCTTCATTGCCTTGCGCTGCTTTTCAACGGCGATGCGGATAGATGCCAGTGCCTTGCGGGCAACTCCCGCCTCAAACATTAGCCCGGTTTGGGTTTCATCTTCGACGATGAGCGTGGCGGCTTTTTCCTCCCATTGCTCCATCTGGGCAAAGAAGTCTTTGAAGGCGATGGTTAGGTCAGCGGCAACCACTACGGGCGGGCTGAATTTCTCTATTGAAAGTTGTAAGTCTGTCATTGTTTAATGTGTTGTGCCGGGCACCCGTTCAGGCACCCGGCGTTTGAAGGGATGAGTTAAGGGCGTTCAAATCGTTTCATTGCGGCAATGTATACCGTCGCTGTCGCTTCCTTTTGGATCGGTAAGTCTTGCGCCGCAAATTCAGGCGACAAGGTAATCTTGTTGAAAATGTGCAGGTACAAGTCGGCGCATTGTTCGCCCCACTGGATCATTGCCTCTTTACTTGTTGGGGCCGGTGGCGTATACCCTTGCCCGTTGGTCACGGTGGCGGGGGTTGCGGACATCGGAGCGCCGGAGGCAGTAACTTGCACCCCGCTTTGATCTTTTGCCAGCCGCCAGTATTGCCCGTCTTGCTCGATCATTACCTGCGTGTTAGGCTGGTATGTGTCGAAGCTGCCGGAAGCGCCGTAGATAACCGCGTCAGGTTGGCCGGGGACGGCTACTTTAATAGATTGTGACCACTTCTGGGTCTTATCTGAAAACTTTGCCGGGTTAACAAATTTGATTGTTCCTTGAATTGCCATTTTGATTATGGTTTAAAAGTTGAATAATATGAATCTTGAAATCTGCTTGCCTCTTGGTGCCACGCTTCCCGCTCGGACTCGCTTAGGTGGTCGCCTTTCGAGAAGTTGATAAGTATTTCGGCGGCAAAGATTGCGGAATACGAATCGGTCTTTATCCGGTTAACTCCATCTTCCGGGCGGTCGTTGAAAACAATTGTACCCCGCTCCATACCCCGTTCCGGCTTCGGGAAACGGTCGTAAATTAACACCGTGTCCCCCACTTCGTGCCGTCCCGCAATCGGCACCGCACCAATCTGCACCCATCCCTCGGACTGGATCGGGCAAAACGTTGGCCACAAAGCGCCGTCACTTTCCCGGCGGTTGATATACTGCATTTCGGGTTCGGGTTCGGGTGTAACGGGCAAGGTGCGTTCCGGGCGGCGCTCGTTAGCTTGGTACTCGACTACATAAAGACCGTCCCATAAGCCTACGTATTTTGCAGTTACGCCTTCAGCTACAAGTTCAGCAGCGCGGCGGGTGGCTTCTATGTGGTCGGTGAAAGTCATTTCAAAATTTTGCATGGTCGTTGTTTTTGATTGCTAATTGATACTACAAAGATAAAGTGCAAAATATTTTACGGGCAATGTGTTCGACTAACGCGCACTTTTAACCGACCAAAATACGTATCTGTCCGATCTGTGTAAATTTCTGACTTGCACAGAAAGTATCTGTGTTGTTTCTGTCAATGTTCTGACTTATATTTGTTTTTTATTCACTTAATGACAGATAGAAAAATGACAAACAAAAACAATCCCGCGCGGGACATCGCCCGCAGCGCCCGCTCCGTGATGATGGGGGCACACGTAATTTTAGCACTTGGCACGGCCTGTGTCGGGTGGATGCTGGTTCAAAACTGGCAGTGGCTTGCCGAAATCCTGCCACCATTTTACCACAACCTCGCAGCCATTGCCGGGGGGTTGGGGATGTATTACCTACTGGATCAAAAGGCACTGGTTCACCTTCCGTACGCCGTTAATGTTGTCCTGCAATGGATGGGTATGAATCCGGGTGAAATGGTCAAACTAAACCAGAAAAGCAAGTTTATGCGGTTCTTTGACATCCTTGCTGTTGCTGTTGCTTTTATTATGATCTCTGGCAGCGCCTACATGAATTTTGTCGTTACCCCCGACCTCGGCGGCATGGTCACGGGAACGGCGGACACCTCTACCGAACAAAGCGCAATGCAGCAAAATAATACCGTGTTTCTGTCAGGACAGAAAAGGTTTGAAAGTTCTGTCGAACGCGCACAGAACGCCGTAAGGGAAGCAGAACAGAAAGCACAGAAGTTGATCGAAGCCGCACAGAAAAGCAAAGGGGCGGAACTTGCCCGCCTTGCCGCCGGGGGTAACGATTGGGCACGGCAACAAATCGCCGGTGCCGTCGCATCCGCTACCCGGAAGGGGGAAATGGGCATTGAAAAGGCAAAACGCGATCTTGCAAAAGCGCAGGGCAAACTGGACGCCTACGTAGAAAAGCAAGGGGGTAAAGTTATCGCCGGAAACGAGAAGTTAACCGGGCTAATTACGACCACCCTAACCAGCCACAACACCCGGCTGAACAACTACACGGGCGTCCTGTGGTACGTGATGCTTGGCTCCCTGCTGCTGTTTATCGGCTGTTGTGTGATGGTCGAAATCTACGAAAGCGAGACAGGCGACCAGGTAAAACCCGGCGCAACAATCGGTAAAGTGATAGGTGCGGCACAGGAAAAAGCGGGCACGGGTATGCTTTCCGGCCTTGCACGTGCGCTTGGCGTCCGTGACCGGGTAGAGTTTCGGGTGAACCGGGACGGGACAATCGCGGCTACTCTCCCTCGCACGGCAGAACGGCGCACTAATTCGCTTGGCGCTACCCTATCCGAACGTGAGATTGCAGAACGCGAACATTTCAAGCGGGACTTAGAAAGACAGGAAGAACGGAGACTGGAACCGGCGGGACAGAACACAGACCGGGATTGGACAGAAACACAGAAAGACAGAACACAGAACACAGAAACGACACAGAATGCGCACAGAACAGAAAAACAGACACAACAAGGAAGCGGGGTAGGGGATGGCTCATATCCAGACCCAGAAGACAAAGAGGCTATGAAGGCGTTCACAAAACGCCTACGTGCCGCGTCTGCTTACAACGCAAACGATCCCCGCGTGATCCGTGAAATTAACTGGATGCGCTCGCAGGGGTGGCGGTGCGAAGCAAGGGATGGTGGTAAGTGGATTATCACCCGTCCCGTTTCCCTGCCTAACGCCGTGGAAAATGAGCATGAATGGGATGTATTGGATAGCGCCGAAAATAGCGAAGCATGACACAGCGCGACCAAATCCTCATCCACCTGAAAACGGGGGCATACATTACGCAATCGGAAGCGCTGGAACGGTACAGCATCGCCCGGTTAGCTCCCCGAATTGCTGAACTAAAGAAGCTTGGGTATACTATTACTACCGTTACTATACGATTCACAACGGTATTGGGGAAGCGGGGAAAGTACGCCGCCTACCGGCTCAAGGAATGAACGAAGCCCCGGCACTTGGTCGGGGCTTTTGTTTCGTTGGTCGGTTTTTCGGGCGGGTTGGTCGAACGTTTTTGGATTTCGGGTGGTGGCGATGCTATATTTGTGGTATCAACAA
>CAZUVD010000052.1:0-4243 GCA_964623075.1 uncultured Coxiellaceae bacterium | reverse complement strand
TACGCTGTGAGGAACTCTCCACGATCGTGGATAAGAGTGTGCCACGTTAGGGGTAGCCCCCCGTTATCTTCGTGGTATAAATAGGAAAGACCCCACACGCCGGGATAGCAAGGGGGGTCGATCCAGTAACAAAAGGATGTCTACATGGCAAAAATAGCCAATGGGAACATAGCTCCCGACCCCCTGACTGGACAATACACCCGTCACGGTTCTAAGCTCACCGGACCCTGCACCCTGCTGCTGGTCCATCGGGGCACCACCACCACCGCCAAGGCTCACACGTTCGCTCTGCTGGTCCATCCTGACGGCAGACGGTCCTACGTCAGCTCTGTATGGGATGGCCCCACACCGGGCACGTATGCCATTGAATACATGGGGATCCGGTACGCCGTCACCCTGACGGACACCACCGCCCAGGTGACACCTGTTGTGAGCATCACCTAACGGAGAATGGCCATGTACATCAGTAGCCATTCGTCTCAAGTAGTGAGACATCCTCAGTTAGCAGGGATCGACAAGATCGAGATGACGCTCAAGCCCGGAACGTTCACCGTTGCTGATCACCGCCTGGTCGATAGCACCACCCGCCGCAAAGCAGGCACGAACACCCCTCCGTTGCTGGTCGATGGGCATGGGGTCGAGGTCGTGGCCACTAAGCTGCACCACAACGCCCAGGACGGCACCACGTTCGACATTGATCACCGTGGCCTATACGTTGCGTTCAACCCTTCAAAGCTGGCCACGGGTCACCCATTCGAGCTGCTCACGGACCCATCGAAGCTCATGGGCATCGCGTCTCACGTTCTGAGCCTGGCCAACAATGTGGGCATTGATTTCGACCCCCTTGGAGCTGCTCTGTACCGCGTAGACCCGGCCAAGCAGAACGTGATGCAGGATCCCGTTGCTGTCTATGGCCAGGCTCTACGGTACGCCCGTGGTACCCGCATGAACAGGAAGGAATACCCGGACGGGCACCTGTTCCACAACAGCAACCGTGAGCTGTGCTTCTATGACAAGCACAAGGAACTGAACAGGAAGGGAAGGGGCAGGACACCCCCCACCGTGCTCGTTCCTGCAAACCTGCTCCGTGCTGAGGTTCGTCTCATGGGCAAGGACACGATCGCCAAGGACATAGGGTGCAGCACGTTCGGTGACCTGGTGGCAATTGATCCATTGGCATTGACCAGGACATACGCCAGGAACATTGACCGCCTGCTGTTCGACCCGCTCAACGCTGGGCAACAGCTCTCGATCTCATTCGAGGGCCATCTCGAATACGTCGAAGATCTCATGAACAGGTACGGACGGCGTGCATGGGCCACCTATGAACGCATGAACGGCACCCTGACGCTGCTCGAAGCTCATGGGGGCATTGATGGCCTCGAAAGGTTCCTGTGGGCATTGCACGAACGTGGTGGGGTCAGTAGACCCACGGTGTACCGCCGTCTCAAGCAGCTCAGAAAGGATCTGACCGAACGGGCAAACCTTGACCACCTACGGGGTATGCGTTCCGTGGCCACCAGGCTCGAAGAGATCCGCTCAACCTTCACATCAGTACCCAACGCTGCATGACCCACACCCTCACCACCGCACCCGCACCAGCTCAACGTGAACGCTTCCTGACCGTTCGTGTGGACTGGTCAACCTTCGACGCTCTGAAGGTGGCAGCACGTCAGCAGGGCACCACCGTGAGCGAGCTTGTCCGTGACCGTCTAACCGTGAAAAAGTAGACCGTGGCCAAGGGCAGGAAAACAGGGGGCAGGCAGGCAGGCACACCCAACGCCACCACGCTCACATTGCGTGAGCAGGTAGAGCAGGCAGCAGGTGGACCCTTGCCCGTGCTGTTGGCCACGTTAGGCAGGCAGGCAATGGACAAGGGCGATCACCAGCTCGCCGTGACCGCATACGCCAAGGCAGCTGCATACGTCTACCCACGCATGGCAGCAACAGACCCGCCAGCTGCACCCCTGCCACCCGTCACGATCTCTTTCCGTGACCCTTCACCGTGTTCGTCGTGTGGCCACGACCCCGCCAAGGCCCCACACGTTCACATTACCCGTCAGCTGATTAATGGACCCGCTCGCCCGTAGCATCCTACGCCGTCAACGTGACCGCGTGCTGTTGGGTCTGATCGTGTTCGTCGTGTTCGTGCTGATAGACCAGCTCCACGGGTGCAGGCAGGTGCATACCTTCGACGCGTCAGGTGAGGATAACGGGCAACGCTGGAGAGCGACCCGGAACGTAATCTGACCCACTAAGCAGGGACCGCCTCACAAGGGCGGTTCTCTCTTTACACCCCACCCCCACCCTGCTATGTGGGGCACGTAATAAACTCCACGCCGAACGGCGTACCAACGTCACGAAGCTCAGCCACAATGGGCCTCACTGTTGGATCTCTACGCTGTGAGGAACTCTCCACGATCGTGGATAAGAGTGTGCCACGTTAGGGGTACCCCCCGTTATCTTCGTATCGTTAACACGAAACGCCCCCCGCGTGGCAGCAGAAAGGGCGTTTCGACTAAATGATATCGAGTGACGAAGATAGAAAATGGGAGCACCGCTCCCGATACCCTGACGGGGCAATACGTCCGTCACGGTAGCAAGCTTACCGGAACCTGCACGCTGCTGCTGGTCCACCGGGGCACCACCACCACCGCCAAGGCCCACACGTTCGCTCTGCTGGTGCATCCGGACGGTAGACGGTCCTACGTCAGCTCCGTATGGGATGGCCCCACAGCGGGCACCTATGCCCTCGAATACAAGGGCATCCGGTACGCCCTCACAATGACAGACACCACCGCTCAGGTCGTGCCTGTTACCAGCTCCACCGTCAGCACGAATGTCCATGTACATCAGTAGACATTCGTCCCAAAAAATGGGACAGGGGCACCCTGCACAGCTGGCGGGGATCGATAAGGTTGAGGTCAGCATCCGTCCCGGTGCTTTCACCGTCAAGGACCACAACCTGTTGGACGCAACGCTCAGACGTAAAGCAGGCACGGAGGTGCCCCCCCTGCTCACCGATGGCAACGGCGTTGACGTGTACGCCACAAAGCTCCACCACAACGCTGTTGACGGCACCACATTCGACGTGGATGGCCGTGGCCTACTGGTCAGCCTCAACCCTTCCAAGCTGCACACCCGGCACCCCTTCGAGCTGCTCACCGACCCGTCCCAGCTCATGCAGGTTGCATCCCATGTAATGGGCCTCGCTGGTGCTGTGGGCCTTGACTTCGACCTTATGGGGGCACCCTTGTACCGTGTGGACCCGGCAAAGCAGGCCGTGGTGAGCGATCCGCCAGCACAGTACGGTCAGGCTCTACGGTATGCCCGTGGAACACGCATGACCCGAAAGGAATACCCTGACGGCTACCTGTTCCACAACCGTAACCGTGAGCTGTGCTTCTATGACAAGGCCCGTCAGCTCAACGGTAGCCGTAAGCGTTCCGCTACGCCTGTGCTGGTGCCTGACAACCTGCTCAGGGCCGAGGTCAGGCTCATCCGCAATGACACGATCGCCAAGGACACAGGCTGCACCACATACGGTGAGCTGGCCAATGTGGACCCGCTCACGCTCGCCACGGCATACAGCCGGAACATGGACCGCCTGCTATTCGACCCGCTCAACGCTGGTCAGCAGCTCGCCATATCATTCGAGGATGATCTCGCCTTTGTTGACCAGCTGGCCACACGGTACAAGCGTCAGGCCCTTGACGTTTACGAACGGATGCACGGCACGCTCAACCTGTTGGAGCTGCACGGTGGCCTCGAAGGATATACCCGCTTCGTGTGGGCCTTGCACGACCGTGGGGGCGTGAGCAGGTCAGCAGCCTACCGTAAGCTCTCACGCATCCGTCGTGACCTTCGTGAACGGGCAACCCTTGACACGCTCCGTGGTCAACGCTCTGTGGCCACACGCCTCGAAGAGATCCGGCACATTTTCACCGCCATACCTGACGCTGCATGACCCACACCCACACTCTCACCACCACACCCGCACCAGCTCAACGTGAACGCTTCCTGACCGTTCGTGTGGACTGGTCAACCTTCGACGCTCTGAAGGTGGCAGCACGTCAGCAGGGCACCACCGTGAGCGAGCTTGTCCGTGACCGTCTAACCGTGAAAAAGTAGACCGTGGCCAAGGGCAGGAAAACAGGGGGCAGGCAGGCAGGCACACCCAACGCCACCACGCTCACATTGCGTGAGCAGGTAGAGCAGGCAGCAGGTGGACCCTTGCCCGTGC
>CAZUVD010000051.1:0-4292 GCA_964623075.1 uncultured Coxiellaceae bacterium | reverse complement strand
CTATGGACTTGCAGCATAAGTTCGTCCAAAATAACTCTGTTCTTCGATTAAAAAAAATTTTGCGACAAAACCCTATTTACCATTTCCTAAAATGGAAGCAGACGGATCGGTTAGCTCAAACCATGACCGAAATTATTTCACACAACCCAGAAACTGTCAAATAAACACGCAACAATAAAAGTAATTTTTAAATCTACATTAATTAAAAATTACTAAAAAAGTAAACCAAGAATATATTGATAAATTTCTCCTAAAATTGAAATGTTAATATTTAACATTAATATTAAGTCATTATTATATATTCTGTATGTTTTTTATAGAGTATTTTTGTATAGCAATTTGTACGCATTAAAACGTTCGTATTTATTTCACAGAACTTCAATTACAACCCTAAAAATAAAATACATCTTCAATATCAAATTGAGTTTCTTTAGTCTTATTGATTTTTAGGGTATTAAGCCATTGCTTCAAACTTTTTATTTCATTAAAAGCTTCTAAATCTTGGCGCAATAATTCCTTTTGATTTTCCAGTTCCACTCTATTCCTATTTAAAAAATACCTTGCCTGCTCTGGTTTGTCATAAAAAATGGGTATATTCAATTCCATGCTAATTTTTTGTTTAATGGTGAAAATCTCATCTTTGGTTTTGGGGTGTGACAAGCAATGGAACGAAAAGGTACTCTAAGAGTATTACCCAAATTTTAAAGAGACCAGGAATTATAAGAGGCTGGGGTGTTGCGTATCACTTAATTCTTCAACTTTATTGCTTCTGAAATGCTCACAAAAAGCTTGTTGTAAATCAATAACTTCTGGTTTCGGCAAATTAACTAAGTTTTGTCTAACTGAGTTTTGTTGAGGAGGTTGAGGTCTACGAAAAAAACAGTAGGTTGAATATGCTAATATTCCTGCGCTAGCAATAAGAGCGGCAAGGTATATCGGTTGTAATGTAATAAACGATGAAATCGCTAAGATAGCAATGCTAATGGCAATAATACTTGCACAAGCACTTAATCCTGCTCCAAACTTTAATAAGAAATTTGAGTCCACACGTGTTTGTATTAGTCTGTTTTCTGATAGATTCAAAAGGTTAAAATCAGGTTGAGTTTCTTTAATAAAACGAAGAGAGTCACCATAAGATGTATCAAAAATATTGCAGGATCTACGAGGGTCATATATCCCAGTTGTATTCTCGATTAATATGATGCTTTGGTTGAATTGAAACCTATTTGCTAGTTTTTCTACAATCATGTTTGTATCAATATAGATGTCAATGAGCTCAGGTGAGGAATTTTTCCCAAGCTGCCGTTGATATCGGATATGTATGGAGAAAGAAGACCGACGGCTCTCACAAAAAGCATTTTTATAAATTTCTTTGAGAAAGTGCTCGTCATAATCATCACCCAATGCCCTTTTTAAATTCCCTGAATAAATATCAAAAGGGGCGCCAGAGGGTATATCATCGCTTTGGTCGAAGATATCTATAAGGTCATGTTCAGTCATTAAATGCTGAGAAACAAAAAATGCGTTATAAGTAACAGCACCTTTAAGTGCATCTATGATGGTTTTATAGATACTTTGCATTGATCGTAAATCTTTCATGCTCTCTCCGACTCAAGGCATGAATGTAACATTTGTAACCAATAAGATCAAATTTAAAATTATTACTACTTGGGGTTTCGGCCAGCAAATTACCATTTTAGCCGGAATGTATGTAACCTTGTGAATTTACAAATCTTTTCCAAAGCACCAAAAAAATGGGTTTTGTCGCAAAAAGTCTGCCCAACGCCTAGACTTAAATTATTGAGGCCGGACTGTGGTGCTTTATGATTAGTTTCAAGCAACGACATTTCAAACAAGATATGATTTTGATGTTAGTTCGTTGGTATGTTGCTTACCCAATGAGCTATCGTGACATTGAAGAGTTGGCAGCAGAGCGCGGTTTAAAAGTCGATCACTCGACCATCAATCGGTGGGTAATTTATTATGCGCCACAGTTGGAGGAATCTTTTCGCAAACGTTGTAAGCGCCCGGTTGGTGCATCATGGCGCATGGACGAGACCTATATTAAGGTTAAAGGGGAATGGGTTTATTTGTACCGAGCCGTTGACAAGGAAGGCCAGACGATTGATTTCATGTTATCAGAAAAGCGTGATGAACCGGCTGCACGGGCCTTTTTCAATAAGGCGATCAATTCAAATGGTTTTGTCGCAAAAAGTCTGCCCAAAATAAATCCGACCATCGCTCACGAAATCTTTTGCGACAGAACCTTACATGTGCTGGGGCAAGCCCATTTTTTAATGACGCCACAATACGAACGATTTGATCGAACCTGTCTATAATTGTCACCAAACCCATTTTTTGGTAAAATAACGTACATTTAATTATATGGTCGAATAAATAGGAGCCGATATGTTATTATTTTCATCAAAATATTTGGTGCCTTTAGCTAAAAAAAACTTAGGTTTAAGGCTCACTGGCAATACGAATGAAGCTAAGTCTGGTGGGTTTGGTGATGCCATACCCTTATCTCATCTCGCAGGGGCGAATGACATTATAGAGTTTATAACTTTATCGTTCCTTCCCGAGTTGCCGCGAGAACGAATGGAAGCTATCTATAAACGATACAAACAAAATGATGTTCAATTAACTGATTGCATGCCTCGCTTACTTCTACATTATGCAGCGCAGCATAATATTGACGATGCGAGAGAACGATTAGCCCATAAAAAAGACCATATAACAGCGGGCTATATTAAATTACAGGTTGGAGCAATTGCATCTGAGGTAAAAAAGTTAGCGTCCTTTTATGGCTCTTCAAAATTTGTATACCCTTTAGACCTCGTTGTGAAAAATCTACCTTATTTGGCAGAAGAGCTGGCCTATAATTTTAATGAAAAACTTCAGCTAAGATTGGCAAGAAACTACGACGCATATGCAACAAGTGATGATATGGATTATTTATTTTTAACAGATGATTCTCAGGGCTCTCGAAATTATGAGGAAGGATATGACTTTAATAATTATCCATTAGGAAAAATAGGTAGTCGCCGGTTCGATTCTTCAAATGTTGTAAAACAGGTGATGTTTTTAGGCGGAGAAAACCGCACTTCTGATTCTAAAAAAAATTTAGAAGACCGCATTTTTAGCTCTATAAAAGATATCCTAAAAAATGAGCTTTATGCCTCATTACGCCAGCTTCAGCAAAGCATTAAGCTAAAGTTAAGTCAACACTCCAATTATCCTGAAGATTTTAAGATTGCTTGTAATGGGATGATAGCATTAGTTGTCAGGTTACAAGAAAACGAACAGCTTTCGTCCGAAGAGTCTATTGGTTTGCTGCAAAAGACTGCAAGTCTTATCGATAATCCAGCAGAATACAAAGCATTTCTTACTGAAGCAAAAAGTTATCGCATGGTTGACGGGGGTCGGTTAGCAGCTTACATGATGTTAATTGCTGGCTGGGCGGCTAAGATTGTGACGATCAATCACGCAGGAAATGCATGGATTAGGCTTGCAAATGAAAAGCTCGATTATCTTGCAACAACTGAACGATGTGCTGATGCGAGTGAATCTTATTCGATCAGGATGTAACAGTCGCCTCAAGCCACAATAAAATAATGAGATACCTTGTAGTATTGGGTTCATTGCCTTTGGTTCCAATGTAAGCGCTTAGTTAACCTTTTAATTAGGCCTGGCGCTCCGGAACTTGCGCTCTGATGCAAAAATTTAAAATATCAGATTGGCGTTGTTGCATAAATAAAAAATAGATAAAATCAGGTCTATCGGTCTTTATTCAAGACACTTTAACTGATTCTGGCATTCCAAGTGATGTCATCCGATTTAATACGCGCACATCTATCCCGCCTTCCGTTTTTTGTTGCGGAATTTCCCTGGCTTTCATGCTAGGCCCGATGATTTTCTTATATCGGCCCAATCTTACGGTCCGTGACACAAGGGGCCACTTTGAAAATATTTAGATTGGAAACTTGCCAATAATTTCATCTGTTTTTTATTTATGCAACAACGCCGACAAAACCAGCATTTTTATATTTTTTTTCCCACATTGTCTAAGTATAGGTCCATTGATAACTTCCCCATAAATATGTCCCTGTTTTTCCTTTGGTAACATTATTTATGATGCAACGAATCAACTTTTTCATGTTTTGGGTAATATTTTTTTTGATGCAATTCGTGGAAAACTCTGAATATTTACATTATTTTAACAATATGTTAAAATATGGTTTTGTCGCAAAAAGTCTGCCCAACGCCTAGACTTAAATTATTGAGGCCGG
>CAZUVD010000050.1:0-4497 GCA_964623075.1 uncultured Coxiellaceae bacterium | reverse complement strand
CTGTTAACGTTGGTGCATCATCGTAAGCGGTAATCGTTAAGGTACCCGTGATCGCGGAAGTTAATGCACCGCCTGTTCCCGTGTTTCCGCCATCATTAAATGTCACCGTCACTGCACGCGTCGTTGCACCACCAGTGGTTGGATCATCTGACGTACTGGCATAACGCAATTGTCCGATTAATGCTTGAACGGCCGCAGGAGTTGCATTGTTGTTAAACGTCACCACTAAATCTGAGCCATTTCCACCGGTGAACGTACCAATCGTGATTCCAGCGTATGTCACATTCACACCACTGACACCGATTTGTCCGGCACCCACACCTTGATTATTAATCGTGAGTTGATCACCGGCCACATAACTTGCAAAACTACTCGTTAATGTTCCACCATTAAAGTTAGAAACATTATCAACATCACTAATTGTTGCGCCTGACACTAATGCAACGCTCGCTGCATTTTCGGTATACGCGGTCGCAACGGTACCCGTTAACACAGGTGCATCATTAACTGCCGCAATATTAATCGTACGTGCAACACTATTCGTTAACGCACCACCGCTACCGGTGTTGCCTTGATCATTCACTAACAAGGTAATGGTTGTGCTAGATGCTGGCGCATTGAGTGAATCATTATATGTAATCGTGCCGCCGCTCAATCCAGCTAATAAATTATTAATTTGTGTCACGGTACCGGTTAACACAACCGAGGATGTGCCGGAACCTGAAACCGCTACACCGGTTGAACCGGCTGCAACTGTAATATTCCCTTCACCAACCGATAACGTTGCCGTCACATTACCATTCAACGCGTCGACATCACTGATCGACATGCCCGTACCCGATAAGGTTAAATTCACTTGTTCAGTGGCACTATAAGAAGACGCTGTCATGGTAGCAACCGGTGCGTCATTCACTGGTGCAATCGTAATCGTTGACGCAATATTTGTAGTCGTTGTATTTACATTCGGTGAAGTATTTGAACCGCTATCTACAATTTGCGTGATCGTTGCGGTACGAGTACCGGATGCTAAATCATCGCCGGTATTTTGATACGTCATCCCATTAATTAACGTGGTCATGTTACCCGTGGAAACACCGGCTGCTTTCGTTAACACCACCGTTGCTGTTCCACTAGCCACCGTCACGTTATACGTCATACCGTTTGTTGTCGTGGTACCACTACCATTCGTTAAAGTAATCGTCGTACCATCAACAATGATTTTTTCAGAAGCACCATTCACTAATCCACCAACCGTGAATGTCAGTGATGTAATCGTTTGTCCTGCTTCAATAGTTGAAACACTCGCACCACTAAACACCGGCACGGCTGAACCATTTTCAGTAAACGTACTATTCGAACCCGTTGCACTTAACGTTGGTGCATCATTATAAGCCGTTATAGTCAACGTACCCGTGATCGCCGACGTTAACGCACCACCGGTTCCCGTGTTTCCACCATCATTAAACGTCACCGTCACTGCACGCGTCGTTGCACCACCAACGGTTGGATCATCTGACGTACTCGCATAACGTAATTGACCGATTAACGCTTGAACGGCTGCAGGAGTTGCATTCGCATTAAACGTCACCACTAAATTAGAGCCGTTTCCGCCAGTGAACGTACCAATCGTGGTTCCAGCATAGGTGACATTCAAACCACTCACACCGATTTGACCCGCACCCACACCTTGGTTATTAATCGTGAGTTGATCACCGGCCACATAACTTGCAAAACTACTCGTTAATGTTCCACCATTAAAGTTAGAAACATTATCAACATCACTAATTGTTGCGCCTGACACTAATGCAACGCTCGCTGCATTTTCGGTATACGCGGTCGCAACGGTACCCGTTAACACAGGTGCATCATTAACTGCCGCAATATTAATCGTACGTGCAACACTATTCGTTAACGCACCACCGCTACCGGTGTTGCCTTGATCATTCACTAACAAGGTAATGGTTGTGCTAGATGCTGGCGCATTGAGTGAATCATTATATGTAATCGTGCCGCCGCTCAATCCAGCTAATAAATTATTAATTTGTGTCACGGTACCGGTTAACACAACCGAGGATGTGCCGGAACCTGAAACCGCTACACCGGTTGAACCGGCTGCAACTGTAATATTCCCTTCACCAACCGATAACGTTGCCGTCACATTACCATTCAACGCGTCGACATCACTGATCGACATGCCCGTACCCGATAAGGTTAAATTCACTTGTTCAGTGGCACTATAAGAAGACGCTGTCATGGTAGCAACCGGTGCGTCATTCACTGGTGCAATCGTAATCGTTGACGCAATATTTGTAGTCGTTGTATTTACATTCGGTGAAGTATTTGAACCGCTATCTACAATTTGCGTGATCGTTGCGGTACGAGTACCGGATGCTAAATCATCGCCGGTATTTTGATACGTCATCCCATTAATTAACGTGGTCATGTTACCCGTGGAAACACCGGCTGCTTTCGTTAACACCACCGTTGCTGTTCCACTAGCCACCGTCACGTTATACGTCATACCGTTTGTTGTCGTGGTACCACTACCATTCGTTAAAGTAATCGTCGTACCATCAACAATGATTTTTTCAGAAGCACCATTCACTAATCCACCAACCGTGAATGTCAGTGATGTAATCGTTTGTCCTGCTTCAATAGTTGAAACACTCGCACCACTAAACACCGGCACGGCTGAACCATTTTCAGTAAACGTACTATTCGAACCCGTTGCACTTAACGTTGGTGCATCATTATAAGCCGTTATAGTCAACGTACCCGTGATCGCCGACGTTAACGCACCACCGGTTCCCGTGTTTCCACCATCATTAAACGTCACCGTCACTGCACGCGTCGTTGCACCACCAACGGTTGGATCATCTGACGTACTCGCATAACGTAATTGACCGATTAACGCTTGAACGGCTGCAGGAGTTGCATTCGCATTAAACGTCACCACTAAATTAGAGCCGTTTCCGCCAGTGAACGTACCAATCGTGGTTCCAGCATAGGTGACATTCAAACCACTCACACCGATTTGACCCGCACCCACACCTTGGTTATTAATCGTGAGTTGATCACCGGCCACATAACTTGCAAAACTACTCGTTAATGTTCCACCATTAAAGTTAGAAACATTATCAACATCACTAATTGTTGCGCCTGACACTAATGCAACGCTCGCTGCATTTTCGGTATACGCGGTCGCAACGGTACCCGTTAACACAGGTGCATCATTAACTGCCGCAATATTAATCGTACGTGCAACACTATTCGTTAACGCACCACCGCTACCGGTGTTGCCTTGATCATTCACTAACAAGGTAATGGTTGTGCTAGATGCTGGCGCATTGAGTGAATCATTATATGTAATCGTGCCGCCGCTCAATCCAGCTAATAAATTATTAATTTGTGTCACGGTACCGGTTAACACAACCGAGGATGTGCCGGAACCTGAAACCGCTACACCGGTTGAACCGGCTGCAACTGTAATATTCCCTTCACCAACCGATAACGTTGCCGTCACATTACCATTCAACGCGTCGACATCACTGATCGACATGCCCGTACCCGATAAGGTTAAATTCACTTGTTCAGTGGCACTATAAGAAGACGCTGTCATGGTAGCAACCGGTGCGTCATTCACTGGTGCAATCGTAATCGTTGACGCAATATTTGTAGTCGTTGTATTTACATTCGGTGAAGTATTTGAACCGCTATCTACAATTTGCGTGATCGTTGCGGTACGAGTACCGGATGCTAAATCATCGCCGGTATTTTGATACGTCATCCCATTAATTAACGTGGTCATGTTACCCGTGGAAACACCGGCTGCTTTCGTTAACACCACCGTTGCTGTTCCACTAGCCACCGTCACGTTATACGTCATACCGTTTGTTGTCGTGGTACCACTACCATTCGTTAAAGTAATCGTCGTACCATCAACAATGATTTTTTCAGAAGCACCATTCACTAATCCACCAACCGTGAATGTCAGTGATGTAATCGTTTGTCCTGCTTCAATAGTTGAAACACTCGCACCACTAAACACCGGCACGGCTGAACCATTTTCAGTAAACGTACTATTCGAACCCGTTGCACTTAACGTTGGTGCATCATTATAAGCCGTTATAGTCAACGTACCCGTGATCGCCGACGTTAACGCACCACCGGTTCCCGTGTTTCCACCATCATTAAACGTCACCGTCACTGCACGCGTCGTTGCACCACCAACGGTTGGATCATCTGACGTACTCGCATAACGTAATTGACCGATTAACGCTTGAACGGCTGCAGGAGTTGCATTCGCATTAAACGTCACCACTAAATTAGAGCCGTTTCCGCCAGTGAACGTACCAATCGTGGTTCCAGCATAGGTGACATTCAAACCACTCACACCGATTTGACCCGCACCCACACCTTGGTTATTAATCGTGAGTTGATCGCCTGCCACATAACTTGCAAAACTACTCGTTAATGTTCCACCATTAAAGTTAGAAA
>CAZUVD010000049.1:0-4539 GCA_964623075.1 uncultured Coxiellaceae bacterium | reverse complement strand
CACCACAGCGCACTAAAAAACCAGTCCGCAACGGTGGGAAGGATTGATGTGCCAAGGCAAGCGTCAATTCGCATAGGCTTTTAAAAACTTCGCTTTTTTCAGTGCTAAATGTAGCCCCATATCCCCAATCGTTATTTCCCTGTCCCGGTACTTTTCGGCGTGTATAATCTTATCGCCTTCCATGCCGTACCCATCAAGCCCCACGTTTTCCCAGTATTGCCGGGGCTTTGCGCCTCTTGCAGAATACAAAACCGCGTCGCTACCCTTGCCAATCATTCCAGGTGCAAAGACCGCCGTATAAACCTCCGTAGATGTAGACAGCGTTGCGCCATTCGCCCGGCCAACCATGTAGGAGTGTGTTGCTTCCATCATTGCCGCCAAATTCCTTGCCCGCCCCCACGACTTCACCTGCTTCATGTTTATCTCTTTGCCGCCTACCATTGTTCCGATACACCCGGCGGGCGTGAATTGAATCCATCCAAAAGCAACCGTATCGCCTCGCCCGTTCACGTTCGCTGCAAAAGGATTTAGACCGCACTCCGAAAAAGCAACTTCGTAAATAGCAAGTGGAGTAGAACCGATTGCCGCCGCCGTTCGCCGGGTTGCCTGTCTAATGGCCTCAAATTCGCTTTCTCCGACGTGTCGCTTTAGTTCCTGCTCGTATGCCTGCAAAGTCCAAACAGACGTGTCTGTGTTCAAATAAACGGGCTTCAAATAGGCTTGCTCCAAGTATTGCAATTGATTCATTAGCGGACTACGAAAAGCGTTTAAAAACGCGGCTCCCGCCAAGATCAAAAGCAATGTGCCTAAAACTTGCGACTTGCTATGCCCAAACGAAATCAAAACCTTTTTCAGCGTAACCAAAGACCAACCAAATGCCACAAAAACCACCTTTAAAGCCTGCCAAGTCAAAACAATAGCAATCACCCAAAACACAATACCAAAAACCCCGCCATCCATCACAAGGACTTGCACAAGGTCGCTCAGGTTCTTTACCGTTCCACCGCTTAAAACATTAGGTTCCATACTCCGTAGGTAAGAAGCCCGACAAAGGCATATTGAGCAAGGGCAATGACAAAAACAAACACGGCGAAGTCGAGCGGAAGTGGGATAAACAATACCGCTAAAGAAAAATGAAGCGGCAAATCAAAGCCCCAAAGCAGAATGTAGGTGATAATGAATGAATACACGTTTAAAACGTGCGCCCACTCTGTGCAACCGCTCCCAGGCATTCCGCTTGCTTTTCGCCAAAGGGCGGAATTGTGAATGGCTTTTTCTGCCTTGTGCGCCCAAAACATGGGCATTTTAAAGAACAACCAAACGCGAATATCTCTACCCGTTTCCTTCCTCATTGACTGCTCAATTTCGGCGCGTCTCGACTTCATTCGCCCGCTCCACCCGGCTTTGCCCTTGTATGGATAGTTTGGCGACCACAAGACGTAAGTCCATTGCATCCCTATCCGCTCCAAAAACCGCTCTATTTTTTCAATCTTATCCATTTAGTTGTCTGTGATTGTTTACGGGGTAGCCTCCGATATTCGATGTGCGTTGCCCCGGCGAATCTGGCAATATCTTTTCAAATGCCCATTGCCACACCCAATACACGGCGGCATACTTTACCACAAACCAAAACCCGAAAACACTTGTATAATAAGCGCGTATGCAATCATCCAGAATAATCACAACCGTAGGCACTGCCATAATGCAAAAGAGAAAAGTCTTTGTCATTATGTGCATTTGGGTGATAGCGTTTCCGATGAAGGCGTTTCCGTGCAGGTCTTTGATAGAGTCCTTTGCGCTCACCTTTGCCAGTACCCACATTGCCCCGCCTACGCCAAACAGTATAACCATTAAGCCCCAAAACCTCCACATATAATAGTCAAGTACGGGGCGGATACTGTGCCACTCCAAAGCCTTATTTTTCAGGTGTTCGCTTTTCATTACCTGTAATTCACTTGAATCCGGCAAGCGTTCCAAAAACGATTCGCCTTGAGTGTCTTCTGGAATTGGTCGTGCGCTTTCAGGATTAGCAATCGCACTTGCTGTTTCGCGTTTGGCGAGTGATTTTGGTAATATCTTTTCGCCGCCTACCTTAATGAGCAGCAATTTTCCAGCGTCTTGTTTGTCCTGAAAAAACGGAATGCCTTGCAGCGTTTGAACGTAGTCCTTTCCCTGCGATATAACCGAAATTTCACGTTTCTCAAAAATGAAAGAAACCTCTTTTCCTGTTGGTGTTGGCATTTCTGCGCGATCACCAAGATAGGTTTTTACCTGCTCGGTTTTCTGGGCATTCAAAGGGCTGAATGAAAATAGCAGTAAAACAAGGCAGGTTGCGCTCGCCTTCATTGTGGAAACAATGGTTTCAAACGGGCTGTATTTGGGCATCTTTTCAGCCGCCGACCATGTAATGTATTCGTCTGCGAATCCACGGCAGTAGGCCATGTAATCGGAGAATGATTGCTGTTTAGAAAATTGCATAGCGTCAAATACTTGCTTCTCGGTGAACGGGCCTTCAACGAAAGGAATATGGCGAAGGAATGTAACCGCGTCAACCGTTTCCCCATCGGGACGAATGCCCATGTAAATACTTGTCATGTGATTTTTGAACGGCATAACCACCACCCATTTTTCATCCCCCGCGACCTCCATTGCTTTGCGCATTCTAGCCTCAAAACTTTCGGCGGCTTCGTCTTCTATAAGACTAAAAACAGGAATGTCCGCACCAATTGAAACCTGTCCAATATCCAGCAGTTTCACTTCTTCCTTGTCTGGAAACATCGTGAACTCAAAATTTCCAAGAAATTTCTTTCCGCAATATGCCAGCACAACCATGCAAAAAAGGAGGCATAGCGTGGTGTTCATAAATAGGCTGAAATATGATATTGACATTGCGGCGAAGTTGCCACCGATGAAAACCATGAGGCATATTTGAAGCACAATCAAAGCGGCAACCGTAACGCCTACCCTGATAAGCCCGTGCGTGTGCATTGACATGAACGCCCAAAACCTTGCCGATACCAATTCAACAGGGAACGGGCAGCCGGGAACCGGGTATAGGTTGCCAGCCATTTCCACCGACGTAGAGCCGTCTTTTAGGCAGACTTCGTATTTAAGCCCTTGCGAAAACACATAAATAACGGCGGGTGACCGTTGCAAATCGATGGCGTACTTTGCATTTTCCATTATTATAACTGATTGATTTTGAAACTGCCCAAGATGCAAAATTTGTATTGCATCGGTTTTTTAACCACTCCCCTATCGCAGTACGGTGGGGGATAGTGCCGCGTGATCGTGCTTTATTGAAGATTCACCATAACCTGTGCCGTGATGGCGCAGTGCAAGGCATATCCTATTCACCGAAACACCCTGCAACATCAGCGCCTTTACCCTCATTGCCCGTAGGGTGTTGATTGATTTTGTCTTGCTGGAAGCCTTTAATGCTATCGCCTCTGCCGTTGTAATCGGAGCGCAAGGCTCAGAACTTCCACCCCAATCAACCATACTATCCTGCCAATTTCCCTTGCGATCAAGCAACTGCACAAACGCCGGGGAAACCTTCTGGCCAACCTGCTTTATTTTGAAACTGGTTCTCATTCTTTTAGTCGTAATCCTAATGAGTTTCCTCCCACTTCCTTGCCGCATAAAGCGCGGCCAAAAGAAGGAGAGCGGTTATAGTGAGCATTTATTTGGGTGGGTTATCGGCTTGCGTGAACGGTTGCTTCGGGATATTCTTTGCAGGCTTCTAGGTACTCTTCAACAAAAGGCACAAAGTGTTTGTACAAGCCCCATCCATTTGAGGCGTTGAATTGCTCAAAGTGTTTTGGCCTTGCTTTTAGGTCTGCAAGCCCGGTTTCAAGTATCGGAATCAAGTCTTTTGCTGTCCTAATTCCTGTTTCCTCCGGCCTCCACATTGCTTTGTAGATACCCGCTTGATCCGCCATTTCGCCTAGGTTGTGCGTAATGTTTGCCCAATATAAATCATCGCAGTCGTAGGATGATGTAGGGTCTTTTAAGGAAACTGAAAGGCTCATTTTACAGGTGTTTTTACCCGTTCACGGGTGGTAATAATGCTTTTATGGATAGCGTAAACAGCCGCACAGGAAAGCACGACTGCGATACACACGGCTATCAAAAACGGCTTATCTGAATTGGGCCAAATCAATTCACCGCCCACTATTTTCTGGTTCATGTCCCACGGCAGAGACTTGTAACTACGCCAAACCAGGTGATTGAAAAAATATGTGTGAACACACGCGGCAATAATCTCCAAAACAATCACAGCCCCGGCCCCGGTTTCGGCGGACTTCTTTGCTGCCGGGTCTTTTGCGGTTTCCATTGCGTCCCACAAAATGAGCGAGTACACAAGGGCAACGGGCAAGCCCCACCAGCGCAACAGCGTTACAAGCCCCGCGCAAGCGGTCAGCGTCGTGGCGTAAAAAACCACATCCAATCGGGTCGTTTTGTAACGAGTAGTAGGTGGCACTTTGGCAACGTCGGTAACGGGCGTTTCCGTTTCAGTAACGGGTTTCAGCGCAACAA
>CAZUVD010000048.1:0-4734 GCA_964623075.1 uncultured Coxiellaceae bacterium | reverse complement strand
CCTTGGTTTGTCAAACTTTTTATGTTCATCAATTAAACAAAATCATGGAACAGATCAATGTACCAATCAGGGGCGAAGCAGACGCAAGCGAACTACGCCGCGTGATTTACGCAATGTCACAAAAGCAAAGCGGCTTCATTACACCAAAGGAAATAAAAGCGGTTTTGGATTTGCTTCCAAAGGCGATAGGGTATTGCATGAGGCATTCTGCACCACTCGAAAACGATTCATACCGCTTTGAAATTGACAACGGTCTAATAATTCATGCCGTCCCGACGGAAGGGCACGAAGGTGTAGCGTTCGGCCACCCGTACAAAGTGGAAGATCACTTTGAAATCCATGTGAAGTTCCACGGCAAGGCACTTGACGCGATTAGCGAGCAACTTGGATTGGAGGCAAAAAATGGATAGCATTAAAGCCCTGACCAATTGGGGATACTTCGTTTCATCGCATCAAGAAGATGAAACCATGCACCAATTTGGCTGGAGAAACGGGCTGAATTTTTATCTAACTGACTTTGGAGTAGATGATAAAGAACGGTTTGTTTTGGCGGCATACAAGGATAGCAACATAGTCTCTACCCATTGCATGGAAAAAGAAGGCCAGGCACTTGAAACAATAAAAGACATCCTGAAAAACCAATAATCCCCCCAATCAAATCACGCTTCAAGATTATGAACCATGTTAGAGATTTTCAGGGCAATTGCCGACGGGTTCAAAAAGTACCCCTTGCCAACTGTTTGCGCAATCCTGTTAGGAGCCGTTGGTAATTTGTGGATAAACAATGATTCACTCAGAAACCGTTTGGAGGCAAAGGACGCTGCGAATCTGATTGAGATAAGGAAGTGTATTGAGGTGCAAATTTTGCAGGAGCGAAAGTGCAACTCTATCATTGACAGCATTCTACGCGCCGAACTTCGAAAGACTGAAAACCAGATCAAGGAAATGGAACTAATTATGAAAAAAGCAAAAAAACGATGAGACAGGTATTTTTACTTATTGCGTTACTTTTCACAGGGTTCATGTGTGGTCAAAAACAAAAGCACACAAAGCCCGCTATAACGCCACGACTTACGATAACAACGCCACCAAAACCAAGCCCCGTCGCTGAATCCCTGGAGGTTAGCCGCGCAAGGTTTCAGCAATTGGCGGCACAGTGCCGGGCTACGCTGTTGAACAGGAACGGCAGCCCCGAAGTGGTGCAGCCGCTCAACCCAACACACGACGTACTTTCAAAAACAAATCATCTCCCACAATGAGAAAAATCATTTTCACGCTCATTTTTGCCGTTGTCGCGTTGTCGGCAGACGCGCAAATCTTCAACAAATACAAGCGCAACCTAAACCGCGCCGAAGACAAGGCTGGCGAAGCCCTGAAGGGTGGCGCCGACTTTGTTCTCGACCCAATCGAAACCGTCCCAAAAAACAAGTCTTCTCGGCTTTCAATTTCTGCCCAAACAAATTGGGGCAAAGACCTGTTGCTACCACCTGCCCTGCAAGAACGTATGCGTAATGAGTGTTCCTACAAGGTGACCGTAAAAATAGCCGATACTGGAATGCCCGATCACGCCTCGCTAAGGCAGGGGCAAATACCCGGCGCGAACTACACAACAGCAGCCACCGCGTCAGACCTGCAAGGCCACTCTACGCACGTTTGCGGCATTGTTGCTGGTGATGAGATTGGATTATGTGATGCTTTGGTAGACAAAGGATTATTGACCCACAAGGCAGTTAAAATCCTTGCTGATAATGGTTCTGGAAGTTTTACATGGGTACAGACCGCAATTGCGTCAGAACGCGCCGACGATGTGGCGCGACTTGCGCGTGGGGAGTTTGTGGTGTGGAACGGAAGTTTCGGCGGTGGCACTTCGCTGGTTTCAGGCGTTGAAACCGAACTTGAAAAAAGCACAAAGGCAGGCGTTGTGTTCGTATTCGCGGCGGGGAATACCGGAGCGGCGGGTGTACAATATCCAGGCAACGGGAAATACTCAATCGCCACGGCTTCAGCAGACCAAAACCTTGCGCGTTCATCGTTTTCGACAACGGGGCCAGAGGTGTGGTCTATCATGCCGGGCAAAAACATAAACAGCACCTACAAGGGAAACACATGGGCCACGCTTTCGGGTACTTCAATGGCCTCGCCGTTCAACACGGCAGCCGTCGCTATTGGCTTTTCAAAGTGGGGCAACAAAATGGGCGACCTTGCCCGCGTTCGTGCTTATTTGGCTTGGTGTGCAAAGGATTTAGGCGCACCAGGCAAAGACAACGAATTTGGATGGGGCATTGAGTTAATCCAAAACATCCTCGACCGCGACCCAACGCAAACACCAGGGCTACCAACAGACCCGCCACCGCCTCCACCTCCACCCGCAACAGGGCAGAGTATCAATCCTTTGCCTGTTGTACTTAAAAACCAGTACAAGGTGTTTTGGTCAAACGCGACGGCTCTAAGTGTTACGGAGGCAAAGTCATTCAAAACGGGCGGCAAGGGTTCACGCGCAGCAAACCGTGGGCTTGCCAATACAGAGACTTTGGTTTCGTTCACGATTTCAGCCCCGTCCACCTCAAACGACAATCTTGTTTCAGAAAAACTTGAAAACGCAGTTAGTGGGTATTTCAACCAGCGCGGTTTTATGTTGCCACCCGGTCAGGATGCGTCGTGGGCGGCGTATTGGTCGGCGTATTTTTTGGAAATGGGCTTGCAAATGGCGGGGGATTGGCGCGTAACCGTTACCGATGTGCGCTATAAAACAAGCGGCGGGCAATGGGTGTTCGTGCCTGAAAGCAGGCTAAAACATTGGCCTATTAAGTAAAAATCATTCACGCTCCATTGGGGCATTAAATTCAGAACATAATGAGTACGCAAAAAACAAGAACGGGCGCGGCAAAGCAGGTATTTGATGCCAGCAGCCCCGGTTTCCTTTACACGGTAATCGTTTCAGCCCTTACCATTTTCGCCGCTTCAGGCGTATCGTTCCCGGCAGACCCAGGCGCAATTGCGGGCGAGATCACAACGCTGCTCAGCACGGGCGGCTTCTTTGCTATTGTTGGCGTGGTGGTTGCCTCCATCGGCTTCCCGATTTGGAACGCTTGGAAAAAGGGCGCGTTGACATTTGGCGGACTTTTCAGCAGCACATTGACATGGATTGCACTTGGAAACATCCTTTTTGCCGGGCTTGCACTTTTGGGCTTATCGCTGCCGGACGGCACAGTGGAGCAAATCGTGTACGGCATCGCGCAAAAAGACTGGACAGCGTTATTTTCGCTGCTTGTAACCACGATTGTACCCGCCGTTGTGCGATTTATTAAGGACAAGAATAAACCCGCTTCGGCGTAAAGACTTTTAAGGCAGCGCACCCGCAGTAACCGGTGCGCAAATCTCATACTTTTCATGAGATTGCTCTATTGTGATCGGCCCTCGCCAAATGAGGCGGGGGTTTGTTCTTTTTTTGGCAAAGATTTGGAATTTAGGAAGTAGTTGGTATCTTTGCCAAGCCAATCGGCAAACCGTGGTATCAGCGCGGTTACAAGAAATTGACCCATGTTTTAACGAGCGTCTGATACGCGCTTGTTCGGAGCATGGGTCTTTGCTTTTTATGAAATTGATACCGCTTACTCAGGGCTATTTTGCCCAAGTGGACGACGCAGATTTTGAATGGTTGAATCAGTGGAATTGGCAGGCAAGGGTTTGCAAGCACACGGTTTACGCCACTATGAATGCCAGGAAAAACGGTAAAAGGACAACCGTTCAAATGCACAGGGTCATACTTGGCGTGACCGACCCAAAGATTTTTGTTGACCATGAAGATTTGTGCGGGTTGAATAATCAGAGAGAAAACATTAGGTTATGCACAAATGCACAGAACATAATGAATATCATAAGCCGATCAAATTCAAGCTCCAGATTCAAGGGCGTGTTCCGTAATACAATACTTAAAAAGTGGCTGGCATCTATAAAGATTGATGGAAAATCAAAGCATATCGGCCTATATGATAGCGAGGAAGATGCGGCGCGGAATTACAATCTATTTGCAAAAGAGCATCATAAAGAGTTTGCACGATTGAATCAAGTAGAGCCGATGTTTCCACCAGAAGAAGCCGCCCGCGCATACGACGCTAAAGCCATTGAACTCTACGGCCCCGATTACAAGAAGCTAAACTTCCCACAAACGCAACACACGTTATGATATTCTACTTAATATACATCATGCTTTTGGGCATTTTTGTTGTATGTTGTATAGTGATTGAAAGACTAAACAGAATCATTGAACTACTTAAAAACCCGCCAACACCATGACCACAATCAAAAAAACCATAACCAGATCAAGGGTTATGCGGCAAACCTTTACTGTAAATCTTTCTTTTTGGAGACGGGTTTTAATACTCTTTACGGGAAGGATTTACTTTAAACACGCCGTTTTTATAGACGACCCCGGAGAATTTATAAACATCCATACCGCTTGTTCTCTTGATTCTGAATTTGTGTTTAAGGTCGAAGGGGAGCAAGGCGGTTTGGTTGGTGTTGAATCAGAACTTGAAATAACCAATAACTAAACCACGTTCACCAACTTCAAAACCTATTCTTTGCCGTAACGGGCGAAGAAATGGAAATCCCCGAAAAAGAGGCGGGGGTTCTTTGCAGGATTTAATAACACTTCTAAATTCAACACCATGACCACCACCACAAACTTAAACGACCTCGCCAAACAAATCCACGAAAACGCCAAAGCAAAAG
>CAZUVD010000047.1:0-4738 GCA_964623075.1 uncultured Coxiellaceae bacterium | reverse complement strand
TTATATAGAGAAATGAAATCAAAATGAAAAAAATGACTATTTTTTTTTTTTTTTTTTTTTTTTTATTTCATGAAGTATATGCTGTAAGGCTTTATTCCATATCATTTGTTTAGCTGAAAATGTTTTTATCTCAATCATATTAATGGGGTAATTTTTTCCAATTTTATTCAATAAATTTTAGATTTCCCATTATTTCCAAAAATTACCATTGACTTTTTGTTTAAGCGAATTGAGTTATGTTCATAAAAATGATATTTATATGGTCGTCTTTTCCGATTCTTATCTAATCAAGTTTTAGCCAGAATACTTCTAAAAGAATTCAAAAGAAAAACGCCAAATATTAAAAAAAAAAAACTTAAATTATAACTTTAACCAATTTTTTCAGGCCATCAAAAACATTTCAGAGGTAATTTTGGTTGATTTTGTTTCAAAAGAAGATAGAAAATGCCTAAATGAAAAACAAGATGAATATTAAAGGTCTTTCCTGAAGTTAAAAAACAAAAATCTATTTTCTTTAAAACAAGCCAAAATTATTCATAAATAATTAATAATTCATAAAAATTTTTGAAATCAATTGAAATTTTTTGGATGAATTTTTTAAAATTTTAAAAAATGACTATTTTTTTTGTTTTTTTGTTGATAAGTCTTTTTTCAAACACGTTGGGGTTCACATAAATTTATTTTCTTGTGGAACTAATATGTTTCAATATTTTTGGAAAAAATCTTTTTCTAAAACAAATAAAATAATCATGATATGAATGGGGTAAAATTTAATTTTTTTAAAAATTACCCTTTCTTTTTTATTTTGTAGATTCGTTTAATATCACCAATTTTTTTAAAATCAAATAGAAAATCAAAGTAAAAACATGGATTTTGGTTCTTTTTAGTTGGGGAAAGTATACTTTATTTAAGATTTTTTTTTCTTTTTTTTTAGGATTATATTGTTTTTATTTACTGTTGCAGGATAATTTTTTTGTACGCCTCATGGCTTTAAGTCCAATCCCCATTTCCTGAACTCATTTCAAGTTTTTCGAAGAAAAGAAAATTTTGGGTAATTTTTAAAATTTTTAATTTTTTTTAGAAATTACCTTTTCGATATTTTTTCAGATTCTTTTTTAATCAAAGTTTAGTTCCCAAAACCATGAAGTAACAATGTTAGATATCAAAGAAAAATCCATAGACCGGGACAAATACTTGTTTTCTTTGAAAAAAAGAAATGACACTTATTTTGTTTTTTTGGAGGAGGAAATCGTTTTTTTGGTTCATTTTTTTTGAAAGATTAAGACACTAACAAGACATTTAAAC
Organism: uncultured Coxiellaceae bacterium; assembly: GCA_964623075.1. GTDB lineage: Bacteria > Pseudomonadota > Gammaproteobacteria > DSM-16500 > DSM-16500 > Aquicella. The sequence continues at coordinate 3,433 of CAZUVD010000047.1, read as the reverse complement.
ACTTTACAAAAGAGGGTTTTGAGATTTAGAAAGAAATCTACAAGAAAAAAAGAAGGTAATTTTCACTAAAAAGTTGAATTTTTAAATGTTATGAAAAATTACCTTTGAGAGTTTTTGAATACTCAATTCCTTGTCTCTTTAGTTATGAAGAATAAATAAAAATACAAGTCACTAAACAGGATTTACTCGAAAAAATTGCAAAAAAAACTATTTGTGTGAATTCTAAAATAACAACTTTTTACCCCAACCCCGACCCGTTTTTTTTATCCTGTTCAAAAATCAATATAATTTTCATGAGAAAGATACATATACCTTCGACAATCCAGCCAAACCCAAATAAAATGCTCAAAAATAAAAAAAAAATAAATGAGGTAAAATCCTTTACAAAAAATCAGAATTTTTAATTTTTAAAAAAATTACCAAAAAAGGTAATTTTTTTTATAAAATTAGAATTCTGGTTTTTATATAAAATTTCCCTAAAGTCAAAAAAAATCAAAACGAAGAGAAATGCAAAACAAAGCATATTTTCTGTAGCAAAAACAAGGTTTTGATGTAACACTAGGTTTTTTTTTTGGACTTTTATTGAATAATGATTCGAAAACGAAAATTTTTTCTTTTTTTTAGGACATTTTTCTTTTTTTTTTTGGAAACAAAACTTTGAAAAGAAAGTATTTTCGAATTAGAAAGCAGCTAGACTTTCCTCTTTTAAAAGGTAGCTTTAATTGGCTCAGCTGAACGGGTTACGCAAAAAAACAATTGGGTAAATTTTTTATAAATTTATAGAATTCTGTTTTTTTTTTCAAAAATTTCCTGATGTCAAAACAAAAACAGAACCGAGAAAAGGTTCAAAAAAAACATTTTTTCTGGAGCTTAACAAGATTATAAATGTAACAACAGGTTTTTCTTTGACTGTTCATGCATAATGATAAAAAACTATCTGTTTTCTTTTTTTTTTTGGGGGAATTTTTCTTTTTTTTTTGGAAAATTTTTTCCAAAATTAAAGATTTTACAATTACAATGCAAAAGGATGGGTTACCTGAAAAGCTTGTCAATGTTAAGAATATTTATACCTATAATTTCTTCAAAAAATAAAAAAAAAAAATTTCTAGAAAAAATAGTCATTATTTCACCTTTTCTGAAAAATAAAAAAAGACTTAGAAATTTTATCAAAAAAATTTAGATTTCCCATTTTTTCCAAAAATTACCATTTCTTTTTTGATTAAACTAAATCAGGTATGGTCATTCAAATGATATTTCTTTGATCGCTTTTGTGATTTCTATCCAATCAAGTTTTGCCTGGAAGATTTATTGAAGAATTCCAAAGAAAAACGGCAAATACTAAAAAAAAAAACTTTTCCAAAAATTACCATTTCTTTTTTGATTAAACCAATTAAGGTATGAACATAAAAATTGTATTTTTTTGATCGATTTCTTTTACTCTTATCTAATAAAGTTTTGCCTGAAGGATTTATAGAAGAATTCAAAAGAAAAACGGCAAATACTAAAAAAAAAACCTAATTTTTTAACTTTAAACTATTTTTAAGCCAAATAAAAAAACATTTAAGATGTAATTTTGGTTGATTCTATAGTAAAAAAGATAGAAAATGGTTTAAATGAATAAAAAAAAAAATTTAAAAAACAAAAATCTATTTTCTTTAGAACAAGCCAAAATTATTCATAAATTATTAATAATTCATAAAAATTTTTGAAATCAATTGAAATTTTTTGGATGAATTTTTTAAAATTTTAAAAAATGACTATTTTTTTTGTTTTTTTGTTGATAAGTCTTTTTTCAAACACGTTGGGGTTCACATAAATTTATTTTCTTGTGGAACTAATATGTTTCAATATTTTTGGAAAAAATCTTTTTCTAAAACAAATAAAATAATCATGATATGAATGGGGTAAAATTTAATTTTTTTAAAAATTACCCTTTCTTTTTTATTTTGAAGATTCGTTTAATACCACCAATTTTTTTAAAATCAAATAGAAACTCAAAGTGAAAACATGGATTTTGGTTCTTTTTAGTTGGGGAAAGTCAAGTTTATTTAAGATTTTTTTTTTCTTTTTTTTTTAGGATTAAATTGTTGTTATTTACTGTTGCAGTATAGTTTTTTTGTACGCCTCATAGTTTTAAGTTATATCCCACTTTTCTCAAATTTTTAAAGAAAATCGAAGAAAATAAAATTTTGGGTAATTTTTAAAATTTTTAATTTTTTTTAGAAATTACCTTTTCGATATTTTTTCACATTCTTTTTTAATTAAAGATTGGTTCCCAAAACAATGAAGAAACAATGTTAGATATCAAGGAAAAATCCATAGACAGGGACAAAAACTTGTTTTGTTTGAAAAAAAGAAATGAACACTTATTTTGTTTTTTTGGAGGAGGAAACCGTTTTTTTGCTTCCTCTTTTTTCTAAATAAAGAGACGAACATAAGATTTAAACACTTTACAAAAGAGGGTTTTGGATTTTAGAAAGATATCTACAAGAAAAAAAAAAGGTAATTTTCACTAAAAAGTAGAATTTTAAAATGTTCTGAAAAATTACCTTTGAGAGTTTTTGAATACTGATTTCCTTTCACGTTTAGTGATAAGGATTCAATAGAAATACAAAGCAATAAACATGATTTACTCAAAAAAATTGACTTAAAAAGCAATTTGTATGAATTCTAAAATTTCAATTTTTTACCCCAACCCCGACCTTTTTTTTTTACCTTGTGAAAAAATCAATCTAATTTTCATGAGAATAATAATAATTGCTTCGAGAATACAGCCAAACCCAAACAAAATGTTGATAAATACGAAAAATATTACAAAGGTAAAATCCCTTTCAAAAAAATCAGAATTCTAATTTTTTAAAAAAATTACCAAAAAAGGTAATTTTTTTTTAAAATTTAGAATTCTGTTTTTTTTCAAAAATTTCCTGATGTCAAAACAAAAACAGAACCGAGAAAAGGTTCAAAAAAAACATTTTATCTGTAGCCCCAACATGTTATTAATGTAACAACAGGTTTTTCTTTGACTGCTCTTGCGTAATGATTCAAAAACTATCATTTTTCTTTTTTTTTTTTGGGGAATTTTTCTTTTTTTTTGCAAAAATTTTTCCAAAATTCAAGATTTTACAATTACAATGCAAAGGATGGTTACCTGAAAGGCTTGTGAATGTTAAGAATATTTAGAGCGAGAATTTCTTCAAAAAAAAAAACAAAAAAAAAATTTCTAGAAAAAATAGTCATTATTTCACCTTTTTTGAAAAATAAAAAAAGACTTAGAAATTTTCTTAAAAAAAATCCTAAAAAAATGAAAAAAAGATTTTCCCTTCAGAAATGCTCAAGCATTTCACTCCTTCAAAGTGTAGTTCGTTGGTACCTTTATTTTACAGCCAAACCCAAACAAAATGTTGATAAATACGAAAAATATTACAAAGGTAAA
>CAZUVD010000046.1:0-4896 GCA_964623075.1 uncultured Coxiellaceae bacterium | reverse complement strand
AAGGCCCAAGACTAAAGATCGTGCTGTAAAGTGTAAAATTCATCAACCTACACTGGAAAATTTTTAATTTTTTCATCGTAAGTATCTTGAGCATTTGATAGTGATAATTTTGAATATACCTCAAGAGATGCACGAGTTTCGTGCCCTGAATAAGGTTGAATTAGCGCGTCATCAACTCCTTGAGTTTTCAACCAAGTGAATAAAAAATGTCTTAATTGGTGGGGCGATATAGTATGACTCATACCAGCTAATTTGCTATATTTTTCTAGCATTTTACGAATACCACGATCTGAATATGGTCTTTTCCAAGATGATTCAAATAAGCTAACTTGATTGTTTTTATTGGCATTTGAGACATGCATTGCCAAAGTTTCTCGAAAACTTTTTGGAAACGGAACTATTCTATCTTTTTTTCCCTTTCCTGCAGTAATTCTAATCTGACAACGATCGAAATCAATGTCCCCAATACTAAGACGGATTAATTCACTAACTCGAATACCAGTATAAAGCAAAGTCTTTATAATCAGCATGTCTTGCATGTTTTTTGTCTGCCAAACTACTTCATAATATTTTTTAAGCTCAGCTTCTGTAGGGACGTAGGGAAGTTTTTTTGATTCGGCAGTTACAACAACATTTAGCTCTTTTCTTAAATGCTGAAAAACGGTTCGAAGATAATTATAATCCGGATGCTCATGACGAAAATACTTTAAAATTTGCAATGCTTTTTTTCGTGGACCAGTACGTTTATCCATATTATGCAGCCTCTTTTAGAGCTGGATGCTTAATAGCAAGTCGAGAATTTAAGTCGAGCACAAAAACCCCATAAAGATTAATGTGTTCATGTAATAAAGGTGTAATGGCTCGCTTATCCTCTATGGTTATCTTAGGCAGCCAGTTCGATTCCTTGAATATTTGCTGAAGCATAATCGTATTAATATAAACCATACTTAATTGTAGCAAATGCAAGCAAAGCATAGACAGCTCTAACTCCTCTGGTCTGTTAGTGCGAAATGTTCCTTTTTTTCCATAGAAAATAAAATCATTAATACCATTCCAGCGCTCTACAACATTTAACCCCTCATAAATTTCTTGCCGAAGCTCTGCAGATCCCAGATATCGGCATAGAAATATGGTTTTAATTGCACGACCTAGCTCACTGAGCGCCTTATATGCCGGATGTTTTATATTTTCACGTGTAAACCTTTTCATAATTTTTTCAGCACTAGCAGTTCCTAGTTTTAAAGCTATTGTATATTTGATGATTTGCTCATATTGGGACTCAATGATGTCCCAATCGATTGGCCTAGAAATTATTGTAGACAAATTGTTATATTTATTTATGTCATCTTTTTCTGAAACATATAGTCTTTGCGCATGAATATTTTTAAAACGGGGTAATAAATCAAAATCAAGCATATATGAAAAAGCAAAACCAACTTCACTTGCACCATGAGTATCCACATAGTTCTTTTTTACATTCATATCAGTGCAATGGCGGAGTACGCCTTCAATCATTGACGAGACCTCAGATGATGCACAACTCTTTAGCTGCGAATAAATACATACTGACTTTGTATCCACATGCCAGTAAATCATTACTCCTTTTTTATGATAGCGCGGGTGCCATTGGCTCATTAAATTTTGATCGGAAGCACCAATATGTGTTGAGTCAGAGGCAAGAGCAGTAGTGCAATAATCCCATATTTCTGGAGAGCGAATTTTAAGTAATTGATTCACTACCATTCTTATTGCATCTCGCAAGTTATCCGCATCAAGATAACGAAGTTTTACGTGTTTTAAATCTTGATAAGTTACATCATCATTGCCTGCGCTCACACTTTTCAATCCGGTGTTAGTACCATAACCTAATATTACTAAAAGCAATCTTTTCTTTAATGTTTCTAAATCAAGACCCTCTTTTGGACCACTTGGTGTAAAGGCCTTTATGAAATCAACAAATAAATCAGTTTCTTTTAATACATCTAATAGGCTGGTGTTAGGCCAACGTTTAAATATTTCTTGTTTAATAGATTCTAGTTGAAGCGGTGGAGGTTGCTCTACCAGTTTGGCTACTTTTATGTGCCCTAAAGGTTTTTTTAATATAGAGACAGTAGAATTTTTGGGAAGTTCTTTATTAAATAAAGTCAGATTTTTATTTAATAATTGTTTCAAATGCTGAACGAAGTTTTTTGCTGATTTTGGTTTTCTTAATAAGCTAATGTAATATTCTTTTTTTTCATTAAAATCTTGAGGCATATCTTTTTCTGGATCTCGATATTGATAAGCACCTTCGATCCAAATTTCTTTGACCCGCAATTTGTCCCGTAAATTTCTAAGAACGCAAAGCTCATAGTTAATTCTATTAATGCGCTCTCCTTGTTCAGTATGTTCTAGAACTAAAGGCTTATGTATATTTTTAACTGCACCATCTATAGGAATGCACAGGTTCATGGGGTAATAGGTTGTGCCACTATTCAATTGAGACTTAATAAGAGATAGAGCTTCGATGATCGGTTGATAATGGCTATTGTTAGTTTTGAAGTCTAAGAGCTCTAAAACTGGCGCAATCATTCTTCGATAATGCTTCAAATAAGAGTTTCTAGAACGCTCATACACTAAACCATCATAAGATATTGGTTTTTTCGATTCATTTTCCTGGATAGCCTCCAAGCGCTCTTTAGGTATAATAGGATAAATTGCTTCTTTTATAATATGATCTTCATATTTAATAATTGTGGTAATCAAAGTATTTAATAAATCTTTACGATGACATCCTTTTTTAATTTCAACAACCTTTGACAATTCTTTTTTAAGTTTATTTTCACCTGAAGTCATAATTTTTTTAGTTAACCGGATTAAAAGTTCGACTAAATTGTCGGTAACTTGTCTTCTTTTGATAAGTGAAAAAACAGCAAGCAGTGCGTATCGATGGTGAAGGGGCATATTTTTAATTGCACTAGGATATTTCGTACATATATTACGATAATGGCGTTGCAAAGTTTTATTAGGAATGTTATTTACACATGGTGGCAAAATAATTAAATTTAGAAATTTTAGCTTTTCCGCCTCATTTAAAATCGTTTCAAGAGACAAGCTACCCGGCCATCGTTTTATTTCTGATAATCGGGATACATTATTTTCGGTCATTAAAAGCTTATCGAGATGACATTTTGCTTCAGAATCAAGCCCCATATATATTGATTCAAACCAGGTTTCTTCATGCTGCTGTTTCGCACTTCTAATAACTCTCTCAAGCGCACCTTCACTTGGTGACTCAACTTTCTGTTTTATTAAAAAATCAGAAACTCGCTCCTTTAATTGGTCTATGCTTAATGATTCATGAGGAAAAATAATATCAATTAACCAATTTTTTATGAGTTTCTCATCAGCTGCACTGATAGCTTTCGATTGAAAGTAGTTCCTAATTTCATGTCGATAAATTGCTTGTGTTTTTTTAGACAAAGGTTTTAATTGTACAGGTAACCCTAGTTTTTTAGCCACGACATAAACTGTTTTGCTAGACAGGCTTGTAATATCCTCTATAAAGCTCATAGAATTTGTATAATGTTTCAACTGTAGTGCAAAATAAAGTTGGCTTTTTTTATGTTTTGTTCTGATTATTGAAATTTCTTCTTCAGTAAATTGCCATCGAATCCGACTCATGACTTACCCAACTTTAATAACTGAGTCTCATGTTGTTGTTTTGCATTTACAATCGCATCATGTAATTTGGATTCCATCAATTCTTTGGATGGTAATTGGGTTAGGTATTGCGCAACATGTATCCCAGACTGATCTAATTCAAGATACTCAACATCTTCCTCATCTTTACTTGCACAGAGAATAATACCCAAAGGTTTTTCCTCTCCCTCTTTACGTTCATTCTTATCTAGCCAGCGTAAATACCATTCCATTTGACCTTTATGTTCTGGCTCGAAGCGGTCTAATTTGAGCTCAATCGCTATGAGTCGGCGCATACCGCGATGGAAAAATAATAAATCTAGATGTCTGTCTTTCTGCTTTGTTGACATTCTTTTTTGTCTGGCAACAAAACAGAAATCGCTTCCTAATTCTTGAATAAATTCTTCAATATGATCTAATATGGCATTTTCTAAGTCAGATTCAGAATATTTTGTATTCAGCCCAATAAAATCTAAAAAACAAGGATCTCTAAACACAAGCTCAGGTGTTAGCTGTTGTGTTTGAGCGAGCTTTTTAAGTTCATATTTAATGACTTCTTCAGGTTGCTTGCTAATTACTGTACGTTCAAATAACATTGAACCCATCTTTTCACGCAGTGTTCGAACAGTCCAACGCTCAATGCAAGCCATTTGTAAATAGAAATCTCTTTTAATTTCTTCATCCATTTGACAAAGTAGCACAACATGAGACCATGATAATTGTCGCGACACTGTAGCGACAATTTGACTATCAGGGTAAAGTTTTGCAAAGCGAACCATTCTAAACAACGCAGACCTACTATAACCCTTACCAAATTGCAGGCTTAACTGAACCGAGACGCTGTCAATAATTTGATTACCATACTCAGCTCTCTTGTCAGTTAAGATCTCGTCATTAATGCGCCTCCCTATAGTCCAATACAGCAAAACAACAGTGGCATTCACTTCGGCCGCCACACGACGTTGTCCCTGGCGAATTAATTGAACAATATCATCAACCAGAATTTGATGTAGAGAATTATCAGTTGATGATTGTGACAGCTTTTTATTGTTCATTAAAGTTCCTTTTTTAGACTGTATCGGAAGTATAGAGTATAATCTTCAGATGATTTAGGGACGAATAGTAGCATAAACCCTAAAAGAACGAAATCAATTTGTCAATTAAGAACTTACGTGCAATTTACACTTTACAGCACGATCTTTAGTCCACCGCCTA
>CAZUVD010000045.1:0-5040 GCA_964623075.1 uncultured Coxiellaceae bacterium | reverse complement strand
CTGTACGTATCTGTGCGCTACGAAGCAAGCGATGTAGAACGCGAAAGCCTCAACGATACTTTGCCGCCCCTACCCACCCCCTACCCATGCCAGCACCAACCACACAACCAACCCACACACCAACGATGCCAGCACGGCAACCGCTACAAAATACCATTGCGAATGCCCGCCCTCGCTTTGGCTTGCCTCTGAGCGTTCGCCTATGCTCAAAACCTTGGTTTGTAGTGCCGCGTTTAATAGAGTGGCTTGCCGTAGGTTCTCGAGTATCTCAACCGCTTGCCTCTGTGCCTCATCTAACTGCCTGCTCTTTGCTTCGCCCTCCCTTTGTAGGGCTGCTATCTGCCTATCCTTTGCCTCTAATTGCTTTTCGAGCATCTCAACCATGCCCGCAACCGTTGTGCCGTCCTGAGCCGTGTTTTGTGCATCCCTGAGCCGTTCGGGTTCTTTGCTTCCAAAGCGGCGCAATAGGTACGCACGGGAAAACAAAACCTTTTGCCCGCCCTTGCTGCCGATGGGTACGCGCTTGGCGTTCCCGTCCCGTTCAAATTCAGGAATTGCCCGCCGTAGGGTAGAATCCGATTTGCCCGTAAGTAGTGCCGCTTCGGCAATGTCGAGCCATTCAATTTGCTGTTTCATATCCCTGTTTTATGCTTAGGCATGGGTAGGCAAAATGAATACCCATGCCCACCAATGGCGGCAAACCTACGCAAGCAACCGCATAACCTGCACGGCTGTAAATTGGCCGCCCCTTGGCGTTTTAAATCCTTCGGCGTTCAACGTCTGTGCCATTGCCCGAAGGGTAGCACCACCGTTGCGAAGTAACTGAGCGTAACCCTTTGCCGTTACCGTGTTTTGATTGCTTGCCGCGTTACGGCTGTGCGCTTGCCGTCCCTTCGCCATTGCTTCGGCTGTAAGATTTGCGGGTGTCCCTAATTTGTCGCCACGCTGTTTTTTTGCTTTGAGTGCTGCCTTTGTGCGGGTGCTTATCAATTCGGCTTCGTGCTGAGCCATTACAGCGAAGATGCCCACCGTCAAAGTATTGGCCTCGGGAATGTCGCAAGCGACAAAGGAAACGCCCGCATCCCTGAGCGCAAAAATGAAAGCCGCGTTTCTTGCCAGTCTGTCAAGTTTGGCAATGACCAACGTTGCCCCTGTGCGCTTGGCGGCTGCGATTGCTTCGGCCAACTGCACCCGGCTGTTTTTCTTGCCGCTTTCGACTTCCACAAATTCAGCAATGATAGTGCCGCCTGTGCGCTTGGCGTAATCGGCAACCGTTGCCCGTTGCGCTTCCAGACCCAAACCGCTTGCGCCTTGCTTTTGTGTGGATACCCTGAGATAAGAAACTAAGTTTGACATTGCCCGTTGTTTTAAGTATGCTGCAAAGGTATTACAAAAGGTGTTACGTTGTATCAACGACCGTTTAAAAAATGTTACAAATATTTTCAGCAATGAAAAAAGGTGCAACGCCGAAGCAATGCACCCTGAGCAATTCCCTTTTTTATAGGTTTCCGAAATTTGCGAAATTTGGGCAACCCCCTTTTTTAATAGGGTTCGGAAATCTCGGAAAAGTGAACACCCCCACCCCCTTTTTTAGGGGTGTCTGTTTTGTCTGTTTTTTGGACGGCTCACATAATTTCCACATAATAAACCCGCCCGCCGAAAGTCGCCCGCTCACCTAATTTCCACCTAATTAAACCCCTTTTTATGGGCGTTCGTTTTGTTCGTTTTTCGCCTGTTATTCGGCTGTTATCGGGCTTCGTGTTTCAGCCGTTTTTCAGCCGTTTAACCCTTCAAATGTCGGGACTACCAACCCTTCCCATGTAGGCCACGTCGGCTCAACCAATGGCGTATCCAACCCCTCAAATGTCGGGACTACCAACCCTTCCCATGTAGGCCACGTCGGCTCAACAAAAGGCAATTCCTGTGCCGCCTTATTTGCCGCCCGTTCGCGCTCGAGTGCATCCATTTCAGAAAATACGCGCTTCCTGTGGGCTTCCAAGTCAATAGCCAAAAACGTAGGCTCAACCGCCTGTTTTGGCTTGGCATTTCCAACGGAAACGGGCTTCGGCTTGCCCGCTTTGAGTTCTTCCAAGTTCTTGAAAATATTGCTGTTTAGTTCTTCGGCCTGTGCGCTTGGTATGTAACCCGTTCGGGCTTCGCCTGTTTCAGGGTTCACCCAATCGCTACTTTCCCATTTCCAATAGGCTGTTTCCTCAACGGCTTCGATCCCGGCAACCTCAACCGCTTTGAGTTCTTCAATTTCTTCGCTCACTTTTTTAAGGCCGCCCATTGGTTGAAATACCCGAAGGCCGCGCATGGCTTGAAAAATGATGTCGAGCGGCTCGAGTAGTGTCACGCGCTTGCCGTCAACCTTCGTGACCATCTTGGCGAAGTATTTGAAAAGTTCCTTTTCGCTACCCTTGCCCGCTTTGCGCACGTCCTGTGCTTTGTAGGTAGCGGTTTCAATGCGCCTGAGCCATTCAGACCGCAACCCCTTGGCGGCTTCCTTGCCTGAGATGACAAAATGAAAATGTGGGTGAAATTCGCCCGTTTGGGCATTGTAGGTACATTCCAATTTCCGAAGTCCAACCAACTGCCAGCCCTGCAACCCTCTTTGTTGCCGCTTTTGAAACATATTTTGAACGCTTTGAACCTGCTTTATCATTCGTTCAATCGTTTCGCGCAAATGGTTTCCCTCAACGTTCGGGACTGTCAAGGTAACAAACTGCAAATCTTCCAACCTCGAAAGCGGCATTTCGTACCCTTTAATGAGGTTTGCCGTTCGGATACGATTGCAAACCACACACCAACGATGCCCGCAATAACGGGAAGTAACTTTTGTCCCGTTTTGCTCGAGCGTTTCAGCGCATTGGTAGAATGTAGTGCCGTAGGACTTCTTTAACGGGCTGTCCAGCATATACAAACCACCCGCTACGCCCGAGCCGTAATACTTCGCCCGCGCTCGTTTCCTGAGTACCTCAAACGGCTCTACTTCGCAACCTTCGCCCGCTTTCCCGTCGTTGCCGGGTGCATTGGGTTTGCGTCTTGTCCCGAGTTGTTCTATATTATCAAGAGATAAGAGAGTGCCATTCGTTTCCCCAACTTGAAGCCCCACTCTTACCTTTTTTGCTTCTAAGGCCGAATGTTCCCACGTACGTGCCACTCCTAAAGTCGGGCTGTCTCCGACTGCCTTCGGCTTGCTTCGTGCTAAAAATTCGTCGTTGGAAGATGACGCGCAAAAATCTGGTTTCACATTAAACCGAATGCGCCGCAATACGGGTGCTCTGTTAAAATTGTATAAACTAGTTTCATACAATCCAACCTAGAACATACCTTTGCCGAACTGGAACCTAAACCATGCCTGCAAAGGATACGCCCGCCCAACGCTGCAAACGTTCGGCGGGCTTCGTATTTTGGCCTGTTATTCAAATATTTCCTTTCTTCAACTTCGCGCCCGTTCGGGCTTCCCATGCCTCTATGCGGCATTTTTCGCAGCAATAGAGTTGCTTTTTATGTGCGTAAATGTATGACGTTTTGCACCAACCGCACACTTTTTGAGAGGTAATCTTTTCCACATTTTCAGGCTTTCTTGCGTCTTTTACGATTGTCGTTAAACGATTATCGTTTGCAGCAAGGTTTGCCGTTGCCGCATATCGCACACCCTGTGCCGTTACTTCGCCCGAAGTGGTAAGGGTTTCCCTTCCCTCGTTTGCTTCGGCGTAGTGCCTGAATAGATAGTAAAACAGAAACACGGTGCAAAGCAAAAAAACGAGTTCGGCAACCACCGTCGTTGCTACGCTGTAAACCTGCATTTTTTCAATATTTTCGAGCCGTTCGGCTTCGGCTTCGACCTTGCCAGCGTCGGCACGTTCGGCGGCTTCCTTTTCGGCTGAAGTTCTTTTTTCAATTAGTGCCGCCCGTTCCTTTTGCAACCTTGGAAGGGTTCTATTTTCGGCAACCCAATTTGCACCTTTGGCAAGGTTTGCCGTTGTTCTTTCGATGTCCGTTTGCACCCGCTTTAAATCGCTTGTAAGGGCTTCAACGCTTGCAACGTCCGTTACCCTTCCCGGCTTTGGATAAACCACACCCGGCAATTCTTTTGCCCCGAGCAAAGCGGCTGCGATGGATACGCACATAACCAAGCAAGCAACCACCCCCACCCCTCCAAAGGTTTTGTACTTCAAAAGGTGCTTTGATGCAATAGCCAACGTTAACCGCTTCACCCGTTCCACCCCGAACGCAAAGAGCAACCCGAGCGGCACGGCAACCCATACCCCCCACCAAAGCGGCACGACGTGCATAGTGGCAAAAACACCAAGTGCCGCCGTAGTTGTGAAAGTTATGATTTGGGAAAAGGATTGCCCGACCTGGGCGACGCGGTAAACGGTTCGGTACTCAACCGAAAAGGGCTTATCTTCAAAGACTTCGCCTGACTTGGCGGCAACATTGGCCGCGTGACTTTCAGCATTTTTTGCGCTCAAATTGGCTGAGAACGCCGTAAATTTGCTGTCAAATGGGTTTGACATTTTTTGACTGTTTAAAGAGTGAAAGACCTATTTGGGGTGCTGCCGTCGAAAGTTGCACCCCTTTTTTTTGCCCTTAATCGGGCTTCGTTGCTTTGCGTATTGGCTTCGGTTTGACCTTCAAAAAGTCCGCTAAAATCGCTTCGGCGTAGCGGCTCACATTACGCCCGTCCACCTTTGCACCGTTCCTGAGTGCCTCTATTGTTTCAGGTGAAAGGGAAAAGGTAATTTTCTTTCGTGTCGTATCCATAAACTAGGTTTTGTTTAGGCAAAGGTAATACCTTTTGTATTGCCGTTTGCCTTTTTTTGAGTAGTCAAAATGCCTACCCATGCCTACCCAAAAACCCTCCATTTTGACAATGCACGAATGGGGCGAATGCAAGGATGTACGGTGCAATGGCACAGAAAAACAGGCCGCCCCCAAAGTAAAAAGTTTCTGTACTGTACGTATCTGTGCGCTACGAAGCAAGCGATGTAGAACGCGAAAGCCTCAACGATACTTTGCCGCCCCTACCCA
>CAZUVD010000044.1:0-5252 GCA_964623075.1 uncultured Coxiellaceae bacterium | reverse complement strand
GGCTTCTCGCTCAACCGCTGGTTGGTGCGGTCCAGTTCTCTTAAAAGGTAGTCAATCCCGCCTACGGCCTTGAAAGCATCAAGCAGTATATCGCTTTTTTTGCGTCGGTGCTTGTTGCCTTCAACCAACCGGTGGACACGCGCAATTTCATCCAGCAGGTCATTCATCTGTTGCGGAATGTACACCTGATTCAGATACACAGCCTCTTTCTTGTTTTCCATCTTCTCTTGTTTTTGGTTTAAAAATTTGACGCTGTAAATATACGTCGTTTTATTTTAATATGGAGTATTTATTTTCAAATGCTCGCTTTATTCGTGGAACCTTCGGTCATTGATCGCATTGTGAAGCGTTGTGCAACAAGCCTCGCAGATCTTTTTCGCAGTTTTCAATTGCGCCTCATTCATCGGAGGGTCAATAGTGTTTCTCATAGGCCGGACAAGGCTTATTGTGCCACCTAAGATTTGAAGCTCTTGCCAGTTTTTGACTCGTACCCAACCACGGCAGTGGAGCACTTCATAAGGGTAATCAACGTGTAGCTTATCGCATTCGTCAACCATTCCACTCAGCCCCATTTCTGCTTCGAGGATTTTTCGAGCGGTTCTATCGTGCGAATCTTCACATTCAAGGAGGGCGCCATCTGGTTTAATCCAGTAATCTTTTTCGTAGTCCATCATTCAGGTTTTGGTCTGTGACAAATGACAACCTTCAACTCATATCTAAAATAGTAGTCGTCTCCCCATCCGGCAGCTTCGGCCTTGGTGAAGGCTTCGCCGTATGCTTCGTATAGGTTGCTGCCTGACTTGATCGGGTGCCTGATTACCTCATGCGTGGATGGTATCTTTGGAAGCCGATAGGTAATAGGGTCATACAATGACCTTTTGTTTGAAGTGGCCGCAACTAAATGCCTTAAGACCGCCTTTGGCATTCTCAATGTCCCTGGTTCACTTGTGAATTTACTCATGTTGCTTTTGGTTTTCACCCTTCCGGGTAGAGTTTTAAGAATCGTTTTCTGTCTTCATTGTCAGACTCGTAATCGTCTTCATCAACTTCTTCGCCTGGCAACCTCATTTCACCATCTTCAAGCTCCACCGGAGCTGCAAGGGAGACGAAAAACATGTATAGAATCTTTCGTTTAATCGAATAAACATCTGACTTGTTGTGAAAAACTGGAATCCCCAAACAAGGGAAACTTGTCGGCTCTCCAATGAATGTAACCTCGCCAAAGTGTAAAGCTTTTTGCGCTTTTACTGCTTCGTATTGCTCCCTGGTTTCAAACCTTTGAGCGCCTACCGGCTGAATGATTTCTATTTTCATGGCTGATCGTTTTGGATAGGGTAAAAACCCGCGCTGCAAAAGAGCAACGCTGGAAAACAGACACCTTTTTTCTCTCGCCCCTGAAAAGGCAGGGGCGAGAGAAAAAAGGTTAAAAACGTTTATCGTTCCAGTCGTTCTTTGCCATGCGAAGCGTGTATATTTTTACCAGTTTCCCGTTTGGCCGGAGCACCCACCGAAACCCTAATGCAACAGCGTGCATTTTTTCAGGGGTAGTAAATTGGTAAGTTTCATAAATTCCTTCGCTGCGGCCTTCGGAGTTCTTGATAATTTCAAGCGTTCCCGTTGTGTTTACAAATCCCTTTTTCATGCTTGATAAGTTTTAAAGATGAATGTTTGTTTTCTTTTGTCCCTTTGACCTCACAAAGATAAGCCGTATTTGTGGATAATGCAAATATTTAAGCATTTATTTTTAAATTATTTTTTCAGGCTTCCAGACCCCGCCCCTGCCGGTTATCTGCTTAGCCTCGCGTAGCTTGCGTAGGGCAGCACATGCACTGTGAAACGATATTCGTGTTGCCTTATGAACTTCAAGGGCTGTGATGCCCTCCGGATTGGCCTGTACGATGGGTAGAATCCGCTTTTGGTTGCGCGTCATTTTCTGTTTTTTTTTAGAGTATATCCGGCAGCCCGAAGGCCACCGGATAAGAAAGAAACAGCAACTATTTTTTGATGCCGCGCATCAGAAAAGTGTTTTTTGTGATTTGCTTGATTCTGCTGCTTTTATATTCTTTTTGCCTTCTTCAAAGTAGCTCTGCTTCAGCTCAAATCCAATAGCATTTCTGTTGAGCTTAATAGCTTGATAAACTTCACTGGCAATGCCCCCGAACGGCGTTAAAACCATATCTCCTTCATTCGTCCACAAGTGAATAGCCCTTTCAATGGTCGGCAATTGCAATGGGCAAATATGCTTTTCGTCATCTTCGGCACGGGCTTTGCGGTAGTTCAATGTGTCGGAGTAATCAATATCCATCCACACAGGCGAAGCGTATTTTTGCCACAGCGATACCGGCAAATAATTTGGCTTTGTATGGTCGGTGTCTTGGTGTGTTACCGGGTTGATGTTTTCGCCTGGCTTCCTGAAAACCAAAAGATAATCAGGTATGCCTACTCTGCTCATAACAGCGTCTTTTTTGATCTGCTTGTGAAGTAGGCCCAGCGCTTTCGTTCTTTGCATTTCCGTTACCGGGTCTTTCCAAAGGGTAACACGGGAATGATAAATAAATCCTTCTTTTTCAAAAGCCGCGCGAATCATGCCGGAAAAGTCACGCAAGCCGATATACCCTTCTTTCCCTTTTTGAATTGGCAAATCCATACAGTGTACAGCAACATTTCTGCCGTCTTGAATAACTCTGAATAAGTTGTTGACAAGAAAGCCAAAAGCAAATAAGAACTCCTCATAATCCTTTGAGTTGCCCATATCCTCAAGTTCATCGCTGTATGTGTAAAGCTCAGCGAATGGTGGGCTAAAAATTGAAAACCCAACACTTTGATCTGGTACATCCTGAATTAGTTGTACGCAGTCGCCAAGCATCCATGTTGCCGATTCGGTTTTAAATACTTCTTTTGCCCTTTCCATTTTTGATTGTGATTTTGAGTGAATGTTTTTATTTACAGCTTTTGCCATTGCAAGTTGCATTTCGTGGAACTTGACTTCTTTTTCCTTTATGGCATGTACGACGTTCTGCATTGTGTCAGTCGTTACGATGTAAATATTTACGTCGTCTTTTTGCCCAAAACGATAACTCCGGCGAATTGCCTGATAAAGCCCCTCAAATGAAAAGTCAAGCGACGCAAATACCTGATTCCGGCAGTTTTGGTAATTAAGCCCAAATTGTGCAATCTTGGTTTTTGTGACCAATACGCGAAATTCGCCCCGTGCAAATCCGAGCAACTTATCTTCTTTGTACTGCGAAGAATCGCTGCCTTTGACCTCTACTGATTCAGGAATAAGGCGGCGTATTATTTCGCCTTCTTCATTTTGCCGAATCCAAATGATAAAGTTTTCGTCGGATGCGTTGACGATTTCAGCAACGGCCTCAAGACGTTCTACTTTGGTAATGCGAAGCTCTTGGTTAAAGTCGGTAGCCGATACCTTTACATCGTTGAAAAGCATCCCATTGTCTCTAATGGGCGTTATAATCTGGTTTTCTATAAAGTTGAGATTTGGCAAATCGTAGCCATGCGCCGAAAAACCAATATCAGATGGCTTTGCAAGCATAACCGCCCAAGATGATACCCAGTCATAAAACAACTGCTTTGCGTGTCCCTTTACGCGCCATTTGGCCGTGTCGCCTCCATCGTGTACAAAGTACATTGCAAGCATTTCATTGCGGCTCATTACGTTCAAAAATTCGCTATGGTTACCAAGCTCCATCGGGTCGTTGGGTGAGGGGGTTGCTGTGCAAGCGAGCTTGTATCTGTAATTTGCAAAAGCGTCAATTATCGCGCTACGGGTTTTGCCTTCAAAGTTTTTCAGGATGCTGCTTTCATCTAATACAATGCCGCAAAATTGATCTGTATCAACGTTGTCGAGCTGGTCATAATTGGTAATATATACCCCAACCCCGAAAACATCAGATTGCAGTTTTTCGCAGTGCAGGCCAAATTTTGCGGCCTCATCTACCGTTTGCCCGGACACGGCCAGCGGAGCAAGGATTAAAACCGGCTTGCCTTCTTTGCGGCTCACATGGTTTGCCCATTCCAGTTGCATCAAAGTTTTACCGAGTCCGCAATCGGCAAAGATCGCATACCGCCCCTTTTTCAAGGCAGTTTTAACAATGTGGCGTTGAAAGTCAAAAAGCAGCGGGTTAAGTGCATCATCTTGCACGTCAAACCCAGCATCTTGTAGTTTAACTTTCTTTGTTTCTAAAAACTTGATGTAATCATTCATATAGTTAGCTGTTTGATTGCGAAGAAAAAACCGGGCGGCAGCTACCCGGCGTATCCCATGAACTTGTGATCGGAAAGAACGAAACTTGCTGCCTAAAGTCCTAAATATTTTGTGGTTCTGAAATTCCATCGGCGGGTTTAATCCACCAATCGCTACATTCGAACCCTTTGCCGGTAGAGCCAGGAATGCGCAAAACACATTCACCATGCTCTTTCAACTCAATGACTTCAAATGTTCTCTCAACGCCAACTACTTTGACAATGTCGCCAATTTTGAACTTTGTTGATTTTGTGCTCCCTTCCATTGTTGTCTATTGATTTATGCAGCTACGGAAATGATCCGGCTGAGTTTGAAAGAAATGATGCAGTTTTTTTCACCAAGCGTTTGCTTGACTACATCCACATACAGGATGCTGTCAGCAGGCGCCGGGCGGCCAGTGCCTTTGGGTTGGTATTTTGAGAAATCCCGGTGAACGACGCGGGTCGTTTCGGTATCGTCGGCTTTGATAGCTTTAACTATTTGGATTGGCGTTTCTTCAAGCTCTTGCAGTTGAATTACAGCCGCAGCATAAGCATCTTTTCGATTTAAGCCTTGGCCAACAAGAAGATTCATAAGGGTAAATAATGTGCTCTTTTTCATTGCCTGTGTTTTGTTGTTCTTTGATAGTGTAAAGATAAGGGGTATTTGTGTTGTAACCAAATATTTATTGAATTATTTTTAAAATATTTTTGCAACCTATGAAAATACCCCTATATTTGCAGTGTAATATAGAAAACCAGCAAGAGCATGAGTACACAACAACAAAAAGCCGATGCCCTCGGCATATCTCTTTCAACTTACTATCGTAGGCAAAGATCAGGGCTATTAGGAGGGCCTGGCGCAACAGAAAAGCCAGTACCTAAACCAAAGCCAATACCACCTGCACCAGATCCACCTGCACCGCTTCAAGGAAAACAAACAGTTGCTGCTTCGCATACGCACATGCCTACAAGCAAGGTCTTCTTATCCAAGAACCTCACTGTTGCAT
>CAZUVD010000043.1:0-5279 GCA_964623075.1 uncultured Coxiellaceae bacterium | reverse complement strand
AATCATATCAGGTAGTCCATAAATTTGGGGTGTATGGTCATTTTCTTGAGCCGCCTTCCTTACGACTTACGACGACAAATAAATCAGGGCGGTTCTACAATTCGACATTCGATGTCGTTGAGGATCTCTAGAGCAACGTATTTGTCCATGCCTCGCCGTCAGTCTGGGCAGTTATGTGTGGTTTAGCTGACAATAACTTTGTAAGCCGAGAAGTACTTTTACTATGGTTTTGTAAGGCGGACATACTTAGTATAACCAGTTATCCGGAATTTCCGGATAACTGCTGCTAATAACAAGAACTACGAAACCAGTTTCTAGGTAGTGTCTCAGTTTGAAATTCTCGGTAAGATTGACCTTGGTCGTTATTATCATTATGATAAACAGGCCAAGACCAAAGCAGCAACTTTGATCTTGGGGCTGGCATAAGATTATGATGACATGTACCACCTCCCGCACACCGACTTTACGGGTGCTGTATACGCAATGAAGTTTTAAAGCGCTGCAAGGGAAAAGCTTAGCAGCGCTTTTTTATGCCTTTTGGGGCATGTAATACACCCCAATTCCTCTTCTTTTTAATTGCCCATTTTTTTCTAAGTTATATAACGTTGTATTTACAGTGGGCTTCTCTACATCTACTCCCGCTTCTCGTACCCGTTCCCATATTTGTTGTACAGTTAAATCTTCATGGCCCGATAATACGTTCATTACATGAACGCGGATTGGGACTGGTTTTGGTCCCTCATCCAGGACCGCAGTGATAGCGTCAACATCCAGCGCCTGCACAACATCCAATGCGGAAGCTACCTTGGCCAGCTCAAGCTTTAGCTCTTCTAACTCAGCACTCCGTTTCGCAATTAGGGATTCGAGTTGCTTGTTTTTGACTTGCAGCGCGGAGATCGTTTTGTTTTTATCCATTGGCCCATTATAAGGCCGTCTAATAAAAAATCAACTGCAAGCGTTAGATATCTAGTGCCGTAACAAATGACTATTTGTTCCACCGTGCTTTCGCGGCCTTTTTCGCGATTTCTGAGCGCTTTTTGGAGGTCAACTTTTCCGCGCGCGCCTTCCCACCCTTAAGACCGCCCTTACGGCCAAGGGCAACGGCTGCGGCGTCTTTCCCATCATCGGTTTTAAGATCTTGGATTTCGCCCGTAGCAATTTGGGCTATGAGGTGGGCTAATTGATTCTGGTCGCGTGGTCTTTTTGGTTTGCTCATGTCCCTATTATGGGGCCGCTAGCATAAGCGCTCAAGCATGGGCTGGAATTCAAACTGAGACACTACCCGATATTTAACCAATAGTTGCTTGGTTATAAGTCAGTCGTTTGCCCGACAGTATGTACTTAACGAAACCAGCAAAAAGGGCGGGGCTAAATCGGATTGTTTCCGGCAAAATTCCGGCAAAACAATATAAGTTGTTGATTGCAAATGGTGTAATGATGCCCACTCAGGGCACCATTGATAAGAAATCAGTATCGTTCAAAATCAATCATTATTGATTATTATCCTTCACTATCAGCAGGTTATGGAGCCTTTAGTAAATCGTTATCCTTCATAATCGATCATATTTAGGTATATTCCTTCGCCTCATTTCCGGCAAAATTCCGGCAAAGATGCACATCAAAAAGCACGGCAAAGGGCACCAGGTCCAGATCAAGCGAAAGCAAGGCGCCATCTACAAGACGCTTAAAACTCGTACAGAGGCCAAGGAATGGGGGATCAAGACCGAGGCCAGGCTCATGGCTTCTGGGCACCATTCGAAGTCAAAAGCCTTTCTAGCGGACGTTCTCGCACGATATGCAGCGGAGATTAGCCCAAGCAAAAGAGGGGCGCGTTGGGAAATATTGCGTCTTAAGGCTTTTCAAAAGGACCCAATTGCCAACCTAATGGTAAGCAAAATATCGGAGTCAGATCTAGCCGATTGGCAGAATCGCAGGGCTAGCCAGGTCAGCGCAGGAACGGTTATTCGTGAGCGGAACCTACTGCGATCAGTTTTCGAGATGTGCCGAAAGGTTTGGAAACATACCCATACCAATCCATTTGCCGATGTTCAAAGGCCTCAGGCCCCACCACACCGAGATCGGCGCATCTCGCCAGTTGAGATCGAGGCAATATTAGGCCGGCTAACTCAAAACCTGGATACTGTTTCCGGTAGGGTTGGGCTTGCCTTCGAGTTCGCGATTGAAACAGGAATGCGGGCAGGGGAGATATGCGGCATTAAAACAAACCACATTTTTGATTCTTATGTGGAGTTGCCGAAAACCAAAAATGGTTCTATTCGGAAGGTGCCACTTTCAAAAAGTGCTCGAAGAATTCTGGAAACATTACTAAATCACAAGAATAGTTCAAACTCACTTACACTAAATGGAACAAATAGTTCACCTTCGAGTGTTTTCGATATCAAAACATCGCAAATCGATTCGCTATTCAGGAAAGCGAAGAAGGCTTTGAATATCCATGATCTTCACTTTCACGACACAAGGCACGAGGCGGTTACTAGGCTGGCCAGGAAGTTGGGCGTATTAGATTTAGCGCGGATGATAGGGCATAACGATTTGAAGTCGCTGCGGGTTTACTACAACGCCACCCCTGAAGAAATCGCGAGTAGACTGGATTAGGCGACCTCAGCGCGTTGCAGCAAGGCCCATCGCTCAACCTCAAGCCTGACCCATTTAGGGTGAGCCCCAGGGCATGGCCTGATAGGTTGAGGGAATGTTGGCTGCCTAAGGATTTTGTGAACGGTAGTAAGTTTCACACCAAAGAAATCCTTGATATCGCTCTTATCCCAAAGTTTTTTTTGCTTGTAATTGCTTTTAAGCAAGCCAACCAATTCCGAAAGCTCTTTTTTAATATCTTCTGCCATATCCAACCTCAATACTTACCCTACGTAAACATCTATAAGCTGGTCACAGCTTTTCTTCGTGCATAAGTTGTTTGCATTGAACTGTTGCATAGTGCCCGTAGTAGCCATTCTGTTCGTTGTACGCCACAAATTGCAGTGTCCCCTTGTCGGTTTCTAGGTTCACGAACATCACACCTCCTTCAAAATACTTTTCGTTCAAGTCCAGATCGTTGGCCTTCATCTGTGCTTCGTTCAACGCAGCGTCGGTCAGCGTCACGCCACGTATCTCGGTTCCAATGAAATCCAGTGGGTCTTCATTACACCAAAAATGCCCCCACCGTTCGCAGCAATGACTCGTGTTGTCAATAAACAACTTAATGCTTTGCCTCGTGGTTAAAACCTCAAAGCCGGCCACGTTGCTGTAACCCTCCTTCGCTTCGTAGCCTTTAATCTCTACAATCTTTTCCATAATTCCGACTCCTCCAAATAGTGCGTGAATGGCTCGATCATCCCTCCACCTCGGCGATTAGGTCATTTCTTGTGGCTGGATAGATGCAAGTGCCATCCGATTCATAAATGCAACCAAGATTGTCAATGCAAATAGGCACTTGATTAGCAAATGCAATTGTTCGGATAAGTCGACGTTCCCCATCCTTATTTCTATAAAAATTCCCAACCTCCAGCTTCAGCGGCTTGGGCTTGATACGGTACTCCTCATCCTCAAACCATCCTGGTGCGTGATCATCGATCCACATGGCCGTATATGGTTTTGTGGAGTACCGTTGCACATCCGCCCCATCGACCCACGCGTGGGCTGTCGCTCGGTGCTTTTCTGGGACGTTCATTCTGGCCTCTCTTCCGCAATCGCTGTATTGGCCCGCAGCTCCCCCATATCTTTGGGGTTCACCTTCTGTTTTCATTTCTTTCCCCTCGCTATGCAGTTCGAGTATTCATCCCAAATCCATTGGGTATTTGGGCTTATCCAAAGTATTTGGCATTGACCATCAATGTAACCGTAGCCAGATCTTTCATCAGCTAGTTCTTCCTTGTCGTTGCTTAAGGCAAAGTATGGCGAGCCGCAGCACCCGCACCCCTCAATTACAATATCTGTATCCCGAGTAAGCTTTGTTAAGCCGATCAAGAAATCTTCCATTCGTTGTTCTTCAGTTTTCATAATGGGCTATGCACTTGAATGATGAACACCTCCCCATCGTCGGTCCGGTACTTCATGACGACCTGGAGTTGTAGGGGCTTTAGTTGTTCTTTGGCTTTGTCTTCGATTTCAACTTTGTTCGAATCCTCAATATGACGCACGCGCTCTGCGAAACTTTCTTCTCCTGTATCACCGGAGTATAGCCACTCAGTCTCCATCATCAGAGCCGCTGTTTTACGTGCAATAACCTCGATCTCCCGTAGTTTTGCAACCGTCTCTGGGCTGAACCCTGTTTTCCAGCCGTCGCCGTCCTCACAGTCGTTCATATCCAGTTTGACGCTGAGCGCATCAGCAAAGTCATTTACTCGGCCGAATGCATAATCAAAACTCCCCCCGCTCATTTTCCTTCCCCTTTCATTGCGCGAATTTCAGCGGCACATAATTTGGCGTCGTCACACATAGCTCTATGTGACGTAGACGCAGACTCATAAATGGAATCACACACCTTCGCATCTTCCTCCCGCACGTGGTCGGCGATGAGGTTGGCGAAGTGCTCGATCTGCTCAAAGCTGAATGACATCCCCGTAACCGCCCGCATCGGGGTTTTTGAATAGTATTTGGCGCCAGCCTCTAGAGCCATTTGGGTAATTTCGTCACCAATCATTCGAGCGCCTCATTCCTCTGGATGTTTTGGGCGGTGGCGCCAGTGTGTTACTTCATCTTTATTTAAATACTCCGCCCTAAGATGGTCATACCAAACTTCGCGACCTGATATAAAACCAACCGAAACTAATGGAACATGAGATTCCATATATGCAATATCAACATTATCAAAAGGGGGCGGGAATCCGCCATCCAAAATCTTCACCCAGTCTGTTCTGGGGGCGACTACATCCTTTCGTTCGGAAAGTGCTTTGCGCAACGCTACAATTGAAGCTGTATGCAGTTTCATGTACAACTCAGCCGCGGATGCTGAATAAAAGTAAGATTTCTGGATTCCGTGCCATGATGCATCTAGGTTTTTCATCGCATTTAGCAGATCCTTTTCTCCGTCTTTATTCATTATTGTCCTCAACTTTTGCGATAGCTTTCTCAAGGATGGCCCAGTCAGGCATGTTTCCATATTCCATAGAAGCTAAAGCAACTTTGCATGCGTGCAGCAGGTCTGGGGCTGCTGCGATCAACCGAGCGTTTGCTCTGTATGCAGCATGGGTGGCTATGTACTCGGAACGCCGAAGATAGAACTCCCCAGCCGTGTCACATATCCGCTCGCCATTTGCTCCAAC
>CAZUVD010000042.1:0-5426 GCA_964623075.1 uncultured Coxiellaceae bacterium | reverse complement strand
CAATTCATGGCACCTCACACACCACGACCTTAATAGGGATGTACCGCCATCTACCGCCGTAGAACTCCAAACTCAGGACGTACTCGTTATGGCACGAAAACCGATTATCAAATGGCTCTTGGAATGGGGTTGGCAACTCAGATGCGCTTACGGGAAGCGCGAACAGCAGTGCCAGCAAATACCTCATTGGCACACCTCAACCTTCACCCATTGCACCAACCAATAGCCATCGGTGTACGTCAACACAGGGCGCCATTCAGTCCAACAACTCCGCACGGAAATAAATGGAAGCTGCGGCTGGAACTGAGGCGCTAAAACAACCCCATCCCCAAAGTCACCAGCATCACCACCGCCAGCATGGACAACAAAAGATAAAGCCCCCAAAAAAAAAGCCATCAAAGTTTTTTTCATCGTCTTGCCCTCGAATCTAAATAAGTCCCCAAAAGAAAAACAAGAAAAGTTGACACCAAAAACAACAAACCAAAGGCAATTCCGAACCAAAATGGCATGGTCACAAACCACCAAGACCAGTCAATCACGCCGCATAATTTGAGCGTAATAAAAATCAGGCCTAGAAGGTTTAGTGCCCCAATACCAACGAATTTAACCGTTGATTTCTCGCTCATCCGCCATCACCTGCCCGGCAGTCACCGCTATCCCCGCCGCGGCCTGTGGTCCCGCTTATGCCGCCCTGGGCTGCCGTACATGGCCCCCCGTTATGGCTGTTGTCATCAGATTCCTGGCGATTGTTGTCGCCTAGCATTCCAGTATTGGTAATGTCTGTGCGGTCTCCTAGAACAACATCATCCCAGTTAGTTTCGCTACGATCCCCACCGGTGTAGTCATTGCCGTAGGTGTTGCCGTAGTTCCCGCCTACGTAAACATTAGGTCCGGACGTAGCAACAGACGCGGCGGCATTTGATACGTGCCGAATTGTGCCCTCTAGGAACCCGTACTGAGCAATAGAAACGTCCCTGCTGTTATCGGATTGACGCCACGATACAGCGGCGCCAGCTAACCCTGTTACCGCAGGTAGAAATGCCCGTGCAAATCCTGCTATTTGCTCGCCTGAGGTAGGCGGTCGTTGGTAATTGGTGGTTTGCTGATTCGAGCTAACCGCTGTGGATGCAACAATGCCGAGCATGCAGGCGCTTACGTCATTAGCTAATGCGCATGCTTTATAGCCATCTGCCAATGCGTTTGATCGTGATGCCTGGATTTGGGCCATTGTGGCGATATTTGGATCAACCGGAATAGTTGAGCAGCCTGTCAGCGTGAGTAGTAAAAACAGCCTTGCTTTCATACAGCACCCCAATTTTTGGCAATAAAAAACCCCACCTAGGGAACCAGGCAGGGTTTGTAGGCCCTTAATCGGGCGTATCTTTTATAGCACTACAATCGTCCGGACGTTAGCGATTTATGTAAAAATAAATACTAATTTTCTTGTAATGATTTTTAACTTTTTTCTGTCCAGAATCATTTCAACGATTGAATTTATTTGTTGCCGGATCGTACGAAGGATTCTGGGCAATCCCAACATCTTGCATCTTAGGATTTATTGCCTTTTCGATGAGGTGTAAATACATTTTTTTCACTGCCAGCAACTCGTGATAGTCCCGTAATGGGATAGTAATTCCATCAATTGGCGTATTGGTCTCGAACTTCGAATATATAACAGTCAAAGACCGTTGAATCCCATTAATCTCACACTGCAGTTCTTCGACAATCTCCTCCAATCTATCTATGTTGCAATGCTTTTTTTCTAGTTCCTCGACTTCACTTTCGCTCATTTACTGCGCTCCTGTAATCTAGCCATGATGTAGATCTTCGCTTTTCCTAAAAGCTCAAAATATTTAGATCTACCCACACCACCAAGCCCGCGCTTACGAACCATTGAGAGTTTAGTTTTTATCGTCTCGCGCCTGGCCATCTTTTCCACATGAAGCACAATAGCCGCCTTCCATAGGTCGCCACCGTTTCTTACCATGTCGTCGATGATCTGCTGTATCTCATCGGCAGGTGTACCGTGGTTAATTGCCTCTCCGGTCCTGGTTAAGACCCCGCAGTCAATCATTTCCTGCAGCGGGTTTAATGCGTTTAATGGCGGAAGATTGATCTTACAATATTCAAGCGCCCACCCATCGAGCCGTTCATCAAGGCGGAGTTTCTCAATCATTTTTTACATGCTGCCCGTTTAGCAATGATTGATTTCACTGTTTCAACACTATGGGGAGTCACCATAGCCGGTATTAATCGAATGACCAGCCATCCCTGCGCGTTTGCCGCAAAATATTTTGCGCAGTCCTTGATAAATCCAGCGCCGCGTGTGTGTCTCCCGCCCCAAGGTTTCCCCTCAATCTCAATAGCTGTTTTCGATTCAACATGAGCAAAGTCGAATCGCCATTTCCTCACGCGGTCAAATCGGTATTCTGTTTGAAGCTCGATGTCAGATTGCTGCTCCCACAAGACCTTAAAGAGAAGTTCATGAAAGCTATTCAACGTAACCCCTCCGCCTTAGGGCATATCTAAGGTCGGCCTTTATTTCCGACAGCGAGCAAATCCTGGAATATATAGCGACAACCCCATCCCTATCGTTTATAAACTCCCTCGCCCTCGCCGTTGTGGTGTTATCCACATACAAATCCATGGATTCGCTAACCCACGCAATCATGCGTCGCTCTTTATGCATGTATTTTCTAATGGCCTCTAATAATGCATAGGCTGCTTCATCGATGGTTTTTATTTTCCCGATGGTTTTATCTGTATAGGTTGGCTTTAATTCCAGATCTTCGCTGAAGTCAGTTACCTGGCCATTAGAAAAAAATACGATCTTCTCAGCCAATCCCTTCGGCATCTTGCATCGACTAATTGATTTCAATAGATAGGATTTTTTATGGCCGCACCGTTCTGCAAATAGGCGCTGCCCTTCAGGCCCTAGACTGCTCCAATATTTTTTAACGTGCATTTGATTTCACGTCTTCCAACCAAGTTTTTCAGCCAATCGAATATGTGTTCGCACTACAGCCCTCAATGCGTAGAAGTCTCGTTCAGTTTTTGATAAACCTAGCCGCCTGCCATCGATGTAGTCATGGCACACGCTGCATGCGAATACACCCTGTAAGTCGCTTGGCTTTATCCCCATTCCGCATCCCCCAAGCCATCGTAGATGCGCCAATACAACTGTTGCCGGATCGTAGTTGCATGCCATTGCGATGTTCACTGTGCATTGCTCATCTCTCGCTGCTAACCGGATTTTGCTCGGCATGAATTATTTTGAACTTATGTTTCCATCCAACTCATTAGTCTCGAAAAATGTACTGAAGACCCCACCAATAAGCGTGAAGTGCAATGGTCGTTTGTGATTTTTAAAGACAACATCAAACTCTCTCGCATCATTACCAGCACGTCTCCAGTAATTTCTGGCAATATCATTTTTGATATCAGTTATTTTCAATATTTCCATATAAGATATATCTGCTTTTATCTTGCTCATGCCGCCCCCTTATCCGTCTCTTGATTCTCCCGCCACAGTGGGTCTGGATCTGGAACGTAAACCCCCTGCTCTGCCGCCCACTGCTGAATGAAAGCGTAGAAATCTATTGCCTGCTCAGTAGTCATCTTGACGCGGTTGCCATCTTCATCCGTAGTGGTGGTGCGAATAGGTTTGTTTGGAATAATTGGGTGGCATCCGTAGTACAAGCAACAAATGAAACTGTGCAAATATTCTTTGTCCTTGCTCCCACGTAGTCCCATGTAATCCATGAGCACTTTGTATGCTGGCCCAAATAAAGCGCCTCTTTGTTTTTCAGTGCGCTCTTTTACATATTTGCGGATTTCTATATGCCAGCATTTTGTATTATCCAATGACCGTATACGGGCTATAGCGTTATTGATGATTTGATCCCACAAGCTCCCAGGCGCTGGGAAGTATTCGTTACTTGCTTCGATCTTCATCTTTATCTTCCGCCAAATTCTTCAGCGCCTTCTTCGCGAGTTCGTAGACTTCCTTTGCTTCTTCACCAATCGGCTCAACAAACTCTTTAGATGTGATTGCTGGGACCACGTACATTGCCGCTAGCGTTTTGGAATCTGGGATCATGGAAATGAAAAGCCACATTGTGAACAGCAGGTAAAGGCATTTAAGGCCACTCTTTATCCCCCAATCCTCAGGCGCTGGGTCTCCATCCATCCGGGAGGTGTCAGTGACATATAGTGCCACACCAACCACAAACATGCCGACCATCGTAATAAACAGGAGAGCACCCACGCACGTTAAATAAGACCTAAACTCATCTGCCTGCATCACCAAGTAAACTTCGAATGCGGTCATGCAGCCACCATCATCAATTCCCGTTTTCCCACCTCGTAATCTCCTTCTCGCGCGTAGAGCACTTTTACCTCGCCGAATACCGCGCGTACTTCATCAATGAATTTACTCACCTGCGGCATTCGCTCTCGATTGCGCTGCCGCGTAGCCTCTAGCTTTGTAACTTGGGAACTTGCTAAATCCCGCAACTGGTCTATCGGTGACTGGCTGTTTTGGTAATTCATCGACTTCCTCAAATCTCATCAGGTCAAAACGGTGCCTGAATGGCAGCGTAACTATCGGGCCATTCCGCTGCTTCGCGATTTTCAACTCAGCGAAACCTTTCAACAATGAGCCTTCGTCGTAGTAGTCATCGCGATATGCAAAAATAACCACGTCTGCATCTTGCTCAATTGCTCCGGATTCACGAAGGTCGGATAGTGTTGGACGGTGGTCTGATCTTGTCTCAACCCCGCGGTTTATCTGGCTGACCAACAGCACAGGAAGACTCAACTCTTTTGCCAGAGATTTAAGCGCTCGCGTTGCTTCTTGAATTCTCAGAGCTTGCGTTTCAGCCTTTGGAAGCTCCATGTAACTGAGGTAGTCAATGACAACCAAACTAAGCCCATGGGTCATTTGGTGTTGACGGGTTTTCGCGCAGATCGCATCGATGCGTTTTGTCGAATCATCAAACCATATTGGCGTTGTATCCAAAGTTTGGGCCGCTGCCGAAACCTTTGGCCATTGTGTGTCATCCAACAATGATGCATTTCGAACATGCTCATGCGGCACTTCAGCAATGCTCGAAATCATTCGCTTTACGCAAGACTCTTTCGTCATCTCCAGGCTGAAGACCAAAGCTGGCTTTTTCGAAAGCGCAACGTTCATCGCGATCTGCATCGCCATAACCGATTTCCCCATACTTGGCCTTCCAGCAAGGATGATCAGGTCTCCATCTTGGAGACCGGAAGTCGCCAGATCGAAGTGTTTAAACCCGGTTCTGAGCCCAGAGATTGGATCGTTCTGGTTGCACTGCTCCTGCATTTGCGCAACCACTTCTCGCAGCACTTCCCGAGCGGATGAAACTTTTCCGCTCTCGTTGGTTATCGAATTCACCAAC
>CAZUVD010000041.1:0-5722 GCA_964623075.1 uncultured Coxiellaceae bacterium | reverse complement strand
TGAGGGCCGCGGGCAATGTGATATTTATTTGATTGTCCCCAATACCGTTTAAGGTGAATTGAGGATCAACGTCGCTAAACCCAAAATTTGCGCTTTCCCATTGGTCAAAGGTAGCGCCGGCGCTGCTACCGATAACGGCCGCCGCCGGTGCAATGGCCGCCGCCGCCTGGGCCATTTGTTGCTGACTTGACGGCACGCGTAAAAATCGCATGCAATCATAGGAATCAATTACTACCTCTCTGTCAATAGTAACATTCATAAACCCGTTGTAAATTGCATATAGGTTATTACTTTCTGTTGTGTATGGGATTAACTGCGCCGCGCCCTGGTTTTGCAGGAAAGTAGGGTTACCCTGTCCCACTGATCCGAAAACGTACGGATTAGGGTAGGTATAATTTCGGCTGATAGCTATATCTGCATCCGTGGCCGTCACACCACCGCCGCCGGCCAATCCGCCCGCCTTAACGAGATAAAGGGCCCAATGCGTCACGGTGAACATATCCGTTACATTTAACCGGCGCTCTGTTGCGCGGGCTGCGCCGCCCTGATTTTGCAGTACATTGAAAGAAATTGCATTTAACGCCGTAGCCTGTAAATTAACGCCCAATCTTAAATACCCTTGCGTAGCAATTTCATTTCCTTTAATGATCCCCTTCGCGCTCAACGCTGTGCGAATGCGGGAAATAGTGTTTTCGTTATTCATAGTTTTTTGTGTTTTCTAGGTTAATACCTTTTTTTAGTTCTGTTTATAGGCAAAGTTTGGGAGGGGGCAAATGGATTTTTTTTTGGTAGTGACTATCCGAAAATATCGGAATCCTTACGGTCTACACCAGCTAGGGCATAACTTGTGTTTCCTACCGGCGCCGCGTCCATGCCGGCACCCGCTAAGGCGTAATCTGATCCTTCAATAAGAAAGCCGCCGCCTTGTCCTTGATCATCAATAAAAGGGCTATTTCCTAAACCCAATTGAGGAACTAGGCCCGCAATCAATTTCATGCCACCTACGACGGCCATACCCTTACCGATATTTCCAACGGCGCCCTTTTTAGTACCTAAAAATACACCCAATACTAACGGGAGGGCGCTTTGTACCGGCGCCGGGAGTGCAATGGGTAATTTAATATTTGAAACCTTTGACGCTACCACGCCACCCCCTACCATCAATAGGAGGTCTGTAATTTGATCCTTTTTAAATTTTCCTTTTTTCATTGTATTGTTTTTTTATTGGTTTTTATGCTGATCTGTTTTACCTCCAATAAAGTTATGATCCTTTTTACTTGCGCTTGCGGGCCGCTTTCTTTGCAGTAGACACCGCCTTTTTATATAGTGCCGTTGCCTTTCTCTTTGCCGCCTCGGCGCGCTTTTTTGCGGCTCTGTAAGCCTTATTACGGGCCGCCACTTTAAATAAACTTACTTTGGGGCCGGCGCGCTTTTTAGCGGATTTTTTGGCCGGGCGTTTTTTAGCTTTTTTCCTTGTTGCCATTATTTTATATAGGTTTAACTGTTTAGTCTTTTAATCCGTACCATAATAGACCGGCACCGGCCGCGACGCCGATAACAGTTGAGGGCTTAATGTCAAATGTTGATCCCTCGTCAATATCATTATGATCATCACCAGGGAGGGCGGCGTCTACTTTTGACTCTAACGGCGTCAATTTACGATCTGGGATAATACCTAAACTTTCGGCAATCTCCTGGCCTTTCTCTAAATACTCTTGAAAACCGCCTTTACTCTCTTGAGCAAAACCGGCGGCCTCGGAAAAATCGCCACTATCCCCACTACTAGACACCTCGGCCGGCTCCTTCACTCCTAGTTTTTTTAATAGGCCAATAACGATTTGAATAATGGGCCCCGCGGCGGCTATCAATGATCCGATATCCACACTTTTACCACCACCGGCACCGGGCGCCGCCTCGGCTCCAATACTTTCATCTATTATATATCCAATGCCTTTAATGGCCTTTACCCTTCTACCGGCGCCAATTAAGGGCCGCTTTGGTGCGCCGCGGCGGATTGCGGATTCTAATACAGACAATTTTCCCCCTAGACGCTGCACCCATAATTTTTTTAAATCATCGGGCCTGACCTTTGATAGCCTGGTCGCTAAACCGCGGGCGTTAACAGATACAAGGGCTAAAAAGGCTTTTCTAGGGACTACCAGGCCAACGGTCTTAAGGCCGCGAAAAATCGCTTTCGGGCTCACCTTCTTTAATGCTTTGCCCGCCTTTTTTACTAACTTACGTAAATTCAACTTTCCTATTTCCTGACTTTCATCATAGGCCCCCTCAATAATTCCTTTTATTGATTGGCTGTAATTACTCACGATATTTCCGGAAAAGGTGCCCGCCTGGAGCATATTAATCTCATCACGAACCAAACGGTTTAAAAGTTGGTTTTTAGTATTAATATGTCGTGATAACATATTTTTATACTTGTCAAGTTGATATTGTGAATATCGCATAAAGGCCACGCGGCCCCCCTTTCGGGCTATTGCATTACTCACAACATTATGAAGGACGCCGCCGGGCCTGGTATTTCGTAACAATTTATTGAGGGCGTCAACATCACTATTATTTTTAATTTGTAGCGCTGATCCGCTAGCATATCGGGACACCACCGGCGGCCCGCTTAATACTTCGATTTTCATAGGGTAGTCTGTAATGGAAGAATATTTTAATTCTTTATTGAATTGGTGATAAACCGGATCATTGATAATAATATTGCCGGCCTCATCACGGGCCACGGCGTAAACGTGGGACGGCGTTTTGTCTGTAGGGGAATAGCTAGCATATCTTAACGCAACGCCAGGAATCCCGGCATTGTACATAAAGGCCGCCGCTGCTAGTGCCATACTTTTACAGTCCCCCGCTTTGCTATCCAGGATCAGGCGTGACGGTAATTGTATTACCTGTTTACCCTCCGGATCTTTATTATATGAAATTTTACTTTTGATAAAATTAAAGATTGCCCGCGCCTTTTCTGTATTGTTACCTCCGGAAAACTTAACGCCTTTTGTTTGCTCAACGGCTAATGGGAAACGGCTGTTTAACGCATCTATAATGTCACCATTATATCCGCTTTCTTTATACACGCTGTTTTTATATTGCGGTGCCGCTAGTCCTCTCATAGTGTTACCGTTTGGCATTCGTTAACATTGACATTACCGTAATTGGTGACCATGGTACCCACTACGCAAATATTGACCGCCGTACCTGATCCCAATATTTTTAATAGATCCGCAATAGTGGGGACTAAAACAAGGGGATTGATAATGACTGACACCGGAAACGTCATAGTTGATCCGGCATTGATAATAATATTGCTAGTATTGTCAATTGAGGCAATCACCTTTTTATTGACAATCAAATTTAACTTGGCGCCTTTTACAGTCCCTTGCACCTTTGAAGGATTGGAAACAATAAAATTTACATTGAAATAAAGGCGTAAAAAGGCGGCGCCCTGGCTTTTACTTTTATCAAAAGTGATTTTTCCCAATTTTACGGACAATGACCGCCCGAAATTGGCTAGCTGATCCTTAAAATAATATAAACCGGCGGCAATAACGGCGGCGGGAATCAATATTTTCATCTGCAAATGTTAAAAAAAACGGCGCCCCTATCCAATAGGGCGCCGCCTGCAATACATAACTTATTGATATTTAATATTCTTATTTTAGTTACTTAAACCAATAATTGAAGTATTGGGCTGTTTTTCGTTGGTTTCCATTGCAATATCCTCATGCCTATTATGGCATAATTTTAAATTATATCCACCTATTTTATTAGTACCGTCGCTATTTTTTTCTAGGGTATTGTTTTTATCATCCCATACATTGAAAGGTTCTAATTTCCACAATGGACATACCTCTGAACAGGCCCGCGCCGTAAAAGAGGCCGTCCCTTGTAACTTTCCCGGAATCATCCAGGGTGCCGTCAATGAGCATTGACAAACAATGTCACCGGTGCACAACGTTAATACGCCATCAATTTCTTTAATCTGTTTTTTTTTCATCGTATATAATTTTAAGTAATTGATATTTTAATATTTCTGTATAATACCTAAATTTTTCAGATCCACATTCAACTAGATATATCCTATAACCGCTATTGTCAGTATAGGCGTCAACTACAACGCCCTCTTCCATTCTGAAGCCTGGATCTTCTTTATTGAATATCGGAAGAGTAAATCTATCAATGACAGGCACAAACGATATTTTATTTCCAATCATAAAGCTTTGAATAATTTTTTATATTTTTCTATTGCCTGCTGTATAATAGCAATTACTTCGTTGCCCTCCGCCGCCAACAGTTTAATATGTGTGTCGTGATCAGGAAAATTAATAACCACTTTTACAGAAATACCTTTTAGGGGCCTTCTGTTTATATTTTCATAATCATCTATGGCCTTTCTATAAAGTTCCGCTCGTTTAAATTTTTCTTCATTCATAATATAGTTTTTTAAATGATCCAATGAACGCTTTTAAATGTTAACGTAAGGGAGTCGCGCCCGTTTTTTATTCTACCGGTTAACT
Organism: uncultured Coxiellaceae bacterium; assembly: GCA_964623075.1. GTDB lineage: Bacteria > Pseudomonadota > Gammaproteobacteria > DSM-16500 > DSM-16500 > Aquicella. The sequence goes on along the minus strand of CAZUVD010000041.1, from coordinate 1,190 downwards.
TCACCGTTACTCTACACTCCTGGTTTTTTATTTTATCGTTATGATTTTCTAGAAATTTCCATATATCATCTTTACCGTAAATGATAACAGGGAAATAATCATTTCTCATGCGGGCATCATTGTGTTTTTTTTCAATGATTGCCTTTCTACATATTCTTTCACTACCAGGTAGTGTAAAAATAGGCCCTAACGAATGAAGGGCCCCTTCAATAACTACTATCATAAACTATTATTTTCACCAATATTTTCACCGTTGAAAATTTTACCGGAATAGTATTTCAACTCCTTACCTTCCTTATTCTTATACTTTCCTTTCCACAACAAAATAGAATAACTAAAATTATCATCTAGTAATATACTGCCATCAATGGCCGGTACATTTTCGGGCGCCTCCTTATTGACTTTAAAAATATTTACTTTCGTTTTTATATCCGGCTTATTCAATCCCTCCGGAAATTTTAAAAACCCGTAAATTGATACGCGGCTGAATTCATTTTTTTGCCATAGTAGGACATCAAAAATAATATTGTCCTTTTCATCCTTTATAGATCCGTTGAAACTTGGGCCCGTTTCGCCTTTCTTTTCCAATTCAAATAATACAATTCTTAATTGAGTGGAATACTTGCGCGCTTTTACCGGCGCCGCCGCGCTTTTTTTTAATTTGTTTTTTGTGTCCATTTGATTAATTTAGTTTTAAATATATTAGTTTTATTTACTATTATCTAGTATAGAGTTTTTATATTTTGTTTACGATTTTATTTTTGCTTAACAATATTTAGAAACGATAATTTTTCAAACTGTCTATCTTCTACTAAACTTACTATTGAGGCTACTAACCCGTCAATTTCGCAACAATCCTTTAAACCATTACGATCTAAAATAGGTCGCGTATTTAAAAACAAAGTGTCCTCATATTTTGTATCTATTTCATAATAGGCAATCAATATGCCGTTGCAAATTAATTTTTTCATTTTTTTGCCCTCCTATGTTTATTTTTAGTCATGCGGGATCTATATATTTTGTTCGTTTTTTTATGACGAACGCCGGGCCCCATGAATGAACCGCCGGCAAATTTATTTTTTCTACTAGGGCGCCCGGTGCCTATCCTTTGCAGTTCACGGGCATAAGGGTTTTTATATAAATAGGACAATGGCTTACCTAATTCATTCCCTACTTTTTGAACCGTGGCC
>CAZUVD010000040.1:0-6340 GCA_964623075.1 uncultured Coxiellaceae bacterium | reverse complement strand
ATCCTTCGCATTCGCAAAAAGAGCCGTCAATTGCCGCCCGCTTCATTTCGGTTTTCGCCTTTGAGGTCTCCCGTTCTCGCTTCTCACCTTTCACCGACCTTGCAGGTATCTTGTACGCGGTCTTTGGTTTTTTGGCTTGTCGTTCCTGTGATTTTAGCCGCGACCTTTCGAGACTTGCCCTTGATTTTTCGCGGGCTATTTCCTTTAGGGTTTTGCCCGTTTTTTCGACGCTTGCACAATTTGGGCAAGGGTTGGTGCGCTTGCTCTTTGCTATTGGGTAGGTGTGTGAGCAATCGGGGCAGGTGGTTGTCATGGTTGGCTTCCCAATTCTAAAACATGCTGCCTAAGGCGGGAGTTTTCTTCCTTTATTATTGCAATGTCGCACCTTAAGTTGTTATTTTCATGCAGTAACTTATCGCGTTCCTCAATTGCAATGTTTCTATCAATCGCATTCCTAACGGACTGCATACGCCAGTACGACGGGTCTTTTTTTGCGCCCGCCTCCAAGTCCCCTGTTGGTATGCCCTCGCAAACGTTCCATGCTGCACAAAGTCTGCGTGTAAAATAATTGCTTTTTTTATATCCTTCAAATGACTCAATTAAAAACCCATCGTCTCTATTCCCGTCTATAAAGCAATGCGCGTGAGTATCTTCGTCTTCATCAACAAAAGTCAATTTAATGTTTTCCATGTCGTTTTAAAAAAGCGGGGCGACTTTCGAATTATTACTCATCGCCCCTATTTGTGAACTTTTCAATCCTAATACTGAAAAAAGCCGTCGCGGTCTGCCCAAAACTCTGTCCCCATATCCAAACCCTCCATATTGCACCGATGCGCGGCCTTGATTAACTCAAACCATTCGCGCCGCATTTGTTCGCGGCTGTCGCGTGAAATTTCAAACGGGGTAACATACCCGTCGTTATCAATTGCCACCACAAAATAGCGAACTGGAATATTTTTGCTATCATATTCGTGGCAATAAATTGCGGCCTGTAAGTCGTATTTGTTTTTGCGAATTTCGTATCTTACGTCACGTTCTCCGCTCTTTGCACCCATGCGTTTCAAGTCCCAAATAACTTTTTGTCCGTCGCGGTTTTGACCGCTTGCGTCCGTTACGCCCTTATGTTTGAACCCGTTTAGGAAAAACTCTACGGGTTGTTGGAACTGGAAAAACTCAGGATTTAAAAGGCCGTGGTAGGCAACCGTGCTGTTGTACCGAAAACAGTTTTCAAGAAACCGGGCGGAATCCATTTGCTCGGTCGTTACCATTGCGCGGTCGCCCGCTTCTTCGAGCATTAAAGCCCACGCCGCTTTACCTACGGTTGTCCTACGGTCTGGCTTTTCTACCACAAAGAACTGCTTATCCAGTTTTTCCGGCTCAAATAACAGGCAGTCAAAAAGGCTGCCCTCAATCATCGCCTCGGTTCGCTCGTATGTTTCCTCAATGTAGTTTTTCAACTTCAAAGGAGAATGCGCAAGGGCTTTCAGGCGCGTGAAAGACAGGTGCGTGATTACGTTGCTCATACCTGTCCGGCTCTTTGAAGGTTATCGTTTATTGCTTCGCGTCGTTCATTGAAAAGGCTGGCAAAATCCTTGTGGTCTGGATTTGATGAATAAAAACTTCTCAATTCGGCGTGGTCGTTAATTGCCTCTATTTTCTGCTCCAACTCTTGCGGGTCAATTGCAACGCTCGGCTTTTTTTCGGCTGCCTGGATTGTAACGTCTTGCATGGCCGCGCTTTCTTCCTCAATATGTAGCCCGGCGGTTTCGCTGGCAAAGCCCATGCGCAAAGCGGCTGCCTCGGCACATTTTTCGATCATATTGAACGGCATTGAAGCCCATTTATTCGTGGCGTTTGCGGGGCAGTATTCGGAGAAAAGCACCGTCTTTGTGAATGGGCAGCGCATTCCTGAAATTGCCCGGTAAACCGTCACGGTTGCGGTGGTAGGCTTAGCTTTTTCTTTAACCAGTTGCGACGCTGTTTTAAACGACCCGTCTGGCAGAATATCGAATTTCACATCGTCTTTCCCTGCAAGTTGCCCGGTTCGATCTGCTTTTGCGCGTAGGCCGTCAATGCCGACAATCGTGGAATATTTGCCTCCGTAGTTGACAAGGTAAATCTCTTTTTTAAAGGGGCTTAGTCCGTGTTGTGCGCAAGTGACCGCGAACACGCTGAGAATCGGGGCGGGCGTTCCTACTGGAATTACACCCGCTTTTGCCAACGTATCAAGGTCGGCTTGACTTAGTTCTGATTTTGTGATTGAATTGTTCATCTTTTTAGGTAGTTGATTTAATGTGTGGCGTTGTGTGTTAATGTTCGCTGACAAACTTTACAATCAAGTCAACGGCTTTTTGAGTAAGGCGAACGCTATCGCCTGACACTTCAATAAAACCGCTTCCAAGCAATGAGTGGCCGCTTTCCCTGTTTGTAGAAAAAAGGTCTGGGTTTCTGCCATAAATTGGCATCCATGCCGTTGCGTCCTTACCCGATTCAATTATCGCGTTCCATAACTGGCAAGCAGCGATTTCCTGCTCTGTGTGGTTCATTCCAAGGCCGATTGGAAGTTTCGTTACTTTTTGCATTGTATTTTAGATTTAAGTGTTAGTGTTTCAAAAAAAACGCCCGTCAATATTCCTACAACGGGCGAAGGTGTCAAAACAAACCGATTTGCCAGGACTTTCCCAATCCCGGCGGCGCGTATCGTGGCCTCTACGTTTAGGGGCCACCGCGCAATTCTCTCGTGAAAAGTGTCAAAGAAAAAGGGGCGCATTCCCGCAAATCAAACCGCGCCCGGTGTTCACCCGTTTTCAATAATCTGCGTTCATGTATTTCCGGTCGTTGGGGTTTGGTACAAAGCCGCTGTTGTTGTCGTTGCGGTGTTCTGCTTCAAACTTTGCTAGTTTCGTTTCCTCATCTTCTCCTTCCTGTTTGTAAGCCTCGTTCGTCGCATGAAAACGACACGCACCTAGTAGTTGCCCCATTGCGCCCTTTGCCCACGATTGATCTACAAGCGTGACGGGTATTGCTAGTTCTGCGCATTGCGGTTCGGTTACGCCGCCAAAATCAGTTTCCATTGCGCCATTTATTAGTAGGTGCTGCGTAGCTGTCAGGCATTTAATCCAAACCTCTGCGCCATTTATTTGCGCCACACCCGCGTATTCAATCTGTGTTTCAAGGTCTGGGTGAAGGTGTTGGGCTATTTGGGTGAAGGCGAATTTTACGTTTTTCATGATTCTAATTTCTTTGCTTTGTCAAGTTCGATTTCAATGGCGTTTGAATCGCCAAGTGTTGCTTTGTAATGGTCAGGGCGCATGGTTATTGAAACCTTTACCCGCTTTTCTGATGGGTCTTTTTTGGGGCGGCCAGCACCCGGCCTTTTGCCGCCCCTGTTGTCTTTTTTTCCGCTCATTTTTTGCTGTTTATTTGACCGATGGAAGGCTTTTGATTATCTTTACAAACTCGTTCCACTTGCAGTTAACCTTTGTCCAATTAAATCCGTCTGTGCTGTATTGGTATATACCCGGCTTGTAGCGAGAAACCGCGTAACCTTTTTCTGCTGTCATTTCGATTAGTTCTTTTGCGCTTGCCATGATGTTGAATTTTTAGATTTTGATTTGTTGTTTTCGCTTGTTAATGGGTCAAAGATACAACCGTTTTTGATTTTGTCAAGACTTTTTCAAACTTATTTTCAAGTTTTTTCAAAATAGTTTCTAACGCATTGATTTTCAGGCACAAAAAAAACCGCCCCGCAAATCTGCGAAGCGGCCTAATACACCTAAAAACCCTAAGAATGAAAACAATTTCTTTTGAAAACCCGCCGCCCAATCCATTGAACGAGCGGCGGGTGTACTGATAACCATTTAATCTCAAAACAAAGTTACGTTATTGGTACAGAATTTGCAACCTTGATCTTTGGAAAGGTGGATTTGATTATCTGCCCGCGTCGCCCGGTTCTGAAACGTCAGGATTGGGCGCGTTTTGTTTCAATTCCAAATACATTTTAGCCGCCGCCTCCGCGAATGTTTCGCCAAAAGTCCTTCGCGGGTTTTCATCGTCCAGGAATCTGCAAGAAGGCTTGTTATTCCAAATTTCAAAATGGAAAAGTTCTGGGATGGGTAGTAGGGCGGTGATGTATTCGAGGGTGGGGGCGAAAACAAAAAACTTGTTGTTATCATTTTTCATGCCATCAACCGAAACAAATTCAAGATTCCCGGTTTCCGTTCCTATTAACACGCAAAGGCTGCCCGGCTCGGCATCAAACCCGGCGTTTCGTTTTCCGTACCAGAATTGCGATGGTTGTGGTAGCGGCTGTGGTAGTCCATACTCTTTTAGTGCGAGGGCTGTTTGATAGGATACATGGCTCATTTTGTCTCTTTTTTTGCCTGTTCAATTGCAGCCTTGTTTTGTTCGTATCTCAAACTACCTATGTAGTCAGGCGTAAAGCACAGCGCGGCGTGTGTTTCCTCCAGGTTATCTAAAAGGGCTTGGGTGGCGTTGACAAGGGAGAACGCCACATCGAATTTAGAAACGATTTCCAAGCGTCGGCACATTTCTCCGAAAACCATATCGGCATCGTATCGGCTTGGTGGAATAGTCATTCGCCACTCCCTTTGACCTTTTTTTGACACGTCCCGAATATACGCCCGCGCCTTTTCAATTAGTTCGGCTGTTGGAATTTCGGCCTGGAGTTTTGCAAATTCTTGGATGCTCATTGATTCGAAAGTTTTAAAAGTGTGTCGGCGTGGCACGGCTCTCCTATCTTACAAAAGCAGGCCAAGTGTTTGCCCCGCAATTCTGAAAAATAGTCAATGTCTATGTACCATTTGCCTAAAACAAAAAGTCTATGCTTTTTAACGGCTTCCTCAATCGTATCTGTTCCGCTTTCGTCGCCTACAAAAAATGGGTTTCCCCATTTACCGGGTCTGCACACACTGATTACTTCCCGTCCGTCAGGGCTTTGCGCTTGCAGGTTAAATCCTTTGGTTCGGCGGCGTTGTATGCGGATGGGTAGTGTCATGTGGTAGGAAAATTTAGTCTGGCAGAATCGCCGTGCAGCTCTCTTGCCGCTTGATCGTATGCTTTGGCGGCTTCGATGGGGTCGGTGAATAGCCCTAAATACACTCTATTTCCACGTCCGCGAATCTGAGCTCTCCATATGCCATCAATTTTATGCCGAATAACGCCTCTGAAACCGCTTGTGTTTCTGGGAAGAAGAACCATTAGCCTCCACTCTTTGTCCATAAATATTGGCTCTACTTCGTTATACCTAGCGTATTCTCCGTGAAGATTTCTTGCAATCGTATTATACGCTCGCGCTGCGTCCTCCTCGTTATCAAAATACCCAAGGTTCTTATTTTTACCCGAAACCCCTATTTGAGAAAACCACCTTTTCTTTGTATGATGCCAAGACACACCCTTGAACTTGCTGATAGCCCCCTTACGACTTCCGCTGTTCATAGTATTCTGTTGCCGTGTGCATGGTCTTAGGTTTTCTCGTTGATTATTTAATCCATCCCCATCTTCGTGATCAATATCAACACTTGGGTCTGTAACCTTCATAATAAAACGGTGCATCCGAATCGTTATACGCTTCCCGCCTTCCCCAGTAATCGTTCTTGCGGCATAAACATTGTTATCGGATACCTTAGCATACCACTTCCATTGCAATAACCAGTCATAGTCACGGTCATTCACTTTTGCTGAGTACCCATTCGTCAATGGTATCAATTTCATATCATTTCTATTTTCTCTGTTATCGAATATACCCCAGGTGGCGCGTACCTTTTCAAAATCCTTGCCGCCCGCTCAAACGTTATATCTCCCGCCTTAGCCGACTGTATCGCTTGGTAGCAGACGTGGTAGCCGTGTGGTGCTTTCTTCCCGGCCTTGTGCGTGAATAAGCCTTTGAAATACTTTTGCTCAAAGTCAAGCATTGCGGCGGCTGGTGTCAGTTCGTTTGTTCCCTCCATGCCGTAAAGGTACGGCGCAAAAATATTTATTTTTAAATTTCTTTAAAATTATTTTGCGGTGTCATTTCCTTGCCCATACATTTGCAACGCATGAAACGCAAATCAGAAACGATGACAGCAACGGCAGCAACACGAAAGCAGTACAGCGAAACGACCATTAGGTGGGCGGAGCAAATGCTGTTGAGCGGTATTGCGCCCGCCGATGTTGCAAGACAGACCGGAATTGACGGCGGCTATGCCAGAACATTGAAATTTAGGCTTGGAGTGAAGGAAATAAAGATTGGCAGTGTAACCGATAGCGAAATTTTGCGCGAAGTTGTTGCGCTGAAACCCGTTACTGAAACGGAAACGCCCGTTACCGACGTTGCCAA
>CAZUVD010000039.1:0-6711 GCA_964623075.1 uncultured Coxiellaceae bacterium | reverse complement strand
GGCAACCGACCGCTCGACCGTTTCAAGAGCAATAACCGCCCAGTACAAGCCGCTCTCTGTGGACTGCCAGTAGCTCGCACGGCTGACGACCTAGAGGCTCTCATGGATGCTTCAGAGCGTACAAAAACAGTCCTGCCATTGTGGAATGAGTATCGAAAAGAGTACGATGTACGCAAGAGCGTAGAGCAGTATCAGGCGCTAATACGGAGTATCACTATAAAATAATGCTAGGAAATGTCAATATATATGACGGAGTAGGGGAGTGCTCGCTTACCTATAAAACTAAAAAAACGGGCATACTAGGGGAGTAGGGGAGGGGGCTTATGAATATCACCACCATACCGCTCACCAACATCAATCCGGCCGAATATAATCCGCGCTCAATCACCAAAGATGAGTTCGCCGGTTTGAAAGAATCTCTCTCGACTTTCGGCCAGCAAGAGAACCTAATTGTGAATAAGGACATGACATTGATCTCCGGCCACCAGCGATTGCAGGCCATGCTCTCACTTGGCTGGACTGAGGCTATCTGCAATGTAGTAGACCTCGACAAGCACGAGGAGAAAAAGCTCAATGTACTGATGAACTCCCAAGCTATTAGCGGTCAGTGGGACGACTTGAAGCTGTCGGAGATACTTGAGGAATTAAAGCTTGATGACAATTATGAGAGTCTACGCTTAAACGCACTTGAGCCGCTTGACCTATCACCAACCGAAGTCGAGGAAGATGAGCCACCTGAAGTAAGTAGCGATCCACCAGTGAGCCAGCTCGGTGAAATATATCAGCTAGGGCGGCATAGAGTTATGTGTGGGGATAGTACCGACAAGGCTAGTGTTGAGTTGCTTATGAATGGCGTTAAGGCTGATATGGTATTCACTGACCCACCGTATGGAATGGACTTAGACACTGATTATTCAAAATTGAAAAGTGGTGAGGGTAAGTCTATTAAGCACAGCAAAGTTATTGGTGATGACAAACCGTATGACCCAAAACCATTATTTGATATGTTCGGATATTGCAAAGAAATAATGCTATTTGGCGCAGATTATTACTTACCGAGAATACCAGAATGGGATAAGGGTAATTGGATTATATGGGATAAGAGAGAAACCGAAAATTATGATAAGGTAATCGGTAGCTCATTCGAGGTATTATGGACAAAGGTTAAAAGGCGTAAAGAAATATTGAGATATGAGTTTGTTAGTTGGGGAAAGCGTATGGAAGATGGCGAAAAAACTCACCCGACAATGAAACCAGTCAAACTACTAAGTCGCATATTAAACATGACTGACTGCAAAATAATCATAGATGTATTTCTCGGCTCTGGCTCAACCCTCATAGCTTGTGAACAAACAGACCGCACTTGCTACGGCATGGAGCTAGACCCAAAGTATGTTGATGTTATTCGTAAGCGCTATTGGAAGTTTGTAAATGGTAGTGAGGAGGGATGGATAGATGGCACGACCAACCGTAATGACGCCTGAAGTCATAGATAAGCTACGCCAAGCCTATTTGATCGGGGCTACGAATGAGGAGGCAGCACACTACGCCGGTATATCTGCAAGAACTATATATGAGCATATGGAAAAGAACCCTGAGTTTTCTCAGCAAATCGAGGGCTGGAAGTCAGAGCCTATCCTCAAGGCAAAGCAAACCGTAGTGACAAGCTTAGCAGATGTGAAGAATGCTCAATGGTATCTCGAAAAGAAAGCCAAAGATTTCAAGACCAAGATCGAGATGGAGGGCGGCGACAACCCGATCAGGATATTGCTGCAAGCCTATGGGATTGACCCAATCAAACTAAACGAGGGCGAGAACGATGTTAGAGAAAATGATGGTGCTCTACCAGAAGCACCTACTGGCGACGCATGATCTAATCCTCTACCCGTACCAGCTCATCCTGGCGCGTAAGATATTCGGGGCACTTATTACTAACCTACAACTGACCTCATTTGCTACCGAGGAGGACATCAAGAAACTCAAACCGATTGAGATTCATGCGGAGTTCTCTCGTCAGTCAGGGAAAACCACCTCGGTAGTGCATGCGATTGAGTTCGTGATGTTATTTTTCACAGAGGCGTTTCAGAAGCCTCTCAACATCGGTATCTTTGCTCCGCAGGTAGAACAGGCCAAAACCGACTTCGATCGCCTCAAGCTAGCTCTACGCAAGACTGAGGGCAATCTCCAGAGCTATGAGGGGAGCGAGGCAGAGCGATTCGCTAAAGAGGAGAGCAATGCAAAAACCCTGGTGCTGCCGAATGGTACAAGCTCGTACATATTCCCAGTCACGAAAACCAGCAAGCCGGAGTCGAAAACCTTGCACTTGATCGTATTTGAGGAGAGCCAGGATCTACCGGATCAAATAGTCAAAGAGCAAATACTTCCTATGCGCGCCAGTACGAACGCGCCTGTTGTATGGATTGGCACGGCCGGTACGCGAATCTGCAACTTTTACCGACTCGGCCAGGGTGCTGACGCTAATAAGCTGTATTTTGAGGAGATTGCCGCCCAGCGTCGCCTTACTTATGAGCAGACCACTGATCCTATGCACTTGATTTATGAGCAGACGATCCGAGGAGAGATCGAGAAGTATGGGCTTGAGAGTGATGAGATCCAGCGGCCGTACTTTGGCAAATGGCTCATCGGGACAGGTCAGTTCACGACAGCCGCCGAGATTGACGCGCTGCTGACTGATCGGAGCCGAACACACCACGAAAAGAAACATGAATGCTATGTCGGCATAGATACTGCCAAACATCCGGACAGCACAATCGTGACGGTGATCCGCTGGAATGCCGAGCTGGGAAAGAAAGAGCTGATCAACTGGCTTGAGCTGCGCGGTGAGAATTACAAAGATCAGTTTGATATCATCAGCGACTTCATCGGCCGTTATAACGTCAGAGCGGTAGCGATCGACTCTACTGGTCAAGGCGACTTCATGCCGGATATGTTCGAGCGTGAAACGAACTTCATGGATGAGAACAACGGCCTGTATCGAGTGAAGTTCAGCGCCGTATCAAAAGATGTGATGTACAAAAATCTCAAGGTTAGCATTCAGGAGTTATTGACGACCCTACCCAAAGCGACTACAAAGGAATCAGAGAAGTTTCGACAACAAATGTTGGATCTCCAGCAAGAGTATCGAGGACAGCTCTTATCAGTACACCATCCAGATGACCCTAACGCGCATGATGATTATGCGGACTCGTGGGCGCTGGCAGAGTACGCCTATGCTAAAGAACAAGAACGGAGCTTCGCCAATCTTACGGTGATTGAATCAAACCATGTGGAAAAATCTCATCAATCTGATTACTTCGACGAACAGTGGGACTAGCGAACTTCCGTTGATCGCTCCGGCCGAGAAAACTGTCTACACGGTGGGCGGTTATACGGCGAGCGGAAATATTACCGGAGATCCGACCGACTACTCCAGGTACTATAATGGCTGGGTATACGCCAACCTGAATGCTTTGGCTTCATCGGTCGCCAAAATGGAACTCAAGTTGTATCGAGTTCGTGTCATCGGTGGAGAGATCGAGTATGTCGAGATTGAAACCCATGAGGTGCTTGATCGCCTGGATCGCATGAACGCTTTTACGAGCTATTCGGACGGCGTATACATTACTCAGACCTACAAAGATATGGCTGGCGATTGCTTCTGGTATATCGACGACAGCAAGCAGAATATCTATGTGCTTGAGCCGAGCAAGGTCAAAGTGCTATTTGATTACATTGGTGGCGGCGGCGTAAAGATTACCGGCTACCAGTACACGACTGTGGTCGAGGGCAAAGAGCAGAAAGAGGTATATGCGCCGGAGCAGATAGTGCCGTTCAAGAATCCCAACCCGCTCAACCCAGTGCGCGGCATGGGCTTGATCCAGATGGCGCTGCAGGCTATCGACACGGATCTCTATGCTGAGGACTTCAACAAACGCTTTTTCTTGAACAATGCCACGCCGGACACGATCCTGCGAACTGATCAGCGGATCCCTTTGGAGAATATGCGTCGGCTTGAGGCTGATCTCAAGCGTCGATTCGGCGGCACTAAAAATGCTCACAAGACGATGATTCTTGAGGGTGGTCTGGATATCAAGCCGCTCAATAGTACCCAGCGCGACATGGAGTTCATCGAGCAAAGCAAATGGGTACGCGATAAGATGATGAGCATATTCGGCAATACAAAGGTCAGCCTGGGTATAACCGAGGATGTAAACCGTGCGAACGCCGAGGCTTCGCTGTATGGCTGGCTCAAAGAAGTGATCAAGCCAAAAATGCAGAGCTTCGTCGATACGCTCAACGAGTTTTATTTGCCTAACATGACAAATGAGGCGCTGGTATTTGGCTTTGAGGATCCATACCCAGAGGATCGAGCCGAGGATCTGCTGCTGGCCGAGAAAGGCTATGGCCGCTGGATCACTCGCAATGAGGCTCGTGAGATGTTTGATCTAACGCCAGTCGAGGGTGGTGATGAGTTTACTGAGGCGCCTAGCATGGGCGAGGCTCCGCAAGAGCCGATCTCTCCTGATGATGGCGAAGCGCCTGATGATGATGAGAATGTGCCAAAGGCGCTCAAAAATATTCATGTCGAGAAACGATTGCGTCAGCTTGATGTGTTTACAAAGGTCAAAAAACAGAAAGAGCTGCTGGTCGCTACCAAAGAGATCGCTGCCCAGGCCGTCAAAGAGGCTCAGGGCATGGTCGGGCATGAGCATGTCGCGCCAAAGAGTGACGTTCGTTATAGTGAGTTTTTCACAAATGATGAGGTGATGAGCTACCATCGCGCCAAGATCAACAAGATCGAGAGCATAGAGGCTCGATTCGGCGATAAGATCCGCGAGTACCTGGGTCGGCTAGAGGAGAAAACCCTCGAAGCTGTCAGGATGATCGAGGAGAAAGGGCTGGCAAAGGCTTCGATCGCTCCCCTATTCGATGTCGAGGATGAGGTGAGTTTTGGCATAAATCTATTCACTCCGCTGATGGAGGAGGCCACGATGGTCGGTGGTATGGCGGCTCAGGCTTTGATCGGCGATAAGCTCAACTACAAGCCATCGGCTGAGATCCGCAAGCGCGTCAAGGCAGACATCAAGCGCTTCACAAAGAGCATGACCGAAACTGACCTCAACGCACTCACCGATAAGATCGTGCAGCTATCGAGCCAGGGTGTATCTATTCCAGAGATCGCGAGCGAGGTGCGAGTGTTCTTTGAGAGCGCTGCAAAGAATCAGGTTGATACCATTGTCAGAACTGAGGCGCTGCGCGTTGCGAATATGGCCTCGATTGACGCCTACAAACAATCTGATGTGGTGGTGGGCAAGCAATGGACTACAGCCGGTGATAGCGATGTATGTGAGTTCTGCCTCGAAGCTGAGAAGCAGTACAAAGATGTATCTCTGGATAAGCCATTCGCGAAAAAGGGCGAAACCCTGACAACTGAGGGCGGTGAAACGATGGTGCTTGATTACAGCAGCCTAGAGTCGGCGCCGCTTCATCCTCGCTGCCGGTGCGATGTGCTGCCAGTCATAGCGGATGATATATTTGCTGATATCAGCCGAGCGCTCAAGCCAAAGCCTGAGAAAAAGGCAAAGGCCGACGACCGTGATGACAAGATCAAAGAATTACAGGAGGCTCTTGAGAAAGAGCGACAATACGCCGCTGAATTAGAGGGGTTGATCGGTGAATGAGCGGAAACTTGCCCTTTTAAAAAAGCGAGCTGAAAAGCGCAAACAGCTAGAGGCGCAGCAGGCCGAGATCGCGAGCGCGTTGCAGGCGCTGAATGAAAAAGATGTGCGAGTGGATATTCCAGAGCTACCGGCTCCGGAGGTCAATGTCAAAGTCGATACTACGAAACTAGCCGCAATAGCTGAAGTGACTGCGGATCGTATAGAGGCTCTACAGCGCACGCTAGACGCAAAGCCGACCATCGCTAGCCTCAAAGCCGTACAAAGCGAAATAAGCGGCTTAAAATCGCAATTTGAGGGTATTACAAAGGCACTTGAGCAGGACATCTATGCTCGCTACGATTATGCGAACAGTATTGAGGAGAATGGCGTACGCTACATTGGTTATCTCAACAAAGATAGTAACTGGTTTATTCAGCGGCTTGGTAAAAGCACTGAAGGCGAAAGCTCAACATTCGCAACTGGTAAGGCTGGCACATATAAGCAAGCGTGGAAGGATCGCCTCATGCTTAAATATGTTCCACGAGATAAGGCGACAATCGTATGAGCAATACAAAGTTTGATGCAGTACTCGGGCGCGTTCGTGAAGAAGATACGATTGTACAAGAAGTTATTGGCGGCAGTAGCTCAAGCACAGGACCCATCGTAGGCTCTACAGACTGGGGAACAATTACTGGTACACTTGCGGATCAGCTCGACTTACAAGCAGCGCTGGATCTAAAAGCTAACCTAACGCTCTTAGCAGGCGGCAATACTGGACAAGTGCTAACAAAAGATAGTAATGCGGATCAAGACTATAGCTGGCAAACTCCAGCAGCCACGACAACTGGTTACGCCTGGGAAGATTACGAAAAGACCGCCACCTATGTCTATGTCGGCTACGAAGAAAGCGGTGGTGCTTGGTACATATATCGGCGTACAATAGCTACAAACGTACGTATGTACGCCACAGGTGCTTCGGGGTACGCAGCAGCCTGGACAGCAAGAAGTTCACTAACTTATTCATAGGAGACAATCATGAAACCCATAAATC
>CAZUVD010000038.1:1972-7734 GCA_964623075.1 uncultured Coxiellaceae bacterium | reverse complement strand
GACCAGCGGCGAAAAAGATCAAGAATCGCGACAAGTAGCGAAGCCCAAAAAATCGAAAGGCTGATGAAGAACACCATGTGGCACCCGCCGATCCAGTCGAGCGGCCAGTAGATAGCCAAGTATAACCAAAATGCGACCTGCCCGGTGAAGCAGCGCTCACACATCCCGAGCGGCTTCACAAGCCAAGGGGCGGACCGCTCAGCCTTGTACAGCAATTTCCCGTACCACGACAGTATCGCGCCTGGCTCAATCAGGTAGCGCGTAAAGACGACGCCAAAGACGGCGACCTCGAACGACAGTTGCAACGCGAATAGGCTCAGCATGACGGCGAGGTAGTGATTACGTTTGGAAGGTCACAGTTCTGGTTCAGCGCGTATTGAATATTGAAGTCAAACGCGAAGTATTCGAATGGCAGCGACAGGTATTGCCATTCGGCTTCATCGTATGTATACCGGCTGAAAATGGCGGGAGTTCTCGGCACTTCCGCAATCGGAGTTACGTTGATCATCGCAATCGGCGGCTGTTCTGTGTGGCGCTGCGCAACAAGACTCACTACATGCGACATGATGACATTCGGGTCTGTTGGCGTCACGCGTTCGGTATTGATCCATGCGACGCAGCGAACTTGCGCAACATACATCGTGCGGCCGCCCGACATCGAATCGCCGGCCCGGTTGGAAAGCACCTCGAAGTACACGATCCCGCTTTCACTGGAGACCGGTGTCAAAAAAGTCGAGGTTGCGCCGATCCTCGCAGCCGGAAGGGTTTTTATCCTCCCGTCAACGTCCAATTTTTGCGGGGAGGCAACGCCGGCAACGAGTGAGATTGCGGGCAGCCCCTGGCGAAGTTTGTCGGCAATAATTCCGACGACCTGATCAATCATTTTTCCTGTTGATTTCGGTGAGAAGTTGGAAGAACTCGAACACGTCGAGTTCCGATATTTCACTGTACGCGATTCCTGCCGACACGACCGACTTTTTCAGGCGAACCCAAAAGGCCAGCGATTCCGCAATGGCGGATGGTATGGTTACGAATCGCTCGCTTCGGTTTGATTTTCCGGCGAAGTATGCTGGAAATCGGTATCGGAGAATCTGGTAAAGTCCTGTAAGAAACGCCTCCGTAATGCCAAAAAAAAAGCCATGTCGACATTGGACCAGTCGTTGATCTTTTCAGCGGCTTCGGCCTCGTTCCAGGTGGTGAGGTCTTCATTGGGCGCCGCGATGAACAATGAGCAAATGAGCATCAGCGGATGCTTGCGGCGCTCATCAATCCTGATTGAACCATGGACGACGCCGTGTTGCTTCACTGCCGCATCGGCAAACCTCCCTTCATTGAGTAGCGTGTACACCTCCGACGCTTCTTGCCGGAATGCCGATAGCGTCGTGCCGTATTGCAGTTCGATTTGAAGTCGTTCAAGGTACTCAAACCTCCCCGCCGTGAGGCTTGGATGGATGACGTAAACCGTCCCGCTTTTCCCGACAAACGAATTGTCGGAAACGGAAGGATTTACAATGTTTTGTTGCGATTCTTTCAAAGTGGCGCTGTTTTTGTTGAATAATTGGCAAATTTAGCCCTTATTTTTGCCTTAACAAACAATGTGCCGCGCATGGGTGAAGCGGTGGTAAGACTATCCGAACCGCAGAAGTTTTTTCTCACCACGGCCAAAAGCACAAACCTGTTTTTGGCAGGGGTAGGAAGCGGGAAGACCCACACACTTGGTCTTCGCACCGGGGTAAGGATTCAACAATTTCCGAACGTATTCGGATTCATTGGCGCCAACACGTACAACCAGTTGAATACCTCAACGATGTACCGGGCGCGGCAGGTGTGGAAAGACTTGTTCGGATGGGTTGAGGGGCGCGACTATGTGATCGGGAAAAAGCCGCCGGCCAACTTTAAGACCGATCTGCACAACTTCGACGGGTACAACGGTATCGCGTCATTTTGGAACGGCGCCGTCATTTTTCTCGGCAGTTTGGATAACGCCAAGGCGCACGACGGCAAAGAGTTTGGATGGGCGGCGCTCGACGAAACGAAAGACACCAGGGAGGCGGACGTGAAAGAGACGATCGTCACGCGCCTCAGGATGCCTGGAATGTGGTTTGATGGGCGTGGCGCATTGGTTGGTGAAGAACCCAAAGGCGGGGAAGCATACAACCCGCTCGACATATTTACCAGCCCCGCAAAAGTGCGGTGGTTGAATGAATGGTTCGGACTGGATAAGTACCGGCCAGAAATTGAAAGCAGGATATACGACCGAAACGACTTCTTTTCAGTCGAGGAAGGTCACCGTTGCGTAGTGGTGAGCAGTACTTACCACAACGAGGCGAACCTTCCAGACGGATACATTGCCCGCGTGATTGCGGACAATACCGAAGAGCGGGCCAATGCACTGATTTACGGCAACCCGTTCACGCGTACCGGAGGGGAGTTTTACAGTTCGTTCAGCGCTGTTCGACACGTCGGCCGCGTCTCGTTCGACCCAGAACTTCCGGTCCACATCTCGTTCGACCAGAACGTTGTCCCGTACATCACGGCAACGCTTTGGCAGGTTGCGACAGGGCAGGATTCGATTGAACTACGCCAAATCGATGAGTTCTGCCTTCAAAACCCGAACAATACGACCGAAAGGCTGTGCCAGGCGATAAAAGCGAAATGGGGCGCGTCAATTCGGTCGGTATTTTTTTACGGCGACGCGTCAGGGCACAAAAGAGACACAAGGAGCGACGGAACAGATTACACGATTGTCGCCAGGGAGTTGAGGCGATACCTGAGCAATAACAGCGACAGGACGATGCGGCAAAACCCGCCAGTGATCCTTCGAAGGGACTTCATTAACAACATCTTCGACGGGCGCACAAAGTATCGAGTCCTGATTGATGAGCGATGCAAGGAAACTGTGGCCGACCTGACCTACGTAAAGCAGGACCCCAACGGCCACAAGTGGAAGGAAAAAGTAAAGGACGACGTGAGCGGACAGAAATACGAGAAATATGGGCACACGTCCGATAGCATGGACTACTTCATTACGAGAATAGCCGGCAGCGATTTCGAAAGATTTTGCCGGCAGATTTAATCCAAAAAATAAACACAAAAGCAGTGACTACACGAGAGCAGGCACTACAAAGGCTGATCGAAGTCGTCGGAGATGGCGCACGGCACCCGTTCTACAACAGGACGACGCATCTTGCAGCGCTGTACCGCAAACTTGTCACCGGCGACGGGCTCGACGATCTGCTCCGGCAGTTCACAATGCGGGAAAGCACGGAGGCCTTCCGGCAACGTGTCGCGATAACGCAGCACATCGTGACCTCAGTTGTCGCGAACATCATGGATGTGTTTTACAAAATCCCGCGCTCGAATTACCAGCGGGTTTTGAAATACGGCGCCGGAGATGATCAAAAGGAGGCGGTTCTTGAAGAGTTGATTGGCAAATTCTGGGGCACAAAAACGCTTGACGAATGGTTCAAAACGCGCTGGTTCGAGATGATCCAGACCGACCCAAACGCTTTCGTAGTCACGGAGTTCGGCGCATTTGACCCAGCCAGGGGAGAGCGCGCAACATCCTACCCGTTTGAGGTTGATTCGGAAAGCGCCGTCGATTATCGCCTTGATAATAATGTGCTTCAACACATTATTGTTCGCGACGCATTCAAGGTTCGCAAGGCCAACAAGTCCGAAGCAACCTTCGAGAAATACACGATCTACCTTTCCAACGAGACGCTCGTTCTTACGGAAGTAGAGCCGTCGCCATCATTGCCAAACCCTCCCGAAGAGCGCAAGTATTACGAGGTGGAAGGCGGTGCGCTCATCCGATTCCAAAAGCGGCTTTTCTTTCTCGCCTTCAATACTCCCCACAACGCCGGTTATGTGCCAGCGTTTCAGGTCGGGTACGCCCGCGACCAATGGACGGGCGGAAATACGTTCGTCGCTCCGTTCGACAAGTGCGTGCCGATCCTGCTGAAAGGCATCAAATCCAACTCAGAGCTCGATCTGACGATGGCGCTTTCCGCATTCCCGTTTCGCGCCGAATACGCGCCGGCATGCACCGCAGATGGCTGCATTGACGGGCATCTTGGAAACGGGGACCTGTGCCCGAGTTGCAAGGGAACGGGGCACCAGTCGGTAACGTCAGCGCAAGAAAAACTTGTGCTTACTCTGCCTCGGCGCGGCGAAGAGTTGATCGACCTCGAAAAACTGGTAGTATTCAAGGCGCCACCCGTTGATATTTTGAAATTCCAGCAGGAATACATCGACGAGTTGACGCGAAAGGCCAAGTCGGTCGTATTCAATGCCGATATTTTCAGTCGCCAGCAGATTTCGGACACCGCGACAGGGAAGAACATCGACCTGACTAACGTGTACGACACGCTGTTTCCTTGCGCGCAGGGGTACGCCGAGAAATGGCGGTTTCAGGTGTACGCCGTGGCCAGGTTCGCCTCAATCGAGGCCGGACTTGTGGCCATGCTGGTATTTTCCAAGGATTTCAAACTGAAAGACCTGACGGCGCTGCTTGCCGAACTGGAAAGCGCGAACCGCAGCGATGCGGGACCGGTGGTGATCAGGAACATTCAAGCCGACATTGCGCGGATCGTATACGCCGACAACCCGAAAGAGTTCAAGGCGTGGGAGGTGCGGGAGCGCTTTAATCCGTTCAGCGGCATGTCGGCCGATAAAATTTCTCTGGCGCTCAGCAGCGCATCTGTGCCGGCCCGGTACAAAGTGCTCTACATGATGCTCGGGGTGATATTCGACGAACTCGAGGCCGAACAGGAAGGCTTCTACATGAAACCCGTTGCCGATCAGCGGCGGATCGTAAACGAAAAAGTACAAACATACCTCACAGAGGCACAGGGCGCGACACGCCCCGTGTTGGGTGTGAATTGATGCCATGACCAACGAGGAACTTATTGCAGCAATTGGCGAATGGGCGGTCGACTTCGAGCGCAGGATTGCCGAATTGGAAACAGGCCTGGACAAAAGAGTACAGGCTATGCAAAAAGACCTTTATGATCTGGTGCGCGATGTGTTGTCTGTTTCGCTCGACGTGCAGGAAGGAAGGCTGAAAAACGGGAAACGCAATGTGCTTAAAGTCGCACAACTCGAAGACGTATTCAATCGCTTCGAGCGCTTGCGGGTTCATGATGAACTGGCCGGGTTTTCCAGCGAACTGCTGTCGGTTGCTGCGCTTACCGGCTCTTACTTTTCCTTAATCGGCGAGCCGATTACAGAGGCGATGGAAGAAACGCAGGCCGACATTATCCGATCGGTCATCGGAGTCGACCCGCGCGGCAACATCGTGACGGACGGATACTTGCACCGGCTCGGGAAAAGCGCAGAGGTGCGGCAGTTCATTCGGGACTTCGTCGTGCAAAGCATCGTGTCGGCACGGACCCTGAAAGAATTGTTCGAGGGATTGAAAAATCTGATTGTCGGGGCAACGGACGAAGATGGAGCGCTGCAAAAATATTGGCGCCTGTACGCATACGATACCTACAACCAGGCGCACGAAATCACCAACCTCGGCATAGCAGCTGAACTTGACCTGCAATACTTCATCTACCAGGGCAGCATCATCCAAACGAGTCGAAAATTCTGCGTGAAGCGCGCAGGAAAAGTCTTTTCCAAGGCCGAAGCGCTCACATGGAAGGACGACCCGGACCTGATAGACCCGAAAACCGCCGCCAGTTACAACCCATTCATTGAGCGTGGGCGATACAACTGCCGGCATTTTTTGAACTGGATTTCCGAAGACCTGGCCG
>CAZUVD010000038.1:0-1872 GCA_964623075.1 uncultured Coxiellaceae bacterium | reverse complement strand
GAGAAAGACCTGACCGGCGCGCTGATCGAGATGAAGGTAAAAAACCTCTCGACCGGCGAAAATGTCGTGGAGGTAAGCACCGATACCGGGGAAATCACCCTGCCCGACACCTACACGCCGCGGGTTGAATTCACCGACGAACAAATCAGCGCATTGGTCGTGGGTTGCAAAATGCGGTACGACCTCAAAATAACCCTCGGCGGGGTAAAGAAAACCTACTTCGTCGGATCGTTCACCAGACTGAAAGACGAGGCATGATCCAGACCGTTGTCAAGGTGGTTTCGCCACGGATCAAAGTGGTGATGGGTACAACCCGGCTCGTTGTAAAATTTCCCGTGTCTATTCCCGGCCCGCCCGGTTCTGCCGGCGCTCCTGATTTTTCGCTTATACCGGAGTACACTGACGATGAAGCGGCCATTGCCGACGGCCTGAGTGTCGGCGACTTCTACATCATTGCTGACGGCTCCGACGTGGGCCCCAGCGGTATGATCAAAAAAGTACGACCCATCACATGAAGCGTTTTCTCGCCATTCTTTTCCTCGCGCTGCCAGTTCTGGTTGGCGCTCAAATTTTGAAGACCCCCGGAATTCCGCATTATGGCGTACCGCCGATGGACCCGCCTACAAAGCAGGGTTCTGAAATCGCAGTCGATACGACCAACCGAATTTGGCAATGGGATCGTCAGGCTCAGGCATGGCGGCAACGTGGCTACGCATTGGCACAGACAGTCGGCTGTACGCCTCCGGCATATACGCCTTCCCGCACACTGTCGCCCTTCGCGATCAACGGATGCGACTCGCTGTACTTCTATCGCTCCGGGGCGTGGCGACACCTGAACAAAGGCGCCGTCGCTTCGGTGAACGGCCAAGGCGGTGCGGTAACACTCGACCTGACGCTCACAGGAAACACGCTTGCCTTGACAGGCGACGGAAGCACGGTCGATTTGTCGGGGTATTTGGACAACACCGACGCACAAACCATTGACACTTTTGCGATTGTTTCGAACGTGCTGCGCATTTCCATTTCAGGCGACGCTCAGCCGTTCAAATCGGTCAATCTTTCAACGTATCTCGACAACACCGACGCGCAAAACCTTTCCTTGTCCGGGCAATTACTTTCCATTTCCGGCGGATCGGGTGTCACGCTCCCCGTCGTGGGGATCAGTGCGGGAGCGGGTATTTCAGCATCCGCTTCGTCTGGCGTCTATACCATCACCAACACCGGCGACACGGACGGCAGCGACGATTTGACGACCTCCACGACATTCGGAGGGGACGTATCGGGCACCTACGACAACCTTCAAATCGCGGCCAACGCGGTAGGAACGAATGAGATCAACGCCAACGCCGTCACGTCGGGCAAGATTGCCACGGGCGCTGTGGGCGCTTCGGAACTGGCGTCTACTGCCGTCTCGGCTGGTACTTACGGCTCGGCTACACAGGTAGCGCAGACCACTTTCGATGCAGACGGGCGCGCCACAGGCGCTTCAAACGTCACTATTGCGATTCCTTCAACGGCCGTTACCGACTTCACGGAAGCCGCGCAGGATGCCGCCCTTGGCGCGGTATCTGCCGGCACGGGAATTGTCTTCACATATAACGATGCCAGCAATACCGCAACCGTCACAAACAGCGCGCCCGACCAAACGGTCAGCCTGACCAATGGCGGCGGGGTTGCGGTGTCAGGTACTTATCCTTCCTTCACCCTGACGGCCACAGACGCCAGCACGACCAACGAAATACAAAACCTTTCCCTTACCGGACAATCCCTGGGTATTTCTTCTGGTTCGGGTGTTACGCTGCCGATTATTGGCGTATCGGCCGGAACGGGTGTTTCTGTGTCGGTTTCAAGTGGTACGGCAACCGTAACCAA
>CAZUVD010000037.1:0-7985 GCA_964623075.1 uncultured Coxiellaceae bacterium | reverse complement strand
GAGCGGCTTGTACTGGGCGGTTATTGCTCTTGAAACGGTCGAGCGGTCGGTTGCCAATTGGCAAGAGCGCGACATCGGCTCGCTGAATATGCTGGTAAGCGTTCTTGTTTTCCCATAGCACAAACTCGTACTCAGCCATTGAGAGTTTAGGATCTTCGTTTGATATCACAATGAGCTTGATGCCGAGCCGGTTGAGCGTCGGTATGGCGTATTGTAGGATCTCCGAATTGTGAGCATAGCCAAACCACACAGCGGTTTTGATTGCGCCGGAGTGTTGCTTGAGCGGTGGAAACTCGTCAATCACAAAACGGTCGGGGATGCAGACCACGGGCTTGTCTGTGAGTTGCCGAATGAACTCAGCTAGGGCTTCGGTGCTTGTCACCACAGCATCGACCATGCGACTCGTTTCTGTGATGAAGCAGCTCTTTGATACGGCTGCTTGGCCGAGCCAGTCGGGATCACAAATATCGAGGATGGTCGGTACTTGCATTTCGCCTGGCAGAGTATAGGCTGCCGAGCGAAAGGTTTCACCGGAGCGATAGATTTTCTGAAATATCATAGCGTCTGGTTTCTCGCCAAACTTGTAATCGTGGGCTTCCGGCCAATACTTGTAGAGATTTCTGACACGAATCTTCGTCGAGCCAATGTTCTTCTTGCCATGAAATTGCTCAAAAGTGAAAAATGCTACTCCCATATCTTTGCTCCATTCCATTCTGGCCGCTTACCGGCAGCCACGCTTTCGATAATATGCCATAAATCAGCCTGGTATCTCTCCTCAGAAAAGATCTTCTGAGCGGTTTTCTTGGCCTCCTGGCCTACTTTGACGGCTTCTTTGTAGTGATAATTTACAAGCTGGTCAATAGTTTCGATGTAGCTGAGGGGGTTATCTGGCATGATGAAGCCATTGACGCCGGTCTTAATGAACTCATCTGCGTTGTGGTGACGGCTAGAGAGCACACACGAGCCTGATAGCATGGCCTCTGTACGGCTACGGGGCATCGGGCTATCTCTGAAGGGGAATATCGTTATCAGAGCACGGCCAATGGTTTCTTTGTAGTCCTGGAAGTCCATTACAGGGTAATTGACATTGGTATGCACGACTTCTATGCCAGTACGCTCTGGCAGCGCCTCCTTGATGTGCGAGATAAGCTGTCGGTTGTAATACTTATCCAAGCCAGCAGGGGAGAGTGGTAGCACCACAATAGGCTCTTTCGGTAGATCCAGCCAATCATCTGAAGTCATGCCGTGGATGAGTGGATAGCCCCAGCCCCAGCGATTCACGCTCTCGTAGCTGTTCACGATCATAAAGTTATCCCCGACGAGCTGCTTCATTCCGTCAATCGGCTTAGGTTGGCCGTTTCTGCCATATACCTCGCCGCCGTTGATGACAATATCCTCGGAGTACATCTCATCCCACATCGGCGTACCGTGGTTTATGACAATCTTCGGTATGTCAGTGATAACTTCATTCAAATGACGGTAAAGATGACCTTTGCCAATCTGGGGGTCAGTGCATTGCTGATCTACGGATAGAATAGCGACATCGTACTTCCCTGGCTCGTAGTAGCTTGCCCAGTTTAGATGATCCGGTTGCTCTCGGTGTGATCCTCTCCCCCAGCGCCGTACATTGTTTTTCAGATAAGTGAACTCAACGGGGTAGTTCTCAGCTAGCTTCAGTTGCTCGTAGTTATTCCCCAGGTGATTCAATACTCCGAATACGCGTATCTTTCTCATTTCAAAGTCCCATCTTAAATAGCATATCTTTACTCTTGATAATCTCTTGGCGTTTGGTGTATTTGTTGCTGCTTTTCTTGGCAGCCGTAGCTTTGGCTGATTCGATATAGGTATGTGTGATGCCTTGCAAGCGAGTCCGGCTGCGGATCTCCTGCGAGAGCGACCCGTACAGTGTGCAGCGCTCAGAGAACATACCGGCCTTGATAATCTCACTCCTGTAGATACAACCGAAGTTCTCCACAAAATCTTTCTTCGCGCCCTTATTCCCATACAGCCAGTGACCAGGCGTTAGATGCTTCACAAACTCCTCTACGGCATCGGCATCCATGAGCTGACGCTGATCGTCGAATACGATAATGTCGCCAGTCGCTTCAATGATGCCTACATTCCTAGCCCTTGCCAGTCCATAATCGCCCTGCTCGGTATTGTGGTATTGCACTGGCATGGTGACGGTACGCCTAAACTCTGCTACGACTTCCTTCGTCATCGGGTCATCACCATCATCTACAACTACCACTTCTAGGTTGGTGTATGTCTGGCTAGCAATATGTGCCAGTGCTCGTGCAAGCGTGTGGGTATCCCCAGCAGTCGGTAGTATCACGCTAGCTGGCACTTCGGGGCTTTGCATTTGCCGGTAGAGTTTCTTGTACATCCAGGCTCGGCGCTCATCTGTATAGCTCTTGACCGTCTGCCATGCCTTCTCACGCATAGTTTGCAGGGCTTTCTTGTCTGCCAGCGACTTAAAGATGAGGTCAGCTAGAGCGTCGGTGTTGGTCTTATCATTTGGGTTGATAATCATATTCTCGCCGTTGTAGAGATCCGGCACATGACCAACATTACGGGTCAGCACTGGCACACCAGAGAACATAGCTTCCAGAATAGGCATTGTGCCGCTCTCGAAGTTGTCCTGTGAGTTGCAGATATGAAGCGAAGCTTGAGAGTAGGCTTCAGCAAGTGCTTCATCAGATATGCCTTGAGAGAATACTGTCGTCGGCAGGGCGGTGATTTCAGAGAAATACGCTGGGTCAGATATATTGCCGACTAGATGGAAGCGCACACCTAGCTTCTCACAGGCTTGAGCAACCTCAAGAATGCCCTTCTTTGCCTCGATTCGATTGGCTACCATCAGCACAGTGTCGTGATCTACCGTATCTGCACGCCATGTATAGTCCTCTGGATTGCGTGTAATAGGGTGATAGAGCACATTTTGGTAGTCATTCTTGAGATTAGCTTCAATTGTCTTATTACAGGCCACAATGTAGTCATAGCTGCTCCAGTCGCCGTCAAGGGAGTAGGGGTTGAAGTGCCTCAGAATACTTGGCTTCTCCCGTAGCCAGGGCAAGTGCTGACGGAGCATCTCCGCAGTTCTGAAATAATGATAGTCAATAATGTCGGCATCTTGAGCAGCTGCTACAAAGCGAGCCAGTTGGTCGCGGTCTGGTCGCTTAGGATGGACTGCATATACCTGGTAGTCAAAGCCATTCATATATTTTGCCACGCCGGTCGCTAGCCGGTCGATCGCGGTCAATTCTTTGTCAGTTACTGCCACAATTTTCAACATCAGTGCCACTCCTTTAGGTTTACGCCAGCAGCGCGAATATCTGCCATCAGCTCATTTTTGTGAGTGGTGGTATACTCTCGCACTTTGTTCGGATGAAACTCACACCACAGCTCATCCATGAGATTGAGCGTGCCATCTTTGAGCATTTTGTCAAAAATAACAAACTCCGCACCCTCGATATCACACTTTACTATGACATAATCATCCACGAACTGCTCCAGCCACTCAGGGAAGTTGAATGCCTGCACCTTTTGTTTCGCTGATTTGCTCCACATCTCTCGCTTGCCAGGCATGAGCGTCGATCCCATAGGCGACTCGGCCTGATCCACCGCGAACTCCATCTCGCAATCCTCGATCCAAGCCGCCTGATTGCTGATCTGCTTGATCTGCGGCGTAGAATCCATCAGCTCGCTCAAGCGCACAAAAAACTTGGGATTCGGCTCAAACGCATAGATCCGGAATCTGCTGGCTTTCGCTGGTAGCCCCTCAGCCTTATGCAAAAAGTAGTCGATTGTATCTCCATCAAACGCGCCGAGGTCTACGAATATGTATCTCATTTCTTGAACTCCACTATATAGCCCATCACATCATGGTCAGCCTGACGGCTCGGCCGCATGCGCTCGGCTGATACAAAGCTGCGCCAAAGGTTTGAGGTCGGTCGGCGATAGGTTACTCCAATGACTGTCAGCCCTGCATTCCGAGCCAGCCTGCAAATCCCTGGCTCTGTATAGCGCAAGTAGTCGGCCTGGTATGGCTCGTGCATAGGGTAGAGAAAAGGGAAACTGGCAGTCAGCGTGCCACCAGGTTTCATCAGCAGCCAGAGATTATACATTGCAGTCGCCGGATCGAACACATACTCGAACACCTCAAAGCAGTACACGGCGTCGGCTCGGCCGTGCCAGTCTTTTGTTTGCGCCATAGGGTCATTGAGATCGAGCACTACGGCTGGCGTAGAGCCTCTGTGCGGCGTTTCCAAATCAAAAATGACATACTCCCCCACATCGAAGCGTTTGACGCGCTTTGGCAGGCTCTCCTGCGCTCCTCCGACATCATAGATCACATCTCCGACCACTTCCAGCTCGGCCAGGTATTTGTTCAGAGTTTCGCGGTACGTGCTGCTCATTTTTTTGCCTCATAATAGCCAGCACATCGTCGCCGAGCTTCACGCCGACATACCCTGCAATCTCTTGCCGATCTGTCTGGCCGCAAATAGGTATTCTCAAAACTATACTCATGCCCCTGTGGGCAATGAGTTTTTGCTTTTTGTCGTGCTCGAAGTATTGACGGCAGCAGACCCCTTTTGTTGTTTTCGCTTCTGGTAACAGCTTCGAGATGAGATGGGTTTACACAATTCCTCACCCTGCATAAGTGGTCTATTTCTAGCCCAGGCGGTATCTCTCCCTTGTAAAACTGGTAAGAGAATCTGTGGGCATATATTTGTTTTCCGCTGTCCCAGTAGACGCCGTAGCCCCCTGCGCTTGTGTTGGCAGACCAAAGCCAGCAATCGCCGACATATTTTATTTTGCTAGTAAAGCGTTCGTTCATTGCAGCACCTCGATATATTCTTTCACCATGCGCTCGGCGGAGAAATAATTTGCCCCACGCTGCTCAAAGTAATACATGATCTCGCCTGATCCGCCAGTGTCCTGCATAGCGTACGGATCGACGATCTCGCAGCCGCAGCAGAGCGCCTCGATGAGCGTATTCGAGCAAGCGTCATTGAAATAGGTATAGATCAGATAGTCAGTGTTTCGATAGATCTCACCCAAGCTCGCCGGATTCGCCACCACTCCCAGATATTGCCATTTCTCGCCTCGGTAAAAGTCAAAGTTGTAATCTCGAAGCTCCTGGCTGAACTGACCTATGATCGTGAGCACGCTATCTGGATCAGTGCTGGCAGCCTGCTCATATATGAAGCGAGCCATCTCCCAGTTTTTTGTCTCATCTCGATTGTAGCGGCTGTACAAGTAGCGATTGTACGGCGACTCATGCCGATCATTATCGTGAAACACGCTGCGATTGCAGCCATTGAGGATGATCGCCTCGCTCTGAGGCTTGACCCAGCCCTTGAGGATATCGCGCGCGAATGTAGACTGATATATCACCACATCGGCCATCTCGCTCATGTCGCGCATTCGGCTCATGCCCGTATTGCGATTCCGGCTATTGCGGATAATATTATCCACACGCAGCGCAATGTATTTGCCATCTCGCTTTGCCTGTTCGACATCGCTGCGCTCGACCATGCTAGGGGAAGGGATGAAGTACACATCCGACTCATCATAGTTAGTATGCTGATCTTTCAGCGCTTCGCTAAACTGTCGAGCAAAGCTCCAGCCACCACCCAAGCGACCAGGCTCATACTTGGCAATATGTATCTTACTTCGCGGCATAGCTGATATCCTTAATGAACTTCACCGCCCGATCCCACTGACCGAGCTTCGTGATCTCAGCTCCATGCCCCCAGAAGTGATACCTGGTCGGCCGATCCTCAGCCTGCTCAAGCGCTCGCTCTAGCTGCGCCTTTGCATAAGTCAGCCAATCCGTACCGTACTCTTTCCGATCGTAGCCGATATGAACGGTAGTTTCACGCTCAAACGGATTCTCCGGCGGGTTGATTGAGCCGACTTTGACTGTGCGTGCTGACTTATATCCAGCCGCTCGAACTTTCTCCACAATGCTCTGATCATAATATCCGCGAGGGTAACAAAAGGAGTTGATTGGCTGTTTGAACATGGCCTGCAAGAGCGACCGGCTCTCGATAATCTCCCGATCCTGTAGCTCCGGATCAACACGAGTCAGCAGCAGATGATCCACTCCATGCGAGCCAATGGTGAAGCGCTTGCTGATGTTTGCCGCCTGAGCGCGATTCATAGGGGTGATCCCCTTAGCTGTAAGATAGCGCTGCCAATTCACCGGCAGATAAAATGTAGTTTCAATCTCATACCGAGCCAGCACCTCGCTCAAGCGATAGTCATCCAGAGATCCGTCATCAAGACTGCAAGTTACGCTCAACATCTCTCTCGTTCTCTTGCTTATGAAACTCGTTCAGATCCAGCACGGCGTTGATCAAGAATGCCATATCTCCGGCCTGCACGCTCTCGGCGTAAGCGGCCAAAGCCTGCACATCTTTGTCCCAGCATTTGCTAGTCCAGCCACGCTCAAAGCCGACGGCTCGCGTGTGCATAGCGTCTACCCGACCATCTGAAGTCCATGCCTGGTGAATACGAATCGGGTTGGCGTTGGCCTTTGTAGCGAGAGAGTAGAGCGTATTTGCGAATGTGACCTTGAATGCTCCCCATGAGTTCTCGACGAGCTTTGTGATCTCGGCTTCAAGCGCACTTGTCAGGTGGATCTTGATATCCGGTGACATCCTACGCCACAAGATCTCGGCGCACTTTTGAGCTGTTTTCTCCTCGCCGCCGATGATGAGCATAGCGTGCATGCGCGGATCGTCCTGATGAGGATATTTCCAGTAATGAACTTGATAATTGCCCTCTCCGATGAACTCGACTGACACAGCGATATTTTTGCCGGTCTTTTCCACAAGTCTGTCCACAGTCCCAGGCATGAGCGCGCTCTTGATAAGGATGAGCGGCGTATCGACCCATTCGATCACGCTTTCCACAATACTCATGTCTAGCTCGCCGCCCTCGGTCGGGTTAGTCGGTACGGCGATCAAGGCTATGTCGCAAGCATTGACCTCGTCTTTAGTGCCCACCCCGATGTCATAAATATAAGCGTCTGGAAAGAGTTTTTGATATGAACTCCCGACCACACCATTGCCGCCTACAATCGCTACTCTTGGCGAAGTTTTTTGATTGTTTCCCACGTACCCTCCAATTCAGCTATTAAGTTGATCAAGTCAGCCGCTGGTAAGAGCGCCACCGGCTGCTCAAAATTGCTTTTCATAATGACCAGCGGTACTTCACTTTGCCCTCTTTGGCTCTCGGCTATCCTCAGCCACTCTTTTGGTTTCCAGGTTTCCTGATTCTTACACTCGATATGATAGCCGAGGCGAGTCCGGATGTCGCCTTTGAAAAACTGCAAAGCGCCAGAGAGAGGCATTGGCTGCGCGTCAGGATCAGCGCCGCTGCGCCGTAATTCGCTCGCGACCCATTTCTCAAGCAGTTTGCCTTTCTTTTTCTTGCTGGCACTTGTATTCGCTACTCTCATTTGCGAATACTATATCACATTGCGATTTCTACTCCTCTGACTCCTCGGCCAAATACCACTCAGATATTTTCAGCAGCTCCTCGATCTTTTCCAGCCGGTCGTGAATATTTTCGATCTCGACCTCCAAGTTGATCCAGTCCTGAACATCAACCTCAAACTTTTCCATTTCAATTCCTCCATTTACAACTTTGACATTTGCGTTTATAGCCCTCGTACCCGACCTCGATCGTATCCTCGCCGCAATTTGGGCATTTCGTACCGCCGGCTCGCAAGTAGAGATACAAGATCGCCGCGGCCACTACGATTCCAAAAATCCATTCCATTACTTAGTCTCCTCTGATTGCTCGATTTGAGCGTTAGTTTTTTCAATATGTTCTCTGGTTTCCTTCATAGAAGATAATACTTCTTCAGCCACCTTGTTCCACTTCATTCCACATTCGATATACCCCTGCTCGTAGCCCTCTCGTTTAGCTGAGTCGATGAGCTGGGTAAGCTGCTTGATAATATAGTGCTG
>CAZUVD010000036.1:0-8454 GCA_964623075.1 uncultured Coxiellaceae bacterium | reverse complement strand
TGTCCCCGAACGTTTGTTACCTATGTCCCCGGACTATACACTTTTTGTGTCCGGGTGCTTTCCCTCCGATTACATAAAACCCCGGACACAAAAAACGTGGGAAGGACTACAGTGTTTTTTTATTATTTTCTGCCATAATCGAGTTGTAATTTATTGTCATCGACCATCAACTTACCTTCTGCGTATTTGAACATCTTCCCTTGCAATGCTGCGAACATCATTTCATTTTTGGTACTACAACTGACTAATTGAAATGCCCAACTCTCACCGTCTTTCTCTGGTGGAATTAGCTTAAATTTTGATATGTGTGGTCCAGGTAAATTAGTTAAAACCTGTCCTGAATCATCTGTAGTCTTTATAAAGCGCACATCATACCAAACTTGCGTGAAATAAATATCACCATTTTCATCTTTACTAAGATTTCTATAATCGGCTTTCTGTTTTAAATCGGTAGCCGCATCAACAATAATGCCATAATCTATAAACAAATTAGTTGCGGCGCCTGCCGCTGCGTGATAAAGAAAATAACTAGGTTCTTGTGTGTAAGCTTCTTTTAAATGTTCAATATCAGTTTCAGAAAATGAATTTTCTTTAAGTGCTTTTATTATTATTTCATTTCTATCGCTCTTAATTTTAGTAGCCTCTAGTTCTTTAAATATTAAATTATTATTAATTTTTGTGCCGCGAACAAAATCTTCTCTTAAAGTATACAATGTATCCGTTTTATCCTCACAGCTTCTTTTAAAATTTTTCTCAATGTAGCCTTGAAAATATCCATTCTTTGTATCTTTATTTGCGGCGATTTCCGCCATGGTAATCGTTGGCATCTGCATCTGCGATAATAACTTAGTTTCTGTTATTTTCTTATTTTTATCTTTATCTCCTAATAACTTAAATAGAAAAGCATCATCAGTTGCGATTGTCATTTTTTGTTTTTCAAGCGTATTTGCTTTTTTTTCATCAAGCGTTAACACTACTTTTCCTGGAATAAAACCAACGATATTGTCGTTATGATCCACGATTGGAATATTTTTTAATTCATACTGACGCTTTTTTTTAAACATATTAAGCATAGAAGTCATGAGAGAAAAAGAAATATCTTGTGGTCTTACTTTTCCAATTTTGTATCGTTGATTTGAATCTATATTGTAATTCATAAATTTTGCGACGGCACTCGCTATGCGATCTGCATCAATTATTTGTTCGGGTTCTATCATCAAATCAAAACTATAGCTCATGGCAAATACCCTCTTATAACATGCCTATTATGTTTTAAGTATAATAGGTTTATAAAAAGCTGCCGCAAGCTAACTCATTGATTGATATATGTTTATTTTTTCACTAAGACAAACCGATACATCCAAAGACATAAAAAGAAAGTCACCACAACACTCAGCGCCCCTGAAAACGGTAACCAGTTTTCCGGCATAATTCGCAAAGCATCCGAACTTTCTTTAATCGCAAAAGGAATTGCTAATAACACACCCATAATAGATGCGCCTGCCACTAAACCACAGGCAAGCAATAATCCATTTTGATTGTGATTATGGATTTTTTGTTCCGCAACATTTGTTTGTTGTGATTGATACATGGTTTGCAAACGTTTATGCAATAAATAAGATAAAACACCACCAATCACGCAAGGCACCGACGCATCGAGTGGTAAATAAATACCAAGACCAACTGCTAACACAGGGCAACGTAAATCATAATGTTTCTTTAATATTTCATCGATGATGATACAAACAACCGCGATGCTCGCACCAATTATTATCATATTCCATTGCAAATGATGACTAAACGCACCTTGTGTGATGGTTGCCATTAATCCTGCTTGCGGTGCCGCTAACATTTGGCTGGTGCTCATTCCAGGTCGTGGAAATACGCCAGCTATACCATAGGCTTGATACAATAATTGTAAAATCGGTGGAATCACTAATGATGAAACAATCACGCCAACGACTAACATCATTTGTTGTTTCCAAGGAGTCGCGCCGACAATTTGACCTACTTTTAAATCTTGCATGGTATCGTTCGAAATAGCTAAACCAGCAGATACAACAACGGTACAACCGATTGCAACAATCGCAAGCACTTCAGCAACATCTTTATCAAGCACTTGTAAACTAGCTATCGCTAAAAATGCTAAGCAAAGAATCAATAAAACCGATACCGATAAACCAGATACTGGATTATTGGTTGAACCAATCAAACCCGCAAAATAAGCTGAAATCGAACAAAACATAAAACCAGCAATTAATACATAGAGCGCACTAAACGCAGCGATGGCATAGCGAAAATCAACGGTAATATTTGCAGTTGGCAAGATCACTTTATTCGCGATTAAAAAAAATAAAGGCACTAATAATATCAACACACCCATCAAAACATAATGGATTGGAATGTCATGCTCTGTGCGTAACATGACATGTTTACTATCTAATTTTGCTTTACGCAATGTTGCAATCGATGTTGCAATACTGACTGCTAATGGTTTTGCTAAGGTGAATAATGTCCACAAACCACCAATCAACATAGTACCAACACCGATGTAGCGCACATGCGAATGCCACATTAATGTCGCGATTTGTTCAGCAGTTTCAGCTGCAGGCATACCATAGGTTAGCGTTAATAAGGGCACACCCAGTATCCAACCCAATACAATGCCTAATAAAATACTTAATGAGACATTAATGCCAACAATATAACCTGCTGCAATTAAAGCGGGCGATAACCCCAAACCAAAACCAAACACTAAACTCGGTGTTTTTACCCAAAAAGCAAAACTGTCTGTTAGAATTTGAAAGCCTGATTGAAATAACGCAATGATAGAACCAACCACGCCGCCTTTTACTAAGGCATTTAAATCCCCCTTTTCATGCATGGTACTTGCTTTCAACACATTACCAATGGCAACACCTTCTGGATAGCGCAGCGATTTATCGTGTAACAATGCTCGCCGCAAAGGAATGGTAAATAACACCCCTAACCCACCGCCTAATAAACTTATCGACATGGTTTGCCAATAATTAAAATCATGCCAGGCGCCAATAATAATGAGCGCCGGTAAAATAAAGGTAACACCGGCTGTTAAAGCTTCACCAACCGATGCCATGGTTTGCACCATGTTATTTTCTAAAATATTGGATTTGCGAAAGAAGCGTAATATACCCATCGAAATAACAGCTGCAGGAATGGAAGCAGAAACCGTTGCGCCTAACTTTAAACTTAAAAAGGCATTTGCGGCGGCTAAAATGATGGTGAGGATGATGCCGAGTAAGGTACCGCGCAGGGTGATTTCAGGTAAATGTTGGTTAGCTGGCACAATGGGTGATGAATCCTGATGATTGTTTGCCATGCTTCCCTCATTTTTAAACAATGGTGTTCTAGTGATACCATTTTGCCAGGGGTTACATCAAGCATAATGTAGCCTGGACACGCTTTTTGTGTCCGGGGTGGTTGCATCTGGATACCTCTCGATACAACAACCCCGGACACAAAAAACGTGTCCAGGCTACTTTTCAGTAGATTATCTGTGGTGCTAACGAAAACATTAATTCATCATATACGTCAACGACAAAACATGATTCATTCGATTCTGCGGTTGCTGCGGCGTATGGTATTGATATTGATTTATATACCCAATTTCCCACAAATTTTTTTGCGTTAAATACCAATTAAAACCAATAAAAAACCGATTTTGTTCAACCATTCGATGGGATGCGTAATCAGTTTGATTCAATTGCAAAAATATTTCATCAAAAATAACGGGGTTTAACGCATTAAAATAATGAGCTTTCATTTCATAAGTAACACGCTCGCGTAAACGAAAAGACATGGGGCTTTCACGCCCATTTTTCACTTGCTCAAAGCGAGTGCGTGATATGAATTTAAAATCGTTAGTATCAAACCATTTCCACATCAGTTGTTCAAACAAATAGTGATTTTGGGCAAACCCATTATTTGGATTGCTACCAATCCAGCGATACCCTAACCAAAATGTTTTATCCGGTGTGTACACATAGCCAAGTGCCCCTTCTAATATATTTGTTTGCCAAGGTTGGCTTTTATTAATTAAACGTAACTGGGCATATAAGGAATAGAGATAACGCTCATTTGTTAATAACAGTGGTCTCTTCATATAGAAGCCAGTCCAAAGTTTTTCATTTTGATCAAGAGCATAAGCAGGAAGGCTAACAATAAAATAAAAGATGGCGCAAAGACTGCAGAATTTAATACTGATAGTGCGTGGACAGGTGCGCAATCGTTTCATCCCTAAACGTTATTGCGAAATAATATCACTAATCACATTTCGTGTCTCTGGTAACGTTGGGTTCACTTTGATGCAGGCTAAAATAAGGCCCGATACCAACAATAAAATTAAATTGATGACCATAATAGTTATTAACGCCAGCATGATACTGACATTCATGGCCAATAAATAAAACAATAACAATCCACATAGACTAAGCCATGTCGTGATTAAAAAAATAAAACTAATGAGGGTTAAAAAAACAAGAAAAACCATTTTGCGTTTCATTAAAATGAGTTCTTCGCGGGCAAAGGATAAAAGCGTGGATGCCATGCTAAGTACGGTAGGAACAACCAACAGCAATTTCAAAAATTTTCCTGCGTTACTTCGCTTTGGCATCTGCACGCTTCCTTTATTTAGCGACGTCCAATTAATAACCCTATGATTGCGCCTGCTACAAATGCAATGCCCAGTGATTTTAATGGACGCTTTGCAGTGTAGTTTGATACTTTTAATTTAGCTTTAGTGGATTTTTCTTTTATGCCATCCACTGAATCTGCAATCATTTCCCTTGCCTTAAGTTTAGCATCCACTGCTGTGTCTGAAAAAGCATTCTTGATTTTAAGCCAGTCCGATTTTAAGTGGCCGTTTGATCGTTTGGTAGTTAATCTCATAGCACCACCTCCCTTAATTTTTCTTATCCCCTCATTATACCAGAAATGAATGGCAAATAGCGGGTTTTTAACTGTAAGAGTATGTTTTGCAAACACTTTGTGATAGCATTTAAAATCAATATGATAAGGAAAAACCTGTTGGCAAAATTATATTGGGTCTATATTTTACTGTGTGAAAATAACGCTTATTACACAGGTTATACCACTGATATAAAAAAAAGATATCTCTCGCACGTGAAAGGTACCGGCAAATGCAAATTTACCCGTAGTTTTAAGCCAATTGCTATGCTGCAATGTTGGCAAATATTAGCTGACAAAGCCTTTGCAATGAAAGTTGAGCGTTTAATAAAAAAATGTTCACGTGAACAAAAAGAAATGATTATTGCAAATCCTAAATTAATAACCAGCGATGAACGCATTAAAGTGGTTAAGCATTTCAAACGATTTATGTTAAGCTGATTTTTTTTCCAGTTAACAATAAGGATGTTGTGATGAAACAATTATTATTAATGGTGGTTTCTGCGTTTATATTTGCTGGCTGCGCGGCAACGGATCCAAATCCAAGCTTAGGTGGATTTTCGCAACCGACTTCTAAAAAACCATCGCCTGGTAATTTTCAACGTAATGTGATGATGCAATCGAATACGATGAGGGCGCCGGGACAGTAAAAAGTAGCCTGGACACGTTTTTTGTGTCCGGGGGCTTTTCGCACAGACAACCCAAAAAACCCGGACACAAAAAACGTGTCCAGGCTACATTCATTCTGGGATGACAATATCGCTTGAGGTCAACACCGACAACTTACTTCTCAACTCTGCTTTTTTTAATTCTTTATAACGCGCACTATTTTGAAATTCTTTAGCGTAAGTAATCATATCGTGAACTTGTTTGTCATATCGCATATCAAATAATTCTGGGCATGTTTTTTTGATTTCTAATAATCGCATTAAATCGCCATCACGAATGGCTTGATGCTTTGCGTAATATAATTCGATCACTTCATTGGCGGGCCTGGAATCAAGTGTACTCATATTGAAGTCTCCTAGAATTTTGCGGTATGGCGCAAGATGATGCACATTGTATATGATTTAATCTGCATAAAAAAGAGATATCAATAACTTTTATTATCACATTTCATGGCGCACGCTGATGTTGTAAGATGACGCATCTGCAAGTAGGCATAAAAGGAACGATGGTAATGTTATACAAACAAGCGAAATTATTTAAATTAACTAATAAATTTACTTTTTCAAAAGAAGAGTTTGCTGAAAAACTCGAACAATTGCGATTTCGTGACTGCCCACCATCGATGACGCATAGTTTGGGTTGGGTGCCACCCGTTGGCGATGAAGAAGATGCGCCTTTAGTACAAGCACAAAATGGTTATTTTGCCGTTTGTTTGCAAATTGAAGAAAAAATTTTACCACCTATTGTTTTGCGTCAAGAATTAGCCAAAAAAATAAAATTCATTCAAGCGCGGGATGATAGAAAAATTTACAAAAAAGAAAAAAATAGTTTGCAAGATGAAATCATGACCACATTATTGCCACGCGCTTTTACCAAAATTAGTCAGATTCATGCTTATTTTGATACTAAAAAAAGTTGCATGGTGTTATCCACCACCAATGAAAAACGCACTGAGCAATTTATTACAATGATCAAAAAAACCATTGGTGATGGCATCGAAGTCTATGATATTGAAAAATTATCCCAAAGCTTAACGCATTGGTTACAACACCAAAGTTATCCTAGTACTTTTGCAATTGAAAAATCCTGCGTGTTGCAAGATCAAAATCAAACTAACCGCGTTATTCGCTGTCAACACCAGGATTTATTTGCAACCAGCATTCAGTCTTTTATCAAAGAAGGATGTGTCGTAAAACAACTCGCGATTGAATGGCAAGATCATGTGAGCTTTATTCTTGTTAATAATTTTTCACTACAAAGTATCCGGTTCAAAGATGAATTAATTTCACAAACCAGTGAACTTGAAATCGAAAGTGCGCAACAAAAATTTGTAGCCGATTTTTTTATTTTGACTGAAACCATGTCGAAATTATATCAAGAATTATTACAAGCGCTTGAAAATGCAAATTCAGCTGATATTGTACCTATGGCTAGCAATTCATAAAAAAGGCTTTATTAAAAATGCATAGATTAGTACCAAAACGAGTAATAAAAGTGGAAGGTGAGGGTTTTTTTCTAGTAAACAATGATACCGCCCCAAGTGAAGGCTTTACTAAACCAAGTTGGATCAAGCAAGCAAATAGTGGTCAAGAAATAAAACGTGACTGGATCATGAAAACATGCTGGCTGGAAGCTATCATTGAAAATTTTTTCAATAGCACGCAACCTTCAGAAAAGCGTGAATATGCATTAGAGTTACGGCTACATTTGATAGCTCTCTGTATACCAACGCTTAATTTAGCTGAGTTTTCTAATAAAGCAATACGTGAAATATCAAATGACAATTCGCATCCCAGCATACAAAAGCTAAGTGCAGACGAAAGATTGATCTTGGCAGCAATTATTTCTTATACTGATCCTGTCAACAATGACAAAACCATTCCATCGATTTTAGAACCTATTATTACTAAGCGAATAAAAAAACAAGTTGCTTATGAAGTATTAGCCATCAATCTTTGCCGAATCCTTGTCGGCGAAAATAGCCCTAAAGGCAAAATATTATTGCGCCATAAAAATGGTAAAATATCTTTCCGCGTTTTGTCACAACGAATTAACTCGGAAGATTTATTCTATACCATGGCAAAATGTGTTGATGAAATCTTTAAAAGAAAACATTTGATTGATCAGTTTAAATCGCGCACAGCTAATCCTAACGGCACTCAATTTGAATATTTTTGCAGTGAAATTAAGCGCATTTCAAAATGCCATTCTGGTTTATTTCAGTCGCTTCTTATTAGATTGATTTTTGGCGATCGTCCCGGCTGTATTCGTATTGAAAATATGATAAATAGTAATGGCGCTGTTGTTAACATTGATACTGGTAATTTTTTCAATCGGCATCATAAATTAGCCACAGAGTCATTACAGGTTGAGCATTTACTGCATCATTTTAGTGGCGGCCGTTTAAATCCTACCGAAGATGAAAACACAAACATTACTTTCAGAAATGGATTTGCTAGTTTTGCCTTTTATTTTTCGAAACATTCTGCAGCCAACACTGAAATCCATGCAACACTTCAAAAACTACGCGAAGTATTATCTAGTGACTTAAGTTTCCTGTTTGATAAATTCCGCACTCTTCCTGATGGCAGTGAATTGTTATCAGCCGAAGATATTGCGGAAGTTTCTAGTTTTTTACGAGATGCATTGCAGCAGGTGTGTCAGTTGTTGGGGGAAAAGGTTGCGGAGAATGTTGTGTCGATTGGTTGCCGAAAGTAAGGTGTTTTTATTGGTGGGCGGCTTTATTGCGAGGAGCAGTCGTCATTGCGAGGAGCGGCAACAATTGCTTCGTCATTGCGAGGAGCGCAGCGACGAAGCAATCCAGCTTTTCAAGGAAAATCA
>CAZUVD010000035.1:0-10530 GCA_964623075.1 uncultured Coxiellaceae bacterium | reverse complement strand
GGTAAAAATTCCGGGATGACAATTTGATGCAACAAAGCCACCCCGGACACAAAAAGCGTGTCCAGGCTACTTGTCATTAGTTCAAATTCTTGGATAATGTCCCGAAAGCTTTTAGGGCAAGTTCAAACATAAGGATTTTTTCATGAAAACCGCATCAGCTACTATCAGTGCTGAAAATACATCCAACCCCCGCCACCACTTAGTTTCTTGGATATTAACCCAACGCCAAGTCTGCGACTTAGAATTAATCTTAAATGAAGGCTTCGCACCCTTAACCGGTTTTATGTGCCAAGCAGACTATGAAAGTGTGCTAACCACCATGCATTTAGCAAATGGCGCGATTTGGCCGATGCCTATTACGCTTGATGTCGATCAAGCTTTTGCTGATAGCTTAAGTTTAGGTGATGAAATTGCATTGCGTGATAGCGAAGGGTTGTTGCTCGCTGTGATGCAGGTTGAAGATAAGTGGTTGGTCGATAGAGCGCGCGAAGCGGAGCTAGTGTTTGGCACAACAGACACATCGCATCCTGGTGTTGGTTATTTATTTCAACAAGTAAAAGATGTTTATATCGGCGGTACATTAAGTAAAATTTCACTCCCGCATCATTATGATTTTAATCATTTGCGTTTTACACCAGCTGAGTTACGCGAACAATTCAAACAACGCGGTTTTGAAAAAGTCGTGGCTTTCCAAACGCGAAATCCGATGCATCGCGCTCATCAAGAATTAACATTACGTGCCGCTAAAATCACCGGTGCAAATGTATTGATTCATCCGGTTGTTGGCATGACAAAACCTGGCGATATCGAATATTATTTGCGTGTTCGTTGTTATGAACATGTTTTGCCATTCTACAAAGATAATAGTGCGATGCTAAGCTTATTGCCGCTCGCAATGCGCATGGGTGGTCCGCGCGAAGCAGTTTGGCATGCCTTAATTCGCAAAAATTATGGCTGTACGCATTTTATTGTTGGTCGCGATCATGCAGGCCCTGGTAAAGACCGTGCGGGTAAATTATTTTATGATCCGTATGCAGCACAAGAGCTAGCATTAAAACATATGGATGAAATGGGTATAGAAATCGTACCGTTTCAAGAAATGGTTTATAGCCACAAACAAAAAGTTTATTTTCCAGTAGATGAGTTTCCGAAAGATGAAACACCGGCGGCCATTTCTGGTACCGAGTTGCGACAACGGTTGCAAGATAACACCGATATTCCAGAATGGTTTTCATATGCGCCCGTTATTGCCGAATTGCGCAAAGCGCATCCTCCGAAACACAAACAAGGTTTGACGATTTTTTTAACCGGCTTGCCAAGTTCTGGCAAATCCACTTTAGCAAATGCGTTAGCATTAAAATTGCGAGAAGTGACAGATAGACAAATCACTTTGTTAGATGGCGATATCATTCGCACGCATTTATCGCATGGTTTAGGCTTTTCTCAAGAAGATCGCGAAACGAACATCACGCGTGTCGGTTATGTCGCGCAAGAAATCACGCGACATGGCGGCATCACCATTTGCGCCCTCGTTGCTCCCTTTGCGCGAGCGCGTAACATCGTGCGCCAAATGATTAGCGCTGTGGGTGGTTTTATCGAAGTGTATGTGGAAACACCGTTAGCTGTTTGCGAAGCGAGCGATCGTAAAGGTTTATACAAGAAAGCGCGTGAAGGTATTATCAAACAATTTACCGGTGTGAGTGATCCTTATGAAGCACCAGAGCATGCGGAAATTAAAATTGACACTGCCAGTATTGGTCCTGATGCCGTGATTGATGTGTTGATGCAGCAAATTAAACAATTAGGATATATTCAATGAAAGCACATGATAAAGAAGAAGCAAAAAAAAATGTTTTAGTGATATTAGGCATGGCGCGTTCAGGAACAAGTGCGATTGCGCGCGGCGTGAAAGCACTCGGTGTTGATTTAGGCGAAAAACTAACACCCTCTAGTGAGAGATGGAATCCTAAGGGTTTTTTTGAAGATACTGATATCGTTTATAAAATTAATCGCGGCGTTTTATATGCGCTCGATCACCCTTGGATGAGTGTGGATTTAGTCGACGAATTAAATAAAAAAACCGGCTCGTTAAATGATTTAAAAGAATCAGCGGTGGCGCTTTTAAAACAGCGCATGGCAAATAGCCAGTATTGGGGATTCAAAGATCCGCGCACAGCAAAGTTATTGCCGTTTTGGCAAGAAGTGTTTAAGACATTGAATGTGCAAGATAGTTATATTATTGCGCTGCGTAATCCGCTGGCGAGCGCACTTTCCTATCAAAGCTTAAGTGGTTGTGATTTGGAAGAAGCGTTATTGTTGTGGTTGATGCACTTAGTGCCCGCTATTAATGACACCCAAGGTAAAAATCGTGTTGTTGTTAGTTATGAAATGATGCTACAAGATCCGCAATTGCAATTAAGCCGTATCAAGTTAGGCTTAGATTTGCCTGATCTAACAGATTCTGCGGAAATCGATGCTTATGCCAATGAATTTCTCGATAAAAAATTACGACATTTTGAAGCTAATTTAGAAGAATTAAAAAAACACTCTGCCGTATCGGTTGCACCGTTATGCGTTAAAGTGTATTCGCTATTGTTGCGTTTAGCGAAAGATGAAATTAAATTTGATGATCAAGCGTTTATTTCGGGTTGGCAAGATGTGCGTGAAGAATTAGCAAAAGTGTATCCGATTTATAGCTACATCAATACATTATTAAAGCGCAATAAACAATTAGAAAGAAAAATTCGCACCACACATAAATCCATTTTATGGAAAATGTTATATCCATTACGCATTATCGATGACATGTTGCGTACACGTCGACGAAAAAATCGCGAGCAAAAACGGCTTATTAAAGTGTATGAATAATGAAGCGTCCGTTTTAAAAAAAGCGGTATTAGCGGCAGGTAGTGCTATTTTGCAATTACAGAAAACGGGGTTTTCTGTCATGCGAAAAGAAAATAATGATTTGCTGACACAGGCGGATTTGTTAGCAAATGAAATTTTGCACAAAGAATTACTCGGCGCTTTTCCAGAAGATGGTTGGTTATCAGAAGAAAGTGTGGATGATGTTGCTCGCCT
Organism: uncultured Coxiellaceae bacterium; assembly: GCA_964623075.1. Classification (GTDB taxonomy): domain Bacteria; phylum Pseudomonadota; class Gammaproteobacteria; order DSM-16500; family DSM-16500; genus Aquicella. Next base: position 7,449 of record CAZUVD010000035.1, on the reverse strand, counting down.
GGGCGCAAAACGTGTTTGGGTGGTTGACCCAATCGATGGCACTAAAGAATATGCGCGCGGTGTGCCGCAATACTCGGTGTCTGTTGCCTTAGTTGAAAACGGTATTCCAATCTTAGCGGCTATTTTTAATCCCGAAACCAATGAATATTTTTCTGCAATAAAAGGCAAAGGTGCTTGGCTTTGGGATGAGCAAATTCATTGTAACGAAGATGTTCCTGCACGATTAACATTATTAGCCAGTCATTCCGAGTGTAAACGTGGTGAATGGGATAGATTTATGCCGTTACACGATGTGCAACAAATCGGCTCTATTGCCTATAAATTAGCTTTAATTGCCGCAGGCAAAGCGCATGCAACGTTTAGTTTAGGCCCGAAAAGTGAATGGGATATTGCGGCAGGCGTTTTATTGGTGCAAGAAGCAGGCGGTATGGTGACAGATCAAGCGCGCGAGCCTTTTATTTTTAATCAGCAAGATATCCGTGTTAAAGGGGTGGTTGCATCATCTTGTGCAGCGTATCCGGTTATTTTTAATATGATAGAGGCAGCTTAAGCGATGACGCTTAACACAGGTTTTCTGCGATTGATGTGGGTCGCATTCGTTTTTAATAGTGTCGGCGCTTATGCGGCAACTAATATGAATGCTTCTGATTTTAATATTTCTGCTTACAGTGACACTTCTTATAATTATCTTTTAAATAATCATCAATTCATTAATGGTTCAAATAATCGCACCAATGATTTAACGCAAAACGGTTTCACGTTGCAACAAATAGGCCTCACGCTTGCTAAGCAACCCAAAGTCGGTTTCGGTGGCTTATTCAATGTTGTCGTTGGTCGCGATGTTTATTCGTTAGCACCCAATGGCTGGAATCCATATTATGGCTCGCAAACCTTAGGTATGTTTGTACCACAAGCGTTTTTACAGTATGCGGGTGGCCCTTTTACGTTTGCTGTTGGTATGTTTGAAGCAATGATTGGCTATGAAAATTTCGATCCAAACTTAGATGCGAATTTTTCACGATCCATTTTAGACGGCTATGCAGAGCCTGGCATTTTTATTGGCGCACATCTTTTTTATGACATGACGGATAAAGTACGATGGGCATTTGGGGTGAATAATGGTTGGGCGGGGTTGCGCGATCATGGTCATGGAAAATGCGTGGAAGCCGGGGTGCTTTATAATGTGAATCCCGCGTTAATGTTTAATTTGCAAATCACATCAGGGCCTGAGCGTTTAACAACAAACATGGATACCGGGCCGACAGGCTGGCGGAATATGGTGAATTTAGTGGGGACGGTCAGTGTTAATGATAAATTATCGTTCGCATTAAGTATTGATGATGGGCAACAAAGCAAAGCCTTAAAGCCAAATGGCGAAATCAGTGGTGTGTCTTGGCAAGGTTTTAGTGCGTACTCTAGTTATATTTTTACTGACAAATGGAAAGGTACCGCGCGCGCTGAATGGTATGGCGATTTAGATGGCTATACGACAGGATTGCGACAAAATTGGCGCGAAATGACGGTAACGCTTAGTTATTTGATCAGGAAAAATTTAGAAGTCAGAGGCGAGACAAGAAGAGACTTTTCTAATAAGCGCGTTTTTATGAGTGCAACGGGTGCAGGCGTTAGCCCAAATCAACAATCAGCGGGTTTAGAAGTCATTTACAACTTTATATAGTGATTGCGATTCAGTAATTGTTTCCTGTAAAGTGGTGATCTAGATTAGATTGACTTCAGGGATGTTCCATGAAAAAACATATTTTAAAGGCTTTTTCCCTTTTCATTTTGAGTGCTTCAACGGTTTATGCCGGTAATTTATATTTAGGCCCTGCCTTATTTTTACAAGACAATACGACTACTTATAGCAATTACCGTGGTTTGCATCCGCGCTTATCAGTGGGTTATGCCGAAATGTTCGAAGACTTTTATTTGGCAATCGAAGGTTTTGGTGTGCCAGTTACAGGAACCATCACGGATAACCACAATAATGGCTTAAGCGCGAGCGCACGTTCAACGCGTAGTTTTGGCGGCAGCATTTTACCGGGGGCATTGATTACGGAAAATGTTTTAGCGTATGCCCGAATCGGTGTTGTTAATACCTTATTCCCAAGTCCCAATACATCGCGTGCGGGTGGTCAAGTGGGTTTAGGTTTGCAATCTAGCCTGACTACACATTGGGATATGCGCGTTGAATATATTTTCACAGCCTATAAGACGGTTCCAACCTTAGGTTCTGTAAAATCGGATCAAGTCGGTGTTGGTCTGGTTTATAAAGTATTGAGTTAATACTGAGTTTTTTATTTATCAACTAAAGGAGCTTTAATCTCATGAGCAAAAAAACATTAGGTGCGACAATCGCCGCAGCCGCAGCTTTAACATTTGCAACAGCGCCAGTTTCAACCGCATTTGCTGACGATGCAGCAGCACCTGCAGCAGCATCCGCGCAAGTACAATGTTTTGGTGTGAATGCTTGCAAAGGCCAATCAGCTTGCAAAACCGCGCAAAACAATTGCAATGGACAAAACAGCTGTAAAGGTAAAGGTGTAATGATGTTAACACCGGATGATTGCAAAGCGAAAGGCGGCTCGACAGACGCTCCTGCGAATTAAGATATGATATCGTGCCCGTGAGCGTGCCCGCGTGCGTGCCCGTCTTTTGATTTTAGAAAAACAAAAAGACGGGCACGCACGCGGGCACGCTCACGGGCACGAATCACATAAAGACGTTTAAGCCTTCCTACCAAACTGCAAATACAACACCGGCATCACAAACAACGTTAGTATCGTTCCCAGCGTCAACCCAAACACCACCACAATCCCAATTGCAGAGCGACTCTCAGCACCTGCACCTGATGCAAACACTAATGGCAATGCACCCACCACCATCGCAGCGGTTGTCATTAAGATAGGGCGGAAGCGTAATTTTGCCGCTTCAATGATTGCCTCTCGTGGTGATTTGTGGTCGTTGATTTGCGCGTGATTGGCAAACTCAGTGAGTAAAATGCCATGTTTACTAATCAAGCCAATTAAGGTTAACAAACCGATTTGCGTATAAATATTAATGGTGCCGAGATTTAAATATAACGGTAATAGAGCACCAAAAATCGCAAGGGGAACACTGCCTAGTAAAATAATCAAAGCATCTTGAAAGCGATTGAATTGAATACTTAATACTAAGAAGATGACTAACACCGCCATACCAAATACCCACAGTGTGCGTTGACCTTCTTGCATGAATTGACGCGTCATGCCGGAATAATCGAGCAAAATCTTTTTATCAAGTTTAGTGTCAGCATAAGTGCGTAACGACGTCAGTGCATCAGAAAAACTAGTGTGTGGGCTTGGAACGGCAGTGATGGTGACGCTATTCATTTTTTGGAATTGATTTAATGACTGCGGAACGACAGAAGTGCGCATATCAACCACACTATTTAACGGAATAGAGTGACCTTCTTGATTGGGAATTTGCAAATTAGCAATATCTTCCGGATTACGGCGGAATTCTGCTGGAATACTGATTTGCACATTATAACTATGTCCCTGCCAAGCAAATTGTTGTATGCGGCCTTGGCTTAATAAACCAGTTAATTGCGATGCAATGCCAATTGGCGTCACATTCATAGCCATTGCTGCTGCTGGGTTGATTTTCAAATCAATTTGCGGTTGGGAGTATTCTAGGTCATCGTATAAATATAAAAAGCGCCCAGATTGTTGTGCATCTTGCTCTAATTTTTTAGCGGCCGCATATAATGTTGGGTAATCAACGTTACCAACTAATACCATGTTGATGCTGCTGCTACTATCATTGCCAGGCAGCAATGAAATATTTTTAACGAAAGGTTGTAAGGCGGCAATATTGTTTAAGTCTTTCTGTAGTAAAGCTTGAATGCCTGCGCTACCCATTTTTCGCTTAGACCAATCTTTTAAGGTGATATAGCTAAATAAGGCGTTTTCACGTAACACTTCAACATATCGTACAATATCGCCATTATTGCCGATGATTTCCTCAATAGCGGGTCGTTGTTTTTCAAGAAAATTCAAATTCACATCCGACGGCGCACGGGCAAACAATTGGATAATACCAGTATCTTCATCTGGCACTAATTCGTGCGGCGTTGAAATATACATGCCAACACAGCTAACTAAAATACCCATCCAAAGTACTAATACACGTTTTGGTGTCGATAACGTGCTATGCAATTTAGCTAAGTAAAATTTGCGAATAAAATTGACGCGACTTTCGGCGCGCAATGCACGCGGAGCGGTGAGTGATGCTTGATTAATTAAGCGTGAGCATAAAAACGGCGATAATGTTAATGCAACGACACCTGAAATTAAAACGCTACCAGCTAATGTCATAGCAAATTCAGTGAATAAATGCCCGGTAATACCGCTTGCCATTAACATAGGCGCATAGACTGCGGCGAGTGTTAAAGTCATCGCAATCACGGGACCGGTAATTTCACGTGCGCCAATAATGGCGGCTTCTAAGCCAGATTTACCATTTTCAATGTGGCGGACAATGTTTTCAACGACCACAATTGCATCATCTACGACTAAGCCAATCGCTATCACCATGGCTAGTAAAGTTAATGTGTTAAATGAAAAATGACACATGAGCATGATAAAGCAAACACCGATTAACGATAGTGGAATGGCAGATAAAGGAATAACAACGGCGCGTGGGCTACCAATTAATAACAGCATGACAATGACCACAATGAATAGTGATTCAGCGATCGCTTTGATGACTTCATGTAATGAAGCGCTAATAAAAGTGGTGATATCAAATGTCATGCCGAGTTTAATGTTTTGCGGCAAATGACTTTGAAGTTTTGGTAACATTTGTTTTAATTCTTTACCAACAATTAACGGATTACTGTTGGCATTAACGCTAATCGGTATCGCATCTCCTCTTGCGCCATCAAAGTAAGCGCGTAATGATTCGGTGTTACCTTGGAAGATAGCTTTACCAACATCTTTTAAGTAAATAGAGTGTACGCCATCATTTTTTACAAGTAAGTTATCAAAATCCGCTTCAGTGCGTAAGGTTGTTTCTGGGTTTAATGCATAGCTAACATTATTACCATATGTTTTACCAGGCGCTGCTGGCGTATTGTATTTTTGTAAAGCGCTAATAACATCGAGCGCACTAATATTGTGCGCAATTAAGCGGTGCGGATCTAAACTGATATCCATGGTGTAAGTAGGGCCCCACACTGAGACATCCGATGCGCCATTTAATAATTCTAATTGCGGCACAATCATGCGATCTAAATAATCTGTCATCCATTCTAATTTAGGTGCTGTCGTGGTTGCTTGTAATAGAAAATAAAAATTATTTCCTTCGCCACCTGAAATGGTTGGCGCGAAAGTGCCTGCTGGCAATTGTGAAGAAACCGCTTGGATTTTTCGCATGACGGTGGCAATGGCTTTATCTAAATCTTCACCCAATTGAAAATGCAATGCGATGTTACTATCATTTTGCGCGCTTTCAGATGTGACATAATCAACACCATCGATGCTATTTAAAGCGGCTTGCAATTGTGCGGTCACATAATTTTGCACGACTTCGGGGCTTGCGCCTGGAAATGCGGTGTTAACATGCACTAGGGGTACAGTGACCTGTGGATACAAACTCAGCGGCAAATTATTCATGCCCCAAATGCCGGACAATAAAATAATGAGGCTGATAGAAACAGCAATAACCGGACGACGAATGAAGATATCAGTTATATTCATGAGGCGCTCTTTGTTGGTTGAGGGGTTTTTTGCACGATTTGTTTGTTTACAGCAACGGGCATGCCGGGGAATAATTTCAACATGCCAGCAGTAATGATTTCTTCATTTTCTTTTAAACCACTGATAATCACCACATCATTATCGATGTGTTCGCCTAAGGTGATTTGTCGAATAACCGGTGCTTTTTTTTCTAATACGTAAACAGCAGCACCTTGTGGGTTGTAGGTGATTGCTTCTTGTGGGATAACCAAGCGAGCAGCTTGAGGTTTGATGACAGTGACATCGCCATATAATCTGGGTACTAATTTATTGTCGCTGTTATCAACCAATGCACGATAGCGAACACTGCGTGTGGTTGCATCTAATTGCGGATCAAGCGCAATGACTTTTCCTTGCCACTGGTGATTTGGGTAACTTGGCGTTGTGAATTGAATGCTATCACCTACTTTGACACTGCCTAACCCTTTTGCTGGCAACATGAAATCAATATAAGTTGGTGTCATGGCTGTTAAAGTGACAAGTGGTGCGCCAGGTTGTACGAGTTGGCCGATATCTGCTTGCCATAAACCAATTTGACCTTTAAAGGGTGCGCGAATGACGTATTTATCAAGTAATGCGCGATCTGCATTAACTGCTGCCTTTGCTTGCTGATAAGCGCTTTTTGCTTCACTCACTGCTTCATCTGAAATCGCATGTTTTGGGATTAATTTTTGTAAGCGTTGATAAAACAATTCTTTTTGTTGTAATGCAGCTTCATCACGTTGCAAGTTAGCAGCGATATCTTGATGTCTAATGGTGATAAGCACATCGCCTTGGTTTACCTGGCTGCCATTTGCGATATTTAATTTTTCAATCGTGCCTGATACTTCGGATGAAACAATAATATCTTGCGCCGCTTTTACGGTGCCCATGGCTTGCCAGTTTTCGGAGCCTGGTTGCAATTTAAGGACCAATGTTTCAACGTGGGTAGTAGGCATAGGAGGCGCAAAATGTCCCATGATCATAGGCATAATGAATTTATACGCAATAACGCCGGTGATTAATAAAGTAATCAATATTGTAAGAATATGTTTTTTAATAAAATTAATTGGCATTTGCATCATGAGGCCCTCTCGGTTTAGCAGGAATTGTACCACGCAAGGTTCGGTTGTACAAAAAAGACAATGTAGCGTGGACACAAAAAGCGTGTCCTGGCTGCAAATAATGTATGATACGCCAATATTTAATATAGAGAGGATATAGCATGACCGTGCCAGAAATAACCGTGCAAGAATTAGAAGCGCTAAAAAAAGCAGGCGCTGATGTTTTAATCTTAGATGTGCGCAACGAAGATGAGCGTGCGATTTGTCATTTAGATGGTTTATTAATACCATTCAGCGAATTACCCATGCGGGTGCATGAGTTAAATCCAAAACAACACATTGTTGTGCATTGCCACGCCGGCGGCCGTTCAAGACGCGCAACCGAATATCTGCTAAGCCAAGGCTTCAAACACGTACAAAACCTAAAAGGCGGCATCACCGCTTGGGCAAATGAAATCGACCCCAAGATGGCCAAATATTAACAAACCAATCGCCAATATGCTTTAATGTAGCCTGGACACGCTTTTTGTGTCCGGGGTTGTTGTATCCGAGCAGTATCTGTATACAACAACCCCGGACACAAAAAGTGTATAGTCCGGGGACATAGGTAACAAACGTTCGGGGAC
>CAZUVD010000034.1:0-14107 GCA_964623075.1 uncultured Coxiellaceae bacterium | reverse complement strand
GCGAACGTTTACAATGTGAACATTTTTCGCCCATAAATATTTTTATTATTTAATGTCTCGTTAAGATTGTGTCGTTATCATCGTAAATAACTTTACATTAGGAGTGTTTTTAATGTGACTAATAAAAACACAAATCTGGAAGAAATCAAAAAGAAATTAGCTGAAAGAAAAGCAACTCTCAAAGACGATGTATACAAACAATCGTTTGGTCAATTGTTGCGCGACATTGAAAATGATGACAGACGTAAAAATGAAGATGCAGCGTTAAAAGAAACACGTGAAAAAAATAAAAAAGAATTAGAAGCAAAACAACAGCAAGAAGATTGGGATACTCAAGAAGCAAAAACAAACTATTGGCGAGCAAGAGAAGAGCGACACGCAAAAGAAGATCGAGAAAGACCGGGCGAGAGAATAACGTTTCGCCAAAAAAGAAAGGAAAGACATCAAGGTGAAGATCAAGCATTACATGACGAGCGAGTTGCCTTCCATGCTAATCGTGCACTCCGTTACCAAGATGAAGATGTAATCAGATCAGCTGATCGTAGAGCAGTGCATGCAAGCGTTGGCGAGCATTCTTTAGCGGCAAATCAGCGTAAAGAAAAAGAGAGGATTCGCAGTGAGAGAGAAAGCTTTTGGCTAGAAGCTAAAGAGAATGCCAAGAAAAAAGATAAGGAAAGAATAGCCGCCCGCAAAAAATTTCGTGATCAGTTACGTCTCGATTATGAAACTGAAAACGATCCTGTGTTATATGGCCGAGAAAGATATTGGCGTCAACGTTTTGAAAATGAAACAGCCGCCGATGCTGCTCGTCCAGGTGCAAGAGCAGAAGCATGGCGTGAATATGCTGCTAAAAACAAATCGTCAGATAATGAGTTACTAGCCACTCGCGCCAAATATTGGGCAGAGCGAAAAGCTCGCCATCTACAAGAAGATGGCAAATACACCACAGAACGTCAAGCCGATTGGGCGGCAGTTAAAAAGAAATATCAAGATAATAAAGAAGCAGCTACCCAAAATAATCAAAAAGCAGAAGCTAACTTTACTGCCTTTCATCATGGTTTAGAAGATGCATCAACAGAGTATTTTAAAAGGTATTGGCAAAATCGCGATGAGACTCATAAAAGAAATAACGAAGAGCGCACCCAAGCGCGAGCAGCGTTACGTAAAAAATATAAAGATAACGATGAAAAGATTGACGGCGAACGAGAAAAAAATCGTAAACAATCATGGGCTCAACGCGATGCAGATCATCGAAGAGAGGATGAGGCAAGACCGCGAGAACAGGAAAACTATTTTCGTAAAAGAGAAGTGGATGAAGCTCAGGAAAATACAGATCGAAACAACGATAGAGATGGCGATCGAGCAAGGTTAAAAGATTTTTACACAAACGAAGATGTTCAACGATATAATGCACGAAAAAAGACAAGAAGTGATAGAAGCATAAGAATAACCAATGAAGATGATATCACTCAAAAAGCCCGTACTGCTTATTGGTCAAACCGCCAAGCGCAGCAAAATATTCAAGACGGCAACGATCCTGCTTCGATACACTTAAGTGATACCAATGTTAGAGCGGCATTTTGGCAGAACCGCGAGAAAGATCATGCTAAAGAAGATCAAGATCGTTTAGATGCACGCGCAGAGTTTTGGGCTGAGCGAGATGATGCTTATGAGACATTGGTTGAAGATGCGCCAAGACTTCGCGCGGAATTTGAAAAAGAGCTTAACAAAAAATACAAAGAACAAGATGATAAGCGACTCGAAAAACGAACAGCATTCTGGGATAAGCGTAAAAGTGATCAGACTGCGCGCGATGCCTCGCGTAATCAAGCATTTGCCGATTGGCAAAAAGCAAGAGAAAGTCGTCACGAAACCGTTGATGCGAATCGCAAAAAAGACAACGATGCTGTTTGGGCAAGAATTAAAACAGAGCGTGAAGGTGAGGATGCTTCTTACAATCAGCGCCTAGCGCAGCTCGAGGACATCAATAGAAGCGTCGCGTTATTTAAGTTTGTTAATTTGATCACCACGGATGCTTATCGTCCCTTTCAAAATGGCTATTTAAAGTTTACCTATGGTGCAAGTACTGCCGCAAGAAAGATTGCGCGCGGCGCCAACTGGACCAGAAGAAGCGCATTAGAATTAGCACAAAATGGCTTGGTACCGATTGGCGATGGCATCACTTTTGTTTTCCATCACAGCAAAGAATTTTTGCAAACCGCGGGTAGAAAAATTTACCGCGGATTTTATTGGTGCGCTTATGGGTTGCGAGATATTATCGAAGATCTCGGTCGACCGATTGTTCATCGATTTGTGTCAGGTGTTTATCACACCTTGGAAGCGCTGCAAACTGCCGGTCGTTATATTTATCGCGCAGTCACTTTCATCGGCGCACATATTTACTTTGCGGCCAAATCAGTCATCTATCGCCCACTTAGTCGTGCAATAACTTTTGTTGCAAGGCACATCGGTGAAGGCGTGCATACTGTGGCTCGCAAAATTTATCGAAAGTTGGAATGGCTTGCTATTGAGATTAAAGAAGGCATACAAGATTTAGCCAGAAAACTATATCGACATCTCGCTTTCCTGGCGACGAAAATAAAATACGGTTTGCAAGATTTCGGCCGCATCCTATATCGTTTTGGCGAGCGAGCTTGGCATGTGGTGAAAACAGGGTTAAATGCAATTGGTCGAGTTATTTATCGCGCGCTTAGTTTCGTTGCTAAACATACAGCAGAAGCAATCGCTACCATTGCGCGTAAACTTTACCGTGCAGGTCGTTTCATTGCGATGCATCTGCGTGAAATTGTAGAAACCATGACTCGTGAATTGTCTCGTGCTATTAGCTTTGTTGCCATGAAGTTGGTGCAAGCATCGACTTTTGTTGGTCGCCATATTTTCAAAGCGCTGCATTGGTGTGCAATGAAGGCTGCAAAAGCATTACGTCAAGTGGGTGCGCGATTAGCCTCACTTGCCGATGTGATTGGTTTTGGTATGTATCACGCAGGGTTTAAAACAGGTAGAACATTAAGTCGTTTTGCTGTGAGCTTTGCAAAAGTAACTAGCGAAATCATCGTTGATATTATGCGCCCAACCTTTAGAGCGATTGCGTTTGTCGCGGCAAAAGCCTGGGAGTTGATGACAGATATTGCAAGACCCATTGGCCGTATCATCCGATCAGGCGTAAGACATACAGGCGAAGCGTTATTTACTGCCGGTCGCCAAACCAGTCGTGCCCTTTATTGGTGTGCTTATCAAGCTGCAGAATGTTTATCAACGATTGCACGCTATACAGCGCGCGCTATTGGTTTTTGTGCTTACCAGCTTTATTTCTTAGGCAAAAGAATAGCGGTGACAATACATCAACCATTGCAATGGGTTGCATTAGAAACGAAGGAAGCATTTCAAGACTTGGGGCGCAAAATTTATCGTCCACTTGAACAACGTGCGAAACAATTAGCGGAATACGGTGAAACCGAAGGCCGCAAAGTCATGCGTGCCGGTGGCGAAGGTCGTTTTCTAGCGCGCGAATTAGCAGAAGATATCGCTAGACCAATCGCTCGTGAAACTGTTACAAAGGCAAGAAAAGTGAAAGAGGTGGTGGGTGCTCGTTATACTAAATTAGCGCGTGGTGCCGGTGCTTTTTTCCAAGCAGCGCGTGAAAGACGTGAAAATATCGGTATTGCCATCGAGCGTGGTGTTGAAGATATTAATCCAATCGCTGAGTATCATCGCGGCATTGATAGGGATTTATTGTTTAAAGGTAACTTCAAGGGCATTAAAGTAGATGTCAATGATTTGCCTAACCCTAATAATGATAACGATGATGATGTTGATGATAAGCGCCAATACTCAAAGGTAATGGCTTAAGAATATAAATTTTAGGAGTTAACATGACAGACAAAAAAGTAAATTACAAAGAGCAAATGTTTGATACTTTATCAACGGCCATTGAAAACATTGGTAAAGATGATCCATCTTATACAGATCATGATAAAGCATTAGATATTTTAGATGTGTTAGAAAGTTTATTGGCGTATTCCATTTTCACAACGTGTGTGACTTCGGATAATGTGCGTGATTCGTGTGAAGAGTCATATATGAATATCAAGCGCCGTGCGTTGCGGATTTTAGAGCAAGAAGCAAAAGCGAAATAACAATCCTCCCCTGTCATCCCGGAAACGCCGAAGGCGTTGTCCGGGATGACGGGGTGATCTGTATAAAATTACACCTATACATCAATCAAATCCTAATTTATACTCTACCCATAAAAATAAAACCAAAAGGTAAGTGGTGTGAATTTCAATGACGTTCAGCTATTAGTAAATGGCCAGTTAGCCCTACGTAAGCAAATATACGATGCAACTTTAACAGCTTCTGATGTCAATCAAATATTTGAGGCGCTTGGCGAGCCGTCGACTTGTGAAAAAAAACTGCCTTATATAGAAGTGGTATTTCAAAACTGCCAATTTGCAGAAGATGCTTTTACACAATTACCAGCACTTAACGCGCTGGTGCATTTAAAATTCATTAGATTCCATCAAACCATTTTAACGTTTGATCAAATCGAAACCTTAATATCAGCTACCATTTTATTACCCAATCCAATTCATTTTTCAATGATATTAGGTCAAAAACATAGTTCATTGATTTACCAAGCCATTTCGGAATTAATCAATAATTACAGTAATTATCTTTTGCTCGCACGCGATCAATGGCGAATGGTGGTAGAACCCTCATGGCCGGATGAGGTAAAGGAGTTGATAGGTAACTATCACAATTTAATAGATAAAATCACATTGCATAAATTACGTTTTGCGCGCCTCTTTTACCCTTACCGCATCAAGCATCTATTAGAATTGGAAATGGAAAAAACCGGTCGCAATGTTTGCTCTGGTATGCCTGGAGAATGGAAAGAGTGGGAAGAAAAATGGACCGAGATTGTTGGCTTAATGAAAGTCATACAAGGTAGGTTGGGAACTTCCGCAAACAATATGACTCATTCCATCTCAAGCAACGTGCGAGAAATGCTAAGCGAATTTGCTGTATTTTACCCCGAAGGAATAATTTCAGAAATGACAGATCGGGAGAAATATCGCTATTATTCTGATGTAGATGAATATTATCGCAGAAGACATGCTTTTCTTTATATGTTGTTAGGTGATCAAAGTGGTGACCAAGTCATGGCAAACATCATACAGTATTGTGAGTCCTTACATGTATCGCTGCACCATGATGAAGCTGAAAAAAATAATCACTATAAAAAAGCGATGGCAGTTAGACCATTTCAAAAATTATTACGTTTAGCGCAAATGGGTATGGTGATTTCATTTGCAGCACATATGCGCATGGTGAAACCATTAGTAGAAAATAAAAAAATGCTAGATAGGATTATCAATCCGCTGCAGCGAGAAGCATTTTTACAAGCAGTAGAATGCACGGCATTTGGGAGTATGCCAGCTAATTTTATTAATGATATTGGTACGGCGCTTGTCGTTTTATTTGAGGAGCGTCATGATGCCAGTATCAATAAAAGAATTCATACCGAAGAAGCAATGAAAGATGCCCTTCGTATATTGGCTGTTTTGCATCGGTTTTTAGCTGCAAATTGGTATCATCCGTCAGCGAAATTAGTTTTTTGTATTTTGCATTATCAAGTTCGTGCAATTAAGCCAGTGTTTACTAACAAAAATAAGCAAAAGTACAGAGAGCAGGTGAATGTAAAAATCAGTAAATTATTGAATGAAATGCCAGCTCCGTTTGATGAAAACTTAAATCCATTTTTACTAAACTGCAGGCGCAACATTCAAGAATGGATGATTAATCAATATTATCGTGGTGTTTGTATGAGTATCGTTGTACAAAGGCCGCATTCAAGTACAAAAATAGCAGATCAACGATTATTATTAGATACCATGAAAGAATACTTTCAAGATATGGATTTGATCGCCAAACAGTATTTCTCATTATTTAATGGCATTGAATCAGAGAATGAAGATTTGAATTTTGATTTGTATTCAGCAATTGCCGTCAAGCAAGGCCACAGCTATGATATACATTATGCCAATTTAATTTATACCTTGACCATCATGATGCGGCAGTTAAGTGCAACCATCGATGTTTGGATAAATGAAAAAGACAAGGAAAAGTGCTTAACGGCTATTCAGTTACGCCAAGATCAAGTTGACTACGCAGTGAAAATTGCAAAGTCTCTGCTGCTGGTTGACAAAAAAGATTTAGCGTTTGGTATTATCACCAGGGAGGAATTTGACGAAACGTTAGCAGATGCTAATGCAGTCATCAACAAAGCTGACGCAATTAAAAATAGATTGCAGTTATTAAAGCTTACTTTAACAGGTGAATCTCCTATGGGTGTTGCATATTCTACTCCGCTTGAAACTAAACCAGAAGTGGTCAATAAAACGGAACAAGCGCCTGCTGATTTACGGCCAGCACAAGCCATTGAGGCAAAACCTCAACCTGCTCGCAAGAAGCAACTCAAGGCTAAAAAAGAATCAGGACAAAAAAAGCCTGTCACAGCAAAATCTGTCAAAGCAAAACCTGTTGTCGTAAAGGAACCTGATCCTTTTCAGGCAATCAAAAAAATCAATGATTTGATTGCCCAAAAAAAACATACAGAAGCAGCATCATGCGCCAAACAACAAATTGATGAAATGGAAAAACCTGAATGCGCTGAGTTTAATCAAGCTAAATTAGCATTGTTATATTCTTTATTGGCAGATTGCACGCAAGTGACAAAATGTAATAAAGAATTTACGAAAGAAGTATTTGAAATTAAATGGGCTGGTTATGATTACGCCAAGATTGCTCTCAGTGAGGGCTTAGTTAAAAATTCACATATTCGCGATCAATTAGAATTTATGGTCGATGAAGTTGAAAAAAGCGTATTTTTTAAAGAAAAAGCGCCAGTGACCCCCAGCAGCCAGAAGAAAAAAGAATCACAAGATGATGATAATGATTCGGAAGAAGAAGTCATTGCAGTGCAAGAAGTTGTACCGGTAGCGGTTGAAAGTGAGCCGCAGGGAGAGGTAGACCTTGCCACTTTGACACCTAGTATTTTCGTGTCACAACCGCAACCCGAAATAACCGTTTGTCCAATATTAGATATTAAATTTCAAATACCGCCACACGTTGAAAAATTAGTCCAAAAGTTAAAAGAACATTTCGGCGAAGAGGCAATTATTATTTTTGGCGGCGCTATTACCCAGGCAGTGTTTATGGGTTGTCATCCACAAGATACGCCACTGGAAAGACATGATATTGATATTGCCATTTTTGTTGAGGATATCGTAAAAGCAAAAGCATTATTAATCGATTTATCTGAGCGCTACCCAGCAATTTTTGTAAAATTTCATGATAGTGAAAAACGAGATGAATTTTTTGAATGTGTTTGTGGAAACGAAGAAATAGATATCATTTTGAAAGATGCTAAGCAAGAAACGTTAGAAATTTTTGCCGCAAGACGAGATATAAAGCTTAGTTCTTTTGTCGCAAAATTAAATGGCGATATTTATGATTATCAAGGCGCCTTAACAGACATCCAAGAAAAAACAGTGCGTTTCGTGCCAAATTATTGGACAAACTGCGATGCCACTTCTTTGCTTAATTATTTGCGAAAATCTTATTACCCAAATTTTAAAGCGGTCGAGTTGCATGAAGTGCGTGATAATGCAGGTTGGTTGCTGAGCGAGGGATCAAGAATATTATTAAATCACTTTCAAAAACATTTTAGATACGGACATGCTGTGCAAGCATTGCAAGCATGGCTGGATAACGATATTTTTAAGGTTTTGTTCCCGCATATTTCACTCTCAGTGCAGAATATCCCTGATTGTCGTCAGCGTTTAGATCAGGTGTGTCAACAGTTAGACGAACACTTTAAAAAATTTAATGCCAAAGGCCAAACGATACCAAGTTTTATGGCCGGTTTTTTACAAATCATTATCTCTTATTATTTGAAGCGATATCCCGACTATCAAGAAATACTGCAGCACGTAATGTTGATTAGATATCATGCACCGTTATTGTGGGGATTGACAGATGATGAAGTCGCACAAGTTGCCGACGTTATTTTTCATCCCTATGATTTGGCAAACAAAGCAGCCATCGCGGCAAATAAAAGCAAAGCTAAACCATTTGTTGGTCAATTATTTACACCGCCTGTCTTGGTATCAAACGCTAAAAATGCAGCACAAGCTGCATTCTTTCAAGCGGTTACATCAAGTGAGGCGCCAACGCATGCGACAAATAGCACCAAACCATTTTAAGGTTGCATTAAGTATTATTGGTTAATATAGTGCGATAGAGATTAAAAGCGAGAGTAAGCAATGTTATCACGCGGTGGTTACCAACCTTTTTGGATGCCTTATCCTGATGCGCAATCAGCGTTTGTCGGCGCCGGAGGGTATTATAGTGCATCCTATGCTGGTGATACGGTATTTCACATGCCGCCACCTAATGCTGCCTATGATAATGCAGTTAACGCACACCAATCAGCAAAATCGCGGCCAAAGCAAACGCTTATTCAATTATGTCAAAAAAAGATTGTTGACGAAGTTTTTAATGAATACGTCAGTGATGTTGTCGAAGTGTCACTGGAAAAAGTTGCAGAAATTATCATTAAACATGCTGAGAAAGCTTATTTAAAAAATGCTAAAATTGATTTTTACCGCGAAATATTATCAACTGGAATCGAAAATAATCACAATATACCTTTGAAGAGTTGCGTGGCAGGCGAAAAAGATAAGCAAGCAGAAAACATTCAAATTTTAGTAAAACAAAAAATAGCATCCACCAATGTAAAAATCACCACTAGCGAAGAAAGAATCTTAACTCAAAAAAAACAAGCTATTTGCAAAGAACTAGATCAATACATTTGCTGGTGGAAATTCAGCCTATTTGGCCATCATCATGATGCGCGAGCACGAGCGGTAAAAGCACAGGTTTTGCGTTGTAACAATCTTGATGAGATAAAAAATTTGTTACAATCTCAAGAAACCATTTTAAGAATGAAAGAAGGTGAGGCGGTTTCATCCCATTGGGCTGCTCGCTGGAGTGAAAAAAGACATTTAAAAAATAAACCACTCGATATGAATACCTCAGGGTTCGTAAAAATTATTCGAAGCTCATTGACGCATTGTAAAACGTCTTAAGCTCATCATAACAAGTAAAAAAACACAAAACAGGCGGCGATAGTGAGCAGTACCAGAAAATATGGGCAAATCGAACTTACTGAGTACTCCAAAGATATTTTTGCAGGCTCACAAACAATTTGTCATAAAACAATCAATAATCGCGAATTATACGCCATCTTAAGTGATGCCTGTCATCCAGTCACCTCTGAAGAAGCGAAACTGCCAAAGGATCACCAAGACCCAATCTTTATTAGTGTGCTCCTATTTGAAGGTTGCCGTTTTACGGATGATGCATTTAGTGCTTCTGCTGATTTTGATATGGATCCATTATCACCATTAAAAAAATCCACTCCTTTAATATCAATTGGTTTTCAAGATACCACGCTTAGTTTAGTGCAGGCGGAATTGCTTATTAAAGCACGGATTGAATCGCCCAATCAGTTTGCGCTATCTATGTTGAGGTCAGAAGGTGCAAAAGTTACGGCAGATGAAAAAGGCGGTGTAATTGATCTTATCAATGAAGTGGGTAGAAGAATTTTTTCTATTCAAGAGCATTGGTTAATGGTGTGCGGTGGAGATCATTCTGATGAAACAAAAGCGTTGATTCAAAAACATAATGATTTAGTGCGAAGTTATTCGCACTATATTTTACAGTTTAGTCTTTACATGATAAACCAACATCTAGATCGTTATTCACAATTGCAATTATTAGATAATTCTAATAAAAACGCAGTCAGTACCAAGGCTGCCGAAACACCTAAAGATAAAAATTGGCAAAGTTGGTTAAATATTCGCGAGCTGTATCAAAGAGTGGAAAGTTTGCGTCACGAACTAAGCGCATCAAATTCACCTCTAAAAGCGGAAATAAAAGTATTTTTGTATGAATTATCGTTAGAAATCCAAATTTATTTGCCGCCAGAGGAATATGTATTATCACCCCACCAAGTCGTTGCATACTTTCGAAACGTCAATATTTATTATAGTACTCGATTTGCGTTTCGCACAGAATTCATGCGCGATGTCAGATTTTGTGATGGCATCATCGATAATGTGGCACGCATTGCGAAAACCATGTCGGTTAATCTGAGAGGAAATTTTATATCCAGTCGCCATATCCCTAGCGAACATCCGTTACTGACCATGTCTATTGTTTTATGTCAGGCAACGCTTTTTGCTTTTGTTGGCAATCTAGTTAAAGTTAAACGAATGATGGATATCAACAAAATAAGAGCCATTATTTATGAAGCTAATAGGGTGGCTTTTTTTAATGATATAGAAAGATTGAAAATCGACTACTTGCCGCATGGTGCTAGCAATGATATTGCTATGGCTATCCTTGTTTATTTTGAGAGTAATCACTTAAGTATTATCATGCAACCTGATTTGGAAGAACAAAAGTCAGCGTTGCAGGCATTGCGATTGTTTAAAAAGATAATTGAAAAAGATAAGCAGTCTTTTGCTTCAAAGCTGGCATTCGGTGCTTATATGCGCGTTATCCATTTTGGCCAAAATAAATTAGCTGACCCTACCTTCAAAAAACAACATAGCAAAGAGCAACGTAAATTGTTGCAAGGTTATTTAGAAAGACTAAATGTTTTAATTCGACAAATCATGCTGCTGTTGCCGCCGGTTCAATCAGATGCCATTTTATTTAATCCCGCCTCTATTCGTTTGCGGCAATTAAATATCATTGAGTATTACCATCGATGCTTATATGTCGGTTTGAATGCTCAGCCAATTTTAGCAACGACTGTCAATCGTGATGCTGAAATAAAAAATACCATTGATTCATTGCAAAGACTATGGCCCGATCCTGAAAAAATACAAACAGACTATTTGCAATACTTGGCAGAATCAGAAGGCACGCTTCATGATTTTGAAGTCGATTTATATACCTGTATTGCTCGCCATACGAACAATACTACAGAGTGTCATATTGATAACGTGATTACCATGTTAAGTTGCATTATTGCTTTTTATAAAAGTTGGTTGCCTTTTGAAAAAGATCCGAAAGGCCAAACATTAGAACAGCAATTAGCATTAGTAAAACTGAAAGCAGAGCAATGTGTTTATGCGCAAAAAGTTATTGATTTTTTGCGACGGCATGAAAATTTAAGTTTAGCGGATGTCAGCATACCCTCTGATGAGGGGTTGAAACCGTTTCTGCAGATATTAAATGAATTTGCTCTCCTGCTGACTGAGCTACCATTAAATTTAACAGAAAAACAGCAAGCATTAGCAAAAGAGATAGCAGAGCGTGATGCTGCTATATTAAAAGCTAAAGAATTGGCAACAGTAAAGTCGATGCAATCTGTCAATAAACCACCGCAACAGCAGGAGAAAAAACAAGCAAAACCACAACCACAACCACAACCTAAAAAAGTGGTGGCAAAGAAAGCGCCTGAAAAAATAACGCCCGCAAAAAAATCATCTGCTAAAGTTGTGCCTATTTCAATTTCAGATCAAGTCGATCATCTGATGGCTAGCAGCAAATGGACTGAGGCTAAAACGGTTGCTGAAAAAGAATTAGGGCGTTTATTAGAGATAAAGTTGACGCGAGAGCATTATGCTTTGATTGCAATACTTTATTTCAAAATAGCCGATTGTATTTATCTCAGGGAAAATCATAAAACGCCATCGCGTCGAAAAAAATATCCAAAAGAAGCCTTTGAATATTTATGGAAAGGCTATGATTATGCGAGAAGTTGTCTTGATGCTGAAGTGCCAATGTCTGATAACGATCGTAGTGTATTAGGTTTATTAATCGAAGCTGTTGAAACAAGCGAGTTTTTTGCTGATAAACAAGAACAGGAATTGATATCAGAGCAGCAAGAGCAAGTTGCTATGAGTGATGTTTCAGCGAGTCCTGTTTCTAGTATGTCGACATCATCCAGTGCGTCTAGTTCTACGAGTCAATCGCCTTCGATTCCTGATGTTGTTTACCGTTGCCCACTGGCAACCATTGAGAAAAAGATTTTCGATAAATTGGCAGCAAAATACGGCAAAGAAAATGTGTTTATGTATGGTAGCACCCCATCTGCTAAATTATTTAAATTATTACATGGGTCAAAAAAGTCTTTTGATTGTGAAGATATTGATTGGGTTGTTTTCACAATAAACCCAAAAGCAGCAATAAAAGAAGTGCGCGCAGATTTTGGTTTGAATGAATCATACATCGAAGAATTATCGCGAGGCGAATTTGAAGGGTGCAAAATTGATGTCACGGTATTAAATAACGCCACACAGGATATCCACACTTTTTTGAGTAAGCGAGATGTGAGCATGAAAGCCATCGCGTTAGATTATGATGGTAATATTATCGATTCAACCGGGTTTGGGGTATCTGCCATTACTCGTAAACGCGTAGAATTTTTGCCAGGATATAAAGAAAATCCAGATCCTATTATTTATTTAAACTATATTCGCGGCGCGCTTTATCCTGATTTTCAAGTAGATGAGGATAAATTAGCCTATATTAAAGAAAATAAAGAAAATCTTCGTAGTGCAAAAGGTTTTGTATTGCTCAATCATTTTCGCAAACATTTCTTGAGGGGTAATGCAGTGAATGCATTACGGTTATGGCGAACATGCAACCTTTTTGAGGTGCTTTTACCTGTTGTTGATAATGCATTATATGATGATCAAATTGAAAAAAGTTATCAGCTGTTGTGCGAACGATTAGATGCCATGTATGCATCTTCTGCTAGAGCGCATAAATTTAGTATTTATTATCTGCTAGCAGAATTTTTATCGCTAGCGCTTTGGAAGCAAGTTGAAAATAGTAATCCGGAAGAGGTGGATGCCTTGATTGCGTCATTGCGTGACGTTTCCCCGCTGGTCAGTCATTTGATTGATGACGAAATCGCTAAAATCACGAACCGAATTTTAGGTCTGCAGCAGCCTGTTTATTATTCAGAGCCAAACAATTTAACGTTGTTTACGCAAAACACATCCAAAGACGTCGTCCAGGAACAGGTACCCGGGATTCAACAAGCGCTCAAATGAGTTCGATTGGCGATAAACTTAGAACACATCTATCATTTTTTGCCAAATATTGGTAGACGATCTCATTTATTCCATTAAGATCAGCAAAAATTCGCGTAAAGGTAAAATAGTAATGTTATCAAGAAGTGCACAACAGAGTTTTGATCTGACCTGTAAGATATTTATGTTGACCATGCTGTCGCATATATTGATGCCACCTAGTCGCCAATGTGAAACGAATGCCGACAATTTGTATTTTATCTTATCAATGTCATTGGTTATTGGTGGAGCTGATTTGTTTGTTCGCGTTAGCGCAAGGAATCGTTTTGGTTTATTCGATGTATTGCGTCGTCCAAATGCCATGACTCTAGTGATGAATGAGTTGCCTCCCCAAATGCCAACCGTGTCACATGTGTAGTAACTTTCTCATTTAATTGTTTTAATTTGCTTAAACTTGTTGTAGGATTCATGCCGATTCTTATTAGGAATCCAATTATACATACGGAGGGGTTCCCGAGCGGTCAAAGGGATCAGACTGTAAATCTGACGGCTCACGCCTTCGAAGGTTCAAATCCTTCCCCCTCCACCAGATGAAAGAAAAAGAAAGACGATATGCGGAAAATATCTCCTGCGACTTTTATTTTCTATCATTTGAGCTGAGTGAACGTCACACAGCGACAATGTACTGAAATATAGGCGCGGGCGTAGTTCAATGGTAGAACTTCAGCCTTCCAAGCTGATAGCGTGGGTTCGATTCCCATCGCCCGCTCCATTTTGCCCACATAGCTCAGTCGGTAGAGCACTTCCTTGGTAAGGAAGAGGTGACCGGTTCGATTCCGGTTGTGGGCTTTTAATTAGAGCTTTATAGTGTTGTGCTACTGGTGGTCAATCTTATTTATTAAGGAGCAAGCGGATGAGTAAGCAAGTATTTGAACGAACGAAGCCTCACGTAAACGTAGGCACAATCG
>CAZUVD010000033.1:0-14328 GCA_964623075.1 uncultured Coxiellaceae bacterium | reverse complement strand
ACGACTTGAAGCAGGGCTATCGTGGGCGTGCAGTATGGGTTGGAAACGCTCGTACTCTCGCAACTGTTCGTCAGCTAAAAGACACCCAAAACCGATACCTCGTACAGAACTTGGGCGATAGCCCTTACGGAAGCCTTCTTGGCCGACCAATGTACGAACAGAACAATCTTGGAAATGAACTCTACCTCGGTGACTTCAGCTACTACCAGATTGTAGACCGCTCGGGTATCTCGGTACGAGTATCAGATGAGGCTACTGTTGCCGGATCTAGCGCATTCGAAAAGAACCTCGTGTTCGTTCGTGTCGAAAAGCGTGTAGACGCGGAATTGACATTGCTCGAAGCAGTAAAGAAATTGACAGGCATCTAATCTCGGTACACTAGCTGAAAGCTACGCAGAGGCGCCTACGGGCGCCTTTTGCGTTCTTGACGCGGTTTCATGCCTGGTATTGAATTAGATTATGCAGCGTGTACGCATACGGCTCATCCGCGACTATCAGGCTCACTCGGCCGGAGAAACTATCAGCGTGCCTGAAGCCGTTGCTCGCAAGCTCTATCGAAAAGGCATAGCCTACCGCGACAAAATAATGACCAGAATGGACTACAAGAAATGACCGTACTATCGACCGAAGCATTGACGACCGTGGCTGATGTCAAGGAACTCCTGGGCATATCAGCAGGCTCGACGTCAAAAGATAATCTCATTACGCGCAATATCAACTACGCGACAAAGATCATCCTGAATTACTGCGGCCGGACTAGCTTCAACGATACCGCCTACACTGAGTACTATGATGGAATCGGTGGCACAGAGCTGGTGCTGCGAAATCGGCCGGTGATCACGGTGACCAGCGTCGCCTACAATACCGAGGGCAATAGCACGGGAGCATATACCACGCTCGACAGTGACGATTACTTTGTCGATACCGAGGCTGGCATTATCAAGTCACAGCAGCAATTCGTCGGCAATTATCACACCTGGCAGGTGATCTATACCGCAGGCTATACGACGATCCCTGATGATCTCGCTGAGGCATGTGCTCGCATGGCTGCCTATATGACCGAGCAGGGCACAGCCGGAACTAATGTCAAAAAACGCCAAGAGGGTCAGCGATCGGTCGAATATTTTGAGAGCCAGGGCAGCAGCGGATCGCTTATCGAGAGTCTGGGGCTTGATGATATCCTCCGGCCATATTCCGAGCATATTATCTCTGGGCTAAACTAATGAGCATATTCTTTCCGAGCCACGAGATCGAGATTCGGCGGCTTCGACCTTATGGTGCGGCCATACAGAACTTCTCCGCGACTTTCACCTCGTATCAGGCTGACATTCAGCCTAGCACCACGATTCGCTCTAATAGCTCAGGCGGCCGGATCGGTGCGCTCTATGACATGTACCTGGATGGCTCTGTGCCAATCAAAGAGGGCGATCAGGTGGATGATGAGAACGGCAAACGCTACAGCGTCAAGGCGGTGAATCGCTATGAGCAGAGCGGCATTCTGGAGCATATCCAGGTCATACTGGAATCGCTCGATGGCTAGCTATTCAATCAAGATTGAGAATCTAGCTGAGATCAAGCGAGCTTTTGGCAAAGCTCCGGAGCTGACAGTGAAATATCTCAACCGTGCGATCGAGGCCAGCATATACCAGGTCGCTCGTGAGGCTGATCCTTATACGCCAGTATTGACTGGCTATCTGCGAGCAAATAATGACTATCAATTCCGCAACCTGCAAGGATCGCTCATTAAGTCGGCTGATTATGCGATCTATGTGCATGAGGGCACTCGCTTTATGGAAGCTCGGCCGTTTCTTGTGCAGGGTATGAAATCTGCGGAGCCGTATGTGCAAGATAAGTTTCAAGAGGCCGTTCAGCATGTGCTTGACGACATTGGTAAGAGCGTGTGAAGTTCTTGACGCCCCGTATGATATATCAGATAACTATAGCGAGGAGCTGACTATATGAGCGCAATAAAAGCCATCAAGCAAGCATTGAACACCCAGATAGCAGCAATCAGCACCATAAACAAGGTCTATAACCACGAAAAGGTCAATCCGGCCGGATTCCCGTGCGCGTTCATTACATTCGCAGGCTCAGATAATGAGTTCTATACGAATGCCGAGAACAAGCGCGTGCATTCGTACCGCATTCTCGTACTGGCGCAAATTGGTCAGGATCGGAGCGCGAGCGATCGGGTAGAGCTGGCCGAGGAAACCATTGAGGATATAACTGGCGATGTACTCGATACGCTTGATAGCAATATCACGCTTGATGAGAATACCCAGCTTGTCTACATGGAGGCCGCAGTCGGCTTGCCGAGCTATTACGAATACGAGGGCGGCTGGGCGCGTGGAGTTGAGATCACGGTCAAGGTGCATAGCATATACATAGTGTAAAGAGGAGTACAAAAAATGAGTAAACATGTCGGGCGACTAGGCCAATTACTGATCGCAAAAGAGGGTACGCGCGGAACAGCCACCATTACTAATGGCTTTTGGATCCCTCGCAGCACCATCAGCTTCGATGACAAAGTAGAAACTGCGCGAGAGGCTGAGGGAGTTGGCAAACTGGCTGATTCAGACGCTAACTTTGTGACGCAAAAGATGGCTTCTGGAGAGTTCGAGAGCAATCTCGATGATAAGCTCGCCGGAATTATCTTGACCGGACTTATGGGAGCTTCGCCTGTCACTACTGGCGCCAACCCGTACACGCACACCTATACCCTAGCCAACAGCAATCAGCACCAAAGCCTGTCAGTTCTCTATCAGGATCCAGACTACGCCGAACTCTACTCGCTGGGCGTCATAGATAGCGTAAAGATCACTGTCGAGCAAAACGGGATCGTGAACTTCACAGTCGGCCTGATGAGTCGCGTCGGAAAGACCTGGACTCGTCAAACAGCTACGTTCAATACGCTCGGCAATAAGTTTCTCCATCAGCATTTGGTATTCAAGCTCGCGGCCAACACCGCTGCTCTGGCTGCTGCTTCGGCTATCAGCCTTAAGAAGCTGGAGATCAACTTTACCAAAAGCTCGGCACACGATGTCGTGCTGGGTACGGTTGAGCCAGAGGATGTACTCGCGACCAACTTTGCTGTCGAGGGGTCAATCGAACTCTTGAAGCAAGATGAAACCTACAGGAACTATATGCTCGATGGAACATATCGCGCTATGGATATCAGCTTCATCCGCAGCTCAGTGAACTCTAGCCTTGCAATGCAATTCCCTCGCGTAGACTTTACCGAGTGGGAGCAGGATCGCGGCCTGGATAATATCGTCAGCCAGACTATTCAGTTCAAAGCGAACTACGACGCTGCCATTTTTGCTGATATAATCAGCTCATGCGTACTGCTCAATAGTTACGCAGGGACTGGGTATTAAGTAGACTGCATATTCTTCATGTGTTATTATTGATACATGAGAGTATGCAAAATAGACGGTTGCGTTAAAAAACTTTGGTGCTATGGCTATTGCTCACAGCATGGCCAGCGCTTCAAGTTTTACGGCGATCCGCTCCACCTGAAGTTCGAACAGCATGGAATGCGTGATACACCAGAGTATCGGGCTTGGTCGCATATGAGAGATCGTTGCTACCGCAAAAAGGACAAAGCGTATAAGAATTACGGCGGGCGTGGAATTGCCGTATGCGAGCGCTGGCGCAAGAGTTTTACGGCTTTTTATGAGGATATGGGTAAACGCCCAACTGATAAGCATTCAATAGATCGTATTGACAACAATGGCAATTATGAGCCTGGTAATTGTCGCTGGGCGACTGCTCAAGAACAGGCCGACAATCGCCGTAGTGGTTATCGCTTTACCTATGGCGGTAAAACCCTAACTATTCGGCAATGGTCAAATGAGTCTGGTATAGCGTATGATACGCTCAGACAGAGATTATTAAGATATGAATGGCCTATTGAAAAGGCATTGGAGGTGAAATGATCACTATTGAGAAGCGAGTATCGCTTGATTTTCTCGGAGCAGGCTACGAGGAGAGCTACTGCATATACAAAGCTATACCGGTCAAAGACTACGCCGATATTCAGGCGAAGGTCGAAGCCGTACAAGAGGCCAACGATAACCAGGCGGCTATGGAGTTCATGGTCGATTTACTACGCGAGAGATTCATCCGAGGGGAGATCGCTCAAGACGGCAAGCTGGTCGAGTTCGAGAAGGATTATCTCAACGATATGCCAGGGGAGTTTTTCATCGGCACTATGGAGGCGCTGACAGGCCAAAACCCAAAAGCATAGAGGAGATCGAGGATACGATCTATAACGAGCGATCGCATGTGCCTCTCTCCATCCAGAAATATCTATATAGAAAACTATTCGGCCTGACGGCGGCCGAGCTTGAGGCGGAGCCTGTAGACGACTTCTTTACGAATCTTAAAATATATAGCACGATACAAAAGAAGCAGGAGGCGATGGCGAAGCATAATGGCGGCTGAAGCACAGATCAAAGCAGTAATTACGGCAGATGATAGGGCAAGCTCAACACTACGGGGCTTCAGCACTAAAATCGGCGACCTATCCGTAGGAATGGCAGCGCTGGGCGCTGGCGTGATGAAAGTCGCGGATATGGCTTTTGATTTCCTCGGTCAGAGCATAAAGCAGTTCGCCGAGGCCGAGCGTGCCAGCCGTATGCTTGAGCATGCTGTGATTAGCGTCACAGGAGCTACCAGAGAGCAGCTCAATGCTACCAGCAAACTCGCCGAGGCAATCTCCGCCAAAGGCGTGCTGGATGATGATGTCATCAAGCAGGGACTCGCACAGCTCTCAACATTCCGGCTCTCGAATGGGGCAGTTCAGGGGCTTGCTCAGTCGATGGCAGATCTCACGGTCAATCAGTTTGGTGTATCAGCTACCGGCGAACAGGCGGCTGACGCTGCAAATATGATGGCAAAAGCGCTGCGCGGTGAGTTCGGCATGCTTCAGAAAAGCGGTATTGTATTCACTGACGCTCAAAAGAGCATGATTCTGTATGGTACGGAAACTCAAAAGGTGGCAGCGATCAACGCTGGCTTTGCCGAGAATCTCAAATACACCAACGATATCGCAGCAGGTACGGCCGAGGGCGGATTCGCTCGATATATGGTCGCGATCGGCAATATGCAGGAGAGCATTGGCGGCGCTTTGGCTCCGGCAGTCGGCATTCTTGCTACCAAACTGACAGAGTTTGTGAACAGTGATCAGTTCAAAGCCTGGCTCGAACGGGTTACAGTTTGGATTCGGGATGAGCTGCCGCCATTTTTGGAGAGGCTTTTCAATGAATATATACCAAAGGCGAAACAAGCCTTTGATGAGTGGTGGCCTGCGATTCGCGCGACAGCAGAGGCGCTTTTGGCGGTTGCTAACGCAGTTGGCTGGGTCGGCTCGGCTATCAACCAGATGTCATCAGACGCTGGGCTATCATTTGGATTCTTGGTGATGTGGATCAGCAATTTCATTGACCGATCGGTGAACAATCTGACCAACTTCGTTTTCAGAGTTCGTGCTGTATTCCGCGATATACGGCAGGGCATAGTAGACGCGCTCAATGGAGTTGTGGATCTTATTATAGACCCGTTCAAAAAAGCCTTTGACTGGGTAGTAAACGCTGCGCGCAAAGTCAAAGATGTGCTCACGGGAGCGCTTGATCCGCGCGTGAGGCATTCGCCGTCGCTGGTCGATAATATTGCCGCCGGTGCTCAGAAAGTTCGGGCAGAGTATGCGAGCCTATTCAGTGACGTTGAGGGGCTTGGAAACTCCATGAGGGTAGCAGACCTCAATATTGCGCCAAACGTCGCTCAGACAGCGCCTACGCAAGCCACGCAGCAAACTAACAGCACCATCAACGTGTCACTTTCCGGCGTATTCACTGGATCACCTGGCGAAGCTCGCAAATTAGCTGAGATGGTGGCTCAGAATCTCCAGACCATTGCCGGTCAAAAAAATATGTCAGTAACGCAGATGTTAGGATAGCACTATGGCCTTTGTTTTAGCAGGAACAGAAATCAGAAGCCCCGTCAGTATTGAGGAGCAAACAACCGAGCGCTATGCTCAGGTGCAGACGCTTGATGGCCGGATCCATCGGGACTATTACAACTCACTCGTCGGCAGTAAACGGATCTGGACACTGTCATATAAGAATACCCAGGCGAGCGAGTACGATACGATCAAAACTATTTATGAAACCTACAAAAGCACGGACACCGTTCAGACCTGGGAGATCACTGAGGCGAATTATACCGTCGCGCAGACTAGCGTTCATCTTGATCTCGTGGAGCGTAAGTTTGGCACGCCTGGCTCAGACTACATATCTGAGTTTGAGCTAATTCTAACGGAGTCATAATGCGAGCAGTTGAGAATGCCTGGAGTGTCGAGGCGTATGATAGCTACCGCAATGTAAGCCAGTCTACTCTGATTAGCTGGAAAAAAGCATACGATCCGACGTACCGGCCATTCACCATCGGGATCTCTGGGATCGGTGGCGGAGATACGATCGCCTCTGAGGGAGCGCTAACCTCTGATTTCTTGAACTATCAGTATGTGAACGAAACCGACTACGTTGTGTCGATTGAATATGATCGAGCGCTGAATATGCCGCTCGGTGGGCTAACTTCGGCAATCGCTAATATATCTCTGGATAATACAAGCGGCAGATTCACGCCGAGAGTGGCTGGTGGATCAAGCGAACTGTTTACTGCCCAGCTACCGCGTCGGCCGCTGATCATCAACGCTGGCTTTGATTACAACGGGATCAACAATCAGATTCCGCAGTTTGTGGGCGTGACTACCAAAACACCAGAATACTCCCGACGCTCGGCAAAGGTTGATCTAGAGGCAAGCGATCTCATCGGCTACCTGCAAAACCGCTATCTAGACCAGACGGCTATGTATACCGGCCGCCGATCAGATGAAATTATTGAAACTTTACTCACGGATCTCGGATTCGCGACGGCTCAGTATGAGCTTGATACCGGAATCAGTATCATTCCTTTTGCTATGTTTGAGAAAGGTACGCGCTTCTCTGACGCTATCAACAATCTAGCTCAGGCCGAGAATGCTCATGTTTTTCAGGATGAGGAGGGCATAATTCGCTTTGAGAATCGCCAGCATTGGGATAATTGGCCATATAACGAAGTGCAGCGCGTGCTCCCGACGAGCATGGTGATCGACGCCGAGATCCTGGGGCATGATCATATCATCAACGTAGTGGAGATCGAGAGTGATATCCGCGAGAAACAGCCTGCTCAACCTATCTGGCAGCTCTCCGGTCAGTTCGAGATTCCGGCCAACTCATCAGCCGAGCTATTCGTAAACTTCTCTGATCCTATTCTTGAGGCATACTCGCCGTCAGGCTATGTCGCGAATAGTGATACAGATGGCACGGGGACTGACCTCAGCTCATCCATTAGCGTTCAGCTCTTTGATTCATTCTCTCAGGCAGCAAAAATACGATTCTACAACTCGGCCGCAGTCACGGCATATATCACCAGCCTTGTGATCTATGGTCGGCCAGCTAAAGTCACCAGCCAGCTCTACTACCGCGAGCAGCGCGATCTTTCTGTGACCGCTTACGAGGAACGGCCGATCAAAATCTCTAACCCTTACATTCAAAACATTAGCTGGGCGCAGAGCTATGCCGGTATGATCCTCAATGACTTCTCGTCGGGGGAGCGCATGCAGCAGATCAAGATCCGAGCGCTGCCAGAGCTTCAGCTTGGAGATCTTATCTCCTGGCAGGGCAAACATTGGCGCGTGTATGGCATAAAAACAGCCGTCAATTCGCAGCAGGGCTTTGTACAGGAACTCTCGCTCTTACAGCGCGACATTATAACCTACTTCCGAGTGGGTATCTCGACTATCGGCAGTAGTGATAGGATTGCACCATGAGCACAGACTTACCACGACAATCATCCGAGCAGCTCTCCGGCATTCAGAGTCAGTTCAAGCGTACCGTACTCAAGCGCGGATCAGCGACGATCTCGCTCTCGCAGGCCGTCACGAACTCCACCGGCTTTCAGGGCAGCACCAGCATAGATATTACTGACACTTATATTGCGACCACTACACTTGATGGATCGCCGACCTTTGTGCTGCCAAAGGCTGAGGTGTCGAGCGTTCTGATCAGCTCCGGATCGGGCTTGCCTACGGTTGTGCCGTTTCCATATACGCAATTCACGACCTCGAATGCTATTGAAGCCAGCGCGTATCATACGATCAGCTATTCGGTGAGCGTTGTGCCTACCGAGAGGGTGTATGTCTATCTCAATATTTTTCTCCGCATGAGCAGCACTATGATCGCGGCGTACACTTCGACGAATACAATTTATTACACCATATACTCAGAGGGCAGCTATGCCTTTGATAATTGGAACTACAAAAGCTAGGTTATTGACGAAAGCTGCATATGGTAGCAGGATGTACTTATGGAAAAATCCTATCTTATCACCTGCAAACAATGTGGCGCCGAGCGAAAAATACGACTGTTCAGCTCTAGCCAGGGCGAGGTGATAGATTGGCTGGATAATAACCCTGACCCTAAAGCGGCAAAGATCGTGTCAGGCCGGAAACGGCTCGATGGACTCTGGGGCTGGCAATGCGTGTGCGGCAATGATGACATTATGACCGAGCAGGAGCGCCGCTTGATCGCAAACCCAGCCGCGCCAAACCCAAAGACGATGATCGAAATAAGTAAGAACGCAAAGGTGCAGACGCCCAAGTTTGCGATGGAGGAGAGATAGATGGCATATGCTTCATGGAGTGTGGTATTCGGAGAGCAACCGAGCGCTGCCAAGTGGAATATTCTCGGTACTAATGACGCAAGTTTCAATGATGGTACAGGCATTGCAGCCTCAGCGATCACCCCTGAAAAATTACTGACCGGTACTGGCACAACTTGGCCGTGGACTTCATGGACTCCGAGCTGGACTAACCTTACGGTCGGAACGGGTGGCAATGCGTATAATACTGGCTATTATAAGCAAATTGGGAAAACCGTATTCTATCGCCTAGCGATGATATTTGGTACGACTGCTCCAGCTATGGGTACTTCTCCGCGCTTTGTCGCGCCGGTTGCGCCGAGTACCGACTATTACAAATCGTCTATCGGGCTAGCCTCAGAGCTTGGTCGCGTTATAATTCTCGACGCCGGAACTGCCGAATATCACGGCCTAATAAGGATAAGCACGACCGCTCCGACCACCTCTTTTGAGGTCAATGTGCATAATGCGGCTGCTTCGTATGTGCAGAACAGTGGGATTACCTCGACCGTGCCACACGCTTGGGCGGCTGGAGATGGCCTATTCGTGACGGGCAGCTACGAAGCGGCATAGCAATTAGGAGCTAGTAGTGAACACCAGACACGAACCTACTAACGCCGAAATCTACGAGAAGCTCGGAAGCATTGAGGGTAGATTCAATGCAGTCTTGCAAGACCAAAACACCAAGATTGACGCTATTCTTGTTCAGGTAAAGCAGACTAATGGCAGGGTAACTCGCCTCGAAAGGTGGAAAGACAAGCTGGACATCATCGCCGACTACAAGAAAGAAAACACGCAGGGCGAGATCATTGTTGATTGGCCGAAGATTATCATGGCGGCTCTTGGTTTGATTGCTACAGCGCTCTCGGTAATTGCTTATCTAGTGGGGAAGAAATGATATTACTAGATCTGCTATTCGCTCTCCGGCTTTTGCCTCTCATAGTGGCTGGCTGCATAGCTACTCGGAACAAAGACTACATCGCTGTGGCTATCTGCGTACTCTATATCTGTGTTACTAGTGTGAATTATCTCTTTGCCAATCCAGCGCTGAATGCAGTATTCTCAACGCCGCTTGTGTTTCTGACAGCCTGGTATATTATTAAGCGTAATCGGAGGCATACATGAACCTACAGCAGTTCATCGCAACCTGGAATGGCAAGCTCATCCCGTCGAGAGGTGGGATCGTCGGCCAATGCGTCAGCATGGTACAGAAGTGGGCAGAGGATAATGGCGTCACAGGCACACCAGTGTTTCCTGTGGCAGCAGCAAAAGATATGCCTGGCGCTCGGAAAGATTTTTTTGACTGGATTCCGAATACGCCGACCGGCGTACCGCAGCCAGGAGATATCATCGTATGGGGATCCCAGGTCGGCCAGTATGGGCACACAGCCATATTCATTGACGGCAACGCTCAGAGCTTCCGCAGCTTTGATCAGAATTGGCCGGTGGGCAGCGCAGCGCATATTCAGGCGCATAATTACACAGGGGTGCTCGGATGGCTCCGGCTCAAGAAACCTAATCAAGGAGGAACAGTTATGGACACAGCAGACGGACAGTGGCTCTACCAGGTAGCGCTCAGACGGCCAGCAGAGAATACATCAGCAAGCTCGGCAGGGCAATGGAACGGCCTCAAGCCAGAGGAAGCCATGCGCCGGATCTCCGGCACGGCTGAATATGCCGCGATCGACGCCAAGCTCAAAGGCTACGATGTTTTGACAAAGCAGGTGGCGGAGCTATCCGCTCGACCGACCAAAGCCGAGCTTGACGCTATCGTGACCAATCTCAAATTGAGTCAAGAGAAAGTCGCGGAGCTTGAGGCTCAGGTCAAAGAGAATCCTGATACTGTGCTGATCGACGAGGGCAAGAGCTGGCTTCAGAAGCTCATTGCTCGCTTTACGAAATAAGTAACTAAGGAGAAAAATTATGAAACCAGCTGCAGAAGCATTGAAAGAGATCGGTCGCCTGATATTGTTCGCGATTCCAGGGATCGTGCTGGGGTATTTCACCTCTTTACCGGAAACGCAGACCACTGTTATTATCGTAATGGTATTACGCGCGGTCGATAAGTATATTCACACGAACGACGGAATCAAAGCGAATGGTATAGCACCGTTCTGATGTGATAGAATATTCTCGGCCGAAAGGCTATACCAATGTTTTTCTTGCATAGATTCCCTCTATCTAAGAATCACAAAAACTCCTCTGTCTACTCGGAGGAGTTTTTGTTGTACTAAAAAACCCCTCGTAAGAGGGGAGTGGGGAGCAGTTTCAGTTCGTGCTCAGGAACTCCCAAGGTAGCGCTGGGGAACTGTTGGGGACAGCAGGGATTCGCTACCTCTAGACCTGATCGGATCCGCCGTAGAGGATCTCTCGCTGCTGCTTGAGCAGCTCATCGTGTTCGCGCGTCAGAGCGGCGATCTCGGCCTGCACGATCGCCAGGCGTTGCCGCACGGCTCGCAGGAGTTCGGCTTGCAGTTCAGTCGCCATTGAGCTGCCCCAGCTCCTCGTCGATGTGATCCGTGGTGACTCTGACATACGCGTCATAGTCATTGTCGGTCGGGTAGTCGTCGATGATGGTCTGCGCTCCGTTGCCTTCCATGATCTCCAGCAGCGTATCGGTATTGAACATGTAGAACTGCCGCCGCTCGTCATCGAAGTAGGCATGATCTAGCTCCGGCAACTTGCGGAAACGGTAGACCTTGCAGGTATCGTGCGAGATCGGAATATCGTCGCCATTCACTCGGATGATGAGATTCATGCTGACCCCTTTGGATAGGTGCTGCCTTACTATATGCGCTCGGCCGGATCGCCTGTCAAGAGCTTGCAGATTTTACCTCTTGACGAGTGGTCTGGATGGCGTAGTATGAGGGGCACAGTAAAAGAGGAACTGCTTTGCGTAACTATATTATTCCATTAGCCATTGCGATCGTAGCTGGTCTGCTCGGCTTCGGGCTATATTCTCAAAAGCAAACTATTCAGAACAATCAGGCTCAGATCGAGCTATTACAGGCGGATCTCTCAGAGCTTCAGGCTGAGGCTCAGGCGAGGGAGGTCGAGCTGCAAAAGAAAAATGCCGAGCTTGAGGCTGCTGCCAAACAGCGAGAGGAGCTACAAAAGCAAACTCAGGACTTGCAGCGCCAGCTCAGTGCCCGTCAGAGCGTAAATACAGCGGTTTCAGCGCGTTCTAGCGCCAGAGTAGTATCATCGGTCGGGTGCGAGGCATTCCGGCCTTTGGTGGCGCAGTATTCGTGGAATGTTGAAACGGCGATGTCAGTGATGAGAGCCGAGTCGGGCTGCAATCCTTTGGCAGTATCTCCGACCCAGGATCACGGATTGTTTCAGCTACACAATAGACCGGTATATGATCCGGCGCAGAATGTTGCGATCGCCTATTCTATGTGGCAGAGCCGAGGCTGGCAGCCGTGGAGCGTGTGCCGCAGCAGAGTTTCCTGCGTATAGATATCGCCTATGCTCGCATTTTATGAGTGCATAGCTTATGCTATAGCTACTCCCCTGGTGAGTTCGGACTACTCGCGTTCTCCGCTCATCGGGGGTATTTTTGTGTGATATAATATAGGCGTTGATTCAGGCAACGGATACAATTGTATATTGAACACGCTCGCCTGCCTGAATCAGGTGGGCGTGTTTTATTTAAGGAGGGTGAATGTCTGATTCTAAAAAATACAAGTATGACAAAAGCGAGTTTACAACTGTGCCCAGTAAATCAGCTCGCAGGGGATTGGCGCCGAAGCTCCAGGTGATTTATCTGTGGCTTTGCGATCACAGCGACAAAGATCATATATCTTTTCCATCAAGAGAAACGCTCGCAGATGAGTGTGGCATTTCTACCCGATCGCTGGATCGTGGACTGCAAGAGCTGGAGGAGCTTGGGTTTATAGAAAAAGACTTTCAGTATGTTGATGGTCGCCAAACCACGAACAAATACAAAGTATTTATTTTGGCGAGGGGGGACGACAAAAAAGACACTGGGGGGGCGACAGAAAAGACACTGGGGGGGGCGACAGAAACAGCACACAGAACTCAACCCATAAGTAACTCAACCCATATAACTCAAGTAATATCTAAAGATATTACGGCAGAGCCGGAGTTTGGAAATACTGAAGTCAATGAAATCATGAGCTACTGGCAAGAAATCTGTGGCTACCCCATCGCTGGAAAAAAAAATCGCTATGCAGCGAAAAACATACTTGCGAAGCACGGGAGGGACAATGCTTACAAGCTGATCCGCATGGTGGCTGACGCGCAGACTGACAAATACGCGCCGACGATTGGCGACCTTGCAGACTTACAGCAAAAGCTCCCACAGCTCGCAGCGTATATGAAAAAACGAATATCAGGTAACGAAAGGATTGTGAAATTATGAAATGTATCAAGACATACGACAAACAAGAGTTCATGGTGACTGATGAGCAGGCCGAGAAACTGTACCAGCTATCGCTCCGGCCGAATCCGCCAGCGATGGTCGATATTGACGGGCAGATGATAGCGTTGAGCAACATTAGCTCGGTCGTGGATGTACTAGATTCGCAGGAAACGCCAGCGATGGACAAGCCCCTGCTCGCAGAGGTCAAGCCACAGAATGACAATCAGGCGTTGTGGCTGGAGGTGATTCGCATGAACAGAGAGCTGCTGCTCAAAAATAAGCTGCCGGTGTGGACATTGGTCGATGGTGAGATTGTGCAGCAAGAGTATTACTGGCGCGATAGCCCAGCAGCGCACGATCAGCCGATGACTTTTGAGTGGTGCAAAGTGAGCGTACCAAATAACAAAACCGCGTTCTATGCTGCTTCACCTGGGTACACGCTGCTAGAAAAACAAGACAAGCGATCGGTGTATGCATTCAAGCGAGCGACAAATACGCTTCGACCATCGCACATTGAGATACTAAATCCGATGGAAGTGAAAAAAGTCAGCCAAAACGCTTGACCCTGTATCGTGCTGGGCTTATAATAAGAGTACAAAGAGGGAGAACGCGACTATGAAGTACCAACTAGAAATCACGAGCAATGGCGGCTACGCTGCCGATCAAGTCAAGAGCATTACAGCCGGAGAGCTGATCTCGATTCTGTCGGATCTCGACGAGAACGATGAGATCGTACTGCATGATCAGGGCAACCGCTACGGTGCGAGCTACGGCTACACTTACGGCAACCTAATCGAAGCCGATAATGATGAGGATATTGACGACATCGAGGAATATGTCGGGGGTAGCAAATGACAACTGCCTGCGGCCATCTTGATCAAGAGCTGATCTTTGAGCAGCATGACGGATTCCCTTGCTTGGTCGAGGTGCGCTGCGAGAACTGCGGTGCGGATGTGATTGAGAACTATACGGAGAAAGAACGTGCCGAGATAGAACGCGATGAGCGATCGTATCAGTACGATGAGCAGTATGAGTCGGCCAAAGAGGCATGGCTTGAGAGCCTGCGAGAATCTAGCGAGGGCAGCCTATGATCTAAAGCTGTGCGAGGGTCGAATATTTAAAATCAGGAGAACGCAAAATGATTAGCAAAATCGTAGCCTGGTATCAGGCTGGACAACTAAGCAAGGCCGAGGCCGAGCGAG
>CAZUVD010000032.1:0-14891 GCA_964623075.1 uncultured Coxiellaceae bacterium | reverse complement strand
TTCGTCGCTGCGCTCCTCGCAATGACGAAGACGGCTGTCGCTCCTCGCAATGACGGCGAATGAAGACGAATAACGACTTTAACCGCGAACACCTGCCACGATCGTATCTGAATAACGGTTTTCTACTTTTTGACAAACATGCGAAGTCACCGGTGAAGAAGAATCGGGTTGGCTTGATTCTAGTGTTTTATCGCACCAAATCGGCACCAACCCAAATAATGCTGCATGTTTGCAATCGCCGTTAACGATAACTCCAACTTTCTGACGAGTTGTGTAGTTTACTGTTTTCATCACATAACCATCAGGGCAAGACATACTAGATGCCTGATTTGAATGCCCCACCACCAGAGCAGCTTTATTCACTGCTAAAACTGGTTGACGCTGCATCACCTTTTGGGAAGTTATGGGAATGACGACAGAAGAATCAGATGCAAGCGCGATAGATACCGTACTCATCATGGCGATTAATACATAAAATATCTTGCTCATCACACCCTCTCTCTCGTTACGCCGCGTTTCTTCTTATTTATTGTTCTATTGGAACAGTTTTATTTTACGCGACGTACCTGAAGATACCCTTAAATAGGGAAAAATTTTTAATTAGGATGCATTGACCTTCATCATGATGTAGGGGTTATAAATTTCTGTTTTAAAATCAAACTTTTGATACAACCCATGGGCATCTTCGGTCATTAAAAACCAGCGGAAAATGCCTTTTAAATCGGGGTGATCGAAAATATATTTGAGTAAAGCTTGCCCCACACCATGGCGGCGATGGCTTTCATCGATAAAAACATCCCAAAGCGAGGCGAATTCTGACTTATCGGTGATCACCCTGGCAAAACCCACTTGTTTTCCCGCATAAAACACGCAAAAACAAATAGAATTTTCGATAATCGTCGGCAGACGCTCAGGCGGCAAACCCGTTGAATATTTCGAAGGGATGCACAGCATGTTGTATAAGTAGTCTAAATCTAGGCGTTTTTTATCCGCGGTGAACGAATACTCAAGAAATGACCCATCTGGGTATGATGCTCTTTTTGTCATGTTTAACTCTTAGTCAGAAGTAATGCGCTTATAGTGACAGCTAATAATACGAGGTATAGAATACCCCACTGATTTCTAATAATCACTTATTTCGAGGGGATCATATAATGAAAAAAATCTGTACGTTTATCGTTACCTGTCTTTGCAGCTTAAGCATTGTTAGCTGCTCAAGCATGACCAATCAAGATGTCGGCACCGTGGGTGGCGCTGTTGCTGGTGGTCTCTTAGGTAGCACCATCGGCCAAGGCGGCGGACAAATGGTAGCTATTGCAGCAGGTACCTTGGTAGGCGCATATCTTGGTGGCGCAGTCGGTAAAAGCATGGATGAACAAGATCGCATGAAAATGAATTCAGCACTGGAAAACAACAATAACGGCCAACCAGCTTACTGGCGCAATAACAAGACCGATGCAACCTATCGCGTCACACCAGTCAAAAATGTCACCGTTCAAGGTAACAAATATTGCCGCGAATATCGCACCACAGCCGATATCGGTGGCAAGCAACAACAAATGTATGGCACAGCATGCCGTCAACCAGATGGTTCATGGAAGGCTGTAAAATAACCGATGGCAAAATCGAAGCTCACTTATTGCTGCCAGACCTGCGGGACACTTTTTCCAAAGTGGACCGGCCAGTGTACTGGCTGCAACGAGTGGAATACGATTGTTGAAGAGTTAAATACACAAGATACACCCGCTTCCCGTTATCAAGGATACGCAGGCAGAGAAGCCCTCATCACAGCAATGCGCGATGTCACATTGTGTGAAGAAACGCGACTCTCCTCTGGCTCGCAAGAGTTAGATCGTGTCCTTGGCGGCGGCATTATCACGGGGTCCGTCATTTTAATCGGTGGCGACCCGGGTATTGGTAAATCCACCATTCTTTTACAAACCATTTGTCATCTAGCGCAAAACCAAAAAGTTTTATATGTGACAGGTGAAGAATCCTTACAACAAGTGACATTACGTGCCAGACGTTTAGGGTTACCCGAAAATAATTTATTACTATTAGCAGACACGCATGTTGAAACGATTTTAAATCACTTACAAAAAGAAAAACCCAAAATCGTTGTCATCGACTCCATTCAAACCATGCATACGTCATTATTGTCATCAGCCCCCGGCTCAGTGGGTCAAGTACGCGAAAGTGCGATGCAATTAGTGAATTACGCCAAACAAACCAATACGGCGATATTTTTAGTAGGTCACGTCACCAAAGAAGGCAGCCTTGCAGGCCCTCGTGTTTTAGAACACATGGTTGATACCGTCTTATATTTTGAAGGCGAACAAGATAATCGTTATCGCATTATTCGCGCTGTGAAAAATCGTTATGGTGCGGTCAATGAAATTGGTATTTTTGCGATGACTGAAAAAGGCTTGCGCGAAGTGAACCAACCTTCCGCGATTTTCTTATCACGTTATGAAGCGCCTTTGTCCGGCAGCATTATTACTGCGACCAAAGAAGGCACGCGACCGATGTTAGTTGAAGTGCAAGCTCTCGTGGATCAAAGTCACGGTGGCAATCCACGGCGATTATCGGTTGGTTTAGAAACACAACGCTTATCCATGTTGCTCGCGATTTTAAATCGCCACACGGGTATTTCAACCCATGCTTATGATGTATTTTTAAATGTGGTTGGCGGTTTACAAATTGTCGAAACATCCGCTGATTTACCAACGCTATTTGCCATTTTATCGAGTTTGCGCAATCAAACATTACCTGCTGATTTAATCGTCTTTGGTGAAATTGGTTTAGGTGGTGAAATTCGCCCCATCACCGGCGGCCAAGAGCGCTTAAAAGAAGCCGCCAAACACGGCTTTAAAACCGCGATCGTGCCAAAAGGTAATGCGAGCAAGAAAGCAATTGATGGTTTAAAAGTCATCCCGGTATCAACTCTCAAAGAAGCAGTTGACTGCATGGAAAACTTGTAGCCTGGATACGCTTTTTGTGTCCGGGGTTGTTGTATCTGGATGCCAATGCATGCACACACAACCCCGGACACAAAAAGCGTGTCCAGGCTACTTAATAATAAAAAGACATAAATAATATGCATCGTAAACACTTAGTAGACAACAAACCAATCCCCACCGCTGAAAAACTCAAAGCATTTTTTGGCGACTTAGATAAATCCAAAACGCAAAAAGCGTGGTCACGTTTTTTCACGAAACACAAACTAACTAATTTACCCGATGACAACAAACAAGAAATCACGAAACTAGCGCAATCATTCACTCAATTACTCCCCGTCATCGCTAGAACAAAAGACCAGGAGAAAAAATCAGCCCTAAATGTTTATTTAACGGCTAGTTTTGATTTAGCGGTTGCTTTAACAGAATGTTTGCTCCACGAATCGAAAAACAACAATCGTCATCACAATTTCACTTTGATCGCTCATGTTAAAAAATTAATTGCGCTATTACGTTTTGAAAATCTTATTACTTTATATCACGCGGCTAAATACGCTTGTTTCCCCAGTTTTTTTGACCTCCATGAATCATATGCACGTCAATACAAATCGCTATTTGACAATTGTATATTGCGACTACAAAGTATTAATCAATCTAGCTTTTATAATGATACTGTTTACAGAGCACTTCATAAATCAGATACAAATCAAAAGCACGCTCAAGTAGCATTAACAGCCATCATCGTTCTTTGTCTCGCAGTCACCATTGGTTTTTTATGTATTAATGCACCTTTTATCATTCCATTAGTGATTGCTGGCATTGCAGCGATGTTAATAGCAACGATTGCTTACCGTAGAATGCAAAATGATAAAATTTTTAAACCACATAAACTAGGCGCAACCGTTTACCATAAATCCGTGGCCTTTTTTAAGGGTGATAGCATCCCCATACTGAAACGATCGAAAGCACTTGATAAAGAAAAGCGTGAAAAATTGGAAGAAGAAATTTTCCTCAGAAAACTAATGTAGCCTGGACACGCTTTTTGTGTCCGGGGTTGTTGTATCTGGATGCCAATGCATGCACACACAACCCCGGACACAAAAAGCGTGCCCAGGCTACTTTTGTTTGTGTTAAAATGGCACAATCACCCCCATAAATGGAGCTTAGCATGTCATCCACCCTCAAAAAGGAATTAAACCTCATTTTTGCTACCGGGCGTCTTAATCGAATCCATTACCTAGCCTACACTTCAATACTCACCCTGCTTTTCAGCTTATGCATATATTTTGCAAACTATATTCCTTTCGCTGTTTTTTTAGGTTTTTTAGCTTTTGATATCGTCGTCAAACTATGGTGGATGAAACGACGATTAAATGATGTCAGTTACTCAGGCATACGATTTTTAATCGCATTCATTGTCGCGCCTATTCTTATTTTTGCGCCTGCCATATTGATTGGATCTTCCGATTTTCCACCTAATCAGACTCACTCTTTAATAAAATTATTAACGGCTGGTAGTTACTTAATAGGTATGGTGTTACTGATCGGCACCACACTCTTTTTAGTCATTACCACCCTTTTATTTAAAGGCGCACCCTCCAATAATCAATACGGTGCAGCGCCTGCAGCAAATAATCTATTTATAATATCTGTCGCCATTATCAGTTTCACGGCTGTCTTAGCAATAACTGTTATGTATGCAATTAAGCAATATAACGAAATCAAAATGATTACATTTGAAGTAAAAAATTGTCACGCACAATCGGATGATGCTTATCGTAAAATATTAATAGGCACTTGGATTTTGCAAAAAGATAGTTCGCCCTACATTGCCATTTCAACATTTTCAGATAAAAATAAATTAGAATTTTCACTTTTTGACCATTTCGATACTAATTTATTATTGTTAGCAGGTCATGGTAAATGGCAAGTTAAAAACGGTCAACTTCTGCAAACTAATTTAGTCATTGATAAAAAAGCCGATGGAATACCTAACAGACCTGCGAATTATTCAATCACTGATAAAATCGAATGCGCTAGCAATAATTATTATCGAGTAACCGATCAAAAAGATGGCGCCACCGTAGAATTCCTACGCGCACAACCATGGTAAGCATAAGAACCGTAGCCTGGACTAAACGCGCAGCGTTTTGTCCGGGTTTTTTTGTGTGGCCACCAACCCTAACCCCGGACAAAACGCTGCGCGTTTAGTCCAGGCTACGATTTATAGCGCCAGAACTTTGGCAGGAAATAGCAACTAGCGGCAACACCTACAACACACAACACGCCGCCTGAAACAACCGACGCCGTCACGCCAAATGCAGCGGCGACTAAGCCGGCTTCTGTGTCACCTAATTTCGGCCCACTCATATAGCTAATCATCTCAATACCAGCCAACCGGCCGCGATAATTATTATCAATCGTTTGATTCCACAACGTTACCCGAAAGATTGCGCTGATTTCATCAAACGCACCAGCAACACTTAAAAAGAATAATGCCATCCAAGCATAAGGTGATAAACCAAACGCAATAATAGCAAACCCCCAACCGATCGCCGCTAAGGCAATGGCTGCGCCATGACGTTTAACGTTATGCGTCCAACCACTGAAAAATGAAATCAGTAATGCACCAACTGCAGGCGCTGCATACAACATCCCTAATACTTTTGTACTACCATAATGATCAGCAATCGCAGGAAACAACGCTTGCGGCATACCAAATATCATCGCTAAAAAATCCACTAAATAACTACCCACTAATTCTTGTCGCGCCCAAGCATAACGCATCCCTTCAGCGAGAGCTGATAACGCCGTTTGATCTTTTTTCGGTTCTGGTTTTTTCACACCACTAATTAATGCCAACGCCGTCAATGAAATCACAAACGTTGCTAAATCGACACTGTATGTCACTACCAATCCAAAGCTTGCGATTAACAAACCACCAATCGCAGGACCTGCAATCACACAAAGACTGGTTTTAAAAGATGATAAAACACCCACATGAATAAAATCTTCTTTCGCCACAATTTGCTGCACCATGCTCTCTAATGCTGGACGATGCAATCCAGTCATTGCCGCCATAAATGAAGCAACAGCAAATACAATCCAAATTTTCATATCCGCTGAATACGCATTAGCAATCATCACGATGCTCGCCAACGCCAAAAGACTTTCAGCAACAATTAATAACATTTTGCGATGTTTTCTATCGGCGAGCACGCCACCCGCTAGCGCTGTAAACAATAATGGTATTAGTTGAAATAAACTGACGAGTCCAACCATTAAAGTTGATTTGGTTGCTTGATAAATTTGATAAGGCACAGCAACACTGGTAATCATCGTGCCAATCATTGAAACAAATTGCCCGATGTACAGTAAACGAAAATTACGATTACGTTTTAATAACGAGAGACTTAAAACAAATTTCATTTATACTCCACTCGCGGCCGTGCCGTAATACGTGTAAATAATTCATAAGCAGAGGTGTGATTATGCGTTGCAACTGTTTGCGCTGGCAAACCTTGCCCCCACAACGTTACTTTATCGCCAATCATCGCTTCAGGGGTTGGGCGTAAATCAACGGTAATCATATCCATCGAAACTCGACCAACGATTTGCGATAACACACCATTAATTAACACAGGCGTTCCACTTTTGGCAAATTGTGGATAGCCATCGCCATACCCTGCCGCAATCACACCAATCCGCATCGACTCATCCGCTGTCCACGAACTGCCATAACCCACTTTATCGCCTGGTTGCAATTCATTGATAGCAATAATGCGCGTCCAAAAAGTCATGACGGGTTGCAACAAATCCGGCTCTTTTGAAATAGCCGCAATAGGTGATGCGCCATACAGCATTAATCCTGGCCGCACCCAATCGCCTAAGCTTTCAGGTAATCGCATAATAGCAGCAGAATTCGCTAAACTTCTAGGGCCTGCCAAATCTGTTGTTGTTTGCTGAAATAATTCAATTTGTTTTTTAGCGGATGCAAGATCAGCAGCATCTGCATTGGCAAAATGCGTCATCAATCCAATGGGTTTTTTCACAATCGCTAATTGTTGCAATCGCAAAAATGTTGTCATCACATCACGCGGTTGCAAACCTAATCGATTCATACCGGTATTTATTTTCAACCAAACGGTAAAAGGCGGTAAATCTTGTTTTGCTAATTCTAGCAAACGCAAACCCAATTCTTGATGAACCACTAAACCAAAATCATAATGTGCCGCCAACTGCACTTCTTCTGCAGAAAACACACCTTCCATTAAGATAATCGGTTGAGTGACACCAGCTTCACGCAATTGAATGCCTTCATCAATCGATGCAACACCTAACGCGTCTGCTTGCGTTAAGTGTTTAGCCATCGGTACAAGACCATGACCGTAGCCATTGGCTTTTACCATCGCAATGATTTTACGATTGGGTGCAAGCGTTCGCACTAACGCTAAATTATGCGTTAGTGCTGCCAAATCCATAGTGAGAAACGTCGGACGCATGTAACTTAATATCCTGCTTGCCGTGTGAAATTTTCAAAACAAGTGTATTGACCCATAAAGGTTAAGCGTACTTTACCAATTGGACCGTTACGTTGTTTTGCGATAATAATTTCTGCTGTGCCTTTTTCCGCTGAGTTTTCGTTATAAACTTCATCGCGATAAATAAAGACAATTAAATCGGCGTCTTGCTCGATCGCGCCGGATTCACGCAAATCTGACATCACAGGACGTTTATCTGCGCGTTGCTCTAAACCACGATTCAACTGAGATAATGCGATCACGGGTACCGATAATTCTTTGGCTAAACCTTTTAAGGAACGCGAAATTTCCGAAATTTCCGCTGTGCGGTTTTCATTATTGCCAGGCACTTGCATCAATTGTAAATAATCGACGACGATCAAACCTAATTTACCGTGTTCTTTCGCTAAGCGTCTTGCGCGTGCACGCATTTCAGCAGGACTAATACCTGCGGTATCATCAATGTATAACGGCGCCTCTGATAACATACTCACCGTCGAACTAATACGTGGCCAATCTTCATCTGTTAATTTACCAGTACGAATACGCAATTGATCAATACGACACAATGAAGACAGCAAACGCATGACGATGGCTTCACCGGGCATTTCCATACTAAATATTAAAACGGGTAAACGGCT
This sequence comes from uncultured Coxiellaceae bacterium, assembly GCA_964623075.1. Taxonomy (GTDB): domain Bacteria; phylum Pseudomonadota; class Gammaproteobacteria; order DSM-16500; family DSM-16500; genus Aquicella. Next base: position 6,773 of record CAZUVD010000032.1, on the reverse strand, counting down.
TTTAATCGCCACGTTTTCAGCAATATTCATAGCAAGCGTGGTTTTACCCATCGAAGGACGACCGGCGACAATCACGAGATCAGAATCTTGCAAACCGGAAGTCATATCATCTAAATCATGATAGCCGGTTGGCACACCGGTAATAGGATTGTTCGAATGAAACAAGGTATCAATACGATCCATGGTTTTAGCAAGATACGATTTAATATTAACCGGACCATCACCACGCGCGCCTTGCTCTGAAATCGAAAATACGGTGCGCTCAGCAGAATCTAATAATTCGGTGATACTTCTGCCTTGGGGGTTAAATGCATCATTGGCAATATCATTAGCCGCCTGAATCATTTGACGTAACACTGAACGCTCACGCACGATATCGGCGTAAGCCGTGATATTTGCCGCTGTAGGCGTATTGTTCGCTAAACTAAACAAATACACTTCCCCACCGACTTGCTCTAGCTCATGGACTTCTCGCAGGGCTTCAGAGACGGTCAAAACATCTAGCGGCTTGCTTTGCTCAACCAAACGCGCCATGGTGCGGTAAATCAATTGGTTTTCTTGGCGATAAAAATCTTTTTCGGTGATTTTATCAGCGACATTATCAAATGCACGATTGTCCAACATCAAACCACCGAGCACAGATTGCTCAGCATCTAAAGAATGGGGTAAAACTTTTAGAGAATCGGCCGTTACCATGCGCTTTACGCCGGATTGCCGTTTAGTTGACATGATTTCTGACATGGAGGATATCCTTAACTACAGTTAAAGGATTTTCGCACCATTTGGGAGGTTTGTCCAAGTGAGTTGTCATCCCGGAAATCGCCGAAGGCGATTGTCCGGGATCCACCCATCAAACTTACAAAACAATGAGTCTTGGATTCACGTTGGTGGATCCCGGACAATCGCCTTCGGCGATTTCCGGGATGACACAAGACGCTTAACCTTCAGCAACAACTTTCAATTTGATAGTAACAGCAATGTCGCTATCTAATTCAATCGTCACATCATATTCACCAATCATACGAATTGAGCCTGATGAAAAACGAACTTCACGTTTTTCAACTTCGCCACCCGCTTTATGAATGCCGTCAACAACATCACGAAGGGTAATCGAACCAAACAATTTACCTTCGTCACCTGCTTTTGCACTAATGGTGATAACACCAATTGCGCTCAACGCTTTTTGACGTTCAGTTGCTTTTTGTAAACGTTCAGCAGCCAATTTTTCTAATTCGGCGCGACGCTTTTCAAATTTTGCAATATTGTCTTTATTTGCAAAAGCAGCTTTACCTTGCGGAATTAAAAAATTACGCGCAAAACCTGCTTTCACTTTCACTTTGTCACCAAGCGCACCTAAATTGCGCATTTTTTCAAGTAAGATCACTTCCACCGTCAGACCCTCTACATTAAATTCAAACTGTTGTCTTATGAAACCGTTTTCGAAAATTCATCCATATATCTGCTACCGCCATCATCGATAATATGTACGAAAGCTCAGGTGCAAATATTAACGAGACATACATTAAGCAAATCCAAAATAAACGCGTATTTGCTGGCGCAAACTCAAACATATAATGCGCCAAACTCAAACCCGCTGCGGTAAATAACAAAGTCACCACTGGCATGACATCCACAATCACACTGTTGCCTAAATACAACAATACAATGCTCACGATAAACAATACGCCAGCTAATTTACTCAAGCGAATATTATGCAATTCACGACGCAACATGCCCGCTTGAAAAACTGTACTTTGCCAAAATCGCGCGATGATTAATTGCACCAGACTAGCTAATAAAAGCACTGATACAACATAACCGGTTGCACGCACTTGCATATTTTCTCTAATGCTTGCCACCTCTTCCAGTGTCGGCGCCGAGCCTGAAAGCTTGGTTAGAAAATCTGCCACTTCATTTGGCAACAATATTTGCTTGCCCCACCAATCAGCGATGTTTGGGTTAATCAGATGTGTCACACTAATAACTAACACACCCATTAAAGCAGCAACTTGTAACAATTGACTCCAATTAGCGCGCTTATATAACAAGCAAGCAAAGCACCAAGTCAAAACATTACTAGCAATAATAAAACCGTATGTTGCTACCCATTGCAAATAATTAAAATCCGCGGACCCTAGAACACCAAAACGTAACAGGAAAGGAAGCGTTGCAGCGATTGCAAACAATGCCCCCTCATACATCCCTTTTCGTAATGTCACTAAGCTTGCATATAGAATACCAAGTCCAAACATTGCAAGAACTGGCACACTGGTTACAGCAAAGGTTAGTAACAATGCTACTAACCGATGATCCAACAGATAATATGTCGCCTTTTTAAAGCCTATACGCATTTATTAATCTTATTTTTAGTGCCTGTCAGTATATGGAAGCAATGCGATAAAGCGCGCTAATTTAACAGCGTTAGAAAGACCACGCTGATATTTCGCTTTCGTACCAGTAATGCGACTTGGAACGATTTTGCCATTATCCATAATAAACTTTCTTAACATGCCAATATCTTTGTAATCAATTTCTTTGATTTTATTGGCCGTAAAGTAACACATTTTTTTACGACGAGAATACGTAGCCATTAACTTGTCTCCACTATCAATTAGTTATTTTGCGTCATCTGACATTTCGTCTTCTGCTGCGTCTTTCTTGCGACGGCGAGAAGCACCAAAATCACCACGATCACCATGTTCTGATGATGCATCCATATCACTACGGCCTTCTTTTTCTTTCGAAATAGGAGATGCTTCAGTGATAGCACGATTCGTACGTAATACCATGTTACGAATCACGGCATCGTTGTAGCGGAAATTGTCGGTAATTTCGTCAATAGTCGGTTGGTCACATTCGATGTTCATTAACACATAATGTGCTTTCATGACTTTGTTGATAGGGTAAGCAAGTGGACGTCTGCCCCAATCTTCAAGGCGATGTACGGTGCCTTTATGTTGAGCGATTAAACCACGATATCTTTCGATCATCGCAGGTACTTGTTCACTTTGATCTGGATGTACTAAAAACACGACTTCATAATGCCGCATTGTGTCAGCGGTTTTTTTCATTTAAAAGCTCCTCTCGGATATTAATAGCTATCACCACCATTGGTAACAGCAAGGAGTTAACCTCTTTCTTAAGGGTGCATATGTTATGAGAAATGGACAAATATAGCAAGAAGGTCTTTTCGTGAACGGTCGCCTGGATACGCTTTTTGTGTGCAAGGCTGTGCTTTTGTAGCCTGGACACGCTTTTTGTGTCCGGGGTGGTTGCATCTGGATCCCGTGGACAAGCCGCGGGACGACGTTCATGGCAACCCCGGACACAAAAAGCGTGTGCAGGCTACATTGATTAAAATTTGCCCTGCTTTACCAAAAAAAATCCCCACTTTTGACGGCGGGGATAAAGTTACAGACTTCGTCCTGGAAATAACATTACCCAGGAGACTAGCTAACGTGATAAACCAAGCCCAGCATGAATTGGTTGTCTGAGATATTGTATGAGTTACTAATACCTGCAGAATTTGCTGTGTTTGAGTTATACCAAATATGGTTATATTCAGTACGCAAGCTCCAGTTGTCGCCTGCCAACGCTTCCATACCAAGACCTGCATCCCAACCGCCAAGCGTCTTATTGTTGGAAACAGAGAAAGTCGCAGGAGCTGTTGCATCAACGCCGGAAAGAGTGGATTCAAATTTGGTCCAATCGTAGCCTAAACGTAAGTAGCCCAATACGTAGTCGTTGAGTTTGATACCTGGCAACAACGAAATGCCCCAAGTGTTTTTGATTTTAACTTTTTGCGAGAATGTATCGCCATCGTTATCACCTAAAGTGAAAATATTTGGATTCGAGCCATTGTAGTTCGCTAAAACTTCACCACCTAAGTAGTAAAAATTATCGAAGTATTGGCCATAACCGGCGAAAATGCCGCCAACCCAACCAGTAACACTGTTCACCATACTGATAGTACCAGCAGCTGAAATGCCTTGGCGAACACGGAATGAATCATAACCTGCTTCTGCACCAACATAAAAACCATCTTTTAAGCCTGCTGGTTGTGGGCAAGCATCTTTGAATACCGGTTGATCTTTATAATTATTGTGACCAGGGCGATGTCCTGCATTTGCAGAAACAGCAACAGTCAATAACAATGAGGACATTACAACTTTAGAAATGGCTGAAAGCTTCATTATTTCGGTTCTCCTAACCTTTATATATAAATGAAAGAAGAATACTATCCTGAAAATTAGCCTATTTACAACTACCAAACTTATTACGATGGTAACTTGTCACTTCTTCGCACAATGCCCGGGTGTATTCGGGATGCATATGAATATCAGCATCATGTTCTTGCAATATAAATTCTTCCGGCTTCATATTGTTTTCTAAAGCGACAGAGTGCAACATTTTGGGGAAATTTGAAGTACGCCACATAGTGTCATATCTAGAGGCAATCGCATTACTTTCATTTTTTAATGGATGATTATCAGGATAAAAGGTTCCCCAACCAACCCAAGCATCTTGATAACGAACAATTTCCGTTAAATGTAAATTATTCACTACAACTTTTTTCTTTTGTTGCAAATCTTTTAAAAAAGACCTAATAGTCTTTTCATCATCGGTTAAGACGGCAGGTATTAACTTTGGCGTATAATGCTCTAATATTTTTGTTAGCCGTTCCAACAGATGCGCCTCTGCCATACCAATGGAGCCAGTACTTTTTTTAATCCGCAAATTATTCCAAGTAGAAATCCTTTTAGCGTTACATTTGTCAACCGCGGCTGATAACGCCAAAAAATCTGCCTCATTGTAAAAAGGATAAAGATTACCATCCCCTCGACAGCGAAAAATATTAATTTGATGAATGACACGATGTAAATCCGTATACAAGCGTAACATCGATGCACGCGATAGAAATGAGCTATCATAAATGTAGAGTGTATTTGATAAGGAGTCAAAAGTAGCGCTTGATTTTTGTAAGCGCCCTTTATCTTTAACAATCACCGCAACAAAATTGTCAGAACGAAAAGCGCGCTGCATTTTTTCACTCATAAAAGCATCTTTCGCCATATGCTGAAGCATTTGCTCCAGGTGAGACATCATTTTTCTAGCCTCATCACCTGAGATGGTTTGCAATAATTCATGATCAATGAATAATTTTCCAAATTTAGGGTTTGAAGTAAAAATGTTTTGCTCATTCAATTCTTCAAGAATGCGTGCATAGCTATCACTTACGCCATTATTATCAATAGGTATAGGCGTTACTTGCAGCGGTTCAACCGATTGACTCGTACCTTTAAAATTAATAAATCGTGAAATGATAGAGATAAGCATGCCAATTGCAAAAGAAATCACAAAAATAGAAGGTAGTGAATAATTGCTAACCCGAAAAAACCTTTTATCAGCAACAGGAAGTTTTTGCATTTTAGTCATAATGTATTAACTCTTAAATTTAATAGTTCGATGATAATTTTCTAATTCGGGACATAACGGTTTTATTAACTCAGGGTGAGCATGAATTTTAGCGTCTTGTTTTGTTGTCACTGTATCATCAACAGATAATCCATTTTTCAAGGCGTATTTAGCATCTAATTCTCTTTCTTTTAATATGCGTTGCTCTTCAGCCAAAATAAATGTCATATCTCTGCCAAGCTCAGCGCTATGACGATAATTATAGGTACCCCAACCAATAGCGCGCTGAAAAAATTGATGCGCGTATTGCAAATAAACACCATCGACAACAACTTTTTTATTTTGTGAAATTGCACGTTGAATTTTTTCAACTTCAGTAGGTGTTTTTGGTATAATAATTGGCATTAACCGGGGTTGATAATTTTTTAGCAAAAATAATAAATGTAAAATTTTGCCTTTCTCAATCTCATCGGTGAAACGATGCGTCTTTCTTCGCAATAATTGATTTAAACCGGACGTTCTCGCTGTATTGCAACGCTCAATGATCGCCGCTAATCGCGATCTTTCTACTTCATTATTAAATGGCAATATCTCACCATCATTACGCAATGCAAATATATTTGCTTGATGAAATGCAACATGTAAATCAGAGCGGATATTTAATTTTTGTAATGCGATATTATAAACAATAATTGCATTACGCTCACGATCAAAGATAACCGGGCTACCATCGTAATCGTAATCTTCATTTTCGATATAAATGCGAAACGACGGTGTAGCAAACACGCGCAACATTTTCTTTCTCACATCATCATTTATCGTCATCTCGATTAAAATTTTGCGCAACCGTTCTAATTGCTTATCTTGCAAACCAAAATCAAGAATATCTGATAAATTACTTGAGAGTTGCGTTTGATTGTTTCGAAAAGCTGAATGTAAAAATTGCACGCTCGAAATCGAAATAGGCGTTGATTGTTGCGGTAGCTCACCCACACCCAATGAAACATTATTTTGTCGATTAAATAAGTAAGCAACCACACCAACAAATGCAAGGCACAAATTAAATATAAAAGAAACGGAAACAGCATAAGCTGGGAATGTAATTTTTTTCTTCATTTTTGTAACCTGAGTGAATTTATATTTATTATTTTTTAGGTCATCCCGGAATTTTGCGATCATTAATGCGTGCTTTTAGCGCATTTAGGATCGCTAAATGTCTGGGATCCACTTCTCTAAATAAGCTTCGTATCCACTATGGTGGATCCCGGACAATCGCCTGCGGCGGTTTCCGGGATGACAATAACAAAAAAGCCCCGAGAAGAAAAATCTTCGCGGGGCTTTTTTAAATAAGCGCCTGG
>CAZUVD010000031.1:0-15528 GCA_964623075.1 uncultured Coxiellaceae bacterium | reverse complement strand
TCGTAACACAAGGCCACTACCTGTCGGGGTAGCCTGCTAAGTCCCCGAAGGAGTGCGAGGCCGCCGCGAGAGCAGGAGCCAGCGTAACGAGGCCGTCCAAGACAAAAGATTGTTTTCATTTGGTTTTTTGGGGTTAGGCCCGGCCCGCAAGGCGTCGGGCCTTTTTCGTGCCCATAAAAAAGCGCCGCCCGTTCGTTCACGTGGCGGCGCTCAACTTATGCGATGTGAAAAACCTGGATCGGCTTAGTAGATTGGCTCGCCGCTGCCGGCGAACTCTTCGACGCGTTTTTTGTAGTGGTCGGCCGGCTCAAAAATGAACTCAAAACCGGCGGGCCGCTCCCATTCCTGTCCGTCAGGGGTCTTCCCCTTTCTGGCAGCACGGGGCACGAGTTTGAATACGCCGATGTTGTGCAGTAGGGCGGAATCGTGAATGGCCACGCATTCGGCCGACACGCTGAAAAATTCGTCAATTACGTCGGCAACGGTTTGCGCATCAATGCCGCGACGGTGGGCGATAATTTGCCGAATTTCGTTGAGGTCGGCGCGCCCTTGGATGTCGGTAACTTCCATCTTTATTCTTTTTGATGTGGTGAGAAAAAATGCCCCGCCTCATTTGGCGAGGCTGAAAACAACATTATTTAATCCCATGAACATTTTATGCGGATACCTTGTCCTTGAACCACCGGATAAGCGGGTTCAGGACGTTGGTGAACAACACAATGGCGAGGCCGCCCCAGTCCTTCGCGTACACGGCGCCGACAATCTGGTCGGCTGTGCCGGCGGGAATAGCGATGCCGAGCAGCACGATCAGAGAGATCGCCAGGGTGCCGGCCTGAATCCAGAAGTTCGGGCTCGAAAGAAGCCCTTTCAGGCTGAACGAGCCTTTCAGAAAAGCATGGTACAGTGGGCTTACGACATTGACGATCACAAGGCCGACAACCGCAACCCAGCCCGTCGAAGAGAGGGTGTTTGCAAGGTCGGCGGTGATGGAAGCCGGATCGGACGGGAATTGTACGCCGGAAAGCGCAAGCGCCCCGAGCAGGAAGTTGATGACGCTGACGACGAAATTGGACGACGTCGCGCTGAATTTTTGAGCCTTAGTATTCATTACCGTTTTTGTTTGAAGATGACGAATTGTGCTTGAAGCGCTGCCACCTGGACAGCAAGCCGTTCGCGTTCGGTATTGCACTGATCAAGTGCGTCTTTGATTTGCAGGGTCTCTTTTCGCTCAATGTTGAGCGCCTCGCTCCAGTCCGCCTTGGCTGCAACCAGCTCATGGCGCAATTCGCGGATGCGATCTTCCATGAGCAAGTAAATCGCACAGGCCCCCAACAGGGCCAGACTCAGCGCTACACCCTGTTTGCGTACGCCGTCTGCGGTGTCTTTCAGGAATGCCAGAAAAATCTTCCAAACCTCCATTCGTGGATCAAATTCGTTTCTCATCGGCGCTTTTTAACCCTTTACAGGCGAAAAGCGTGCCGTCAAGTGTAATTTTAAAACAGCATTTACACGCCCGGGTCGGCAATCGGAACAGGGATTTTACCTTCCCAGTTGATCGTGATTCGCATAGTTTGCAGGGCGGTTTTTTCGCGCGGGATCACGCGGCCGACAAACGACATCGTAGCCTCGATGCCGGTCGTACCGCCGTATAGCTGGCCGTCACAAACAAACCAGAATGCGTACGTGTACGAGGTGCCCTGGAGCGTGTTGAGTAGCGTCGCGTTGGTGGTGCTCAGGTCGTCGCAATCAACCGTAAGGGTGTGCGATGGCGTCGAGATTACCTTCCGGCCAAGCGAGGCTTCGGCCGTGGTTGTTTCAGGCAACGGGAGCTCGCCGATGACGTTCAGGAAACGGATAGGCGCCAGGGTGGGCGACGAAGGCAACGAGGTGCTGTTGCTTTTTCGGGTAGTCCATTCGGACAGGTCGGAATCGTCGTCGAGGTCGTCGCCGAGACGCGTCCATAGAATTTTGTCAACGCGGCCAAAATGCGCATTGATGGCGCAATCGTCGGCGGAAGCGGCAGGGAGCAGTATGGTGCAGACAGCCATTGAAGAAAACGTGTTTTGATGATTAAAAAGCGTTTTCAAAGGTATCTACACCCAAACCCCGGCACTGTGTCTTAAAATTAATATCAGGCTGGCGGTGTGCAACAGGCAGTCTTTGCCAGCACGTCTATGGAAAACGACACCTTCACCTTGGCGAAACAATCGGTCGTCCAGTCCACTTCCACTTCGATGTCTTGCATAGAAACCGTGTCGCCGTTGTACAGGTACATGGTGACTGCCTGAAAGAATTGCATGGCCACCAGCGCATCTGCCATGTATTCTGGCGCCAGAATGAAAAACGTGTACCGTTTGGCCAGGCTCTGGAAAGTGATAACCCTGGTGCCGTCGCCATTATCCTCGTAATCAGGTTTGTAGTTGTAAGAGGGCTGCCCGAGGGTGATCGGAAGGTAACAGTTGAACCCGCCAAAATCGCCGTGTATCGTGTTGGAGATGTTGCACGGGTTGCTCCATTTCAAACGTATATACTCAATATCGCCACACGGCGCCGGTATGTCGTATTCTGCGCTGTTGTCGCGGTCCAGCTGAAACACCTCGCTGTACCACTTGTCGGAGCCGGATTTCACCTCGACGTAAAAATTGAACACGCCGGCCGCAAGGTCGCCTATGCTTACCCATTCGCCTTCCCAGACAAGGGATTCCCACCCATCTTCGAGCGCCTGAATGTTGATGGCGGGCGATGTGTCGTTTGCCACCGTCGCCCCGGTATCAAGGCGAATTACTTTCAGGTAATCAATGGCCGTTGCAGTTTCAACCCGTTTGATTTGAAACGGCGGGACCCAGATGAATAGATTCTGGGTGAAGGAGTCTTCGCCGTACGATTTGACGATCAGTTTGAACGTCGAAAGGTCGCCCTTGCATTGCAGGCGGCGAAAGTTCTGGTATTCGATATACGGGTAGAACGGGAATGGCTGCGGGACATAATTGTTGTACATCGTGTCAGTAGTTGAGTTCTATTTTGAGCGTGTCTTTTTTGATGTTGTAGTCGGCCCGTTGTACCTGTCCGTTGCCGAGCAGTGTTGTGATGTATTTTGCCGGGTCGAAATCGGCATCGCAGCACATAGGGACCGTAAACGGCGGCTGCGATTTGATTTTTTGCGTCGACAGAAATGTGGTCGCTACGCCGTTGAGTGCGCCCGCGCTGAATGGTCGATAGTGCCGGTGCAATTTGTCGTGCAGGTTCGTCCAAGCGAGCGGCTTATTGAAGTCGGTGATCCCGATATTGCCATCGGCCTCGAACGTGCTGATCAATACCCAGTTCTCATCCGAAATTTTGTCCTGGTTTTCTTCGCCGTTGTTTTCTCTGATGAATACCAGGTCGGTAGAGAAAAGTGTTGTCCTTCGCTCATTCACATCCTTCCCGCATTCGTACTCAATTGGGAGCCCGGCGAAGTAATCCGAACACAATTCGTCGGCAAAATAAAACCGCTCCATGCGGGGCGATTCAGGGTCGTACTCGTATTGCAGCCGCATCGGCTGATCGGAGTAGTCCGCCCCGGCCGACGCCTCGAAATAAGAGACGTGCTCCAGTATTAGGTCATTGCCTTCGATGACCCAGAACACGTTGAACATTGTGGTGAGGTTTTCGAGTATCTCTTTCAGTTTGATTCGCCAAATGAACGACAGCGAGGGGTTTGTGGCGTCTGGCCGCTTTACGTCGCTTTTCTGGTGGATCGTCAGGTGCTGATAATTATCCACCGCGTAATCGTATGCGTCGTTACTTGGCGGGGCGGCGTGCGTGGCGTTGATTCCGAAAAAATGAGAACGAAGCGTTAGCCCGCAGCCTGTTTGCGCCAAGAGGTATTCGAGGATCACATTGAAGCGGCGCCCATATTTCAACACCCCGATGCTGAGCGTGTCGTCGTCGGGGCAGCGCCACCATATATCTCCGTCCACATGAATCCATCCAGAGCCATACGGAGGGGGAATTGTTGGCGTTCCGGTTCCATACTCTGCGTGAAAACAGGTGGTTACAAGAAATGTGTTGTCGGCCAACTGTTCGATGTTGCAATATTCCTGACAACCAGGCGCGCCGCCGCCCGGGTCTGTCGCGCATTCGGGGTCTTCGGTGAAGGTGTTTTGTACGCAGATTACCCCGATCTCGTAATCGCCAGGCAGCGCCTTTACGACCTGTGCGGTGTCCGCATTGAAAATATGGATCGATTCGTCGTACTCCCGAAGAAAGCACTCATACTTTGTGTCTGGTCTGGGCGTTACGGTCATTTTACACTGGGTTATCCTCCCGTGTCGCGCATTGTACGTCCCGAAATCCGGTTTTGTGTCGAACTTCGTGAAGTACCCCTGCCAGCGGTCGCTCCATGCGTCGTTGCAATACACCTGAACCACGATGGTGATTCGCTCGCACTCATTGACCAGGTCATTCACCAGGGTGAAATCTTCATTGAGTAACACCATTTCGCCCTTCATTTCCATCGTGTAGAATAGCCCGGCCCGATCCTTTTTGTACTGAAACTCTCCAGTCCAGACCGGGTTGATCTCCGTCTCTGAAATATTGTCGGACGATATTTTGACGCGATATTTAGCCATTTTTCCGAATCCGCTCCGTCCGGTGCTTGTATCGAATTTCAATGAAGTCGCCGGCGTCCACGACCGTCGGGCGCGTTTCCTCGATTTCGATTTGTCTTTTCAGCAGCATATTATTCTCTTCGAGCAACTGCTCGATTCTTTTGTCCTTCGCGTCTACCGAACTGGAAGGTTGCGCATGCTGATCAGTCGCGCTCCGATTGATTCGAATGCCGCCGGTCAGCCGATCAAGGTGTCGCGCCATAGCCGGACGGTCATCGTTGTTGATGGCCCGAATCAGGTCGAAGTGCTTCTTCGTCATTCTTTTGTTCACAATAGCCAGGCGGCGCCCGTCCGTTGTTGTGAACTCGCCGCCTTCCGCCTCTATGCCGATCCCGCCGCCATCGTGACTCGGGCCGACCAATATGCTGTCTCTTGTCACCGTAGCCTCGCCGCCATGCTTGAATTGCGTCGGCTGCGACAGCGCCTTCGCCCGCGCCCTGACGCCTGAAATAAGTGAAATAAGCGATGCCACCGATGCGATGGCAAGCAGGAATCCGACCGGCCAGAACTTCGTCCCTTCTTTGAAAATGTTGGTTGCGGACGTCACGATGTTCGATGCCTGCACGGCCGTGTCGATGGCCAATTGTGCCTTTTGCGCGCGTTTCTGCTCGCTCAGCGCCCTGTCTCGGGCCGTCTTTGCGTCATCCAGTTCCTTGCGGCGCAAATCGACGTTGTTGGCATAGCCGAGTTTCGCCAGCTCGATTTCCCGATCCAATGCGTCTTCGGCCGCGCTCACCTGATCTTCGGCTGCTTTTACGGCGGCTTCCGCTGCTGCTATCCGCGCCGCTGTAAGGTCGCCAAGGGCGTTAACCACCTCGCCGATCCCGTCTTTCAATTTCGAGATCACCTCTTTGTCCTTGTCTTCGTCGAGTCCAAGGATAGTCCACAGGCTGAACTTTTTGCCGCCCTTTGAACTGGACGCCGCGCCGAGTTGCGTGTCGATATTGGCAATCTGCTTTCGGATTTTATCAACGCTATCCAAAATCGCCTGCAATCGGTCGTCTTCCCCGTCCCGAAGCGTATCTGTGAGGGCCAATTGGAAGGCCAATTCGTTTTCGAGGCGTTGACGCTGGCGCAACAGATCAAGCCTTTCCTCGGCCGCCTGAACCTGTTGTTTTGATGCTCCGCTTTTTTCGAGTTGCAGAATGACCGCCTTGTCAACCTGTTCCTGGATGTCAAGTTTTCGGTTTTGCGCGTCGCGGTACGTTTCGAGGCTTTTGATTGCCTCGGCCTGCTCTTTGTCTGCAAGCGCCTTGCGCCTGGCGACTTGCTCTTCCGCCAGTTGCGCCTCGGCTTCGTTGTACTTATCCAATACATCTACGAGGTCGGAAAGGCGCTTTTCTTCCAGTTTGACCTGGAATTCGGTCAACTGCTGTAATTGCTGCTGCTGCTCTGGCGTGAGCCCACGCCCCTTCTTTTCGATTTCATTCAGTTTTGCGATGCCGTCGGCGGCGGCTTCTTGCAGGTCGTCATATTTCTTGTTGACGGCCGCCAGGTCTTTGTCCAGCCCGTCTTCTTGTGTGGCAACAAACAGTTTCTGGATGGTTTCCGCAATTTTATCAAGGTCCTTTTGGAGCGCCTCCGATTCACGCCGCGCTTGTTCGTATCCCTGCTTGCGGAGTTCACGGATTTTGTTTTCGTTTTCGATTCGGGAGCGGTCGGCCTCGCCGCGCAAATTGATCAGTTCGGCCTCGGCGCGTGCCTGCTCTTCCGCCTCGGCCCTGTTTACCGAGTCGAGCGCGTTTCGTTTTTTCAGGTTTTCCAGAAACGCCTCGCCCTGGGCGATACGGTCGGCGTATAGTTTCGACTCTTCGCTGGCGGCGCCGCGCAATGCTTTTACCCGGGCGCCGATGCTGGCCGTTTCGTCTTCGGAAATGAGTTTCAGTTTTTCGACCTGATTTTCCCTTGCGGCGAACGCAGTGATATTGGCAATTTGCGCATCCTGTAATTTTTGGAGTTCCGCTTCGAGCGCTGCGGCTTTTGATGCGGTCGCCACAAGTTCCGATCCAAGCCCGGTTACAGACGCCTTCAGGTCATCCATGCCCGCTGAGAAATTACCGGTTGCGAAATTGACGAATGCGCGACCCAGCGTAGCGACCCGGTCAATCAGGACATTCAGGACCGCTCCGGCCGCTGCCGTGATCTGCGACACTTTATCCATTCCCGCCTGGAATCTGGAAAAATAGGCGATAACCGACCCGATTATAGCCGCCAGCGCGGTAAGAATCAGTCCGAGCGGGTTCGCTTTGGCTACCGCGTTGAAAATGCGCTGCGCGGCTGTGAGTTTATCGGTTGCGCCAACGGCTTCGATTGCGCCGCCGGCCGCCTCTTTTAGTTGGTCTTTGAGCCCGCCGGCCGACTTCGCCGCTTCTTTAAGGTTCGTCGACGATTCTTTTCCGAAGCCGCCCTTTTGAGCGGCGCCAGCGGCCTTCGAAAGTTCATTGTATTTTGACTTCAGTTCTTCCGCTGCTCGCACATCTTCCCGGATGGCATCGGCCAGCCCAGACGCAGCCTGTTCGCCAACGGTCGCGGCTCGTTTCGCTCCGTCTCCGACGGCCCCGAACGCCTGTGCCCCAGACTGGCGCACCGCGTCGAGCTCCGTTTTGAGCGCCGCCAGTTCCTTCCGCAAGTCGGCTACTGAAATATCAAGGCGAATCTGATCGGACATAGTACCGATGGTTTATTCGCGCACACAAAATTGCAGGATTTCAGGCGAAAATCGCGCCATTTTTTGCGGGTACGCGGCTGTTATTGAATAAGCCCGGACGCCCACTTCACAAGGAATCCTTTCACCAGATCAATCTCGGCCGGCGAGGGCTGAATGATCGACTGGCCTTCCTGTTCGCTGAGCCATTGTATTTTTTGCGCCGCGTCGGTATTCATGCCGCCAATGGTGACGGTAACACCTTCGGGCGAAGATTCGACGGATTTCACGCCGAACCCGCGCCAAAGCGCGCCAGTAAATTCGAAATTCTTGAACGACACCTCCAGTCCGTTGACGCGGCGGAATTCGGAGTAACTCAATGGGCGCCGATCTTTTGAAGCCTTTTGCACGGCGCGTTCGCCGGCCTGGTTTCGGCTTTTCCCGAAGTAGAAAAAGGCGGGCGTTGGCTTTTCGCTGTAATTGCTGAATCTTCCGCCATCGGCAGTCTCGCCCCGCTGGATGACACGTGTCGATACCAGCGCAACAAGATCAAGTCCGGCTTTCTGGCCTTGTGCTTGCAACTCGGTATCAATGCGCGCCAGGGCGCGGTCGATTCGCTCGGAGAGTTCAGTGATCGTCATGAAAGGATCGTTTCGGTGCGCATTCCGTATTCGTCCTTGCAGGCCAGACAGTCGTTCTGCCCGATTGCCGCGTTGTCTGCAATGCTTGTGCAGTATTCGACGTACTTGTCCTGCCATTCGGAGCGCATCGCTTTGAGCGCGTCTCGGTTGATTGTATTGGCCCTGAGTAGTTCCGTGCTGGTAAGCAGCGAAGACGCCATCTGTACACCGGACTGATACCGTATTGCGTAGGCCATTGTCAGCGCCAGCGGGTCGTTATTGAAGTCCAGCGTCTCCTTGCACAGTACCTGCGAAAGGTCGCATCCGATCTCGACGCTGAATGTCAGACCATTGAGTTCAAGCCGCGTCGATGTGTCGCATTGGTCGAATTCGGTCAGTGTGTCGCCGGACCATCCGCCAACCATCACCCAGCGCGCCCACCCGCGCGCCTCGCTGAATTTTCTACCCCAGTGCGGATTTGCAGTGTTATACCACGGCGTTTCCCCGAGATGGCCGCACCGGCAATCAATGGTATTGAGCCCAGGCTTATTCGCGTCGTTGTACTCGAACACCAGAAAGTATTCCTGCGTCGGGGCGAACGGCATGTACATCGGAAGGGAGATGGGTGTTGCGAGAGCATTCAACATAAAGCCGTTTTTGGTCTCCAGTTCGATGTCGTCCCCGACCTGCTCGTTCAGGCTGTTGAATATTTTCAGCGTTACGGAGCCGACCGCCGAAAACAGCGTGCCGATTTTCGTGATCTTCATTGTGGCGCCACGCGTGCCCCTTGTTGCGATTCTCGCCCCGGCGTACTGGCTCGACGTTGTCAGTTTCGTTTTTGCCGCCCCTTCTCCGATGTCGCCCGAAAACCTCGGCATTCTTGTCGAGTAGCGCGACATCAACAGGCTGTTCGTGTCGGAGATGAATGTCGACACTGCCGACGCCCTGGCGCGGCTCAGCATATCCCATACGGTTCCGACGCCGCATTTGTCGTACCCGGAAAGTGAGTCAAGTAGCGGTAATTCGTCCAGGTATAGACCCGAAAGCGAGGTGTTGTAGTTTTCAGGGGCAGCCGGAACACATTGGCACGTGTTGCGGGATAGGCCGATGATGTTGTCGTAGCAAGCCATGAGATAATAAAAATGAGCCGGGACAGAATCCCGCCCGGCTCATCAAAATGCGCGAATGATGAAAGTTGTCAGTTCAATTTTTTGAGCACCCCCCTGACAACATAGGAGGTTGATTGCGTGCCGGTTCCGTCAATAACGATTCGTTGGCGCATGCCGGGAACGTGGGAGAGCACAAGGTGTTCGGCCGTGGCGGTAGTTGCTGCGGTGGTTGCCTTGCTGACCCAATCGGTTACAGTCCCGCTGGAGTATGCGCTTTCTTCCACCTTTACGGCGATGTTCGCGGTGCCGCTGATACTGGTCCTGATAATCGAGTAACACACCTGGAAGTCAGAAAGAAGCGGCGAAAGCCGGGCCGGAAGGTATAGCGTGTCGTTGTTCGCGTTGCTGATCGTGTCTTTCGTCCACGTGTACTCATAATAAGTACCGGGCGGGGCGTAGTTGAGCGTTCCGTTGTCGTCCTGTTCGGTGATCAGTGCGGCCGTTGCGTTCGTGCCGCTGTTCTTGAAGGACTGGAGTCCCGTAAGCATGGCGGATGCCGCAATGAGCAGCAGTAGCGGTAGGAGAAATTTATTTTTCATGAAAATGAATCGAGTTTTGGATGGCCTGTTCAGTGAAATACGGTTACGGTCGGATTGGTCAGATACCCGTCGGGCGTGCGAATTTCAGAATGCCCGTTTGGGTCGAGGTGCAGCCCAGCGGATTGCGGAACACGTCGAGTTTGGACTTGATTTTCCAGTGCTCGTACGTGGCGCCGCCGGAGCACTGCGTCGTTTTCTGTACGTCGTGAAGCAGTTTCGGGAAGAAGCGATTCGGCAACATGACGCGGGTGTGTGCGTCGCGGCCAGTCACTTCCAGTGGGCGCGCATCGTAGCGGGCCTTACTTGCGAAAGCCAGGGCTCCGCGCGCAATCATGTACACGTAGAAATTGGCGTCGTCGTCGTTCACTTCTTCGATATTCATGAGATCGAAGTAGGCGCGAAGTTTCCCGATGCGGTTGGCGTCGCCTTTCCCGTCGGCGTTGGGCTGGTTCGTCATGGCCATGAAAAACTCCTGATCCAGTGCCTCGCCGGACAACAGGAAGGGATTCATCATGCGGTTTTTCTTTGCGGCGCGAAGCAACCCGCCAAACATCGGCGTACCCCACTTGTCGGCTGAGATCGTCGCCAGCGTGTCGGTGTTGGAAAGCGTCCATTCGCCGCCGTTGGTGTACTGGTGCGCTCCGACGAAAGTGTTGATCCGCCCGACTGCATATTTTGCGGCTGCGTTTGCGTGGCCGACCATGTGGGCGAGCAGCAATTGTGCGACGGCGTCGGTTGCCTCGAATTCGTTGTTGTACCAGCCGTCGATATTGACCTTGAATTCGGTTTCAAGACACTTCGACAGCGAGTAGGTCTGCGAGTCGGTGCTGGCCTCTTCGCCATCGAACGTGCAGGAATCTGCGCAGTCGTCAGGCTCGGGCGGGCAGGTTTTCATCCACGTGACTTTTACGTCGCGTTCTTTCTCGTTGGAGATAATGACATCCACGCGGGAGGTCTGGTTTTCGCTGATGGCATTGAGCACATCAACATCCGCTTCGAGATCGGCGGTGTGTTGGTTGTCGGGCCAGGTGCCGTTGACGCGTTCGAGCAACAGCGGCAGTACGGAAGCAGTAATTGCCATGATTAAGGTAGCGTGTTTTGTGTTTGGGTTCTGGCCTTACTGGTTCCTGGCAGATTCCTCGTAAGCCTTAGCGAATGCTGTTCGGGCGTCCTTGTCTGATGCCGGGATGTCGTAGTAGAGCCGTTCAAATTCTTCCCTTGTTTTCGGGATTGGCGGCAAGCTCGTCGCGCCGCTCCTTCCGGGATCGTTCTTGTTTCCGCCGTTCCCTTTCGGGTCCTGCGTCATGAATTCGAACCGTCTCGACGCAATCGCTTCCAGCAGGCTGTCGAATCTGACCGGATGCTGGTGTTGATTTTTGAGGATTTCTCCGTCTTTCAACGGGGTCAAATCTTCGTCGTAGTCGTACTGTTCGAGTTCACGGAGGAAGTCGGCGATTCGCTGGTCGGCGACCAGTTGATTCGCTTCAAGAACCGGCTTTTTGGACAGCAGCCAGGACTTCGCTTTTTCGTGCACAGAAGAGAGTTTTTCCTTCCTGTTTTGCGCGGCGATGATTTCCTGAATCTTGGCCTCGGCTTGTTCTTGCGCGGATCGTTCGCGGTCGGCGGCAGCCTTTTCGAGATCACGGTAGAGTTTTGAGCGTCGAATTTGCTCATCGGGCATTTCTGCGCTGCCGGCCGTCATTTTTTCGGCCAGTGCTTCCAGTAGGTCGTCTCCGGTCAACGCTTGATCCAGTTCGAATTTTGCGCGCATTTTCCGTTCCCATGCTTCGGAAACTTCCCTTTGCGCTTTTTTGAAGCCGTTATCGAACTGGGTCTTTCCGTCGCCTTTGAGTTTACCGGCGCGTTCCGTATCGAGTCGAGTGAGCGCATCAAGGGCGCCATCCACGAGTTCGTCGGTGTATGTCCCGTCATCGGATTTTTTCAACAGCAGGTCCGCAACGCTGTCAGTGTCCATATTGTACGCCCTGGACAGGAACGCAAGAATGAGTTCTTTCATCAAAAATAGTGCTGGTTTGGCCGGTATGGCCGTGTTTTTAAATTAATTGTCATCGGCGTCGACCTTATCGGTCGGCTCTTCCGGTTCGACGGGTTCCGCCTTTTTCCT
This sequence comes from uncultured Coxiellaceae bacterium, assembly GCA_964623075.1. GTDB lineage: Bacteria > Pseudomonadota > Gammaproteobacteria > DSM-16500 > DSM-16500 > Aquicella. The sequence continues at coordinate 3,782 of CAZUVD010000031.1, read as the reverse complement.
TTTTCGAAGGTCTGCCGATACTTCGCTCGGCGGCTCAGGGCTTTTGACCTGACTCTTTTCGGCGGGTCCGATCAGCCGGTATTTATGCGCGGTACCAAACTCGTTCTTGAGTTTTTCCCATGCTTCTTCGGTTATCTGGCGTCTTGCGCCGGTCTTTTTTTCTTCAATCAGTAGCATCTTGTCCTTTTTTACGCCGTTTTGCCGGCGGTTTTGCGTGAGATTCTGCCTTCCGATCCTCGATAGCCTTCGAGACTTCTTCCGGCACGTCTGTGGAAATCGGTACGAATCCGCCTTTATTTGGCCCCAGCAGAGTCCAGTTTGTTTGCGAGAATTTGATCACCCGACCGTCTGGGTGTTGCGCGGTGATGGTGTTTTTCATGTTCAAATATTTTTGACTGTCTCATGTATTCGTGCAATAAGTCGTAATACATCTGCACAGCGTGTTCCGGTTCGAAATCCTGAATGCTAAACGCCTCTTCGAACATCCTGGCCGCCTCCCGAACCGGGATAGATGGATTGGAGACCCGTACGCCGCGCATGAACGCAAAGAGCATCTGGTCCACGGAGTGCTTCCGCAGTATCACATGGAGGGACAGGAGGTGAGGTTTTTGTCTTGGCATCGTCAGGACTTTTTCTTTTTGTTGGATTTTTTAGGGGGTGTGGCCGGCGCCGGCTTTTTTGTTTCTGCGGGCGGTTGTGCGGGCGGCGAAAACACGGATTGTTGAGCAGCGCGTATCGCGGCCACCTGGGCCCGAGCGATTTGCGCCCGGGCGCTTTGTTCGGCCGCGCGCGCTTCGGCTTCTTCGGCTGCGCTGATCAGGCGGCTTTGCAGGTAATTGAGTTCGGATGTGTCGCGCATCAGGTGGTAATTCACCTGCACGTTTGCGCGCGGGGAGCCATCCGTCGGTTGCGTGATGGTTTCGACCAGAAAGAAAGAGTCTGGCCGCGCCGTGGTTTCGATACTGTAAGCAATGGTCTGCTGAGCCAATGCTGACATCGAGCAGAAAAGGGCGATAATGGCGAGTAGTTGCTTCATGTGATGGTCATGTGATTGAAAAGTTTACGCCGCTGTTTTCAGCCAGGTTTTCGAGGTAGTCATCCACGGCCTGTTCCACGGCGTTTTGGAACTGCTCGACTTCGCCCGTGCCTGTGGCCGTAAATCCGGCAACGTGTGCGGCGGAAAGGGTGAGCGTTGTGCCGCCTACCTGGGTGCCAGAATAATAAACCCGGACATCCACGACGACCTGGTCGAGGTCTGGCTGGTATGTCGGATAACATTCGATGGTACACGACCCGTCAAACTGGGTTTTTGTGCCCGACATGATTGTGAATGTCCCATCCGGGTCAATGGTTGCGAAAGACGAAAGCGGCAGCAGGAAGGCCGCGATAAAAAAGAGTTTTCTCATAATGACGATACTTTAAAGCCCTGCCAGCCGGCGGAATCGGCGAAAATGATACCCCATTCGCCTTTTGCCAAGGTGCTCCAGGGCGTGGTTTGTCCTGACGAAATGGAACTGGACAGGGTTACGGTGTTTGATGTCTTATTGGCGAGCACGTACACGCGGCCTGTGCAAGTCGATGCGGTTGGTAGCGTCCACGTGACTGGGCTCGCCCCGGTATATCCTACCGCGAACTTCGTTTCGTCGAATGTTGGAGCGCCGGCGGTCAACAAAATGCCAGCCGCGAACGACCCCGAAGATTGAAGCGTTGAGTGTAGCCCCGTTGTTGACGCAAAGCCGGCCCCGAGCCTTCCCGCGCCGTTGGACATAATGATGACCTTGTCGTCGTTTTCATTGACCCCAACCGAAAAGCGAATGGTTGATCCGGCAATCAGGCTGTTTACGCGGCTGGCTACGTCTGTACCGTTGTAGTACAGTTGCATTTGCCGGGTGTTGTTGGTGCCGAGGCTCAATTTCGGAAACGTCGAGCTTTCCCCGGTTGTGGCGACGTGAAATGCCACACTGGCGATGTCGCTGCCGGTCGTGGACAGTCCAGACGCATAGACGGAGGCGAACGGGCCGGGCACGGTGTTGGTTCCGACGATGAATTTGCCGCCGTTCGGGTTGATGTGGATAGGGTATTCTGTTCCGTTGGCGGTCTGGTCGCGTACCTGAATCCAGTTGCCTGTCGCCGCTGTCGTGTACTGCCCGACTGCCAGTTCGTTCGCGTAAGCCGTGCCGCCGCCGTTGTTGTAGCCCTTCACGACCAGCGCGGCATCTTCGGCAGTTCCGGTAGTATTCGGGTTTGCCCCGATGCCCTCCACGACCATAGCTGCCGACACGTTGCCGGTCGTGTTGTTGTATCGACTGAAAACATTGCGGCCATCCTTCCATGTCTGCTGGAATCCGTCCTGGTCAACGGTGGTTGCCTGAATGAGCGATCCACCCAACTGAACGGTGGTGCCGGTGACGGAAAGACCGTTGTTTGCCGCCGTAAGGCCGCCCGATCCGGTGTTGTCGGTTCCTGGGGCCCACTTGATACCGTTCCATTTCAGCACCTGGCCACTCGTTGCGCCCTGTTGTGCAAGGCGAAGATCGACAGTCGTGAAGGCGGCATTGGTGCCGTTCGTTACGCCGATCTCGCCGGTCGTGGCCGAGGTGATGTCGCCGGGCGTGTCCCAGGTTGGAGCAGCGCCAGAGCCGCCGGAACGAAGGTATTGGGCCGTTGTGCCGTTGAATCCGTTGGCGTTGATGGGTCCGTTGATCCGAATGCCGCCGGAAAAGAACCCTGCCCCTGACACCTGAAACTGGTAGGTGCTATTCGGCTCGGTTGATGCGCCTACGACCACGCGGTCGGTTGTGGATGTCAGGTAGGTGAACACGCCGGCGTCTGTCCATTTCGATACGCCGTTATTCGTGATCGTGATTGTGCCGCCGGACTGGTTCAGCGTTATGCCTGCGCCCGCCGAAAACGTTATCGTTCCGCCGCCGGTGCCTGAAATTGCGTTCAATGAAATAGTCGGCGATGTGGTGCCGCCAGCCGAAAGGGTTTGGGCCTCGTTCGTGGGGCTTCCATCGGCCTCCGTTGAGGTGATCGTGACGACACCGGCGGCATAACTCACCGATGTGATTCCGGCCCCTGACAATTGCACTGTTCCGCCGCCGCCCGTTCCGCCAGCAACAACAAGGCTCGGGTTCGTCGATCCTGTCGCGCTGAATGTTTGGGCGTCCGTATTCGTTGCTGTGTTGTACAGCGTATCGCCAGACAGCAGGAAGCCGGAAAGCGTTGCCACGGTGATGTCTGGCGCCGTGGCAATTACTACACCGTTCATTGTTGTGGTGATCTGCGTCTCCAGTATCGGGTCGAACGGGCGCTGTGCCGATGCGGCGACCGAAAAAAGCGCCAGAACAAGAATAAGGGCGTTTCTCATCTGAATACCTCCACAAGGGCGAGTTGCCCGTTAAGATTGGCCAGGGCCGGTTCAAAATCAATGGTGTGGTCGTCGTAATTCACGACATAATCACGCGTAATACCGTCTTCACTCTGGTAATACTGAATGCGGCGAATCGTGACGCGAACGTTCTCTGGGCTGGTTGGAAGGGTGAAGTCGGTTGGCAATGTGATGACGCCGGCCGTTATCGTGCCCCAGTAGAAATACCACCGGCCACGCTCCGACTCCCCGAGGTCAATCCCGAAGCTGGCAAACGGCGATCTCAGTAGGTTGGTGTATCTCCCGCACGTGTCTTGGAGCACTTCCCAGCCCGCAATACTTCCACCGGCCAGCGCGTATTGCTGACAGGTGAATGTTCGCGTTATGGTGCCGTTTGTTGCTGTTACCATGT
>CAZUVD010000030.1:0-15619 GCA_964623075.1 uncultured Coxiellaceae bacterium | reverse complement strand
CGATTGTGCCTACGTTTACGTGAGGCTTCGTTCGTTCAAATACTTGCTTACTCATGTAATACTTCCTCTCTTATAGATTGCCCGACATTATTTCTTACTTTTATCAATGATCTGTTCCGCGATGTTTGCAGGAACTTCGTTATATTTTGAAAACTCCATGGTGTAAGTTGCACGACCTTGCGTCATGGATCGTAAATCCGTCGCATAGCCGAACATTTCTGATAATGGAACTTCCGCATGGATCAATTTACCCGATGGGGAATCGTCGATACCTTGCAAAATACCACGGCGTCTATTGAGATCGCCCATCACATCACCCATGAAATCTTCTGGTGTTACTGCTTCTACTTTCATGACAGGTTCAAGAATGACTGGTTTTGCACGTTTCGCGCCTTCTTTAAATGCCATGGAACCAGCGATTTTAAATGCCATTTCATTAGAGTCGACATCATGGTATGAACCGTCAAACAACGTTACTTTAACGTCAACCACTGGGTAGCCAGCGATCACACCGTTTTGTAATTGTTCTTGAATACCTTTATCAACCGCTGGAATGTATTCACGAGGAATCACACCACCGACGATAGCATTTTCAAATTCATAACCTTTGCCAGCTTCTTGAGGTTCGATCTTGATCCACACGTGACCATATTGACCGCGACCACCAGACTGCTTAACGTATTTACCTTCTTGTTCAATGGAACCACGAATGGTTTCGCGATATGCCACTTGTGGCTTACCAACATTCGCTTCAACACTGAATTCACGCTTCATACGATCAACAATAATTTCAAGATGTAATTCACCCATCCCTTCAATAATTGTTTGACCAGATTCTTCGTCAGTATGAACACGGAAAGAAGGATCTTCCTGTGCCAACTTACTAAGCGCAAGACCCATTTTTTCTTGGTCTGCTTTTGTTTTTGGTTCAACCGCAACCGCGATAACGGGATCTGGGAATACCATTCTTTCAAGAATGATGACTTTGTCTAAATCACAAAGTGTGTCACCTGTTGTAACTTTCTTCAAACCAACAGCAGCTGCAATGTCGCCTGCCAATACTTCTTTGATTTCGGTACGATCGTTCGCGTGCATTTGTAACAAGCGGCCAATACGTTCTTCACGATCTTTGATCGGATTGTAAATGGTGTCGCCTGACTTCAATACACCGGAATAAACACGGAAGTAAGTCAAAGTACCCACGTATGGATCGGTTGCGATTTTAAATGCTAATGCCGCAAATGGTTCGTTATCTTGTGCTTTACGAGTTGCAGGTGTATTTGCTGCATCGTTTAAGTTACCGGCAACATCTTTAACATCTTTTGGCGATGGTAAATATTCGATAACCGCATCAAGCATAGCTTGCACGCCTTTGTTCTTAAATGCAGAACCACATAACATGAGAATGAGTTCATTCTTTAATGTACGTTCGCGTAAGCCTTTTTTAATTTCTTCAATCGTAAGCGGTGTACCTTCTAAGTATTTATTCATTAACTCTTCAGAAGATTCAGCAGCAGCTTCGACTAATTGATCATGATACTTTTTGCATTCGTCTAACATATCAGGCGCAATTTCGCGTTCTTCAAAAGTAATACCCTGGTTTTCTTCATTCCAGTAGATTGCTTTCATTTTCACGAGATCAACAACACCTTCAAAATTTTCTTCAGCACCAATTGGTAATTGAAGCACAACTGGGTTGGCACCGAGCTTGTCACGTACTTGACCAACAACACGTAAGAAGTTTGCACCGGTACGGTCCATCTTGTTAACAAAGCCAAGACGTGGAACGCCGTAACGAGTTGCTTGACGCCATACGGTTTCTGTTTGTGGTTCTACACCACCCACTGCACATAATACGGCAACTGCACCGTCGAGTACGCGTAATGAACGTTCAACTTCAATGGTGAAGTCTACGTGGCCAGGTGTATCGATAATGTTAATGCGATGTTGTGGGAACTGTTTCGCCATACCATACCAGTAGCAAGTGGTTGCCGCTGATGTAATGGTAATTCCGCGTTCTTGTTCTTGTTCCATCCAGTCCATGGTGGCGGTGCCTTCATGCACTTCACCTAACTTATGTGAAACACCGGTGTAAAATAAAATACGTTCAGTCGTCGTCGTTTTACCGGCGTCGATGTGGGCCATAATGCCTATATTTCTGTAACGATCAATTGGTGTTACTCGTGCCACAAATCACCTCATCCTTACCAACGATAATGAGCAAACGCTTGGTTTGCTTTCGCCATACGGTGTACATCATCACGTGTTTTGACTGATGCGCCGCGACCTAAACAAGCATCGTGCATTTCAGCTGCTAAACGTAAAGCCATTGTTTTTTCTGCTCTGCTTTTCGCAGCATCAACTACCCAGCGCATTGCTAAGGCATGGCCACGATCGATTGCAACTTCGATTGGCACTTGATAAGTCGCACCACCTACGCGGCGTGACTTCACTTCAACGGTAGGAGCAACGTTGTCTAATGCTTTTTTCAAGGAAGCAAGAACGTCTTCGTGTTGTTGTGGCTTTGCTTTTGCTTTGGTTGCAGGTGTAGCTGCAGATGTTTTACCACCTTTAGCACTCTTGTCTTCATCATCTGACTTATGTTCTTTCTTCAAACGATCGGTCAACATGCTTAAAGCGCTGTATACGATTTTTTCAGCTACGGATTTTTTACCTTCGCGCATCACAACGTTAATGAACTTTGCAATTTGTTCACTACCGTAGAGTGGATCAGGTATTACTTCACGCTTAATGGCCGCTTTTCTTCTTGGCATTTCTTAATTCCTCTAGGTTATTCTTTTGGTCGCTTTGCACCGTACTTAGAACGTCCACGACGGCGTTTATCAACACCGGCTGTATCTAAGCAACCACGTACAATGTGATAACGTACACCTGGCAAATCTTTTACGCGACCGCCGCGGATAAGCACTACAGAGTGCTCTTGTAAATTGTGACCTTCACCGCCGATATAGGCTGTGACTTCGTAACCATTGGTCAAGCGTACACGCGCTACTTTACGCAAAGCCGAGTTAGGCTTTTTTGGAGTAGTCGTATAAACACGGGTACATACGCCGCGTTTTTGTGGGCAGCGGGCAAGCGCTGGCACTTTAGACTTGAATTCGCTATTTGACCTTCCACTTCTAACTAACTGATTAATCGTTGGCATTTAAGCTCTCTCTTCTCTTAGATCAACACGCTACCTTCACCGAAGACCTCTACCCCATCATGACTTACGAAATGAGTGGATAATAAAAAATCGCGCGTCTTCTACCTATTTTAGATAGGCGAGGCGCGATTCTAAAAAAACAACACCTTTTATGTCAAGGACTTATTCGCGTTATTATACGAAAAATTGCTATTTCGTCTTTTCTGCTAGTAAATCTGCTCGCTCTTTACTTCTTGTTGCTACAACTTGTTGCTTCCCTAAGTGGAATGCAAGACCGGTACCAGCAGGAATTAAGCGTCCTACGATCACGTTTTCTTTCAATCCTCTCAATTCGTCATATTTACCGCTAACTGCTGCTTCCGTCAGCACGCGAGTTGTTTCTTGGAACGATGCTGCCGAAATGAAAGATTCGGTAGACAACGATGCTTTGGTAATACCAAGCAACATAGGCTCGTGACGTGCCGGAATCTTGCCTTCTTTCTTAAGGCGTTGATTTTCTTCACGTAATACGCCGAATTCCAATTGTTCGCCGCGGATGTAATTAGCATCGCCTGGATCTGCAATCGTTACTTTTCGTAACATTTGGCGAATGATCACTTCGATATGTTTATCGTTAATCTTTACGCCTTGCAGACGATACACGTCTTGGATCTCATTGACCAGATAATTCGACAATGCATTGACGCCTAATAAGCGTAAAACATCGTGCGGATTGTATGGACCTTCGACCAAGGTTTCCCCTTTTTCCACATGTTCACCTTCAAACACATTGATATGGCGCCATTTTGGAATTAATTCTTCATGCACCTCGCCGGTATTGGTCGTTAACAATAAACGACGCTTACCTTTGGTTTCTTTACCGAAGCTAACAATGCCTGAGATTTCTGCCAATATGGAAGAATCCTTCGGACGACGAGCTTCGAAAAGATCGGCAACGCGAGGTAAACCACCAGTAATATCGCGTGTTTTTGAACTTTCTTGTGGAATACGAGCGATCACATCACCAATATTCACTTTCGCGCCGTCTTCAAAGTTAACGATTGCATCGGTTGGCAAGAAATATTGCGCAACTAAATGGGTACCCGCTAAGAATAAATCTTCGCCATTATCATCAACCAACTTAATCATTGGCTTTAATTCTTTACCACTAGCACCACGTTGTTTTTGATCAGTCACAACCACACTGACGAGACCGGTTAAGTCGTCTGTTTGTTTGTTCATGGTCACGCCATCAATCAAATCAACAAACTTGATGTGTCCGGCTACTTCTGTGATCACTGGATGGCTATGTGGATCCCAGTTTGCCACGATTTGGCCAGCTTCAGCTGCTGAACCATCGGCAACGTTTAATTCGGCACCATAAGGAATTTTGTAACGTTCACGCTCACGGCCATGCGAATCCAATACCGCTAAAATACCGGAACGGGAAGAAACAATGAATTTACCATTTTGACGCTCAAGTAATTTCACGTTGTTTAATTTAACGCGTCCTGGGAATTTCACTTGGACGTTATTAACCGCTGTGGTTCGAGATGCCGCACCCCCGATGTGGAAGGTTCTCATCGTTAACTGTGTACCCGGTTCACCGATGGATTGCGCTGCAATCACACCAACGGCTTCACCAATGTTCACACGATGACCGCGAGCTAAATCACGACCATAACAAGCTGCACAAATACCATAACGTGATTCACAAGTAATCGCTGAACGCACATTTACTTGGTCGATCGTCATGTCTTCCAATTTTTTAATCCAACTTTCATCAAGCAACGTACCTTGTGGAATCACTAAGGTATTTGATTTTGGATCAAAGATGTCGTTAACCGTTACACGGCCTAAAGCGCGTTCTTGTAATGGTTCAACAACGTCACCACCTTCGATTAACGGTGTGATTTCAACACCTTGGTTAGTGCCGCAATCTTCTTCAGTGATTACCAAGTCTTGCGCAACGTCAACTAAACGACGAGTCAAGTAACCAGAGTTTGCTGTTTTTAACGCCGTATCCGCCAAACCTTTACGAGCACCGTGAGTCGAAACGAAGTATTGCAATACGTTTAAACCTTCACGGAAGTTCGCGGTAATTGGCGTTTCGATAATCGAACCGTCAGGTTTGGTCATCAAACCACGCATACCGGCTAACTGTCTGATCTGTGCTGCGGAACCCCGCGCACCTGAATCTGCCATCATGTAAATAGAGTTAAAGGATTCTTGTTTAACTTTATTACCTTCTTTGTCTTTAACCATTTCAACGGAGAGTTCTTCCATCATCGCTGCCGCCACAAGATCATTGGTGCGAGACCAAATATCGACGACTTTATTGTAGCGTTCACCTTGGGTTACTAAACCGGAAGAAAACTGCGATTGAATTTTACCAACTTCGGTTTCTGCTTGTTCGATAATGGACATTTTTTTCTTAGGAATGACCAAATCATTCACACCGATAGAAATACCCGAACGAGTAGCGTAATGGAAACCGGTATACATTAAGTGATCGGCAAAAATAACAGTCGCCTTTAAACCAACGGTACGATAAGCAACGTCGATTAAGTTGGAGAGTGTTTTCTTCGTCATCGTCGCATTTACTAAAGAGAATGGTAAGCCTTTAGGTAATACTTCAGACAAAATCGCACGACCTACTGTGGTTTCAACTAAACTGATTTTTTCGACAAAATCATTTTTTTCGGCATTAAATGGATATTCTTTAATACGTGCGCGAATTTTCGCGTGTAATTCAACAATCCCATTTTCATAAGCACGATGAACTTCTTCAACGTCGGCAAAAATCATGCCTTCGCCTTTCGCATTAACTGAAACGCGTGTGAGATAGTAAAGCCCTAACACGATATCTTGTGTCGGTACGATCACAGGTTCACCGTTTGCAGGTGATAACACGTTATTGGTCGACATCATCAATGAACGCGCTTCTAATTGCGATTCTAAAGATAATGGAACGTGTACAGCCATTTGGTCTCCGTCAAAGTCGGCGTTGTACGCGGTACAAACTAACGGATGCAATTGGATCGCTTTACCTTCGATTAACACCGGTTCAAATGCTTGAATACCTAAACGGTGCAACGTAGGTGCACGGTTTAACATCACAGGATGCTCACGAATTACTTCTTCTAACACGTCCCAGACTTCTGGCTCTTCACGCTCTACCATTTTTTTCGCAGCTTTTATGGTGGATGCGGAACCTAAAATTTGTAAACGGCTATAAATAAATGGTTTAAATAATTCCAACGCCATTTTCTTTGGCAAACCACATTGATGTAAACGCAAGGTAGGACCTACCACGATCACGGAACGACCGGAGTAGTCAACGCGCTTACCAAGTAAGTTTTGACGGAAACGACCTTGCTTACCTTTGATCATATCGGCAAGTGATTTTAATGGACGCTTGTTAGAACCGGTAATCGCACGACCACGACGACCGTTATCGAGTAACGCATCGACGGATTCTTGCAACATACGTTTTTCGTTACGTACGATGATGTCTGGTGCATTTAAATCTAACAATCTCTTCAAACGATTGTTACGGTTAATCACGCGACGATATAAATCGTTTAAATCTGATGTTGCAAAACGACCACCGTCTAATGGTACCAATGGACGTAAATCAGGTGGCAACACGGGTAATACAGTCAACACCATCCATTCTGGCTTATTGCCGGATGTGTAGAAAGATTCCATAATTTTCAATCGCTTAGAGAACTTTTTATGCTTCGCTTCAGAATTGGTATTGTGTAATTCGTCACGAATACTTGGCACTTCAACATCTAAGTTGATGCCTTTCAATAAGTGCTGAATAGCTTCGGCACCCATTTTAGCTTCGAATTCATCGCCGTATTCTTCGATAGCATCTAAATAAGCTTCTTCAGATAACAATTGGCCTTTTTCTAATTGCGTCATACCTGGATCAATGACGACGTACGCTTCAAAATAGAGAACACGCTCAAGATCACGCAATGTCATATCAAGCATTAAGCCGACACGAGATGGCAATGAGCGGAGGAACCAGATATGCATTACTGGGCATGCTAATTCGATGTGACCCATACGTTCACGACGAACACGTGAAAGCGTTACTTCCACACCGCATTTTTCACAAACAACACCACGATGCTTTAAGCGCTTATATTTTCCGCATAAGCATTCATAATCTTTGATAGGTCCAAAGATTTTAGCGCAAAAAAGACCTTCTCTTTCTGGCTTGAAAGTTCGATAGTTAATCGTTTCTGGTTTTTTTACTTCACCAAACGACCATGAACGCACCTGATCAGGTGACGCCAAACCAATTTGGATAAAATTAAATTCTTGTGGTTGGTTCTGCGGCTTAACCAGATTTTGCAAATCTTTCAAGGCATATCCCCCTATATTAATATTATTTGCAGCCTGGACACGCTTTTTGTGTCAGGGGTTTGTCTCTTTCGAGAAAAACCCGGACACAAAAAGCGTGTCCAGGCTACGGCTCATTCGTCGTTGCGACCTCGCAACGACAGAGTTGTTTTTTTCAAATCAATCAAATTCAATATTGATTGCTAACGAACGAATTTCTTTAATCAACACGTTGAACGCTTCAGGAATATTTGATTCCATGTAATGTTCGCTATCAACAATGTTTTTATACATCTTCGTACGACCAGTGACGTCATCTGATTTCACGGTGAGCATTTCTTGTAAAGTATAAGCAGCACCATAAGCTTCAAGTGCCCATACTTCCATTTCACCAAATCGTTGACCACCAAACTGTGCCTTACCACCAAGCGGTTGCTGTGTGACCAAGCTGTATGAACCCGTAGAACGAGCATGCATCTTGTCATCAACCAAGTGATTTAACTTCATGATGTACATGTAGCCGACTGTCACAGGACGATCAAAGGCAATACCGGTTCGACCATCATGTAAAATAGCTTGTCCCGTTTCTGGCAAATCAGCTAGAGAAAGCATGGTTTTGATTTCTTCTTCGGTTGCACCATCAAATACTGGTGTCGCAAACGGTACACCTTCGCGTAAATTGCGCGCGAGTGTCATCAATTCAGCTTCTTCTAAACTGCCCAAGTTTTCTTTGGTCTTACCAACGCTATAAATAGAGTTTAAGAAGGTACGAATATTTTTTGGTGATTGATGGGTATCAATCATTTTACCAATTTTACGACCTAATTCTTTCGACGCCCAACCTAAGTGCGTTTCTAAGACTTGACCGATGTTCATACGAGAAGGTACACCCAGTGGATTTAATACCACATCAACTGGTCGGCCATCTGCGAGATACGGCATATCTTCAACTGGTACGACTAATGAGATAACACCTTTGTTACCGTGACGACCTGCCATTTTATCACCAGGTTGTACGCGACGTTTCACCGCCATATACACTTTCACGATTTTTAAAACGCCCGGTGCTAAATCATCACTTTGCGTAATCTTTTGACGCTTAGCTTCAAATGCTTTTTCAAAGTCTAAACGGATTTTCTTTAATTGCTTTTCAGCAGATTCTAACTGCTTGCTAGCCGCAGCATCTTTCAAGTTGATTTCGAACCATTTTTCACGCGCCACTTCCGTTAAATATTCTTTGGTCAGTTTCGCGCCTTTCTTCAACTTGTTAGGGCCGCCTTCAGCAACGCGATTTAGTAATAATTTTTCAACGCGTGTGAACACATCGTTTTCACGAATACGCATTTCATCACTTAAATCTTGTTTAACTTTGGCTAACTCAAATTTTTCAATTTCAAGAACACGAGCATCTTTCTTCACGCCTTCACGGGTGAATACTTGTACGTCGATCACTGTACCTTCCATACCCGTTGGAACGCGTAAAGAGGTATCTTTCACATCTGATGCTTTTTCACCGAAGATGGCACGTAATAATTTTTCTTCTGGTGTTAATTGTGTTTCACCTTTTGGTGTCACTTTACCAACCAAAATGTCGCCAGAATTTACTTCCGCACCAATGTAAACAATACCGCATTCATCTAACTTCGATAATGCGCCTTCGCTGACATTTGGAATATCGGCTGAAATTTCTTCAGGTCCCAATTTGGTATCACGTGAAATACAGGTTAATTCTTCGATGTGAATACTGGTAAAGCGGTCTTCTTGCACCACTTTTTCAGAAATAAGAATGGAATCTTCGAAGTTGTAACCATTCCAAGGCATAAAGGCGACTAATAAGTTTTGACCTAATGCTAATTCACCGATATCAGTTGATTGACCATCTGCTAATACGTCATCACGTGCAATGATGTCGCCTTTAGCAACTAATGGGCGCTGATTGATACATGTATCTTGGTTAGTACGGGTGTATTTGGTTAAACCGTAAATATCGACACCGGCATTGCCTTCGTTAGAATCGGTTTGATCATCGTTCGCACGAACAACGATACGAGAAGCGTCCACATAGTCAACCACACCACCACGTCTTGCAACAACCGTTACACCGGAATCTTTTGCAACTAAATGCTCAATACCAGTACCGACTAATGGTTTTTCAGTTTTCAACGTTGGCACCGCTTGACGTTGCATGTTCGAACCCATCAATGCACGGTTAGCGTCATCGTGTTCTAAGAATGGAATTAAAGCAGCCGCAACAGATACTAATTGTTTTGGCGACACATCCATATATTGAACTTTGTCAGAAGCTGAGAAAGTGAATTCGTTATGATGACGAACCGGCACCAACGTATCGGTTAAACGACGCTTTTCGTCAACCGTTGCGTTTGCCTGCGCAATCACATAATCACCTTCTTCAATCGCGGATAAATAAGTCACTTCATCCGTAATCTTACCGTTCACCACTTTGCGATAAGGTGTTTCTAAGAAACCATATTCGTTGGTGCGCGCATAAATCGCTAAGGAGTTAATCAAACCAATGTTTGGACCTTCAGGTGTTTCAATTGGGCAAACACGACCGTAGTGAGTTGGATGTACGTCGCGGACTTCAAAGCCTGCGCGTTCTCTGGATAAACCACCAGGCCCTAATGCTGAAACACGGCGTTTGTGTGTGATTTCAGATAATGGATTGTTTTGATCCATAAACTGTGACAATTGGCTTGAACCAAAGAATTCTTTGATTGCCGCTGAAATTGGTTTGGCATTGATAATGTCTTGTGGCATGACAGCTTCGACATCAGGCAAGCTCAAACGTTCTTTCACTGCACGTTCAACACGTACTAAACCAATACGGAATTGGTTTTCAGTCATTTCACCAACGCAACGTACACGACGGTTACCTAAGTGATCGATATCATCGATTGCATCTTCACCGTTACGAATGCGAATTAAGGTTTTTAAAACTTCTAAAATATCTTCTTTCGATAAAATACCAGGGCCTAAGATTTCTTTACGGCCAACACGGCGATTTAACTTCATGCGACCAACGTCTGATAAATCATAACGTTCAGCAGTGAAGAATAAATTTTTAAATAATGCTTCAGCCGCATCTTTTGTTGGCGGCTCGCCTGGGCGCATCATGCGATAAATTTCGACTAATGCTTCTTGCGCATTGGTACTTGGATCAATACGTAAGGTATCTGAAATGTAAGGACCACGATCGATATCGTTGATGTAGAGTGTTTCAAAGTGTTTGATACCAGAACCGATTAAAGCTTTAATCACATCGCCGGTGATAATGTCATTTGCTTTACCAATGACTTCGCCGGTTTCTGGATTAACAACATCTTTGGCTAACACTTTACCCAATACATATTCATGTGGCACTTCTAATGTTTTCACATCGGCTTTTTCAAGTTGCGCAATGTGACGCGCTGTAATACGACGGCCTTTCTCAATAATCACTTTGCCGCCACGCTTTACTTCAAAGGAAGCAATTTCACCACGTAATCTTTCGGATACTAAATGCAAAATAAACTTGCCGTCTTTGACATCGAAAAGATTATTTTCAAAGAAGGTAGAAAGAATTTCGTCTACTGAAAGACCCAGGGCACGCAATAAAATCGTGACTGGTAATTTACGACGACGGTCAATACGCGCATGGATTGCGTCTTTTGGATCAAATTCAAAATCAAGCCATGAACCGCGATAAGGAATAATACGGGCAGAAAATAATAATTTGCCAGATGAATGTGTTTTACCTTTATCGTGTTCGAAAAACACACCAGGAGATCTATGTAACTGGGAAACGACAACACGTTCTGTACCATTGATAACAAAAGTACCGTGTTCTGTCATGAGTGGAACTTCACCCATGTAAACTTCTTGTTCTTTAACATCTTTAACTACTTTGGTCGCAGCGTCCGCTTCACGATCAAAGTGCACAAGGCGTAATTTTACGCGCAATGGTGCAGCGTAGGTCAACCCACGCATTTTACATTCTTTAACATCAAAAATCGGTTCGCCTAAGCGATAACTAACGTACTCAATGCACGCATAACCAGATAAGCTGCTGATAGGAAAAACGGATGCAAAAACACCGTGTAGGCCGCTTGAGCCTAACTTATCTACTTCCCCAGTTGCTTCAAGAAACCTCTTATACGATTCAACTTGAATTTCAAGTAGCTTCGGAGTGTTTAATGCGCTTTCTAGTTTGCCAAAATTCTTTCGAATCCGTTGTTTCTCAGTAAATGAGTAAGCCATGTTGTGTGCCACCTCTACGTCTGCTTGATGAGGCAAAATAAAAGAAATGCCGGCGACATGCCAAGTCACCGGCCAAAACTACATTAATTAACAGGAAGCGAGATTACTTAATCTCAACTGTTGCTCCTGCTTCTTCCAATTTCTTCTTCATTTCTTCTGCAGCTGGTTTAGCAATGCCTTCTTTTACAGCTTTAGGAGCAGCTTCAACTAAATCTTTAGCTTCTTTCAAGCCAAGACCAGTTAATTCGCGAACTACTTTGATGACATTGATTTTGTTTTCGCCAGCTTTAGCTAATACAACGTTAAATTCGGTTTTTTCTTCTACGGCAGCAGCAGCGGCAGCAGGAGCAGCAGCAACGGCAACAGCGGCAGCTGAAACACCAAATTTTTCTTCCATGGATTTTACTAATTCAACAACATCCATCACGCTCATATTAGAAATTGCTTCTAAGATATCATTTTTACTAACGGCCATTTTATAAACTCCAACAATTATTAAATAAAATTAAAAATTAACCTGCTTCTGCTTGCTTTTTATCGCGCACAGCGGCAACAGTTCTAACCAACATGGCATGAGGTTCTGCCAATGTACGTACCAGTTTGGTAACCGGTGCTAACATGACTGACATCAATTGCGCAATCGCTTGGTCGCGTGTTGGTAAGCTTGCTAACGCATGTAAACCTTCAGGTGGTAACAATTGGTTATCTAACGCCAATGCCATCACTTTGAGTTTTTCATTTGTTTTCGCAAACTCTTTAATCAAACGCGCGCCTGCACCTGGATCTTCTTTCGAAAACGCAAGCACGAGCGGTCCAACCAATTTTTCTTGAATGCAAGCGAACGATGTACCTTCAACGCTACGTCTTGCTAATGTATTACGCACAACGCGCATATACACGCCTGACTCGCGGGCAGTTTTACGAAGTTGAGTCATTTGACTCACTGTAATTCCGCTATATTCCGCAGCGATTAAGGAGACAGCATTTCTTGCAACTTCAGCAACCTCATCGACAATGGCTTTTTTATCTTCTAACTTCAATACCACTTTGTACCTCCAAACATTGCCATTTGCTAAAAGTTAAACAGCAATACCAAATATCCTATGGCATTACCGTCTGCGTAGGCGACGATGACGCTGTCAATTAAGCAAAACAACAGCACCTACGGTCTTTGACGGGCTTTGGGGTTAGTGTTGAAATCCAAGGCCGCGTCACCCATGCATTACTTGCACGGGAAAACCTACCAATCACTATAAAGATGCAGCGTCTAATGTCAGACCTGGACCCATGGTGGTTGATAGTGTAATTCTTTTAAAATAAACACCTTTTGCAGTCGTTGGTTTTGCTTTTTTAAGCGCACCCATTACTGCCGATAAATTTTCGATTAAATCAGCGACGTCGAAATCGATTTTACCGATTGTGCAGTGAACAATACCTGCTTTGTCGATACGATAGCGAACTTGACCCATCTTCGCGTTTTTAACTGCATTGGCGATATCGGTTGTCACGGTACCATCTTTAGGATTTGGCATTAAACCACGAGGCCCTAAGATTTGACCCAACTGACCAACAACACGCATAGCATCAGGTGTTGCTAATAACATATCGAATTCGATATTGCCTGCTTTCACTTGTTCTGCCACATCATCTAAACCAACGATGTCAGCACCTGCTTTTTTAGCAGCTTCAGCGTGAGCTGGTGTGGTTAACACAGCAATACGTACTTTACGACCAGTACCTTTTGGTAACACGATGGAACCACGAACACCTTGATCGGATTTACGTGGATCAACACCTAAGTTAACAGCCAAATCAACGCTTTCGTTAAATTTGCTTTTAGGAATTTTCTTGAGTAACGCAATAGCATCGCTTGATTGATAAACTTTGCCTGGTGTTAATAATTCATTGATTGCGCGTTGACGTTTTGAAATCTTCATCTTATACACCCTCCGTTTCAACGCCCATACTGCGCGCGCTACCAGCGATTGAGCGAACTGCTGCATTTAAATCAGCGGCGGTTAAATCAACCATTTTAATTTTCGCGATTTCTTCTAATTGCTTACGGGTAAGCTTCGCTACTTTATTGGTGTTAGGTGTACTGCTACCTTTTTCGAGTTTAGCGGCTTCTTTAATTAAGTAAGAAGCAGGTGGTGTTTTCAACACAAAGGTAAAACTTCTGTCTTGATACACGGTGATCACAACAGGCAATGGTTTGCCTTGTCGTTCTGGAGTTTGTGTTTGCGCGTTAAACGCTTTGCAAAATTCCATGATATTGACACCTTGTTGACCTAAAGCAGGACCAACTGGTGGACTTGGGTTTGCTGCACCGCCTTTAATTTGCAGCTTGATATAGGCTTTAACTACCTTTGCCATGTTGAACAACCTCATTTAAATGGGTACAAGCGCCGCTAGGCTCCCCGGTTTGTAAAAACTTCCTATTCATTGCCTCGTCATATTACCTCGTCATTGCGAGGAGCGTAGCGACGAAGCAATCCAGCTTTACAGGAAAGCAAAAGCTGGATTGCTTCGTCGCTACGCTCCTCGCAATGACGAGAGGCATCGTTACGCTCCTCGCAATGACGAGGTTTGCGCAACAACGGCCTATTATCCTTTTTCTACCTGGTCGAATTGCAATTCGACTGGTGTCGATCTTCCAAAAATTAATACGGCTACGCGTAAACGGCTCTTTTCGTAGTTCACTTCTTCGACTACGCCGTTGAAATCCGCGAATGGACCGTCGATAACACGTACCACTTCACCCACTTCGAACAAGACTTTGGGTTTTGGTTTTTCGCTGCTGTCTTGCATGCGTTGTAAAATGGTTTCAGCTTCTTTTGCGCTAATAGGCGCTGGTTTGTCACTGGTACCACCGATGAAGCCAAGCACTTTTGGCGTTGAACGCACTAAATGCCATGTTTCTTCATCCATCACCATTTCAACTAATACATAACCTGGAAAAAACTTACGTTCGCTTTTTCGCTTTTGGCCTGCACGTAATTCAACCACTTCTTCGGTTGGCACTAAAATTTCGCCGAATTTATCTTCAAGGCGATCTAGACGAATGCGTTCTTGTAATGCTTGCATCACATACTTTTCGAATCCAGAATAGGCGTGCACAACATACCAGCGCTTTTTTGGCAATGTCTGATCTGTTGTCATTGTTTCGCTCCTCGATAAAACCACTAATCTACAAACTTATTTTTAAAATTAACTTCTTTGGCCAGTAATCCAGCCAATCAGCCAAACCAATACGCCATCTAAGCCCCACAATAACAACGCCAAAATAACCACCATGGCAGCTACTACCAATGTGGTTTGCATTGTTTCTTCTCGTGTCGGCCAAACAACTTTGCGCAATTCCATTCTGGAATCGCGGAAAAATTCGACAACCCATTTACCTTTCTGCGTTTTTGACGCAATAAAACCCGCCACGGCGACAATTGCGAGCCACACAAGCGTGCGAATAGGCATGGAAACTTCGCTATAGTAATAATTCCCAACCATTCCGGCAAGCAAAAAAGTAACAACTAGGAGCCACTTTAGCCAATCCAAGCGGCCAACTTCAGGATTTTCATCCTTCAAATTGATGATATTTGCCTTTGATTTCATGCGGTTACATCTCTTTTTCGGTACTGCAAATAATAATCAGGCCAGGAGGGTCTCGAACCCCCAACCTGCGGTTTTGGAGACCGCCGCTCTGCCAATTGAGCTACTGGCCTAACTCTGATCGCACTTATTCGATGATTTTGGCAACAACACCCGCACCAACGGTACGGCCGCCTTCACGAATCGCAAAACGTAAGCCATCTTCCATCGCAACAGGCGCAATCAAGCTAACTACTAACTTGATGTTGTCACCTG
>CAZUVD010000029.1:0-19496 GCA_964623075.1 uncultured Coxiellaceae bacterium | reverse complement strand
CTGGATTGCTTCGTCGCTGCGCTCCTCGCAATGACGAAAGATTACATGCGCTCCTCGCAATGACGACTGCTCCTCGCAATGACGACCACTCCTCACAATCACAAATCATCCAGTCCACAATGAATCAACACTAAAGCACTACCCTTCACAACCCGCAACAAAACATCATCCCGCTTGGTTCGATTAAAACAAGAATTCTTACCAAAAAAATTCATTGCATAATTCTCTAACTCCCATTCCAATCCTTCTGATGTCACGATCGCATGAGGTGCCCCGAAAATAGAAATTTTGGTATTTAAGGCTAATTTAAATAGACGCTCGCTTTTTTCCCGCAACATCAAACCCATCATATGATGACTTAAGAGTAAATTATCATTCTCTGCAAACAAATTAATATTATTTAAGATATGATCCAGTTGCCCGCCATTAGTGCCACAAATAATACTTGGCAACAAATCATTTGCTTGCAAATAAGCTAAAGATTTTTCATAATCGCAACTGTTTTGGTCGGGTCGGTGTAGTGTATTTAATGTTTTTTTAAAATCCGATGCGATACTATCTAAATCGCCTATCACTATCTGTGGTAGCACACCCATCTGCATTAATGTATTTGCGGCACCATCAGCGGCAATAATGGGTAAACTTGCCGATTTAAAAAAATCAACACTGGGTAATTCGCCATCTAGACACAATATGGATTTAAATTTACTGAACATAAGGTTTGCGTCTGCGTGAATCATAATAGTGTTTTTGTACGATGAGTACGGCGCAGGTGATTGCACTCACAATATTACTTAAAACCACGAAGACCGATAAAATCAGCACACCATAAATGATCCATGCAATCGAACAAATTAAAAAATTCACGACCATAAACATCGATACATCGTTTGTCGAGCGTGTCTTAAACGCTTTATAAGATTGCGGCACCAACCCTATTACCGATGTCACTAGGGCGATAAACCCAAAAAATGATTGAAACGACATATATTCCCCCAAAAATGGAAGGAAATTGTACACTAGGCTGATGACTAATGGAAGGTGTCTCTATCTTCCTATTGTCATCCCGGAATTTTTACCGTTTTTTGGTAAAAATGTCCGGGATCCACGGTAAGTTTTATACAATAAAGGTGTTCTGTGCGAATTGATAAGTGGATCCCGGACAATTTCCTGCGGAAATTTCCGGGATGACAGTATGATGATAAGTAAAAAGAATCAATTATCAAAATAATCATAACAAGTAGCACAAACACAACTCTTATCCGCCGCATTAAACGTACAACCCGTGCATGAACGTATACCAGGGGCCGCGTCTGAATTATTTTCACCAAGACCTGAGGTCGTCTCAGTAATACCTTCCCCGCCATTGCCCTTCCAACTGCTCGGACACATATCAGGCGTGATATTGCGTAATACAACAGTATTTTGCGTCACAACGGGGGGCACTGAATAAGCAAGGTTAGTGAAAAAGAGGGCAAATAATATCGCAAAACTGAAATAAACCACTTTCATAGGGTTCTCCTTAACGGGTTTTGCACTTCGTTTTTCTATTTTAACACGCAGATAGTGAGGTGAATATGAGGATAAAAAAATTGTTAGAAAAAGCAATAAGTTACAACGCGTCTGATTTACACATATCGCCTAATTTGCCGCCAATGTATCGTATAAACGGCCATTTAACAGCCCGCAATGAGCTAGACATCTTAACCCCCGGGGAAACAGAAGAAATGCTCTCAGCGCTTAAAAAACAAGCCTTAAATGCGACACCAGCCCCCGAGCTGGAAGTTGATTTTACTTATGAAAATGAGCTTGGCCGGTTTCGAGTAAACATTTTTCCGCAATTACAGGGTTTAGCGGCTACTTTTCGCATCATTAGCAATACATTGCTATCGCTCGATCGTTTTGGGTTATCAAACCAATTGGTTAAATGCTTAGATGCCAACGAAGGTTTGCTGTTAGTCACAGGAAAAGCTTGCACCGGTAAATCAACAACGTTGGCCGCCATGATCGAACATATCAATATTAAACACCAAAAACATATTATTACGCTTGAAGATCCGATTGAATATGTGCACAAGAGTAAACAATGTTTAATTACTCAGCGCGAAATATATTCTCATACTACCTCACTCAATAGTGCTTTGCGTGCTTCGCTACGGGAAAATCCAGATGTGATTGTGATTGGTGAAATTCGAGATAGCGACACCATGCAACTTGCATTACGTGCTGCAGAAACTGGCCACTTAGTGATTGCAACATTACACACTCATTCGACCACACACTGCATTCAACGGATTCTTGATTTTTTTAAAGTAGACGAGCGTAATCAGATTCAACAACAGTTAGCAGATATTTTATTAGCGATTCTTTGTCAGCAACTCATGTCGATTAATCATGCAAATCGAGTAGCCTTGTTTGAATGTTTGTTATCAAATTCAGCAATCAAACATTTAATTCGCGAAAATAAAATCGCACACATTAAAAATGTTTTACAAACAAGTGAACAAGCTGGCATGTTTACGTTCGAACAGTTTCAGGCGCGGTATCATCTAACTCAGCATGTTTTGAGTGATCTTGCGCCACTAGCAAATACATGGCAGGCACAACAAATAAAGTGAATAAAGTACCTATTGAAATACCGGTCGCAATCACTAAACCAATATTATAACGGCTAACTGCACCAGCACCATTGGCTAAAATTAAAGGAATGACACCTAACACCATTGCGGCAGTTGTCATTAAAATAGGTCGCAAACGAATGCTTGCCGCCATTTGAATGGCTTCACGTTTTTTATACCCTAGTAATTGCTGGTCATTAGCAAATTGCACGATCAAAATACCATGCTTACTAATTAAACCAATTAAAGTAACTAAACCCACCTCTGAATAAATATTTAAACTAGCACCACCGACACCAACACTAACAAAAATCATGGCGCCACAAATCGACATGGGTACACTAATTAATACAATCAAGGGATCTCGGAAACTTTCAAATAATGCGGCGAGTGATAAGAAAATAATGATTAAAGCAAAAAAGAAAGTGAAAATAAGTGAATCACCTTCTTGTATGTATTGTCTGGATTGCGCTGCATAATCAACAGAATAACCTTCCGGCAATTTTTCAGCCGCAATTTTTTGCAATTGTGTGAGCGCATCCCCCATACTCACCCCGGGTAATGCAATCGCGGAAATAGTTGCCGAATTTAATTGTTGAAAATGATTAAGAGATTCAGGAACAATCGTTGTTTTTAATTTCGCAACTGTTGATAAAGGCACAGAAATACCCGTTGCGCTATTAATATAATAATTCAATAAATCACCTTCATTGATTCGCGCATTACGGATCACTTGCGGAATCACTTGATATGATCTGCCTGCGTAATTAAAGTAATTAACATACCCTTGACTTAAATTACTCGCTAATATGGTACCAATATCATTTAGATTTAAACCTAATTCGGCAATTTTATCTTTGTTTAAAATCACACTGGTTTGCGCTTTATCAATTTTTAAATCAGGATCAATATACATAAATTTTCGTGAAGCTCTTGCTTCATCTAATACAGTTTGCAGCACGGTATTTAATTTCGCAAAATCATCTGATGTGGTAATCACAAATTGAATCGGTAAACCACTACCACCACCTGGTAATGACGGTAATTGGAAGGCTGCAATTTTAGCGCCTGCTATATCGTTTAAATCATTTTGCACTAGTGGTTGCAGTTGGTTACTGGTCATTTTACGTTGATCCCATGGTTTTAATACCATGCCGCCAATACTACTATTTAAACTATTAACGCCGGTACCGCCATTGACGCCTAAAATTTGGAAAACATGGTCGGTTTCTTTGTAATCTAAAAATACTTTATCCATTTGTTCAGAATACATTTTAGTTTGGGGTAATGCGGCATTTGCCCCTGCACTTAATGCACCAATAATAATCCCTTGATCTTCTTGAGGGGATAATTCAGCTTGCGATGTGGTAAATAAAAAATAATTACTGATTAAAATAATAATCGCAAACACTAAGGTTACTTTTACGGCATTTAAGGAATGATTTAAAATGCGATCATAATTTTTTTGTAATTTTTCAAATTGATTATCGATATACAAAATCAACCCTTTTTTATCTTCTTTGCGTTCAATTTTTAAAAATTTAGAACACATCATGGGCGATAAAGTTAATGCAATGACAGCAGACACCGTCACCGCTGCTGCTAATGAAAAAGCAAATTCAGTAAATAATGCACCTGTTAAGCCGCCCATAAAACCAATCGGCACGTAAACGGCAACTAACACAACGGTAATTGCAAGAATCGGACCTGCTAATTCTCGAGCACCGATTAATGCCGCTTCCATCAGTGGTTTGCCTTCTTCTAAATGTCGTTGCACGTTTTCAACCACAATAATCGCATCATCTACCACTAAACCAATGGCTAATACCATGGCAAGTAGTGTTAATAAATTAATGGAATAGCCTAAGAGCAACATAATAAAAAAAGCGCCGATTAAAGATAACGGCATTGCAATCATCGGAATGATGACAGAGCGCATGGAACCTAAAAATAAAAAAATAACCACGGTGACAATGATGAATGCTTCGACTAATGATTTAATCACTTCTTTAATTGAACTATTCACATAAGCGCTAGCATCATAAACAATAGTTGCATTTAAACCATTTGGTAAATTGGCTTTGATATCAGGTACCATTTTTTTAATGGTATCAATCACTGTTAGTAAATTAGCAGCGGGGGCTACTTGTATGCCAATATAAATTGCCGATTTGCCATCAAAGGAAACGCCCGTATCATAATTTTGCGCGCCTAAGGACACCGTTGAAACATCTTTTAACCTAATAAATGAATCATTTTGTTGTTTGACGATTAAATTTTTAAATTGATCGACTGTCGATAAACTGGTATCGGCACTGATATTATTGGTGACCATACTACCATCAGTACGCCCTGCTGCTGAAACAATGTCGTTGTTATAAAGTGCATTTGACACTTGATCGGCGGTTAAGCCAAAACCAGCAAGCTTCACAGGATCAATCCATGCCCGCATGGCAAATTGTCTATTACCAAGAATTTGCGCATTTTGCACACCGGGTACTGCTTGCAATTTTGGTTGTACCACCCGTAACAAATAATCATTAATTTTATTATTTGGTAAAATAGTGCTATCAAAACCAATATACATCGAATCAATGGATTCACCGATTGCAACGCTAATGGTTGGTAGTTGCGAATTTTTCGGTAAAGAATTTAAAACGCTATTTACTTTTGTTGTGATATCAGCAACGGCTTTTAATGCATCGTAATTTAATAACAAATTGCATTGAATCGTACTGGTATTTTCAGTACT
Source organism: uncultured Coxiellaceae bacterium (assembly GCA_964623075.1). Taxonomy (GTDB): domain Bacteria; phylum Pseudomonadota; class Gammaproteobacteria; order DSM-16500; family DSM-16500; genus Aquicella. The sequence goes on along the minus strand of CAZUVD010000029.1, from coordinate 14,126 downwards.
AGTGGATGTCATATAATCAATACCACTTGCTTGCGCGATTGCATTTTCTAGCGGTGTTGTAATGTACGCGGCAACAGCAGTCGGATCGGCACCCGTATAAGTGGTGGTGACCGTAATCACAGCATTTTGTGTGAATGGGAATTGCATCACAGGTAATAATGATAACGAACGCAAACCTAATGCTAATATTAATAAGCTTACAACGGAGGCAAGTACTGGTCGCTTAATAAATAAATCAGTAAAATGCATGTTCGCCCTTTTTAATATTCATTCGGTAAATTTGGATGTGGGTTATCACTTGGTACCACTTTATTGTTAATCGTGATTTCAGAATTATTTTTTAATTTCACCTGTCCACTACTGACCACTGTTTCGCCTTCCTTGATGCCGTCTAAAATAGCGATTTGATCCCCACGTTTTTCACCCGTCACAACAAATGATTGTGAAACGGTTAATTTTGCTTTGTTATCTTTATGTTCTTTTACTAAAAAGACGACATCGCCATAGGGATTAAAACTAACGGCTGATTGCGGTAAGGTGAGATACCGTTTTGGATTGCCGGTATCAACCTTCACCTCAGCAAACATGCCAGGTAACAATAAATTATCAGGATTGGCAATGGTTGCTTCTACTTTCACGTTTCGCGTGTTTTGATCGGCTTTGGGTTCAACGGTTGATATTTTTCCTTTGAAGATTTTTTTAGGGTAGGCATCTGATGTAATAGTAATTTCTTGGTCGATTTTTAATTGTGAAATCATTTGTTGCGGAACTAAAAAATCAACGTAAATGGGATCGAGTGTTTGTAATGTTACTACTTTATCGCCAACATTTAAGTATTGCCCAGGGTTAACATAATTAATACCTAAACGGCCGGAAAATGGTGCGGTTAAGGTTTTTTTGGCAACAGTTGCGGCTTGTTCAAAGACTTTGCCTTCTAAGCTTTTATAATTATATTCGCTGTTATCCAGTGTTTGCTTGCTGATTGCTTTGACAGCGAATTGTGCTTTATTACGAGTAAAGGTAATTTTCGCAAGTGCTGCATCTGCTTTATATGCTTCTAATTGGCCAATTTCGGCATTAGCATTGAGTTGAACCAAGACATCACCCTCTTTGACCATCGCGCCTGGTTTGAAATAAATGGTTTTAACCATGCCGGCTAATTCGGTAGTGATATCGACACCTAATATAGTACGCAATGACCCAACGGCAATCACTTCCGATGGCCAAGTGGTCATCACTGCTTTTGCGGTTGAAACAGTAACCACTTGTGAATGACGTTGCATTTGATGCATGCCACGCATACCGTCATAAAATTTATAGCCAAAAATCCCGGCAAAAAGAATGCTGACGCCTATGAGCATGATAATCATCGAACGTTTATTGTTTGTTTCTTCCATGCCAAACCCTCTATCCACATTTTTCCGGAGCGACATTTCTACCTAAATCACAAAATCCAGTTTTTCTATTCCACCAACCGCCACCTAACGCTTGGAATAATGCGGTTGTATCATTATATCGTGCGGCTTGTGCCTGTATGCGAGCAATCACTGTTTCTTGATATTGTTGCTCAGCGGTTAGTAATGTTAAATAATCCACGCCGCCTAATTGATATTGAGCGCGCGTTAACTTTACATTTTTTCGCGCTGCTTTTTCTGCTAAATCCAGTGCTTTAAATTGTTTGGCATCATTTTCAATTGCTCGCAGTGAATCAGCAACATTGGCAAATGCTTGCAACACAGTTTGTTTATAAGATGCGAATGCTTGATCGTAAGCGGCAATCGCTTGACGGCGAGCTGCTAACAATGCGCCACCATGGAAAAATGGCTGTGATAACGTTGCGCCAAAATTCCATGTTTTATTGATGGATTCAAATAAACTCGATGGTACGCCACCCGACCAACCATAAGCGCCGCTTAGTGAAAATTGCGGTAATAAATTAGCCGTGGCCACACCAATTTCAGCTGATGCGTAATGCAATAACGCTGATGATGCTTGCACATCAGGACGTTGATTGACTAAATTGGATGGCACAGTAACGGGAATATTTTTCGGTAAATTAAAATCACTCAGTTTGATAATTGGCAATTTTGTACTAGGCAACTCACCCACCAACACGGCAAGTGCATGTTGCGCGCGTGCTAAGTTTTGTTCATAAACAGGAATGGTTGCTGCTGTTTGTTCGACTAATGTTTGTTGCGATAATACGGTTTCTTCCGATGCGCCACCCAAATTAAATTGTTGCCGAATAATGGCTAATTGATCACGCTGTGCTTTGACTAGTGCTTTTGTTGCAATAATCTTTTCATTAAAGGCAGAAACTGCCACAGCTGTCGTTGCAATATTTGATGTTAATGTAAGGTAAGAGGCGATTAATTCATATTGCTGATAATTGACAGCCGCTCTCGCTGCTTCTATTTGTCTACGTGAACCGCCAAACACATCTAGCGTGTATGTGACATTCACGGTTGCGTTAAATAAATTAAAGATACTGGATGGAAAATCATTATTTAATGTTGAGCCTGCAAATTGTTGGCGTTGACCGGAAAAAACACCATTGACTGCCGGAAATAATAAATTACCGATTTGGGCGGCTAAGGCTTCATCGGCTTGTCTTAAGGCAGCTTGAGCAGAAGCTAATGTCGGGCTATTGGCAAGGCCCCGTTCGATTAAGTCGTTTAATTGGCGTGAATGATACAGGTGCCACCAATCGGCGGGGATATCGGCGCCTATCATGAAGCGTTGTGATTTGCCTACGTTGGTTTTATTGGCTTGGACGGTTTGTTTGGGCATTTTGCTTGCGGTGTATGAGTCTACTTTCGGAGCGGGTTGGGCGTGAAAATTAGGGCCGACCATGCAGCCCGTCATCAGCTGACTAATCGCTGACAATATTAATATTAACTGTAAATTTAAGCGGGCAAATCGCATTAATCTAGCAGTCCTTGCTCTTTGATCTTCATTCAGTTTTTCAAGTATATCATTGTTCTCTAGAGCTTCCTACGCCCCATCACCTGAGATAGCAAATCGCTCCGCAGACGTCGTCCCGGGATTCAATGTAGCCTGGACACGTTTTTTGTGTCCGGGGTTTTTCTCTCCGACAACCCAAAAACCCCGGACACAAAAAACGTGTCCAGGCTACATTTCTAGGGTTTATAGAGACTCTTAGTATGGGAACTCGCAATAGCATGATCAACAATAGGCAAAGGATAGTCTCCCATATCAAAGCCCAGTTGCGCCTGATACCGCCGATGGATGGATTTGCTATCAGAATGGGATAGCTCGGGAATCCAGTGTTTGATATAGAGACAATCTTGGTCAAATTTCTCCTGCTGCAACCAAGGATTAAAAATGCGGAAATACGGTTGCGCATCGCAACCGGTTGAGGCAGCCCATTGCCAGTTGCCGTTGTTAACAGCGGGATCGTAGTCAACCAGTTTATGGGCGAAATATTTTTCACCCTCTTGCCAGTTGATATGCAAATCTTTACATAAAAATGAAGCAACAATCATCCGAACTCGATTGTGCATATAACCAGTAGCATTTAATTCTCGCATGCCCGCATCAACAATCGGGAAACCCGTCATCCCATTGCACCAAGCAGTGAAATGTTTTTCATTATGTGACCATTTAATATTTTTAAATTTATCAAGAAATGCGCCTTTGAATACTCTTGGAAAATGAAATGCAATATGCGTGAAAAAATCGCGCCAATATAATTCATTTGTTAATGTATGTTGTGTGCCGAATGCATTAACGATTTGCCAATATACTTCTCTCACTGACACCGTTCCAAATTTATTGTGCGCTGATAAATGCGATGTCTTATTTAGATTGGGGAAATCGCGTGTTTCTTTATAATTTTGTAATTGTTTTATTTTTTCCAATAATTTTAATGCTTCTTTACGGCCACCCTGTAAATATAAACCCGAAATTTTTTGCTGCGATAATTGTTGAAATAATAAATCATTTTCAAGCGCAATGGGTTTATTGTAAAAATGATAGCTAGCGCGAGCCGTTGGTTTATCGATAGCAAATTGTCTAGCGTGACGTGCGGCGGGTGTGTATATGGTGTAAGGGGTTTTATCTGCTTTTAATACTTGCTCTGGTTCATGTAATAACGCATCTGCATAGGAATGAAAATCAATTTTTTTATCAGCACAACATTTTTCAATTTTGCGATCACGCTCTTTGCTAAAAATAGTGTAATCACGATTAACAAATACTGCTTCAATTGGGAGCTGATGGATTAATTTAGCAACCACTTCTTCTGCAATGCCTGAGAAAATATATAATTTGCCATTTTTTTCTTCGATTGCAGCACGCAACTCTTGTAATGAATGCAGCATAAACTGTAATGCGGGCTTGCTTTTGTAAGCATTTTTGTCAGTGATTTGTCTATCGTCTAAAATGAAACAAACAATCACTTGTTGACTGGATGAAAGCGCGGCTATCAGTGCGGAATTATCTTGTAAGCGTAAATCACGGCGAAAAATATGCAAACTGAGCGCGTAGGTAGCTGACATAATCATGTATCCTTAAAATGTTTTTTATATGTGCGCTGCGAGGAGTAACGACGACCCTTCGTCATTGCGAGGAGCGTAGCGACGAAGCAATCCAGCTTTTCAAGGAAAATTAAAAAGCTGGATTGCTTCGTCGCTACGCTCCTCGCAATGACGACCATTCCTCGCAATGACAAAGGTCGTCGTCGCTATTCGCAATAGCGCTTTTCTTCATCCGGGGTTATAATAACGCGCAAAGCGCACAAATGAAAACTAGATATTACACATCATCCGTACCAAAATCTTTTAATAACGATTTGACACGTTCTTGGAAGCTCTCACGTTTTGCAATCGCATCTTTACGCGATTGAATGTAAAGATCACGGGCACTAGGTTCGGTTGATTGTTTTGTTTGATCAACATTCAATAAATCCGCTAAGCGAGTATTGGCTTCTTTTGCTTTTTTAGTAAGCAAATCACCTTCATCGAATTTAAACTTGGTATTATCTTTGTAATAGAAATCTAAGTAGGCATATCGTTGCGTACCTAATGAAAGACCTGTATCACGGAACCCTTGTGTTGCAACATCTAAACCCGAATTTTGGGAATATTGCAATTTTATAACAGCTTCTGTTAAGCCTTGAACAATCGGTGTGAGATTGACAAAATCAGCGATATGTTGCCATCCCCAACTTGGCATATAACTATATCCTTGTGTGCCACCGATACGAACATCAATCGTGCCACCAATCGCATTACCGCCGCTATTATCAAACGTTGTGTTGATAGAATCCGTACTATATGCACCAGATCCTGTGAAACCAGATTTACCTGATATGGATGCTGGCAATAATTGCAATACGGGTACTTCTAATGGATTAAATGGCGGTGTAGGTGTAGGCGATGGTGTTGGAGCGGGTTCTGCAATATTAACGTGTGATGCCATTGCTAACGTACTTTGATTTTGATTTTGGCCACCTGTTGCACCAGTATCCGTTAAACTGGTAATCGTAAAGATTCTATCACCTGCCGTTGGTGCAGCGCTAATATTTTGATAGACGAGAGAATTTACTATTGCACGTGTTTGCAATGCACTCATGCCACTAGATTTACTTAATGTAATCGTTGCTTCATCACCATGCATGCTAATAGCATAATCAATATTGTTATGTGCTGTTGTGCCATTAATATTACTGAAATAAATAGGTTCACCATCAATCCATATCATTTCAGAACCAGGATCCATCAAGTGATCCACACTTAAGGTCACTGAGCTAATCATTTGGCTTGCTTCAATGGTAGAAATAGCAGATGTATTAAATAAGGCAACACCGACTGTTGTATCACTACCTATGACTAAATTACCACCTGCTGGTGCGCCCACTAAAACAGGTGCATCATTAATAGGTTCAACATTAATAATCGATTGGATATTTGTAAATACAGTATCAACACCGCCAAAGGCAACACCGCCGCTATCTATCATTTGGGTAATCGTTGCCGTGCGTGCTCCTGCTGTTGGATCTTCGCTGGTATTTTTGTATGTTATGCCGTTGATAATGGATTGCATCACATTAGCACTAACACCACCTACTTTTGATAACGTAATGCTAGCATCACCCATACTATTAAAGGTCAATGCGTATGACAAACCATTCGTAGCCGTTGTGCCGGACGCCGCATTATTCAATACAATTTCTCTACCATCAATTGTGACGCGTTCTGCTGCGCCATTTGCCATACCTGTTAAAGTGATCGTCATACCATTAATCATTTGTCCCGCTTCAACCGTACTAATGGTTGCACCCGTGAAGAATGATACTGGGTTTCCGTTTTCTACAAACGTGCCGCCCGTTGGTGTCACACTTAAGGTTGGAACATCATTAACCGGAACAACATTAACAAGAGCCGCAATCGATAAGGCACTGACATCAATACCGCCATTTAAGACACCACCATTATCTTTAATTTGCGTCAGTGTAATGGTGCGCATACCCGCCGTTGGGTCTTGACTGCTATTTTGATAATTCATCGTATTAATAATTGATTGCAAAGTAGCAGGATTAATACCGCTAGCATCACTAATCGTAATCGTTGCGGTTGATCCACTCATACTAATGCTATAGGCAAAATTATTGTTGGCAGTATTACCCGATTGAGCAGTTAGCGATAACAATGAACCATCAATTGAAATTTTTTCAGCATTGCCATTTACTAAACCCGATACAGTGAATGTTAAGGATGAAATTAATTGTCCGGTTTCAACCGTTGAAATATTTGCGCCATTAAATAAACTAACAGCTGCACCATCTTCGAAGAAGGTACTATTAATACCATTTGCAGCTAATATCGGCATATCATTAACAGGTATGACATTAACAGTACTATGTAAAATATTACTAATGTGATTAACCACACTACCATCATCCACCATAAAGGTGATATCACGTGGTGTTGTCACGGGTTGATCGCTGTTATTAGCATATTTAACAGCTCGCAATGCTGCTTCAAATTGTGCGACTGTGCCGGTATGATTTGGAGAAGTTAAGGTAAGCTCACCGGTTAAGGTATTAAAGTTTGCAACTAAATTACCTGTGTTGGCATTTGGTGTGAAGGTTAAAATATCTTGGCCACTGACATAATTTGCGATAGTGACGGTTGCATTAAATAAGATAGAAGTATTGACATCAATAAGTGATAACGTTGGATTAATCGCGACTGCCGCTGCATTTTCTAAATAATTAATAGTAGTCACGCCACTTAATAATGGAGGAACATTGGTTGCAATAACATTAATAGCAGATTCTGGTGTAAGTGTGGTGGTATCTATACCGCCATTGGCAACTCCACCGGTATCAACGATTTCGGTTAATTTCACATAACGTGTTGCGCCTGTCGGATTTGGATTAGTATTTTCATATTGCATGCCGTTAATAATATTTTGCGCATCTGTGGTTGATACTCCAGATCCGTTAGACAATGTCACGGTGGCTGTGCCACTAGACACTGAAACCATGTAAACCATGCCATTACCACTCGTCACACCCACTGAGCCATTGGTTAAGATGATCAACGAGCCATCAATCTTAATATGTTCTGCTGAACCATCATGCAAGCCACTCACCGTAAAGGTAATTGATTTAATCGCTTGCGCGGTTTCAATCGTTGAAATAACAGCGCTATTAAAGACATTAAATGGTGCATCACCTGCTGCATAATCACCACTATTTGTGTTTGTAGTCAATGTAGGCGCATCATTCACAGGAACGACATCTACCAATGAACTAATAGCGAAATTAGTCGTATCAACACCAAAGTTAAGAACACCACCCGTATCTTTTAATTGTAATAAAGTAGCTGTTCGAGTGCCTGCGGTTGGATCTTCACTGGTATTTCTATATTGAATACTATCTACTATTGATTGCATATTCGCAGCTGAAACACCGGCAGGTTTTGAAAGCACAATGGTAGCAACCCCTGATGACATTGTAATCGTGTATGACATACCACTGCCTGTGGTACCTGTTAAACCATTTGCTAATCCTAATGTGGTGCCATCAAAAGTAAGCACTTCATTTGTGCCATCGACTAAACCAGAAATGCTAAATGTCAGTGATTCAATATTTTGTAATGATTCGATTGTTGAAATTGCTGTATTACTAAATAATGAAACCGCTGAACCACCCTCAATGAAGGTACTATTAACAGGTAAAGTAACTGTATTAAGTGTTGGCATATCATTCACAGGAATGACTAATACATCAGCATACGTGCCGATTATTTGGGAATTGATGCCACCATTTAACACACCACCATTGTCAACCAATTGTAATAATGTGATTGTTCGAGTACCTGCTGTTGGATCTTCGCTGGTATTCACATATGCCATAGAATCAATCAAAGTTTGCATTTGCGCGGCATCAACCCCGGATGCTTTTAATAAGGTAACAGTGGCTGTATTACCAACAAGGTTTACCAAATAGCTCATACCATTAGTAATGGTTGCGCCTGAACCATTCACTAAATTAATGGTTGATCCATCTACTACTATTTTTTCAACATTACCATCATGTAAACCAGATACGCTAAATGATAACGATTGAATAGCTTGATTTTGCTCAATACCTAATATGGTTGTACTATTAAATAATGGTGTAGGTGGACTATTTTCAACATAACTACCACCCGATGGCGATGTTGTTAATAATGGTGCATCATTGACTGCATTAACATCAATGGTAGAAGTAAATGCTAATGTGGTTGTATCAACGCCACTATTTGCTATGCCGCCGGTATCCACTAATTGTGTTAAGGTGACGACTCGTGGACCAATGCTTGGATCTTCGCTCAAGTTTTGATATTTCATGCCATCTAAAATAGATTGTGCAACTGACGGTGTCACACCAATGTTATCTGAAATAGTAATGAAAGCGCTATTTCCTGAGATAGTTACAATATAAGCCATATGATTATTAGCAGTGAAACCAAGCGTGTTCGCATTTAAAGCGATATTGGTACCATCGATGCTAATCATTTCATTAGCGCCATCTTGTAAATTGCTAACGGTAAAACTGATGGATTTAATAGCTTGGCTGGCTTCAATGGTATCAATGATAGTACTTGCAAAAATAGTGACTGCCGGTGCATTTTCGAAATAGGTTGGATTTTGTCCGACCGTTGTTAAAGTTGGCGCATCATTAACAGGAATCACATTGACCGTGCTGTGAATAACATTACTTAAATTATTGACAACATTGCCGTCGTTAACATTAAATGTGATATCACGAGCAACCACACTTGGATCTTCACTAATATTAAGGTATGACACAGCTCGCAATGCTGCTTCAAATTGTTGTGGTGTTGCACCAGATAATGACGTTAATGTCATTGTACCACCACTAAAGATGCCTGTTATATCGCCTGTATTACTATTTGGTGTAAATACTAATATATCTTGGCCAAAGACATAATTCGTAATGGTTACTGTTGCACTTGGTAATAAAGCGCTGTCATTGTCAACTACTGTGATTGTTGTATTGATAGCCGTTGCAGGATTATTTTCAGTGTAACTAATCGTAGAACTACCCGTTAAGACAGGCGCTTCATTTTCAGGGACGACATTAATAACAGTAGTAATCGCCGTTAATGTTGTATCGACACCGCCATTTAAAGTGCCGCCTGAATCTGTGATTTGAGTAATCGTAATTGCACGTGGTCCATTGGTAGGTGCTGCGCTTGTGTTTTGATATGTCATCGTATTCACAATATTTTGCACATCGACTATATCGACACCTGAGCTTGCAGTTAAGCTAACCGTTGCCACGCCTGATAATGTAGTCACATTATAGGTAAAGCCATGTGTAGTTGTACCTGTTGCGCCATTCACTACATTGAAAGTAACACCATCGATAGTTAATTGCTCAAAGCCAGTATCTACTGCACCTGTTACTGTTAAATTGAGTGCAATAATTTTATCAGCAGATTCAATGGCGGATATACTGGCACCACTAAACAAGTTATATGCCCCATCACCTTCTGTGAAGGTACCATTGTTATTAGTTGCTATGATGGTAGGCGCATCATTCACTGGTATTACATCTACATTACTCACAATTGAAACCGCATGCGTATTTTGACCGCCGTGATCTGTGCCGCCGTTATCAACTATTTGGGTAATGGTAAATGTTCGGATACCCCCTGTTGGCTCTTGACCAACATCGCGATAAGCCATGGTATTGATCAACGTTTGCATCAATGCTGGCGTGACACCACTAGTACTTGAGAATGTTAATGTTGCGACACCTGCTGTTACATTTACACTGTAATTAATACCATTTAATGAAGTTGTGCCGCTACCATTGCTTAATGCAATGTCTTGTCCATCGAATGATAAAATTTCATTTACACCATCATGCAAATTAGCAACGGTGAATGTCAGAGAATTAATTTTTTGACCAAGCTCAATGGTTGAAATATTTGCCCCGGTAAATAATAAGGTTGGCAATGCATCTTCATAGTAAGTATTGCCAATGCCTGTTGCAGTGATGATTGGCATATCATTCACAGGAATAACATTGACTTCACTAATGACATTTAACAATGTCGTCGTATCAACACCACCATTTGCAACGCCGCCACTATCAACGATTTGTTGTAATTGAATATAACGAATACCGGCGGTTGGATCTTGACTGGTGTCACGATAACCCAACGTATCAATCACAGATTCAATTTGATTAGCGGAGATACCACCTACTTTTGATAAGGTAAAGGTTGCAACATCACCGACAATATTGACATCATAATGTATACCATTAGTCGTAGTTGAACCTGAGCTATTGCCGTTTAAAGTAACCGTCGAACCATCTACAATAATTTGTTCATTGTTACCATCTCGAATGCCTGACACTGTAAATGTTAACGATGTAATGTTTTGGCCTAATTCAACTGTTCCAACATTAGTACCAGAGAATAAGCCAACGGCAATATCATCTTCCACGTAATCAACATTTCTAGTAACTGTTACTAAGGCAGGCGCGTCATTCACTGAAAGAACATTAATATCACTTTGAATATTTAAGTTTGTTGTATCCACGCCGCCATTTAATACGCCACCTGTATCGACAACTTGTTTGATAGTAATTGTGCGAATGCCTTCCGTTGGTTGTTCACCAACATCGATATAGCGCATATTATTGACGAGTGATTGCATGTTTGCCGGTGTTAATGCGCCATCTGTAAATGTTATGGTTGCAACACCACTTACCACTGAAACATTATATGTTAATCCATTGGTTAATGTCGTGCCGCTGCCATTTACTAAATTAATGGTTGTGTCATCAAATGTAATTCTCTCCGAAGCACCATCTGCAACATTGGATACGGTAAATTCAATACTTTGAATTTGTTGTCCGGTTTCTATTGTATTAATAGCTGTACCACTAAATACTGGAACGGATGCCGTATTTTCTGTGTAAGTTGCATTGCTTGGGATTGCCGATAATGTTGGCGCATCATTAACAGGTATCACGGAAATCGTACTGGCGATATTTAAATTGGTGGTATCCGAGCCGCCGCCATTATCAACCACTTGTGTTAACGTGACAATGCGATCACCTGCTGTTGGTTGTTGGCCGATATCAACATAAGTCATGCCATCAATCAGTGTTTGCATTGTGCCTGGCAATACACCTGCGGCTTTAGTTAGAGTGATTGTGGCAACACCACTGGAAACACTGACTGTATAAGATAAATGATTATTTGCAATCGATGTGGTACCTGAACCATTGACTAATGCAATAGTTGTACCATCAAATGAAATTATTTCTGAGCCACCATCAACCACACCACTCACGGTGAAGGTTAATGATTTAATCATTTGGCCGGTTTCGATGGTATCTATTAACGTGCCGCTAAAGATAGAAACAGGTGTTGCATCTTCTACATAATTAACGGTGCTTGGTGTGGCTGTTAATGTTGGCGCATCATTCACAGCTACTACGTTTACAGTATTACTAATGCCTAATGCAGTTGTATCAACACCACCATTTAATACACCGCCTGTATCAACAATTTGCGTTAAAGTAACAGTGCGCGTACCAGCTGTTGGTTGTTGCGTGATATCGCTATAACTTAAATTATCAATTAGTGATTGCATGGTACCGGTTGTTATTCCCGCACCATTTGTAAAGGTTAATGTTGCCGTACCACTGACAACACTCACTGTATAGGCTAAATTATTTGTCGAAGTGGTACCACTACCATTTACAAGCGAAATAGTCGCGCCATCAAAATTAATTTTTTCAGCAACACCATCAACCACACCTGATACTGTAAATGTTAATGATTGAATCTTTTGGCCTGGTTCAACGGTGCTGATATTCGTGCCGGTGAATAATGTCACACTAGCAGTATCTTCAACAAAAGTAGGTGTAGGTATAATGGCGGTTGTTGATAAGGTTGGCGCATCATTCACACCTGTGATATTTACCGTGCCAGAAATGGCTGATGATAAAGAGCCATCATTTAAGGTAATAGTTAATGCACGAGTAGCTGCACTACCACCTGTGGTTGGATCTTCCGAGGTGCTTGCATAACGCAATTGGGTAACTAATGCTTGAACAGCAACTGGTGTTGCGTTGGTATTTAAGCTGATCACAAGATCGGCGCCGTTACCACCAGTGAAAGTACCAATGGTGACACCACTATAGGTAATATTCGCACCACTCACTCCAATTTGACCGGCGCCAACACCTTGATTATTAATCGTGAGCATGTCGCCTGTTACATAACTTGCAAAGCTGGTTGTTAAAGTGCTGCCATTGAAATTGGTGCTATCTGGATCGATGCTGGTAATTGTCCCCGTGACAAGAGCGATAGCTGGATTATTTTCGATGTAACTACCACCTACTGTTCCTGTGGTACTAAGAACAGGTGTGTCATTTTCTGCAGTAATATTAATCGTACACGTTGTACTATTTGTTAAAATATTACCTGTACCAGTGTTACCTAAATCACTGACAAAAAGTGTTAGCAATGTGCTGGATGCTGGCGCATCGAGTGGATCGTTGTATGTAATGGTGCCGCTATTTAATCCAGCTAATAAATTGTTAACTTCTGTGATCGTACCCGTTACGGTTACTGAACTTGTTCCAGAGTTATTAACAGTAACTGCATTTGAACCTGCTGAAACTGTAATATTACCTTCGCCTACGGATAAGGTTGCAGTCACTGTGCCATTTAAGGCATCAACATCACTGATTGAAATACCAGTACCAGATAATGTTAAATTCGTTTGTTCCGTTGCAGAATAGAAAGGTGCCGTAATGGTTGCCACTGGCGCATCGTTCACAGGTGCAATTGTTACCGTTGAAATAATATTGGTCGTTGTAGCGTTTTCATTTGGTACTGTTGATGAACCACTATCTACTACTTGAATAATGGTTGCTGTACGAGTACTAACGGATAAATCTTCGGCCGTATTTTCATATGTCATGCCATTTATTACTGTTGCCATACTGCTAGTAGAAACACCGGCTGCTTTTGTTAACACAACCGTTGCAGTTCCACTGGCAACCGTCACGTTATACGTCATGCCATTTGTTGTTGTCGTGCCTGAACCATTGGTTAAGGTGATGGATGTGCCATCGATAACTAGTTTTTCTGCTGCACCATTTGTCAAGCCACTGATAGTGAATGTTAATGATGTAATGTTTTGGCCGGTTTCTATTGTGCCTAAGCTTGCACCACTAAATAATGGTACAGCAGCGCCATTTTCAATAAACGTGGCGTTGCTACCTATTGCGGTTAAGGTTGGCGCATCATCGTAAGCAGTGATACTTAACGTGCCCGTAATAGCAGAAGTTAATGCACCGCCTGTTCCGATATTGCTACCATCATTAAACGTCACGGTAACTGCACGAGTTGGTGCTGCACCGCCGGTGGTTGGATCTTCCGACGTACTGGCATAACGTAATTGTCCGATTAATGCTTGCACGGCTGCAGGGGTTGCATTGCTATTAAACGTCACCACTAAATCGGTGCCATTTCCACCGGTGAACGTACCAATCGTGGTTCCAGCATAGGTGACATTCACACCACTCACACCGATTTGACCCGCGCCCACACCTT
>CAZUVD010000028.1:0-21725 GCA_964623075.1 uncultured Coxiellaceae bacterium | reverse complement strand
GTAACGCAGGCGCGTGGATTGCCGTCGAAAGAATCGATGGTTTTGCGCTTGAACTTCTGTCAATGGACCGAGGCGAATAACCCGCTTATCCCGATGGGCGAATGGGAAAAGAACGGGGCTGATTACACGCTGGAATATTTCAGAGGCGCCAAGGTTTATTTAGGACTAGATCTTTCAAGAACTACAGATCTTACAGCCGCAGTATTCGTAATGAAGAAGGACGGCAAGTTTTGGTGGTGGCCGGAGTTTTGGTTACCGAAAGACGGGCTTCGTCAGAAGATCGACAAGGACAAAGTGCCGTATGACGCTTGGGAACGGCAGGGCCATTTGAGAACGACGCCTGGTAGAGCAATCGACAAAGACATGGTTGCTAAACATATTCTCGACTTACAGTCCAAATATAGTTTGAAAATTGTGGATGCCCCATACGATAAGGCATTTATTGAGGAGTTTAGGGCATCTTGTGATCGGGTTGGTTTGAGCCTGCCGTTAAGTGAATTTCAACAGGGGTTTATCAGTATGGCACCTGCGGTGAATGCTGTAGAGACGGGCATTCTCAATTCGCAGATTCGGCATAACAAGAACCCCATCCTTAGAATGTGCGCGGCGCATGCTGTTGTGAGCGAAGATGCGGCGGGGAATAGGAAATTCAATAAGGACAAGGCGACCGGTCGCATTGACGGAATTGTTGCTGGGTCCATGGCGCTTGTCCGAGCGATGCAATCGGCAGAACCTACAGAATTGAGGATCAGGTGGGCTTGAAACCATTTCAAAAAATAGGGCAGGCATTTAAGGCGCTGCTTTCAAGGCCTGCTGACCCGAGAAAATCAAATAACCATCTTTTGTTCGGTCAGAATAATGCTGGCATATACGTAACAAACGAAACCGCATTAATGGCGTCTGCGTTTTATGCGTGTGTCGACGTTATTTCTAAAGCGGTTGCCTCGTCTGATTGGAATGTGTATCGCAGATTGCCAAAAGGCGATCATGATCTGCTTTTTGATGATCCGCTTTATTACTACCTGAACTGCAGGCCTAATCCTGATATGACGGCGTTGTCTTTTAAGCGCTCCATCATGATGTCGGCGCTATGTTGGGGCAATGGTTATGCTGAGATTCAATGGACGCAATCGAATACGGTTGCAGGGTTGTGGTTGATACACCCGCAGCGTGTAGAGCCAAGGCGAGACAATGGCGTTCTTTACTATGAGGTCAGTAACGACGACGGCAGCAAAGTTCAAATAGCTCAAGAGGACATGTTCCATGTTAGGGGCCCTAGCATTGTTGGATTCCAAGGTGAAAACACCGTCATTAAGGCGGCAAAAACAATTGCGCTAACTATTGCGCAGGAAATGTTTTCGGAGTCTTATTTCGGAAACAATGCCCAACTTGGCGGAGTGATAGAAATCCCCGCTGGTTTGGATAATCCTGATTTCGAGCGATTGAAGAAGGAATTTAATAAAAAGCATAGCGGAACATCAAATGCATTTAAAGTTGCGTTCCTAGAGGGGGGGCTTAAATACCATCCCTTCGATGTGAAAGCGGAGTCGACGCAACTCGTCGAGGCTAGACATCAGCAAATAGAGGAGATGTGCCGCTGGTTTGGGGTGCCTCCGCATAAAGTCCAGCATTTGATACGTTCCACGTTCAACAATATCGAGCATTTGGGTATTGAATTTGTGCGTGATGGTTTGAGGCCATGGGCACAGGAGATTCAGCAGGAGGGAGAACATAAGTTTTTTGCTGATCGAGCGAAAAAATTTATTTTGATTGACCTAGACTGGGCATCGCAGGGCGATTTCCTTTCGAGGGCCCAGGGTTACCAGATCATGCGCAACATTGGCGCATATTCTGTGAACGACATCTTGAAAGCCGAGCGTCGAAATACGATTGGCCCTGAGGGCGATATTAGGATTGTCAACGGCGCGGCAATTCGCCTCGAGGATGTTGGTAAAAATCTCACGCCAAAACCAGCCCCTAGCATGCCTGAGTCTCAGGGAGATGTTGTTAGGAACGCGTACGGCACTTTGTTCTCTTCGATATTCGACAGGATCAATAAGCGGCACAAGGCGCGGATGGCGAATCTTGAGGCTCACGCAAAGGACTTTGCTAAAGAGGCGCACGAGGCAGAACTCGAGATATACCAGTACATGGTGGACGAACTGCGGACGCCATCCGAAAACTTCGCGCAGTTATTTGGAGATAACCCTTTGAAAGATGCCATTGCTAGCGCGCGATGGGTAATCAATGGAAATGACCCAAACACAGAAGCAATAAACCTAATCGACAAGTATTTATCCCAAGGCCCGCAAGGGCCTTTTTTATTTGAGGCTAAGAACTAAAGCCACAAACCTAATCGACAAGATTTTATTCAGAGGCCCGCAAGGGCCTTTTTTATTTGAGGCTAAGAACTAAAGCCACAAACCTAATCGACAAGATTTTATTCAGAGGCCCGCAAGGGCCTTTTTTATTTGAGGCGAAACAAACAATGAAACGTAACGCGTTCTTTGCTCGATCCAAAGAGAATAAAGGCGAGATCTATATCTATCAGGAGATCGGCGAGGGTTGGTATGGCGGAATTAGCGCAGACTCATTTAGCAAGGAGTTGAAGGAAATCGGCCAGGTTGATGTGTTGGACATCTTTATTAATAGTCCAGGCGGAAACGTATTTGATGGCATTGCCATATATAACCAACTGAAGAGATTTAACGCCAAAAAGGTCGTGCATATCGATGGCCTTGCCGCCTCGATTGCATCCGTTCTCATGTTGGCCGGGGATGAGATCCGCATGGCTAAAAATGCGCAGGTGATGATCCATGACCCGTGGGGCATGTGCATTGGAACTGCTGGCGACATGATCAAGAGCGCTGAGGCTTTATCTCAAGTCAAAGAAACCATCGTTGATACATACCGCGCGCGCACTGGGCAATCAACTGATGAGATTAAGAAGTGGATGGAGGCGGAAACTTGGATGTTGTCCGGAGAAGCGAAATCCCGCGGTTTTGTCGACTTCATTGAAGACGAGGAAGCCGACATTAATGACATGGCATTCCCGATGCTGAAGAACTTCAAGAACGTTCCGAGAGAGATACGAAATGCACAAGGTGTTTCTCATTCATTGATCACAAAAATGGAAATGAGAGCAGCAATGATTCGAAGGGCCAGCCCTTCGCCTGCGTGACGGCCAGCCGACACGAATAAAACCAACCCGCCTAGTGCGGGTTTTTTTTTACCTTAAAAAAGGAAATTTAAATGAGCCGCAATGAAATTACGCGGTTGGCTGCTGTCAACCGCATTTTTAATAACACCGTAACGCTTGATGCGTTGCATGACCGCTTGGGCGATTTGAGCCAAGCGGCGGTCAACATCCGAGCAAAGGCGGATTCTGAAAAGCGCAACCTCAATTCTGACGAGCAAAGCGAAATCGACGGTATTTATTCCGCGTTTCAGGAAACGGAAGCTGAGATCGAGCGCCGCAAAAACATCGAAAACATGACGCTGAAGACTGCTGCCCCGCAGCCTTTGAAGTCAGAGCCAGAACCGACTGTTGCCGATGCGCGCGCTAGCAGGAAATCGCCTAGCGTATTAACCGCATCCGCTGTTGAAGATCGGCATAAATGGGGCTTCCGCTCTCCAGGTGAGTATTTCTCCGCGGTGGTTAAGGC
This sequence comes from uncultured Coxiellaceae bacterium, assembly GCA_964623075.1. Lineage (GTDB taxonomy): Bacteria > Pseudomonadota > Gammaproteobacteria > DSM-16500 > DSM-16500 > Aquicella. Next base: position 18,060 of record CAZUVD010000028.1, on the reverse strand, counting down.
ATCTCGAAGTGGCGGGACCATTGACCCGCGATTGATTGCCAATGCTCCGACCACGTATGGCTCGGAGGGTGTTGGTGTCGATGGTGGTTTTGCTGTACCGCCTGATTTTCGAGCAACCATTGTCGAAAAAGTCATGGGCATTGATTCGTTGTTGGCCCGTACTGACCAGCAAACCAGTGCTAGCAACTCGATCACGTTCCCCGCTGACGAAACCACCCCGTGGCAATCGAGTGGTGGAATTTTATGTTCCTGGGAATCTGAGGGCGGGCTGAAGGCGCAAAGTAAACCTTCGCTTACTGAAAAAACGGTGAAGTTGAACAAGCTTGTTTCTTTGGTTCCGATGACTGACGAGCTGCTGGAGGACGCTGGCGCGATGGCGAACTACGTTAATCGCAAGGCGCCCTCGAAAATGACATATGCGATCAACAACGCCATTATCAATGGAACAGGCGTAGGTCAGCCTCTCGGTATTTTGAACTCCGCAGGAACGATTTCTGTTGCGGCAGAATCTGGGCAGGCTCCCGATACGGTGCGTTTTGAAAACATCGTCAATATGTGGGGTCGTCTAACTCCGCAAGCTCGTTCTAATGCTATTTGGTTGTTGAACCCTGACGTCGAAACCCAGTTGATGCAGATGCAATTCCCTGGGACTGGCACCGCGGTTCCTGCCTATCTGCCGCCTGGTGGGTTAAGCGCCTCCCCCTATGGGACCTTGCTTGGCCGTCCGGTAATCCCGAACGAGTCAAACCCGGCCCTGGGAGATGTGGGCGATATCATCCTCGGCGATCTCAACTCCTATCTAACTGTAATTAAGGGGGGTGGGGTTCGTCAGGACGTTTCCATCCACCTTTATTTCGACTATGACATCACTGCCTTCCGATTTGTTTTCCGAATTGGTGGCCAACCGTGGTGGAACTTACCGATTACGGCAGCCCAAGCGGGTGCCGCTACGCGCGGCTTCTTCGTAACTCTTGCCGCACGAACCTAAGGAGATTTGAACATGTCATACATTAATTCGCTACCCAGCGAACGGGTTGCTATTGTCGGCAATATTGATCCCGACGCCTACACCGCTGCTACGTATACTACTGATTGGGTGGAAATGAAAAATTTCTACAACTTCATGGCTATCGTTCAGGCTGGAGATCTTGGCTCTAGCGCAACGTTGGACGCCAAGCTTCGTGCAGCGACAACGGGTGCTGGTGCTGGCGCCGCGGATATCACTGGCGCCGCAATTACTCAATTGACGCAGGCAGGGACCGACAGCAATAAGCAGGCGATCATTAATTTTGATCCAAGCGTATTGGCTGGAACTTCCTACACGCATTTTCAATTGAGCATGACGGTTGGTACTGCGACTTCCGATGCTGGTGCGATTTTGCTTGGACTCAATCCAAGGCACGCACCTGCTACTGACGGAGACGCAACTACTGTTGACTCTGTTGCTACTGCGACGGGTTAACCATGAAGACGATCAGGTTTTTAGAAACCGTCGTCGATCAACGCTACGGACTGACCTACGAAAGTGGGTCAGTTCGTTCTATGCAGGACGGCTCGGCTTTCCATTGGATTAAGCGGGGGAAGGCCGAGGAAGTTAAGGGCGTTGTAGACGAACAAATCAATACAGAAGAACCGGTTCTTGATGACGATGGCGATGAATTGGACAGTACCGCCGATGTGGAAGGGCAGAACGGTGGTGATACTAGCGAGCGGCCCGTCCATGTCACTAGAGGTCGCCGAGGCCGTCAGAAAAAGCCAACTTGATAGCATCGTTATTAATACCACGTACAAGCTGGCGCCCTGGGCATCGATGCTTTATGCAGCCGATGCGGCTTGGTGGTTTTTCCATGCTCAAGAAGCATTGAGATTTGAAGGGTTGAAGGTGACCCAGGCCGACAGCGTTCCATTTAAGGCGGTGAATTGCCTTAAAAGCACTGGCGTTTCAGGGTTCGATTCTGATTCTTCATGCATTAGAACTGGGATGAACTCCGCTTACCAAGCGGTGCATATCGCGGTTCATGCTGGGGCAAGAAAGATCGTTTTATGCGGTGTGGACATGACAGGCATTAATTGGCATGGGGGACATCCTAAACCACTAAGGACCAGCCAGGAAACTTGGTATAAAAAGATGCTTGCTCATTGGGAAACGTTGGTTCCTGAGTTAGAAAAACGGAATGTCGAGGTCGTTAATTGCAGCGATATATCGGCATTGAAAATATTCAAAAGGGCAAAATTGGAAGACGCGCTGGATGTTAAATAACGTAGTGGTTGTTGAAAATCCGGTGGTAGAGCCCGTAACGCTCGAAGAGATTTACACTTTTCTTCGCCTTGATCCGGAAGGGTCGCCGCCAACGCACCCAGATGACGAGATGCTAACTTCGTTTATTAAGGCGGCACGGGAGAAAGTGGAGCAGGTAACAAGGCGCACTTTAGTCGAATCATCCTATAAGGCCATCTACAGAAGGTTCCCGGTGCATAAGGTGCATATTGGCGGATCTGGATTCGACATAGATGATTTCGAGTTTCGTTATGATGCCATTGAATTACCAAGGCCTCCGGTAAGTTCAGTTACGGCTGTTCAATATTACGACGAAGACAACGTTCTACGGACATTTAGTGGCGCTAATTGGTTTTTGGTGAGTGACACATTAACGGCGAAGATCCAATTAGTTAGTGGCCAAACATGGCCATTTTCTTTTAGCCGTGATGATGCACTTCAGGTTACTTTCACTGCGGGTTATACCCCTATTGGATCGCCTGCCGATGACTATCGAAGCAATATCCCAGAAGCAATAAAGACGGCGCTTAAACTTGAGGTGAAGCTTTTGTACGACCCGCTTTCCCCTGAGCAAGAAGAGGCCGTTCGTAAATCCATTGACCGATTACTGGTTAGTTACCGTGTCTATTCGTTCTAATGTTGATGCCAGAAGGTTCGATCAAAGGATCGAGATCCAAAGGCAGGTTACATCGCAAAATCCAAATACTGGATACGTTACACATACATGGAGCGAGGTCGCGACATTATGGGCAGCCGTTGATAGCGCAAGGGTAAATAATATTGCTGCATCAGTAGCAAATGAGCAAATTAATGCTGGGCAAATTCATGCTTCTAGATTTTATTCCATATGGATTAGATGGAGAGATGGATTAGATCCGAGCATGCGTGTGGTTTGGAATAATAGGATTTTGGAAATAAAAGGCATCCCTGATAATCAAAAGAGGGGCAGGCTATTGATGCTCTTCTGTTATGATGGAGTGAGTGAAGATGGTTCGTGACATTTTTTTGTATTGCAAGCGGCCCAAGTCTTACTAAAGAAGACGTTGAGAAAGCAAGGCGCTTTAATACAATTGTTGTAAACACCAGTTTTCGTATGGCCCCTTGGGCGGACGTGCTGTTCGCGGGTGATTTTGGTTGGTGGAACCACTACCGCAAGGAAGTGAAGAAAGTTTTTCTTGGTCAGTGTTGGACTGGGAACGAAAGGGCAGCAAAGCTGTTCGGCCTAAATCATATTAGGCAAAAAAATCAGCGCGGTTTAAGCAGAGAGAAAGGGCTAATCCATAGCGGCGGAAATAGCGGCTACGGCGCGATGGAACTCGCCTATCAGTTTGGGGCTAGGCGGATTGTATTGCTTGGGTATGACATGCAATGGACTGATGGGAAGTCTCATTGGCATGGGGATCACGAGCGTCTTTCGAATCGAAACTGCTTTCCAAGATGGATAGAGGCGATTGAATCAACTGCCGAGGAACTCTCGAGAGTTGGCGTTGAGGTTTTGAACGCTACACGGCGAACGGCAATAAAAAAAATAAAACAAATATCAGTAGATGATTTATGAAAACGGCTTACGTTGCATTACGCGATTCACCCCACTATAGAAAAGACATCTTCGAATCTGGGCTTAGGCGATTAGGTTATGTCATTGACTCCGCAGTAAGGCCGCCTAAAGAGCAGGACGTGTTAGTTATTTGGAACCGATACGGGGTGTATCACGAAAGGGCAAGAGAATTTGAGAAAGTTGGCGCAAAGGTATTGGTTACTGAAAATGCCTATCTCGGAAGGGAAGACCTTGGCGGCGATGAGCATTGGCTAGCCTTATCCCTTAACCACCATTGTGGTGCTGGAACCTGGTTCCAGGGCGATAACAGCAGGTGGGACGATTTGAATGTGAAACTTGAGCCGTGGCGTTATGGTGGAAATGAAACCGTGGTTCTTCGGCAGCGTGGCATTGGAGAGCCAGGCGTCGCAATGCCAAAAACATGGACTGCGCCAGGACGGATTAGGCAGCACCCCGGAAAGAAAGAGGCCGGAATCCCGCTCGATAAAGATCTGGCCAACGCCTCTGCGGTTATCACCTGGGCTAGTGGTGCAGGAATCAGGGCGGTGATGATGGGGATCCCTGTTTTCTACGCATTGGACAAATGGATTGGTGGGCCAGCTGGAAGGCATATTTCGCTTTACGGAAAAGAGCCCGCTTTAAAAAGCGATGAGGCGCGGACGAATATGTTGCGCCGTTTGATTTGGGCGCAGTGGCGTCGGTCTGAAATTGCATCAGGGGAAGCATTTGAAACCATATTTAGGTGCAGTTGAGCGCTTTGAAAATCAGTTTGTTCGGCCGAAGGAAGGCCGGACGCTGATTGTAGGCAGCAAGATCTATAACCAAAAGCATGATCGTCGATTGCGATATCAAGACGCCATTGGCGTTGATATGCAAGAAGGCGATGGGGTCGATGTCGTCCTTGATCTTGAAAAGCGGCTGCCTGCAAGTTTGGGTAAATTCCAGCATATCGAATGCTGTTCTGTACTCGAACATTCGATGAAGCCATGGCTTTTGGCTGCGAATTTAGAGCGTCTCCTTGTTCCACAAGGAACAATATTTGTAGAAGCGCCATTCATGTGGCGCGTGCACTCATATCCTGATGATTATTTTCGCTTCACTATTTCAGGCGTTAAAAGTTTATTTCAGAAAATAAACTGGCTGCATGCGATGTATGCAAGTTCTGAGTTATCGGACAAGGCGCCTTCAACCAAGATCGAAGGACACCCGTACTTTGCTCGTTGTGAGGTGGTGGCGTTTGGAGTTAAAGGGTGAAAGTTCTTTTTACCGGTAATGGGAAATCAGGATCTTGGAAAATACGCGGTGATCAGATTGGGCATGCGTTGGGAGCAAAAGTAGTACCTCATGCAACGCTCAAGGATTTTAGAAGCGTTGATAAGATCATTGTTGTAAAAAGAACGCCAGACTCTACGGTGTTGGACCTTGCAGCAAGCGGCAGGCCATGGGCATGGGATATTGTCGATTCATACCCACAACCTGGTTGCTCCAGGTGGGATAAATCTGAATCAATCAGGTGGGCAAGAAAGGAAATTAATCGGCTAAATCCATCTGCTGTTATTTGGCCAAACGAAAAAATGCGCGATGACGTTGGGTGCGATGTCATGTCCATCGTAATCCCGCACCATCACAGGCCAGGGATTAGGGTTAATCCTATCAGAGAGCATGTAAAAACGGTTGGTTACGAGGGCTCACCGAGATACATCGAGGGGCTGGATCCTTTTATCCGTGAGGAATGTCGGAAGCGTGGATGGGGGTATGTGGTCAATCCTGAGCATATGGCAGATTTAGATATCGTCCTTGCGTTGCGAAGTGGTCCATGGAACGGGTATGCGCAAAAACATTGGAAATCAAACGTTAAGTTGGCAAACGCTCATGGATCTGGGACGCCTTTTGTTGGCAGTCGAGAGGATGGGTACTTAGAGAATGCAACAGGCTGCGAATATTGGGCAGACAGTCAAGAGGAAATCACAACTGCATTCGATTTTTTAACCAGCCAAACGACTCGACAGCAGGTAGCAGATAGATTTTTGTCAGCAGCATATTCAATTGATCGAGCATTAAAACGATATAGGGTTTTTATTGATGCGTTGTGAAATTATTCTGGATGGCTCTGAAATAGAGAAAGGCCAGAGAATATTGAAGGCAATGGCAAAAGCAGGTCCGTCATGTGGGGTTGATATCAACTTCACCAGAGCATATCGAGGCGGGTCCGATTTGCTAATGATCTACGGGTTAGGCCATCAGGTCAGGGGTAAGTATTTTAAAAAGCATGTTGCGCAAGGGGGACATGCTATTTGCTGGGACCTTGGATACTTCGGCCGGGGGCAAACTAAATCATTCCCGATGCGATTAAGCATCGATCACGCTCATCCGCAGGCATGGATGAGGACAATGCTTAGTGATAGATGGGATGCAGCTAATATTCCGTTGCGAAACGAATACAACCCAACGGGGCCAATTGTTCTGGCTGGCACTGGCAACAAAGAGCGGAATCGCCTCGGACTTTCTGGGTGTGAGTGGGAAGAAAACAAGTTTAAAGAAATAAGGGCGGTATATCCAAGCACGCCAATTATTTACCGCCCGAAAGGCAATTCAAAAGAGCCGCTTGGCGATTGTATCGTTGCATCAGAAGGGAAGATAGAAGATGTAATAAGAGGTGCTTCGCTGGTTGTGGTCAAGCATTCAAATGTCGCGGTCGATGCGTGCATCGCTGGCATCCCTGTGGTTTGCGAAGACGGGGCGGCCGCGAGTCTTTATGGAAATGATTTATATAAACCGCTTAATCCAAGTGAGGCGGAGCGGTATCAATTTTTATGCAACCTTGCCTATTGGCAATGGAGATCTGAGGAAGCAAGCGCATGCTGGCATTTCATAAAACGGAATCTTTGCGTTTAAACGTTGGTTCTGGAAATAAAAGAATAGAAGGCTTTACTAATGTAGATCTTGATGGAGAAGCGGATATTCATGCAGATGTCACGGACATCCCGCTGCCAGACAATTGCGCTGACGAGATAATCGCGATTCATGTTTTAGAGCACCTTGAGCGATGGAACGCGCCGAAAGCTTTGGCCGAGTGGTATCGGCTTTTAAAGCCAGGCGAGATTTTAATCATTGAGCTTCCTGACATTATTAAGTGCTGCAAAAATCTATTGAATAACGTAAGGGACGAAGATTCAATCCATGGAATTTACGGTGACCCGTCGCAGCAAAATCCGTTGATGTGCCATCGATGGGGTTATACGGAAAAAGAACTTACCGGATTACTCGAGAAAGCTGGATTTGTAGATATCGAATCTAAGCAGCCGCACTTTCATTGTGGGAGGAAGCGATATCGCGACATGAGGCTAGAGGCGAGAAAGCAAAAATGATGAAGATTTATATTGGGTACGACGAAAGGGAATGCGATGCATTCAGAATTGCCCAATTTAGCCTTCAGTCTAGGTCATCAATTCCGCTAAACGTAGTTCCTCTTAATTCGCAAAAACTTGCGGAGAATGGACTATTGCGTCGCTTAACCGATAAGCGCGGCCAGCATTACGACATGGCAAGCAATGCGCCTGTTTCAACGGATTTTGCGATATCGCGATTTCTAGTCCCGATGCTGGCCCAAACAGGATGGGCCTTGTTTGTTGATGCTGACATGCTTTTTCTGGATGACATCAAGGGTCTGCTTGATATTGCAGACTCAAGGTATGCCGTGATGGTGGTAAAGCACCGGCACGATGGAAGCGAGGGGACAAAGATGGACGGCCAGGTTCAAACGCAGTACCCCAGAAAAAACTGGTCTAGTGTCATGCTTTGGAACTGCGACCATTCTGCAAACAAGCGGTTGTCCTTAGTCGATGTGCAGGAAAGGCGCGGCTTTGACCTGCACCAGTTTTACTGGCTGCACGATTCGGAAATAGGCGAACTCCCTCGGGAGTGGAACTGGTTGGTAAGGGTCCAGCCAAAACCGAATCATCCGAAAATAGCCCATTACACATTGGGAGTTCCTAGCATGCCTGGGCTGGAAAACTCTGAGCATGCAGAACTTTGGTGGGATGAGTATCGAAAATGGCAGAGTACGTAAAAATAGAAGGTCTCAACGAGACCGTTGCAGCATTAAGGGCATTGCCAGCTCAATTCGCATCGAAGAATGGCGGACCTATAAAGAGGGCGCTTTACAAAGCTGCGCTAATCATAAAGTTGGACGCTATCGCGAGAGCTCCCAAGGCCACCGGTAATCTTGCAGCGAATATTTACATCTATCGCGACAGAAACCCGAGAGCTTCTGGGGCTAATGAGAAGTTCTACGTTGGAGTCCGTAAGAAGCGAGCAAAGTATGCAAGGACACGCCTAAATACAAGGCTCGGCAGAGTAGGAAAAAACTACTCCATCGGTGGCGACGCCTATTATTGGCACTTCCTTGAGTTTGGCACAAAAGATGAGTTTGGCACAGAGAAAATGTCCCCAAAACCTTTCCTGCGTCCCGCTTTTGAAAGCAATAAAAGCAATGCTTTAAACACCTTCTCCCAAGAGTTCAGGCGCGGCGTTGATGCTGCGGTAAAGCGAGCGCGTAGAAAGCAGAGTTCCGGATGATCCCAACTATCTATACATGGCTCCTAGCAAATTCAACGGTGACATCCCTTCTTGGGGATGGCTCGAATTTAAAAGTTTACAGGGACGAAGCGCCGCAAGGCACTGCGGTTCCATATGTGCGATGGCTGCTTGTCGGCGGTACCCCTGAGAACTATTTAAGCGACGCTCCTGGTATTGATACGAGTCGATATCAGTTTGATGTATTTGCGCTTACACAGACATCGTGTGATCAGATCTATGTGGCCATACGCAATGTTATCGAGCAGCACGGCCACATCGTCAGTTTCAACCTAACTGAGCGCGATCCAGAGACACGCGTATATCGAATTTCTTTTGACGCCCAATTCTGGGTGACTAGATAGAAAGAACTTGCCGGTCGCTCCGGCAACAACGGCTAAACAACAGACCCGCGCAAGCGGGTTTTTTTATGTCCGAAATTTTGGAGAAATAAAAAATGGCAGGTGAATTAAAAACCCAAGGGACCGAGTTATTCATCTTAGATGAAACCGGCTCTCCTCAAAGAATTGTCAAGATCGGAAAATTGAGCGCTATCGATAGTGTCGGTGGTTCTGCTTCCGAAATTGATATTACGAATTTCGACAGCGAAGCCATGGAATATTTGGTTGGCTTGATCGATAACGGAACGGCCAATATGTCGATCAACCTAGATCCGACTGATGCCTCTCACCAGCTTTTGGAATCCATCGCTGGTGGCGATCGATACTATTTTGCCCTGGGTATGTCTGATGGAACGGCAGACCCAATCCCAAACCCGAGCGGAGCCGGTATCAGCGTAGCGATTGGTCGTTCCTGGCTGACGTTCCAAGCATCGGTTCAGCAGTGGCAGTATGGGTTTACCACGAACGACGCGATCCGCGTAAGCTCATCTTTGCGTATAACGGGTGCCATCACATTGTTCCCGCGCAGCTAACGGCTAACTAAAACTGGTTTGGCTGGCCTGTTTGGGTAAGGGCCCCGTTTGCCGTGGGGTCTCCATTCGGGCCAGCCTCTTAGAGGACATTATGAGTTACAAAGACTTTTTTGCAGATTTAACCGACGACGCTCCAGTATTAAGGAAGGTAACTTACAAGGGTAAGTCGAAGGATGTTTATTATCGCAAGATCACGGCAGGCGAACGACTCACCATTAACAAGAACATTCGCGCTAGGTCCGTTGGCAAGGAGGCTGTAAATACAGAGATCAGCCTAGAAGACCTTTATCTTCGGAACATGATGCTGTTGCAGTGTAGCGCGGTTGAAGAAAACGGCTCACGGATTTTCAAAAAGATTTCTGAAGTACAGGAACTCGAGGCTGGTTTATTTGATGCTTTGTATAAAGAAGCGGAAGAAATAAACAAAGAGGACGCGAACGAGGGAAAGTCCTAGAGCAGGACGCCGAGCTTAGGCTCGTCATGAAGCTGGCTACCATCCACGGTAAGCCGGTCGATGAAATCTTAAATTGGCCCCAATCACATCTTAGATTGTGGGCCGCATACCTCGCCCGCGAACGGGCTCCTTGGGAGCGGGTTGAGATCGCAGTCGCGCAGCTCTGCGCTTTATTCGCAAACGTAAATAGAAAGAAGGGAAGCAAGGCGCTCACCACTTCCGATTTCCTTTTGTTTAAGGACGCTTGGGATTATCGACCGGAAACTGGTGATGCGAATTTGGATGATGACATATCGCGAATCATTCAGGTATTCGGTAAAGACAAATTAATTATCAATAGGCCCCAATAATGGCAAGTCAAATCGGTTCATTAAGTATTGATTTAGAGGCAAAGCTTGCTAAATTCGAATCTGACATGGGCCGTGCTGCGCGTATCGCTGCCAAAGAAATGGAGAAGATGCGGCAACAGGTTAACCGCCAACTCCAGCAAGTCAATGACCAGCTCACAGGCTTTTCGAATCAAGCAGCGAATGCGGTAAAAGGCCTCGCTGCTGCTTTTTCTGTTCGTGAGATAACGCAGTTTGCAAAGAAATCGATCGACATTGCAGACAGCGTTAATGATATGTCGAAGAAGTTCGGTATATCGACGCAGGCGATTTCGGTATGGAGGCTGACTGCTGAGAAGTCTGGCACTAGCTTAGATGGTATTTCGCGTGCCGCCAAATTTCTGATTAAGGACGTTGAGAAAAGCGACTTTTATCTTAAACAAATTGGCGTATCGATGACTGATCTCGCCGGTAAATCAAGGCCGGTCGAAGATGTTCTTGCAGACGTGGCAACAAAGTTCGCAGGATTCGAGGACGGGGCCGATAAAGCAGCTTTAGCCACAGCAATATTTGGTAGGGCCGGCGTTGATATTATCCCGTTCTTAAATGACTTTGGTGAGAATACAGAAGAAGCCAGGAAAAAAGCAGAAGAGTTCGGAATAGCTATCGGTCCAGATTTCGCGGCAGCCGCCGATCAATTCAATGACAACATTAGGGACCTCCAAGGATTGACGGAGGGGTTTGCCAATTCTGTACTGTCCCAATTACTCCCGGCATTAAATAGTTACATTGAATTGCAAACTGACGCGGCCAGAAAAGGCAATGAATTCTCAAGCACTAGTACCACAATATCGGATGGGTTAAAAACAATCGTAACCGGATTCATCATTGCGAAGAATGCGATCGATTTATTTATCGAAGGCATTCGGTTTATGGTTACTGCTGGTGTGGCTCAGTTTACAGCAGCCCAACAGGCAGTGGGTGCATTCGCTCAATATATGCAGGAAGCTGGCAAAGCCATCATAAACCCATTTGATGAAAATACATTAGATGCGGCGAAGCAAAAATTTTACGCTCAAATAGGAGAAATTGGCTCAACTTACGTCCAGGAAATGAGTGGGGCCGCTCAACAGGTAAAAGACGTGCTTAAGCAAAGCCGCCAAGATGTTGCCGATGCATTCGCATCCTTTTCCGCTAAGCCGATTGTTGATGGGTTAAAAGACATAAAGAACTCATCTCGAGAAGCGGTACCACACATTACTAAAATGGCGGCCGCTGAAAAGGATGCTGCCGCAGCGGCTAATGAAGCCAAGAAGGCTTTATCTGAGTGGGCCAAACTACAGAAGGCGCACGACGCCGAGCTCATGAAATCTGATGATATCATGATCAAGAAGGCATTGGCGGTTGAGGAGTTTAAAGGTTCGGTTCAAGGCCTTTTGCGCTCGTACGATGAAGAGATCGAGTTGCTGGGCCTTGATACCAAGGCGCGCGAACAATTAGAGATTCAACTCAGGGCCGAAGATGACATTCGCCGGTTGCTGGCTGGGGCAGCCCAAAAAGAAATAAAGCTCAAAGAAGATCAAATTGATGCGATCGAAAGAGATGTCATGGCAAGAGCCAAATCTCTGCTGGTTGCCAAGCAGCAAGCGGCAGTGGCAGAGGAATTCCAACGATCCTGGGAAGGCGCGATTCAATCGATCAACGCAGCATTTGCGGACTTCTTAACCGGTGGTTTGAAGGACTTCAAGAGTTTTGGAGACTCGTTATCCCGTATTGCTCAGGATTTCTTTTCTAACATTATTCAACAAACGATTAAAGCCGGTGACGGGTTCAAGGGGTTTGCGTCAAGGATAAATCAATCCAGCATGTTCGGTCCTGGCGGTACAGGATTCACTATGCAGGGCGGGCTTGGGGCGCTTGGATCAGTATATGGCGCATACCAATCCTATCGGCAAGGTGACACCATGGGCACCATTGCAGGTGGCGCTATGGCTGGCGCTCAAATTGGTGGTGTAGCTGGCGGAATCGTTGGCGCAATCGTTGGCGCTATTGCCTCTGCATTTAGATCGAATAAGCCGCCTGATATTCGGATTGGCGGAGCTAATTCGCGGGTAAGGAACGCAGAAGAAAACTTCTCGACAGCGCTTGGCGACTTTAAGTTGGGTACGCGAGAGATTGAGCGCACCCCTCTTATCGAAGGTTTGAAAGACTTTGATAAGATGATAAAGCAGATGCTTGAAGCGGCGGGCGTCGGCTCCGAGCAGATGGCTAGGATCAGGGAATCATTGCAATCCGTGGTGCTGGATCTTAAGGGGGACAGTGCTACTGCTGAGAACGTATTGAAAGCTCGCTTTGATGCGATCCTCGGAACGTTCGATGCAGCGACTCAAGAATATGTAAGAGCTGGGGCTGACCTTCAAGAGCAGGTGCAGCGCTTAGGGGAAAAGTTGGAATTCCCGAAGCAACTTCAGGCGCTTTTAGATCAGTTGGCGGAGGAAGACCAACTTGCCGTTATGTCCGATTTGGAGCGGCAGATATTCCAGATCAACAAGCAGTTCGATGCCATGGTAGAGCAAGCAACGTTCCTTGGGGCCACCCAAGAACAGCTTGCGCAAATCGAACAATACCGCGCGAACACGCTGGCACGGTTAAATGATGTTCAACAGGGAGCCTCGGTAGATGAATATGCTAGGGCCGTTGCTGAACTGAATAACGAATTCATCCAGTTAACGACAGGTCTGCGGCCAGGTAAACTTGCAAATGCGTTATTTGAGATTCGAAAGGAAGAGTCCGGGCGAATCCAGACATTGAATCGGTTGGCACGTGAGTCCGGCAGGGCTGGAGCGGCCGAAGAGGATTTGGCTACGGTACATAAGATTGCCGCGGCAAAGGCGGCTCAGGCCATTGCGCAGATGCGATCTGCTGCAGAGTCGTTAGTCCAGCAACTATATGGCGGGGGGGGCATTGGCGGTTCTTCTCCCGCGCAGGAAGCGGCAGCTTCATTAGACTCCACGGCAGAAGATCTTTTTGCTGGGTGGGAAAGTGCACTTGAATCTATTCGTGGATTCCTCGATAGCATCTTGCTCGATGAAGGCCTGACCGTTTTAACGCCTCAACAACAACTTTTGGAAGCGCAGCGGCAATATAGGGCAACGCTTAGTTCAGCCCAAAGCGGTGATTCTGAGGCGGCATCAAGGCTTCCTGAGTTGGCTAGGCAATTATTGGATAACGCCAGAGCGTTTTTTGCATCCGGCTCTGGTTACGACCAAATTTTTGCGGACGTAATGGCGGGCCTTCAAAGCGTTCAGGGCATTGCTCCTGGCCCTGGAACCACCGGAGGGGCGGAACAGGCGATTAACCAGGCCGAGCTCGCCGCCGAGGACGTAGAGCAACAACGGATGTTGATGGCTGTTGAGTTAGCCGGATACATCAAAGAGCTTTCCGATGCGATGGGAGAAAATGTATTCGCTCTGACGGAAGAGCTTGGGATAAATCTGACGGCTTTCGTAAATGATCTTGGCGTAGATATTACCAACATGACCGCAACCACAGCGGCGCAGCTTGCGGATATCGCAAACATGCTAGGTGTGGAGCTTCCAGAGCTTGCCTATCAATTAGGTGTCAGTCTTGGCAGTCTGAGGGAAACGAACAGCCTGATTAATGACGCCCTCGAATCGGCTATCAACGATCAGCCGCCAGAAATTGCGGATGAACTAAGGCCGTATCTCGCCGCTGTAGAAAACGCAGTGACCGATGCCGATGCTAATGCGGCTATTGAATCACTCAATTCAGCAGTGAGTCGCATCGGTGGAGCTACGGCGGTCGCCCTGGCGCCATACCTGGAGAATGTAGACCCCCCAAGCATGTATCAGGAGATCGATCTACTTAGCGCTCTATGGGCGATTAATAATGAATACATGCCGCAAATAGAGGAGTGGTTAGCTCAGATTGCAGCATCGGTTCGAGATGAACCCGCGGCGCCTCCGACATCTGGAAGCTTTGCTACAGGAACGTCATATGTCCCTTACGACATGACAGCGGAAATTCATCGTGGCGAGAAAATCATTGATTCTAAAACGAGCGCCATGCTTGACCAATACGGAATAGCTGTAAGGCCAGTTCGCTCCGAGAAATCTGGCGATGATTCAGCGCGACTTGTTCGCGAACTTATGCAGCGCTTATCAGATCAGGAAGTTAAATCGGCACGAAGAGAGGAGCGCCTTACAGCTGCGATTGAACGTCTAGCATTTTCCGGGTCGAGGGGCCGATGAGCGCAGCGCCACATGTTGTTACCGTAGTAGTTGAAAGTTCAGATTCAGGGGTAGAAACCAGGTATCTCAGTACACATGGATACGTATCTGGTAGAACAGATACTCCAGCATCGCAGGTGTTTCTACCGAGGCTAAAAGACACGATCGAGTACAGCATAGAAGTTGGGTGCCAGTTATGGGGCAATAGTGGTTCGAAAATATCGTTTGGTGTTATTGACGTAGATAACACCGACGGAGCTCTTGACGTGTGGCTTGGCGAGGAATGGAGAGACCGCACGATAACCATTCGCCGAGGGTTATCAACAGATGATTTTTCCTCACATGATATTGTTGCCATAGCGTTAATCGATAAACTATCAGCACCAGATATTTATACGATGCGATTCACGCTTCGCGATAAATCAGCGCTCCTAGACATCCCACTTCAGACAGACGTTTATCCATCATTATTGCTAGCGCCCTCACTAGATGGTACGCCTCGCCCAATCTCTATTGGAAATTGCTATAACGTTCCTGCGTTGATGGTCGATTCTGCAATGCTCGATTACGACGTTCATGACGAAGCGTTTTTCTTGATTGATGACGTGAAAGACCAGGGGGTTTCTTTATCCCCTAGTTCTGAATGGGACGTTTCGATTGATTCGAATGTTAACGGGTTCAGGTTTAACGAAGGCAATAACCCTGCAGGTAAGGTTACCGTTGATGTTCAGGGCGCATATGCTGGAAGCGCTTTAATCGAAAGGCTCCCAGACGTTCTGGATTACATTATCCAGAAAAGCAATGGCGCAGTAACCACTGCTGAGATTGATTCTTACTCGGTCACCACGCTTGATTTTTGGACAGGCTATTCAATTTGTTATTACGGCCGAGATTCGACCGCGATATCCAACGTATTAACACAGGTTCTCGATAGTTATTCTGGGTGGTGGTATTTCGATAGGTTTGGGATGCTAAGGGTTGGTCGCCTTGAGGCCGCATCTACCGCAACCAGACTAACGCTAAATGATATTAATATCATCGGCGAAATCTCATTGAAGTTTGACGAGGCAAGCGGGATATCTAATTCAATTTCATGTGCCCGCAATTGGTCACCTCATGGAGACAGTGATATTGCTGGGAGTTTGATGGTTGATGCCGTTGGACGCAGAAGGGCTGAACGCTTAAAAGCGCCATATACCGTTATCTCTAACCCAGCTCATTCATTTCATGCCAGTTATCAATTTGCAGTTGGCGCATCGCCAATAAAAACATTGCTATCCGACCAGTTGTCGGCTCAAACTGAGATAGATAGGATCTCTAATGATCTGTATAGGGGTGAAAACTATTTTTATACGGTCACTGCAGCGATAGAGGGGTCATTAGCCTATGAGCTAGAACCTGGGGATTCAGTGCTTCTTCAGACGGATCGTTTTGGGTTATCAGCAGGGCAGCAATTGCTTGTTGTTGGCGTAAAGACGCGTCTTTTATCTAGTCTTGTCGAGCTCACGTTGTGGGGGTTTGGTCCATGAAGAAGCGCCTTTTTGATGCTGGGATAAGGGAGCTTTTTTATGATATGGACACCGACACGCTGCATGCTCCCAATTTAAATGGGACATTGGTTGGTGGTGGCGGTAGTGGAATCCCAACCATTGGGGCATCGACAGATAATGCCGTTGTTAGATGGAATGGGACCGGGGGAAATGCTGTTCAGAACAGCAACGTAATAGTCGATGACAATGGCAATATCCTAATATCCTATAGCGGTGTCAATGGTCCTAGCGTTAACCTGATTAGCTCGGACACTGGCGGGAAACATTGGGGTATGGTTTCTACCGGTTCAGGTGACCCAACTGGGGCCGGATTTTTTCAGATATATAATTTCACAGATTCAGACCCAGCGTTCACAATTTCCGATTCTGGGTACGTTGGTTTCGGAACGGATTCCCCAAACTCCAGATTTATGGTTAATGGCTCGGTTTCATTCGATCCAAATTCCACAGCAGTTAGCACAACACTGACTGATTCGCAGTACTCGTTATATGTCACTGACACCTCAGCAGCAAGAACAATCACGTTGCCCGGTACCGCCGGGCATGGTGGCCGCCGTTATCTAATCGCTGATCGCAGCGGCAACGCTTCGGTCAACAACATAACCATAGTTCCTGATGGAACAAATACCATTGCCGATGGGGTTCGTTACGTAATTAGGGATGATTATGGCGCGGTTGAGTTGCAGGCTGACGCTACAGGTGTAAATAATAATTGGTCCGTCATTAATGAGTATTACGCCAAATACGTCATATGCCCACTGCAGGCCACAACTGGGTGGACCACTCGCGGAGGATCTGGTACGGCTGCCGTTACCTCAAATGTCGCAAGATTTACATTGGCAACAAGTGCGGTTCCAGGTTCATGGACAAATGTGCCAATGGTTGCTAGACCACATCACATTGATCCATGGGATATCGACGTTCGAGGAAGGATCGCGGCATGGTCTGGAGGAAACTCGGCTGATGTATTCGTCGCTTTTGGTATTCGCCGGGGTTCCTCTGGGAACGAAGGGGCGTTCGTAAATATTCGTGGTGATGGCGGTACGGTTGACCTCTACACCGAAACGGTTGCAGGAACTGGGTCGAAGGGATTTACTACCGTTCCTGTGCGGGCAGACATTAGTGGCGGTCAGTTCTGGTGCCGTATAGCTATTCGAGGGCCAACCATTTGCGCGTGGTATGGCATAGGGACAGGTGGCCTTGAGCCCACGGAATGGATCATGATCTCGGCCACATCAATCACCACTGCGCATCAAACCTCCTATTTGGCCAATGTGGTGATGACATTGGATGCAGTCGCCGGCGGCTCTTCTGACGACGTAACGGTTGATTTTGACAACGTTAAAATTACGAAGGGATGAAATGATTATTGGATATAAGGACCTAGTTCGAGAATCTGTGTTAACAGACATCACTGGTAGCGGATCTTTTGAGTCAGGCGCGCCATTGGAAAACGCTAAAGACAGGCGTTTAATGGTCCTCGCTAGGCGGGCCGACCTAGGGTCGGTATTAATCCGATCGGTTTTCTCAACAGATCAAACGATAGGCCTGGTTTCCATACTTGGGCACAATTTCCCACCTGGAACACAAATAGGAATCCTGCTGCAGGATAGTGGCGGCTCCACAATTGCGGACTCAGGAACTGTGCTCTTGCCACAATATAATGCCGATTATAATTTTCCACGTCACTACCATTATGTTTTCCAGCAGAATTACACAGGGGTCAGGCGTGTTATTTTTAACATTAATGGTGTTCCGATATTTTCCGTATACCCTGAGGTCGGAAGGCTTTGGGCAGGGCCATATTTTAGGCCTACCAGAACTACGGCCGTGAGTGATTTTGAAATGCAGTGCCGTGACAATAGTGCAGTAAACACCAGTAATGGTGGCCAGGCGTATGCTGATTACCGTGGGCGGTATCGACAGTTAAATTGCAGCCTGAATGGGTTAACTGAAATAGAGGCGATTGGTGATTTTATGGGAGTTGACCTTCCTCCAAATATTCAGGACATTGCCTTTTATGTCGGCCGTGCTGGAAATATAATAGTCATCCCAGTTACTACGACCAACAGTAGTGGTCAATCATATCAGGTAGTCCATAAATTTGGGGTGTATGGTCATTTTCTTGAGCCGCC
>CAZUVD010000027.1:0-22773 GCA_964623075.1 uncultured Coxiellaceae bacterium | reverse complement strand
GCCTATTCATAGACCAAACAACAAGGCCAAAGGCAGTAAGATATATACTGCCCTCAGCTAATTGTCTAAATATTGGATTGATACGCATTATCTACCCGGAACGCTACCAATAAAATCAAGTTCAATAGTGCCTCCAACCAACTTTCGCAAACTTCCATTTGCCGCTGTAAGTGGGGTAAATCTTTCGGCTTTCTCAAACACCAATTTACATGGTGCTGGAACGGTATAGGTATATACCTCATTCTCGATGTTTTCGGCTCCAACTTGGATAGGGCCTTGCAACGGATCCGATGATGTGTTTACATGTACATCTTCATCAATAATGATGAACTCCATGGGCATAATGGCACCTACTTCGAATAATTCTAATACTTTCATGATTTTTATTTTTTTAAGTGATTAAATAAATTTTCGTTACCCTTCGACAAAATCAATATTTACGGAAATGGAACCACCGGACATGGAAACACCATTGAAGTTTCCACATAGGAATTCATTACCCTGCAAAATCAACCCTTCATTCCCATCGATGTCAAAATTGATGTAGACTATACCTAAAATGGTTGTTGATGGTGCCGGTATAGGTACCCTAATTTCCCTTACTACTCCTATTGAAGTCCCTACCGTTGGGTTAGCAGTATAAACCTTTACTCTTGCATTAGGTGCCGCACTTGCTCCATCAATTTCGCCTTGATTTATGATAGCCGCATTAGTACTTGTTCCACCTGATGCCGCAGTACTTCTTTTGATTAGTTTAAACAACATTGAAGAACCAGTAGTTTGAACTCCCGATATGACAATACGTCTAATTTTATTGACGTAACCCGGGGCCGGTACAAATTCCCATAAATCTGTGCAACTTGTGGCTGGGACAACCGTAAATGCCGCTGTAAATACTCTCATGACTTTTTTTATTTTTAATTATTATTAATAAATGGTTTTGGTTTTTGTTCATCAATATCATGCTTCACTTCCTCTTTTTTCTTACCTTGTCTTAAGAAGTAAGGGATGGAAGCAAACCCGATAAACAGTATAATATTTAAGGCTATGGATAGAGGTAATGGCATTCTACATGTAACCCATCCACCGTATGCACCCGTAAATAAGTTTATAAATAGGAAGTAGGTCATTTCGCTAATTCTTTGGGTAAAACATACCGCACAGCCTCCAAGGGAATTATACCAAAATTCGTTTTTAATCTGACCTACCCATTTGGAATAGAACCCAAATATTCTACCGGGTTGGATGGTATATAACATCAGTTCGGCAATGAAATATGGCAATGCGGAAAAGAAAATAAATAGTATTATGAAATAAACTAATATCATAGGTTTATGTTTTGGGTGATTGAAAACCGGTAACAAGTGGTAATTGGTTCAGCATCATGTGACGTTACCCTCACCTCATAGGTGTAGTTCGGTATAAATGTGTTTTTTATGGCTAATAAATCATCCTGAAAAGAAATCTGTGGGGTCAATTGAACCCCATTAAATTTGGCCACTACGTCAAAAGGTGGCGGGTCATCTGATGCCAGCCCTTCCGGTATTGCAATGGTTGTTTTTATCCATTCATCACAAGACGATATATTGCAAATTGATAAATATTCGGTACAGCAACTCATGAATTAGTTGTATTTGATTGTTGATAAATAGGTTTAAGCATCCATTCGTTATTTATAGTGCAAAAAACACAATGGACATCTTTACCAATGGTATTTGTTAAGTCTTGGTTCAATTGGTTATCATGTCTTAATATATGTGTATTAAGAGGCATTTTAACGCAAATGTCCACGTCACTTGTATCCGTATGCCCTCCCTTAGCTTGTGAACCATAAAGCCAAATACTTTCCGTATTGGGGTACTTCCCAATTATAGTGTTAACGATGATATTTACATGCTCATTAATCATTAGTACGTTATGGTATTTGATTTATTAACGAATGCCCCGTCAATGGTGCACCCTAAGTGAGTGAATGATATTACATGACCAATTCCGGTATAGGCTGGGGATGAAATGTCATAGCCGTATTCAATATCAAATCTAAAAGTTGAATTCTTTTTTCTTCGGATTTGGAAGCCATCACCATAAGGTGCTACCGGGTCTTCCTCACTTCCTAAATGTTCTGCAATTTGCTCAAAAGGGTAATCAATATCTGGATGCCCAGCCAACCCACCTCCATCTTTAAATGGGGATGTATCAAAATCTAAGTAATCAGCAATTGGTAACGACTGTAAAAACGCTATCCAGTTATGGTCATAACTTAAAGCTAGGGTATCATGTGCCGGTATAGTAATGTTTGGTGCTATTTGAACCGGTACCAGCCTAATATCCTTGGTAGCCCCGGTATAAGTGGTTAAACTACCATTGCCTAATAAATTGCCATTGTATTCAGCGTAAATGCATCTGTAACTGTATTCATCAGGACCATTTAACGTATTTATAAATTCGGATGAATTAAAGGTTGGGTAATCAGCAACAACCATGGTGGAATCATCACAACTGTTGCAAGGGTCAATAACGCAACTTTGGGTTTGAAATTGAACGCATTGGGTAAACGTAACCTTTACGGCTTGTTTGTGGTTCATCTTGGAAATGGTGGAATCAATAACCGACCTATTTAACGGCCTCAATTCTTCAGCCATTATGGTTGATAAATCTGTGCTAACGGTATTAATCGTTTGAAAAATTGCACTCATGTTATTTACCACCGCATTGAGTAACACCAATTCATCGTATCCCTCTGTAATGGCTACAAAAAAACAGTCGTAGCAATATTGGTAGTTCTTTTTGCCCTCACTTAATGGTTGGCCTAGTCTAACATTTGCCTTTGGTCGGAATCCAAGATAAAAGTAGTTACCACTTACATCCGTAATGTTTATATATTGTTTATCAATATTGGATAAAAGCAAGCCCTTTTCTTCATGGAATACGGTATCATAGAACCCATTAGCGAAATATTTATTTTCCGCTAATATATTGGCACAAATACCTTTTAATATGTCCTTTATCGTTTCCATTATGGCAATGCCTTGAATATTTTATCGATTTCCGTTCCCATCACTTCCTCATAATGTTGTATGTCTGATTCTGAAGGGGTAAATACTGTTTGGCCTGATTGTTCCTCTAAACCTTTTCTTTTCGAACTTTCTAAGCCATCCGTAATGGCCACTAATACACTATTAGAATCTTCCCTAACCACCTCTATGCTTTTTTCTAAACTACCGGAGTACCTCCAATCTACTTTTGCGGTTTGTCGGCCTTGTATATCCCTTAACTCCTTATACCCTTGTTCTAAATACATGGTTTTCCTTTCCTTGCCGTTCTTGAAATTCCCTTTGTTTTCCTTCCCTTTTGGGGTAAAACTTCCTTTCCGGATAAATACATCCTTGCTTACATAGGTAGGTGTTGTGGAGTAAGAATTGCCAATTGGATTACCGGATGAATTCAAGCCTTTGTTAAATATCCTATCTCGCATTTCTCCAATTAACTCATTGGCCCCATGAATCATAGCAACTTCACTTATCTCTTTGACAAGGTTTGCGTGTAATTCAAGCAACTTATTCGGTAATTGTTCCATGCTTTCCATTATATATTCGCTTTAATAGCAACGCCTGTGCAATCAACACAACCGCATCTATCTATTTTATAAAGGGTATTTTTTAGGGATGATACAAGTAAGTTCCATTTTTCACGGTATATATTTTCCCATTCATCCTTTGTGGCCTTTGCTTCTTCCTTCCCGTAAATAGTGAAATAATTTAGCCTATCGGTTTTTAAACATTCATCCATGATGTTTACACCGGTCTTATACAATACTATTTCACCCATCAGGCCATTGGAAGCCAATGAGCATAGCACCAATGAATAATCACACTCACATAAGCATTCCGCCCATATACCATAGGCTTCATTTCTATCCTCTACACCATTGGATAATCCTACAACTGAAGCACACCCATTGTTATTGGCACCGCACCCACAATTAGGGTTTATTGAACTCCTGGTTAATACGTTATTATCATTGATATAAACCGAAACCAAGCTACTTTTAGCCTGTATCCCCACGTTTAATTTTGTTGTCTTTCCCGGCTTTAGCGTGATGGGGTAGGTGTAGGTTGTTGCACCATCTACAACCACAAGGTTTGTATTTGTGTTTGCACCAACCGCAGCCGCTACATATATATTTTCAAGTCTTAATTTCTTAAGGCTACAATTGACTACTTTGTTTGTAATTCGAATACCAGCATTGCCAACCGCTGTGGCTGTGGTAGTTCGGAATTCACCGGCTGTATTAAATACATCCGTTGCTAATTTGGCAACCATGCCGTTAGCGTTCATTGTGGCCATTAATTCGGAGTGAATCGATAGGATGGCCAACCTTCGCTTATCACTTAATAACGATATACCACCTTGATAATTTTCATCAGCTATCAAATTAGCCTTTTTATAACTAACCCCCGGCAAATCAAACAAATCATACCCACTCAACGAAGTAGGTGCCGGATTTTCTGCCGTATAAGTTGCACACGGGTCTTTGATGCTAATTATATTGTCAAAACAATCTTGGTATGTCATTTTAATTTTATTTAAAAAGGTAAGTGTAAGGGAGTAAGGACATAACCTACGCTCCCCACACTAACCAAATACTTAACTATTTTTAGTAGTTAGTAGTTGAGCAAAAATTATTGTACTCTGAACTTCTGAATACCGGTAAAACATGAGTTATTACCAGCGGTGTTTGAAGTACAAGTGATAACAGGCATTACCCATGTATCATAGTTTGTGGAAATTTTGAATCTCCATTTCTTGCTACATGATACATACTCACCATCAAAGTCAAACATCAATCCGGTTTTAGGGTCTTGCAATACTCCGTGGAAGAATGTTGATTGATCCTGAATCATTGATGTTGGGTCAAATGAAGCACTTGATACATCAATATTGCTTTGGAAATCACCGGCATTATCCAAGTAATTGAAGAAGTGTACAACTTGTGGTGCAATGGCTAACATCGTGCTTAAGGATGCCGGAGGGCAAACAGATTGCAACTGATTGTCATAGAATGCAGGGAAACGGGTCATTGAACCCATGTTAACACCTGAATCCGTACCGGTTCCGTTATTGTAACCTTTAGCAAACTTGGTCAACACGTTGTTACCAATTAACAACGGTGTATCCATGATACCATTGTTTTGAAATTCCTCCATGATGTCTACATCAACAGTCCATTTAGGGGCTCCGGTAGTACCATCAAGTAAGGTTAACGCCTTTTCTGTGGTAGCTGTAACAGCACCAAAACAACCGATATTAGCACAAATAGTGGTCAATACGTCTTGGTTAATTCTACGAACTAACGCATCCATTTGACCCTGTACTAATTTGGCAAAGTATTGGTTTGTACTGAAATTACACAAATCACGGAATTGTACGGCTGTGCAGTTGAAAACTGGTAAGCTATAACACTTACTAACCGTTAAGGTAGTTGTTGTTAGGTTTGGTGCGGCTGTACCATCTGTACAGATGTCAGCGGAACCACATACAACAGGGGTAGGGCAGTTACGGGGAACATAGGTAAGGTTATATTTTTTTGTTTTACCGTCCTCCGTTAAGAATTGGGCTTTCGCCTCTGATTTGTTTTGCGGGCTAAGTACCGCATTTAATGCTCCCGTTGGTTGACGTAGGTTGTCATACGGTGCTAATTCGTCTAAACGCTTTTGCGTAGCGACTATACAAGCTAATGCCATGATAATTGGAATTAAAAAATTATTTTAATCCCTCGATTTTTGCGTTGAGAGTTACACGCCAAATTGCATATTATCAACCGTGCACGGCTCATTTGAGGCGTTTATTCGGTACCGTCTGAAAGTCCTGCTTCGGCATATCTTTCTGATAGCTTTACACGTCCTCCCGGTTCCTGTTTTTGTGGGGTGAATTGTTTTGGTTTCCCATCACCTTCTCCACTTCCTCTGCTTTTAGCGACAAAGTTGAATGTAGCAAGTTCCGTGTCAAGTTCTTCGTCTAGTGAGGCAAACGCAGTCCCTTTTTGGTTTCTTGCTAATGTATCGGTACCTTTTTGATATAAGGCCAACACTTCTTTATCGTTAAAATTTAAGTCAAATCTTTCGTTTAATGAGGGCATAATGGCCTTAAGTGCAACTTCCGGAGAAACTGTTAAGGTTTTCTTAGCTAAGAATCCTTTAATGGCTCCCTGAATCTTTTGTGCCCTTTCCTTGCCGGTATATTCGGCTTGGATGTCCTCAATTTGTTTGGTCAATTTTTGCTCAATAGATATTTTTTCATCTTGCAAAGCTGTAATCATTTTTTCAAGTTCAGCATTTTGCGAAGGTGTTTTCTTCAACTCCCCATACGCTTCTAAAATTTCTTCAAGAGGCTTATCTTCAAGATCGGATCGTTTGAGTTTACCATTCGACGCTTTAACAACCTTAGTAACAATGTCCCCAATTGTTTTACCCGTCATTTCCTTATGCATCTTGTCTTTGATTGCAGGTACTAAATGAGGTTCTGCATATTGTTGAGCCATGGTTAATAGTTCATCGGTATCCAAATCAGCTTCGCCGCTTTCCGGAAACATTTTGGTAGTCATTTCGGTTGCTTTTTCATCATCAGCACCCATTGACTTTAGAAACTTTGTAAATAATTCTTTTGGAGTCATATTTTATTTTTTGGTTTAGTGTTTATTTTCCACATGATGAACATCCCGTTCCGCCTGTGGCCGCTATGTTATTGACTACGACAACAATTTTTTTTTCTCCTCGACAAGTTCATATTTGTACTTACCTTCCGAATCTACATCGTCCTTGTACATACTATTCCAATTGTTTTTCGAGGTAGAAAATTCATCCCCAGTAGCAAGAACTTTTACCAATACATCACCCGTTGGAACTTCTATCGTTACCTCCGCTTTGGTAGGTTCTGGGTTGTCTATAAATACCTCTTTAGGCCCTTCAGCCTTATTCGTTTGTTTCGCCATTGCTATTAGCTTTATATTGTTTAATTTGTTCATCCGTTGCCAATACATATTTGCTCGGATCTGATTTGCATATATCCAATGCGGCTTGATGGCTTAATTTAACCACAAGTCCGGATACTAGATTATGAATAAAACCCGGCTTATTGCTGTCAGCGGATGAATGAAGAACATCGGCACTTCTTTGTGTAGTAACGGTTGCCGTCTTAACTCCGGGAGCATCTAAATATTCTTCTTTGAATTCAGTTGTTTCTACCGTTGGCTGTGGCGTTACGGTTTCGGTAGTTTCAACAAATTTGTCTTGTTTATCTCCCTCAACTTTTGCTTTTGGTTTAACTGCTTTGGCCATGGTAATTTATTTTCACAAATATATACATTATATCTCTAAAACATATTTACTATATCGATATTTTTTTTATCAACATTATTTTTTCTTTTTGCCCCTAGTTGGGATACCGGAGTGCATACAGCCCCAACCACCTAACCTCATGAGGAAATTATCAATGGTTGTGTCCTTTATCATGCCTGACCATTTATGCCCTTCCGGTTTTTCTAACTTCGCCTTTTGATTCTTAAAAGCTAATTTAATTTCCTTTTCAAGTTCTGCCATGGGTATGTATTCCAACCCAACCCAACGAACACATTGACCGCGAGAATCTTTTAATAACCCACCCACATAGCGAATGGTATCAAGTCCCAAAGCGTTCTTAATTTGCGTATGTTGTGCGCCTTGCAAGTTTTTAACCACCTCCCTTGATGTAGTGGTAAGGTATTGGTTTAATCTCCCTAGTTTTTCCTCATTTCCAACTACCAATTCTTTTAAGACTTCACGGGTATTGGACAAGGAATAACCGAATGTTACGGCTTCATTTATGGCAGTTTTTACAGGGGTAATAAAAGTTTCATTTAATCCTGACCCGGTTAATTGTTCCGCTGTGGTTTTTGAAAATAGTTTTTCTGTTTTGGTTAGGCTTTCATTGCTAATTACGGCCTTATTCTCGCCCTCATGTATTCGCTTTACATTCTCGCTAATCTTACTGAAATCCTTTAAAAAAACGCCTACACGGTTGTAATAACCGCTTTCTTTTAATACCGATAGTATTTTGTTTTCAATTTCAATGATACGCCTTGTGGAAGCATCTGAAAACACAAAGCTGCCTCCGCTTATATCAAAACCTTCAAGCATCCGGTATATTTCCTCCCATATCTTAGCCTCCAATTGTGGCATGGATTCGGTTAGGCTTGCTGAAATATCTTTTTTCAGGGCCTCGGATTGCTCGAAGTAGTTCTTCATTACGGCATCATTATTTCAGGGATGAAAGGTGAAACCGTGGTATTCATAAGTTCCAATACTGTTTTACTAGGCGTTTTTATAAACCATTCTTCACCCTTATCCTCTATAATTACGTTCATAACATAATCGGCCATGTCATGCTTGATAAAGTCTTTTGTTTGTGCCGTGCCTAATAATTTTCTAGTGGTCAATTCCGCATCAGTCATGCCGTACAACCAATCAAATAATTTCTTCATTTCATGACGTTTCTTGCTTAACCCATTGCCGTTAAACGCCTTTTCAACAAAGTGGTCTAGTTTTTCCCTCCTAACGCTAATTTCTGCGTTTTTCTCGGTAAGTTGTAAATACTCATTTTGTAGGTCATACTCTGTTTTAATTGCAAATTGTTGTGGTCGCTGTAATTTGTCGTATGATTCCACATGCATAATTCGCCCGTTGACGTTTTCAATGTTTAGGTACTTTGACCCTATACGAAGAATCCAGTCAGCGCAATCGAATATATAATTGCTTATGGAAGAAACTAGGAAATAAAAGTTTTCGCGGTCTTTCGCCTTGGCTTCCCCACTTTGCGCACTATCGATTAATTTGCAATGCATAGCGGCCATTCCTTTATCATACATTAACTGCCAACGCTTAAGGGAAAATTCGTTAACCGCAATATCCGGATTGATAAATTTAACCATTTCCGGCATAGGGCGAAGGTCGTTTGGTTCCCGTTCCGGTATTACATAGACTTCACCTGGATTTATGCTCATGGTCCCCTTACCTTCGCAAGTGGAACATTTTTCAGTACACATCCCGGTTTCGCATTCCACCTCTACCGATCCATGACCGGCACACGTTTTACATGTAGGCTCTACCACTTGTTTATGTGGATAGCTTGCATTTTTGGCAATAACTTCATCATCCGACAAGTTACGGGCTATAAGGTCTGCCCATGTAGTAAACGGCTTAAAAAACTGGCTTGTATTTTGAAATACTGGCAATTCCCCGAAATCATGGGTATAGCTTACTAAGGTCTTATAATATTTTTGTTTTAAATCAACTTCTAATTTGGATACCTCTGTTTTCGTAATGTAGTAGTAATAATCCCCATACGAAAAAAATACTTCTTCGCTGGTATAGTGTATAATATCTTTTGGCTCAATGAAAAGAACTTTAGGTATTGCTGTTTCTTCGCTGGTAAATTCCTCATTATGACCTTCTACAATGGCTATAATACCACCGTGCTCCCTAAACAAGAAATCCGGTAAGAATTCGCAAAGCATCTTGTTGAACCCTACATAATCACTCCATGACTTTAGTTTATCATTGACTATGTTAACCGTGTATTGGTTGTTTTGGAAGATACTACCCAATATTTGCTGACATATCTTCAAATAAACCTCATTTGAGATTATGGCAAATGTGGCCAACCTCCAATGATAATGTTCTTCAACTTCATTTGGATGTCTGTTTAGGATAAAATTATCAAAAACGTACTGATACCTTGCTTCGTAATTAGCCGGTACTATCCAACCGTTTGACCTCCCTGTTTTCGCTGAAGTTCGTGGATTCCTGAATTTAGGTCTGATACCTTTCGCATGGACATTGATTCGGTCAGATTCCTCCACCCACACCTTTTTTAATGCAGGTGGTGGAACTGAACCCTTCTCGAACATCTGGCTTAATATTTCATTTAGTGCCATGTTTGATAGATTAGAATAACCCTACTAATCCGGGATTTGAGGTTGTGTAAAGAGATAAATCAATGTAAGGTAATTTCATACTGATTGGATCACCAATGAACTTAATCTTACCTTTCTTAACCTCATAACATACGCCTTGCTCTACTTTTTCCACGGTTTGGAAAATAGAGAAAGTACCGTTTGCCATGGTCAAGGCATCCGACTTCGTAAGGTTGTACATTTTACCACTACATGTAGTTAAGGAGTAATTCCAAATACTGTTTTGATAAATGTTATTCCAAAAAGTGCGGTCAAGGTAAGGATTAGAGGTTGCTGTACCCGGTGTTAAGTCAATACCCCCAGCATCTTCAAACGTTAGTTCTCTGGCTGTGTATATCTCCTGTGCCGGTTGGCAGTCACTTAGTATGAGTTCAGTTGATGCAGGGTCACCGAATACGATGTTACGAAGCATTGGAGAAACTCCAATTGTTCCCGCTGTTAATAAGGTTTCTAAAGCCGTTGCAATAGCTGAAGCCGCCCCCGTAGGTTGGGCAATATCACAACGCCAGAAGATTATTTTACTAAAGCAATCAAACCGCTGAACTACTGTACATTGTGGCCTCATGTTTGTTAATGTGTTTGATGAAACACATGTGTTTGTACAAAGCATTTGTAGTTAATTATAAAATTAATTATTGCGGAATTTTCAAAGCATTCCAAGTGGCTTCAGGGGATTGTGTATAAGGTCACCACCTCAAGGACTAAACGCAGTCAAAGACCACCTCACATGGACATTTTTCTAACTGGGCATTTAGTTTAAACATGCTCATACCTTGCTCTTTAACTAATTGGAATATCGAGTCGCCTCTCAACTGATATTGTTCACCATTAATTGTAAGGTTTCGGCCTAGCATAATATTTTCTATTTGTCTTGCGACATACGGAGGGTATAATTTAGTGCCCTGTAATTCGTATGCTTCAATTATTTCTGATTTGTAAAGGTAACAATTTGAGTTCGAAGATAAACTAATCTTAGATGGTAGTTTTTTCAACGTTGCATAAATTCTTTTACTATTTGAAAACGTGGCTTCATCTCCATTACCTTGTAATCCAATATCCTGTGCAATCCTCCCATTATTGTAGTAATTACCTAAGCAATCGGTAATACTATAACTACTCTGTATTGTAACCGTTGTCTGGCAAAAAGTACATGTAAATAAGTTACTCCGCATGATATACAACATGGTTCCACCCGGGAATTCATCATCGTATATGTTTAATTGTAGCCTAAAACATTTATTTGCCGCACTTGCTGTGGCGCAAAAGTCTGTATCAAACGTTACCTTTAAAACAATGGTATTTATTTCATCCCCATTTACGGTGCCGTAGTATTGTTGCCAGTCTATTGTTTGAGGTATAACAGTTGCCGAAAGATTTACAATGTCCCAATACCCAATATACTGCCCATAAGGGATAACGAATTGAAAATACAATGCATCACCGTCTACAAATGGCTCTATATAATCCAAATCGTTTTCGCATTTTAACGAACACCAATCCTTGCCATCCAAAGGCACCATATAATTGTTATCGTAACTAACGTTTGTCATAATACAATTCCTTTTAAGTTAATCAAATTTTTACCATAATCAATAGTTATAGACTGGATAGCACCATCGTAGTCAGCGTTTAAATGCACCTTGTAATCAATTTTTGGGTTAATCTCGGTATCCAATGGAGAAGTGAACAATAATGATAACACGTCTGAACAACATAATATAAGGTCACAATTCCAATCGATATTTTTCTTTGAGGTGTTGGTAGGGTCATCTATGGCATGAAACGCTGATAAATTAGGCTGTGTCGCATGTGCCGCATCATCGTAAATCATGTTATAATTATAAACATATCTATCCGTTAAAACCGTATTCTCTACCGCCCAATCTGAATTCCAAGGTGGGTCATATACCGCTGAAGGGAATGAGGATATTGTAGCCTTAACCGTTCTCGCATCTTCAATTGGTGTTGCATCATCCCAGCGAATTAATTTACCCGTGCTGGTTGTATCCGCACTCATTAACAACACATCCTCCACAACCGTAATGGAAGGGAACCCGGCACCTGTAACCAATGCATCAAATATTAATCTTCTGTCTATGCCATCCTCTGTATATCGTTGGGGGCTGTAATCGGTAACCTGAACTAAATGTTCGCCTTCAAATAATGGATTACTAGGGAAGAAAGTGAAATCATTAAATCTATGCTTTGCTTCGTTTCCGGTTTGGTCGAATGCATCATCACTATACTTAAAGGCTCTATATGCTGGCTTCTTTTCACCGGACCATTGAAAACATATCTTACTATCCAATTTACTTTTGTCCGCTCCGGTAAAGTCATAAACAAAAGTACCCACAAAAAAATCCTTTCTTTCAAAGTAAAAGGTTCCGTCACGCTTTAGGTATTTGGCATTAAATATTTGCCGTAACGATTTGGCATAGGTCCACAAAGTATATATAGGTGCGTTTTGTGGTACCCAGTCCTTAGATGAAGATTGTTGCACCCCGTATTTTGTAGGCGCAAATAAATGAGCAAGGTTGTAATAAACGCTCCCGGAATCGTTAACAATACTGCTTTCAAAATCCAGTCCACATTTGTCGCAAACATTTTTCATATAGGTTCTTACAAAAGGGGATGGATGCAAACGTAAACAACCAAGGAACCAACCAAAAACACCGTTATACACGGATTCAACGAAATCGTCAAACCCTTGTTGAATGCCAGGTGGCAATCCAAGGAAAGATAACACCGTTAATAATAATGCAATTGGACCGGCAACGGTATTAAACGCAATCAACAAGCCCTGTGCAATAACCGCTATAAAGTTTTGTAACGCCTGTGGTTTAACATCGTCACAATACCTAAACCTTGGGTGAATTGTCCCGGGTGTTGGGAAACCATCATCAGGGAACCATTCTTGGTGGTTGTCATAGATCAATGTTGATTTTACGCAATCCAATACCGGGTCATACTCTCGAAGGGTAATATTATAACGGCAAATATCATCGTCGCACCATTCAAGGGAATCTGTCTTTACCAACCATTCGCCCAATACCTTATTACAAATCGTATCCGTTATTTTTACCAATACCGTATGAATTGGAGCGTTAGCATGGTCAATTAACCAATCCTTGATGTATAAACCACCTTCTCCATATACCTGAATTGAACTACTAATACCCTTTTCTAACTCCAAATCCTGATTAAAACCGAATTCTAACTTAATCGCATCCCCACCTATAACGGGGAATTCATAATAAGTAGCATCATAGCCGGCATCCGTGCTCACTTCCAAATGTCTAAATTCATACTTTAACCTTGCCATTAAAGATTCTTCATTTTAAGGTTTCGTAAATTAATTTTAGCGGCTCTAATTGCTAATCCGTTTTCATCCACACTAACATCAATACCTATTGAACTCATAACATCAACCAATGTATCAATTTTATTTTCTAATTTCTTGGTTTCAAATACCGGGGTAGGTGTTCTATTGGCCATAAATCCCTCTTGTATAGATGTGTAGTCAATGTTTCCGGTCTTACTCAATACCATACTACCGTCTTTTAACATCATGGGTTTTAATTCGTTTTTGGCTATGTAACGAAGGTTTTCTTTACCAATGGCCTGTGTTTGTTTTGCGGTGTAAACGAATTCCTGCTTATGAACTACACCGGCTACATCCCTTGGGTTACCATCACCGGTATAATCCCCATCAAAGAATCCGGTATCAGTTTGACCGGCTGACCTAACAGCGGCAGTAGTGGCGGCAACACCGGCAACGATGGAAGCCACAGCGGCAACCACACGGAGGGCAATTGTATATGGGTCACCTTCAGAAGCCGCACCAAGTACCGCCCCAATGGCCTGTGCCGCATTAACCGCACTTTGAGAAGCAACCAAGGCGGCATTGATAGCCCGTTGGCTTCTTAACCTTTTTTGTTGCGCTTCCTCTTGTTTTTGTAATCTTTCGGTTTCCGCTTTTAATATGGTAGAATTGCCCTTTTTAGCTAATTCCGTGGCATTTTGTACACGCTCCTTCTGTTTATCTATTAACTTTTGTTCCTTGTCAATTTCAGCCGCTAATACCTGGCTAATGCCGCTTAATATTGTTGATGTTAATTCCTGTGATACATCAATCCCTCGCATGATGTTATCAATATCTTCATCACTTAGCCCGATTAAATCCCCTATGGTTTGAGATTCGGAACTACTCCTATTATTTTTCGTTATTTTACGAATAGCATCAAATTGCTCTTGTGTAAATTTCTCCGTAGCCTCTAACTTATCTTTTTTGGCTTTTTCTTTGATTAATGCCGCTTCTTCTTCACGTTGTTTTACTAATTCGCTGTAATCCTGATTATACTTTTTTGCCTGTGCTATTAATTCCGAATACTTTTCGGATGAAGCCTTTAATTCCTTCTCCTTTTGTTTGTCGATTAACTGTAACTGCAAATCGACTGATTGTTTATTTAAT
This sequence comes from uncultured Coxiellaceae bacterium, assembly GCA_964623075.1. Classification (GTDB taxonomy): domain Bacteria; phylum Pseudomonadota; class Gammaproteobacteria; order DSM-16500; family DSM-16500; genus Aquicella. The sequence continues at coordinate 8,293 of CAZUVD010000027.1, read as the reverse complement.
TCCGATTTGCCTTTTATTAATGCAATCTCATTTTCTAAGACCTTAGCATTAAAACGGTCAATTTCCACCCCGTTCTTTTCATTGAATGCTTTAATTTCTTGTGATTCACGGACATCATACAACGTATTAATACCTGATTCTAAGCTGTTGTAATTCTTATTTAATACTGGTGAATTAATCCCATTTTTGACGTTCCTTGCCCTTTCAAAATTAAGTTTTTCCAGTTCTGCGTTACGTTCTAATCGAATACGATCCTTAATTTTCTCAATACTTTCATCCTCACCCTTAACCCGTTGTGTTTTAACTTGGTTGTTGAGTTCAATTACACGGAGTGCGGTTGCTTCTTCAGCGGCTCGGATTTTGTTCAGTATCTCTTTTTTCCCATCCCCTTCTTTTCTCGCTTCTTTTAATTCGGTATCTGCATTCGGATTGATAAGTTCATCAGCTGTGTTTTTACTGCTACTGAATAGCCGCTTTAATGCGCTTTCTTTTTTGTACTGATTAATAATTCCTTCCGCTTCCCGTTTTGATTCCTCAATGAATTGCCGTCTTTGCTCATTAATTCGTACCGATGGCATGAATATACCAATAAACCTTTCTATTCGGTCATTAAACGATAATCCCTTGCTATCCGTGAAATTAGACATGTAATCCACGGTATCACTAATGGAGGAAATAATAGATAATTTCCATTCTAACCACGCTCTTTTAACTGGGGCTAATCTTCTTCCGGTTTCTTCCTCCAAATCCTTTAGGGCCTGTGTTGTTTTAGCTGACTGCCCTTCCATGGTATTACCGAAATCTTCAGCGGCTCCTTTTACTTTGCCGAAAACATCGGTCATTACGGTTTTATAATTTTCCGCGGTGGTTTTACCATCAGCAAAGGATACCCCCAGCTTCTTAAATTCCCGTCCACTACCTTCTAACCCAACTATAATTGCATCCGTGGCCGCATCTATTGACTTCTCCGTTTTAGCGGCATAATCTACAATAACAGGCGTTAATGCCTTTATTTGATTAATCGATAATTTACCGAATGTAACCAACTTGTTTTGCGCCTTAACTATATCATCATTATCCAAATAACCTATACTCTTTGATAGGTCATCAGCTTGTTTAGTTAGGTCAGCAAGATATTTTTGTTTGCCAAAATTTGACAACGATAGTTTTAAACTGTTGATTGCCTTTTCAGATTGTTCGAATTCCTCAAAGGAATTATTTAAAAACTGAATGCCCTCCGTTAATGCTTTGGCGGCTACCAATGCCAAACCAAAACCGCCAACCATATTTTTTAAGGTGGAACCGGCACCGCCTCCGGAACTGGTCAATGATGCCAATTCCTTATTAGTTTTGCCCAATTCTTCATTGTAACGCTTGATGTCCTTAACAGATGTTGCCGACCTCATTTGTTCCTGTAAACTTCGCTGTTTAGCTGTTAATCGTTCAATGATTCCGGTTTGTTCCTTATATGATCCGTTGAGGTTATCAAGTGCTTTTTTTGATTTGTCAAGTTCGGTATTAATCCGTTTGTAATCCTCAACGGCTAACCCTGATTTTTTACGCTCCTTATTAAGGCTTTGGATTTTGGTTTCAAGTTCCTTTACAAGATTTGTTTGTTTGGTAATATGTTTATTAACCTCGGCTACTTCTTCCGGGTTAGATTCAAATGTAAGTCTTGTAAGTATATCGAGAACTTTCTCCATTTTCGTTAGCGTTTGTGGCTCAACTACTAACTACGATAATGGCTGTGGTGCAAGTCTATTTGGGTAAATCCTTTTTATTGAACCAATGTACGAATAAAATTCATCCGTTGTAAATCTCCAAATCCTGTCAATCAATAACGGGTTACCCTCGGACAAAGATATAACTAAATCGTTTATATCTTTTACAAAAATATTTATATCATCAATTTTGAAGGAGGTATTTGTTTCTCCCTCTCCATTGCGTACTGTAAAGAGGTCTGCATGATATTCTCGGAGATGTTGGGCAAGTCGGTTGTGAGCCTGAATGCCGTTTGCAAAAAAAAACCTTTTAGGGCTGGGTCTTCTTCGCACATGATTCGTTTCTTCTCAAACCAGTTATTGTCAAACGCTTCCAATGGTTCCCCTTCGATAACATAATAACATGCCGCCAAACGAAGATAAAGGTCTTCACTACATACATAACCGATTCTTAGCTTGATATTTTGGAACAATAAGTTTATTTCACTCTTAAATTCCTCTATATCGGTAATGGTTTGTTGGGAGTATCTTATACCGGCACTTACTATTTTTTCCAGTATGGATTTGTCAATACCCATGGTGATAAAATGCTCTTGAACTTTAGCGGACATGAACCGCTTAAATGGTATTTCGGCTACGTTTTTAAATGCATAGATGTTGTTCCCGTTCTTATCGGTAAACGCTAATTCTAGGCACATTAGTATGTCTTGTTCTTCTGTCATAGTTATAATTTAAATTGAACACCCCAATACCCCCAACCAATGTTTAACCGCTTCTCATGATTATCAACCACAAAGGCTATATATGGGATTAAATTAAAACACCTGTAAAACTCATTGGATTTTCTTATGTCGTAAAAGTTCATGTTAGTAATCGGTTGATAGTTCTAAATCGTTCATAAATAATCTTATCGAGTTAACCGGAGTTAATGCAGCATTGGAAGCATGAACACAAGCAAACATGTTAGTAGTTGTCAATGGCAATCCAGTTGTAACCGAACTAATAACCTCCGTACCTGATACCAAGTCCTTTAGGTAATAAAACACCTCCGTACCATTTGGAGCGCACCAATAACGAAATTGGTATAATGAGGTAGATGTAGCAGTTAAACCGGTGGAAACCTTTGTCAAATTCCCGGCATCCCTACGACATAAGAAACTAATTAGGCCATTATCAGCGGCATCGATTATAAATCCTATGGTATTATTAACCAATCCCGGGTCACCAGCGCATGGGGTAGAGGATGCGGTTAATACGGCTGCTAATCTGCCTCCATTGGTGAAGGTAACAAAGCCAAAGAACCCGGCATAATCAAAGCCGTTACCGATACTAAATGAGGCAACCGAATTCCTTACCCCCAATGTTTGGTTTAATGTGGTGACTACATTGGAATACACGCCCTTCATCATCCGGTTATACGCATTTCCGGTGGTAGGTGCAATTACGGCATAAGTACCACTACTGGAATTACCAGTACCGTTCCACATCCCTAATGTGGCCCCGGTAAATATCCATTTATAAACCTTCTTAGGGTTCTTATTCCCAACAGCTAAAACTCTTTTTTTGTTATAGTTGGCACCATCTATGGATAAGTCTATATAACGTTTTGCGGCTAATTCGGTAAACTCTAATGATGTTTCAAGTAAGTGGTCAAGGCATGTAAATTGCCATTTAACCACGCCTAAATCATCTTTAAGCGTTATTTGGTGAAGTACATTCGGAGTGGTCGCAAAGTTTTCTACGACTTCAATGGTGAAATTAACTAACCGATGTCTTCCGGGTCTTGTAAATGTAGCCATAATTAAAGGAATTTTGCCAATGGGTCATTAGCCAATTGGAGTTTGGTTTTTACTTCGGCTTGGCTCGATTTACGGCATTTATTTACAAATTCGTTATAAACATCTTGGAAACCTTCTAACTTCTCCATGAAATGAATTATAGTATCTGATGGTAACAATTCGTTTTTCTCAAATGATGCACTCATAACACAATTTAACATGGTACCGGCTTCAAAGTAGGAATAATCCATCTTTTTATCAAGCAAAGCCTTAAGTTCATTAGCCCTTATGTTGATGGTATTAAACCCAAAGAAATGAATTACGGTTTTGAACTTGGATTTAAGATATTCAATGTTATCATTAGGGTATATCTCTTTTTTCATCCTAGCCTCAAAAGCCGAATTCATCATGTCTTGGATTCGTTGTTGCTGTTGGGCTGTCATAAATTGTTGTTGCATATAATTTTGGTTAGTGATATAAAGTATTAAATGAAGATACCGTATATTTTACAAATCTAAACTTTTTTTACAAACGGAGAAAGAAAAGTATCGTTATAATACCTGAAACAATCCACTAAATTCATACCGTATTCACCTGATGCCAGCCCTTTAAATAGGTTATCCTCTTTATCCTGTATATCGGTTTCAATTGGCTTAGCAATTTCCATTTCGTGTATTAAATCCGTACATGCTGGGTTGATTAGGAACTTTGGGAAGTTGTAAAGTATATAGTTATTATTAAAACGGCTTGATTTGTGGGAAAGGTTCGATAACGGTGCTTTCATCTGCGCCGGCGATAGCTTTAACTTCCTGATTATCATTGACCAAGGCGAATCATTATTACCATACCCGGCATTTCTACTTCTCCCGTTAGAATCCCCTGTGGCATAGATTATATGTGTTGGGAAATCTTTTTTTATCTGATTACATAAAGCATCAACAACGGAAATACCTATCTTGCCGTTCCCGTCTTTCGGATTCGCTATTTTATAGCTTTTTAAAATATGGCACCATGAATTGGAATTGAACGTTTGTGAGTGCTGACCAACGATAGCGCACATCGGGTCAATATTGAAATCAAATGAAACATAAATAGGGAGGTTATGGTATGGCTCAATGACTGATTTAGCAACGTGCCTATCCTTGTTCAATGCCGTAAACCATGGGGTATTGTTTTGAGGTTCACCCCAATTACCAAGCGCATCAACATAGTACCGGTTTATATCGATTCTTTTCAGGTTGTTTAAAAAATCAATTCTATCCTTTGGGCAAAAAGGGTTATCTAAATAGGTAGTATGTAATACGGTAACATCGTTGTCATCGTAAATCTTGTTTTCGCTAAAAAAATCCTCATAAATGAAGTTTTTCTTACCGATCGGGTTAAATGTGAGGTGAAAACGTGGGACCACCCCATAACTGTTACGAAGGGACCCGACTATATCTAAGAAACTTTCTCTATCAATTGAAAATGTACGGGTTATTGGTTCCTCTGCCCAAAAATCGGTTACATCAGCAACAGAACGGAGGGTATCCGGTTGCTCAAATGACCCTCCACTCATGAAGTGGCCGGTTTCCCTGTGAGTAATCCTCATGTCCGTAACCCTAAATTCAAATTCATTGTATAGCCCAAATTTCTTGGTTATGTCAATAAACAATTGGTATTGCGATTGCCTTACATTTTTTTGCGTATCTCTGGCATAAACCAACCGGAAATACTCACGGCTTCTACACTTAAGGATAAAAAATAACGCTTTTGTCCATGATTTGGCACTAAAACGGGAACCTTTCCAAATTTGATATGGTTTGTTATCGTAGTAATACTTTGTGTAGATATTTGGAATATCAATCTTTACTTGGTTCGATACCATTTATTATTACCGTTGTTATTGGTTGTGTTAATGGCGTTCCGTCCGGTTTAACGGGGGCTACCTTGTTTGGCGCATCCATGCCCTCGAATTTGGATATTCGCTCAATATAGCCCTTCCTTTCCGTTGGGGTTAATGCTCTAAAGTACCTAACCACCTTTCCTGTCTTAAAATCCCAAAATGATTCCTCATACTCATTTTTTTCCAATTCCTTTTGCAATTCAAGCACCCATTCTATTCGTGATTTTAAGCCACTTTTTAGGGCTTCACTTTGGTTTTGGTATATAGCATCATTGGTGGCGGTTTGCTTCGCCCCTTGCCATTTTAATAAGGCTTCATTGAATGATTTATAAAACCTTTGGACTTGGATTTTATACAAACTTCCTAAAACTTCCCTGCACTTCCCCTTATCGGTGTTTCCGCTTTCAAAAAGGTTTATCAGTTCATTTTGTAATTGTGGTTCAGATATTGTTTTCTTTATGGTTTCTTTTGCCATATTTGGTAAGTTATTACAAAAATACTAGAAATCTTCAATAAATATACCAAGTATTATTTGATTCTCAATGTAATGGCGTTAAAAACCGCCTCCATATTCTTACAGTAGCTCACCTACCAGCTTTTGGTTTTAAGGGTTATTATTCATTAGTAATAAGTGATTGATAGCAACATACCCTTCTTCTTCATTAAAAACAGCATCCTTCATAAACCATTTAGCGGTCATTTGCCAACTTTCACCGCCATATAAATTATTTGAAAACGGCTCAAGGCTATCAGTCATAACCCTAATATCAGTTTCCTTTCCTGTCGTACTTACTAACCTATCATTTAGACGGTTCCATGATTTTTGTATTGTCCATCCTATTTTGTTGATGGCTTCTTCGAATTGTTGTCTATCCATATATTTTCTGGCTGTATGGTAGCCTTACCGTTTGTTAATTAGTTGCTTGTTATTCCTATCGTTTCAAAATAAAACCTTAATGGTTTATTTGTCTCTACAATCATTCCGTATTTTAATGCACGCTGTATTGATGAGGCATACATCGCGTGGTCTCTTGCAAATTCATACATTTCTATTATCTCTTTTCTAAACCTTTCCGTATCCATTTTGCCCTCGAAACTACACTTGATTCTCAAAGAGCCACAGGACTTACAAGCTGGCATAAGGTTGCCAATCTCTGTATTTATTTTTTCTATCTTACCATCTTCGGTTACTACCGTCTGTATAGGCACTACATCCCATACGTGCCATCCTTTTTGTAATTGGTCGCCACAGAATGCACATCTACCATTGTACTTATTAAATACAATATTCCTATTCATACATTTTTATTTTAAAAGTTTAACAAGTTCATTAATCACATCTTCGCTCTGATCGCGTAACATCGGTTTAGCCAGGTTTATACTAATCTTGGTTTCTCCTACCATAAGAAGCATTACATCGGTAACGGAAACAAGTCTAATTGTTCCGGTTGCCATTAGGTAGCGAAATAAGTGAAGTATGGTTACGGGGTGGCCTATGATCTTAAACCGCTTGTCTACCGAAGTAATTGCTACTGCCGCATGGATATTTCTATATTTTTCCTTTAATCTAAGTATGCCATCATCTGCTTCACTTATAACAGTGTATTTATTACCACCTAAAGAATCTAAATAGTTAATTTCACATCCTTCCGTTAATTCCATCAATTCTGGTATCGCTTGACGGATTGCGCTTTCTAGTTTTTGTATGTTAGTCATAGTTATTCTTATTTTTTGCTTAAACAATCCAATTTTCATTTGCGTGTACGTTAAACATCCCTTCTTTACCGATTATTACGCGCTCCCTTTTCTTGGGTAGGTAATAACTCTGGTCTAATGGGATTCCGTAGGCTTTTGCTACCCTTACCACCCAATGCCATGATTTGCCCATTGATGTAGAAATTGAGGATACCGTGCGCTTATCTTCCACGGCTTTACGGATTCTGTCGATTTGCTCCATTGTTGGGGCGTTTCGGAATTTTAATTGTTGTATTGTTTCCATATTCTCCGCCTATTCTGGACGGTCAGATTTGAGGGTTAGGCTTTCGATTCTTGATTCTAATTCTTCCACTTTATTAAGCAAATACCGAACTACGTTTGCATAATCGTTAAGTGCGTGGTTTTCCTTTAGAACCCATTCAATGTCTATTTTTGTTTGATTGTCCATAATTTTTCACCCTATTATTTACTCCGGGCGTGGAGGTTAATTGATTAATTCTGGGGTTTCGTGAATGTTACCTAATACTTCAACTTCTACTATTTTTTGCCAATCTGATTCTTTAGCCCATTTATTCCCTTTTTCGTATAAAGCAAACATTGCCCACATATCATCATATTGCACAATATGTGTAAACCATTTTTTTGAATAAGGGTTTTGGTATGTTACAATATCCCATTCATAAACTTCCTTGCCATTTTTATCGGTTAATCCTGTGAATTGTCCGACTGTTTCTGGTTTTACTTCATGGAAGGTTTTAGAACCATAACCTACTGGGTGAAATTCATCAGTAGCGATAGATACATTTGGGCTATGATGTTCGGAGTGCGATGTAAATAAATCACCATACGCCCATTCATTATTATCAATTCGTTGACCTCGAAATTTTATTACTCTTTTCATTTTTACTCCGCAGTAGGTTGCGAGCCTTTTTTAATTGTTATTTGATTTAAGGACATTTAACGCCAGTTGGTCGTGTTTATAATATGTTTCCGGTTTAATCAATTTACTATCGGATTTATACCCTTTTTTACCCGATTCAGAGTAAACGGTAATATCATACCTCCGTATATGGTTAAACAATGTTCTTTTCGTTATACCAAGGCATTTTGCCGCCTCTATCTTGTTTGGCGTGGTATTCAATGCAATTAACACGATACGGCCAATGTTATAGTCTATGTTTAGGATTTCCATT
>CAZUVD010000026.1:0-24812 GCA_964623075.1 uncultured Coxiellaceae bacterium | reverse complement strand
TTGATTTTCCTTGAAAAGCTGGATTGCTTCGTCGCTGCGCTCCTCGCAATGACGAGTTGATGACAGAATAACAGTTGAACTAATAAACACACCGCCTTATAATAGCCGGTAATTCCTATTACCGGCTATTATGACTGAGGGGTGAATTAACGGTCTAGTTAATCAGATTTTCGTCTCAACTGTAACCGTGGATCCGGATCCTTTCGCATAATCAACGATGTATCATCTTTACTACTGTTTCCGAATAAAGTATTTCTTCTATCAATTTCTAAATTTAAACTTTGATACGAAAAAGAATAATACTTACTGGATGAAGTATTCCTATCAACCTTGACAGAAATTTCGATTTCAATTCGATTATCTTGCACGTTAATTTGCTTGATCTTGCCAGGCGTTTCTTTGGGATCAATCGGCAAAATAAAACACTGCGCAGCATAATCACTGACATTGATTAAACAAATGGAATATACATTAGAAGAAAAAGCCCCACTGGAGCACTTAACTTCAACTTCACTATAACCATCCCAGGCTAAAATGGTTTTTCCATCTGGTAACAAAGCGAGACGATCAACGGATTTGTATTGATTGCAATCCACGTTAAGTTTTCTACTTAATGTAAACGTTTTTGGATCTAAAATATCGATATACCATCCTTTAATTTTATTAATGACACGAGTTCTTTCTTGGCTTAAAATCATCCACGTGCCATCCGCCAGAGGAACCATGTCCTTGAAAAGCTCGGTATCATTGCGAGAAAATGATAAATGCCATTGTGCAGAGGCTGTTTTAGTACGCTTTAATTTTCCATCTATCCAGATTACTTCATGATAACGATTGGTTTCACTCTCTTTAACTAAGAAAATTTTTTTATCCTTATCAATTAATTTCAGTGCATCCATAGCAATATCCGCCATCACATCTATTACCTCCACCACCTGACCTTGCATGATTTTAAACACCGCAAGATCCTTGCACATTGAATTCTTACGCCAAGCTTTGCCTATGACAATATGTTCTGTAATTTGGATAGGATTTTGGATATGGCTATAGCTTGTATAACTACCGCTTAAGTCGACATCTTTTACTTCTTGCACCGGTAAAGTTAAGTTTGATTTAGAACCAATACAATTTATTTTTATTGCATACAAAAACAATATTTTCTTCAAAAAATCATGTGTATTAATGGGCATCATTGCTAATAATTTTTGAACGTCACTTTCATCAAAAATAAAACTTCTGACTTTTTCAAACCCCACAAGCTTTAAGAATGAAAGCCTTGCTTGTTTAGGCAACACTGGCAGCGACACTAGCAAATGATCAGCACAACTGACTAAGCTACTGATATACTGATAACCTAAATGTTGAAAAAGCTGAAGCTGAAACTCTTTTGGTATACCGCGAATATCAACGAGATTTTGGACAATCACATTAGGCAATCTTGTTCCTAATTTTTCATATAATTTTGGGTGTTCTTGTTGATCTAAACTCCTAAGAATTTGTCCTAAATGATAGCAATTAAGCACCTCATTCAAAAAACGGTCATCTTGAAATAATAATATTGCTACAAATGCTGAAGACAGCTTATCTAAAAAGTATTCCCAAGCATAAGTCGTGTTACCAATCATTTGCTTTAAATGCTCATAAGTCAACTTATCTAATAATGTGCTAAAAGTTACCGCATTTAACTTGGCACAGTTTAGGAATTCATGCAATGCGTCGGAATGTTTGAGTAATTTTTTTAACTTGCTTCCCGACATTTGAGAAATTAAATTTACATTATCAAGAGCAGCATATTTATTTTGTAATGCAATGAAATCTGCTAGCGTTTCAACACCTTCTATTTCTTTTTCTGATATGGGTAACAAGGTAACAGTTGAACTAACTGTTGTTAAAGGAATTCCACTGCTGTTCATTTTAAACCATCCCTACATATTAAAATTTTCGCAATATATCATGCTTTAATATGATAATTAATATAAACTTTAATACTTCCATCCGGCACCAGGGAAATGGTCTTATCATGAACAACAAAAACGCCCCAATCCCATTATTTGATTCACTCGAATATCTACTTGAATCATTACTTGATAAGCAAATCGCATACATTCAATCTCGTTTACCTGAAGGCATTGATGCCAACGAAGTTGCATCAGATTACAAACATACGTGTCAGTTCTTACGTGCGTATCGTGGTAGCGCTGAAACCTTCAAATCTTATCGCAGAGAAACGGAACGATTGTTGCAATGGTCTTGGTTCGTGCACAAAAAAACATTGAAGATGTTACGTCGTAGCGACTTTGAATTGTTTTTAGAATTCTGCCAATCGCCACCGAATCATTGGATTGGCACCAGTCATGTGACACGCTTTATCGATAAAGATGGTTTACGTATTGCCAATCCCAATTGGCGGCCGTTCGTAGTTGCTGTTACTAAAAAAGCGCACCGTGATGGCAAAGTTCCTGATATTAAATCCTTTTCATTATCACAAAGCGCACTACAAGCCATTTTTGCCATCGCCAGTAGTTACTTTAATTATCTCGAACAAGAAGAATATACATTCGGCAATCCCGTTGCACAGATCAGACAAAAAAGTAAATATTTACGTAAACATCATGGCAAAAAACCGATTCGTCGCTTATCTGAATTACAATGGGCATACATTATTGAAACAGCTGAAATGATGGCGAAAGAAAATCCCGCTCAACATGAGCGAACTTTATTTATCATGAATGCATTGTTTGCTATGTATTTACGTATTTCAGAATTAGCCGCAAGCCCGCGCTGGATTCCGCAAATGGGACATTTCTATCAAGACATTGATAGCAATTGGTGGTTTAAAACAGTTGGTAAAGGTAATAAAGAACGCGATATTAGTGTTAGTGATGCGATGCTAAATTCATTAAAACGCTATCGTACTAGTTTAGGTTTAACTTCCCTGCCTTCTCCTGGCGAATCTACACCACTCGTACAAAAAACACTTGGTAACGGTCCGATTAATGGTACACGTTACATTCGCAAAATCGTGCAAGATTGTTTTGATAAAGCCATTGAGCGCATGAAATCAGATGGTTTTATTGAAGATGCTGAAATGATCATGGCAGCAACCGTGCATTGGCTACGTCACACAGGCATATCAGAAGATGTTAAAACTCGTCCTCGTGAACATGTGCGCGATGATGCCGGTCATAGCTCAAGCGCGATCACCGATCAATACATTGATATTGAATTACGTGCAAGACATGCATCTGCAAAGAAAAAACCAATTAAATTGTAGCCTGGACACGCTTTTTGTGTCCGGGGGCTTTCCTCAGTACTTAAGAAAAAACCCCGGACACAAAAAGCGTGTCCAGGCTACATTACGGCCTACGTCTTGGTGTTTCGGGTTGTTCCGGATGACGCTCGCGACGTTCTTCGCGTATTTCTTGAATTTTTTGTTTAACTTCTTTTGCGGAATCATATTTACCTGCAATCACATCTTTTAATAACTGATGAAATGCTTTATGGGTTTTTGATTTAGGATGTCTGCCATAAACTTCTTGTTGAAGTTTTAATTCACCTTTAGCGAATGCAGTAACATATTTCATAGATTCATTGCCATTAACCGCATTTAAAAATAATGAATTCTTGCCTTCAAGAACACTTTCATGGTGATGACGACCGCGACTAGCACTTGGTCTTCCCCTGCTTCTATGACTATAATCATCTTGCTTTACTGCAATTTTTTTATCAGGCACCACTTCTTGACGAGCTTCTTTTCTTGCCCGATGTATTTGAGCTTTTTCGGCAAATTTCTTTATTTCTAATTGTTCATTTATTTTTTGCATCAACTGTTGCTCTTGTTTTTGCTGAGCTGCCGCTTTTTTATCTTGCGCCACTTCTTGACGAGACTCTTGCTTTGCCAGATATGATTCAGCTCTTTGAGCAAACTTATCTATTTCTGATTGTTCTTTTTCTCTCGCGAGATATGATTCAGCTTTTTTAGCGAATTTATCTATTTCTGATTGTTCTTTTTCTCTCGCGAGATATGATTCAGCTTTTTTAGCGAATTTATCTATTTCTGATTGTGCTTTTTCTCTTGCGAGATAGGATTCAGCTTTTTTAGCGAATTCATCTATTTCTGATTTTTCTTTTTCTCTTGCGAGATAGGATTCAGCTTTTTGAGCAAATTTATCTATTTCTAATTCCTCATTAGTTTTTGGATCTTCTTTTATTTTTAAAGTATTCATTAGCAATTTTGTAGAATTATTTGATGCTACTAAAGAATTTTCAGCATCTTGTTTTGACTCAGTTACTACTTTTTCAACATTCGTTTTTGAACTTTCAATATCTTGTGATTTAGGATCGCCTTTCAGGATATTACCGGATATATTTCCAGATTGAGTAGGATCTGATTTGACTTCCTTTAATACACTAGCAGGCAATATATCGTATTGTGATAAAGGTTCGCCTTTCGGAATGTTGCCGTATATAGGTTTAGCTTCTGGTTCGCCTGTCGGAATATTACCGGATATATTTCCAGATTGAGCAGGATCTGATGAATTATCTAAATTTGAAAAATCTGCAAGTATCTTTCCAACCTCTTCGCTTGGATCTGGTTTTTTATTTGGCACATTTATTTTAGGCATTTCGACATAATCTGATTCGACTTTTTTTAATCCGCTAGCAGGAAATATATCGTAGTTAGATTGTGAGAGGTTCGTGTCTTTGGATTTAGGTTCAGCTTGTGGAACACTGACGTTGGATTGAGTGACGCCTGGGGTTGTATTCAACCCTTCTTTATCCAATTTTTCCAAATAATCATCCATCATCTCTGGCAGCGAAGGTGAACGCCCCCCTGACGGTAACTTAGGTTTAATTTTTGGTTCTTCTGGTTGCGAAGGTGAAAGACCCCCTAATGGTAACTTAGGTTTAATTTTTGGTTCTTCTTCTGGCATCCTTAGTAGCTTTCTCGCGAAGGAAACTGCTCTGCTAAAGATGCCGGGATTAGATTTATTTTCAGGGACAATAGCAATATTTGAAGTTGCGCTGGTTGCATTTGACTTATTTGTAACATTACTAACATTTGCATTTACAGGTAATCCCAAAGGTCCATATCCATCCTTATTTGATACGCTTTCAGTCCGCTCTGAAGTTGACGTTCTTGATGAGATTGATTCGGATTCCGAAAGAGTATTTCGCGAAGATTTAGATGGTATTGCACCATAAATTGTTTTTGGTCGCGGTTTTTTGATTGGTCGCTTTTCACTTGATTCAAGTGTATCAGGTAATTTAGCTTTTGAATTTTCAAATAATCCACTCTTAGGTTTATTTAGTGCACCGCTTGCAAGAGATTCTCTAAATGCCTTTTCGCTTTCAGATGGAATTTTATTAGAAATATCGGTGTACTCTGTATTAGCTACATTTCGAAGAACATTACCTTCAGTTTGAGCTCTGGCACGAGATGGATTTTTAGGTGCTTTAAATGAAGTTGGCGCAGCCGGAGATTCAGAAGGTGATGCGATTGGTGCTGCCACCTTTGCCTCTGCTGCTGTTGATGTAGTTGCAGCTGTTGTTGCTGTTAGAGGTGCTGCATTAGATTCGCCACTAACAGTTGAAGCAGAATTAATCTGAGCAGGAGAAGCTGCTTGATTTAAATCATTTATCTGTTTTTCTTCTAGCGCCTTTTGAACCTCAGCTAGTTGCTTTTTATAATTGTCAGTAAATGTAGTTAGGATTCCAACTGGGTCTATTAAAGGAACTGGAACCTCACCTTTAATAAAATCTTTGGACATAGCAACTGAACGCTTCAAAGCACTCAAATTATCATCTTGCAAACCGGCTTCTTTTGCATTTTTAACCAGTTTTTCAGCTTCCTTATTTAATGCCTTAAAAATGACATCTTTAAATTCAATCATACGCTCTTCAATGGTCATCGCTTTGGGTTGCGAAGCTCTCGACTCTCTTCTTTTTGTATCAATTCTTTGCCAGTCAACATTTAGGTCAACAGATACAGGAGTATGAGCATTAAACGATTCTATATCAGCCTTTCTAGCATTTTGCACATCATCCCGCTCATCCTTTCTTAATTCGACTTGCGGCATGGTCGTCAAATATGCTTCATATCTTATTAACACTTCATTTAATTCAGCCGCTACTTTCGGATCGGCTTTAGCGTTTACTTTATCGCGAACAGCATCCAGTGACTGCTTCAAAAAAAACTCATCATTTTTATCCTGAGAAAAAATACGTAAAAATCCCCAAGTTTCATGAGTTAATGCTTCATTATTTCTTGGAACTTTAATATTCTTTTCATCTGGATATTTACTAATAAATTTTTTTATTAAATCATGATCACCTTGTGTTAAATCTTTACCATAAAGTTTCACTCTCGGTATTTCATCAAGACCCCCTGCCAATGCAATCACTTCCAACATTGCCATTTTGCGCGCATAAATATCTGTTTTAACACCTGCCCGCCCGTTATAGCCTTCTTGATCAACAATCCTAACTGGCGCTTGTTGATTATGATAAGCCTCACCCTCTTTAGGCATGATGGTTGGGACCGACAAACCAAAATCTGTGATTTTCAAAACTAAATTATTAGTACCAGGCTCTGTCGTTACCAAAAAATTTCTCGGAGCAGTATCCAAATGAAGCACATTATTTTCATGCAAATTATTTTGATTCAAAATAATTTGTGCGAATATTCTATCGAGTGCTGTCTTTAAAGGCTGGCCAAGCGCGTTAGGATTATTGCTTAAACTGCTTGCTCTCGTTTCTAAAAATTTTTTAAGGTCTGTAGGTTCATTCTGATATGCCACAATTTCCATCACACGCACACCACCCACTTCCGCCGTACGTGGTGCCGGCGTTGCGATTAATGTTTGCAAATTATTTAAAACCTGTTCTTCGTTTTTATTGGGCGTTATATCAGCATTTAATATTTTTACCGCAACCAAACCATTATTAGCAACCCTTATCACATCAGGATCAGATCCAGTATATTTGCAAGTAACAACCTTGCCCGTCATACCAGACCCAATAACAGCTTCATCAAGTGTATCAGGAGTTAATTCGCTACCGTCTTTATTAACAATAACCAACTCGTCAGGCAGCAAATCCTGTAATGAATGTCTTGTATTCATTATCCTAAGCCTCATCTTTTTGATATTCTGTAACTTAATTATAGCAGACAGGTATGCTATAATTTGGACATCAGTCACTAATTAAGCAAAATAAGGTGCAATATGAATGATAGTAAAAACAGCAACATAACCTTGAGCTTTATTAAATCCGAGCCTTTAACTAACCATTTTGAAAGACCGCTTGGTTTATCTCATACCTATGAGGAAATAGATTCGCTTATAGGGCAATTTGATCGTTGCGATGAGTTAGCGGCGAGAGAAATTAAAAAATTATTATCTGTCACATTGAAATTTTTAGCTGAAACGGAAAGTAGCACCAAATCATTGCGCGCTGAAAACCCTAACTCAAAAAATATCATTGAAAAAGCAATAAAAAATTATAAACAAGTGGTCGAACAAATTAATACACAAACTTCCGGAATAGATTCTAACGCACAACCCATCTTACAAAAAGCTTTAACATACAGTCGTGATGCAATTGATAAACGATTAACTAAGTTAAAAAATAACAGCGATCCAATTTACCCCTATGCAAATACGGCTTTCACTGATTTTTTTAAAAAACACGAAGGCACTTACTTCACACGACGTGTTTGATAAACAACTGTACGCATTGGAGCAGCAATTTTTTTATCGACACCCACCCGACGGCAACTTGCAAACAAAGTAGGATCATAATTCGCAGGTTTAGACGCTTTTTCTTTTTGCTTATTCATCGCAGCATTCAACATTTCAATTAGCGTTTCATTGCGAAGCCGCTCTGCGAATGTCATCGCCGTTTCACCCGTCTTTGTTTTTTGCAACACATCATAACCTTGACTGATCATCATCCTCACTGTGCCAATATGTCCTTGCAACACAGCAATCATTAACGGTGAAACATCACTTGGAATTTCTTCCGCCGGAATTTTTTTATCGTCTTCCATGGCCATGGCTATATCCTCTCATTTACTACTTTAAGTATTTTCCACACAAAAATTAGTTAAACTTGCGAGTAATTTACCAGTTGCTTCATTGGCAGCTAATACGCCGCCGTAAGGTGTGTTTTCATGAAGTGGTGTCACCATTGCAAATTGCTTGGTAGCAACCACTTGATTGTTTGTTAAGTGCGTTAATTGCGCCCGTAAATAAAATTCAATGGTTGGCGGTTTATGTAAAAAGTTTTGTTGTAACTTGATAATTTGCGTTGTTAATAAATATTCTGCTTTGCCCATGTAAGGCGCTGCGGCGACTGCTCGATAGTATTCAGTATTTTGTAATGATTGCACAATCAGCGGCAATAACATTTGCGCGGGTGTTTCTGCCCATTGATTACGCCCAAAATACGATAGCTGATATTTTTTAGTGGTATAAGCCATGCGATTAGTATTATAAGCAGGCTGCGTATCAGGCGTCATCACTAACAACGTTCCAGCACGTCTTGGATGCTTTGGAATACTGCTTGGAATCGTCGTCAACATGTATGTGGACGTATCATCTGCCGCTACCGGCGAAAACATTGAGCAACTCGTCAATGATAATCCGCAAAGTAAGATGATCATTAATTTATTTTTCATTTTGTTTCTCCAGGTCCTAGTAACGGCGGAGCAGCACCACGAATCAATACGGATGGATTTTGCTTAATCTCAGCAGAAATAGTCGTTAAATTTAAACTAACCGTATTTAAGTTTGCCATTAATCGATATATTTCCGGCAACGTTTGCGATTCTAATGAACGCATCGTAGAAATACCCGATTGTAAAAATGGCCCTAACTGCTGACTTGCCCGGGAAGTATTTTCTAAAATTTGCTCCATCTTATGACTGTTGTCAGCCAGCGTTCCAGTCACTTTATCCATGTGATTTAAAATTTGTTTAATCGATTCCTGGTTTTCACGGTCTAATACAGATTGAATCGTTTTCGTCACCGCCTGTAAATTATTGGATAACTGATTTAGAGCAGTATCAATGCGTAAAAAGAATGATGGTGCGGTATGAATCACAGGATAAGGCTGATTGCCAATTCGCACCAATGGCCGCAAATTAGTACTCTTATCTTTTAATGCCACATAAGTAATACCCGTCACACCTCGCGTCGTCAGCGTTGCTACCGTTCCCTGGGTTACGGGGGTCGTGCTTGTCACTTGTAACAATAATTCAACTTGCTGAGGATTGGTGTGATCTAACTGAATCTTGGTCACCGTACCCACACTCACACCATTAAATTCAACCGGTGAATCAATCGTTAACCCCGACACTGATTCATTCATGTAAATCATGTAAGTGGTGTAATGTTGCATGGAAAAACCAGATGACAACCAGATGATTGCCAACACTGAAATGGTTATCAGAGAAATAACAAATGCACCCACTAAGGTGTAATTGATTCTAGTTTCCATGATAAGTATTTCCTGGCTGGTTACTTTCAGCCGCAACCCTTCCACGCGGCCCGCTAAAGAAGGCTTGGATGAGTGGATGCGGATTCTTTACCAGTTTTGCCATTGGCTCAACAGACAATACGATACCCTCTCCTAAAAATGCGACCCTATTAGTCACTTTCCATAGTGTATCTAAATCATGCGTTACCATTACAATAGTCAAACCGATGGTGCTCTGCAAGTTTAAAATTAGCTCATCAAACCCCGCCGCCGTATTAGGATCAAGACCTGCGGTCGGCTCATCCAGAAAAAGTAGCTCTGGATCTAACGCAATAGCACGCGCGAGCCCTGCGCGTTTTTGCATCCCACCGCTTAATTCTGCGGGATATTTTAAGGCCGCATCTACTGGTAAACCCGCCATTAAAATTTTTAATAAAGCCAAATCTTGGATGTTATCTGGATTGAGTGACGTATGTTCATGCAATGGAAAACAAACATTCTCTAGCACCGTTAGCGAACTGAATAAGGCATTCTCTTGAAACAACACACCCCAGCGTCTTTGGATTTCAAGTAAGGTACGCGGTGATGCATTCAGTAAATCATGGCCAAATACTTCGATGCTTCCTGATTCTGGTACTGTTAATGCGAGCATTTCGCGTAGCAAAGTTGTTTTACCGGAACCACTACCGCCAACTATGCCTAAAATTTCACCTTGTTTTACTTTTAAGTTGAGACCATTGTGCACCAGCGTGCCGCCCAATCGCGTTACCATATCTTTGATTTCGATAATGATGGTCATAGCTTGAGCTTACTTAAAATAATCGAGAAGATTGCATCAGCAACAATAATGAAAAAAATGGACATCACGACACTGCGAGTAGTATTGACACCCACACTATCTGCGCTACCACTGACTTTCATTCCCTGGTAACAACTAATACTTGAAATAATTAATGCAAAAACAGGTGCTTTACCTAAACCGATCAACAAAGCACGTAAGGGAATCACACTTGGAAAACGCTCGATGAAATCATACCACGTAATATTTAGCATATTATTAGACATGACCATGCCGCCAAACACACCAAAGACATCAGCCCACATGGTTAATAATGGCAAAGCGATAAATAAGCCAAAAATTCTTGGCAGCAATAATAGTTCACCAGGTGTCACGCCCAGGGTATCTAAGGCATCAATCTCTTGATTAATTTTCATGATGCCTAATTCAGCGGTATAAGCAGAACCCGTGCGCCCAGCCACCATAATGGCCGTCATCAAAGGCCCAAATTCGCGTAACACAGCAAGACCCAATAAATCGACAATATAGATGTTCGCACCATAATTTTTTAACTGTAAGCCCATTTGATAGGTAATGACGACACCTATCATAAAAGATAACAGCGTAATGATTGGCAATGCTTGATAACCATTGCGATAAATAATACCTGCAATCGCATTCCAGCGTATTTTGCCTTGCGGGCCAAACATGCGAAATACTTCAAAAGTTAACTTACCAACAAAATTGAGATATTCAATAAACCCTTTAAATTGATCAACCGTTTGCATACCAATGCGTGCCATCCATTCCGGCACTTTAATTTTTGGTAAGGGTTTTTCTTCTTTTACTTCTTTGGTTACGATGGATAAGAGTGATTCACTTTCTGGTGAAAATTTTAATAAGCGGATTTTAATGCCACGCTGCTCCAGCCGTGTTTGCCAACGCGATAACAGCCACGCGCCTGCACTATCCATTTTTTCAATGCCATGACCATCAATTTTAATAGCGCCTTTGTCTGGCCAAATGATGTTTGCAAGAATACCTTGAAGTTGCTGCAAATGCTTGATGTTCCATTCACCACGACATACTAATAATCGTTTCTCAGAATCGTATTCTGTCGAAAGTTCTTCAGTCATATTCCATTAGCAACCTAGAGTAAATTGTTTACAAGTATCGCTTGAAATCTACTCTATTGCAAATATCAAAAAAAAAGCCGCTAAGCGGCTTTTTTTTAAGGGTACAAAAGTTACTTGGAAGAACGGCCGCCATGTGTCGTCTCTGTCGTACGACTACCAGCAGCAGTGCTTGCAACTAACAAACGTGCGCCATCCGTAGCAGTTATCCATTTAACATCACCAGCAGCAAGGCCAGTCGTTACCGCAATTTGTTGACCTGAAATCTTCTCATCTAACGTAATATGACCACTTGCGTCAGATGTGAGAGAAATAAAGCCACTGTCTTTGCCTTTAACTTGTAATTGTATTTTGGTGTTTGCTAATGGACGATTTGTATTTGCTTCAAGGACTTGAATTTTCATGCGTCAACCCTCCTAGTTATTATTGTGATCTCTCCTCGGCTTGCCACTTCAGCGATGGCAAGCATCCATTATAACTGGTTTTGGTTGATCAAATATTAAGAGGGGTTAACTCATTGAATTTGGCACACTTTTCCATGTTTGCGTGCGTCCAAACAATGAAAGGCCGATATAGCCCCTAACGTTTAATTCTTTGTTATCACTACTGATTTTGATATCACATTGATAAGTCTTACCATTTTTAGGATCAAGGATTTTGCCGCTTGACCACAGATTGGGAGTATCTGTTACTTGCTTTAAGCCCTGCATGATAACCATACCCAGAATCGGTTTATCTTTTTTATCGCCCTTACAAGCAACACAAACTTTATTCGGATCGGTGTAGAGTTTAACAACTTTACCTTCTAGAGAATGATCAGGTAATTCACTAATTTGCACGATCGATTTTGCTTTACCAGAAACATCATCGATTGTTTGCCAATATCCCACTGGTGAATTATTTGCGTTTGCAAATGAATGCGATGAGACCGCAATCAAAGCACACATCAACGCAACACGTTTTACAAAAGAAATCCTTATCATCTTTTTACTCCGCTTTCGCTGTCGATAAATAATTAAAAATTTGCTTGGTAATATCATCAACGGTGCCCGTACCATCAATCTGAATATAAGAGTGTGGTTGTGAACGACGATAATATTCACGTAGAGGCATCGTTTGCTCTTCATAAACCGCTAAACGTTTGCGAATGGTTTCTTCGCAATCATCAGAACGCTGAATGAGTGCTTCACCCGTTACATCATCAATACCTTCTTTTTTCGGTGGTTGATAAAGAACATGATAAGTGCGACCCGATGCTAAATGAATGCGACGTCCGCTTAAGCGACGAATAATTTCTTCAGCAGGAACTTCAATATCAACGACATAATCAATTGGGGCTATTTTTGCTAATTCTTCCGCTTGTGAAATAGTCCGCGGGAAACCATCTAATAAAAAACCATTCTTGCAATCAGGTTCTGTTAAACGATCCCGCACCAATTGCACGACCATTTCATCAGGGACTAATTGTCCACCTTCAACTAATGCTTTAGCTTGTTTACCAAGAGGCGTACCGGCTTGAATCGCGGCACGTAAAATATTACCAGTGGAAATTTGCGGGATATGAAATTTCTCAGCGATAAATTTAGCCTGTGTACCCTTACCTGCTCCCGGGCATCCGAGTAGAATTAACCGCATGTTTTTGCTCCTAATAGAGTAGCTGCCTATTCTATTGAAGGTGTCCGCTGAACTCAAGGCAAAGCGCTATTGCGAGTAGTGACAACGACCGTCGTCATTGCGAGGAGCGTAGCGACGAAGCAATCCAGCTTTTGATTTTCCTTGAAAAGCTGGATTGCTTCGTCGCTACGCTCCTCGCAATGACGAGATTTGATGCAACAAAGCTATCCGGGGTTATATAGCGCGGACTTCGCCCGCATCCCCGTTCAAATTACAAACAGCGGGTATATTGGCGCAAAAAATGCAATGCACGTTTACTGCCCAACTCTTGCCATTGCTCATAAGCATCTATGGGTAGCAAATAATCACTTGTTCTGATGCTTTGCAACACATCCATCAGTATGACAAAATCAAACGCCAAGTTGCCAAATAAGTCATTTGTTTTGCAAGAAATCATGTGATATGCCGATCGCCCTAAATTAACAAAATAACTGACTCTAACTAATTTACGTTTAGCAGAATCTGGAAATAAACCCGCATAAAGCAAGCATTGATCACCAACAACACGCAATGAATGCATTCTACCGGCGTCACTATTTTGATTTGCTCGCAAAAAATTTTGCGCGAATAATTGTTTGGTTAATTCAGGTTGATTACTGTAATGATCGAGTAGTGAAATAAGATAAGTTTCTAATTCTTGTTTCAGTGTAACGGAACAACGTTCTTCCGCATCTTTGATGGTGTCGCGCCACAAAAGTAAAGGATTGTCATTAATCAGCAGATTCATGATAATACTCCCTAACCTATAACTTAAGTATAAGATAAATATCCCAAATAAGGGAATGCTTCATAAAATATACTTTTTACTATGAAATCAGTGAGTTATGACGAAACTGCCAAAAACTATTTTTATCTCCGATTTACATCTTGATGAAAGTCATACGCAATCTAGCGCCCAATTTTTAGCGTTACTAGAGCAATGCGATGAAAGCGTTGATGCGTTATATATCTTGGGTGATTTTTTTGAAGTATGGATTGGTGATGATAACTTATCTGATTTTAACGTTAAAATCATGACGGCATTAGCAAAAGCAACAAAAGCGGGCTTACCCATTTATTTCATGCGCGGCAATCGCGATTTTTTATATGGCAAACAATTTCAGCAAAAAACAGGTTGTCGTTTATTAGAAGATGAAACCGTCATTTCCTTATATGGTACACCGGTATTATTAATGCATGGTGATATGCTTTGCATTGATGATATCAAATACATGAAAGCAAGAAAGTTTGCCTACAGACCACTCGTACAATTTATTTTTTTAAATTTACCACTATTTATCCGCCAAAAAATTGCGAACCATTTACGCAACAAAAGTATGCATCACACTGAAATCACACATGAAAACATTATGGATGTCGTGCCTGCTGAAGTTGTACGAATTCTTGAAAAACATAAAGTGCAATACATGATTCACGGTCACACACACCGACGTGGATTTCATCAAGTCGCATTAAAGAATGGTACGGCTGAGCGCATTGTGTTGGGTGCGTGGCACCCAACTGGCAATGCTCTTTATTGGTATTCTGATGGCACTAAACAATTAGTCGATTTACCAACATTAAGCTAATGGTTGATAACTAATTACTATACCTTGCAAATGCATTTTAGCATTTAAATCTTGTGCTAATTGACGTGCATGAGCTTGTTTGTTTTCAGGGCCGACAAATACACGCGTGCTATCATCACCACTCGCAAATTGTTGTATGAAAGCGCGATAACCACTTGCACGTAATTGATTAACGACTTTTAATGCCGCTGTTTTATTTTTAAAACTTCCCACTTGAATAACCCATGATGGATCTTGGATGTTAAACAAGTGATTATTTTTAACCGTTTTATTAGCTAAGGTTTTCTTGCTAGTTTTTGCGCTTAATCGATGTGATGAATGTTTAGTGTTTTTGCTAACGGTTGTCGATTTTGCTTTTTTGGTTGAGCTTGTTTTTTTTGCAGGTTCTGTTGTTGCATTTTCTTCACCTGGTGCCGCAATAGCTGGTGCTGATTTGCTAGGTTCTGCTGGATGTTCGTTTTTAATGATATCGTCTGGTTCGCTTTTAACGACTTCTGATCCTAATGTTGTTTCACTTTCAGGTGTTGGAGTCGGACGAACATCTGGCGCGGTTGTTGCGGCAGCTTCTGGTGCGGCAGTTGTTGCGGCTTCTGGTGTGGTTGTGACATTGGTTGTGCTAGCTGACGCTAAAACTTGGCTTTGGGTTTGGCTATTTTCCATCTCAGCGACAGGTTGCGCTTCTTGTTTTGCTTCAGGTGATGATTGCGCTGATTGATCAGGGAATGCGGGTTCTTTAATGGTTGTCACTTCAGTTCCACCTTCGTGACCTTGTAAAAATGGCCAGGCAATAACAGCTAATCCTGCCACTACTAAAACGCCTAGTATTCTGTGTTTGGTTTTACTTTCCATGGATCACCTCTATGTTAAGAAACATTAAAAAATTATTTTGCACTTGCTACTTGTTTGGTTAACTTTGCTAGCAAGCGCGAAATCCCTGTGCGCATTTCGTTACGATGTAAAATCATATCGATTGCACCTTTTTTTAATAAAAACTCACTACGTTGAAACCCTTCTGGCAATTTTTCACGAACTGTTTGTTCAATCACACGGGGTCCTGCAAAACCAATTAATGCATTTGGTTCTGCAATAATAATATCACCGAGTGTCGCAAGACTAGCAGAAACACCACCCATGGTGGGATCGGTTAACACAGAGATATAAGGAATCCCCGCTTCTGATAATTGCGCGAGTGCAGCACTGACTTTTGCCATTTGCATTAATGAAATTAATGCTTCTTGCATACGTGCACCGCCACTTGCGGAAAAACAAACCAGTGGAATGCGCTGCGAAAGACTCGCATTAACAGCACGCACGAATTTTTCACCAACCGCAGCACCCATTGAACCGCCAATAAAACCATATTCAAATGCGGCTGCCACTAATGCAATTTCACAAACTTCGCCTCGCATCACAACCATGGCTTCTGTTTCACCGGTCTCGGCTTGTGCTGCGGCTAAACGGTCTTTATATTTTTTACTATCGCGGAATTTCAAACGATCCACTGGTTGCACATCAGCTGCAATTTCAATGGTAGTGTTGGCATCAAAAAAATAACTTAAACGTTTACGTGCTGAAATACGAATATGATAATCGCACTTTGGGCATACTTCTAAATTTCGCTCAAGTTCGGAACGATAAAGCACTGATTGGCAACTATCGCACTTAGACCACAAACCTTCAGGCACGCCTTTTTTAGCGCCGTGACCGGTACGAATTCGGGATGGTAATAAATTTTTAAACCAACTCATAACAAAAACCCTTCAAAATGTTGCTCAAAGTTCGTCATTATAGCAAAAAAGGAACGTCTGTCAGAGGAAAATTGTAGATTTGTGGGTATTTGACCTGAGTTAGGTATAAACCATCTGGGGGAGCCGTTTCTGCGGCTACTTTTCGGCTTTTTGCCTGTAATACCTGCTCCATCCAGGCAATTTCGCGCCTGCCACTGCCTACTTTCATCAAACTACCCACTATATTTCGCACCATATGGTGCAAAAAGGCGTTTGCTTCAATTTCGATGAAAATATAGTCACCCTGACGAGTAAAGCTAATTTCGTTCACTTTTCGTACAGATGTTTTCGAGTTACATTGGGTTGAGCGGAAAGAATTGAAGTCATGCTCCCCGATCAAGCAAAGGGATGCCAAGCGCATAAGTTCGATATCTAAGGGGTAATAATGCCAACTGACCCGTGTATTGAGTAATGCTGGTCGTACTGGATTATTGTAAATCACATAAACATAACGACGAGAGGTTGCGCGAAAACGCGCATGAAAATGGTAATCAACCGCTCTAGACCAACGCACAGCAATCGATGGATGCAATGAAATATTGACGCCAAAAATCCACGCATCAATATGGCGTTTCGCTCGGGTGTCAAAATGCACAACCTGGCCAGTCGCATGCACGCCAGCATCGGTTCTACCAGCACAAAAAATTTCAATTTTTTCGTTAGCGACTTTTGATAATGCTTCTTCAAGTTTTCCTTGAATGGTTGGAACATTATGTTGTCTTTGCCAGCCATTAAAACCAGTGCCGTTGTATTCAATACCAAGTGCAATACGCATATTACTAAAACCTGTAAAAATAGTAGCCTGGACCAAACGCGCAGCGTTTAGTCCAGGGCTTGTTCTTTGGTAACCGAAAAGCCCTGGACTAAACGCTGCGCGTTTGGTCCAGGCTACTTTAAATTAATACTAATAATTCTTTTGCTTCGGAAATTTGTAATTTACTTCCCTGCTCTAACACTAATTGCAAAATCGGTTTTGCTAAATGCTTGTTGTTTGTTTCAATGTAAGCTCTCGCTAAATCAAGCTGTGTTGAAATAACATCATCGCCGGCAATGGGTAATAAATCTTCACTGATAGCAACACTAGAATTTGATTTTTCATTTTTGAAAATCCAATAAATGCCTGTTGCAAACAATAAAACACTTAATAACGCCACCATGATAAAAACCGGTAAATTACTCTCGATAATCGCTGCAATCATAAATTCATTATCTCTTGTTAAATTAAAGTTAAACTTGCATTTGTTCGACCGATTGCAACCAAATGCTAATCGATTCACCCATTAATTCTGGGCATGATTCTTGCGCAAGATGCAATTCTTCGCCGATATCAACCACTTCTAAATTTGGAAAATGCTCTTTCGCCCACATGGCAGATGCAATCGTTGTAATAAATCCAGGCAAAGAATAAAGCATTAATTTTGGCAACGGTGATAAACATAATTTTTTGGAGTAATTTGCAATTAATGCATCAACCTTACCTTTTTGCTTACCATTTGGTAATTCAGATAAATATTGCAAAATAGGCTTGCTTGAACCTTGCGGCAAAAAAGGTTCGCGATAATGCTTCATTTCATCAGCAGATAATTGACGCATAATCGTTTGCGGTAAAATACGATCAACAAAAGGAACACCGTTAGTTGCTGCTAAATCAATATTTTCACCAAGATTTAAAGCCATTAATTGCTCTTGATAGGGAAGCGAAATATCGTCTAAATCGATCGGACGCAAAAAAGATTCATAAAACACTAAACCCTTACAATTACTTTGATTACGCATCGCATAATCAAAACCAATCACCGAACCCCAACCATGCATCACTAAAGTGATATTGCGCAAATTCAGCGTATTAACGAATTGATCGAAATAAGCGATATGATCAAACACTGTGTAGGCGATATCTGGTTTATCAGAGTGGCCAAATCCTATTAAATCAGGCGCGACACATTTTCCAAGCGTTGATAAATGCGGTATCACATTTCGCCAAATATAGCTTGAAGTTGGAATCCCATGTAAAAAAATAATAGGATCGCCACTACCACTTTCTAAGTAATGCATTTTAGAACCAAACACATCAGTTGACTTGTCTGCTATCACATTGCTATCCATGCTAAACTCCTATGATGCTTGTGCAAAATCAAATAATTCTCGCAAAATAACAGAGAAAGTAACAAATCCAACAGGATCGGTTGACTTCACATCGGTTAATAATTTACGCCATCTTTCAATTAAAAACTCATGACGCTTAATCCAAGTATCAATACGAGCACTGATTGAGCTAGTCTTGCCATTATCTTTCACACGCATGGTTAGTACGCGCGCGCTCAATTTACGCTGCACACGATCAAGATCATCACGAAAACCAGAACGTGCAAGCTCATCCCATTGATCAACGATGCTAGAAGAATTCATTAATTCGCGAATTAAGTTTAATTCTAACTTGTTACCTAATTGATAATACGTTTTTGCTGTATCGGCTAAATCCAAATCGTACTTATGAGCAGCTTCGATAATATCTAGTACGTTAAATAAAGTATTGCAAGCCGCCACATTGAAAGCGAGTTTATCCGGTACACCTTTTTCCATTAGATAATGATGAGCCGTCTCTAACACTTCTCGACCCGAATCATCTAATAACTGGAATAACTGTTGCTTGATTGCCGATAATGCTGGCTTAAAAGCATCAATTGTTTGTTGAATATCAATATTGGCTTTTTTATTTCGGATAAACCAGCGCGTTGAACGACGCACTAAATACGATAATTGCAACATCATGCCATACTGAATATCAGTTGGAACTTTATTATCGAGCGATATAATTTCTTGCCATAAAGATTCCATATCAAATATATTTTCAGCAATCGAATAAGCCCTGACAATCACAGAAGTCGAAGCGCCAGTTTCGCGCTGTAATCGCTCAATAAAACCAATACCCATTTTATCGACGATACTTTTACACAATTGTGTCGCGACAATTTCACGTCGCAAACTATGCTGTTCTAATTGCGGTAAAAACTTTTCCACTAAAGGCTTTGGAAATGCTGTTAATAAATATTTATTGAAGTAAGGATCTTCTGGAACTTGCGTACCTAAAATATCTTGCTTCAAATACATTTTGCAATAAGACAAAAGAATGGCAAGTTCTGGACGCGTTAAGAATTTATTATTAGCGCGACGCTCGACCATCATTGCATCATTTGGTAAATATTCTAATGCACGATCAAGCCTGCCTGCATTTTCCATATCATTCATAAAATGGCGGTATAAATCCATTGTTTGTTGAATGAGTAAAGATTCAAGGCTAATAATTTGCGTTTGTTCGTAATTATCGAACAATACCAAATGCCCCACTTCATCTGTCATCTTTTCAAGTAAAACATTACGTTCCGCTTTATTCATCGCATTATCAGCAATGATACGATTTAGTAAAATTTTAATATTGACTTCATGATCTGAACAATCAACCCCAGCCGAATTATCGATAAAATCCGTATTAACCACGCCACCTTGCAAAGAGTATTCGACACGCGCTAATTGCGTCATGCCTAAATTGCCACCTTCTGCAATGACGCGAGCATTTAATTCGTTTGCATTAACACGAATACCATCGTTCGTTCTATCACCCGCTTCCAGATGTGATTCCGTACTTGCTTTCACAAACGTACCAATACCGCCATTCCACAATAAATCCACTCGCGCTTTTAAAATTGCTCGAATTAATTCGTTTGGAACCATGGTTTCTTTGTTGGTATTTAATAACGTTTGTATTTCAGGCGATAATTTAATCGATTTTTGAGAACGGTCAAAAATACCACCGCCTTTTGAAATCAATTCAATGTTGTAATCACCCCAACCTGATCGAGGTAAATTAAATAAGCGTTTTCTTTCTTCATAACTTACTTCTGGATTAGGTGTTGGGTCGATAAAAATATGGTTATGGTTGTAAGCTGCAACTAAACACAAATGTTGCGACATCAACAAACCATTACCAAACACATCACCACTCATATCACCAATACCGATAACCGTTAAATTATCTTTATCAGCATTTAAACCCATTTCACGAAAATGTCGTTGCACTGAAACCCACACACCACGTGAAGTAATCCCCATGCGCTTGTGATCGTAACCGGCAGAACCACCCGAGGCAAAAGCATCATCCAACCAAAAACCATATTTTTGCGCAATGGAATTGGCAATATCTGAAAAAGTTGCTGTGCCTTTGTCGGCTGCAACCACCAAATATGGGTCATCTTCATCGTGACGCACGACTTTTACAGGCGGAATAATAATTCCATCTAAAATGTTATCAGTGATATCCAGCAAACCACTGATGAAAATGGAATAGCATTCAATCCCTTCTTTTTGCCACTGATCACGAGTTAAAGTAGTAGGTGATGCCGCTTTAACAACAAATCCACCTTTTGCACCTTCAGGCACAATCACGGTATTTTTAACTTGCTGCGCCTTCATCAAACCTAACACTTCAGTGCGGAAATCTTCTCGACGATCCGACCAACGCAAACCACCACGCGCAACTTTACCTGCACGCAAATGAACGCCTTCTACCCTTGGTGAATAAACAAATATTTCATATTTTGGTCGCGGCAACGGCAAATCTGAAATTTTCGCGGGATCTAATTTAAAGGAAATATACGGCTTATTTAAGCCTTTTTCATCTACTTGAAAGTAATTGGTTCTGGTTGTGGCAAGTATCACTTCTAATAAACGTCGAATAATTCTATCTTCATCTAAACTTTTAACTCCATCGAGTGTTTGCTCGATATAGGCGATAATGGCTTTCGAACCATCATAATCGCGACGATGTAATTCGGCATCAAAACGCTGAACAAATAACTGCACCAATGCTTTAGTAATATCTGGATTATTGGTAAGCGCTTGTTCGATATAATTTTGACTTAAAGTAAAACCTATTTGTCGCAAGTATTTGGCGTAAGCACGTAACATGGTTGTTTCTTGCGATGTTAAATTCGCCTCTAATACCAAGCGATTAAAACCATCATTTTCAGCATAGCCAAACCACACTTTATCGAATGCTTCTTGGAAAATATCTTTAATGTCGTTTAAATCAATTTTTTTATTCGTGTCATACGACATATAAAAATCATTGATCCACACTCTTCTACCATCTTTAAAACGAAGTTCATGTGGTTTCTCACCAATCACTTTCAAACCCATATTTTCTAAAATGGGCAAGACATCTGATAACACGATGGATTTATCAGCATGAAATAATTTTAAACCAAGCGTATTGCCGCTATAAGTATTTGACAATAACATACCTAATGGTTGCTCTTGATTAATAGAGTTGATGACTTCTAAATCATCTAAAGCTTCATTTGGCGTGTATGATTCTGTGTAACTAGCAGGAAATGCTTTAGCGTATTGCGCAAAATTAGCAAGACCACGGCCTTCGCCATAACGTTCAATCATGCAATCTTTTAACTCTTCACGCCATGAGCGGGCAATCGCAATTAACCATTTTTCGATACTCGCTACATCATATTCAACATTTACTTTAGGATTGACGCGAATAATGTAATGAATACGCGCCAAAACAGAATCTGAAAAATACGTCGTAAAAGTGGATTCTAAGCCTTTAAATACATGCATCAATACATCTTGAATAGCCAAAGCAAGATCCGTTGTAAACGTTTCCCGCGGTACATACACTAAACAAGAGAAATAACGATAATAAGCATCACGTCTTACCAATAAACGCATGCGCTTACGTTCTTTCAACTGCAAAATAGCTAATGTTAGCTCTGTTAATTCTTCGGGCGTTGCTTGAAATAAGTCATCGCGAGGCAACGTTTCCAGTAAATTAAGCGCTTCTTTACCATCATGGCTATCCGCGGGAAAACCCAACTCTTCAAGTACTTTCTCAACTTTGTGGCGCAAGAAAGGAATTTGTCTTGAGCTGGAATTATAAGCAGCAGAAGTATAAAGACCGATGAAGCGACGTTCGCCGATTAATTCACTATTTTCATTATAACGTTTAACACCAATGTAGTCGGTATACGCATCTCTATGCACAGAAGATTTTGTATTTGTTTTTGCAATAATTAAAATATTTTTGGAAAGCGCCATTTTTCTAGCTTGCGGTGGCAATTCCGCATAGCTTTTAGAGACAGCCGTTGAAGAATCGCTGCGTAAAACACCCAAGCCAGATCCTGGCACTAATTGCAAAGCGCGATTGGTATCATTACCAATTAATTTATAATCTCTCGCGCCTAAAAAAGTAAAATTGTTATTGATAAGCCATGATAAAAAATCTTTTGATTCTGCTAATTCGGCCGCATCGACATTTGGCGGATTTTTTTCAAGCTCATTTAAACATTCTTTGACTTCATCTACCATTTGTCGCCAATCGGCAACCGACAAGGCAACATCGCATAACACCGTGTTAATGTCTTGCTTTAACTGCTCAATTAAATTTGGATCATTGATGTAATCAATTTCAATATAAATAGGCGCTGATGTTGTTGCTGTTTTACTTTCATCATTTAGTGCTAAAATATCTGTAATTTGATTTTTTTTATTGCGCTCGACTTTCAAACCACCGAAATGAATAATGAAATGAATTTCGTAATGATAACGATTTAATACCATGCGAATAGAATCGACTAAAAATGGGATGTCATCATGTGAAATTTGAATAATGGTATGTGGTGCCTGCCAACCATCTTCTGCTTTATTGGTATTAAAGATTTTAATTTTCTTTTCTTTTGGTGCGCGTTCTTTCATGAAATTCCAGTGGGAACTCACAATCGCAACCCATTCTTGAATGGGCCTTTCTCTTAAATCTTCAATTGAGCAAGATGCAAAATAACGATCCGCAAATTTTGCCAATAATTCACTTTCTTTCGCTGGCGATTCTTTTTGAATATATGCCTTAATTTGGCTAATAATACTCTGACAGGCATCATGATTCACGCTTGGCATTACAATCTCACTCCAATCTTATTGCAAATTGTTTGTTAAGTTTAGCTCTTATGGGTATGTAATCTCAACGAAGATATACCGGTAAAGCATCAAATACATCGATTGACTGCTGATGTTTTAGTTTATCGAGCGCTAAAGACAGCATAGCATCGGCTAATGGCAATGTAGTCACATCTATTTCTTTCGGTTTACTGTCGATAGAGTTGTTTATTATTTCACCATATGCCGACCAGCCATCACCAATACCGTACCAGTCAATTTCAGTAAACGGCACTGCTAGATTACTAGGCGCACTCACATGCTCTTGATCTTGCAGCTTCATTAAGCCATTGGCCTGTAATTCATAAGCTGCCCAATAGACTTGATTCGCTCTCGCATCAACGGCAACCAGGATGCGTTGCCAATGATGTTTGATAAAAGCAGCTTGAGCCATGGTAGCTAATGAAGAAACCGGGATAATCTTACATGGATTAACAAAACCTAACGCTTGCACCACACTTGCTGCAATTCTGGTTCCAGTATAACTACCAGGTCCAGTGCCATAAGCAATCGCATCTAATTCAGACAATAGAATGCCGGCCGTTTGCAAAACAGCATCAATCATAGGCAAAATTAATTTACCTTGTTGCATAGCTTGCATTTCAGTTTT
Source organism: uncultured Coxiellaceae bacterium (assembly GCA_964623075.1). Classification (GTDB taxonomy): domain Bacteria; phylum Pseudomonadota; class Gammaproteobacteria; order DSM-16500; family DSM-16500; genus Aquicella. The sequence goes on along the minus strand of CAZUVD010000026.1, from coordinate 780 downwards.
AGAAGCGATATTTGCGTTTACAGGTTTTGCCGTATCAATAACAGCAACAGTACACGCATGGGTGGAAGTATCAAACGCGAGAAGCTTCACTCTTTAGGCCATTCTTTTTCAAGGTATTGCAACTTATCTTCAACGTCTTTCCACTCATCGGCATCGGCAGGAGCCGGTTTGATACGAGTGATCACTGGCCACTTAGCGGCAAGCTCTGCATTTAAGGGTAAAAAACCTTGATATTTTTCAGGTAAATCGTCTTCTGAATAAATAGCATTCACAGGGCACTCAGGCTCGCAGAGTGCGCAATCAATACATTCATCGGGATTTATGACGAGGAAATTTGGGCCTTCATAAAAGCAATCGACAGGGCAAACTTCTACACAATCTGTGTACTTACACTTGATACACTTTTCTGTGACAACGAATGTCATACGATTGACGGTCCAAAAAAGTAACAGCAAAAATTCGTGCCCGGGGCCGGAATCGAACCGGCACAGGATTAGATCCCGAGGGATTTTAAGTCCCTTGCGTCTACCAGTTCCGCCACCCGGGCAAATACGGTTAGACACGAATAAAGGCTGGGGTCGGAATCGAACCGGCGTCCACGGCTTTGCAGGCCGCTGCATAACCACTCTGCCACCCAGCCATTAATGCTCATTTCTCATTAACAGCACAAACAAAAAACCCCAGATAACCAACTCTCTGAGGCTGGATAAATCTTTCAGCGGGAAACGAGACTCGAACTCGCGACCCCAACCTTGGCAAGGTTGTGCTCTACCAACTGAG
>CAZUVD010000025.1:0-28458 GCA_964623075.1 uncultured Coxiellaceae bacterium | reverse complement strand
TGTTCTTTTGGAATTCTTTTTTCCAAATAAAGAAAAAAGTCAGTTACAGATTTTGAGTACTGCTTTCGTGAATCATAGATCACTATATTACTTACTATCATGCCTTAATTATTTTTGATTGAATTTCTTGAAAGCCTTATATCCTGCAAATGCAGTGGCCACTCCAAATACTGCCTGACACATAGGCCTTTTAGCCGTGGCCGATTTAACTGAAGCTACTGCAGCTATTCCTGCCCATGCCCACCATGGTACCCAAGAGAAAGCAAATAGATTTTTAAAAGCTTCCCAGATATCACCGGCTCCGATTTGAGGGAATGGCAGATCTAGAGAATCCCCTTCCCATAATCCATTTACTTCAGGATCGCCTGATTTGTAAACAGTCTTACTTCTTTCTTCGCCTATATTGTCAAATTTTCCTGCTAGAGCATAAGTGATTGCTTGTCTCAGATTTCCTTCAGAATCATATGGATCTAAGCGCGCTAAGAACTTTGGGCCTTCTGGATGCCCATAATCTACGATGAACAATGAGTCAGTCGTAAGGCCCGGCCAATCGCTGACATTAAATCCCTGTGTACTTATAACAGGATTGAAGGACTCCCCTACTGATACGAGTTTATCTGTGTAGGAAAGATCTTTTACGAAATAATATAACAGTGCTAATTTTCTCATCTTAGGTTAAACTTAAAAGCCATGAAAATTCAAACATTTTGTTGCTGATCACACCGGATCGACCGTTCTCATGGTCTGCAATTCCGGTTACTAGTTTTTTTACTGTTTCCTTTGAGGTATCTGGAATGTTTCCTGAAATAAATCCTGTATGACTTATTAAATATTTGATATAGGATTCTACAATGGGTCTGCTGTTGTCATTGACCGGTGAGTATTTTTCAATTAAGGATCTGATGGATCTTATTCCATGCCGGCCTAGATCTGCATCACGTATTTGTTTAATTAAGGCACGCACTCCCCAGGCGAAAGCTCCAAACCTCAAAAAGTTATTCTTAGAGTCAATTCCAATTAATCCCTGCCAATTAGATACACCATCTGGTCTTAGGTTACCGGGATTGTTATTTCTCATTCCCAATGGTAGATCTACCCTATCCAGATAAGATATGGCAGCCAGAGCATCCTTATCTGATTCAGATAGAGATCCGGCTTTACCAGGCGTGGCAATGAGTAAAAACAAAACCACTGCACCAACGATCAGGATTGATTTACTCAAGCGTTCATGTGTTGTGGAGTGAATCTAAGCCTCCTTGTACCATATACACCGGTACCATAAGGAGTAACAGGTTTATTGGAGGGGGTAACTCCTCCTTTAAAGACTTGATTAGATCCTGATTTACTTAACAGTAAATAAGCGATCGCACCGCCGATAATCCATGGAATATATTTACTCATGATTTTAGATTTTTGATTTCTTCTATTATTTCATCTTTAACACTATGGAGCTCACCCTTCAATTCCTGAAATAAAGCTTGGCATGCTTTCCTTTCTTCTTTCATAGTTTCTACTATATCATTGATAGCTTTGATGTGTGCATCCACAATAGGCTTTACAATGTACCAGAGTAAAAATCCTAAGACAGCAACTGCAATTCCATTTTCCAAAAGAGCCTTTATTATTGCACTATCCATAAACACACTATTGAGAATCCCTTAAAAATTCTAATCTATCCTTTTGATGTAAAAGAAACTTTTTGCGTGAACGCAAAGCCTCTAGTTCACCTTCAATCTTTTCTAATTCTTCATTGATTACAAGAATTTTTTCAACGATGTCTTCAAAAACTTTTTGAGTGGGTGTATAGGTTATTTTGATTACGCCACTTCTAGAAGTGTCTGTGGATACGATGTATTTTTCTTTATCAACAGTTAGGACATCCAGAGCAGAGTTTTGAGTACATCCCAAAAATGGAATCAAGAAAAGTAAAAGAAATATTTTTTTCATAGATCTGAAATTTTGATGATTGTAATTCGGGTGCTTGGCGTATGTGGTCTTGGTGGAGTAAGCTGTGACCCGGTTGCTATGAATCTAAAATCAGTAGTCGGATAGGAGAACATGATTTTAAAAGTATCGGTAGTTGCTACCGGGACAATTGCATTATAATTGATGTTGTAATTCTGAGAAGAATTTTCAATGGTATAAATACTATTTGAACCCCCTATCCTGGTACCTTCTAATTTCTCAATCCAGATGGAAACATCATTTGCTGTTCCTCCAGTTTTTTGAACTACAAATTGATAATTAAAAAAATAAATTCCTGAGTAATTAAATACAATGGAAGTATCATTTAAAACGCGTATCTGGTTGCATGTATCCTTAACTCTGAATTTAATTGGCTTTCCTTCATTCGGTGTTGCATAAGCCTGATTAAGTGTGTCGTAATAAGAGGCATATGGTGCATGACCTGTATAAAATGATCCATCCAAAACATAACCACCGCTGTAAGGCTGTGCAGTCAACACTATTGAAAAAAGGAATGATATATAGAATAGAATTCTTTTCATGTTAAGGCATTTTGCGTGATATTTCTTGCCAGACTGTTCCATCATAAACAAGTGTAAGCGTTGCATTATTAGCAACATTCATAGGTATGGATCCTGCCAGTAATATTGCAGCTCCACCACCACTTGTATTATTATGCAACACAGTGTGAGGCCCTGTAAAAATTAGTGTTACAACACTACCTGCAGGCCAGTTGGTAGATACAATATTAAATAAACTGGTATTTCCACTGGCAGTAACTTTAAAAACATTTCCATCGCCTCCTAGAGTCAATGTGTTTGCTACGGTAACATCATTTCCCTTAGCTTGTGCAAATCTTCCATTGGTAATTTGCAATTTAGTTACAGCTGTTCCTGTTGATCCTATATGAGTATTTCCCACAAGATGATTTACAGGTCCTGTACTGGATTGATAAATACCTTTTCCTGATGTGGAAGAAATATCTATTGCTCTAAAATCAGCAGCTGCAGTAATTGTAGGTTTAATGTGCAATCCTCTAGTAATTCCATTGGCTCCACCTGTTTGATTTATAGTCCAGTTAAATTCATACCCTGTAAATGTTCCGGTTCCACTGGTAGGATTGAAACTTAAACTACTACCAGTCTGCATCATTTGTTTATGACTAGACGTAAAATTATAATTGGAATTACCTAAAGTGCAATTTGGAGTACTTGTGTTAGATCCGTGAATCAGTATTGCAGTATTACTATTTGCAGAACTATTAATATTTATTGTATTAGAACTATTACCGATGCTAAAATTAGACGCAGTTGTAAATCCATATGTACTTATTATCAAAGGATAATTAATTCCAAGTGTTATTTGACCATTGTTATTATCTCCGATTCTAACAAATTCTGAAAGTGCTCCTCCATCTTTTACGATTTTAAAAGTAATATTACTACTGCGCGTTCCATCAGTCGCAACTCTCCACACTGCATCAATTGATGCCATATCCCTGTTGTCCGTAGTTGAACTTTCCCCCTGAAAAAGAATCCTGCTTCCAAATCCTACACCTGCAGTACCAGTACTATTAGTTTTTATCGTTAAACAATTTTCGGGAGTTGTTGTATTTGTAGTTACAGCATTAAGAATAGCCAGTCCTCCAGTTGATGCTCCAGATGTAATTTCCAACCTGGGAACATTATTAGTTTCCAATCTTAGATTGTTATTATCATTCGTTCCCAAATTCATGGTTGCTCCAAATGAATTTCCATTTTGCAATACATCCCCAGATCCACCTCCCCCACCGGCTGCCACTAAACTATCACCTGAAAAAGAAAGTCCAGTTCCAAGTAAAACTTCTTTTACGATCGCATAAGATCCAGTAGGATTACCTAGTATCCTTAATCCATTCAGATATTTCAACTTAGCAAGAGAAACGGATGTATCTTTTAAATCAGCAGTGGAAACAGTTGTATCTCCAAGCGTCCTTCCAATGTATTGCTGTCCATTCTGACAATAAACAGAAGTTAATGCCAATAAACTTAATAACACTATATTCAACACCCTTCTTACCATAAATAACTAACTTTTACGAGTCCTCCGGACGTGATGGTAAATTTGATGGATCCCTTCAGATAATCACAGGCAGTTTCCGCTGTGATCGATTCAGAGAAGCCAGTATTAATGGTGTAGGTAACAGTATTATTCAATCTGTCTTTTGTTTCTACAGAATTGGATGAATTTGATCCAGCCAGAGCTGAATAAGAGAAGTAATGATATTTTGATAGATCAAATGTTTTGGTATTTCCTGCAGTGATTGTTTCTGTACCAAAACGATTTGTATTCATACAATCATAGATTGTATTTTCCTGTCCTGGATTAACACGAATTGCATTTTCAGGAAGGTAACAACGTTTACCACATTCATCCACACAGGACACTATTCCACCCATTTCATTCCGTAATACTCTATAAGTCCGATAATTCGCACAACCATTGATGGAGGGGTAATACTTGGCTACGTTGGTTCCAACGGAATCAAAAGTATAATTCAGCCATTTGGCTGTAATCCTCCACCCATAGGTGGTTCCCATGATGTTGTTGATGGCAAATTCACCCATGCCATACCTTCCAAGGATATAATCATTCAAAGTATCTGTGAGATCCTGAACATCTTTTCCAGAAACACCTCCCCCATCCGGTTCATAAGTTCCACCGATTACATTCACACCGCGGAGCCATATTCCTGTAATGTTTTCATTTGCAGGAATAGAAATATAATAATTGCAGATCTGCGTATCAATGGCAGCTATCCATGTTTCATTTGATCCGGCCGGCCGATTACAATCATCGCGCCTATTGTCCGGAAAATCACAGGAAACCTTTGTGAGTAGTCCTGTATATGGTGGATATTCAACTACACCTTTGTAATTGACTCCCCATGCAGGTGATCCATTGGATGTTCTACGATACAGATCAAAAGGCAGATCACAATTCACCGCTGATACAGTTGTTTTAGTACCTGATCGAGTCATGTCATATTTAGCAGGATCATTTGGATTTCGTGAATAATACATGTTCACAAATTCAATTCCTACGACTGTAACCGATACACGCAAACCACGTAATGAAGTGTAAGCAGATCCTACACCAGTAGGAGTAGCTTCTGTATTATTAGGATTATCATCCTTGTAACAGATTCCCATACAATCCAACCATTCAGAAAGATCACGATCAAAGCGATCAGCTTCTGATTGTGAGTTTCCATATGGATAAGCTAAAGGAACATGACCAAGGTTTATTAAAGGTGTTTGAGAAGTTGCAAAGGAGGAAACAGATTTCTGTTCTACATATGTCCAATCAACGATCCAAAAATCTTCTGTCTCCTGGGCTGCATCCGCTGAATAAACATAATTGATGTAATCTACAGATTGCTGCTTTAGCCAGCATTCTTTTACAACATCCTGATAATTGCAAGTACGGATAGATCCCACAACAGTATAAGCAGTTCCATCCTCTTTAAGATCCTTAAAAGATCCAGGCATGGAAAGTGAATGCACTCTTGTAAAATAAACGATCTGTGTTGGAGACACAGAATCAAACAGACACTGAGTATAATACTCAGCATCTATATTTTGTCCTACCTGAGCTTTGCCTAAAAAAGTAAGACTTAAAAAAAAACAAAAAAGTAAAAGGAGTTTTTTCATCATTGGGGCAATTAGAATTACCTATAAATCACACTCACCGGATTTCCTGATGTTGCGTTTACTGTTACTGCAGGACAAGTCACATATTTTTTTGTAGATGGATCCCAGATTGCAGTACAACCTACATATTGACCAGGATGCAAATTTTGGTTTGGTTGAGAATCAATGGATAGAGTTATAATGGTTGTACTTTTATTATGTATCATCCAAGATATTTTACCTGCACCAATATTTGAGGTCGTTTCTGTATCGAAAGAAGTAATCAATGGTGTGGTAGATGTAGCAATACAAGGCCCGGGGGTAACAGTACCGGACACAGTATAAGTGCCTAACACATAAGTGAGATCAGATATTTTTTGAATTACAGATGTATTGGTACCAGGAAAATAAGTGCGCTGAACTAAACGAAGAAATGGCGTATTTGAATCACACATTTCAAGGATAGACAATTCTCGAATAGAGTCTTTTGTAACAGATACACTGGAAGGACAATCACCAATAGTTTGCTTTCCGGAAGGAACAGTGAAAGCATTTCCATTTGCTCTAAAGGCTTTGATGGAATCTGATTGACCCGCACGCATGATGCGTATCTCATAATAGGAAATAAAATTAGTTCCCAGGTCTGAGGAGTCCACACATTTCTGCATGAATTCATAATCAGGAGGCCAGGATCCAACATTTCCAACCTGTGCATAAGAACACAAAGACAATAAGCCAAAAGCAAGTATATAAATGAATTTTTTCATGATTTGATTTTTGAATTTTAAAAAGGAATTATCTTTCTTTAGCATACACATGCGCGCGTCCACCAGTGGCATTCACTGTAATGTTTCCGCATGATCGCATGGTCTTGTTTAAGAAATTTATTTGTTCTGCACAGTATCTTGTTTCCCCAGGATAAAGATCTACGGTGCCGCCAATGGTTGTAAGCGTAATGACACTGAGTCCAACATTTTCGACAGACCAGCTAGCCCATCTATTACCAGGAGCATTGAATGCAGTAGATGTATTTATTACTGCAGAATTACTTTCGTTTGGATTGGATGATCCAAAACAAGGCTGATCATAAGTAGCTGAAGCTACCGGTGTATAGGAAGATCCATTGGTTCCTAAGTTAGCAAGAATTTGAAAAGATCCTGCTCCTGTACTTGGCCAATAAGTTCTTTGAATGATACGCCAAAAAGGTACAGCTGCAAGCGTACCAGAGTTATAATCGCACAATGCAAGCACTTCAATACTTCTTATGGAATCGGGGGTAACAGTTACAGAGGTAGGACATTGACCTATCGTTTGTTTTCCTGAAGGCGGTGTAAATGAATTACCATTTGCGCGGAATCTAGCAAACACAGTTGCTATACCTGCACGCATAGTTTGCACTTCATAGAAGGAAATAAAATTGGTACCCAGGTCTAGTGAGTCCACGCATTTTCCTACTACCTCATAATCTGGCCCCCATGTACCTGAAGTGGAAACTCCACCATTTTGAGCATATGAGAATCTGCCTATAAGCAATAGAAATAGGATTACAAATGCAATCCAATAGTTTTTTGGTTCTGGAAGTCTTAAATACAATTTGTTCATATTCATTTGAGATTAAAAAATTAAAGTGTTGTGACATCCACTGCGCTGGATGTCGGATAAGCTACCTGAAAAGCATAAGGCTCGCCATTGCAAACGATTGTTACTTCAGGTCCAAATTCTTGTTTTGTTGCCGGCCAGTCCAACACATCACGGCCATTCCAGTTTCCTTGTGGATTTAGATTTTGTCCGTTGATTTGCATTGGGCCACCAATGCCTGCATGGTAAATACTTAAATAGGCCCATCCTGCAGGAATTACTGTGTTGGTGTTTTTCTCCTTTCTGATTTCTTTAGAACCATCCCGATTTACCCTTGTAAAAACAATGGTACCACCCCCGCCACCGCCGGCTTTTGGTGGAAAAGGATATCCTCCTGATCCACTAAGAGTTCCCATTTAAATTTTCTAGAGTTTTAAAAACCAGTCCTGGAACTTCTGACTTTTCAGGTGTTCCATGCCATGCAGTTTCTCCACCGATGGTATTCATTTGTAATATCTCAACACGTTTTATGTCTGCTTCCTGTGGATCAAAAAGAGAAGTATCAAAATGAATTTCCATATCTGTATAAAGAATACCAAAATCATTTTCAGTCCCCATTTCTATAATCTGTCCCGGTACCAGGGTGAACATTCTAAACAAGTAAACTTTGTAGTTACTCTTGTTTTGAATCAAGATTTTATTTGATCTGATTCGCACAGTTTTGTTTTCTGTGACCAGATCCAATGGGCTGATACTTATTTTGTAGATAGGATTCATTTACTTAAAATTGCATTAAGCATTAATTTGGCATTCTCAGGATTTTCTTCCACAAATGCAGTAAACTTTTCGAGCAGACCAATTGGATCATCAAAGTGTACAATCAATCTATTTACACAATCCACTAGGCGTTGAACTTCTTCTTCAGAGAATTCTTCGTCCGGTGCGTCAGGATCTTTACCTGCCTGATGGTGAATTCCTGCTACTGATGGCATTCTGTTAGAATCAAGATTTCCCAAAAACCTAGCTGCAAGCCCATGAATGATAGGTGTTACAATGTTTGCCAGATTTTGGTTTTCTTCAAGAAGTTCTCCGAAATCCGAAAGGAGTCCGGAGATCCCTCTTTTTCTTCCCTTACCTTTTTTGAGATCTTGTATCTCAGATTCCAGATCTTCAATCATTCGATCTTTTTTGTAGGCCTCCATTTTTTCAGATACCTGAGCTGCTACCAAAGCACCAATGGATTCAGGTGAGCCAATGCCACCTTGCATCATCGGTACTCCACCAATGCCAATAGCGCTGGCAAAACGTGTGGTATAACCGGAAGTATCTTTTTCATTTTTGGAAACATACACTGTAAATAATCCTCCACCTTGGGTCTGAATCGAAATGGATTGGCTTAAAGCCAGCCAACCTGTTTCTACTGATTCATAACTACCGGATGCTGCGCGCTCTCCGGGTTTTTTCTCAGGCCCGCGATACACTACCCAATATCCATGTTTATCCAGGGAATTGAACCATGTTTGGAGGTCATTAAGATTGGTAATTGAGGAAGACTGGAACATATACTTTTATTGATAACATGCTGCAGAAAGTGGAACATAATACACGATCAATTCTACATCTCTACCTGAATTACCGGCAGGGTCTTGGGAGAATTCGATCATGGAGGATTGCGGCGTAAATCCTTGCTCAAGCATAACTTGTGCATAAGTATTCGCTGCTCCTCCTGTGTGTTCATGAACCAGGAAAGCCAGTGGCAAATTTTCCTGTACTTGCAGATTGTTTTGGGATAGTCTTAAGAATGCACAATTAAGAGCTGCAGGGGTAATCAGCTTTCGACCGTTTTTGGAAAATTTGTTGTCATCAGTGTTCTGTGCTCTGGTTGCTAATCCGATGATTAATTTATCTCTAAAAAAATCAAGATCAGGAATCTGATATGTCCTTTGTGTTGCAGAGGTGATTGGGATCACAATGTTTTGTGAGTATGGATTGGAATAAGGTCTTTGATAAACATCGACCACAGGAAAATTACCATTCACAATTGCGCCGATTGCATTTTTTGCACCTGCCAAAACTCTACCAATAGAAAAATTCATGGAATGATTTTTAAATATGATGAATAGTTATCGGGAGAAATATTTCATTCTCCCGATACCAATTAATTATGAAAAGTTTTTTCTTAGAAACTGGTGCACTGTCCACCTGGAGAAACATCCCCACGGTAAACCCATCCCAAAGCCATTAAGACTAGGTTATTAGAACCTGCACCGGTATCAGCAATACCGGAGATATCCCCTGATGCCAATTCTATATCTATGGTGTTTTTGTTTTCACCTAAAAGGATTGGATAAGATCCAAGATCAAAATATCCTTTACCTTCTAATGATCCACCATGTTCCGGATAATCTGTAGGTGCTGCCAATGTTCCGGCAAAATTTCCATTAGGAACCAACTTTAACAAGTCGTTATCCAACTGGTCAATACGGGTTTGTGTTCCGGTTTTCAATGACAGGTTACCCTGGAATATTTTTTCAATTTGCTTAGCTATTGCAGCTGTAAAGAAAGTTGGATCAGCATATCCAAAGATAGGAGAATTGAAATCAGGATTGGCCGGATCGTATTTTTGAATACCCAGTTTTAAACCGGTCAACATGAATACATCAGACTTTTGCAATTTCTTTTCAACTGCCACCTGATTTGAAGTTCCTACTGCAAGGTCAAGTGTGTACTTTGATCTACCATTGACCAAAGTCTGGTGAACTCTGATCACAAAAGGCATAATCAATGCATTCTCAGCGGAGATGCCAGGAAACAATTTTGAGAGTGCCTCAAGGAAGATATAGAAACTGGCTCTTCTACGATCCAGTGCGAACATTTCTTTCATTTTATGAAGTTTTGAATTTGATTAAATAATTATTTTAGAATTTCTGTGTCTGAAGCACATCCTACGCCAGAATAGTTCGGCCTGTAGTTATAAGATCCGGGTGTTCCATAAGCGTGAATTCCTGCAAGACCTGCAGTTTCAAGAGCCTTGTTTACAGGATCTACTAAGAAGGTGTGAGCCCCAGAGATTGCAACACCTAATCCCACATTCGCAAGGTGTTTGTTTTTCATAGTGGATAATACTACACCGGCAACGATCTGAGATACGCCTACGATGGTATTAGAAAGGCCAGCTCCACTGGATGGCTTGTAAACTTTATTTACAAGCGCAGGTACGGCCTTCGCTGCAGCAAAGCCAAAAGACATGGTAGCTACAGGGATAAGCTTATCGCTTAAGGATTTAAAATTCAATTTTTTCATTCCAGATATTTTTGATTTACAACTGCACATGATGATTACTTTTTACGGGTTCTTCGTCTGACAGTTTTACGTCTACCAACTGCAGCTTTTTTCTTTCCTGCAGTGTAGAGGCAATAACCGCCATTTGGATTTTTTACCACACGTGCTGCCTTACCGGCTTTACGAGCAGTTTTTGCTTTTTGGGTTGCACCCAGCTTGGTTTTTGAGCAAGCCACTTTACGGTAAGTTTTTTTACCGAACCTTTTTGTGGCAGTCAAAGCTTTTTTAGTTGCCATTCTTAATTAATTTTTTTGTGAAATAATGAGTGATTCGGTATCAGAATCTGATCCGTTATCTTTTGAATGTGGGGGAATGGCTTTCTTTTCAATGGATTTATTTTTTACAGGAGCTTTTGCTGTTTTTTTCTGCACTGATGTTTTGGCAGAAGTGCTGGAAGTGGCCACGGGTGTACTTTGAGATTTCAGCTTTCGCCTTTGTCGTAGACTTCTTACACGCTTGTTAGAATTAGATTTTGATTTCATCTTATGATTTACTTTTTTTAGAGAATGCGAAATATCCCAGTGCGATGGCAGCAAGCCCCAGTGGTACCAGTGTATTCAGATTTTCTGCAGAATTTATCTGGCTGTTAAAATCATCTACACTAGCCTGAGAACTGGATCCCAGTAATCCTTTTGCATATGCATTCAGATTCTGTTCTACGGATGGCCCGGCAGATTTTACTACTGAAATGATCAGCGGCAGAGCAGCCTGAATCATCCCTATGATGGCGATGGTTAATGAAATAGGTTCTCCTATGCCTGGTGTTCCTTTATACTGGCGTCCTTCTGATAGGGCTTTAATTGCGTAGTCTGGGGAAATATCAGGAATCTTATTTAATGCAGCGGTGTACATTACGCCATTACGTGCATACAGACTTACATTATCTCGGTCAAGTCCTGATACATAAGCGAAAGAATCCACATAAGATTGATGAAGCACTGTTTTGGTAAGACCGGTACCATTCATTGCAGATTTATAGCTGGAGGCAAATTCATACAAAAGAGCCGGTGATCCTTTTTTAAATCCTTCTTTTTCGAAGATGTTATTTCTGGCCCACTGCTTCTGTTTTGCTTGAAAAAAGCATTCTGCAAAAGTTCCTTTTAGTTTATAGTCAGAACCCGCATAATCGATGTATGGATTTCCGTTAAAATTGCGGTACCAGAAATCTGCTTTTTCAGGATTTGTGGTGGCTATGCATTTTTTTAGATCTTCCTCAGAAACCAATCCACTCCACGGGTGAGGACCTGAGATTCCCACTTCCTGCTTTAGCTTGGCAACGGCGTTAACTTGCTGTATGTGCCTGTCCTTTGCGGACATGATAGAAGCAATGAGTCCGTTATAGATCGAATCCACATTTCCGGTAATGTTAAAATTAGCCAGACCATTCAGCTCTGCCTGATCCAGGAAAAAAATCCCTTTTGAGATTTCACCGGTTGGATCACCGTAATAATTCGCCTGGATGCTCAGATTTGCTTTGAGTAGTGCGATCTTGAGTTCACCCTGCGTGAGTGCAGAAATGTCAATGCGTGGATTTACGACATTCCTAGGCCCATTTGTGAAGGCCTGACCTACAGAAGGTCTGCTGACCTTTGTGCGAATGTTTGGTACTCCATGTAAATGACTAATTTCTGTCATTGGATAATCTTTCTTTTTATAGTATGGCACTTCTTCATCGAAGGCTGTATAAGTTGCATCCAGGATTATGTCTCTGTTAAACTCCGGAATTCTGGCTACGATGTACACGTGTGAATAATCCGTATCCGGAGCGTAGGAAGTGAAGCGGAATGAGAAAGCGATATCCTTATAGTTCATGAGGATCCCTGCGATCATTAAGGAGAATGACTTACAGTCACCTTTACCATAATGAAATAAGTAAGCAGGATTTTTAATTTCCTCCTTACCAGGGTTATCAACTTTGTAAGTAATGTTTGAATTTACAAAAGACCAAACATTGCTTAAAGTCTTATAATGAGAGCTGCCCGATAATTCTCGGGCTACATTTTTCATTTCCCTGGCTGCCTGATATTGATTGAACTTAGCAGCACTCACCAATACGTTGATGATGTCCTGTGTGTTCCCCTTCTTGTGGTGGACTTCTTCCACCCAATCAGGTTTTGGTATCAGAGCTTTCCACTTCCCTTTAGACATACTTGATAACTTTTTATCAAGCTGAAATCAGCGAATAATTAACACCCATGCTGATTCCGTTTATTTTAATAAAGCCAACGGCTCTTAATTCTTGTCTTAGTTTACCACTGATAATGAGATTCACCACTTCATCCACCAGGTTGCTAAAAACCATGGAAGTATTAATAGGAATTTCAGTAACTGAATTTGCCTTTAATACAGTAGGATTGGTAAGATTTAAATCTGCCAATTTGTGAAACCCATAAACGATGGATCCATTGAATGATTCTACCGACAATGATATAGGGTTACTGTTCCGATAGGATAAAATCACAGTGAGATTAACACCTGATGTACTGATGTTTCCCCAGCGTAGGCGTGCGCCTACGAAACTAACGCCGTCAGCTAACTTATTAAGTACGTTCTTAACAAGCATAAAGCCCAAGGCGACAACGCCTATTACGCTAAGGACTGAATACCATCTCATGTTACATTACTGCGTTTTGAGTTAAATCGGTTTTCCGACAATTCAGAACACAAAAATGTAATAATGCCAAGTGGACATTATTCAATCAAAGGAATTACAGCAACTTATGAAATAAATAATATTATATAAGAAATAAATGTAATTAATAGTGCTTTCGGATAATACGGTTGATCTGGACAAAAAAATCGGCCATACCTAATGCAGACTTGGGTTCTACTTTTTCCTGAGATATCCAGGATTGGAAAAGGATGGACATGTAAAAGTGTGCGTCTTTTTTAGAATGTTTTTGTTTAGAAGTTAGTCCCATATACTTAAGGTTTAAATGATTACAAGTGTTAATAATGTGGCAAAAAAAAATATCCAAACACTGTGCCGAAAAGTGTTAAGAATAATGAATACAACGGATCATCATTCCTCTTAAATGCCTGTTCATGTGGGAGGGTGTGTGGTCAAGGCTGAGGATGTTTTTTTTTGAGCACATGTGTATTAACAAAAATGTACCGGATCATGTGGTGTACTCACCTCATGACCGGTACAGACAGATAAACAAATACTAATACTCTTGTGCGAGAAAAAAAACTTCCTCATTCACATGGCCTTTACCACACTGCGGGCTGGCCATAATTTTGCATTTAAGATGAATGATGTGCAATATATTACACACTTTGATTATTCATTTTAAGTACTATTCCTCTTTTCTGTTTCGCCTTTTGAAACTTCAATTCCTTTTGATCATACTCTGCAATGAAACGATATTGTATGATGCAGAATGGCAAAACAATGGTGACATTTTCACCATCAAATCCATGTTCCAATAAATTGAACTGATCACGCCATATCCCTGCTCCTAGAACAAGTGCAAATCTCACGTATCTGAATTTTTTAATCTTAACTGCCATAAATTTTAAAATTGATAGGGCAAAGGATCTTTATCCTCTGCCCTATTGCTACAAAACCATTTTATACTTTACCATCCTGTTTTTGGCCTCTGTATCCCTATTACCTTTCCGCTGGCATCTTTGTACCAGATGATCTGCCAGTTAAGCCTTTTGAATTCATTTACAAAAACATAAGAATCATTGATGTTCCTCATGTCTGCCAAAGTGCCATTGACCGGTTGATTATTTAGAATCAATCCTGGTAATGCTTGCATACTGATTGGCTTCACCATAAATGAGTCCAGGAAGTAATTTTGAGCAATGTTTAAGCAAACAGCTTCCAGTCCAGTAAGTACTTTAGTGAATGCCGGAATAATCAAACCACTAACGGCTGCATAAGATCCGAATTTGTGTTTTCCATTGCTTAGATAGAACTCAGGTCTTTTGTTCGCATTTGTACCTTCATAGGCAAAAAATATCTCTACTCTTTTTTCCAATGAACTACCGAATACGCGCATGTCTCTGATTTTAGCACTGACAATGCCTGCAGCATTAAGCAAAGCTTCAAGATTAAGAATTGAGAAATTATCAATATTCACACTGATAGTTTTTCCGAGGTAGCCAAGTGTGAAGCTTTCATTTGGCTGCCAATTGTAATTTACTGTGTACAGTAGATGACCGGTGACAATTGAATTCATGAGTTTAAATTTTGGTTAAATTAAGTTGATGATTTTTGAATATACTTGCAGAAGCTTTTTCCCATACTCCGGATCTGAAGCATACCCGGCTGATGCTATTGATATAAGGAATTTTTTAGGATCATCCACAAACTGGAAAGCCTCTTTATACCTTTTATTCTTTTTAAGAAATAAACCATGATCCGTAAAACTGTCTTCTGGAGAATAATATTTCCTAAAATAATCCTTGACTCTATACTTGAAATATTTCTTTCCATCGATCGTAACAGGGGTTATGGATATTATAACAGGAAACTTAAGATCTGCTCGTCTACTTATTTCAGTGGTGGTAAGTAATTGTTCATTACCATTTATACCATCTGTGTCCTTAACTCCAAAAAACATATTTCCAGGAGCAGACTTTCCCCAAGCTGATTCAATTGCTGCCTGTGTTAAAATTACCAATGCCGGCACTCCTGTAGCCAGCTCTGCACTTTGTGCAAATCCCCTGTATTTATTGACAAAAGCGATAGGAGTCATACTGTAGTTAAATTTTTTCTTGAGCTAATATTTACCCGAATGCATTCAGGTGCAAAACGGGCAAACAAATTATTTTTTTGGAAGTATTTCATGATCCATCTTCCATTGATAAAACTTTTAATTCTCCTTGTTTTACAATGCTTACATTCATCCAAGTAATCTTTTCTAGAATGATCTGATTTTAGGTTAATCCAGGAATGATTCATTTTAATTCGTTTTCAATTAAGTAATGCGTAGTTATCTTATACTGAGCACGAATTTTTTTCCAAAGTCTAATCATGTTTACCACATCTTCTTCATTGTATTGCAGGATTCGTTTTTTCTTATCTCTACGTTTCCAGTCATTCCATATTTGGAAGATGTTCTTTTTATATTCTGTGCGTTTTCTTACTATTCCGAACTTCACCTCAACATCTGCCAGCTTGTAACTATTCAGCTTGAGGTGATGTCGGAATACTTTGAGTAGATTGATACAATGAAATTTTCTTCTCAGGTCGATTCCAAAGAAATTCTCAATTACTCCAATGTCAGGTCCATAGAAATAGATGAACTTAACACCTCGAAGAAGTTTAATAAACCTATCTTCTGAAAGTGTTACATCATACAGCTGGCCGAACTGTTTAGTAGAATACGCATATCCAATCAGGAAGACTTCTCCC
Source organism: uncultured Coxiellaceae bacterium (assembly GCA_964623075.1). Classification (GTDB taxonomy): domain Bacteria; phylum Pseudomonadota; class Gammaproteobacteria; order DSM-16500; family DSM-16500; genus Aquicella. The sequence goes on along the minus strand of CAZUVD010000025.1, from coordinate 12,534 downwards.
CCGATGTACCATTCTGCATCCAGGTACAGGTTCTTTTTTTCAGGCATTCAATTATTAGTATTATCATAAAATAAAATCTATGCGGAAATACTTCTTTCCAGAGTTATCAATTTTGGTAGGAGCCATTTCCGCTCTCATATAAAAAGTTTGATCTTCATCGAAAGCCTGGATGATGGCTAGCTGAGTATTTAAGATTCTTGTTCTTAAAACTGAGCTGTTGACATAATGATAGGATTGGGTTTCGCTGAATCTTATAGGAAGTCCTTTTTCATTGTCCAGACTTATGAACCAAGAGTTTTTGAGGGGATCATGTGAGAAAAGTACTTTTGATCCGCTTTGAAGAGCATTAATCCTTTTGAGAAGACTTTTATAGATATAGAAAGTACCGTTGTGGTTAATTCGAATTACCGGAGCTGTGTGAGCCGGTCTGATCGATAATTTTTCTGGGGTATAGTCGATAAGAGCCATACTTAAGTTTCTCAGGTTTTTAAAAATCAGCCGGCGAGGTCGATCTACCGGCTGATATTATGAATCTACAAGTACAAAAAATCACTTCCTTGAGGCTTCCGGGGTAAGCATTGACTCCACATCTTCTTTTTCTATTGAAAAAATATCCAAGATCCTGATGGTCTGTTCATAAGAAAACCTTCTGATCTTACTGTATTGCTCCTCAGTAATGCCAAGCTTAGCCAATACCTCATTTGTGAAGTAGCCACGGCGTAACTCCAGATAGTTAGCACCACCTGCAGGATACACCAGGTCAAACAAAATTGCCAGCTGATACTTAGAAAGCCTTGATTTTATCTTCACAGATGTAAAGATAATACATATAATGTTATATATCACATATTATATAACATTTTTTATAAAATTATTCACTTATCAATCTAATTGAATATCAATTGATTGAGAATTATTTAAATCACAAAATAGTTGATAAATAATGGGACAGTCTCTTATAATGTTACAATCATATGAAATCATTCATATTCTTAGGATTAATATATCATACTTGAGTTGTTATACTGCAATGCCATTCACTTTCTGGGATTAAATACAGCAAGCTCCTACAATTTTACATCTCATAACATCATACCCGATCATCTTAAAGCACGTAAAGCTTAATGAGACTGTATTAAATAATTACAGTTACGTTCATTTTACCCTATTTTACCAAACTGCCGATTTGTTAATACACAAAACTTTTCTATCAATTTTCGGTTTTTCGGTAGCGCTTCCATTTATATTGCATTTTAAATATATTGTATATTAATATTTTGCAACAATAAATCTGCACAATAAACATATTTAAATTAACCCTACCGAAAACAAATATAATTTTGCCGAATTTTTTCGGTAGCACTGTTCCATTTTCGGTAGCTCTACCGAAAATGAAGATAGGCAAAAAAAATTCGGTAGCGTTTTCGGTAGCATTTTCGGTAGGTTTTTTACCTTGTCAGATCGTATATATTTTGCATTTAATACCTATTTTCTTTATTTACTTACTTTTATTTTTAAAAAAAAATATATACAAAATAATATTCTGATCTACCGAAAATTGCACCGAAAATGAGTTACAAACTTTAAAATGGCCATTTTTGAAAAAGTGAAATTTTTCTAAAAATAAATATTAAAAATATTTAAATATATAATAGTATCCAAAAAATCCGCGCTCAACTTTCCTGCTGCTGCCCATTGATCATGGTGGTTTGTGATCGCATGGGGGTATTAAAATATAAAATATGTGCCTTCGGCAACTGTATAGAACTTCAGGCCTGAAGGCCTGAAGTAATAAGGAACTCACCTGAGCTTGTTCCTTAACATGGCCTGATGCAGTTTTCTTAATTCAATCATGTGGCCCTGTAGCGCAGTGTATTTGATTGTAAAGGATTGCATGGCCTGTGCTGCTTTGGTCACCTCAGGAAGTTTGTGAGCAGTCCTACAAAGAATAGAGCGAAGGCCTGATCTGACTGTATCAATACGAATGTATTCAATGACTGATCCATACAGATGCGTATAGTAGTATTTGGACTGCCACATAGCGAAGCAGATCCAGTACAGACTAATGCGATCCTCCTCTGAGCTGCAGGAGATCATGAAGCAATTAGGGCAAGGCTGATCCATAGGACGTCCAGAATTCTTGCCTTTGTTGAGGATAAAGAAGGAATGTGTAGGAATGCGTATTCCAGGGCGATAGGTTAAGATGGTAGGCAGATTCATAAGCTTTTTCTGCTCCCATCAGCAATGCGAGGGCTAAGCTGTCAATAGTAGATCCATAAATACTAGTCCCACCGGGATCTGGAGATTTCTGGATCTACCCGGAGGGCTTGCTATTTACAGCTTATGTGTGTTGGTGCTATATTTGCAGGAAAAGGGTTAGGAATTTGCCGGATATTGTGACGCTACAGAAACCAAAATAACTTACACATGGCCTTAAGCTGGAACGAAATAAAGGATCGCGCTTTACGGTTCTCAAAGGAATGGGAGGACACTTCAAACGAGGAAGCAGATGCCAAACCATTTTTAGTTGAATTTTTCAATGTATTTGGCATATCAAGCAAACGAGTTTCAACATTTGAACACAGGGTTAAAAAGCTAGATGATAAAGATGGATACATAGATCTACTTTGGAAAGGAACCATCCTAATTGAAATGAAAAGTCGAGGTAAAAACCTTGACAAAGCTTTTGGACAAGCGATAGACTATATACACGGACTTAAAGAGCATGAGCTACCTAAATACATTCTAATCTCAGACTTTGAAAATTTCAGATTGTATGATCTGGAGGAAAACAAACTCATAGAATTTAAACTAAATGAACTTGTAAATAATGTTCCACACTTTGGCTATTTACTAGGCTATCAAAAGAAGGTATACAAGGAACAGGATCCTGCCAACATTAAAGCAGCTGAGTTAATGGGTAAGCTCCATGATAGATTGGAGGAAATTGGATACACAGGCCATCCTTTAGAAGTTTACCTGGTGCGCATATTATTCTGCTTGTTTGCTGAGGATACCACCATATTCAACAAACAACAATTCCAGGATTATATAGAACAGCGTACCAGTATAGATGGAAGTGATCTGGCTGCAAAGCTTCAAGAATTGTTTCAATTGTTGAATACACCACATGACAAACGATTTAAAAACATTGATGAACAGCTTGCTGAATTTCCATATGTAAATGGAAAGCTTTTTGAAGAAATATTGCCAATGGCAAGCTTTGACAGCAAAATGCGTCAAGCGGTTCTGGATTGTACATATATAGATTGGAGCAAAATTTCTCCTGCCATTTTTGGCTCTATGTTCCAAAGTGTAATGAATCCAAAGGAGCGTAGAAACTTAGGTGCGCATTACACCAGTGAAACCAACATATTAAAACTAATCAAGCCTCTTTTCCTGGATGAATTAACCAAAGAATTTGAAAGCATAAAGCACAACAAAAACAAACTCCAAGAATTTCATCAAAAGCTTAGCACACTCAAATTTCTAGATCCTGCCTGTGGGTGTGGAAACTTTCTAGTTATCACATACCGAGAATTAAGGTTGTTAGAATTTGAAGTATTGAAAGCACTTAATAAATCAGGTGAAAAGTTCTATGATGTAAGCCAAATACTTTGGATCGATGTTGACCAATTTAATGGAATTGAATATGAAGAATTTCCTGCAAGAATTGCTGAGGTTGCCATGTGGCTAATAGACCATCAAATGAACATGATGATCAGCAATGAATTTGGCCAATACTTTGTACGCTTACCACTAAAGAAGTCTGCTAAAATTGTGCATGCAGACGCCCTAGAAACTGATTGGGAAACTGTAGTTTCAAAAAATGAACTTTCATGCATTATAGGAAATCCACCTTTCATTGGTTCTAAAATGATGAAACAAAACCAACGAGATCAAATTGTTAAACTGTTTGATCACTCAGATGGGAGTGGAGTTTTAGATTATGTTACTGGATGGTATTTAAAAGCTGCAATATATATTCAAAACTCTAAAACTAAAGTTGCATTCGTATCCACTAATTCAATAGTCCAAGGAGAGCAAACCAGTATATTATGGGGGCATTTATTAAATAAGTATAAAGTTAAAATTAACTTTGCTCATCGAACTTTTAAGTGGAGCAATGAGGCAAAAGGTAATGCTGCCGTTTATTGTGTAATTATCGGATTTGCTAACTTTGAAACGCCGAACAAAGTAATTTATGAATATGAAGATATTAAAGGAGAGGCTCATGAATTGAAAGTAAAAAATATTAATCCTTATTTAGTTGATGCAAAAAATGTTTTAATAAGTAAAAGAAAACACCCTATTTGTAATGTCCCAGAAATGAGTTATGGTAGTATGGCTAATGATGGAGGAAACTTATTATTAACTAATGAGGAAAAAGAAATACTTGTAAATTCAAATTCATTAATATATAAATTCATAAGACCATTTGTCGGATCTTATGAGTTTATCAATAATATTAAAAGGTGGTGCCTTTGGTTAAAGGATGTCCCTCCAAATGAATTTTCATCTATTACATTAATAAGAGATAGAATAAATGAAGTAAAAAAATATAGGTTAGCTAGCAATAGGCTAGCTACACGAAAACTATCTGAAACACCATACTTATTTGGCGAATTAAGACAACCAAATTCCAATTACTTATTAATACCTGGTGTATCTTCAGAAAATAGAAAGTATATTCCAATTGGTTATTTGAACAATGATGTAATCGCCAGCGATCTTGCCCGAACAATACCTAATGCTAGTTTATATCATTTTGGAATTTTAGAGTCAATAATGCATATGGGATGGGTTAAATATGTTTGTGGAAGACTAAAAAGTGATTTTAGATATTCTGGATCAATCGTTTACAACAACTTCCCATGGCCAGAAAACCCAACAGAAAAACAAATTAAAGCTATTGAAGATGCAGCACAAAAAGTATTAGTTGCCAGGCTTCAATTTCCTGAAAGCTCATTGGCTGATCTTTACGATCCATTGACCATGCCACCAGTTTTAGTTAAAGCTCATAATGAATTAGATAAAGCTGTAGATCTAGCTTATAGGCCACAGGCATTTACAAGTGAAGCTAATCGGATGGTATTTTTATTCGAACTTTATGAAAAGTATACTGCAGGATTATTTGCCAAGGAAAAACCAAAAAAGTCAAAAAAAGCTATCTGACATTTTCTCAAAACGGCAACCCAATGATATGATTATGGAATGCATCATACATTCCTTTAAAAGTACTGTGGGTATTATAGATCTGTAAAAAGGTTTCTTTGTCGAATGGAGGTGCTTTTTGGGGACCATATTTTATTAACCAAAATTCTTCCGCATGAATTTTAGACTTAAGATCAAAACCATATTCAGTTTCAGCTTCAATTATTTCATCCTTTGGAAATATCTCTAAAATGAAACTTGGCTTAAAAAAGTCAAGCGCAGTAAATGTATAGTAGTTGGTTGAGTGGACTCGGTGCTGAACTACTGATTCCACATCCATAGAATCTGAAGGAATCAAACTGTAGAATTTATATTTACCACAGTGACCACGTGGCTTTTTATCCCATCTAGTTTCTAAGACCCAGGTGATCTTATTGAGAGACAATAAATTCTTTTCTCCGGATAAATCCCTGATGTCACCTTTACCCAAATGAACAACCAATTTATTGACAGATGTCATATAGTCTTTTATGGTGTTCTCAATGAGTATTTCATCTGCTGGTCTGGACTTATCCACTACCCTATCAAGTCCTACTGTCTTTCTTACTGCTAAAGAGAAGTACATTCTATCATCATCCTTTTGAGTAGCCATTTCTCGTTTGCATAAAAAGCCCAGAAAAGCGGGTATTTCATCACACAACTTTTGTAAAAAGTCTGGTATATAATCTTCATCCGGAATTTTGGGTATATCTCTAATCCAGAACCTTTGATCGTCTTTTGTCAGTATAGCAAAGTCATTCACGTTATTTGAACTTAAACCTATCTTGAGATAAGTCTGAGTTTCCATTTCCTTTGCATGTTTACCATTTACCATGGTTTCAGAATTGGTGGTCATTGTTTTGACCCTTTCCATAGTCTCACGCTTGTTAAACAAAGCTTCATCAATAACAATCAGCAAAGAGTTTATAAAATACTCTGTAAAATTCCCGGTCAACATCTCAGGAGGAATGATCTTGGCATTCTGCTGAAATATGGAAACACACCAGCGCCAGAAGATCGTTTTTCCAGTTTGTTGATCCTTTGATACCAGGGCAATTATTGGAAGGAATTGTTTGGGCTGCAAATAGAGCAATTGCATATAATCAAGCCCCAATTCCCATTCATTTATCTGCTTTCCTTTGTATTCAAGAGTACCTTTTCCAAAAATATGCTTGATGAATTTAATACTTAAAGGAATGTCCTTTTCTGTAATTTCCTTATTCAAGATGGGTTTATGGGTCAACTTCATATACTTGTTGTACCATTTAGTTTCAAAACCTTCATCAGAAATTGCAACAATGGATGGTTTGTAATTTAAATGCTCCGGTTCATTGAAAAAACCATCAAAAAATTCTACATCATAAAGTAATCTGTCAACTTCTTTTTTATTTCTATCCTTGTATTTTTCCTGGATAGAACTTTTATCAGTTGGAATTAGAGTGTTTTTCACAAATGCCGAAGCAGTGGGCATGGATGCTTTCATGTAGTAATCCTTCATTACTCTTATGAATTGGGCAGCTTCTCCTGATTTTCTATAAATTAATTCATTTTTTTCAATGTCAAAGGAGTACACACCGTTCTTATAAATGAATTCTTCCAACCCAATAAACTGACCATACTTATCATAAAATGCTGATGCATCTTTATCAATACCAAAGATCTCCTGGATCTTATAGTATGGCATTGTGGTAACATTGTATTTCTTAAAATAATAAGCCTGCCCGGATGAACTCTGTAATTCTTTTGCAATTTTCTTGGCATCCTTTGCATTGCTTAATAATAGATCATCAATGCCTTTGTCTTTTGACTCTTCATGGATATGTGCATAGTATAGGTTAACATTCCAATCTCTGCACAGTGTTTTAAACATCGATACGGATGTAAAGAAAGAATTCGGTCTTTTGTACAGATCCTTATTTGGCTCCCAGTGGATCTGCAAGGTATCTGCATCTGTAAGCCATAGAATATCTTCCACCTGGCAAGTTTCAATGAATAGTTTTACATCACTGAATATTTCCTTAGCTTCCTTAGACTTCCAAACAGTTATCCCGGGCAAACCAATGGTCATAATTTCATGCTTACAGGCCACGAAAGCTTTCTTATACCCTTCAGTAAGTATTAGTTTTTTAACCTTGGATTTCTTTTTAAAAGCCTCTACAATTTCCCTGGAGATCCATGGGTATACACCTTGGCCTGTTTTACCCGGCAAATATTTAGGTCCATCCCCGGGATCACATTTTCTAATTAATTGAATTGGCTTTATGTTGATTTTACTCTTGGCCTCAGACACATCATGAGTTCGAATATCTCCATGGATATCCATGATATTGTAAAGGATGTTTCCTTCACCGTCACATTCCAACAAAGGCATTCTTACCTTCTTAGAATTTTCATCCGGCATGGGATCATAAATGCCATAATCCAAGGATGGATTAAATCCAATCTCTTTAATTACATGCTCAAAGTAAATGTTTTTATTTGCGACCATAAATTGTACTTGTAAAAAAGTTAAACTAGAATAGAAGCTATTTTTCTTGGCACTGGATCTAGGATCCAAAGTGTTGCTATTTCTCTTGTGATATGATCAAAGCCTGATCCTACATCTTTAACTGAGTTAAGAACTTCTCTGGCTGTTGATAGATTCTTATATGTACGCCCTTTAATCATAAACCTCCCTACTTTCTCAGGAAGATGGTATAGATCGTTGTAAATCTTGAGCTTCATGATTTTCAATTTGAACATTGATTTTGGCTAAATATTCATTGTATATTTCGGTAAGAATTAGCTTGTCAGCTTCACTGAATCCACATAATTGTAAAACTCTTAGTGAGGTGGTTAATATTACTTTACGGTCATAAAGCAAAGCCAAACCTGATTTTCGTTTGGTCATATCAAATCCTTGTATGGTGCACCAATAATTTTAGCCACTATATGAAGCTCATCTAAAGTCATGATCGTTTCATTCATTAGAATTCTTCTATAGGTTTGAGGCGCCATCTGAGCAGCTAAGAGTTTGCTTCTGAGGTTATCGTCCATGGCATTGCCTATGAAAGCATATTCTGGCTTATGTTTGCCAATCCATTCCAGGATCTTGTTCTTATATTGGGGGTAAATCCTTTTATACTTCTCTGAAGGAGAGAAAACCGACTTTCTGGCACTTCTGGCACGCGCAGCTTTTCTGCCTGTATTTTCCATTTAGTAACATTTAATTTAACAAAAGTAAGATTAAATGTTATATATTAAAATAATAATAGCGTTATTTTTTAAAAAATGGTTATACTATTGCATAAGCAATTGAAATACAAACCTATGGCACTGGCAAAAAAAGACAAGGCAAAGAAGCCTGTTAAGGTCGAGAAAGTAAGATATGGCCTTAATTTAGGCGAAATGGTTAGGACAGCGGTAGACACCCACCCTACTCTTACTCAGAATGAAATTGGTAAGCTCATCAATCTTGGAAGACAGGGAGTATACCATAGAATGCATAATCCAACATACGGTACTGGCTATGACATTATTGAAATTAGCCTATTGCTTAAGAAGGATTTTGTTACTCCGATGCTTCAAGTAATTCAAAATCATGGCATTTACCCAGAAAAAAGTTACAATCAAGAGGAGTTTGACGAAATGGCAAAACAGGTTCAGCATTACAAGGAACTATATGAACGTGCATCCAGAGAAATTGATTTATTGCATAAAATAGTAGATAAAAAGAAGATTTAGAGGTAGACTTTTAAAAAATTTATTTCAGAGTGTTGATATTCAAGTTGTAACATTTAATGTTACATATCATATTATAAATTATGGGAAAATATTATTCGATCTTGAATATCAAATACTTACAAATGGTGTTTGTCAAGAATCTTGTAACATGGCTCAGATTAAATATTACAGTTTTAAAGTTGGTACAATAAGATCCAGTCCAAAGACCTGGAAACTCCAGGACATAAAAATTCCAGCAAATTCTCCAAAGCAAGCCCTGATCATGGATCAGTTCCTAAAAAGAGATTGTCCAGACAATTTTAAAGCAAACTCAGCTTTGATCTGTATGGTATACAGACAGATTATAGAATTTGAATTTTCTTCTAGTGTGGGTTTAACCAGGGTAAATTATAAGAAGCTCAGAACTTATTCTGAATATGAAATTAACACTTGGTTTTGATTGGCACAGGTTTTGGATAAATATCTGTATTATGATACACTATTATTCATTCTACCTGGGTGAACCGGGCACCCCTAAGTCTTCCTGGAAATTTGATGACTGTAAGCTTCCTGCAGCTGATCCAAAATCGGCGGTAATGCTTCATTTCTTTCTTCAGGAATACATCAATCGAAAAAAACAACCCTGGCTTTCAAATAAGGACAAGTTCTATGCTCCCGGGCCATATATGACTAATTTCAGATATAGAGGGCTTATTGAATGGGTTAAAGTGGAAAGGAAATCTTATGGAAGGACACTAGTTCAATTTAAGAAAGTTGAATTTGTCAGTCAATTCAGAATCCAATAATTCGCTTTAAGTTATCATAGATAGATTAAGATTATCACGAATAATCCTTAGTGATTTTTCGCAATCTCCAAAACTTGATTCCATAGCTTTGTTAAAATCATGGTATTTAACAAAACCTGCATATCTAGAGCTATCACATTGATTCATTAAAAAGAAAAAGGCATCAGAAACACCTGAAGGAATTCCATGGAAATTATCTAATTGTAAATATACTTTACTATGGTGATTCAAGTCTGATTCAGGTATGCCATTAAATGTTAAATAGCTTTTAACATGATGTAATGCACAGTAATAAGAAACATTGATTTTCCAATCAAAAAAATCATCTCTAAATGCATTTTTGATTTCTCTTAGAAAGTCAAAATTATGTCCAGATTGAGTCTTGTATTTTAGAGCTACACTCAAATTTAATTAAGATTAATTTCTTCAAATTCCTTAATATCATTTAAGATTTCATCATTAATAAAATGAAAATGAACCTTAAGATGTTTTTCCATCCCAATAGACTTGTACCTTTTTAAGATTTCATTCACTTTAAATTTATTCTCTATTTCGTCAGATTTGAAAGTAATGAAATAATGTAAATAATTATCAGAGCTAGGAACTAAAACTACTCTTTTTATTAAATAAGAATAATCTTTAAAATATCTTGTGAAGAATATATCATTAAAAGATTTTCTAATTTTTGCCTGTATATCATCACCAGACTCCATTAAAAATACCAATGGATTAAAATGTATCTTTCGTAATTGTATGGCCAGATCATCCATTATACCTTTCTCAGATAACAGTTTTTTGGACTCTCCTGCTTGAGTATATAATTTCTTTACAAAAATTTGCATTCTTGAAATCAACCATTCAATTAATTCATTTTGCGTAGGGCTTTTTACTTCAGCAAATTCAGATAAGAGATCAGTTTTCATTTTATTGATTTACTTTGTATTACCAGAAAATGACATTATAAAGCATTAACAGACATACAAAACTATGGCAATATAATGATTCGAACGATAAAAATGTTACATAAATTCAAAAAAACACCCTTTTTTAATAGAAATATAACATTTTTATTATCTGGATACCCCGATAACAAACAAAAACCCCTCCAAAATGGAGGGGTCTATCCTGATTAACGAAAAAGCCAGAATGGCATCATTCGTGTATTCTTAAGCCGGTGATAGCTCCGGATGCATTTAAAAGCTCTTTCAGGCGCTCATAGAAGAAAAAGGCCTGTCTTCTGGCTTCTGAATCCATGACTCCCCTCTCGTCTGTGAGCATGGAATAATGGAACATCTGCCAAAGGTTCTCCTGAGCTTCCTCAGGGGTGAACCAATTGAAGAAATAATTGATTTGGGCTAACCCATTGTCAGCGCGATCCTTCGCCGCTGATTTTCGCATTTTTTTGGTACTTGGCATAAAAAAAAGATTGGTTGGTTAAAAATGGCTAGAGTCACGCCAAGTACCCTTATGCAATGCACAAGAATGCTCCCGGACTTACACCGGTATGCTCTAACCGTTTCTTGATGTACTTGAATTGATTTCATTGTTAAGGATACTTGGCACCACAATAATACTACATCCGGATACAGATTTCAAAAAAAAATAGTTAAAATTTTGGAATGGGGGTAACTCCATTATTATATTGCAGATGAAAATTTTAGGAGAATAAAGTATTACAAGCCTTCTGGAGTAAGCCAGGGGGCTTTTTTAATAAAAAATGGCCACCCGAGCGAGTGGCCATCCCAATGAAAAGACGAAGCATTCTGGACCCCAATTCCAGTATGTCTGTCCTGATCTTATTATTGGTAGGTAGGATCTAAGGTCTGTTTTTTGGTAAGAGCATCGTAAGCTCTGCCACCATTTAGTACTTGGATCAATAAACCTATGAAGGTTAATACCTCAGATAGAGCTTTAGATTCAGCCAGCTTGCAGAAAAAAGAAGCATATCCACAAAGGAAATCATAGGCTTGACCATCAGCCATTACGCCTAATAGTCCTGCGATGAAGGTTAGAAATCCGACTATGAAAGTCTTTAATCCTGGAGCTATTTTGTTTACAAAACCACCGGCCATTTTCTTAAACAGCCAAACATAAATTTTATTCATAAGATTGAGTTTTACGGTTTAAAGCCATTAAAGGATCTAATAATGTCCTGAATTTCCTGAGATGTAATGGTATTACTACCTCTATAGAAAGCTCCTCCAGGCTGAAATTCTGCATAGACATCTTTTCCAAGGCTGATCAGGAGCTGGATCACCTGAGTCCATCCGGGTTTATCATACCTTGCCGGTGGTTGACTTTGCAGTTGGGCCAATTGTAATTTCATGGCCTGGATCCTGTTGGAGTTCCACCACCAGAATCCAACTCCTGCAGCTACCAATAGGCTTAGAATTATAAATGATTGGTTCTTCATACTATCTACGTTTAAACATGAAGTATAAAAGCACAGCCCCACCAACTAACAAAAAAGTATTTTTTGAAAATAGACCAGCTGAGGTAGATCCACCATTGGGAGGGGTAACTACCGGAGGATCTACGATAGGAGAATCCTTATAGATGCTATCGATCAATTGAGCTTTTAATGATGCAACAATGTCTTCAGTAACTGTGCTTTCTTTAAGTGCATAGTTATTTTGAAAGGTGTTTTCTATCTGGAGAATGACCGGATTGTACCTTACCTGATTGGTATCTACGTAAGAGGATGTAAGTTTAAACTTGTCCTTTAGATAATTAAAGATTTCGCTGGCTTTGACTGTGGCCAGATCCATAAAGGAAAGCTGTTCTTTTGGAATTCTTTTTTCCAAATAAAGAAAAAAGTCAGTTACAGATTTTG
>CAZUVD010000024.1:0-30236 GCA_964623075.1 uncultured Coxiellaceae bacterium | reverse complement strand
GTCCCCGAACGTTTGTTACCTATGTCCCCGGACTATACACTTTTTGTGTCCGGGGGCTTTCCGCTCTGATTACCAAAAAATCCCGGACACAAAAAGCGTGTCCAGGCTACATTACAAAATTGTTATTTTTCTGGATGAAACGCTTTTTATCATCGCTGTTAACTAAAACCGTTACCCATCTTAAGACTCCCTTAACAATTCACCCGTATAATCCCCGCAAATTATTCGAAACGGTGACAACATGCAAAGAAGCCTAACCCATCTCCAATTAGATCTAAACACCCAAAACACCCGCGCTGAAATGATTGCAAACATCGAGGCGAGTAATCAACGTCTTAAACAATTAGAACTAAAAATTCCTTCGCCTTCTATTGGCCATCTATTTCAATCGCAAACAGCAATTAAAAACGCACTTGAAAGCGCTGGCGAAATTATTTTTGCATTTGATGGCGCCAATCTATTACTCAGCGAACAAATCGCAGAATCAATAAGACTCGCTGAAAAATTAGTACAATTAATTCAAATTCGCAAAATTGATTACAATAGTCAGATACAAGGTATTGTGAAATTTAATATAGAACAGCTTCTCTTCTCAAATGACGTACTTATTAGAGCAATGACAGCGCCTCTAGAAAATACGGTGCACTTTGGCGAGCCGAAGGATGAAGAAAAAATTCGCCTAGAAACAGCTGCGAAAAGTTACCAAGATGGCTGCGAATACATCCAAAAAAATATGATTCCACTATTCGAAGACATCGAATCGCACCGCAAAAAAATTATTGCGTTAAGGGCAACGATAGCGATAGGCATCATTATGCTTATCGCGGGCTGCGCACTACCCGCATCATTACCCATATTAGCCATCGTATTAGCATCTGTTGGCGCCGCATGCACATTGGGCGGAGTAGCCTTTGGCGCAATCATGGTACCTAAGAAGCTTAAACCATTAACTGAAGCGCGCGTCAAAGAAGAATTAAATAAAGTCCCGCTTTACAATGCACACCACAGCATTTTTAAGCTCAAACAAAAAACATCACTTATTGCAGATTTGAGCACCAAAGCACAGAGAAAAAAAGTACAGGGTTAGCTCTTTAAATGATGCCGTGTCCGCAATTATGGGGTCACTCCACCTGGGGTCTAGAGCTTTTTTAATGCATGCAACAAAAGCCTGCCTGCAAAGCTTAACCCCCCCCCCCGCATTCAATACGAATTTATTTTATGTTATTTCTAAGTATTATTACGTATTTATTTTATGTTAATTCTAAGTATTATATCGACGTGCTTGGAATCGCTCCACATGGGTAGAGCGACTTGACACGTTTTTTAATTACAAATAGAAGCTGGAGAAGTTTCACGTATGAATTCACAATCCCCTCAGCAACAACGTTTACAAGTGCACCTTACATTAATGCAAGAAATTGAAAGTATTACCCAGAAAAATAAAAAATTTGATCCTTTTATTCATGAATTCGCAAAAGGGGTGGATGATTCTGCTCATTACAATCGCGCGCTTAGAAGGTTATGCACTTTAGGTAATGACGAAAAAAAAGTCATTCCCTTAATTAAGGCTATTTTCAAGCAACGCCTTTATTTGAAAATCTCACCGGATGAAAAAAATAAAGAAGGATTTTCTGCCATCGATTATGCGAAAGAAAAAAATTTCCCAGTGTATGAATTGATGATGACTAGCATAAAAGCTGATATGGAAAGTATAGTAGCGCCACAAGTTTCTGAAATGGCTAGTACACTGGCTAGTAAAATTGATCCTAGCAATGCTGCTAAGATTAAAAATGCAAATACTGGCAGCTCCATGAATATGAGCGCCAATTCAACGCCCCCCATGACGGCAGAGCAACAAGCTATTCTTCAAAGCACAACTGCAAAAACGATGCAAATGCTAATGGGCATGCTGACTAATCCAGTTGATATACACAGTATGACACCCCAACAAAGGCATACTTATACACAAGGTCTTACTGCTGGGCTGCTAAAAAATTTAGCTCCTGACATTCAACGTGCAAAAGCAGCTTTTCCACAGCAAAACACAGATATTGCTCGTGATGATGAAACCCTTTCTGCAGCACTAACGCGTTTAAGTGGTGATGATATCCTTGCTGAACCATTCTGTGAATATTGTGTGAGAGGAGAATATGAGAATGCGTTGCGATATGCAGCTACCTGCACTAGTTCTAAAATGGGTCCACTGGTTCATGCTGTGTTAACCAAAACAGATGTAAAAGTTGATGAAATGAAAGATGCGATGGATCGAACCCCGCTGCACGATGCAGCTATCGCTTCTAACTGGGGTGTATATTTTACACTGTGCTCAAAGGGGAATAGTGCGCTAGAAGATAAGTTAGGAATCTCAGCGCAAGATTATCGCCGTAAAAATCAAATAAACCAAATAAGAAATGGCAGCAATCTCGTTGGAGAGCTATTAAATAGCGCATTGCCTACCGCTCCGCGTCCAAAATAACATTTTAAATCGGGGTTAAGTCGCTCCAAGAAAAAAAGTACATGGATAAATGTAGCCTGGACACGTTTTTTGTGTCCGGGGCTTTTCGCATCGTTAAATAAAAACCCCCGGACACAAAAAACGTGTCCAGGCTACGGGGTTATATCAATACTTGCCAACCAATTAATTAATTCTCTAACTTCGACACCATCTGGGTACGTTTTTTCTCGCTGCAACTTACGCACCAATTGAATTTTTTTTGCTTTAGGTAAATATTGCGAAAAATAAGAAAAATGTTTACTAATATCGCTATCGGCATTTTTTACTTCAATTAAATGGGTCGGTTTATTATCCATGACGAGCACGAAATCAACTTCTCTACCATCTTTCGTTCGTAAATATTGCAATGCTACTTTTACACCTTGCGTATCTTCTAAAAACTGCAATTCTTTTAATAATGCACTCGCAACAATATTTTCTAAATGAGCGCCCTCATCAATAATAGAAGCATGGTCATAAAAATAATATTTAGGTTCTTTTAGCAATGATCTTGCTATGTTTTTATGATAAGGAGTTACTTTGAAAATAATATATAAATTTTCAAGTAAGGTTAGCCATCTTTTTATTGTTTTAGCGTCCCGCTCTAAGTCGCGCGCAAGATTCGCGTATGAAATACTTGAGCCGACTCGTTCTTTTAACAGAGCCACTAACGTTTCAATCCCTTGAATATCACTACCAGAATATAAATCAATTAAATCTTGGCGCAAAATAATTTCTAAATGTGTGCGCCGCCAACGCTTGTAATAGGTGATATCGTTTTTTAAGAATGGCTCTGGAAAACCACCGCAATCCCACAATTGTTGAAACGCTTGCTTTTTATCAAGAGATGCAAATTTAACAGCTTCTTTAACATCAATCGGATGCAGTCGAAATTCAAAATAGCGCCCTGCTAATGAATCACCTACTTTTTTATAAAGATCTAAACTAGCACTTCCTGTCACAACTATTTCAGGCGGAATACCTTCAGTATCATAAACCCCTTTTAACCATCGCTTCCAACTGCGCATTTTATGCAGTTCATCAAAAATGATAAGTTTCTTAGCGCGATCCCAACTTTTTTCTTTTAGCATTAAACGGCTTTCAACCGCATCATAATTCAAATAATCATAAGAGGGATTTAATTGCTTGGATAAAGTTGTTTTACCTGACTGACGAGCACCCGTCAGCAAGATGATTTTGCTAGGCAAATCGCGCTTAATGTAAGATTCAATATAACGTTTCATCTGACTATTATGGCATGCATGCCCGAATAGTCAAGACCAATCGGGCATACAATCCTGAATAGTCATGTCTAAACAGGAATCGATGGCCGATTGGTCGGGGTTTTAGGCGCGCTACATTCCTTTGTAATGAATGTAGCCTGGACACGCTTTTTGTGTCCGGGGTTGTTGCATCGAGAGGTATCCAGATACAACCACCCCAAACACAAAAAACATGGCAAGGACTACATTAATGCATAGTGTTGACTAAGCCATTACAAATAGCGATACTCCGCGCAATTTACTCTATATGGAAATTTGAACGTGCCCGAAAAGCAAACTGATATTGTGCATATTACCTTCCCATTAAATGTAAATCTCGCAAGCGGCACTGCGACAGGTTTATTTTCGAGTGTTTTTTTTCATCCTATCGATCGCGCCATTTTCTGGTTTGCGCTCTACTTTTTACCAACGCTTATTATCACAAGGCGTCTATTTCACAGCGCAAGGCGAATTTAATACACACCTGAAACCCATTTTACGTAATAACTTTGCTTTTTCTGAATTGTCCGCAAAATTTGTCGTTGGTTTATCGATTGGTGTATTCACTGGTGTACTTTCTAATGCCAGCAATTCAATCAAACATTATGCCTACCGACACCCTGGCGACACACCGCTTGGCACCGCCATAAAAATGCTAAATAAAGGCGGCATCGCTCCTTTCATGAATGGCATTAGACCCGGCGTGATGCGCGATATGGTGTTTGGAAGTTTATATGAATCTCTCAATGTCATCTCTGATCAATATATCATTGAAAAAATACCGAAAGAACATTCTACGTTTAGTAATACTGCATACGGGTTCTCACGTTTTGTTGCAGCAATTATAGCAACTGTTGCCAGCAGCCCCTTCAATCATGCAAGAGCCATGCAATTTGATACGCCATTGCATAAAAAAAAGAAATCAACAACAGCCATTTTAGTTAGCTGCTGGCTTGAATCTGATCGCGTTGTGAAAAAAGCAAATGCAGATTCTAAAAACAAACATGGTTTTGCTCGTCATATATATTTTGCAAACAAATTCAATATGGGGCCCGGCACCATACGCTCAGGCGCTGGAATGTTAATCTCTCAATTATTATTTAATAAGTTTACGCAAAAATTAAAAAATTTAGATGAGCCGCAACATAAGCCTAGGTTGTAGTAAGTAGTCATTACCACGCTTTTTGTTTGCCCAGACTGTAATGAATGTAGCCTGGACACGCTTTTTGTGTCCGGGGTGGTTGTATCTGGATACCTCTCGATGCAACAACCCCGGACACAAAAGGCGTGGTAAGGACTACATTAAATATCGGTGTAGGTGATTCTTCCGGCGCCATCAACGTAGGTGTCTGGGTTTAAATAGCCAAAATAATTATCGCCATTTACAATAAATGACTCTGAGGGGCGATTAAATTGATTTCGCTCAAAACCATTGTTAAAACCAAAATTAAATGGTTTGCCATCTGCGGCTTTTGCAGTTGCGACCCAAGCAACATTTTGAAATTTTCCGTTTGTTAACATTATTTGCGGTTTACCGTTGATAGTTTGGCCTAAAAAATTGAATCCTATTTGTTCCCCATCAATTGTTTCTTGTGAACCCCCCTTCACTTTATCTTGGTCATAGCTAAATAATGCATATCCCGTTTTTCCGGTATATGTTCCAGATATGATGATTACATCAACTCGTTTATATATGATATTTCTGGCTTGGCAGGGGCTAACACTCATAAGCATTATCAAGCAGGTAAAAATAAGCGAGAAAAGCGTTTTCATTGGCAATCTCCTTGAATAAGCGGGGTGAGTGTTATTTAAGGCATAAGGCTTATTATAACCCCGGATGAAATAAAAAGCACTTCATCTGGGCTACATTCCCTTGTTATGAATGTAGCCTGGACACGCTTTTTGTGTCCGGGGTTGTTGTATCTGGATACCTCTCGATGCAACAACCCCGGACACAAAAAACGTGTCCAGGCTACTTGAGTTGGTCTTGTAAATCTAGAATGATAGCGATTCCGGCGAGATTTACATCTAAATCGCGTTGCAACCGCAATGCTTTTTGCAAACGATGCAATTGCATTAAATCAAAATACATTTCTTGTGCTTGTTGTTGTGAGAGAATTTCGTAAGCAACTAATTCCATCAAGTATTCTTTTGATATCGAACAAATTTCGCATACTTCACTGATACTAAGCTTACTATCAGTGGCGTAGTCTGCGATAATCACCAATTCATTCTTATCCATAAGAACCTCGTATCACCAATCTTTTCGGGGATTAAATGGCATCACTTCAGCCATTTTTTTATAACAATCAATTTGCGTTTCATTTTCCGCTTTCGGCGTTTGAATTTGCAACACAACATATTGATCGCCCGGTGTTGGCTTTGCTGGCATACCGCGACCTTTTAAACGTAATTTTTGCCCGGCTTGCGATCCTGCCGCCAACTTCATACCAACTTCACCACCTAAGGTTGGCACTTTAATGTCAGCACCCAATGCTGCTTCCCATGGTGTAATTGGCAACGTTAAATAAATATCTTTATCTTGCAAACTAAAGCGGCGATTGTTTTCAATATCAATTTCTAAATATAAATCACCATTAGGCGCGCCACCGATACCAGGATTCCCCTGATTGGCTAAACGCAACCGCTGACCCGACATTGCACCTGCTGGAATATTCACTTTAATGGTGCGAGATTTTGGAGGACTACGACCATCGCTTGGCTCTTGCAATTGAAATGTTTTTGTCGTGCCATGAAATGCATCTTCTAAGCTAATTCCGATTTTCACTTGTTGATCACTACCACGTTGTTTAAAACCACCACGACCGCCAAAATGTTGTTCACCACTGGCACCTCTTTGTCGCCCAAATAAATCAGCAAAGAAATCACTGAAATCACCCATATCCGCTTCGGCAAAACCACCGCCACCTTGATGAAATTGGGTATTAGCACCCCAATTGGGTGGCCTGCGAAAATCTTGGCCGGCTTTCCATTGACTGCCTAATTGATCGTACGCCGTACGTTTTTCAGGATCTTTCAATACTTCATATGCTTCTTGCACGTTTTTAAATTTTTCTTCCGCGTTCGCTTCTTTACTCACATCAGGGTGAAATTTACGTGCAAGACGACGATATGCATGTTTAATATCATCAGCAGACGCTTTTTTATCAACGCCTAAAACAGCGTAATAATCTTTATATTCCATAACCTACCATTAATTAACTTTCTTCAGGTAAACGTACCGTGAGTACATCACATTTCGCGCCATGCAATACTGCATTTGCAGTAGAACCTAATAACAGCGACAACCCATGACGACCATGACTACCACAAATAATTAAATCCGCATTAATATCATCTGCCACACTTAAAATTTTTGTTTTAGTAGGCCCTACCGCAATATATTGATCATTTTTCGAAACAGCTAATTGCTCACTTAATTTTGCAAGCGATTGCTTAGCTTCATCAATTAATTGCCCTTCAATATCTTCAATACCGAGATAGGCATAACTATAACCAGGTAAAGGCTCAACCACGTGAATAATGGCAAGCTTCGCACCAGTATAGCCACGTAGCGTGCGTACTTTTTCAACGAGATATTCCGTTTCTTCCGTTAAGTCGGTTGCGAAAAGTATTTGTTTATACATAGTGTGACATCCTTTGCCAAAATGATTAAACCGTTGTGGTCGATTTATTAAAGGTAAGCTTGCCAGCCGCTAATCCAATTTGAATGGTATCACCTGGTCCAAATTTACCGCTCAGTATTTCTTGCGCTAGTGGGTTTTCAACATATTGTTGAATGGCCCGCTTTAAAGGTCTCGCACCATATACTGGATCATAACCTGCCTCTGATAAATAATCCATGGCCTCATCAGTCACAACCACGCCTAAATCTCGGCTAGCCAAACGCGCCGCTAAACGATCAATTTGCAATTTAGCGATTACTTTGATTTGTTCTTTATCTAGCGGATGGAAGACAACAATATCATCAATACGGTTAATAAATTCTGGTCTAAAATGCTTGCCGACCACACCCATCACCGCTTCTTTCATTTCAAAATAATCACCGGTTTTAGAAATCTCTTGAATTAAATCAGAACCTAAATTCGACGTCATCGCAATCACGGTATTACGAAAATCAACCGTGCGGCCTTGTCCATCGGTCAAGCGTCCATCATCCAATACTTGCAATAAAATATTGAACACATCTGGATGCGCTTTTTCCATTTCATCTAACAAAATTAACGAATAAGGCTTACGACGCACTAATTCTGTTAAATAACCGCCTTCTTCATAACCTACATAACCGGGAGGTGCGCCAAGCAAACGTGACACCGAATGCTTTTCCATAAATTCAGACATATCTAAACGAATCACAGCATCATCTGAATCAAATAAAAATCCGGCTAATGCTTTGCATAATTCTGTTTTACCAACACCGGTTGGCCCTAAAAATAAAAATGAACCGATTGGTTTATTAGGGTCAGACAATCCCGCACGTGAGCGACGAATCGCATTACACACGGAAGTCACCGCCTGACTTTGGCCAATTAATCGCTGATGTAGCGCATCTTCCATATGCACTAATTTGTCTTTTTCACTTTCTAACATTTTAGCAACTGGAATATGCGTCCATTTCGACACAACTTCAGCAATTTCTTCATCG
Organism: uncultured Coxiellaceae bacterium; assembly: GCA_964623075.1. Classification (GTDB taxonomy): domain Bacteria; phylum Pseudomonadota; class Gammaproteobacteria; order DSM-16500; family DSM-16500; genus Aquicella. Next base: position 21,814 of record CAZUVD010000024.1, on the reverse strand, counting down.
GTTACTTTGTTTCGTAATAACTTTTTATTGCCTTTTGGCTCAACCGCAACTGGATTAGCTAATCGTTTTTCAAGTTCAGGAATGCGCGCATATTGCAATTCCGCCATGGCTGCCAAATCACCCTTGCGTCTCGCATTTTCAAAAGCGACTTTTGCTTTTTCTAATTGGCTTTTAATTTCTTGCGTATCATTTAACGAACCTTTTTCTGTTTTCCAAATATCTTCTAATTTTTTATATTCACTTTCTAATTTTTCAAGATCCGTTGCTAATTTTTCTAATTGTTTTTTCGAACCATCATCTTTTTCTTTTTTCAGTGCTTCGCGTTCAATTTTCATTTGAATAATGCGACGCTCTAAGTTATCCATGACTTCCGGTTTCGAATCAATTTCCATGCGAATATTACTACCCGCTTCATCAATTAAATCGATCGCTTTATCTGGTAAATTGCGGTCTGTGATATAGCGATGCGACAATGTTGCTGCCGCCACAATCGCTGAATCAGAAATAACAACACCGTGATGCAATTCATAACGCTCTTTTAAACCGCGTAAAATCGCAATGGTATCGGTGACTGATGGCTCTTCAACCAACACACGCTGAAAACGACGCTCTAATGCTGCATCTTTTTCGATATATTTGCGATATTCATCTAAAGTAGTCGCCCCAACGCAATGCAATTCACCGCGCGCTAATGCCGGCTTTAACATGTTACCCGCATCCATCGACCCTTCTGCTTTACCTGCACCCACAACCGTGTGCAATTCATCGATGAATAAAATAATTTGCCCTTCTTGTTTTGCTAATTCATTTAAAACCGCTTTCAAACGTTCTTCAAATTCACCACGGAATTTTGCACCCGCAATTAAAGCACCCATATCGAGAGATAATAATTTTTTATCGCGCAAGCCCTCTGGTACTTCGCCATTGACAATACGTTGTGCCAATCCTTCGACAATCGCAGTTTTACCAACACCCGGATCACCAATTAACACTGGATTATTTTTACTGCGACGTTGCAACACTTGAATAGTACGTCTGATTTCTGAATCACGACCAATCACAGGATCAAGCTTACCCTTCGCCGCAAGCGCTGTTAAATCGATAGTATATTTTGCTAACGCATTACGTTTTTCTTCAACATTTTGATCGTCCACGCTTGCTCCCCCTCTTTCTTCATCCACGACTTTTGCAATCGAAGCATTATTTGCACCGCATTGTTTTAAAATATCAGCGAGGGTGCCCTTATCTTCCATTACTGCTAATAAAAATAATTCACTTGAAATATATTGATCTTTACGTTGTTGCGCGAGTTTATCGGTGAGATTTAACACACGATTTAACTCATTAGAAATATGAACTTCGCCGCCTGTACCTTGAACTTTCGGCAAACGTTTAATCGCTTCATCTAATTTTGTATTTAGTTGAACGACATTGACATTCGCTTTTGCTAATAAACCATTAATGGTTCCGTTAGAATCTTGCAACATTGCTTTCATTACATGCAGTGGTTCAATCACCGCATTATCAAGCCCCAGCGCCATCGACTGAGCATCGCCTAAAGCAGTTTGAAATTTGGTAGTCAGCTTGTCCATTCTCATGTGTGAGGCACCTTTAGTTGATCTTGTTATTCTAACATAGGGTTGGGGTCTTGGGTTTTCAAGTAGCCTGGACACGTTTTTTGTGTCCGGGGTTGTTGCATCCGGATACCTCTCGATGCAACAACCCCGGACACAAAAAACGTGTCCAGGCTACAAACTAACATATGGCTGAAATAAAGGGTTTTCAAGTAACACTGATTATTTGCTTAATAATCTATCTACTGAAATATGTTAAAATTAACACATACGTCTCGTTTTTAAGGAATGTCATGACCTTAAAAAAATACAACGCTAAAAGAGATTTTAAAAACACCTTAGAACCTAAGGGTCGTGCGCTTAAACGTAAAAAGCCTAAACTCCTATATGTCATTCAAAAACATGCTGCTAGCCATTTACACTATGACTTTCGACTGGAATTAAACGGTGTTTTAATAAGCTTTGCCGTACCTAAAGGCCCCTGCCTTGATCCAACAGTAAAAAGGCTGGCAGTGCAAGTTGAAGATCACCCGATTGCCTACGCTTCATTTGAGGGCACCATTCCAAAAGGGCAATACGGTGCTGGCACCGTCATGTTATGGGATAAAGGTGAATGGATTCCTGAAGATAAAAACCCCACCGCTGCTTATAAAAAAGGCGTATTAACTTTCACCCTTAAAGCAGAAAAACTTTCCGGCAAATGGAAATTAATTCGCATAAAAAAAGATGATAAAACGTGGTTATTAATAAAAGTAAAAGATGAAGCAGCAAAACCCTATCCAGAATATGATATCACTAAAACAGCACCCTTAAGCGTAGCATCTGGCCGGGACATAGTGTCTAGTTTTACCACATCTGCAACAAAACCTAAGCACGAAAAGCATGTCCAAGCCACCTTGACCCATCCTGATAAATTATTGTATCCGGAAGACAACATTACCAAACTAGATGTCGCTAATTATTATCAATATATTGCTAAATGGATGTTGCCTTATATCAAAAATCGCCTCATTACCTTGGTTCGCTGCCCAACTGACTATCATCAATCGTTTTATCAAAAACACGATGATACTCACCGTAAATCTTCAGCCTTGAAAAAAATCAGCGTGCAAGAAAAAAAATCGGCTGAATATCTTTATATAAAAGATGCAAAAGGCTTGCTTGAATTAGCACAAATGAGTGTTTTAGAAATTCACCCTTGGCAAAGTAAAATGAATAAATTAGAAAATCCAGATATGCTGGTTTTTGACATTGACCCTGATACCAATATTCCTTGGAAAAAAGTAGTAGCCGCCGCCTATGATATTAAAAATCAATTAGCCAAATACAAATTACAGAGTTTTGTTAAAACAACAGGCGGCAAAGGTCTACACGTCGTCGCACCAATCAAACCAGAATACGATTGGCAAACCGTCAAAAATTTTGCAAAGAGTTTTGTTGAAACGATGGCTACCAACAATCCCAAACAGTATGTAACCAAAATCAGTAAACGCGTGCGGCAGGGAAAAATTTTTTTAGATTATTTACGCAATCAGCGCGGCGCAACCGCAGTGGCGCCCTATTCCTTGCGAGCCAGAATTCACGCTCCTGTTGCAACTCCGCTTGCCTGGAATGAATTAACCGACAACATCCAAGATACTGCATTTACCATTAAAACCATTATGAAAAGATTAGATAATTTAAAAAAAGACCCATGGCAGGATTTTTTTAAGATCAAACAATCTTTGCGATTGTAGCCTGGACACGCTTTTTGTGTCCGGGGGCTTTCGCTTCGACAAAGAAAAGCCCCGGACACAAAAAGCGTGTCCAGGCTACAATTCGGGAATAGGATTCAATAAAACAGAGAGAATGTGGTGGGTCGTCTGCGATTCGAACGCAGGACCAACAGGTTAAAAGCCTGCTGCTCTACCGGCTGAGCTAACGACCCATCTTGAAGCATTTCGTAGTGCTCGCTACGAAGTCGCCTATATTACTATTTTTAAGAAAAATATCAACGTCCAGGTACGTCTCCCCAGAGATATTTATGCAATTGAATCTGCATTCTAACCGATAATTGGTCGCGAATTATCCAATCTGCTAATAATCCGGGATTTAGCTGCTGGTAGCTTGGTGAAAATAATATTTCACAGCGCGAGGTCAGTTGGTATTGATCGACAATTTCTTTCGCCCAAACATAATCCGCCTCATCACAAATGACAAATTTGATTTGATCATGTGGCAAAATATATTCCATATTTGACCAAAGATTTTTTTCAACCTCATGAGATGCCGGAGTCTTGATATCAACCACCTTCACCACGCGAGAGTCAACTTCCGCAATGCTCATCGCACCACTTGTTTCTAATGATACTTCATAGCCTTGATCACAAAGCAACGTCAGCAGCGAAATACAGCCTTTCTGCGCTAATGGTTCGCCACCCGTAACAGTGACATACTTAACTTTATATTTTTGCACTTCCCGCAAAATATCTTCAAAGCTAACCCAATTGCCGCCATGAAAGGCATAAGCACTATCACAATACTGACAACGCAACGGACAACCGGTTAAACGAATAAAAACGGTGGGTAAACCCACCGTTCGCGTTTCACCTTGCAGGGAATAAAAGATTTCAGTAATGCGTAAACGATCAATCACAACACTAGTGACCAGATGTCTTTAATTGCTTCAACTCTTCGGCTGCAACTCGAGCTGATGCGGTTCCAGGATAAGCGTTGACCACTTTTTTGAATGATGTTTTGGCATCAGACCATTTTGATTGCGCAGAATAAATTAAACCCACTTTTAATTGCGCATCTGAAACCCGTGGACTTTGCGGATAACTAGAAACGACTGTCGTAAATTCAATTAAAGCTAAATCGTTTTTACCTAATAAACCATACAATTCACCTAACCAATAATGACCGTTAGAAACAAATTGTCCGGAAGGATATTTCTTTATCATTGCTTGGAAGGCATCAACGGCTTCATTGTATTTTTTAGCTTTGATTAAGTTGATTGCGGATTGATACATTGCTTGTTCGTCAGCAATATCGGCTTGATCGTTTTTTTTTGTCTTCGCTGCAACAATAGGGCTTGCACCGACAATTGTTTTTACCGATTGTTTAGCAGAAGTAATTTTAGCTGATTTACCAGATTTTGTGGGTGCATTTTCTGGTGAACTAAAATCAGTTGCTTCTGTTCCGGTATCCGCTGATACACCTGATGATAATGAACGCTTCACATCAGAATCACCCATCGCCACTTGATTCCCGCCCGCGCTCACGCGTTTGTCTAAGTCGGTATACATCGCTTTTTGTTGCGCTTGTAAACGCTCAATTTGATGCATTAATTGTTCGACTTGGCCACGGAGTGTTTGCACTTGCTCTTGCAATGAATCAGTGCGTTGCGTGTTTTGACTGGTTTGCAAATTACTCACTTGCTGTTCTAAGCGACGTAACCGCTGCGACTCACTACCAGTTGATGCAACCGCAACACGCGAATTAGGAGCAGCCGGTACTGGTAAATTGCTTGCTGCTTGATTCATCGGTACAAAAGCACCTTCTGATGCTTGCCCCTGTGGCGCTGGCGGCATAGGTAAATCTTGGCCTTGATCAGCAGCTGCTTCAAATTGTTGTTGCTGCACAGCATCGACATCAAATACCGGTGCCGATTCCGCAAAAACAGGAACCGCGATGCTAGAGAGCATCGCGGTTGTTAACACAGTGACTAACCGTATGTGTCGTTGCATGCGTTAGTCCTGCAGATAAACGATAGCGCTACGACGATCGAGCTGATAATCAGCTTCAGTTTGGCCATGAGCGGCTGGTTTTTCTGCACCATAACTAACAACACGAATTTGCTTATGACCTGCACCATTTGAGGTTAAGATTTCAGCAACCGATTTAGCACGACGTTCGCCTAAACCGATATTGTATTCGCGACTACCACGTGGATCGGTGTGACCTTCAACTAATACTTTAGCAGATGGCTTGGCTGATAATTTTTCAGCGTTAGCAATAATGGCTGGCTTATCCGTATCATGTACTTGATTGCTGTCATAATCAAAATAATAAACACGGCCATTAGCAGCAACATGGCGCTTGCCGGATGTGCCTTGATCACCAAAAGAAGAATCATCACCTAAACCGGATGATTGCGCATCATCGTCGCTATAAGCGGAATTAGCGTCGTTTATTGCTAATTGATCTTGGGTTTTATGCTTTGAGTGGCAACCAACAATTGCTGTTGCACCAATGACGATAGCTGTGAGTTGTATCCATTTCTTCAAATTCATCTCTCTCCCCCTAAATTAAAACAATGCCATCGCAAAAGTATACCCTGAAATAAACAGTTATCAAGAACTGCTCCAAAAAATAACTTACATGAATGGCGACCAAGCTGGATCTTGTGCTTCACCATTACGGGCTGGCAACATTAATTGCACACGGCCATCGGCTGATACCATGCCCAATACGTTGCGACCACCTACTTTGGTATCATACAAAACCATACTGCCATTGGGGGCAATACTTGGCGATACGCCATCCATTGCTTTACCGCTCAAGACTCGCACCGTGCCCGAGTCTAAATCTAATACAGCAATACTATAAACACCGGATGCCTTGTGAATCATGGCAACGTGATTACCATCAGGTGTGTAAGAAGCACGCGCATTGTAATCACCATCGAACGATAAGCGGCTAATCGAACCATTGCCTAAGTTAGCTTGATAAATTTGTGGGCCGCCACTGCGATTGGAAGTAAATAAGATCGAACGCATATTTGGCGCAAATGAAGGCTCGGTATTGATATAAAAATCATTGGTGACTTGTTTTAAGCTTCTTGAGCTTAAATCAAGAATATAAATATTAGGCGAACCACCCTTCGATAAAACAATAGCCAATTTACGACCATCTGGTGACCAAGCAGGCGCACCATTGATACCTGGATAGCTACTCACTAATGTACGCGAACCAGTGACAACATTTTGCACATAAATGCGCGATAATTTATTTTCGAAGGAGACATAAGCAATTTGTTTGCCATTCGGTGACCATGAAGGCGACATAATGGGTTCAGGGGAGTTAAGCAATGGTCTTGGGTTGTAACCATCTTGATCGGACACTTCTAAAATATAACGTGCGCGATCGCCGGAACGCTGCACAACAACGTATGCGATTTTAGTGGAAAAAATGCCGCGAGTTCCGGTGATGTATTGATAGACTAAATCACTAATGTGATGGGAGACGGCACGCAATTCACGAGAACTGACGGTGTATTTTTTGTTAAGCAATGTTTTAGCATTACTCATGCCTTGCAGCGTATCTAATAATTTGAAGCTAACCTCATAGCGATCGCCGCCAAGTGATGTCACTTTACCAACGACCGTGTTATCAACCGACCCTGACGATAATTTAAAACGACCGCTATTTTGCAAATCGTTGGAGACAATGTTTGAAACATTTTGCGGTGACATATCAGCACCTGGGAATGGTACAACATTAATCGGGATGGCACCCGCAACACCGCGTGTGAGTTCCATATTTAACATGGCAGATGCGGAATAAGGCATCAACATGACAATGAACATAATTAAAAACGCTTGAATCTTCCGCATGACTTTCTCCCGGTGGATTTATTTGAACTGGGGGTTATTATCTATTAGTTATAGCGACCTGTCATCCCGGAAATCGCCTCCGGCGATTTCCGGGATCCGCCTTGCAAATTTACAAAACATTTCGTCATTGCGAGCGAAGCGAAGCAATCCAGCTTTACGCCGGTTTGTGAAGAAAATCTGGATTGCTTCGCTTCGCTCGCAATGACGGGTTGAGGAATCACATTGGTGGATCCCGGACAATCGCCTCCGGCGATTTCCGGGATGACAAATTAAGACACCTGTAACTGACTCATCCTAACAATCAAATCATGCGACACCGGCTCACAAAACGCCGAACCCTGGAATAACTGACATCCAAACTGGCGCAACACATCCGCTTGTTCTTGTGTATCCACACCATTCACAATCAAGGGAATCTGCATTTGCTTGGCAAACTGTTGCATCGATTGAAGCAACGTTTTTGTCGCTGGATTTTCAAGTAAATCATTTACCAAACTGGCGTCTGTTTTCAAATAATCCACTTGAACCATTTTCAAATAACGCAAACTGAGACTTTGGCCGCCAAATTGATCTAATGCTAATTTAATGCCGAGATATTGCAGCATATTAAAGGCTTTTTCTAAGACATCAAATGATGTTTCAACCGTGTGATCACGCAATTCCAGTAATAACGAGGTAGGTGGAAATGCTAATGATTGCAACACTTGTGATATTTCATAAATAAAATGGGGGTTTTCTAATTGTTTAATCGAAATAGGCATTGCTAATAAAGAAATAGATAAATCTTTTTTAGCTAATTGTAAAAATTCTTCACATGCTTGCTTTAACATCCATATCGATAAGGCATTTAATTTGCGGTATTTTTCAGCATAACGAAGCAATTCATCATGCAACACCAATCCTAATTCTTCATGCTGCCAACTGATGGACGCTTCTAATGATAATATTTTATTATTTGGCGCATTTAACACAGGCTGGTACGAAATCGAAAAAAAAGGAAATAATTCTTCCCGACTTAATCCATTGGATAAAATCAAATCGCGCGTACTTTGAGCTTGCATACGCTCTTCGTAAAATTGACAAATATGATTGCCTGCAATTTTTGCTAAATGTAGCGCATGATCGGCGTGTGATAATAATAATTGAAAGTCTCTGCCATCAGTTGGAAATAAGGCAACACCAATGCAAGCGGTAACATTAATATCTTTGCCATTGATTTGAAACGGCATAGCCATCGATTGCAACATCCGCTGTGCGGCGATCGCTACGGTTTCTGGTTTACTTAATTGCGTTAACATAACAACAAACGTATCTTTGGTAAAACGACTAACGTTATCTACTTCGCGCACACATTCATTTAATCTTGCGCCAATCACCTTTAATAAACCATCACCGACTTCATAACCCAACGCATCATTAACCACCTTAAAGTCATCAATATCCACCACCGCCAATGCCATCGAAAAATGATGGCGCTCGCTTTCCTTTAAGGCTTGCTTTGCTCTATCTTCAAATAATTGCCAACCAAGTAAGCCAGTCACAGGATCAACAAAAGTGGCTTGTAATTTTGTTTTCAATTGATCAATTTCATCTTGCTGTAGCCGATTATGTGCACGTGCATCATTCAACTCTAAATCATATGAAGTGAGTTTATGCATGACCGTTTGAGTGAATTGCTTGCCGCGATAGTAATCATAGCAAAGCGCAGACAAGATAAAGGTTATTCCAACGATAAAAATACCAAATGCCACAAAGCCTCCTAACAATCACCATCACTTTCCCTAGCCAGTAATTCGGTCATCTTGGATATTTTCAGGTTTCATATTCATCGTGATATCCCTGAATAGTTCAAAATCAGCGGATGCAGTTGGCACTGGCAATGGCGATGCTTTCATCACCGCAGCTCGCGCTGAGCGATCGAGTGCCGGGTCACCACTTGAACGCGCAATTTGCACATCAAGTACTGTACCACCTGGTGCCAAACGAATTCGAAGCACACTCACTAATTTTCGGTTAGTGCCGGGCGGTATCACCCAATGTTCACTAAGCGCTTGTAAAATTAAAGCTTGATATTTATTCACTATACCCTGTGAATCATGTGATTGGGTACTTTTAAGATGAATATCTTCGTTTAATAAATTACGACGCATGGTTTTTTCAGCTAAATCGCGTAATTTTTTTTGCCGCTCAGCTTGTAATTGCTTTTGTTTTTCTTTTTTAAGCTTGGTGGTCTCTTTTTTTTCTTTTTCAAGTTCGGCTAATAAGTTTTTTTCGAGTAGATCGCTTATTTTCTTTTTTTCAACTGGCTTTTTTAAAGCGATCGCTTTTTCAACTACTTTTGGTTTCGGTGGAGTCGCTTCCGTTGGCTTTTTTTCAACAACTACGGGTTTTTTAGGTTCGGGCGCGGGTGGTTTTGGTGTGATTTTTTCCGGCATAATTTTACTTTTTACCGTATCGCCTAAAACAACAGCGCTAATCACATCTTGCTTATTCGTATTTTCAACAACAATGAGGGGGGCTGCAAATTCGATTGTCAATACAATGGCAAGTAAAATGCCGAGATGAAACAGCGCGGAGATAATGAAGTATTTTCGACTAGAGCGCGCTGACATATTGTATCAACCGACAGATTTGTCAGAAGCGGCAGGCTCTGTAATTAAACCAACACTTTTAGCGCCTGCTTGTTGCAACAAGACCATGGCTTCAATCACTTTGCCGTAATTAACGTTTTTATCACCGCGCACTAAGACGGGGCGTTGATTGGTACCAGTGGTTAACGCCATTTCTTTTGCCGCGAGAGAACTTAATGTTCTGGCCGTAATCGGTTGATTAGGTTTGGCCGCTAAATTTAAATAAAAATTACCAGCGTTATCGACTGTGACAATTAATGGCTCTTTTTGTTGCTCGGTGATGGCTTTGGCAGATGTTTTTGGTAATTCTACTTTTACGCCTTGTGTTAACAAGGGTGCGGTAATCATAAAAATCACAAGTAGCACCAACATCACATCAATAAATGGCACAACATTGATATCAGACATCGGTCGGTTTGAGCCTGGTTGATGTAGATGCGCCATAGATTGTTACTCCGTGGTTTCTGCTAATCTTGCAGGTTGTGATTGTGGTTGGGTTTGGCGAATCAAAATATTGATGAATTCTTCTTCAAAAGCATCAAAGCGATTCATTAAACGACCAATATCGGTTAAAAAACGGTTGTAGGCAATCACCGCAGGAATAGCGGCGAATAATCCCAATGCGGTGGCAATTAATGCTTCTGCAATCCCAGGTGCTACCATTGAAATGGTTGCTTGTTGCACATTTGCCAAAGCAGTAAAGGCTTGCATGATACCCCAAACCGTACCAAACAAACCGATATAAGGCCCGGTTGAACCGACAATGGCTAAAAAGGGTAAGTTATTTTCTAATTTATCTTGCTCACGCATTTGCGCAACATGCATGGCGCGTTTGGTATTTTCGATAATGGAATCAATCGTAGCGCCTGCTTGTTTGCGAAAGCGGGTAAATTCTTTAAAGCCCGCATGGAAAACAGCTTCCAAGCCCTGATGATGCGCACTATCGCCATACAGCTTCGATAAATCTTCGCCCGACCAAAAAGCATGCTCAAATTGTTTGGCGTGATTGCGAATATCATTTAGATAAAAAGCGCGCTGCAGAATATAAGCCCATGAAAAAATGGAAGCGCCAATTAGAATTAACATGACACATTTAACAACGATACTGGCGTGAATGAAATATCCAATGAGGCTTGCGTCGTAGTTCAAGTGATTTCTCCTGCTAATTCTAAACAATAGTGATTATCATACCAGATCAGATTCAGGCATAGCCAATCCAAAGTGCAAATAGGCTTCTTTGCTCGCTATTCGACCACGTGGGGTTCGAATCATAAAACCCTGCTGAATCAAAAATGGCTCAATTACTTCTTCGATTGTGCCTTTTTCTTCATTGATAAATGCCGCCAAGCTTTCTAAGCCAACCGGACCGCCATCGAATTTCTCGATTAAGGCTAATAACAGTTTTTGATCCATGGTATCGAAACCTTGATGGTCGACTTTTAAAAAGTCTAAGGCATCTTTCACAATCGGTGCCGATACTTTGCCATCTGCTTTAACTTCAGCGTAATCACGGACACGGCGCAATAGGCGATTGGCAATACGCGGGGTGCCGCGCGATCGTCGTGCAATTTCTTTGGCGCCATCTGGATCGATGGCAATATTTAAAATACTCGCTGAACGGGTAATGATGTTTTGCAAATCCGCGGTTTGATAAAACTCCAAGCGCTCAACGATACCGAAGCGATCACGCAAGGGCGATGTCAATAATCCGGCGCGGGTGGTTGCACCAATTAAAGTAAACGGTGGTAAATCTAATTTGATTGAACGAGCTGAGGGACCTTCACCTATCATGATATCGATTTGATAATCTTCCATCGCGGGATACAGCATTTCTTCAATCACGGGTGATAAACGATGAATTTCATCAATAAACAAAATATCGCCTTCTTGTAAATTTGTTAACAATGCAGCAACATCGCCTGGACGCTCTAATACCGGGCCCGATGTTTGCTTTAAACTCACCCCCAATTCATTAGCAATAATATTGGCTAACGTGGTTTTACCGAGCCCTGGCGGCCCGAATATCAAGACGTGATCTAGTGCATCTTTACGCGCTTTTGCTGCGCGAATAAAAATATCCATGTGTTCACGCACAGCGTGTTGACCGATGTAATCGGATAATTGTTTTGGTCGCAACGCTCGATCAAGCGGATCAGATTCTTTTTTTTCACCGGTGATTAATCTATCTGCAATCATTACATCATCTCCCGTAATGCACGACGAATTAACTCTTCACTACTCGCAATACCATCATCAATTTTTGTCACCGTGCGATTTGCTTCTTGTGGTTTGTATCCTAAAGCAATCAATGCAGAAATGGCATCTTGCAACATATTGTGACGACGTGAACCTTTTGGTTTACCACCATCCTCTTCTATCGGTGTTAATATTGGTGTTTTCCAATCAGCGACTTTATCCCGCATTTCAATCACTAAACGTTCTGCTGTTTTTTTACCAACGCCTGGTAAGCGTACTAAACTGGCGGTGTCGTTATTTAACACGCTACTAACAAAACCTTCGGGTGTGGTGCTTGATAAAATCGTTAACGCTAAACGAGGCCCCACGCCATTTACTTTTAACAGTGTGCGAAATAAATGTCTTTCATCTTGCGTGTAAAAACCAAATAACAAATGCGCATCTTCACGCACAATTAAATGCGTAAATAAATTCACTTCTTGCCCGCATTCCGGCAATTGATAAAACGTACTCATGGATGCGTTAACTTCGTAACCAATACCATGAACATCGACAACTAATTCGGGTGGTTGTTTTTCTAAAATAATACCGCGGATTTTACCTATCACTTGACCCCCAATTTTTTAAAGTGGCGCGAGTGTGCGTGACATAATGCAACGGCTAGCGCATCTGCTGCATCGGGTTGCACTTTACCCGTGACATTTAAAATTTTACACACCATAAATTGCACTTGTTCTTTTTGTGCCGCCCCACTACCAACAACTGATTTTTTTACCTCTCGGGCAGAATATTCTGCAACCGGCATATTATCAAAAGCGACAATGGCAGCGCCACGCGCTTGGCCTAATTTTAAGGCGGAATTTGCATTTTCGGCCATGAAGATTTGCTCAATCGCCGCTTCATGCGGTTGGTAACGTTGAATGACTTCTTGAATGCCGATGTAGATTTGACGCAAGCGCATTTCAGCGGGGTAAGAAATTAAATTAATATAACCACTAGCGACATAATGATGGCGATTGCCTTCGACACGGATGACACCGTAACCGGTGCGGCGAGAACCTGGGTCAATGCCGATGATGGTGGTCATAAAGCTCCTTATGCTTTATCCGTAAACGTGAACGTACACGTTTGCGTGCTCCGTCTTTTCGTCTTTTCGCCTTTTTGCCTTTTCGCCTTTAAAATCAAAAACCGCAAACGCAAACGTTCACGTTCACGATTAAAAGCATTAAGACAACTCGCTCAACGCACTTTCCTCAATATCCGCATTAGAATAAACTTCCTGCACATCATCCAAATCTTCCAATGCATCCAGTAACGTCATCACTTTCTCAGCCATATCCTTATCGCTAATCGACACACTCGTTGAAGCCACCATCGTCACTTCCGCTTGATCTGGTTGAAAGCCATGCTTGCTCAACATATCTTTGATCTTCAAAAAGTCATCCGGTGAAGTCACTACTTCAGCGCTGTCATCATCATTCAATAAAATATCTTCCGCACCTGCCTCTAACGCTATTTCCATCAACCGTTCGCTATCAACTCCAGGCGCAAAGGTTAATTGTCCCAGTTTTTTAAACAAATAAGCCACTGAACCATCAGTCCCTAGATTACCACCAAACTTGGTAAAGGCATGACGCACTTCGCCAACGGTGCGATTGCGATTATTGGTCATGCAATCAACCATCACGGCAATACCGCCAGGTCCATAACCTTCATAACGCACTTCTTCGACATTTTCACCCTCATTACCACCAACACCACGCTTAATAGCACGATCAATCACATCACGTGTCATATTCGCTTCTAAGGCTTTATCAAACGCTGCGCGTAAACGCGGGTTGGCATTGGGATCGCCGCCGCTCAATTGTGCGGCGACGGTGATTTCACGGATTAACTTGGTATATAACTTACCGCGTTTTGCATCTTGTTTTGCTTTGTGGCGTTTGATATTCGCCCATTTGCTATGTCCGGCCATTGGTTCTCTTCCATTATTCTTTAATTTTTGCGGCGACTCGAATGCCCAATTCGATCAATTGTTCAGGTTCAACGGTTGATGGCGCATCCATCAATGGGCAAGTAGCTGTTTGCGTTTTTGGGAAAGCAATCACATCACGAATAGAACTGGCACCGGTCATGATCATTGCTAAACGATCTAAACCAAACGCTATACCACCATGTGGCGGGCAACCTAAACGCATTGCTGTTAACAAGTGGCCAAATTTTTCTTCAGCTTGCTCATCACTGATTTTCAAAATATTAAATACAGCTTTTTGCATTTCAGATGAGTGAATACGTACCGAACCACCGCCTAATTCACTACCGTTTAACACCATATCATAAGCACGCGCGAGCATGTGGATAGGGTCTTTGGTTAATTCGCTAATGCTATCAACTTTAGGAGCGGTAAATGGATGATGACACGCAGTTAATCGACCATCGCCTTTTTCAAACATTGGGAAATCTGTTACCCAAAGAACGCGATAGCCTTGTTCCACTAAATTGCGATCTTGGCCAACGCGCAAACGCAATGCGCCTAAGGCATCATTCACGACACTCGCTTTATCAGCACCAAAGAAAATGATATCGCCTACTTTTGCTTTCGTTCTTTCTAAAATGCCATCGATTGCCTCATCCGTTAAGAATTTCAAAATCGGTGATTGTAAGCCTTCACGTCCTTCAGCATTGAGTTTGATGTACGCTAACCCACGTGCGCCGAATACGCTGATGTAACTGGTGTAATCATCAATTTCTTTACGTGAAATAGTTGCACCACCTGGTACACATAATGCAGCGATACGTCCTTCTGGGTCTTTGGCAACATCAGCAAATACTTTGAATTCAACGTTACGCAATAAATCAGCAATATCAACTAATTCTAACGGGTTACGCAAATCTGGTTTATCCGAACCAAAACGACGCATTGCTTCCGAATATGGCATGCGTAAAAACGGTGTTGGCAATGTTACATTCATGGTTTCAGCAAACAAACCGCAAATCATGTTTTCAGCAATGGTTTGAATTTCTTCTTCGTTTAAGAAAGAAGTTTCGATATCTAATTGCGTGAATTCAGGTTGACGATCAGCACGCAAATCTTCATCACGGAAACATTTGACGATTTGATAGTAACGATCCATACCTGACATCATTAACAATTGTTTAAATTGTTGGGGAGATTGCGGTAACGCAAAAAAACTACCAGGACGTGTGCGGCTTGGTACCAAATAATCGCGCGCACCTTCTGGCGTTGCACGTGTCAAGACGGGCGTTTCAACATCAATAAAACCTTGTTCATCTAAATAATGACGCAAGTAGCGCGCAATCTTCGCACGGAAACGTAATCGATTTAACATCTCTGGTCGACGGATATCGAGATAACGATAATGCAAGCGTGTTTCTTCACCGACTTCGTGATATTCATCAATGGGGAATGGTAATGCTTCTGAACGATTTAAAATTACTAATTCGCTAGCGGCAATTTCAATTTCACCGGTTGCTAAATTTGGATTCACCGTTCCTTCAGGGCGAGGACGCACTACACCCGTCACTTGCACGACAAATTCACTACGTACGGATTCTGCAATTTTAAAGGCTTCTTTTTGCTCTGGCGCAATCACCACTTGCACAATACCTTCACGATCGCGCAAATCGATAAAAATCACACCACCATGATCGCGGCGTCTATGCACCCAACCGGCAACTTTCACTGTTTGATTTAATAATTTAGCGGTCACTTGGCCGCAATAATGGCTGCGCATAGCATTGGTTTGCATAGTTGTATTTACCTGTTGTTCATGATGTTTTAATGTTGAAATATTCATAACGCCTATACCTTATCATTTTTGTGCTCGTATTTTATTGATCGCTGCTTGCGCACCGGTAACAGGTTGCATCACACCTAACGAAATAACAAATTTCAATGCTTGATCAACGCTGATATCTAATTCAATCACCTTGCTACGCGGTGCCATCATTAAAAAACCGGATGTTGGATTTGGTGTCGTTGGAATAAAATAACTCACATATTGTTCACCACCCAAAACGCTTTCGACTTCTTTACTCACTTCACCGGTTTGAAACGCCATACTCCAAACGCCTTCGCATGGATATTGCACTAATAACACTTTACGAAATGACTGACCACCTGGTGTAAATAATGTTTGCGTTACCTGTTTCACACCAGTATAAATTGAGCGCACTATTGGGATGCGCGATACGATCGCATCGCCAAAATTCACAAAGCGTCGACCGATAAAATTAGCGGCCAGTAGGCCTGTCCCTAAAATCACGGCAACGGTAATAATGACGCCTATCCCTGGGATATGCACGCCAAGTAATACGTCTGGCTGAAATTGAGGCGGTAACAATACTAGCGACTTGCTCAAGATATCAACAAGAAATTTCATCACCATGAGCGTCACCCAGATCGGGAGCCACACCAATAGGCCAGAAATAAAGTATTTGCGCAATAAAGCGAGCATGTTGGCATCCATTTTTGTTGGAATTAGAGATAAGCAGATAATAGTACAGACGGGGGAAATTAGCCAGAAGTAGCCTGGACACGTTTTTTGTGTCCGGGTTGGTTGCATCGAGAGGTATCCAGATGCAACCAACCCGGACACAAAAAGCGTGTCCAGGCTACTTTCACTATGTTATTTTCTACTTCTTAATTACGAGGAGACCCCCATGCCCCAATCCATCCTCATCACCGGCTGCTCTTCCGGGATCGGTCATGCCACGGCTATTGCCTTACATCAACGTGGTTATCGTGTGTTTGCGGCAGCACGCAAAGAGGCTGATTTGACGTCATTAAAATCATTAGGAATCGAAGGTGTCATACTTGATGTCAATGATGCAAGTTCAATGCAAAAAGCAATAGACCAAGTATTACAAGCAACCGGTGGCACGCTCGATGCTTTATTTAACAATGCCGGTTTTTTACGAGCAGGCGCGATTGAAGATTTAAATCAAGATTTAATTCGTCAACAATTTGAAACCAATGTGTTTGGGCCAATGGAATTAATTCGGTTAGTGTTGCCAGTAATGCGTCGTCAGGGGCATGGTCGTATTATTCAAAATAGTTCTATTCTAGGGGTTGTCGCGATTCCTTTGTGCGGCGCATACAATGCTTCGAAATTTGCCTTAGAAGGGTTTAGTAATACGTTGCGACAAGAATTACGCGGTACAAACATTCACGTTTCGATTATTAATCCAGGCCCCATTACTAGCAAGTTACGTGATAATGCGCATGCGTTGCATTTAACGGAATTTGATAATACGGCGATCAAGGAAAGTCATTTTGCGAAACAGTATGAGCGCATGGCATCATCTTATTTCACGCCGAATCGCAAAGATCAATTTGGTGTACTGGAACCTACCGCTGTTATCAAGAAAGTGATTCATGCTTTAGAAAGCAACAACCCGCGCGCACATTATTTTATCGGTTGGATCGCTTGCGCAATGGCTCTACTGCGCCGCGTTTCGCCTGATTGTTTACTTGACTGGGTGTTGGCAAAGGCGCGCTAGATTGATCTACTTCCTGGGTTAAATCATTATCCACACGCGTTCCCAATCGTGGCATGCGCTGTTGTAATTCAACGGTAGTACCAGATGGCTTAATCGGTAGCGTGGGTTGACAGCAATTGTTTTTGACATGATTAAGCGCATACATGGCGACCATTGCCAAGGGCACTAAAATGGCTGCTAAAATCACAATGGATAATGCAGGCGAAGACATCACTAAAAACGCGCCGCTTAAAACAATAATAGCAGCGACACAACCACCTACCACCAAACCACCCAACACATATAAAAAACCGGTAAAAATATCTTGCGGTAAAGATGCTCTTCGTTGTGCTTGCACCAATTTCTGCGCAGCACGCAACCGATCTCTAACTTGATCACATTCAATTGTTTTACGCTCTAACTTGCTACGCAACTCATCTCTAAGGGTTGTAAGTTGATTCAACTGAATAGCAGTTAACTCATTCTTGTTTCTTTCATCATCTAAAACGTTCGTTAATTTTTCAATAGCATCTTCATTTGATTTTTTCGACGCAAGAGGCGCTGGCTGTTTATCCGCTAACTGGCGTTGCAGTGCATCCAATTGCGTGCGTAATGCTTTTAGTTCGCGCTCTAATCGCAACTTTTGCGATTCTAGTTTTTGAATGGCGAGTCTTGCAGCCGTTAACTCTAAACTCATGCGGTTATACGTTTCAGAGGAAGCTTGAGTATCACTATCGGAAGACACTGGGGAAGATGATGCGGATTCAAATCCATTGTCGTCTCCACGATTACTTATCATGCATAATATCTCCATTTATTATGTTCCAGCACCCTTCTATCCCGGAAATTACCGCAGGCGATTGTCCGGGATGACCGTGATTATTGCATTTCTCGGGCAGCAAAGCGAGAATAGCGCTAATCACTTTAAGGAGCCGACTGTGGCATACGTTTTAGTCCTTTTTTATAGCCGTTATGGTTCCGTTAAACAAATGGCGCAACATATTGCTCGCGGTATTGAATCCGTACCTGGCATTGAAGCAAAAATACGTACTGTCCCATCTGTCTCACCTAACACTGAAGCAACCGAACCTGCCATTCCGGATGCTGGCGCCCCTTATGCCACTTTAGACGAATTAAAAAATTGCGCAGGAGTTGCCCTGGGCAGCCCGACACGTTTTGGCAACATGGCGGCACCTTTAAAATATTTTATCGATCAAGCAAGCAGCTTATGGCTAAGTGGCAGCTTGGTGGGTAAACCAGCTGCCGTCTTTAGCTCAAGCTCTAGCATGCATGGCGGGCAAGAATCTACCCTGCTTAGCATGATGTTGCCGCTACTACATCTAGGATGCCTAATCATTGGCATCCCCTACACTGAACCCGATCTAAATACGACCAGCACGGGTGGCACACCTTATGGTGCAACGCATGTAGCGGGCGTTGATAGCAAAAAACCAATCAGCGATGAAGAGCAGCGCCTTTGCTATGCACTCGGTAAACGCTTAGCATTAACTGCTAAGAAGCTCTCCTCACAACCTTAGCCGCATTTTCTTGCTCTCGCATCTCCCGCACAAAACATGTGAAAGGGATGTGAGTATCTGTTTCTTTTTCCACATAATAAAATGCGTTTAATTTTTCACATACATTGTCTAGTCTTTGTTGCAATGAATCGCGATTACTCGCACTTGAGCAAGTGATTAATGCTTTATTAGCAGCTACGATGACTTTATCTGCTAAGCTCAAAAACTTTTTTGACACTTGATGATATTGCTGCTGCAACACCTCTTTCATTTCTGCATGCGTTAACATAAATTCATCTTCGAAATGGCGCCTCATTTCAGGTAATTTCAAATTAGCGCCCAATCGATTTTGCTCATCAATTTCTTGCGTGATTTCTATTGTTAGCAAGTTTTTAACGGATAGTAAATCTCCTGCGCATAACTGCGATAAAACACTCTCACGCTCTCTTAATTTTTTTAATTTATCGTTAAATTCACTAGAGCCGTAACGAAAAAAACGAAAACAACCATTTTCCGCTAATAATTCATCTCTAGCCTGCTCCACCTCCGCTTTAAGTTTTGCTTGATAATTTTTATATGCATCCATTTTTCGCAATGCGCCAATATCGCGAGCAATTTTTATTAGCACCAACTCCTCGCGCAAATAATTAATTCTCATGGCAAAACCATGCATAGAATCGCTAAAGGTTTTGACTTCAGCAAGATAGCGATCATCATCACTTTGCATGCCACCGGCTGCTTTACTGCGCCGCTCGGATAATGACTTATTAAATTCGAGAATAACACGATTGCCTTCATAATGAAGGATTTCATTATCTAGTAAAGAAATACACTGCAGTAAATCTCTTTGTGCCTGAATCTCATTTGAATCTTGTTTTTTGGAAGGCTTTTTTATGATTTCAACAATACCTTTTAATTCTTCTGCTATGATAGTGGCGGGACGCAAATCGTGATTCATTAAACTCTCGAAACGAAAAGCGGCATTAATGCGAGGCGATTGCGATTTTCGATCGCGATGATGCGACCACGTTAATGATGAAAGACCCCTATTATGATTATCATCATTGATTGCACAACTTAAACGGTGAGAGCTTTGCAAAGCTTGATCAATATCATTTCTTGCTAAATCTTCTACTGTGAGCGCTTGATTGGCGACATACAGCGCACGGACAGTTTTTTTACGAACATTAACTTGATTGACATCATCCGTATCGGGTGAATACCATAACCCATCAAGACAGGCATCTAACTCAATCGCAGTGCTATTTACTTTCAACTGCAAATCTATCCATTTTCTGTCTGTTGTCACACCTTGTCTTTTTTTACTTAACGCCAAATTCATCTTTGGCGGGATTGTTTTAGAATGATTTTCTCGACGAGTCAGCAATGTCACCAATGATTGTACTGATACAAAAAACAAATAGACGCGCACAATCATCCAAGCTAAATTTTTACTAACTCTCGACTGATGCGCTTTCTCATGCTGCATCTTTTTTTTCATTTGTCGATCTTGATAAAGCGCTTTTGTTTCACGTATTTGTTGCAAACAAATATTATGATCTTTTAAGTATTTTGCAGTGCGCTCATGAAAGCTTTCTTTCAATTTTTTTAATTTGTCAAGACAACTCTTAGTATAAGTGTCTGGTTCAACACCAGCGTTCTCGATCGAACTCTCTGTGGAATTCATGACACTATCTAAATCATTCTCAAAAATTGAAGATGCTCGACCTAACGATTTACACTCGGTTTCAGATTTACGGCGTTCACGCAGCTGCTGTAATGACAAAGATACATCATTAAAATTAGCAAGCAATTGCTTGGAGTCAAGTTGAAATTGTAAATTAGTGACGTTTAAAGTTTTTTCTAATTTTGCCAGTGTGTGTTTTTCTTTTTCTAATTCGACATCTACTTCATCAACAGCCACTTCTTTCGGTAAAATTATATTTTTTAACATCGTCGACAATTTTTCGTTTTCAGCTCGAAGGCTTGCTAATGCTTCACGCAAATCATCTGCGCGATCATTCGTAAAACTTCGTTTGCCCACGATGTCTTCTGCTTGCTTTAAAAAACCGGCAACCGATTTAAAAAAATCGTCTGGCTTGCCTTGCAAGATATTAAAATAACCCATATAACAACATCTCCTTGCTTCGAAATAACTTAATCATTCTCGAAACACCATTGAATCCGTTATACTTAAAAGCTACTATTTCGGTCTGCTAAACAGCTGCATCCATCTCGCATTTTTCTGGCTCACCATTTTGATTGTTACACACCAATCCTTAAGGAAATCTTAAATGTCTAAATCTCACTCTTTCGCCAATCGTGGCTTTCATTTAATTGAATTGCTAATTGTGATGAGCTTAATCGCACTGTTAACAACTATCAGTGCGCCAATTTACTCGCATTTTATGTTGCAAGCGCATCGCTTAGAAGCGAGCTTAGCACTGCAAAAAGCAAGTCTTTCCCTAGAGTATTATTACCAAGAACACGGCACCTATGTTGGTGCTAATTTAACTACATTGCATATCCCAACTGATCTTGCTAAACATCAATATGAAATTCGCTTAGAGCAGGCAACTAGTTTAGATTTTTTATTAATAGCCGAACCGTTAGATAAGCAAACCGCTGATGTTGCTTGCGGCGCTCTCACTCTAAATGCATTAGGTATTAAAAATATTCGGGGCAATGGTAATGCATTTGAGTGTTGGGGGTAATTAGGAAAAACCCTTAGTGGTTTGGACATGCGCACCGTCGTCATTGCGAGGAGCGCAGCGACGAAGCAATCCAGCTTTTCAAGG
>CAZUVD010000023.1:0-32448 GCA_964623075.1 uncultured Coxiellaceae bacterium | reverse complement strand
GATTGTATTGCACAATACAATCATGCCCACCCCCAAAACAGCCACAACGGCCACGCCGGCGCCAACCCGCCGGCAGTACGACAATTTGCAGCGCGCGTTCGACCTGTTCAACGCCGAGCTATTCGACGGAAAGTTGCGCCCCGTGCTGATCACATTGCAGCGCCAGGCCAACACCCGCGGGTATTTCTGGCCCGAGCAATTCAAGCGGAAGCACCAGGCCGAGGCCAGCGCGCCAACCTACATTGACGAGATCGCCTTAAACCCGGATTCGTTCGAACGCCCGGACTGTGAAATCTTGTCCACCCTCGCCCACGAAATGGCGCACCTATGGCAGCAGCAGTACGGTGATCCAGGCCGTGGCCGCTACCACAACAAAGAATGGGCAGCGAAGATGAAAGCTATAGGCCTGCACCCGACCGACACCGGCCTGCCAGGTGGCAAGGAAACCGGCGACCACATGACCCACATGATTGTGCCCAACGGCCCGTTTGAGCGCACCTGCAAAACCTTCCTCGAGAACAACGCCGCCATTGACTGGCACGCGATGAGTGGACGCCTGGCCACGCCGGCGAAGCCGAAAACCAAACCCGGAACGGATGCAGACGACGACGCCGGCGAAGATCGCCAGGCGCCGGCCAAGAAACCGACCCGCTCCAAATTCACCTGCCCCGATTGCGGCCTGAACGCATGGGCAAAACCCGGCGCGCGCCTGCTATGCGCAGAGTGCACCGACGTTGACGCCGGCGAAGCCGTTGAACTCGAGGAGTGTACGCAATGAACCGCCGCCCCTTCATCGTCCGCAAATGGAGCCAGGCCGATCAGGCCTGGCCCGTTCACGACCGCGCCACCGGCGCCAGAATCGGAACCGTCACCACCGCCGGCCCGTGGCAACCCTACACCGCCACCGCTCCAGACGGCAGCACCCACACCGAGCGCAGCCGCTTTATGGCATGTTGTTGGCTACTCGCGCGCGCGAGCGCGATATAGCGCCGCGCCGAAGTTGCACCAAACCGCTGCACTTTTGCCAGCCCGCCCGCCCCAAACCTGGCCGGCCAGGCGCCGTAAACCCCGCCGCGGCGCCGCCAGAACCCGGCCAGGAGCCAAAATCGCCCCCCGCCCAGGCAAAACCACCCCGGCCCGGCGCCGATCGTTCGCCACAGGCGATTGTATTGTGCAATACAATCCGCGGCCAGGCACAAAAAAACCGGCGCCCGTTGGGGTACGGCTACCGGCGCCGGTATCGAGTTCCAGAGGAGACTTAGGTTATGGCCAACCGGTACGCCTAACCAGATTCCCCGAGTAGGAAGTATACACCGATCGCGCCCGCGGCCAGGCCGGCATACAACAGCGTTGGTTCGCCGGCCTGGCCCGCAGAATCGCCCGCCTCAATCCAGGAGGCCACCGTGTCAGTAATCGGCGACCACCAGGAGGAGCCCGGCGCGCTCGAGCCAGGCAGCAGCGCCCCATCATCACCCGGTAGAAGTGGAGGAGGCGCCCCGCCGCCGGCCAGAACCGTTGCAGTTTTGTCATTGACGCCGACGCCCAGCCATTCGGCGACTTTGCGCGCGTAGTTGTCGGGATCGTTGTTATCAGCCGCCGGCGCATAGCCAGGGTAGACACCAGGTTTCCCAGCAAAGAACTCATACAGCGTCAGATCGCGGCGCGCGTTGACCGCAATTTGGTTATCCAGCGCCGCCCAGCCGTCACCCTGAGTGCAGAAGGACACGAACCGCCCGGCCTTCTCCCGTTGGCAGAACCGCGACGGCGCCCAGGTGAGGTTGCCAGGGTTATTGTTGCGCCTGGCCGCACTGTCGGCCAGTGGCCAGCCTTCCATCCGCGCGATGGCTTCCGCAAACGGCGTGGCCCCGAGCCCGGCCATGCCCATGTGCTGTATGAGCGCAGGAGGAGGCAGCGCCGCCGGCGTGTACGTGTAAGGCATCAGGCCCGCCCCTTTTTGCCGAGCACGGCCCGCTCCATTTCAGCCGAGCACTCAAAGTGTGGACAGTCAGGAAACGACTTCCAGCGACCGCCCCACCGAAGCCCGAGGCCTTCACCGATCGCGCCCAGCTTGGCCCAATCCTCATGTTGCGGCGCCCAATTCTTGAGCTTGAGCAACGGCGCCAGGCCAACGTCGATCGCCAGGCCGTGCAGGTGCAGGCTATCAGGCCGTTTCGAGGCGCCGACCCGCACATATTCAGCCTGTTCCGCCGCCGTGCGCAGCGTGTCGATGATGACCACCTGCAAGCGTGATTCGACCGCGCGCGCCAGCAATTCAAACGCCAGAGGCCGGAACGCTACATGCAAATCGTTGAGCGCTTTACTCACCGTTCGGCGCCTCATCCGCCGGCGCCGGCGCCTGGCCCAAAGCCGCCTGCAATTGCGGCAGCACGGAGCTTACAACGTTGGTGAACATGAGCAGGTATACCGCATGCTCAGGTGAAAGATTCGGCGACTGCAACAGTTGATCGGCCACACTGGCCAAAGCAGCCAGCAAGGAAACAAACTGCGCATAGTTGGCCACCGAGCCGGCGCCCTGTTTGCCGGCGCCCTTCGCCTTCCGCTTGAACAACGCCGGCAACAACGCCGATGCTATCGACGTTGCGGCCAGCACCAGCGCGCCCGAACTCGCCGGCATACTGCCAGCCTGCACGGCCACCGCGGCCACCGCGGCCACGCCCGTTGTGGCATGTTGTACGGTTCTCATTGTTGCCCCTTCTCTTTTCGTAGCTCTCGCACATCCACGCGCAAATCGTCGACTTTTTGCTCTACCACGGCCAGCCGTTCGCCGATGTTGCGTTGCAGTTGATCGGCCACGTGGCGCACCGCGCGTTCTTGGTCGCCCGTCGATCGCCCGCCGGCATAGTAGCGCTCGAGCCCCAGCGTGCCAGCCACCGACAAAGCAGCCGCCAGCAGATTCACCAGGATCAACAACGGCACGCGGATCAACACATAGCCGCCGCGGCCTTCATCGCCGCCGCGGCCAAAAACCGCCGGCAATTGGTCATCAGTACGCATAGTCAGCTTTAGAGCGCTCCACAGCGAAGCGCGTGCCCCCTATTGCATAAGAATTGAACGGAACCCCGCGGATGGTGACGGCGCCCGCCGTGCCCGTCTGGTAATTCAAATTGGTTGTGACCGTGTTTGTAAACGGCGTCACGATCGCCACCGGAACGATGGCCAAGGCCTGGCCCATCCTATGCAGCACCGACAACACGCACGCCGCAGGCCTGGCCGGCGGCCGCCCCGGCGATCGCGCCCAGGCCTGGCCCTCCGCGGCCACCAGCAACGCACACGCGAGCAGCAGCCGGCGCGCCATCATGACACCCTCACGCAAATTTGGCCAGGCAGGCCCGTGGCAGTCAGCGCGTTGACGACAGTGAGCACATACCAGGTGTGGCCGTCAAAGGTGAAAGTGGTATCAGGAGTGAGCCCGTAATTGGTAACGATCATGGAATCCCACAGCATGCCCACCACTTTGCCCTCGCTGGCGAAAGATGTTGTGTCCATGGCCAACCAGGGATCAGAGACGAAATAGGAATCATCCAGGAACCGGCGCGCGGAAGGTTGGCAGGCGACCGCAATGCAGGTTCCTACATTCATCAGCAAACGCAGACCGCCGATCGCCGTCGTGTTGGCGTTGATTCCCTCAATTGCACCCGTGTTGATCAACTGGAACACTTGCGCGTGCGACGTGGCCACATTGCAGCCGATATAGGAGGGACAATCCCGAAACGTCGAGCGCGCCGTGGCGTCAGCATCGCCGCTGCCATCCCCCATCGCCCACACAATCGAATTGCTGATCAGTGGAACATTCCAGCTTGGTACATACGGCACACCCATCATGACGGTGCGGCGCGAGACGTTGCCAGCACTCCCGTTCTCGAGCAAAAAGAACTGGTATTGGTTCGCAATGATGCGCCACACACGCCCGACCGCCGGCAACAGGAAAAAATCGCTGGCCATGGTGGTTGTTCCAGCGCCGTTGCTAGGCTTCAAGCGGAAGCTATTGCCGGCGCCGGAATCATAGATGCGCACGCGCATGCTGTAGCCCTGCGGAGTGGTGCCAGATTGCAGCGTTACATCAGTGGTGCCACCGCCGGAAACCACCGTCCAGCCGACGCCAGTCAACACAGGTTCGATCAACTGCACCGCCTCACCGCGCGTGCCAGTGACCTGCGTAACAGTGGTATTGACCCGCGAACCCGTGGCGTATTCAATGGCGAAGGCCTGGCCGGAAACCAGCAGCAGGCAGAGCACGGCCAAGCAGCGAAAAGCGATCACGTTCAACATAGAAACCCCCCTCGAGAAATCAGTATTGCGCCGCGCACACTACCGAAACATCCTGGCCGGCCAGCGTTGAGCCAACTTGCAGAATGTCGATCGTAAGCACGTCATTTTCTACCACCCCCGGCGCATCAAAGGTGGTTGTACTGGCCGGCCCGTTGGAGCCCGCCGGCAGTGTCAGAGGCGAGGCCCCCGGAAAGATGTTTGTGGCGCCGTTTTTCATGACGCGCACCGTAAGCGCCGCACCAGTGGGCGCCGTTTTGGCCGTGATGTAGCACTTAGAGATGGTCAACCCCTGCGTGACAATGATCCTATTCGTGAGATTCGAAGCCACCTGGCAAGGAACACCCACGCAGATACCAAACGTAAAATCCTTCTCAGCACCACTTGGCCCCGTGCCCAAGTAGCGATCGCCGGCGAAAAACACATTGCCGATCGGCCAGATGCCGCCGGAATAGTTCACCGTCATCGGAACCGCCGCGTTCACGGCCACCGCCCGAATTCGGACATACGGCCACACGCCGTTGGCCCGTTCGATCGCGAAGGCGCCAGGCAACGCCGCGGAGTAGTACGCCGAAGTCACATCACGTGAGATCGGAAAATAGGTTGTGTTGTCGAAACTAGCTTCGACCCGCACAGTAAAGCCGGAAACGTCAGCGACCGCCGTAGGGAAGTAAATCTGGAACAGGTGCAAGCCCTGGCCAATGTTCTGAATCGGCGCCGAGGCCTGCGTGGTGGTGATGCCGTTGAACACGCGCCGGAATACGACCGACTGTTGCGCCGGCGCCGCGATCGCAAGCGCCGCGGCCAGAAAGAGGACTCGAGTAAGAGCGTTCATTAGAGTACGAACCGATCCAAGGTTTCAAACAGAACAGGAACCACCGGCAGCACGT
Source organism: uncultured Coxiellaceae bacterium (assembly GCA_964623075.1). Taxonomy (GTDB): domain Bacteria; phylum Pseudomonadota; class Gammaproteobacteria; order DSM-16500; family DSM-16500; genus Aquicella. The sequence goes on along the minus strand of CAZUVD010000023.1, from coordinate 27,271 downwards.
GGCCGGAATAGTGAACCGTCATCGGCGCCGCCCCCGGCGTGGCCAGCACCGACCGGACACGAATATACGGAAACACGCCGTAGGCCTTTTGGATGAAATAGACCACGCCGCCGAGCAACCTGGCCTGAGTCACATCCTCAGAGATGGGAAACCACGCCGCATTGTCGTAGCTGGCCTCTATGCGCACCTGAATTGGTGACACGTCAGCCACCGCCGCCGGAAAGATGACCACCACCAGGTGCATGCACTGGCCGATGTTTCGCACCGGCGCCGACACCGCCGGCGCCGTCACGCCGGCCAACACCGAAGGCGCAAAGGTAGCCTGATTCTTAGAGCCCGCCTGGCCCGCGGCCTGGCCGCAGGTAGCAAGGAAAACAACAACGGCAGACAACCACAAACGCAGCATGACCCCCCCCTATTGTTTCGGCCAGAAGTACCCGGAAAACGCGCAATAGATGTTGGTGCCAGGCCCCGGCGCAAAGCCGCCGGCCACGTCTAGCGTGTATTCCACCAGTTGCGTGGAGAGCACCACAATGCCCGGCCCCAGCACTTCACGCCCGTTCTGAACGTCGCCGAACGTGACCACGATCGCATCGTAGTTTTTGACGAATTGCCCATCGCGCCGAATCCGCCAAATGAGATCGCCCGAGCCTTCATTGAAGCCCGGCCCGGTATACACGTTGGTGATCTTTTTGATGGTCCCATCCCAGCCGAAAGGGACTTGGAACGAGAGCACCAACTGATCAGTAGACCCCGCCGCCGGCGTCGAGATCACGCCCACGTAATCGAACGGTTGCGAGCCCGGAGGAGGGACCTCCCAAGGCGGAAACGCCGCCGGCCCGGCGCCCGAGCCTGGCACGTTCACGTTGACCGACCCGCCGCCGTAGCCTGGCAGGTTGATCATTTCAGGCGCAAACGAGCCAGGAGGCTTCACAGGGAAAACGCCCGACTGCCGCCTGTAGAGATCGCACGCAGAGAGAACAGCCGTGAACATCAGCACGCCACCTTTCCGCCCTTGGGAACCGCGAACACCAAGAGGATTTGACAGTAATTCGCGACCGCGGCCAGGTTCGTCATTTGCACAGTGATCAACCCCGTGCCCGTGATCATGGCCGGCGCCGGAACGATGAAAGGCAAAGCCCGCGGATTGCGCGCGTTGCCCGCCGTTACCCGCTCATTGGAGTAGGCCGAAAAGAACTCCTTTTGTAGGCCTTTATCCCACACCTGAAAGCGGAAGCCGTCCACTTCATCGCTGTGCGTGGTAATCATCGTCAGGAACGAGCCCGGCGTAACCGTAACTTGATCCTCGAAAGAGCCACGCGCAGGCAAGGAAACGTTAGCGGTATCAGGGAACACCCGACCGAACCAGTTGAACTTGTCTTGGTCGATCCAGGTGAAAAGCGGCCTGGCCAGGTTGTGTTTGCTCATATCCTGGCCAGGCACGCCCGGCCAATGCCCACGGCGCCCGGCGCCGTAGATCGCCAACGACTTGATAAGGTCCATGGACATTTGAGGCCCCCTAAGCGCCCACCGCCGGCGCGCGCCGCGGAGGATAGACCTTTGCGCCGCTGAACGCCAACTGCACCGTATTGTTGGCGTTGCTCACGTCCTCGAGATCGAAGCCGATCGAGCCGCCTTTGGGAATGAAAATGTGAGGCACGACAATAAACGGCAGAGAGCCATCACCGAACAGCAGACTGTCGCGCACACGGTCATTGGTGCCGCCCTCACCGCTCGAAGAGTAATACTGGCCCTCATTGTTGAACAGCCGAATACGAAAGCCGCCCGTGGCCGTCCGCGTATTCAGTTTGATCCGAAAATCCGCATCACCGTTGGTGACAATGCGTTGGTTGAGCAGCACTTGGAGTGCCGTCAGCGTGACCTGATAGATGTAGGTGAAAAACCGTTCTTCGCCAGGTTCGACGCCCGTACCCTCGCAGATGGGGCAGGCCTGCAATTGCCCGGCGCGATTCTCCACCGCGCGAGCGCCCTTACAGTATGTGCATGGATAGTCCATGTGTGGTTACTCCTTCAGCCGTTGATCAAGGTTTGGCCGGCGCCGCAGCGCCGGCCAGCGCGATCAGGCGCAAGGCGCCTATTGGACCTCGCGGTAGAGGATGCCGTCGAGCACGCAACGGATGTTGAGGCCCGTGGAATCCGCATCGTTGGACGTGGTGAACGTCGTCCCGCGGAGCCGCACTTGGAAATTCTGGCCCTGCAAAATGTGGATGCCGCGATCGGAACCCCACAGGTTGACCGAATTCGGATCAGCCACGCCGTTGGTGTAGCTGGACTCATCGGTTTTGGTGGAGACGCCGTACACGCCGGCGCCGCCAGGGTAGAGATCGACGTGGCCTTCGGCATAAATCTTGTCGCCGATTTCGAACTCCACATAGAAGTTGTCCACCAGGCGCGCAATGTCGGTGAGCTTGTTGCGCGACGAGAACACGAAGCGCAGCGCCGTCACGAAGAAGTGTTTGGGATCGGGAAGCCGGCCCGCTTGCTTCAGGTTCGTGTCGAGCTTCGATTTCGTGGCCGAAAGCGGCGTGGTGAAAAACAGGAAGTCCGTCCCCGTGGCCGCGTTGGTTGCGACGGTGAGACGGTCATAGAACATCCAGGGTTGGACGTCCGTCCAATCCGGCATGATCGGGTTGGCCAGCGCGGATGCCGCCAGCATCGCACCGGCGCGCGACTTGAGCACCACCGGCGCGCCGATTTTGCTCTTTTTGGTGACCGCCCGGAGCGTGTTGACCGCCAACACGCCCGGCGCCGCCGCTTCGTTGTAACTGTGAATCAGTTTGTTCATTGCCCTTGCTCCATTGGTTCGAAAGTATTGATCAGCGTGGCTGCAATCCAGACCGCGGCCCGTTTAGGCGAACCGCGAACCGCGCGACATGCGGGAAACCCCGGAAACGCCGTTGGCCACCGCCGGCCTCGAGCGCACCAGATCGGTCACCGCGGAAGGCAGCGCCATGTTGGCATTGGTGGCCCCGCGGCCATCCGCCGGCGCCAACGGAACAAAGAACGTGGTGGGGGCAAGGAAGCCCATGCCCGAATCACCGCGCACCATGCCCGACAGTTGGGCATACTGGCCCAACGGCGTATAGTCCTGCACCAGGCGCAGAACCAGGCCAACGATGCCGCCCAGCGTGACCATGGCGCCGGCCTGCGGATTGCGAAGCCCGCGGCTGACGAGCATGCCGAGCGCGACCGCCGCGGCGCCGATCGCGCCGTAGCCGAGCCAGCCCGTGTTCTTGTCGCCCAGGAGCATTTGCACGGCCATGCGCGAACCGACCGCGCCGCCGATGATCCACAGCGAAGACGTGAGCATGTTGGACAGGCCCGAACGCATGCCCGGATTGCGACGGTAGGACCGCCGCCGTTGAGGATTCGACCGTACCCGGCGCCGCCTGGCCGAGGTATGCCGAACCGGAACCGCCTGCACCTGTGCGCGCCGGCGTGTGATGCGCTTCCGGCGAACACCGCCGGCGCGCCGTTTCGATTTTGCCGCCATTTTCGTCTTTCCCTTCGAATTGAATTTTGTCCCCGGATTGCCGGCCAGCGCCGCCAAACCGAGAGAGATGATCTCGCCACTGTTCTTGCGAACGGGTATCGTGGCCGCTGCCCGTTTCTTCCCAGCCGTAGGCGATCCATGGCGAGCAGCCGCGCGTTTCCGCTTGAGTGCCGCACGTTGCGCCTTTGTGCCGAAATGCTTGATTTGCTTCGGCGTCATCTTGCGGCGCCGCCGCCCCGGATTCGTCACAATCCGTGTTGCTTTTTTCACTACCGCCATGAAGGCCCCCTTTTACCTGGCCCGCGCCTTACTTGCTGAGCGAGTGAGGCCGAGCGATGATGCAACGCGCCTGAACGCCAGCCGCGCCCGAGCCCGCCGTGGTGGTCTTGGTCAGAACCACGTTGGTTGCGTCGATGGTGGTCACGGCCCAGGCCGAAATGCGCGCCGCCGCAACCAGCATCGTTACCGTTACGTCTGTCGGTGCCGCCGCCAGGCCGTGCGCGATCGTGGCCGTAGTGTCCCCATCCGCCGTTGCTTCAATGTCCACCACGCGCGAATTGGCATTGGACCGAACCGTAGTCAAATTGACTGCCATGCTGTGTACTCCCTTCGTTAGATTTGAGGAGGCCGGCGAACCGGCCCCCACAGATTGCCTACCCGTTCAGAACCGCTTGCACAGCCTGAACGACACCGCGAACGCCGAGCAGGTGATTCACCCATCCGTAAACGTCCCCCGGATTCAACATGCCGTGCACCTGGCGAAAGCCGGCAAGATCGCCCTTGCCCAGCGTGGCCAGCATCCGGCCCGCATTGTGGCCGGCCAAGGTTGTGCCACTTGCGGAAAAATCGAGGTAGAAATTCATGGCCATATCCGCCGGCACATCCGCCGGCAGATCGGCCAGGTTGATCTCTTCACTGCCGGCAGGTTGCCCGATGGCCACCCGCGGCGTGGTGATCACGTAGACGCGCCCCACGGGAAAATTGAGGCGCGCCAGCCTGGCTTCCAGCGCCCGCAATTGGTCAAGCGTGAGGTTGTCGGCAGGGTTGAAGCCCTGCAAGTAGAGGAAGCGTGATTGATCCATGTGATGGACTCCTTGACGGTTTAGAGAAATAGGTCGAGAACCCTTTGGAGCTTCCCGCCTTTACGGACAGTACGCACGCGCACCGCCGAAACCTTGACCTTGCGGCCCGTGGCCAGATCGCGCACAGCAGGGTTGCCGCGTTCGTTGCGCCCGTCCATGTAGCCGCCCAGGAAATACTCTTTGGCTTCCACCACGCGCCCGTGCGAAGGTTCGCCCTTCGGCTTTCCCTTCGCCGACTCCCAGGCAGCGTACGAATCACCACCAAGGCCACGTTTGCCGGCAGCATAGCCGCGCGCGTACCACTTGCGCGCGTGCGCGTTCGGCAAGTCTTGAGGCCTGTAGGTGCGCGTGGAAAAAAGACCATTCGAGCGCACACGTTTGGTTGCCGTGCGTTTGGTTGACTTGCGTTTGGTAGCCATCAGAAAGGGACCTCCGAATAGCGCGACCGTGTGCGCCCCGAGGCGTGACGGCGCGACCATATTTCGCGATTGAACTCCACCCGTTTGCTGTACGGCGTGGCCCGGATGATGGCCACCGCTTGCTCTACAGGCATCACCGAGCCCGCTTGAGGACATGGCGACATGAGCGCGCCAGTTTTCTTGCTTCGCCGGCAGATGCTCGAGACAGCAGCCACCCATTGGTTGATCGTGGTGGCCCCGCCGACAGGCGCAGGATTCATTTGCACCGTTCGCCGGCCCAGGCCAAGAGCCTTCAGCAATTCAGCGTGGCGCGCGTTGCACGATCGGCATGCCCAATCCAGGTTGCCTTCATCGTTGTTTTCTTCGTGGCCGTCCAAATGGTGCACCATCAGCCCATCAGTGGCCGTGCAATACACGCACACCCGAGGCCGGCCAGCCAGCGCCGTTTCAGCCACCGCGTTGGCCCTGTAGCGCAACGCGCGATCACTCACCGCCGCGGCCTGGCCAGGATTCACATGCAAGGAAAACAACCGTTCACCGTAGCGCGCCACCAGGCGCCGCAGCGCCGCCAGAGCGCGCCCGCCCTCGAGCTCTACCACGGCCATGCCGCCGGCAGCAGATGGCCGCTTGACGTGCAAATCGTAGGTATCGAAACCAGGCGACACACGCAGCCACCGCCAGCCCTGGCCGAGCAGGTTGGTTTGTACCGTGCGTGCTTCGTCGTGTGCCATCAGTGCACAATCCCCACGTCATCGATCGTGTAAACGCCGCCCCACAAAGACAGTTGTTTGTTGCGCGCGTCGTAGCACAAGGTGGGAAGCCCGGAGCCGCGCCGGCCAAATTCATGGCGATACGTGCCAGGCCCCTTGCCGCCCTTCAGGTGATACTTGGCCGTGAAATAGACCACGGCGTACACCGGCCCGATCACCACCTGTTCATGCTGGCCGCGGATGCCCAGCGCTTCCAAGTCCAATTCCTGATCGCCGCCATCAATGAACAACTGCGTTCCGTTCTCATCGAACGTCAGCAAAACGCCGTCCTCAAATTCGATCGGCACAACCGTGGCGCCGTCAGCCTGCAAAATCTCGAGCGACACCAGGCGCCCGGCCTCAGCCTTAAACCCGTGGTAATGATGCTCCGTTTCGATCACATCCACGCGCGTGGCCGGCGTACCGTGAAACGACTCATAAGCCGCCGCCGCTTCCTCTTCAGGGTTGCGCCGAGTCTTATTGAGCCGCTTCGCCTCCGCTTGCGCCAGGCGTTTGGTTTTGTACTTGTCCACCAGCCCGCCGTCGCGCTCGCGGCCATCAGCTTCGATGATGACTTTGCGCAACTCCCAGCCGCCGCGAACAGCCGAGCCAGCCGAAACCCAATACCTCACACCCGGATTGCGGCAAGGCATCACGCCACCCCCGCCCATTCCGCGGCCTGGCCGCGAACCGAATAGGCGCGCTTCACGCGCGCTTTCCGACGCAGGTAGGAGGCCTTTGCATAGGCCATTTCGGCGCGCCGCTCCGCGCGCACGTGGCCAGGATGCGTAACCAGCCACAACACGCCGACGCCCAACGCCGCCCACACCCACCAAGGAATGCCGCCGGTATCAAATGATCCCGTCACGCCAGGCAAGAACCCCAGGCCCGGCGCGCGATCGCAGCCACAGCCGAGGCCACGCGCGCTATTCTGCGGACCAAACAGAGACACCACGCCGACCGTGGACACCGACCCCGGCGAATTCGACTCCTCTAACGTTGCGTAGCCTTGCACTTGCTGATACATGGTTCACCTTTTCGCGATCACCACCGCGCCCAGCACCGCCGCGGCGCCAAGAATCCACCAGCCCGTTGCCCCCGTTGGGTTCCAATCGGCATCAAACGGCAGACGGCCCGAGGGGATATAACTCCCGTCGTCTTCGGCATCCTGAATTGCCCGCCGCGAATCATCCACCCACCCATCGAACGCCGCGGCATCATTCGCCGCCTGGCCCGCCGGCGTGTCAGCCGCCGGCCCCGCGCCAGGTGGCCGCGGCAGGCCGGCGCCAGGCGCCGGAATCTTGCCATACTGCACACGCTCATACACGTTTGCGCCTGCGTGCGCTATGTCGCGCCCCCAGCGTTCCGCCGTGTTGTACTGATACGTGCAGTAGGCATAGGCCAGCGGGTATTCGTACCACGGCGTATCTGGCCACGGCGCCCCTGTTTCGTACACGCAACGATAGGCCATCACCCACGCCCCTTCACCAGGCCAACGACCAGCAGCAGCACGCCGGCCAGCGCCACTTTGCCCTGATTGGCGCGCGCCCACTCGAGCCACGTGTTAGCAGCCGGCGCCGCCGTGGTTGGAAACGTGAAACCGAGGCCCGCGCGTTGCATGTGCATCAGTCAGCCGCCGCCTTCAGCAAGAGCAGGCCGGCCAGGCCGGCCACCAGGTACACGCCGTAGCGCTCAAAAAAGCCGCCAGGCGCCGACTCCATGCGCGTAGCGCCCGAGCCCGACACCGGCGAATTAAAGAGCGCATCATCGGCGCGCTTCATGTCCTCTATGTGGCGATTCCAGCGCAGCAAGGCCGTGGCCCGATCAGCCCCCGAATTCACATCAGGGACCTGATCCACCACAGTGCCGCCGCCCGAGGTTGAAATGATCCCCAGCATCAGAAGAAGCCCCCCTGCGATCGCCGGCCAGGCGTCACATGGTAGTTGCTCGAAAGGCCGACCCCGGAAAGGCCCGCCGCGGCCAATTGCGCGTGCCATTCGGTGGCCGTCATCAGGTACGAGCGTTCTTTACCCGCCGGCCACAGATCGCGCGCCACAGGATCAGCGTTCAAAGACTTGGCCCGGTAGTAGTTCCACTGATCGGCAGTGAGCTTGAACGTGGCCGGCAGCGAAGAAGTGAGCGACTTGTTACTGGCCGCTTTCATGATGTCCGCTTCAGTAGGCGTTGCCGGCGCCCCGCCGCCCGTCGTGTTGCCGCCGCGGCCACCCTCGCCAGTCGTGTTGTCGCCACCCGTTCGGCCACCAGAGGCGCCGGAACCGCCACCGGCGCCCTGGCCATCCGACGATGCACCGCCAGAAGCACCGCCGGCGCCGTTCCCACCGTCGCCAGCCGGCGCCAGAAAGGAACGGTATACCAGATACCCAACGCCTGCAAGGAAGGCCATTGGCAAAAACGAAGTCTGTTGATTCATACGCGCCCCCTGCGATAATTCAGCCCGGCCACGCCGTGTTGCATGGCCGTATCCAGGTACTCATCCAGCGTCATTTTGAACCCGCGATCGCGCCCCGGCCACATGGCCAGCACATCAGGCCCGGCAACACCGCGCACCTGTTGATAAACGAAGTTCCAATCATCGGCGCCGGTAGGCACTGGCACGCCAAGCCTGGCCGCTTCCGCCGCCATGAGCGCTTTTAGCGCCGCCCGCGTTGAGGCCGTTGCGCCGGCGCCCGTGCCGTTGCCGGCGCCGTTCCCCGTCGTGTTGCCCGTGCCGCCGCCGGCGCCGTCGCCCGCGCCCGCGCCCGCACCATCACCGGCAGAGAGCGCGCCCGTGTAGTACAGGTATCCAAAATAACCGGCCAGGCCTAGCACAATGAGCTTGGTAGGGTCCATCTAGCGTTGCCCCCGTTGCATAAAGAACAGACCGCCGGCCAGGCCCAACGCCCAAAACGGAATCGAGTATCCGGCAATGTCGATCGACCCCGTAAGAAACGAGAGATCGAACGAACTCGAGCCGTCACCATCGCCGGCGCCGCCGCTCGAGCCACGTTTGGTTGTGTCATCGGTGGCAGTGGTCTTTTTCTCCTCCGTGGTGGTGGCCGTCTTTTTCTCCTCCGTGGTGGTCTTGACCGGCGTGGTGGTGGCCGTCGTGGTGGCCGTCGTCTGTTGCTTCAGCGCTTGAGCCGTGGCCGTGGCGCCCGCCGGCGCGACCGCGCCAGGCACAGGAGGAGGAGGCGCATAAATCGGATTGCCGGCAGCGCGACTCACTTCCACCAACGTAGTTTGCATGCCGCCCGGCAACAGCATCAATGCCGCGGAGTGGCCAGGATCACCATTGACCGTGCAATCCGTTCCATACATCACCGGATCACCAGGAATCGGAGAACTGTTTTGGTGGATGGAACACGACACGCTAAGGCCGTACTTGGCGCCCAACTGTTTGGCCTCAGCCGCCAGCCGTTCTTGAGTTTGGCGATCAGTGGTCAATTGCGCGCCGAACCGATTCTGCATGTTCTCAACTTGCAGCAGCGTCATTGGTTCACACTGGCCCCAGGAGTTTTTTGCAAAACCCGAGGGACAGCCGCCCGATGGCAACGGCGCCGTGCCCCCGCTTGCTTCGTTGATTTCAGGCCGATTCAGTGACGCCCAGTTGGCAGGATCAACGTTTGTGCAGGAGCCCGTCGGCAATCGGTACGGAGCGATTGACGGACAATCCTCACCGAGCCCGGCCAGGTTGCCCACGATCGCCGCCGAACGCACCGGCCCGTTGGCGATCGCCGGTATTTCAGGCGCCACCCGGCGATAGTCCCGCCAAATCTTCGGACCAGCCACGCGCCGCCTGGCCGGCGCCGACACCAGGCCAACCACCGCAAGCCGATCCATGTCACGCGCTCGAGCTTCGTACATTAGCGCCGCCCCCTTCGTTCATCGCTGCGAGTCATCAGGTAGAGAGCCAACGCCGCGCCGGCCACGACAAGGCAATCGGACACGCCGGCCACAAATCGTTGCGACTCGCACAGGCCTTGCATGTAGGCCAGCACCGTTTGGCCGTCACCGCCCGCGGCGCCGTCATCGCCCGCGGCGCCGTCAGGAACACCGGACTCGCGAGTTTTGCGGCAAACCGTTCGCCCATCCTCGAGCGATTGAAACGGGTAAGCCGCAGGACAGCGCAGGAGCCCCGTCACCGGATCTAATTCAGGCAAGGAAATCTGAATATTGGTTGGCCCCTTGACCTCAGAGGCAGGCCCCGACACCGGCGCAGGTTGCAGATCGGTTTTATAGGTCGATGGCCCTTGCACCGGCGCCGCCGGCGAATTCACCGGCGCAGGTGGTGGAGGCGTAGGAGTGGCGACCTCTTCACGTGGCGCCGGCGAAGAATCGTAATAGTTGGGATTCGGCGCCGAGTATTGCGTATTGCCCACCGGCGCCGGCGCCAGGTTCGATTGCGGAGTGGAGAGCACAGCCGATTGAAAGACCTGGCCAGTAACCCCGCAGTTGTAGCCATAACGCGCGTTCAACTCAGGCCACCATGGCTGACAGAACGTGGAGCACGGAGCTTGCGGAGAACGAGGGTAAGCCAGCCCACAGGCAAAGACTTTGGCCAGGCCCGCTTCCGATTGCGTGACCGCTCCGCAGGCCAGGCGATCGCAGAACACCGGATCAACCAGCGACTTGGCCCAGGCCAGTTGTTCAGGCCCGTACAGAGGTGGGATGTAATCATCAGCACCCAGGCCGGCGCCAGTGTGCACGCGAGGCCGTAACCGCGTTTGCATCATCATCGCGTGCCCGCCTTATACAGGTGGTAACCCAGGAACAGACCGAGCGCGATCGCAGCGTAGCGGTACACCTGGCCGATTGTTTCCAGGTTCGTTTGAACGCCGGCAGGTTCGACATGCTGAGAACCAAGGCCAGGCGCACACGCACACCCAACGCCGCGGGAAGTGATCACAGCATCACCCCCACAGCCAACAAGGCCAGCATGGCCACCAAGGCAGGATCAACCGGCCCGCCGGCAAAGTTGCCGCCGCCGTTATTGCCGGCGTTGCCGCCGTTGCCCGAGCCCAGCACCGTTTGTTCGATCGGATCACGATACAAGGCGAACCAGTCATGCTTGCCGCCGCGTTGCCGATCGGCAACACACGCCTTGCCCGGCGCGCCCATTTCAGCCACATCGCAGTTGTCAACCACCCACTGCCAGCCCGCATCGAAGTTGGCCAGAGCTTGCTCTTTTGACTCCCACGTGCGAGGCCCGGCCAGGAACCCTTCCAGGTTCGCTTGCAGCTTCGGTTCAACGTCATTGACGATTGCCGTTGTGGCCACTTTTTGCTTGGGACCTTTGCGACTGTAAAGCAGCATCAGGCCGATTGTGACGCCGGCCACCGCCACGCCGATGATCGGCACAGCCGCGGCGCCCCAGGCCGTGGCCGCGATCGAAGTTGTGCCGCCCTGCGTGAGCACCCCGCCGATGATCGAAGGCGTGGAGAGAACAATACTCTGCGTGCTGCTAGAGCCCAGGCCGGCCAGGCCAACCGACGACGCCAGGCGCATAGGACAACCCGCGCCCTGTATCGGCGTGACCTTCAACCCAACTGTGACCGCCGGCAGGTACATGGCGCCCCTATTTCTTGCCCTTGTTCATCAGCGACACCACCAGCAACACGGCGCCACCCATCAGCGCAATGGTGCCAAGACCGATACCACCAGGAGGCAACGTTTGGAACGCAGGGAACCCGGCGCCGCCCTCACCCAGGCGATATTGCACGCGCGAGCCATCGGAGGTTGTCTGCGTGTAGGTGCCAGGAGGAGGCGCGCCGTATCGTGAATTGATCACCGGCGCCGCGATCTTCTCTATGCCCGACTCGAGCACGCGCGTAAACGCACTCCAGTCAAAGCCCATGCCGCGGCCCAACACTTGCCGATCGATGGCCGAGGCCGGCGCATCCTTTGGAAGCCGCAAGCGCATCCGCTCGAGCCCTGATAGAGAACGATTCATAGTTTCACCGCCGATCGGCCAGTAGGCCTTACGAAATGCGCGCGAGGTTTCCCAGCCGGCAAAATCGCCGTGCGAGGCATCGAGGGGAAAACGTTGCCCATCCGGCGCGAGCAACGCAACAGCGTACACGTGCGTGTATCGGTCAGGCCGGTATTCATCCGCGGCCACCGTGCACAACTCACAGCCGATACCCGAGGCCAGCAACATGGCGCAAACGAGCATCGAATAATCGTCACAGTCACCAGCCGGCGCCGGCATCGTGAGCAGCCTGGCCGGCGTGATCAACAAATCCTGAAGGTGGCCGCGGCCCGCCGGCAAAGCCAGCGCGCTTTCTTCGTCGTGAATGAACCGCACCGACCGTTTGACCCAAGACCAGATGGCCGTGGCCTTGACGCGATCGCCGGCGCCCATCGGCACGCCCGACAACGCCCAGCCCGCCGCACTCATCACAACCGGATCACCAGCAGCCTTTTGTATATGGCGCCCCATGATCGCGATCGTTTGCGCCACCGCCGTATCGGGATTCGACGACGAGCGAAACCGCTCCACTATCGTGGCGCGATCGCCGAACGCCGCCAGGTTGTGCGTTTCCCTCATTCGGAATGGCCGGCCAAGTTATGCGCGCGAGCGCTCAACTCGAAAGAGGAGCCCCAAACACAGAGGCCGGCCAAGTCCACAATACGCGAGCAAGGAAATCCCACAAAACACTTTTGTATGTCACATTATGTAAGCGCCCCTGCGCATCAAGGAGCTACCCCTTATGCCACGTGCCGGAATAAAAAGACGTGTGCCTGCATCACCGCCCACGTCTCCCGAAGCACCAGACCCCGTTCAAACCGACTACGAACCCCCGCAACATCTAGTCGATCAGACCGCCGAGCCGCCAACAGCGACCGAAGTACCCGCGCAGCCGCCAGAACCCGGCGCGCACTACTTCGATACGTTGGGAGGCCGGAAAACCACCACGGCAGAACGTTTCTTCGAACACCTGCCAACGTTCCCGCGCGATCGCTTCGAACGCGCCATCATCTACCTGTATCGCCTTTGGCCGCGGATCAACCGCAAGCAAACCGACCCCACAGCCTACAACTACATCGACAAGTACCCCGGCCCCGTCACCCCCGACGAAATCAAACAACGTTGGGGAGAGGGGAAATACCAAGCGCTCATGCTCAATCTGGACAAGCGCACCGACAACCAGATTGCAGCATGCACGTTTACTATAGAGGACCCAACATGCCCGCCCGTGCTGAACGTGGCCGAACTTGTGTTGGGAGTGCCCATCAATGCGTCGTATGAGGAGTATCTGAGGAGCCGGAATATGCACCCATCACAAAGCCAGCCAGGGAACAACGCCGGCGCCGACGCCAGCGCCACCGCAGCCCTGGCCAACATTGCCCAGGAAGCACTCCGCAGTGCACGCCAGCCGCAGCCGGCGCAGACGCCCAAACTGGACGAAGTTGCATTGCAGGGATACATCAACCTGTTATCGAACGCGCAGAAGCAGCCTACAGGCATGGACCCGACCGGCCTGGCCGCGTTGGTGACGGCCATCGGCAGCTTGACCAAGCCAGCCGCGCCCGCCGGCCCGGACCCGCGCGACCAACTGATTAACACGCTACTGTCATCACTGATCCAGAACGCGAACCGGCCACCGGCGCCGGCATCGAGCCTCACCGAAACCCTGGCCAGCGTTGCTTCCATCATGGAACTGAGCAAACAACTCGCGCCGGCCAACAGTGGCGCCGAGTCAGTATTGAACGTGCTGGCCGGCAACGCCGCGCCCATTTTGGGAGAAGTCCGCGGCATCGTGCAAGGAATTGCGGCCATGGTTCGCCCGCGCAGCGCCGAGCAACCCGGCCAGGAGCAGCCCACCAACAACCCCGCAAACCGGCAGGTTACCCAAGGAGAAAACGCCGTGGATCAAATGCAGATGGCCCTTTCCGTTATTGAGCCCGTACTGATCAAACAGTTTCGCGAAGGCGCCGAAGGTTGGATGCTTGCCGAGTGGATTGAAAACGGATGGGGCGCCGACAGCTACCAGCGCATTGCCAACCAAGGCCGAGATGCACTGATCAGTGCCATGATGACCCGCCCCGCGTTGCGCAATCTCTTTGAAGGCCTGCAACCGCAGTTGACCGCATACGTTGAGAGCTTCCTGCAATGGCCCGAGCAGCGCGCCCAACTCGAGCAGGATGGCCCGGCGCCGGCCAGTGAGGAGGCGCCGACAGCATGACCCGCTTTACCAGCCGCCCACCACATGGTGCACCAGGTGGTGTACCAGGCATGCACACGCTCGAGCATGCCACCTGCCTGATATGCAAGCGCCCGGTATCGTTCCAGGCGCCGCCCATCATCATCGGAGCCAGCGCCGATCAGCGCGACTCAGATTATTGTGGCAACGCCGCCGCCGCGTTCCTATCTCACCTGAAGACGGCACACCCGCAAGAGGCCAACATCATCGATATTATGGCGATCATGATGCAGACCTTTGCGATTTACCAGCACTTCGAATTCAACCAGGCGCCGTTGGTGCGCGCCGATGAAGTGTTGGCCGCGCGCATGTTGGACTACATCCACAACGAACCCGAGCCGAGCCAGCCGCCCGTGGCCGACCTGGCCACGCCGCCAGCGCCAAGACCGCCCAAATAACCCCCATTTGCGCGCAACGCGCAAAATGAGGGATAATTTTGCTCCGTAGATGCGTCCACACATTGTGTGGACGCATTACAGAGAAGGAGCGCACCCGTGCTTAGAAAATCCGCAAGGCCCGCCGCGGCCAAGACCCGTTGCAAGAATTGCGACAAACCATACACCCCAGCCGTGCCCTGGCAGGAGTTTTGTTCGGCCACGTGCCGCAAAACGTATTGGCGCCATGGTGGCATCACTCAGACCCGCATGCGTGAACTGTTCGCCGAATCGACCGTTGATCACCTGGCCGAAATCCGAACCGCTTTACACGACGTGCAGGCCGTGGTGGCCACGATCGCCAATATGCCCGTACTGGCCAGCCAACTACAAACCCGGATTGACGCCAGGCCCGACCTGAAAGCCGCAATCGAAGCCGTTCAAACCCGCGCAGCCCAACAACAGCAGCCACGCCGTTAGCAAGGAAGCCAAGGCAAGATGAAACGCCCATTTCTCCAGATACCCATCGCCGATTGGATGCTGTCACCGACCATCCGCTCATGCCATCCGATCTCTCAGAAGGTCCTCATTGACGTTATGTGTATCGCCGCGGAGTGCACACCTTACGGCCACCTGGCCATCACTCAGGCCGATATACCACCGCCACCACAACCCGATTGGAGCCGGCCCGACGCCTACACGCGCCGCGGCGCCACAGCACCGACCGGACCAGCCGTACCAGCAGCCGCCCCACCACGTGGTGCACCAGGTGGTGCACCAGGTGGTGCACCAAATGGTGCACCAGGTGGTGCACCAGCTACCCCACCGCCTGCCCCAACCAGTGGTGCACCAGGTGGTAAAACAGAAACCGCGAACGGCAGGCGAAACCCCGGCCAGGTTTTTGCGTCGATCGAGCACCACATCAGCGACCGTTTGCAGTTGACCGAAGAGGCCACCAGGTGGTGCCTATGGGACCTCGAGCGCAATGGCGCCCTCGCCCGCAACCCCGCCGGCATCCTCTACAGCCCGATCATGGTCGATGAATTCAATAAGCACCTTGAGCGCGTGAACCGTGCACGAAAAGCCCGTCAGGAATTGATCACCAAGCAAAACAGGACCGCCGCCGCCGCCGGCGCGCCGGCGCAACACAAGCCCGCGCCGCACACCAACGCCACACCACCGCCGCCACCAGGTGGTGCACCAGGTGGTGCACCAGGTGGTGTACCAGGTGGTGCACCACGTGGTGGCCGTCATGGTGCACCAGGTGGTGTACCGCGTGGTCCTGCTAAATCAGAATCAGAATCAGATAGTTTTCTCCCCCCCATGGCCCCCCCCTCACGGGAGGGGCGCCCCCCTTCGCCCCCCCCGAGGGGGGGCCGACGTGATCCAGTTGACGCCTATCTGGACAAACGCAAACCACGCAGGAGGTAGACCACGTGCCCATCGACTCAGCCACCATCGACGAAATTCTGGCCCCGCTCCGCAGCATGCGCGGACGCCCCCGCCAATCCGGCCTGGCCGAATGTGCTAGGCTGATCGCTACCACATGCCAGCAGCCGCACGAACCCCGGAACGCCGTCACCGAAATTGTGCAGCAGTACGACCGTTGGCCCGGCGTTGCGACGTTCAGCCAAACCCTGGCCCGACACATCGGCGCCGCAACCGAGCCCGACTCACACCCAGCACCTAGCCTGCAAGAATTCCAGCAGGCCATCCGCACCGCATGGCGCGAAGTTGCCAGCCTGCCCCGCCCCGACGAACACAGCTTAGAATCGGCCACGTGGCGCCGCATCCGCGCAATGGAAATTGAGGACCGAGACAGCCTCATAGAAGCCGCGTTGCTCATCCACCGGACCCTCGAGCCCTACCAACAAAACCAACCGGCCACACGGCCCCGCGCGCTCATGGCAATTATGATTGCCGCGGCCAACGCCGCATGGAGCACCCACGGCCAGGAATTGCAGACCTGGCAAACCCCCGACTATATCCGCCGCCCGCCGCCGATCCAGTGCCAGGCATGCCGCGATACTGGCACGATCGAAGACGGCGCCGGCATCCCCAAATGGTGCACGTGCGCTTTAGCCAGAACTATGCAGGCCGACAACCCCGCATGGTTGGACCTGATCAGCCGCACCCGCGCCAACACGCTCGAGCACTCAGCAAGGAAAGCCGCGCCACCCGCCGCGGCCAAACCGGCGCCCGCCGCCGGCCCGCGCCGCATCATCGACCAAACCCTATGCCGTCGATGCAACGCCCCGATGATCGCCTACAGCGATGGCCACATAGAGCCGTGCAAATGCAGCCGGCCAGCAACGCCCGCGGCGCCCATGTTTCGCTAAAGCCTTTACCCAATTTGAAACACACGGCCAACTAGGCCATAATGACCACATGACACAACACCCGTTCGACCCCGCAGCCATACACCCGCACACCCTGGCCCTGGCCCTGCAATTTGTGGGAGGCCTGGCCGCGTTGCGCCAACTACAAGAGCGCGACACCGACCTGGCCACCGACCTGGCCGCGATCGCCCCGCCCGCCGGCGCCGTATTCGACGCCGGCCAACCCATGACCGACGACATAGAGGAGTTTCGCAGATGACCATACGCCCCGACGTTTGCCCGCAATGCCCGTTCCGGCGCAAGAGCCCGCCAGGGTACTTAGGCAACAACCACGCCGCCCCTTTTTTGAACGCCGCCCTAACCGATGAGGGTATCGGATGCCACATGCTCATTGATCAAACGTTGCCGCGGCAGCAATGGATTGAAGCCGAAGCCGCGGCCCCGCGTTGCCGCGGCGCCATGATCATGTGCAACAACCAATTCAAGGAACCGCGCAGCAAAGAAGCGCAACGCGAATTCCGCAAGGTGGAACGCGACCCGGCCATTTTTCAGTGGAACGAAGAATTCATCTATCACCATTGCGGAGGCCGTGAAGCCAACCCCGCCGGCCAGTTTGAATTGGTGCCGACCTACACCAGTGGCAACATGGCCGCGCGCACGATCCGCGCCCGAACCAGGAAAGCCGCTCGAGCGATCGCCGCGCGATTGATGGACACTGGCCACTTCCAATGCGTGCAGATGCGCCACTGGCGCACAAGCCGCGGCCAGAACACGTATATCGTGCTGCACTCCGAATTCTTGAACGAAGGCAGCAAGCCAGCAAAGGACAACGCCGGCGCATGATCGATCCGATCACATTTCTCGATCCCGTCACCGGCAAGATAGATGACCTGGCCTACAGCCTGGCCCTTCAGTTGGCCGGCCTGCAATGCCCACGCTGCAAAAACATCCTAGCCAGCCCCATGGTGACCCCCGGCGTGTGCGGCCATTGCCGCGACCTCGAGCGCAGCCATAACGCCGCAACCCACCCGTGCCGCTTCAGGTGCCCGCGTTGCGGCCACCAGTACGCACCCGACGCAATCCGCTTTTTTGACGACATCACCCAGCCCGGCCAGCACGCGCACACCTGCGAAGTGTGCGGCCAGCATTTCACGTTTATCAAGCATGCCCGACTCGGCTACACCAGCGAACCCAGGTTCGTTAACCCACAACCCTATTAACCCCAGGAGTCACGACCCCATGAAGCCACAAAAAACCCAATATGCGTTACTGCGAACGATGCTTGGAACCACAGCCACGCGCGTGATGAAACTGAACGTTTGCCCAGCTTGCAGGTTGTCGTTCACCGACGCCGAAAAGGCCAAGCACGTGTGCAACGGCACGAAGCCCGCCGGCGAATGGAGCAAACGCGAAACCCGCACCGACCTATTGCCCATGGTCGATTCAATGCCGTTCGCATGGGCGGAAGATGCCAGCCACCCCGGCCAACTCAAGACCGCTCAGGTTCTGTTGGCCGATCTGTTGGACGACGCCGAAGAAGCCATCAGACACGCCCCCAGCCTGGCCGCAAACGTGTTGGCCGGCGCATCCCATACAGGTTTCGTCATCACCGGCGCAGACCTTCTCAAAGCGTTAGGCAAAACCGCTCACGACTTCCGGCCCGCCTTTAAGTGGAATTACACCACCGCGAAGCATGGTGACGGCCACGTGTTTGCCCACAACGAAGTGGACGCCCGCGAAGCGATCGCAAACCGCTTGAACGTCGAACGCCTGCCCAAGGGAACCACCATCACCAAGGAAATCCCATCATGAACCCCGGCGACACACCCGCGGCGCCGGCCATGGCGCCCCCCGCTCAATATGCCGACCTCACGCAGATTGTACTCTGCTACGAGGCCATCGGCCTGCCCGTTTGCCACTGGACGGAACAGGCCATCTACCTATGGAAAGACAACCCACCGAAGCCGCCCGGCGCCCGCTTGAACTACAACGACGGCCACAGCGTGCAGGAAATTTGCAAATGGTTCAGCCGCGGCATGCCGTTTGGTTGGAACCTTTGGAGCCTGTATTGTGACGCCTACCCTGGCCAGCTAGTTGGCCCCCAGGTGACCCGCATCGGTATTGAGTTATGCCGCCGTTCACACGACGGCGACATGGAAGCCAGGCGCATCCTGGCCCAAGGCCCGACCATCGTCAACCGATACGCCAAATACAGAAAGCACGAGCACCGAATCGACCATGGAAACCTTTGAACACTGCCTGCGATTATTGCGCGACACCGCGGCCAGCGTGGCATTCGGCATCGTGCAAATTGTCATCCTCCTAGCCATCATCCGGCGTGTGATCAAATTCGACGCCGCACGCCGGAAACAATCAATCGACCGTGAACGCGCCGAAATGCGAGCCGCAGCCAGGCGCGCCGAAAGAGAGTAAACCCCATGACCATGCAACAAGCCGCCGCCATGTTTGCCGTTCTGTTTGCTTCAAGCGCCGTACTCCTCTATGTGTACGACCAGATCACGCGCGTGCCCAAATGGAGCCAACCCAACAAGCCGCCCGACCCGGCGCCGGCGCCCAGCCCGGCGCCCTCGAGCCCGGCGCCCTCGAGCCCGGCGCCCTCGAGCCCGATCGCCCAAGCCGGCGCCGCAACGCCCCTCCGCTTTCCCACCCCGCCGGCCAACGCACTCGAAACCTATATGGCCGATTGTCCCGCCGTAGACTGGCCACTGTTCAACAGAACCATGCGCGTCTACCTCAGCACCATACGCACATGCGCCGATGAATCAGCCGCCACCACGATCTACTTTATGCAACCTGGCCGCACCGCCACCGACAGATACACACGCACGCCCCGCTACATCACGACGATCAAAAACGACACATTCACCCGCGCCCAGCTTGCAGAAATGTATGGCGAAGGATGCTACACCGCAGTTTTCGAGCGAAGCATCGACGCCAGCCCCATGATGCGTTGCGAATTCTACGCCAGCCGCGCCGCCGCGCAGGAGCCGACCGCATGAGCGCCCCAATCCCCGTTGACCCGATCGCCTTTCACCGCTGTTTCGAATCCATGCGCGTGATCAACATAACGGCCACATTCACCCTCGAGTTTACGGCCAGCGAAACACCAGACCAGGTTCGCAGCGTGCCCGTGGTTCGCCAATTCACAATGCACGTGCTGAGCGATGCAGAGCACAGTGCCATCATGATTGCGATTCAACACGCCGAAACGACCCTGCGTGGTGATTTGGCCCTCGAGCATGCCGGCCAGGCCGTGGATATTGCCGCCCTGGCCATAACGGCCACCGCCACAGAAATGCCCATAGCCCACCTGCTACTTGGCGAAGACTGCCTAGAAGAAATCGAGATGGCAACCAACGCCGTTACCGAGCTACCCGCACCGCCGGCCAGCAAACCCGCCGTGAATTGATCCAGCCATGCCCCACGCAAAACGCCTTACCCGTGAAAAAGTGACGGCCATCCGCCGCCGGCGCGAGGCCGGCGAAAAACCGAGCGACCTGGCCCGCGCCTACAACGTCAGCCGCAACACCATCTGGCGAGTTACCAGCATGAAGACGTGGCGCCAGGTGGATCACAACCAAGAAGAGTTCTGGCCGCACACATGACACTCGCACGCCATCACTACATCGACCGCCGGCCTAACCACGTCTCCATTCTGTATTCGCCCCGTTGCGTGTGCGGATTCGAGAAACCGCCTGGCCGCGCGTTCTGCCAGGAGTGCCGTTGCGAACTACCGCCCCGCCTGGCCTGGCACGTAGACACGTGCACGTTTCGTTGGTTCCTCCCGTGGTGGCGACTGGCCACCAGGTGGATCAAACGGAGCATGCTCGAGCCCGCGGCGCCGCCGGCGCAGGCCAACCACATGAGGCGCACCGCATGAAGCCGACCAAGACAACCCGCGTTGCGCTCTACTTGCGCGTTTCAACCGAAGACAAGCAGCACCCCGAGAACCAACGGCGCGCCCTGATGGACTACGCCGCCGGCCAGCACTGGCAGGTTGTCGAAACCTACATAGATCGCGCCACTGGCACAAACAGCAACCGCCCGGAATTCCAACGCATGCTGGCCGACGCCAGCCGGCGCGACTTCGACCTGTTACTGTTTTGGAGCCTAGATCGCTTCTCAAGGGAAGGCACACGCCGAACCATGGAGCACCTAGAACGCCTCACCCAGCACGGCATCAAATACCGCAGCTTTCAGGAACCGCTGATCGATACCACCGGCCCCTATGGCGAATTGCTAACCGGCATCCTGGCCGCATTTGCCCGACTCGAGGCCGACCGCATCCGAGAACGCATCCACGCCGGCCTGGCCCGCGCCCGTGCGCAAGGAAAACGGCCCGGCCCGCGCCCGCTCGTGCTAAACATGCAGAAGCTAGACGAAGAAGCGCGCGCAGGTTGGAGTCTTCGTGAGATGGCCCGACGCTACAACACTAGCGCCGCCACCATCCACAGACGCCTAGAAACATGGCGCGCCGCGAAGCTACAATTGCAGCAGCCGTGTTCGAAATCCAATACCGCTGCACCTATCGAGAATTCTGGTACTACCACGACACGCGCGACACCCTCCAGGAAGCCATCGACGAAGCCAGCAGGCTAAAGAAGCAAACCAACAGAGCCGTGCGAGTCTTGAACCTGCACGGCCAGATCATTCACCGCGCATAAAAAGAGCCGGCCAAGCGCGTCCTGCCTGGCCGGCCTTTTCTCGTTCAGGAGAACCCCGCGCCGGCGCCGGCGCCAACGCGGGAATTGCAGAAAGACTACCACGCGCGCGCCGTGGCCGGCGATCACTCCCAGCGCAACGGTGGCAAAGCACCGCCGACCGCGGCCAGATCAAACGGAACCACCGGCGCCAGCGCCGGCGCCGGCGCCGCGGCAGGTTCAACCAACTCCGCATCACCCACCGTGTAAACCATGCCCGGATACGGCGACATGAGAGAAAGAGCCTCCGTCGCCTCATTCAGGTTGGAGAAATCCCACTCGAGAACGCGCAGTGCTTTGGAATCGTAGTATGTGGCGCGATCGGCAGGCCGGCCCAACCGGCGCACCATTTCAGCCTCAGCCATTTGATTGATCACGTGGCCGTATCGAACAGTCAAGGTGTAGTTCATGGCCTTAGCATACAAGAGAAACGGCGCCGCTCAGATGAAACGGCGCCGTACCCATGACCCAGATGCAGCCACGCATCTAATCATGGCCAGCCTACCACAGGCGCCCGCGCGATCGCCGGCCTGGCCGCGGCGCGGCGCCCGCCAGGTTGCGCGCCGGCCAGCCGACGCCGTACAATCCACCCATGGCCAAAACCACCAAAACACCCAGCAAAGCACAAGCCGCCCCGTACCACACCCTACACATAGCGTTGCCGCCCGAATTGGTGGCCCGCGCCCGGCGCCTGGCCGGCAACCGCAACCTGCGATCGCTCACCGCCTTGATACGTGAACTGTTGGACGAAGCCACGACCAAGAAAAGCCGCAAAGCCGACGCTTAACCCAGCATGGCCAAACGTCCCAAGGATAAACGCCGACCCAACCCAGGCGCCGGCGACTTCAACAAACGCCGGCACGGCGCAGCAGGCAACGAACACGTGGTGATCGACTTCTTTACTACCCTGTTTGACCGCCTGCTAGGATTCCCGCCCGGCCAGTTGCCGCCCGGCCAGCCCGAGCCCGGCCAGCACACCCCGCCGGCGCAAACCGGCCTCGAGATCGATCGCGAGGACTTCGAACTGTATCGCGAAGTGGTGGACAAGGGTTTCCGCTACACAATGGCCCGCTACCATCCAGAAGGAAAGGAACCGCACGCCGACAAGATCAGACGCCTAACCGCCCTCAGAGCGCAATTCAAAGAGCGCGGCATACTCTGAGCGCAACGTATCGGATGCAAACCGCCAGCATCCGAAACCGGCCTGGCCGCGATGCCGCCAGCAGCCAGGCCGGCCCCAGCAGCCACCAAACACCCATGAGCCAACACAACCAACCCAACACAACCAACTGCGAACCGTGGTTCGTCACACGATCAGGAATCAAGTTTCACCCGATCCACCCGGCCATCGAAGAAATAGACTTGCTTGACATAGCCCACGGCCTGGCTAAAACCGCCAGATTCAACGGCCACACATTCGAGTTTTACAGCGTGGCCCAACACAGCGTCATCGTAAGCCACCACGTGCCAGCCGAACACGCCCTGGCCGCGTTGCTGCATGACGCCTCAGAGGCCTACATCGGCGACCTGATCAGGCCCGTAAAGATTCAACCCGAACTGGAAGGCTTCCGCACCATCGAAGACAACCTAATGAGGGTAATCTGCGAATACTTCAACGTGCCGTGGCCCCTGGCCCCGTGCGTGAAAGAAGCCGACAACATCACGCTATACACCGAAGATCGAGACTTGCGCAACCGCGCGTGGACAGATCGCCCCACCTGGCCGGAAACCATTGTCCCGCTCGAGTGGCGTGATGCGTTGCACCTGTTCATGATGCGCGCCGGCGAATTACTGAACAACCGGAGCAAGGCATAATCACCATGCCCAAAGGTATCTACCCCCGCAGCAAATCCGCCTTCACCCTCGAGCCCGCGCCCGCGCCGGCGCCGACGCCGATCGCGCCCATGCCGCCGGCGCGCCCGCTGCAAAACCGCTACCCGAGCGAAAACAGCGTCAGCCGAGAAGTGCAATGCTACCGCCGCCTAATCGGAGAGCTTCAGACCATCCACGTTCTGGCCGGCCAACTGAACAACCCACACGAGCCCTGCCATGGCACATTGCAGGCTTTACGGCAGAGGTTCGAATACACCATCGAATTGATCGAAGCGATACTGAACGAACCCGAGGAGCAGGAAGCGCATGAAATTGAATCGTAGAACCAAACCGAACCTACTGGCCAAACTGGCCAAACTGCAAACACGCCTAAGCAAGGAAAAACACCCGCGCCCGTTGTGGAACGTCAAAGGCGAATGGCCCAACCTGCGAACGATCGCCAACCGCGCAAAGCGCCGGCGCATCCAACTGGCCCGCCTGAAGGAACGCCAGTTGCTCAAATGGCAGGAACAGTTTCGCCACGCCCTGCCCATCATCGCCGCCTATCTCGCGGCCACCAACGCCACGCACCTGCAAATCTTCCACAGCATGCGCACCGTTCACACAGCCAGCCATGGCGACATGCACCGCCAGGACCTATTGAGCCGCGCCGTGGCCATGCGCGACTTGCGCAACATCATACGCATGGTGGAAGGCAAGGACCCCACCCGATGAGCGTTGACGACACCCCCAACAACCCGGCAGTATTCTGGCCCGATCGCGTGCGCCGCCTTCTAATCAGACTGGCCGAAAAAATCGATCACTGCCCCCACTGCCGCAAGCCCGTTGCGTATGTCCGCATGCCCAGGACAGACGAGATAAACGCATTTGACTTCACAGGAAGCGATCACCTGTTCACGTGTTCCAACGTGATGGCGACCCATACCCGTAGAAACAAGGACTCCATTGTATGATTCGACGAATCTTTACCCGATCGCGCAGGCGACCATTGAACGTCACGCGCGAGGAATTCCGGCGTGTGCAGGTAACAACCAGAACCGGCGCCCGCCAGCTTGGCCCCGACTCCGAACCCGTGCGCGCCCAAGTCATCCTCGAGCAGTACAACAACGAAGCGCCGTTCGTGCGCGCAGAAATCCACCTGCCCGCGGCCACGCTGAACGCGCGCAACGCCCGGCAACTGGCCCGCGGCATTGAACGCCTGGCCGATTGGGCAAGCGATCAAAGCGAACACCTGCGAGACGAAGCCCAGGCCGGCATCGACCGCAAGTTGCACCACCAGGTGGCCCGCGCCATGGCCGACGCCGTTGGATGGAATCAAGGGATTCACCCCGGCGCCGCCGTCTATCGCCGCGGACGCCGCCACGCAATGAACCAACGCCTATACACCGTAGGCGAGGCCTTTGTACTGGCCGACCAGGCCGGCGCCGCGGCCATGGTGCCAGTGCAGATTCAGAATCTACAGGGAACCCCGCTCAGCACTGAACACATGCCGATTGACGACTTGCAGTTGCTTGAACCAAATATCGACTTCTACGGCGCCGCGACCGCAACCGAGGCGAACCCGCCCGACCCGCCGGCCAAAGCCAGCGAGCCCGACGCCGCCCCGACCGGCGCGCCATTGTGCGAGGAGAGCGCATCGTGATCCACACCAGGCGCCGCCGGCAGCGCCCGCCCACGCAGGCCCAGCTTGAAGAAATTTGCTTCGAATGGAATGTATGTGTCGCGCCCGGCACGCCCGTGCACTACTGGCCGAACGCCGACAGGCCAGAGAGCATCGAAACCAAGACACGCAGCCACGCCTATGTGCTTTCCGGCCATACCGCCGTCGTGTTTATAGAAGGCGTGGCCGGATGCGTTAGCCTTGAACACGTGCACCCGATCGACCCCAGCGCCACACTGGCGCCAAAATTCAAACCCAAGTAAAGGAGCAACCCCCCATCATGAAAAACGACTCGAGCAAAGCGCACCTGGCTGCAATGGCCTGCGTGCTCATGGCCGTTGTGTTAGGCCTGGCCGCAATCCTCAGCGCGCAAACAACCCCCAGCCCGCGAAACCTGGCCACCGGCCTGCCAGGTGGCATTGTGTTTGTGATCGCGCCCAACGGTCAGGCGACCTTTGCGCGCCTTGACTCTACGCTGGAACTAGCCGCCGCCCCCGATGGCAGCATGGTTTTGCGCGCGACCGCGGCGCCGGCGCCCGTCGATCGCGTGGCCGTATTCAAGCCGACCGCCACCGGCGCCAGCATCACGCTACCCAGCGCACCCCAAGGAAATTCGCTCCAGATCGCCTTCAACGGTTTTGTGCTATCGGAAACCGAAGACTACACCCGCGCCGGCGCCGTCGTGACATTCCGGCCATTCTGGACAGCGCAGCCAGGCGACACCATCCAGGCCAGGTACCGCGAATGAAACGCCACCTAGTTCTCTTCGCCGTGTGGTTGTCAGCCTTGAGCAACGCAGCCGCGCAAACCCAGCCCCGCGCCGATCAACTGCGAGGCCTGCCAGGCGCATCACCGGAGGCGACATGGTGCCCCGGCCCGCCCCTCACCCGCGCCGGCGCCCATACCCTCACCATCGGCGCGCAATGGACCGCCGCGGCGCCGTGTTACGCGCATTTCAACTTAGCCCCGCCGGCCACCGTTGACCCCATCAGCGTTTCCAAATTCGCCGCGCCGGCCACCGTCACCCTCACACCAGGCGCCTGGCAAGATGACCTATACATTTACTTGCAGGCGCCCGCGTTCAACGGCAGCAGCATCACACGCCCGCAACGTATCGTCGTGCAAACCACCCAACCAAGCAGAGTGCAATGCGACAACTGCATTGTGGAAACCGCTGCACCAGGCACGCGAATTTTCCCGGCCTTTGCTATGCCCGTTGGCCTGGCACGAGTAGAAGCCGGCGAAATCCACCCCGACCTTGACCCCATCATTAACAGCCACCAACTGTATATCGGCGCCGACTTAGGCATTGCGGTACGACGAGACGGCCCCGGAATGTGGATAGAACTTAGCCGCACCGCAGCGATCGCGCAGGCGCAAACGACCGCGGCGCAACTGGCCCAAGGTTCGCTCGAGGCCATGCGCATACGAGCCATGAACGCCCAGCCTTTGCCCGTTGCGCGCCTTGATCAACTCGAGCAACGTTTCGAAGCGTTGCAGCGTGACTATCTCGAAATCGTTGGCCGAATTCCAGCCACGCCGGCCCAGGTGGAGGAACTAAACAGGAATATCGAAGCGACCCAGGAAACCATCCGCTACAACACCGAAAACGCCATGCAGGAATCGGCAAACATACGCGCCGAAGCAGAGATGCGCTTACAGATGATCGAGGACGAATTTAGGCGCCTGGCCCTGCACGTGGCCACCGACGCCAAACCAGGCGCCCCGTGCAAAGCAGACGGCCCCATATTCGGATTCCATCAAGCCGTCGCACTTGTATGTGAGCAAGGAACATGGCGCCGCTTTCAGACCAAACGCTAGGAGACAACCGCAGATGAGGTTCAGAGTGGAATTGCCCGACATGACGTTTAAGGACCGAGAAAAGCATTGCGGTACGCTAGGCGCCGCAGTGCAGACCGCGCGCGATTACCTGGCCGAGTGTCCCCCCGGCGCCGCGGCCTTTGTGATCGAGAACGTGCCCACGCTCAGGCTGAAACTGAAAAGAACCGAGAACGGCATCGAAGAGACGCCGGCCACCAGCCCCGCCGTGGCGATCGCGCCGGCGCCGCGGCCAGGTGGTGCACAATCAACTGAACTTGGAACGCCCCCGGCAGGCCCGGCCAGGCCCGCCGATTCAACGCCGTTACCGCCGGCAGCGTGAGAACCATTGTGAAACACCCGATCCAGGAAGCCAGCCACCATGCAGACACCCGTTACAGCCATC
Organism: uncultured Coxiellaceae bacterium; assembly: GCA_964623075.1. Lineage (GTDB taxonomy): Bacteria > Pseudomonadota > Gammaproteobacteria > DSM-16500 > DSM-16500 > Aquicella. The sequence continues at coordinate 152 of CAZUVD010000023.1, read as the reverse complement.
CAAGCCCTAAAGATCGCCCGCCAGGAATCTAAACGCGCCCTGGCCTTGAGCCCGCGGCGCGCCGGCCCGCTCCAAACGGCCATCGAGGCCTTGAACGACGCCATACGAGACGAGGAAGACGACCCCGCCCAGCCAGGCTTTGCCCGCCGGCA
>CAZUVD010000022.1:0-33050 GCA_964623075.1 uncultured Coxiellaceae bacterium | reverse complement strand
GCTCTGAGCAATCCTGATTCTCATACCGGCAGTATATTTTGTGGTAGCATCTGTCGGCACTGTGATGGTACCGATGCGAGTCGTTGATGACCACGAGGCATAAGCCCACGATTCGCCTGTGGCTGTCCAGCCTACGTCTGGAAGACCAGTCAGGTTTTTGACCGAGATCTTTTTTGTAACACCGCTGGAAGCCTCATATATAGGGAGCATATCCGTTGGCTCGGCGGTTGCTAGTTCGGTCATCTGTGAGATTCTTGGCATTTTTTATTCTCCTTGTGGTTATTGTATCACTTATTTTACGATGGTGCGCTAGGGTTATTGACGTTCTCGAGCAAGGCCAGCGCACGTCTGATGTCTTCAACACGCTTGGCTAGTTTCGGAGGCAAACTGTTCAGGTCAATCACTAAGGTATCCGGATCATAAGTAATTGATCGAAGCTGAAGAGCCAGCCCATCGACGAGGACGCCGAAGTTTATGAAGCCGGCTTGCAGTCCGAGCATCACGTCCTCGATATAGAATCCGCGCTGATCAATCAGTATTATCGAACCTGAATATAGTGGCTCCTTGAGCCGGTCAATCTCCGCTTGTGAAAGGATCTGGCCGGTGCTGACGACAGTAACTCGGTTATCACTGAGTTTCAATAAGCCAGGGCGCCAGTCCTCACGGCTGGCAGTGTCGGTGACTTTGACGAATAGGTTGTCGCCTCCGCCGGTGTCGCCTCCGCTAAAATACACCTGATTCACAAGATCCGCAATCGACTTTTTGACGCGGAGCCGGCTGACGTTTTTGCTTCTAGTGAAAAATTGCTCGGGATCCGCTGGCCGTTCTCGCAAGCTGTAGATGTTTCGACCGGGATCGAAAGTCTGGAACCAGTCGGCCGGGCATAATTCCGGTATTTTATTCAGTGCCTCAAGACAGGTGTTTGAATTAAATGTAATACTAACAACAGTACCGGTGTCTTCAATGCTATCGACGTCATAGTTTCCACGCCAACCACGAGATCGAGCGAAGTCAATGATCCTCTTGGCTATGTTGCCCGGGGGTGTGCTGTTGAATGTGACCGTGGTGTCTCCACCCGGCTCGTATACCTTGAACCAAAGATCGTATGTCCGGGCTGTCCAGCTTCCGCCTGAGATGATGTCGTAGCCTTGACCTCCTGAATAACCTCCGCTCGGGTTATAGCCGAACTGAGCCGGGTATGTCTCGTTACCTCCAGTTTTTGCATCGTCAGTATCAAGCATGACTCCATAAACTACAGCATTCGTCAAGGTAACTTCAGCCGGGAATGCGAATCGAAGTTCAGTCAAGTCAGTGCCGTTGCCGTTTGGTATCGTTGCCTGAGCCGTGACGAGTGTGGCTCCGCCGGCTCCCGGTGCTCCAACCTTTAGAGTAAGAGTAACCTGAACCGAACCGCCAGATCCCCAGCTCCTACACTTGAGAGCAATTCCTGTGATTGGTACCGTGCCAACTTGGGTGAACGTAAAGCCGAGCCTCTCTCGGTCTGTCGGCCCGCTCCCGGCAATCCCGATTGAATCGTCTGGCGCGATATTCTCGTAGCTGACGACTGCGGTGTCTTCAGTCTCTAGCATAATGTCATCAAGCTCTTGGCTGTGGCTCATAAGCTGAACGGCAATGTTATCGTCCATCTCGCCGAAGCCGAGTTCCCATTCGTTGATATAGCCGGTGAACAGTGGCCGGCCATGCGGATAGCCATCTTCGGCAAGGATCAATTGATCGTCCTCGGTGGTGATTGGTATATCGTCCTCCGTTAGTATCGGAGCAAACTCTCCATAAAAGCCATCGACTTCGACGTCGTGGTTTACTTCAGTGTCGGTGCCTTGACCAAGGCCGGACCCGGTCTGAACGTCAATCAATATAGGCTGATCATCTTCGGTAAGTATCGGATCGTCGTCTTCCTCAAGCAATTGTTCAACCTTCTTCGGTCGATACAGCTCGTTTCTGGTAAGAACAACCGGCATGGTGCTGATTAAGTTGTTGACTTCGCGCTTGAAACTTGGCTCGCTGGCCACGTCTTTAGGCTTCCAGTCGCCGAGATAACCTCCGTCGTGCTCGAAAACTTTATACCGGTAGCGCTTCTGAAGGCGTTTTCGCTGCGCTGTCTCGCCATACACGAAGCCTGAGCCGATTCCCTGGGCCTCAACGACTGGCTCCCATGTATAGTGAACGCGCATCTGTACATAATTCAGCCCGGAGCTGGTAGTCCCACCGCCTGAAGCATAGCCATAAGCGTCGAACTTGGCTTCAATTCCGACGATTGTGGCGCCGTCAGGGATCTCAAACCCGAAGGCTTTGGCTATAAGATAATTTGTTTCGTCTTGATAGGATCCATCGAACTCAATCAGCGTCAAGGCGACACCGAAGTCTTCAGCATTCACATCATCTGGAGTAAGCGTGGCACCCCACATATCCGAAGCACCTCCGTATGTCCGCGGTGCAGGGAACGCAACTGAGGCATTCTCGTTGGCTGCTTCATTGTTAGCGGTCTGGACTACCCCGGCCTTTACAAGACTGGATTTTCGGTATCGAATCTGGCCACCGCCGGCCACGAAGATGTTTGGCAATGCTGACTCGTCACCAACTCCGGCACTATCATCAACGAAGATCTCACTTTCAAACGTCCACGCGCTCGTGCCTACGCTGGCATCTTGCGCGGTGGCTGATGGGAACTTCCATGATGTTATGAAGTTCATGATTAAGCCTCGCTAAAATGTATGTTTGCAGCTAAGATCTGCGGATCATCTCCTGCTAGGAATGTTAGTGGAATATCAAACTGACCGAAGTACAGTAGGTTGCCACCACTCGAAGCATCACGGAGTCCCCAGTGTGTAACAGTACAGGCCGGCATATCAGTGAAGGTCTCATTGCCAGAGCTTGCGATAACGCCTCCGCTCTCGGCTCCGAAGGATAATTGCTGTCGAGCGTAGCTTCCGCCGGTGACTTCCACGCCGGTGTCGGCAACCGTAGGATCGCTGGTATAAAGAGCAAGGTACACGTTCGTCGGGCTTGTATAGCCGGCAATGCCAAGGACGTGCTCGATAATTTTCTTTCGTAAGTATGCTGATTTTTTGCCTGTCATAGAAACCTCTTTTCGTATGTTGCTAGTATATCAATGTCTCGAGTGGTAGCATTATCGCTATATCTCAAGGAGCCGGAGTCTGGCGCGAACAGAGGGAAGAGACCATCGGCCTCAATCAGTGTGGTGTTTTGGTAGACTTCTTCGTTTGCACAGTCGACTGTAATAACATCGCCGGCTTGGAAGATTCCAGCGATAGTCAGCATATGATTTTCAACCGTGTTAGTCAGCACCAGCTCAACCTCGGAGTCGTCCGGATCAATGGCATTTATGGTTATCTGGAAGATCGGCATGACGAGATAAGTTCCCTCACCTTGAAGGCTGAAGGTTATATCGCCAGAGGTGACGCCCTCTTCATCAATCAGGGTCCCGGTCTCACCGTTCGTCATGAACGGATCTTCTGCATAGAACTCAGCACTGAACGCCGTCCGGCTGACGTCAGTGTTGGCCCGGCTGATAATTATATTCCGCATCACGGCTTCGATGTAACGAGTTCCGCCACCGTATCCGATAGCATATGTACCTTTGCGGTGAAGGTATCGTTTAAGCTGATCTATGGCAAGCTCAAGAGCATCTGAATCGTCAGCGCGAATGGTGCCGTTATGATCCCACGATCGAGCGCCCCACGCTAAGAACGTCGCCACCTCGCCGTCACCTCGGCCGATGTCGACTGTTTTTTGCTTAGTTGGCGGACTGCTAAAGATACCTGTATTCACCATGGTCAGGCCACCGTCTTGCATATCGAGTCCTAGAAAGTTTACTGCTTTGCTCATACTGGCGCCCCTTGTCTCGCGAGATCAGTCGCGCTATCTAACCGCTGGAAGAATCGATCAACTGCTGAATCACCGTCAAGAGTGATGGCTCCATAAAAGTTATTCGTGACTCCACCTCCGCCGATCATCGGCATTCCGGTGCTCTGGTCTACCTGACGCTTTGGTACGACGTACTCGCCTTTGTGAACAAGGCCGGCAACTTGGTTGACCCCACCGCGTCCAGTGTATCCACCGCTGGCAAACCCCGGGATCACATCTTTCACCTTGCCGAGCGGTCCTGGAATATCCCAGTCACCGAGCTTGTCTCGAAGAAGCTGGCCGATATTGCCGATGGCTCCAACTATCTTGCCGGGTATGTCTTTGACGAAGTCCCACGCCTTGCTGAACGGAGCGGTGATTGCATGAGTGACACCGGATAGCTTGCTGGCGATGCCACCGATGATGCCTCCGAAGAATCCGCTGATTCCGCGCCAGATTCCGGTCACGATATTGTAGGCGCTCCGGAAGATACCACCAATGAAGCCGGCGATTGGCCGGACCACAGCCATTATCATGCTAACTACCACCGCAATGACCAGATAAATTGCTTGGAATTGGAACTTAGCAACGGCGAATATGGCTCTAAAGATTGGAGCGACGAAGTTATAGACGGCCATGACCACGTTCATAATGCCGGTGAAGACAGTCCGCGCCACGTTGAACATCACGCTGAAGGCGTTGGCCAGCCATGCGACCACTTGAATGATGATTTTTATCACATTTATGGCAATGAATATGGCAGCCACAATGGTAACGCCGATGATAATCGCTAGAGTTTTGAGCACTGGGATAAGAACTGGAGCGATTGTGTTCCATAGATTTTGCAATGCCGGCCACAATTGAGTGACGATGGCGTTCCATAGTGCCGTTAGACTAGGCATCAGGAAGTCAAGCACGGCCTTCAGACCGCTGAATGCCATCTGAGCTATCTCTCCAGCCTTCTTCGCCAGCTCAGACCAGCCCCCCATTCGATCAGCCATCATCTTCAATAGGAAGCCTATGGCTGCACCTATAGCAATAAACGGTATCAATGGCGAAACGAACGTCCACATGGCCACACCGGCAGCCACAAGCGCCGGAACGAGCGCTGTACCTATAGCTCCAGCCAGCATTGCGACAACGGTCTGGTTGCCCTTCACGAGTCCCTTGAAGTATTCCATAAAGCCACCGGCCTTCTCGATAGATTGAACCCAGCCAGCGAAGCCGAGGATCACCGGCCGGAGCGCTGTGACAATGAACTCGCCGACGCCTTCTTGCAGATCTCCGAAGGCATTCTTCAGTCCGGTGATCATACCTTGAGGCGTGTTCCTCAACTGTTTATTGACCTCACCGTAGTTTTGACCGAGCACTTTGGCCAGTAACGCTGCACGCTCCTGCTCGTTGCCGTTCTTCAACTGCTCCTTCTGAGTCTCGGATAATGTCACACCGTATCGGCTCAAGGCGCCGACGTTGCCTGTCATCACTTTACCGACAAGGTTGTTGATTGCGACCATGTCTTCAGCCGTGGCGTTGTGGCCTTTGAGCTGAGCAACCATGTCGGTGATCTTCGGTGTCAATGTTTCAATGGTCTTGCCCTGTAGGTTGAAGGTGGCGAGCTGAGACATACCGGCGGAGATCACGTCATCTTCAATCACGCCGACCGCCTGAAGCGCTGACGCTTGTTTGAGGAGCGACTGAACGTGTGCTTCAGTGGCGCCCTTCACATTCAATAAGTTGGTCCGGAGTTTCGTCTGAGCCTGTATCGCGCCGTTGTAGGCTTCGACGCTGGACTTCCCGAAGGCTATGGCAGCGACGCCAGCTCCGGCAATGGCCACCCCGAGAGCTGCGCTGGCCGGAACCGCGTTCTTGAATCCCTTTGATATTGTTGATGTGGCATGACCAGCCTGATTCCGGACATCGTCAAGAACCTTCTTGGCTTCGTTCCTTGCTCTTACGACGATGTTTAGTTCGCTGTCATTACCCATTGTTATTTTTTCCTATTGCTTTGTTGGCGCTGGTATGTTCCATCTTCTCCTAGTTTAACTCGGAGAGCATCTAAAAGCCATAACGGTTGAGCTTCATATTGCTGGAAGGTCCAGTGCATATGCTCACAGATGGCGACGACTTCAATCTCCGTCGGCATTGTACCGTATCCGGACTTGCTATTTAGCAGACGAGCGTAGTCAAGTGCTATTTTTTTTTAGTGGCATCGTCGAGAGACGTCTCGCCGGAGATCTCGCTACACTTGGCAACGATGGCTTCGTAGTCCTCTGGTGGAAGATCGAGACACAGCTCGAGCACGTCGGCGGTTTCGCCGTTGACGCTGATCACCATCTGTTTGACAGTGATTTCATTGATCTCGTTTATGATCTCCGCGGTGATGTTATCATCGAAGCTCGTGAGATCCTCGTCCTTCATAGCCTTCACCTGATCGGCTGTCTTGCCGGCGGTGGCCTTCATGTTAAGTTTCGTATGGCGAAGAAACACGCCTCGAGTGGCGAGCTGCATTCGCGCGGTGACGTAGCCTTTGAGGACGACCTTAGCTTTCGCGGTTGGCGTCTCCATCTCTACATTTTCGGTGTTGAACTTTGTTACTTCTGACATGGTTGGTCTCCTTGGTTACTCTAATTTTTATGCTATTGCGTAGGCACTTCCAGCGTAGGCGTTTGTTAATCGGCCAGTGATGAGGCTGGTATCAGCAATGCTGAACAGTCCTTCGAAGTTGATGGTCTGAGTCAAGACGTCGTTGGTGTCCCAGTTCCGTTCGAACTCGCCGAACTTGACCTTGGCTAGATCGAAGCGGAGAGCCGGAGTGTGAGAGCCGGAGCTACCGATGATCGTATCCGATACGATGTCAACTCGCATGGCACGCTTGGTGTTATCCATGACGTAGGCCCGGGTGGTTGTGTCTTCGAAGAATGCTTCGAATGAACCGGTCACTGCAAACTGTTTATTGACGATGTCGTCAGGCTCGACGCTACCTAGTACATAGAGAGCCTCGACGTTCTTGTTGATCTCAAGATTGAATGTTCGGATCTTCCCGGCGCTGGCAGCGGTTAGGCCGGCCAGTGCTGAAGCCATCTTGAATACGATGTGCTTTGGAAGGAACTCGTTTTCGTCGGTTATTGCGACGGTGTTACCGGCTGCTGAAGCAGACTTTTTGCTGATCAGCTCAACGGTCCGGCGAACGTAGTTGTCAAGCTCACACTCAAGGCTCCATGTGTTGATCATGGCCAGCGCATAGCGGAGATCTTGCAGACCGTCCTTGTAGCCAACACAAAGGCTGGCGTGCTGGTTGTTATTGGCGAGAACATAATCGTGATCGTAAACCCCGGTGGTTGTTCGCTGAACAGAGGTCGGCTCTTGGCCGAACAATGCTGTCAATTCTACACCAACCGACAGGTCAAAGATCTTGCCTTCATAAGATCCTTCAGCCCAGCGCTGAATGATGTCAGCTTCGTTCTTCTCTTCGATGCGACCCATTGCTGAATCGTTGTCTACATATTCGACTTTGTCGTCGAAGTCGATACCTTGGATCGGTACCCAGTGTGTCGGAGCTAGAGATGTACCGCGAGTCTGCTCGACTGCGATTCCTACGCTACCGGTTCGTCCTATAATTCTAGCCATTTTGTTTACCCTTTAGTATTTCCTCTAGTTTAGTATCTGCTTCCTCGCGATCTTTTGCAACCACGGTGACGGAATGCTCAGGGTAAAAGAAGTGTTGATCGGTCGAGCGCTTATTATCAGCCGGTTTGGAATCGGTGCTCTCTTGATCTTTTTGCTTGGTTTCGTTTTCAGGTTTCATATGTTCTCCTTGTGCTTATATTATCACTTTTATTTTAACAGCTCCAGCCTTAAAGTCCCGGTCTAGTTGTATGAACTCTGGCCGAGAATCGAATAACTGCCTCAACAGAGAAGATGCCGGGACCGCGACGCTCAATTCCGAGGCCATAGTCAATCGCGGTTTCTTCGTTTGGTCCGACTTGCAACCACAGATTGTTACCAGCGTCAAGCGTTTGGTACTTCCGGAGGACGTATGCCAGCGAGTCAGTGTTCAGGTCGTATGGCCCGCCGGCGCCTTCACCTCGGCCTTCCATCATTTTGTACAGGCTGGTCACGCCGGCCACAATGTCGCTCGACTGGTCCAGGTCGGCGGTGTAGTCGTAGAGAACATTGAGCACCAACGGCATCAGGTTATCGTCGGTCATGTTATCGGCCGGGAAGATCCGGGTGGTATCCTTGGCAATCGAGCAGATCGGCAGTTCAGACTTTGGCACCAGCAAAACATCGCCGTTAAAGTATTTACCTTGCAACGCTGCCGGGCCTTCAGCTTCCAGCTTCTCGATAATTTTTGCTATGACTGGGTCTTTATATTCGTCCACTGCTTGATCTCCTGATTATGTCGACGAGGTACTTCTGCATCTCTTTTTGAATAAACACTTTACGTTCATTGTCGATCTTCATCATTATACGACGCGGAAGGGCAGTTGCGCGAGGCTGGTTTGATTGATGGTACTTGAAGTAGTCTGTCGGGTTGCTTATCTTCAGGAAGTCTCTGTGGCTTTCACCTTGGAAGTTCTTCCGCATGGTGCCGGTATTCTCGAGGATCGGCCATGGATAATCTTTTTTGCGAGGCGCCCAGCCACCGAAGAAGCTACCGCGTGCACCGAAGTTGGCGTCGAACGTGGTGAGCAACTTGTCTTTGATCCTTTCGAATGGTGGTCCGAAGTCGCTGACGCCATCGGCTACCACCAGCAATCGTCTCGATAGTTGTTGCTCTCCTTCGATCGAGCCGGTTATCTGAATAGGCATGGTCAACTCCTAGTTATTGTGATGGAAGAATTCATCGGTGTCCGGGGTCGGCGACATAGCAACGCCGTCGAGATCCGTGTTCCGAGGGAAGATATTACCATCGGTTTTTACAGTTACCCCACTCGGAGAGGTAGTATCAGCGTCGTCCGTCTGATCAGTGACCCACTCGTCGAGCATGGCTTTGGCGGTCTTCCGCTTCTCGTAGCCATCTTTCGAGGAGAGATCAGTATCAGCGCTGGTACCATAGTCACGAATCAGCATAAGTCCTGCAGCATAGAGTCGCACAATTGCACGCCAGATCTTCGGGAAGGTCTCAGGCGTCAGAGCATCGGTATTGATATAGCTCTTGACTTTGCGATTCAACCAGTCTTGAGCTTCTTCACGATACTCCTCCACAGACTCGTCAGGCGCCACAGAATAAGCGTAAGTGCCTTTAACGACTGCACCGTTGGCCGGCGCCACAGCAAGCGTGATAGCGCCTGTAATGCCGTTCACGGCTGAAACATTCACAGCCACATTGTTCACATAAACAATGACGTCGTCTGAGCTTAGAGCATCGTCGTTGTTCCTATCAACAATGTATGTCCGCGGAGCATAGAAGATTGTGTTCACGCCATTGGCAGAGCCGGTCAACGCTTGGAGCTTTTGCTCGTGATGAAGACCGGCTTCCTTGCGGATCCCGACTAAAGTTACATAGTCTGGAGCTGCCATGGTGTTTAAGCCTCGCTACGCTTTGAAACAATCGCCTCTGCTACCGCTGGTTTGTTCTCGAGTTCTTGTGGGTTTTGAACGCCGGCCTCAACAGCTAGAGCGTTAAGCTCTTCACGGCTGTTATCCCGGACCAAGTCGTCGACAGACGGAGCTTCATCAGCTTCGCCGTCATCACCGGCACCTTGATCTTCTACTGAAGATTCCTCTTCTGAGTCATCGGATCCCTCGGTGTCGGTTGCTTCTTCACCTTCTTGCGAATCGCTCGCGCCATCGGCGTCTGAGCCTTCCTCAGAGCCGTCAGAAGCGCCATCTTCCGCGCCCTCATCTTCACCGCTCGACTCTTCCGAATCCTGAGCAGATGAATCCTCAGCACCTTGATCTTCTGCACTGTCGTCAGCTTGACCTTCGTCGGAGCCGGATTCAGTCGAGCTTCCGCCCTGATCCTCATCTCCGCTTTGATTCTTGCCTTCTCCTGAGACTTTCGCCAGGACCATGAATCTGTCATCTTTGATCTCCTTCACTTGGTCAGATGTGAGTTCAACCTCAACACTCTCGTTAGTTTGCAGAGTTAAGCCGGCACGCGAGTGACGTGACTCAGCCGGGAATCCCTTTGCTAAAGATACTTTGTATAGTTGTGACTTTGCCATTTGTGGCCTCCTTGATCGTTATTGTTAATTAAGTGAGGAGGAGCCGAAGCTCCTCTCAGCACTAAGGCTACTAAGCGACAAGCGCTCCGTAAGCCTTCTGGAATAAGCCGTAGCCGGCGTTGCCTCTCCAGTAGGTACCGTAGTAGTTCTTCTTCCTCCACCAGTTCTCTGAAGATCCCTCTTCAAGAGCTTCGAATGGAATGAACTCACGCTCCTGCACGATGAATGGTTTGATAACGCCCTGAGCGTTGATCAAGTACCAGTTATTCGTGTCGGTCAACCATGGGCTGACAACGATGGAAGCCTTCTTGTAGTTGACGTTGTTGGCGCCACCAGCAAGGAACTCCGCTTCAAGAAGCGCTTCTGCTGCGGACAGAAGGTCAACCGGTATGATGAGCCGAAGATCAGCACCCTGATTGACTGGACGGCCGAAGTCGTCCTTCGCCTTCAACAGCGCTACACGAGCAACATTGAAGCTGGTCGCGTCAAGAGCAGCGGTGCCCTTGTTGCTGAAGGTTGATCCGGTATTTCCAACCGGGTGATCAGTATCAAAGAAGTACTGACCGTCATACGCGAGATTCGTGAAGCCGTTAGGCAACAGAGATCCGAAGACCAGCTCGTCAGGGTAGGTCTTTGCAGACTCACCGATAGAGCGAACGAGAGGACCGTACTTGCCGGTCTGGTCATCTTTCAAGTCGGCGTGCCGAACCTCGATTGATGCCTCGAACTCTTTGTTCTTCAGCGTGTATGTGTATTCCATCAATTTCTGAGGAATACGTTCGCCGTCCATTTCCCGGAGGCGTGGGACTGAACCTAGCCAGCCGTAGTCTTCACTAGCAGCCGTGCTCGGTACTTTTGTTGCGACCTGATCCCACAACGTCTCGGCAGCATCATAGCCTTCGAAGAAGTTGGTGAGTAGACCTTTGCGTATAGTAATTGTATCCATGATATTTTACTCCTTAACCTACTCTATCAGATCTGAGCGTTTTGCGCCGAATGGAGCTAATGCCACTCGTGCCTTGTTCGCGCTCACGAACTCAACGATTCGACCTACAAAAACATCGTTGGTTGTGGTACCCACTAGGGCTACCGTTTGGTCATCACTTGCGAAGACCTCATCGCCTACGTTGGCGATCGTGATTGTGTCGGCCACTGCCACATCAATCACACCTTCCATGCGAACATGGTTTTTAAGATCACCTGCAGCACCGGCACTGTTGTCGACAGTCTTGTCAGCAACACCAGCGAAGTGACAACTTGCAGTATCAGCAGCTTTGGTTAGATAACCGGCTGCATTGACCATGACAAGCGCACCTTCTAGGACTTTGACTGCTGCCTGTTTGAAGGGCAGAATCTCTCCCGGCTGTAGGCGAACGTCGCGTTTTGCTGTTAAATCAGCCATCTACTTGTTCTCCTTGGATTCTTTAGTTTGGTTTAACGCGGACTTCATAGCCGGATACTTCTCCGACAATTCGTCCATTCTTTTCGGATCGGCGCCCACGGCTTGCATTCCCTTGGACTCCACATCTGACAATGATTCAGAAGGCTTCTTGTCGTCGCCAGAGCCTTCGCCCTCGCCACCTTCACCGCCTTCTTTTCCGGAACCGTTCTCACTGAAGTTGACTCTCTTGGGTCCGGCTTCCAAGATGTCGGTAACAATTTTACTCAATGAAACTTGCTTGCCTGATAACTCAACCTTGGTGGTGTGAGCTTCAGCTAACTGCATGAATGCGTCCTTCTGAGCTGGAGTGATCTTGCCAGCGGATAGCAGGGTAGTGTAGGACTTCGCTACTTCGGACAGAGCTTGCTTCTGACGGAGGTCAGCTAGTTCTTCCTGATCCTTTTTGGCTTGCTTCTCATCGTCTGACAGGCCGGCATCTTCCTCTTCCTTCTTCTTTCGGTCAGCCTCTTCTTGCTCTTCGCGAGCTTTTTTCTCTTCGTCAGTTTCGGCTTCAGGATCAACCGCGTCGGTGATCTGGCCAAGCACTTCTTCGCTTTGGTCTTTCGGAACCTCGGCTTCTTCGCCGGGCTTCAATACTTTGTCGACTGCTTCACCCTCGTCGTTTTTAACGCTGATGGTGACGTCGAACTCTTTGTCATTTTTTACTGTTACTGTTTCCATGTTTAACTCCTTTACTTTGGATTCTGATAGCATTATAACACTAGAGCTTTTAGGAAGCGCAAGCGTTGTTTGTAATTTTCCCCATTGTTCCGAGTAGCTTCCGACCTGAGCTTCCTCGAACTCCGGCATTCCCTTGAGGTACGGATTGTTCACCAGCGCAACGTGAAGAAGCGTCGGACCCCAGTGTTTGCCGTCGGCAGTATCGATGTAGTCCCAGTCGAATGAGATCGAGACATCAAAGATCAGGCCATTTACAATATCGTCGACCACGTTCGGACGTCGAATATCCAGATAAGCATAGAGACCATCTTCTTTGATCTCGAGTTTTAGAACCTCGCCGGTGTTGGCTTCGGTCTGGTCGGTATGATCGAGCGGAACAGGAACGTGTTCGATGACCCCGGATTCGAAGTTATCGACGATCGTTTGCGCCCACTCTTTGTCAAGCTCCATGAACTCAATCGGGAAGAGAGGGTTGATCCACTTGCCGAACTTGGCGATCTGCTTATAGAAAACAGTGCCGACCATCTCTTGAGTGTCGACGTCGCCTTCGGCGAACAGGGCAATGTGATCGTATTTTAGTTTCTTGCTGCGCTTCATATTTTTAATTCTCCCATACTTATATTGATATTGCTAGAGCTTTACTTGACAGCTCCATGGTTATGAGTTACGGACTGAAGCTGAACGCCGTGGCTCAACAAGCTCAAGGCCGGAGCGTTGACACCGCCCGGCTCGTCTGGCAGACCGGTGATGTCCGGCTGTTCGGTCTCATCGACGGAGATCGCTACCCATATACAACGACAATTGCCGTGGATCGGAGGCAACCAGTCAGTCGTTCGGTACTCTTCCTCGTCAACCACTTGGCCATCGAGGTCTTCGCATATCGGACAGGTAGTCTCATCGAGGATCGCGCTGTATTGATAGCTCGAGATCTTGCCCTCGTTGCTCTGGAAGACATCGTCGCGCCCGGTATTTATGGCTGAAGCAATGGCAATGCCGGCGGTGAATGGCATTTTGTCCGAGTAAAACGAGCTGATCAGTCCGCCAACCGTGGTCAATACGTCGGCTGCAGATAGGTTTGTGCTCAGTTGATTCTTCCGGACCGCTTGATTCACGGCGTTTTTGATCTCAAACAGCAGATCCGCGAACTGTTTATCAACGATTGCCTGGGCCTGTTGCTTGATAACGTCCTTGGTTTTGGCTGGAGTTGTCGGTGCCGGGACCTCAAGCTCGTCAGACGCGCCGACTTTAGCGTAGGTATAGGCCGACAGCATCTCTTCCATCATGGCCTTGCGGAACTCGTCGCCGAAGTTCAGCTCGAACTTGTCAACGTCGTCGTAGTCTTTGGCATCAAGCAAGGCACCGAGGCGCTTCAGAGCATCGGCTTTTATCTTCTCCCATATAGGAGCAGTGACTTCTAGGAACTCAGCCTCGAGATCGTTGTGCTTCTTCTGAATGCCGGCGAAGTTGACCTTGCCCTCGGCCGGTGTGAGCTGACGCTTCCACCGGTTATCGGCTAAAAAATGGCGTTTACCTCGCGACAGTGCCGGGCCACTCGGCGTGTAGTTCCGGGCAGGATCTAGGATCTTGCTGACTTGGTCTTCGGTTAAGAATGGGAAGGCGACTTTGATTGTCTGCTCGGCCGTGTCGAACGGAATGGCTCCGGCAATAACCTGAGTCACTATCTCCAGAAGCGATGCAACCTGAGCGCCATTGAGCGCTTGCTGTGCGATCTTCGCGGTCTCATCAACCACGGCGCCGGCACCTTCCGGCAGACCATCGTCCTTCTTGCTGTCCGGTTTCTTCTCTCGGTCAATCTCGAGTTGACTGGCCAGCTTATTAAAGATGCCTTGAACGACGTCGTCCGGCATTGACTCGGCACGCTTGTCGACAACCTTCATGGCGACTTCCTTCAGCAAGGAAGCGGTAGCATCAGTGATGTTGCTGAATACGAAGCGAGGATACTTCGGATTGGCGAAGTTGTATTCAACGAGATCCGGCAATAGATAGCTGGTGATGTGCTCTTCAATGGAAGACATCAGACCGCGGAGTGCCATCAGGAACATATCTGATTGGTCCTGGCTGAGCGCCCACGATCCAGTCGTAGCCTGTCCGCCGGTGCCGAGCATAATGAACTGAGCCAAGATTGAGCGAGCCATCTCAGCATTGTGGTGATCGATTAGACCGATAGGATCGATGCGACCCTTGCCGGCTTCATATGCCTGTAGCTTGAAGCCGTTCGGTAGTCCGGCCGTGCTGTTCACGCCGAGCTTATCAACCGCTTCAACCGCTGCGTCAAGCTCTCTCTGCTTGGCGTTCGGCTTGCCCTCAACAACTCGAGGAGGCAACGCGCCAACCTGAACGGCTTGGTGCGCTAGATAATAAAGTCGATGCTTCTTCTCATAGTGATAATAGGCTGCCCGGAATGCCGACTCACCCATGAGCCAACGCTTCTCTTTGCCGAAGGTATAGATGAACGCGTACTCTTTGGGAATGGTGACGGTCTCGAACTTCTTGCCGATGAAGGCACGTTGCTTGAGTCCATTGAATCCTCCTCGATCGTCTTCAAGAACGGTGACGGTTTGGGTATCACGACTGGCCAGCTTGCGATAAACGATCTTGCCGGCAGGGTTGACAGTCAGCACCTTCTCGAATGCCCGGTATCCTTCACGAACCGCCCGGACCATGTCGGCCAGCACGAGATCAAACGGCGTGCTCATGCCTCCCTTGTGTGGTGGTAATGACAACGCTTCCTTGACAAACTCGGCTTGACTCTTGGCTTCAGGTGTGTCGTCTTCTGGCTCGATCTCCCACGGCGTTGAGAGCACCGGCAATGTCAGCACGTTATAAAGAGCCGAGGCGGTGCCGTCGGTCTGAGTCATCTTGATGTAGTCTTCAATCTTTATTTTGTCGAGGTTTATAATCTCGCCATCGAAGAAGCTGGGTGTGAACCCGGTGGCGGAAGTACCGACTTCGTTATCGGTCTTCGGTTTGCTGTTTGCTAGGTTTAATCTGAATGGTCCTATTTTCATATGTTTGCCTTTGTGTTCATTCTAAAAGTCCTCACGCTTATTGTACACTTTTTCGATCGTTCAGCCATCACCATTCCTTCTCCTGATTATCTTCATACTTACGTCCGACTGTTGCCTGAACCTGATCGGCAGCGTGGAGGAAGTCGGCGCCTAGCGAATAAACAACGGCATCAGCTCGGTCAGGTGAGACTTTGATTCGCTTCTTGATCTCGTCCTTGGTTTCAACGGCAATGCCTTGTCTCGTTATTGTATAACGCGGAGTAGCAAGTTGCGACTGCAATTCTTCATCGTCCTCTGGAATATAGACATCACCAGCCTTGAACCTCTCGGCAGCATACCACCACATCTGAGATCGAAGGTTGACGAACTTCAAGCCGGAGTTGTCCGGCAAGGCCGTGCTGTTGTTGTAGATCTCGATGATGTTATCGAAGCCATCTTCCTTGAGCATATCGGCCACCGGGCCACCGACTCCATCGGAGTCAACCGCTATAGCACTTTGAGCCGGCAACAACTTGACACGCCCGGTCGTTGCTGTCGTTGCTTCCTTGTTGCTGACCTGTAGCTTCTCGAATATGCCTCCGAGCCGAGGCGCGATGACAGTCTCGTCGTCACCATAGCGAGCAACGTCGACGCCGGTGAATGGATCGCCAGCCTTCAGAGCCTTCTTCCGCTCCGGCGTGGCAGCCATCTCAATGACGTTCAATGGGATTAGGGTATTGACTTCAGCGCTCGGGAAGTTGCCGAGACAGCGAGCTTGGAACATCGGACTGTCGACTCCCCACTTCCGGACTTTGTCCTTGACCCATTGCGGAGTGATCAGGTATGGAGCAACAATCTCAATCTTGCTCATGTCGACGGCCATCAGATCCTCGAGGTTTCGAATACCGTTGTTCGTGAAGTTCGGCGTGTCGAAGCAAGAGACGTGGATCTTCTTCGCGTTCGGGTCTTGGTGATGCGACTTGTAGAAGGTCCCGGCAAGCGCCGTCGGGTTGCCGATGAACAAAGCTCGAGCGTACATGGAAGACAGAATCGATTCGACTGCTATGTAGGTATCCTCGTCAACGCCGGCAGCTTCATCAACGATCACGAAAATGTGGCCGGACTTCGGGTGAAAACCTTGGATCTTGTCGGCATCGTCGGAGCTTAACCCTAGCGCATACCATTCTTCGGATATGTCAAACCGAGTCTTCAGCATCTTGCCCGGGATCGGGAGCTTAGCCAGCTTCTTTGCCGAGCGCATCTCGCGCCAGATAATCTGCTCGACCTGTCGGAACGTGGGAGCTGTAGTCACCACGATCGAGTCATCGTAGTTCAACAGATACCAGATAGCGAGCCGGGCTGCAGTATAGCTTTTACCGATGCCGTGGCATGAGCGAACAGTCGTGATCGGATTGTTCCGGACCGACATCGCAATCTCTCTCTGCTTGCTCCAGAGGGTATCACCGAGGTGGTTGCTAACGAAGTACGCCGGATCTGCCTCCGACGCGATTCGCATATCAGCTACGTGCTGAGCAAGATCCTCACGTTTTAGCTCCTGTGTTTCGATCATCGAGTACCTTCCTTGCATTTACCCACGCGTCAGCAAAGGCCGTGGCGAAGTCGTTGCCATCTTTGTCAGCGATTGAGTTGACCAGTGTCGGCAATCCTAGAGCCACACGCTCACCATCAGACGCGGTCTTCAGCGCCTTGGCCAGAGCCAGCATCTCGGACGGATCCGATTCGTCGCTGAGCTTGTCGACTGCCAGCATGATCTTGTCTTCAAGACTCTTGTAGTTATTGACGTGCCGATCGTTGGCTGCAACCTTCTTTTTGGCCAACCGCTTCATCATCTCATTCGTTGCTTTTTCTGATAACTTGTTGCGTAGTTCTTGCCAACCCTGCTTTTGACTCCACTTGGTCACGCTCTCTCTGGAGACTTTGAAATGTTTGGCCACATCGGACAACGTAATTGTGGCGTCCATCAAAAAGTATTGCTGAGCTTCGATCCAGTCAATTTTAGGAGGCTGTGTTTTCCGCTTTTTGGCAACTGGTTTTTTGGGTATTTTTTTACCGCTCGCTTTTTCAAGCTGCTTCTTTGCCTTGTCGAGTGGTGTTTGATTCTTTGCCATAATTCTAGTATACCTCTATGCCACGATTGGCGGTGGATCTTCCTTCGGTCCTGGGAAGTCGACCACTTCTCCGGTGCCTGTTGAGCCGAGACCTTCGAGCAACCTGTCAATGCGACGATATGCGTCCATGCGAGTCACTCCATCGGGAGCGTTCTTCCACTCCAGCCTCGGCTCACGCAATGCACCGAGCGTAACTTCCCGGGTATCAATCTCTTCTGTTGGTTGTTTTTCTGGATCGCTCATAAGTCTTTGATAGCCTTCTCAATATCGTCAATGTCTTTTTTGAACTGATGCTCGAACCGATATGGTGCGAGTACCTTGAACATGAACATCAGCATCTTCAACGCCAGCTTGGTGCGGACGTCAATCTTGTTTTTATTCTCCCATTCGGCATCGCTCATGCTGGCTCCTTCCGATATGAATCACCGAGGCACCGGCTCATCTTCTGCTCCGGACCGTGCTGAATCGGTTGCTTGTCTTCAGGTAAATCTTGCCAGCTCGTTACGATTGGCGTCTCAACTTTGAGGCACCACTTGTACAAATGCTGACCGCACTGACGGATCCGAAACGCCTCACTCCGGTACCGCTTCGCGCCTCGGCCTTGGTGTGGTCCTGGCGCTCGCATATAGCTTTTTGATCCGGCTCCGTTATATGCACAGATCTTTGAATGCTCTGTTACGACTTGTTCAATTGTCATCAGTTCCTCCTATGTGATTATGCCCGGCTTCTTTGGCGCTGCAGGAGCAGGAGGTTGAGGTGGCAAGAGCATCAGCACGGCGAAGAACTGAGCTTCGTTCCCGACCGCGACGCTCATCAGCTCGCGCATCGTCCAGCCTTCCGGCGCTTGGAAGTCTTTGTCGATCTCCATCGGCACGATCTTGAGTGTTGGTTTAATTGGTGCTTGTGGTTTGTCTTGTGACATGAGTTGGTCTCCTCGTTTTAATTGGTTGTGTTTTGATAATACCATATTGTCGGCGCTTGGCTTCGCGCTTCAGATAATAAAGATGGTCTAGTTGTTTCGGGCTGAGGACGTCGCGCAATTTATAGCCAGTTTGATGCTTCCACCGGTGCCGTTTATCCACATTTTTTCGTGGTTTATGCACAGTTTTTTCTTCACTGGTGGTCGGGGTGTTGGTCTCCATATTGTCCACAGCGTATCACAATTAAGCACGAGCGCAAAGACTTTACAAAGTCAGGCCCGGCGTGCATAATCAGCATTGAATCTCAATAAAACAAACAGCACCATGGGCTGATATTGAGACTCAACAAATTACACAATTCAAATAAACTAAAAAACCCAACCGGAGGGTGGTTGGGTCTTAGCTGGCTATTGCCATGAGACTCACAAATTACCTTCGAAGTGTATCAGGTTTGGGTGGAGGGGTCAAGCATTTATGCACATCAGCGAGATTATCAAGTCAAGACAACTGTCAACTGAGCAACTGGATAAAAACTTAAAACCAACTGTACAACTGGCAACTGGAGGATCCGGTATAGACGATCGGAATCTAACGTCAGACGAAGCTCTGGCTTGCGACATCGGTTTAAGCGATTATGCCGATCTCATGAGTCCACAATTCAAAGCATGGTACTGCAAGGTCTGGTATAAGATCGGCCGTGAACGATTCGCGGTCCTGGCAAGTCAGGCCCGGGCGGACGGCAAAGATCCTCGCAAGCTGTTCAGCTACTTGCTACGGAAGGAATTATCAAAGTGAAGAAAATTACAGTCGCCTTCGACGTCGATGGTACCCTGATCCAGACCGGCAACACCGGCAAGCCTGTGGCCAACGAACGAATCCGAACTTTGTTGATAGCCTTTGCCAGTATGAAGAACACGAGGATCATTGTCTGGTCTGGTGGCGGTGAGCTATACGCTCGCCAAGTTGCCTCCGCCATCGGGATCGACCGCTACGTCAACCAGTATGCCGACAAACAATATACGAGCTGTGAAGACGTGGGCTGCACCCAGCCACGCGGTACTGACGGCACCTGTACTCAGCACCATTTTGCAACCGATCTCAAGCCTGACATCGCCATCGACGATATTCAGGCGTGTGTTCTCGGTACGTTAAACTTAATCGTTCGCGAAAAATAGAAGGGAGTGGGATATGCCTATTGAAGTTAAGTCAATCAGCCGGGCCTATAAAGTACACGTCCGAGTGCTGTAAATGAAGAGGCTCCCCGGGTCGGAGACCAACCGCACGCATCGCGTGACTCAAGAGAGTACCCGGATCACGGCCTCATCGCAAAGTATAATCGTTAGCGCTTGTGGATAAAAGACTTGACACGATAACCGCGAA
Organism: uncultured Coxiellaceae bacterium; assembly: GCA_964623075.1. GTDB lineage: Bacteria > Pseudomonadota > Gammaproteobacteria > DSM-16500 > DSM-16500 > Aquicella. The sequence goes on along the minus strand of CAZUVD010000022.1, from coordinate 13,436 downwards.
CGCTATACAATAGATAATGTATCAAATAAACGGAGACCAACCGTCATGAGCGAAACAAATAAAATATACATCTCGACAGAGACCGGATCACTTTACAGGATCCGCGACGGCCTGATCTGGTTCATACCGATCAACGCCGATAACACTGCCGAGCTACACCAAGTCTGGGGTCTGGTGGACGAGGAGCTTGTAGGAAGCGAGCCGATCGGCGATCCTGAATACTATGCCAACCACCCGGACAAAAAATGGAGAACCCTCGGCGATGTCTATGCTGACGTCCGGAAGGCACTTGCATGATGGCCACAATCACTGAACACGAACACGATCTTGAGATCGAAGCGCCCTGCTGCAGTGGACGCGATAGTGAAGGCAACATATCTTGTGGGTGCTATGGCCAGTACAGCGTCGCCTGCGTTGCTGATAACTGCCCGGGCTTGACGGACGATGAAGTGAACGATGCAATTGAAGCTCATCTCGAGCCTCCGGAGTACGAACATGATGACTAGAACATTTTATAATATAGAAACAGGAGTAACACAAAAAATGTGGTGGACAATTTTCAACTGGATCGTGACCATCGTCGCGGTTGCTGGGTGGGTTATCGTGGGTATTGTGGTTATGGCTATGCTGGGATTCCCCGGCGCCAACGACCTGATCATTTATGTAATATGGGGGGTCCGGCTATGATCGTTAAACAAGTTTATCGAGACATCACCAGCAAGAAGCTCAAAAGGCTCGCTATCTAATCGATCACCCGGGAGCGAGCGACGGTCAGGCTTCGAAGGCTGCCCGGGTAGCATGGCGCCGGAAGGTACAGTTTGCAATTAAACGAAGGGAAGAAAAATGAATGTATTCAAAGAGTACCTCGACAAAGTGATCGGCAAGCACGAGCACATTGACCGGACGTGGGTCGAGCAACAGATCTCCGGCATACTTGGCGAGGATCAATATCAGAAGCTCATGGAGACCACCAAGACCGAAGATGCCCTGAAGTTCGGTGTTATGATAGGAGTTCGTCAGAATGTCAAGGGCACCGGCGACATAGTAAAAATATATAAAGACAAGGACGACGTGGCAACGCGTGAGTTTTTGCGACCAGTTCCGGAGGAATCATAATGGCCAACACAATCAAAGATCTAGTCGATAATAAATGGCACCCGATATGGGGCTTCGAGCGTGAGCAAATCGGCTGGCATCTAGTGACAGTCGGCCTGATCAAAGTCAAAGATCTACCGCCGGAAGGCGCCGGGCTGAAGAAGCCATACTACAAGGGATTCTTCATAGCCTTTCGCTTCTGGTTTCCGGTTGAGAGGATCAAATGAGCCGGTGTTTTACCTGTCGCCAGAATCACCCACTCGATCAGCCGTGTCCGACTATGCTCCGCGATACCGTCGAGGCCAAAGAACAGCGTGGCGGTATACCATTCCCCGGCCACAACCGGAAGGCCCGGCGGAAGATGGCCAAGCAGTTCAAGCTCTTCAAAGATCCGACCGGCGAGGCGTGGCGCCGGGCTAATAACCACATGAAAGACCGGCGAGATGCAAAGCCATGATCCGCTATTTTTCAATGTTCACAGGAATCGGAGGGTTTGAAATTGGAATACAGAATGCTTGTGGAAGTCCGGACGCCGGAGAGCAAACGCTCAAGGCGCGAGGGCAAGGGAGATCCGCGACGAGGCAAGATCCTAGTACCCAGGACCGACGGTCTGGTCAATGCCTTGCAGACCTCGCTCACGATGGATCACTATGTGTTGGTTTCTCCGAGATCGACAAGTACGCCATCTCGGTTTATCAATCAAAATATGGAGGACATAAAAACTATGGAGACGCAACAACAATTGATCCCGGGAACCTTCCCGACTTCGACCTCCTCACTGGCGGTTTTCCTTGCCAAAGTTTCAGCCAAGCTGGACAGCGCGGTGGATTCAACGACACCCGAGGGACTCTCTTCTTTGACATCGCTCGGATTCTCGAGCACAAGAGACCCTCACATCTTTTACTCGAAAACGTCAAGGGTCTACTTACTCACGAGGCTGGACAGACTTTCCATAAAATACTTGAAGTTCTTGCCGACTTGGGGTATCGAGTTGAATGGCAACTACTTAACAGCAAGGACTTCGGAGTACCCCAGAATCGCGAGCGCGTGTTCATTGTCGGCCATCTTAGAGGAGAATGTGGACGAAAAATACTACCTATCGGACACGGCGATCAAGCGATTGCTGAAGTTCGGGATCCGAGCAGTCGATGAAAACGGAATCGCCGGTACTCTCAAGGCTCGAACCGGTAGGCCACAAAATGACGAGCGATATATTCTCGACTACAAAGTGCCAACGTCAAAGACGCGCCGTGGCCGGATCAAGCATGGCTACACCGGAGCGCTCGACACTGACGTGCAGCAAGCGGTCATTGAAGGAGCACGTCTCCGCCGGCTCACGCCACTGGAGTGTGAACGCCTTCAGGGATTCCCGGATCTATGGACGGAGTCTGGTGTGATGGAGAGCAACCCCGGTATCGACTCGACACCGATGGCTGTACCGATCAGCGATAACCAAAGATATAAAATGGCCGGCAACGCCTTGACTACTAACGTCGTTGAAGCGCTGGTCCGGGAGATGATCTGATGGCTAGAATTACTCATGTAATGGCTGAGTTCGTCGGCGACATGGATCGCTATGAGTTCGTGAGGAGCAATACCTACCCGATCCAGATCACTCAAACTCTGTTCGGCCACCTGATTGTCGACGTCTGCCATGGCTACGAGTGGAAGCACTACGATGGCTACCGGCATTCATTCCGGGATCTTCACGATCTGCTCCATACATGGAAGATCATCACGCTCGAGCACCCGAACCGCGATACTCACGGTTTCCGACAGGTGCCAGATCCTCGAGAACCAACGATAATTATGTAGCATCGAACTTGATGCTTGACATAATAAGCACGAACGATATATCATAGAATCACTACTAACTAAATAGGAGACCAACCTATGACAAAAGCAATAGCAAGTTACCCGGAACATATGCGTCCGACGGTCGTTGCCCGGCGAATGCGAGCCTACGATCCAAAGGGTCACAATGGAATGGGAACACTTGCAGCCAAAGCTCAATATGACCGGGAGCTTGAGAAGCGTATGAACGCACCGGTGGCCAAGTAACCTAAAAAGAAGAAGGAGACCAAGTCCGATGAGTGAAAATGATAATGACAATAACGAAGAGCGGAGTGTCCAGCTCAGCAAGCTGGTGAAGGCCGAAGCTCAGATGATTGCTCAATATGCCACCCGGCTATTGAATGATCAACGAGCGCAAGAGTTCGCTGCTCGTGTATCGATACTTTGCAAGACCGAGCCAAAGTTCATACAGGCTATAGAAGAAGCACCTGATAGCTTCCTGAGCGCGATGATGGCGTGTGTTCACCTCGACCTGATGCCGAACACTCCACAGCAACACGCCTTCTTGATACCGTTTGCCGTTGACCGGCACGGCAAGAAGCGAATGGAAGTTCAGTTCCAGATGGGATACAAAGGTTTGAAAGAGCTGGCCTACCGGACCGGCGAGATCAAGAGCCTCAACTCCGAGCTAGTATTCAAGGGAGATGTCTTTGACGTCGAGATGGGTACCGATCGGAAGCTGACTCACAAGCCGAACTTCGACATCGATCGTACCAACTTTGACGATGTGACCCACGTCTACATCACCACGGTGCTGACGAACGGCGAGAAGCCATTCTATCTAATGACCAAGAAGGAGATTGAGAAGATCCGCGAAGCTGCCAAGGCGAAGAACTTCGGCAAGGATTCTCCGGCATGGACAAACTGGTGGGATCAGCAAGCCAAGAAGACCGCGATGAAGCGTGCCACAAAAGAACTACCATCAAGCTCGAAGGATCAGCGCCTAGCGTTGGCCGTTGAACTTGACTCCCGAGCTGAAGCTCACAAGCTACTCGTCGATGAGGACGGCAACTTCAAAGACAAAAAGATGGCGCTCCCGGAATTGTCCGACGCCGAGAAGGAGGCCAACAAAGCCGAGGCCAAAGATATTGCAGCCAGCCGGAAGGCCACGGTCGCACCAGTTGAAGGAGAGGTCGTTGATAACGGAGGTGACAGCAATGAGCCAGAATAACACACCGCTCGAAGTACTTCAGTTGATCATCGATGATTGCGAGCAAGACGTCAAAGACTACGAACACGCGCCATTCACCGGTAAAACTGTCGGCGAACTACATGGAATACTCGAGGCCAAGATCCAAGCTCTTGCTAAGGTCATGAAGAAGCACCTCGAAGAATGCGAGAAAAAGTCATGAATGTCTGTGGCGAACATGGCGACGAGATAACTCATGCCGGCAATGATTGTCCGGCCTGTGATCAGATTGAAGACATCAACAAAGAGCATGGCATCACTGTCGATGATCTCGAAAATCAGGTCAGCGAAGGCGACGAAAAAATCGGCGAGCTGGAAGAGCGGATCAAGGAGCTTGAGTCATGAGCCACCCACTAGCAGATGCAATGTTCGATCACGACGATATTCAAGGCCAAGCCGAATCACGACGTGACCAGCAACGTGAAGAGTATCCCAGCAATACCAACCAGTGTAACGACTGTAGCACTCGATGGGGTACCGCTCCCGGTGGCACGCCACCGACAAGGATCTGTCCGAACTGCGGATCGGACAACGTCGCGGAGAACGTATGAACCTAACCTTCAAGCCGGCCAACGTGACTGTCGGCATACGAACTGAGCCGGTCGGAGTCCGCGCTCCGATGGTCGTCAATAAATGTCTGGCTCCGGTCCTGGCATCACGCGAGTACCTAACTGAGCAACAGATAATCGGCGTCAGCATTGAGAAGATGAAGGGCAAAGACTACAAGATCTATAAGTTCTACTTCACCGTCCGCGCTCATGACCACGACGTCACCGAGCAGGAGGCTGAAGAGTTCCTACGAAGAACAATTGTCCGATGGCTTGACGATTAAGCACGGACGCTATACTATATAAGAGCATAAGCAAGGAGACCAACCTAATGCAAGACAACAAATTACTAAACGAAAAAGTCACCATCAAAGATACCGGCGAAGTCGGCACGGTGATCTTAATTGATGAAGGCCAGTTCGACGTCCGGCTATCCGACGGCAAGACTGAGACCTTCAAGCGAGAGGAGTTCATTCCGGTACCGGCGGAGAGCAAGCTCAGCGTCGTGATCAATCTCGGCGAGCTAGTCAAAGCCAAAGAGGAAGGATCGATGCTGGTGTTCAACCCGAGCGCCGAGAACGGCATCATCAAACTACTCGATATGCACAAGCGTGTCAGCGAGGCCATTGCCTTCGTGACCAGCGAGATTGAGCGCCAAGGTCTTGAATACAATCCGAACTTCACCAGCGTGGTCGGAGACATCATCAAGGCGAACTACAGCGCTGCAGGAGCCATCTATAAAGAAGACCCTGAGAACAAGCCGAAGCATCGCAAGGCGCCATTCTGGACGAAGAAGGTGACGTATGGCATCGACTCCAAAGAGGTCAGCAAGTATGAGATGAAGCACCGCGGACGTCTGCCGGTCGGCATCACCAAGCCTCTTCGTAATAAGAAGATCCAGTTCAAGGTGAAAGGTGGAAGCGATGACTGATCTTAGACCGATGAAAGTCAGCTACTCAATCCTTGCAGCGTGGGATCGTGGCGACTGGGATCGTGCCGTGGCGCCGTTCATCGGTGGTGAAGTTGAAGAGACCGAGATCATGGCTCACGGTAAAAAACTTCACACTCGCTGGGAGAAGGAGACTCGCCGGACCCGAAAGACGCCGGCCATCTTCGGAGCTGAAGAGCTAGTCGGTCAGTCAATGGAGTTCGATACCAAGCGTGTCGTCCAGCTCAATGACTGGCTGTGGCTGTCAGGTCTGCTCGATCGTATCGATACACCGGCGTGGATCAAAGACGGCAAGCGTGGCACTGACTACAAGCGAAGCATCTATACTGCAACGTCCTGGGCCAACAGCAAACAGGCCAGCGCATATCAGATTCTCTATCCAGAGCTGAAGGTTTTTGAGTTCCAAGTATTCAATCCGTTTCTGAAGAAGGACGATCCCGACCGGGTTACAATGTCCATAGTCCACCTGACTGATCAGACGCTCGAGACCGGTATCGAGTGGATCCTTACCAACGCGAGCCAGCTTCGTGACTACTTGATCACGAATGGTTTCGATAAAAACTTAATGAGAGAAAGGAAGTAACTGCATGGCGCGAAACACTAACACTAACATCAGCGTGAGTATCCCGACAGTGGTCGGAATTATCTTCGTGGTGTTGAAGCTGACCGGTAATATAGACTGGTCCTGGTGGTGGGTGCTGGCTCCATTCTGGATCCCGGCTGCCCTGCTTCTGTTGGTTGTAGCCGTCGGCGCGTTGATCGTGCTGATGATAGAATCAAGGAGACGATAAGAATGGGAGGTACTACTGATGGCGGTAAAAAAACGAGGGACAAATTACTCGCCGAAGATCCGGACTTCTACAAGAAGATCCGCGCCAAAGTCAAGAATCCTGTCGCTGGTAAAACGGCTACAGGGAGCTTCACGAAAGGCTCTGAACGTGCTCGCATCGCTGGCGCCAAAGGCGGTAAAAAAAGCAAACGCCGACCGGCTCAGACGATCCAAGCTACCGAACGCACTCGCAAAATATAAGCTCCACTTCGAGGATCTGCCGGACAAGTATCGGCGGATCCCTCGGAAGAGCAAAGGAGGGAAGAAAAAAGATGAGCAAAAATTGTGAAACTTGTGGCCAGCGCATTCGAGAGATCCGCGCTCACCACATGAACAAGCACCTGTTGAGCCTACTACAAGCAGGATCAAAGGTGATCATGGCAAGTAATGTCAACGACTTCCGCCGGGCCGATCTCGACGGAGAGGTCAGCGACTACACGAACCTGTCACCGCTTCGCTACTTCGGACTGATCCACAGGGTCAAGAAGGACGGCGTCGTACAGAGGGGTCACTGGCTGATAACGCGCAACGGCTGGACTTTCCTACGAGGAGAGATTGAGATTCCAAAATATATCAAAGTGCGCGACAATACGATTGAGTCTCGAGCAGAAGAGACAGTGCACGTCCGAGACGTGTACCGTGGATCAGAAGCGATTGCCACAACTTTCGAATACTTCGACCACGAAACAGGCGAGCAGATCGGCTGGCACCCGGTAGCTCCGAAGCCTGAACATAGTGAGCAGAGCCGATTGTTTGATATGCCAACTAACCAAAGGAGAATGATATGAGCCTAGCTTATGCCAGTAAAGATCAGATGAAAGTCTGGAAGTCAGCATTGAAACCGGAGAAGGACGGCCACGATGTCGCCACCACGAAGGTGCAATTCATCATAAATGCAGTGGATCCGAAGGATAAAACCAAAGGATATACCGCTCACCTGATAGCAACCGACGGCTATCAAGCCATGAAGCGCCAGATTGAGGTCGAAGCAGACGCCGGCGGAGAAGCTCCGCTCAAGATCGGCATACCTCGCGAAGCTGTTGAGCAAGCGGAGAAGGCCATGAAGAAGGGTGATCGTGCCTATTTTGACGATGGTAAAATAACGGTCCGGGAGATCACTGAAGAAGAGGCCACCGGCTTCGAAGACAGTCGGATCAAAGCGATAATTCCATACACTCAACAGATGGATCTATTGCCTGACTATGAAGTAGCGGTTGAGAAGGCAGTGAATAGCGAGCAACCGGGACGCGTCGTCACTATCGATGCCGGCTTGCTCCGGAAGATTGCCGATCAAATGAAGAGCGGTGACGCTCGAGTAACAGTGGATCTTCATCTCCGGGAAGGACTCGATGGCTTCGTGCTCCGTTCCTTCGAAGGTATTGAAGGCGAAGAAATAACAGCAGTAATTATGCCCTTGAAGGTATAGGAGGAATCATGAAAAAAATATCTAGTAGTACCAAGCACCTGATCGCGATTGTCGTGGTCATCATCGCCGGAATGTTCATCATCAACGCGCTTGCTAATGCAGCGCCGGCTCAGCAGTATCCGCCCGGCTACAGCTACACTTGCCCGGCCGGAAGCTATCCGATCGGTGACGGAGTCTGCAAAGCTGAACCGACCGGCTGTCCGTTCGGCGACAGCGTGCCGATGGATAAGTGCGAACCACCATCAGACATCGAGTGTAATGCCGACTGGTCTGAATGCCACCCTCGTACAAATAAGAAACAGGGGTCGCCGAAGCCAAGTACAAATAAGCCTGTCTCCGGTGGCTCTCAATGTTCTTCAAAATAGACGGCAACCCATACGTCAAGAAGAGCAACCAGCGCGTCATCAACCGCGGTGGCCGGAGCGTGAAGATCGACACGCCTCGGTATCGTGAATGGCGACACTCAGCGCTCTGGCAGCTCAAAGCTCAGGAGAAGCCGTCAGAGCCGATTGACTTCCCGATCAACCTAGAGTGCCACTTCTACAAGTCAAACAAAGGACGCGTCGATCTGAGCGCCTTGTATGAAGGTATTCAAGACGTGCTCGTGGAAGTCGGTGTGCTGGCTGACGACAACTATCTGATCGTTGCCGGCCATGACGGGTCCCGGGTTCACGTTGATCGAGACAATCCGCGCATGGAGATCACCATCACTCAGGCCGGCAAGCTCGCGCCACCACGTCCGCTGAAGCAGACGAAACCTAAAAAAGAAGAGGAGCCATTCTAATGCAAGTAATAGACGGCATCGTCCGGCACGAATCATATTGCCAGAGGTGCAAGGATACCCGGCGACTGATCGAATCGCTGGGATCCCGAGGCGGTTTTCTCAGCAACGGCGTCGCGGTGCTCTTCGTTTTGAACGAGGCCCGGCCGTGCAAGAGCCGAGTGATCCGGGAATACTGGGACGATAATCGAATAACAGTTCCGGCCACGGCTGAGGCCATAGCAATCAGCTATCTAAAAGCATATAAATAACAGGGGTAACGTATGAATAAGCATAAGAGGGTATTGACATTAAAGCGCGGACGTGATAGTATAAGAAGGTCATCAAATAAAACAAAAAAAGGAATCAAAAAAATGACAAAACAAATACTAAAACTCCATACAAAATTAAACAAGTACAGCTTCTACCAGAAGGTTTGTCTGTTCGCCAGGACCTTAGTCCGTGTGATCCAGATGATCGCTCCTGCAGCCGTTGGCGGATACCTAGTGTTCACCTACGACGACAAGGTAGTGGTTTACATCGGCGTCGCGCTGGCTCTATACAGCTTGCTCCGGATCGTGAACAGCGCATATCTGGCCGAGGCTCGTGGCACCTCTAAGCGCAAGTAGTTTGTGCTATAATTTTAAGCCTGTTGGAATAACAGATATATGAAGAAACTATCATTTTTGCTAGTCGCCCTCATGCTCTCCGTCGCTGTCAACTCCTTCAAGGAAGCACAGGGTCAACTAGCTCATCAAGAAGTTAAACTCGCCGAGACAACCGAAGCCTTGCACAAGCAGGAAGAGATTCGCGCTCAGAAGCTCGCTGTGGCCAAGAAAAAAGCGGAAGCGGTAAAAGCCCAGCGCAAGGCGAAACTCGCAAAGGAGGACGCAATACGCAAGGCTCCTGTAGCCAAGGCGGTGCCACGTCCGACCGGAGGCTGTGAACAGTACCGGCATCTGGTTGCTAAATATGACTGGGACGTCCGGACCGCGATGGCCATCATGCAAGCCGAGAGCACTCAGCACGGCGTCGCTTGCAATGCTCTGGCTGATAATACCGGCCTGAATAGCGACGGCACGAATGACAAGGGACTCATGCAGATCAATAGCGTCCACGTTCCTCACATCATCGGCGACAACGAACGCTTCACACCATCAGCGAACATTCGCGCTGCCTATGCCATATACAAAGGCGGTGGCTGGTCAGCTTGGTCAGCCTACAACAACGGCTCATACGCAAAATATCTTCGATAAATACAGGCAAGTTGGAGAGCTTGCCGAAGCTACCTGAGTAGCAGACCCGGAGCATTGTCTCCGTGGTCGGTGTATAACGAGAGAGCCTCCCATAATCGGGAGGCTCTTGTGTTTGTTTGTGGGTGTGATAGGCGTCGAACCTACAGTAATTGCCGGAGGGGGTGGGCACCGCCAGCAATGGCTACCAGTTAGCTCACTCCCTAGATTCCCACCCTCTCACGGCTAAACCTCCGGCTCTGTGTATTCAGGCTTGCGAGTCGATCCAAGCAATACACCGATCTTCGGGTACTTACTCTCAAGCGCTCTGACTGCTGTGTAGTATGCAGCAATCAAGATACCGGTCAGGCCGGCAACTAGGCTGGCTTGGGTTGCCGGATCAACTTCTAAGCCACGAGTGGCTAGAGCTGAGATCGCGGTACCGACTACAATCGGGACGTAGGTCCGGATTAAACTTGTAATGAAGTCTGACATATGATCCTCCTAGATCTTAATTCCTATTTTTGCTAACGCTGAGCGTATCAGTTCCACGAGTTTCTCGAGGACGCCAACGCGCTCTTCTAAAGTCGGCTGAGTTGGTGCCGGCGGAAGTGGATCCTTCGGCGCCTCAATCGGCTTATTGTCCAGATGAACAATCAAGATTCCACGAGGCTCCTTCTTGCCGGTGCTGTATTCGCTTATGGCATACTTGCCGTCGAGCCATTCAGTCGTCGAGCCGACTTCAATCGGTGTATTGATCGGGATCTCTTTGATAGTTTTACCGGTCAATAGATCCACGAGCGGTGCCTTCACTCGGGTATACATGGTGACGTTCGCAATATCCTGCCACTTTGTCAGCCACGTTGGTTTCTCCTGGGCCGGTGGAGTTACTGGCACGCCGACATCAGATCGGAGAATACCGTTCGGCATAGCGTGGTCTGAGCTGTACTTGCTGATCAGATATTGCTTGCCCTTGACTGTTGTGCTTTTGACAAAGTCAATGACCGTGCCCTTACCGAGTGGCGAGATAACTTTGAGATCGTTCAGGTTGATGACGTTAGTGCCGGCTGCCGGAAGAACGGTCAGCTTAGTCGGAGTGATTGTCTTCAGATTCTTAATCCATTCAGGCTGTGGCGCCGGGACTTCACCCACGCTTGTTCGTTCAATGCCTACGTTGAGCTTTTTGTCGGTAGAGTATTTTGTTCGAAGGAATGTAGCGCCTTTGAAGGTCGTGCTTGTCGCGAAGTCAATAACCGTTCCCTTGTTAATCACATCGCCGACTCGCTTCTGAGTGTTAAGATCGAGCGCACGAATGTTCCCACCAGCGACCATCTTGCGCGGTGTCGCCATAGCCACCCATTTAATTGTTGGAGGTGTTGGCTTTGGAGCGTGCTTCGCTTTATAAACTGCTTTTGCCCGGGCCATCACATCTCCATATTTAATCGGGTTACATTGAGTCCCCGGCGACCATACATTGTGTGGCTTCCATGGCAGATTATGATAACCTTTATCGGCAATATATTCACAGAGTGTTTCGAAGATCTGGTTGCCAAGTTGCTTCTCGGCTGCGCTCGGATTGTCGTATCCCCACTTGAACATGATGCGCGGATCAATCTCAATGGCGAAGGTATAAGGGTTGGCGTTGGCCGTGCACCATGCGGTGTCTCGATCACGAACCATCTCAGTCACGCGACCGGCGCTGAGTACAGCGTGTGGCGCTGCCTGACGTGCGCGGTTGGCCATATAAGAAACGATGCCGTCATGTCGGGCACCTGAACGTGGCCAGTTCCACCAGTGGCCGGCTCCGCCTGAGATGCTCCGCGGTCGTCCATAGGCTGCCTGAGTCTGGCTGGCCGGTGTGAAGTTTGGGCTTGGTACCCAGTCTTTTTTATATGACATTTGCTGGTCTCCTGCTTATGGTTTTATAATATCACAACTCACTTTTGCGAGCTTTTTGCACAGTCGTCAAGAGCCTTCTCAGCACCTTCGCGTGTGGTCAATTCCTTCTCTGGAACATCGAAGCGGATCAGTAGCACACACTTAATGTACTCCTTAGTCTCGGCACGTTCCTGAGTTGCGATGGCTGAGCGCTCTAGCGCGGATCGTTGATTCTGAATGACTGTAAACACGTTGAAGGCGACTAGGCCAAAGAGAATGATGACCTCAAAGATCTTGACCATTTTGTCGCGTCGCTCGACTCGATCAATGAACTTCTGGCTGTCGGACTTTGGTATCTGATCGTGGGCTTTATCTTCCTGTTGCATCATCGCTTCTCCCTATCCTTGTTTTTGTAGCTGGCATTGATGGCCTTCGCGAGCGTTGAGAACTCGGTCGCTAGGGTGCTGATCTGGCCAGTGAGATCTGACAGAGACTTAATAACTTGCTGGTGTTGCTGGTTTAGCTGGCCTTGCTGTTTGGCATTCATCTCAATCAGTTTGGTGACAGCCGGCGTCTGAGTGGCAATGTCTTGGAGCTTGCGGATAGTATCTCCCTGCTCCTTTATGGTTGTGTCTGCGACTGCTTTTTGAGTTCGCATCTCTTGATTGCTGGCCCGGAGATCAGCGTTATCTTGGCGAATTATATCCTGCCGGCCACGCTTGGCTGTGCTGTATAGGTAAACGAATCCACCCACGACAGCAACCAGGACCGCGAGTATTGCACCGAACTGGTTTATGAACTGCATCACTTCTCGGTATCTTCTTTTTTAGTATTTTCTTTGAGCTTTATTGCGTCGGTTTTATCCTGTTCGTCCTGCCGGGCCTGAGCATCAGCCAACTCTTGAGTTCTTTCGTCGGGATCAAAACCGTGGTGTTCTTTTACGAGTACCTTTGCGTCGGCCTCATCAGATGCAAGAATGTGAATATCAAAGTCCGGGAAATAAAACCCTCCATCTTTTTTTTGGACTTTTGCTAGATGTAATTTTTTCGGCATAGTGATCTCCTTAAAGATGCCTAGACACGGCATTTATTTTACTTGCGACTACAGCACCTTCCGCTGTTACAGTGATTGAAGCTGCCGTCGATATTAAGTTCAGATAGTATGTTGTGGCTGCCGCCAGATTCACGTCCTTTTGTTTATAAACGGAGATACGAAGCACCAACGTACCGGACGGTGCACCGATATAAGCCTGTCCGCTCATTGAGCTGTCATCTTCTGTGTTATTGGCTGCCGAAAGCGTTGAGCGACCATTCGCAAAGGTTGTAGCTGCACGCGTTACCAGCAAGTTGCAGGAGTATGAAAGATCCCAGCAACCGATACCGAGAGCAAGGAGTACACTGCCCGGGTTGCTCCATGATGTCGAGGTTGTTGAGCGGTCGCTGGTATCAGTTATTGAGAGAGACCAGACTAACGGATCCTTATTGAAGCCATAAGGAACATCAAGAGCCGAGTAGACTGGGCTGGTGATTGCTTCATTGTTCAGCGTGGTGCCGGAAGGGAAGAAGACTGTGAGCACCGTTGCAGCGACTTTGTGGATAATACCGTACTTAGTCCCACCGGTGCTCTGAGCAATCCTGATTCTCATACCGGCAGTATATTTTGTGGTAGCATCTGTC
>CAZUVD010000021.1:0-33398 GCA_964623075.1 uncultured Coxiellaceae bacterium | reverse complement strand
TTTTCAATACCACCTAATATATTTGAATAATTAGAATTTGTTCCAATGGAATTTAATTTTCCTGCGACAATAGAATAATCTGAATTGGTGGTGTTGGTTCCATTATTTTGAATTAGAGAAGAGTAAACTCCACCAACTGTCCAATACTGAGTATAGGTTGGAGGAATAGCCTGAGTTGATAACGCTCCACTGGTATTGGCCACAACCATTCTTGTTGTTGCACCGGTTAAACTCCTCGCTTGAATTGAGTTTGTAAATAATGTATTTGCACTTGTTCCCGTAAAATTACTAAGAGATATTATACTGGACCCAGATGCAATACTGGAAAGCCTGGAATAAGAAGAAGAAAGTATAGTGCTATTTGGAGAATATATCGTATTGTATTTTCCATTTGCAATTGTGGAATATTTGCCACTTGTTCTAATGTGATTATGAAATCCATTTAACACAGTTGCGAATTGTGAACCTACATCGAATATTTCGTTGCTTGCACCATTTGCTATGAATGCATTTTGTGCAAGTGAAATTTCATTTTGGTTACCATTCAAAATTACTCCTGATGTTCCACTTATGTAAATATTTGTTCCACCGAGTATTGAATTTTTAAAGCCGGCCGAACTGGAATAAGAAGCATTGGATATAAGCTGGTGTGTGCTTGGTGTTATACCATAGATATTAATATTCGAATTATTAGAGTTAATAATAGAAGAATATTTTGACGAAGTAATAATGGAAGAATAAGACGAACTTATATTAGATGAGCGCGTCTGACCTGTAATCTTATTTAGAATACCTCCATTGATTATATTTCCACAATCATAAGCATACGAAGAATTAATTGTATTATTTTTACCGGCGACAATTCCACTTACTCTACCTGAGCCCAAAATATAATTATTTTCCCCTGCTAAAATTCCAGAAGATATTGTATCAGCCTGGTTATTTTTTCCAAGTGCAACTGCATAATTACCTGCAGCAGATGAAACAGACGCTGGTGCAATTGATATTAAGCTACCTGTGCCCGTACTTCCTGACACATAAAGTTGTGATGAACTTCCTCCGGATGGAATTGCCTGAACAGATAAAAACCCGGTTGTATCAGCCACCACCATTTGGGTGCCTCCACCAGTTAAGCTTATAGCACGAATCTTATTTGTAATTAAAACATTTTCGTCTGCTGAGCTCGTTGTTTGATTGCTCACATTAATTAATGTCACGCCGGTGCTTGCATTAACAGTATTTAGTCTTCCATTGAAAATAATAGAATCCTGACCATGGTTAATTACATTATCTCCACCTCCGATAATTGTACAGTTATCAGAAGAATCAAGAATAAAAGAATTGAATCCATTAATTACAGTAGAGCGCGAGCCATGAATTTTACCACCATCGCCATTTACAATCACATTAAATCCGGGTGTAACACCTGTAATTCGATTAAGTTGCCCGCCCAAAATAGAACTCTTATCTGAATCTTCTATTCTACTTTGCGTAGCTCCAATTATGGAATTAAATTGTGCTGAAGCTGTGTTTGCCGTGGTGGTTATATTATTTGTTCCAATTATGGTTGAATAATTAACTGAATAACTTTTATTTGAAGAGCCGTTAATTAATGCCAGAGACGAATTATAAAGTCTATTTTCAGTTCCATTTAGAATACTATTATAGTTTCCATTAAAAATGTGATTAGAAAATCCATTATGGATATTATTCACACCGGCGTTTACTGTTCTATTGGCTGCTCCATTAATTTGGTTCAGACCATAACAGTTGTACAACAATTGAAAAATTCCAAAATAATTTCCAATCGCATAATTTTGTTTACCTCTAATCCAACTATGAGATGTTAATCCAGAATTTAATGTACCAGAAACCGTAGTATAAGTATTGTTTATGATGTTATCCTTACCTTCTATTCTGGAAAAAGTTGGTCCGGAATAAGGTGCCGAAATTATATTGTTTAATCCTGATGCTAAAGAATAATCAGCGCCAGTATTAATTGTATTATTTTTACCGGCCAAAATCCCAGAATGTTCTGAAAAACCAGATGAGGAATTTGACAAGACAACTGAGTTTGCTCCAGCTACATTGTTTACGCCGGCCGGAGCAATCGATATTAAACTTTGACTTCCGGTTGAACCAGAAACGTATTGTTGAGTAAAACTCCCTGTGCCTCCTGTAAGTAATTGTGAAAGTGGTGTGGAGCCAGAATAATAAGTTGTTGCCGAAATAGAATTAACGATTATGTTATCGTTTAAATTAACTCCAACTGTATCTCCGCTTTCAACATAATTAATTGTAATATTGGTATCGCCGGATATTCCACGAAATTCAGCTATTCTATTAACAGTGGAGGAATAAAAATAACCAGGTCCTAATCCAATGTTGGTAACACCAGATAATGGAACAGTTTGACTAATCACTGTAACCAGCGCTGTATTTCCTGATACCAATCTAAGTGAATCATTAGATGGTGGTTGGTAATTAATTACATTTTTTTCTACTTTTTTAAAAGCCATAATTTATTTTATTGAAGTGGGCAATCTGCTAAAGGTAAAAGTTCACAATTGGCCGAAATGTAAAGAGGATAGGAAATAAGGTTGTCGCAATTACATTCGTATACAGATTCTAATGCTATGTTATTATAGGCATAAGTTGAATCTATATTTCGCATCTGGTATTTACCTTTGCTTTCAAATAAAATTCTATAATCAGATGTTCCATCGATTGTTGATGTTTGTGCTCTGTATTCTTTTCTTCTTGCTCCGTTATCCTCACCAATCATCCACCAGTTATTATTATTATCAAGAATGGCAATTACACATGGTGAATTTATCAATCGTTGGAGGACTCCTCTTTTTGTTGCATCCAATTTGATAAAGGTTGCATCGAGGTTTTTTACAAATAATTCTTTTTGTCCCGATACTTCCAAAACCTCAAATGCATTTAAAAAAGTCTTGGCTATTTGAAATTCGTACCACTGTACGTATCCATTACCTGTTTCCAAGTTTTGAATTGTGGTTAATTCTGAATCTGAAGTCGAAAAAAAGAAATCAGTTATCCATAATTTATTTGTGATAAACAGGCGTTTTATACCGCCGGCCGTGTATGTCTTACACTTATTTATTCCTGAGTTAATTAAACATGCCATCTTATCCTTATAAATTAAAAATCCAAAATTCGTTAAATATAAAAAAGGGCATCGCCCGAAGGAGACACCCTTTTATTGAAGATAAACGAATTGTTTTATTAACTGTATGATTATACAGTCAAAGTCCCAGAATAAACAAAACTCATTTCAGTCTGAAGACCTGCAAGAGTTACATTAATACTTGCCGGCTCAGTTTCTGCATTTCCAGAAGATGCTGAACTTACAGTTGCTTCTAAGCCATTGACTCTACCTAAACATACATACTGTCCTGTGCGGTCTTTCACAATCGCGATAACAGTTGCCAATGATAAATCATCGATTGCATCAAGCGCTGCTTGGTCTTTTGAATTTACACTAAATGTAACGCTATGGTTACGAGATTTCATACTTCCGTTGATGACCAATTCATCGATGAATCCACCGTTTGATTTTTCCGGTACATACTTGAAGAATTTTGCTTGGGTTGCACCAGTCGTCCAGGTTGTTGCACCTGAAGTAATAGTACTTACTTCTTCCCAGTTTGTAAGGTAAATTTCACTTATACCTCCAACTAAATATCCGCAGCTTTTAGCAACTGCGCTTGAAATTAAACATGCCATGTTTTTATATTTTTAAATTGTTTTTTATTTGTTTTTTGTTTTTCAATAAGAGGAGAATTTTTAAGCTCTCCTCTTTTTAATCTTTAAAGTTTTGCTTTAAGTAAACTTATATAACCAATTGATTATTAAGGTTTAAACCATGCAACTTCTGCAGTATACCCTATCTGCACGCCGAATTTATATCTGGCGACCATTCTAACGTTCATGGAACCGTCTACCGGAGTCATGTCAATCGTTTGAACATTGTTTGCATCGTCGAGCAAATCAGTTCCTACGAAAAAATTTTCTGGGTCGCCC
Organism: uncultured Coxiellaceae bacterium; assembly: GCA_964623075.1. GTDB lineage: Bacteria > Pseudomonadota > Gammaproteobacteria > DSM-16500 > DSM-16500 > Aquicella. The sequence continues at coordinate 29,351 of CAZUVD010000021.1, read as the reverse complement.
GCAATGATGTGATTATCAGGGATTCCAGGAGACACAGCGATTGCATAGCCCATGAAATTCAATGGACGAGTACCGTCAGTATAACGCTCAGCAGACACATTAGCTTGCGCCAGCTGATACATAGCCGCAGTGTTTGGAGATACATAGAAAGTCAATCTTTGATTTCTTGCTCTGCTTGGAACTTTAAGATAAGTAAGAGTCATAGCTGATACCACATTATCCGCAGTGATAACGAATCCAGTTTGTGTTGCAGGTGAACCCGCATTCAAATAATAGATGAATCCATTAAAAGAAGAATAACCAGTTGTAGTTGCTCCAGAGTATGCACTTGGAAGATTACCTGACCATAAGTTAAATTCTAATCCTTCTCCGATTTTTGCCATCATGCTATTAATAACATAAGATGCGAAGTCAGGAGTCATGTCAGAATTCAAAGAGCCGGGACGCATTTGGTCTGCAATCCAGTATTGCTCTAATGTTGACTTACAAACGGTTTGGTTTGTCATAAGCGGAATTGGTTCTAAAACCACCTCTGCTAATGTCAAAGTTCCCTGTGAAGAATAATCACAAGCAGCTGCTTGGATAAGATTTGTAGACCAGTCGGCCTTACGAACATTCATTTTATATTTGATGTTCGGCATGACGGTAACTGCGTTTCCTGCTACTGTTGGAGCTGCGAAAATAGCAGCACTAATCATTGAAGAAGATGCAACACCTTGGTAATTGGTTGAAATTGATAATGCCATTTTGTATTTGTTTTTTTAGTTTATAATTTTAATTTTTAAAATCATGCCCTCATCTTATAAATAAAATTAGGTTCAGGATTTTTACTTTTTCTGCTTTTATTATTTTAGTTAGCAGTTAGTTTAGCCAGACGATTGATATAATCTTCTGTTTTGTTTTCCGATTTTTGAATTGTGGTTGGAACAATTTCTGGTTGTTTAACCGCACGCTTCATCTTTTTGTACAAATCAATTTGATTAGTTAATTCTGCATTTTCTGCTTTGAATTTTTCTAATTCAGATGCCAGTTCAGCATTTAATTTTTCAATTGCTGCGAACTTTTCGTCAAATTCCTTTTTAAATTGTTCTTGCTTTTCAGCTTCCAATTTTTGCTCTTCAGCTTTCTTTTGGTCTTCTACTGCTGGGTCTACTGCTGGGTCTTCTACTGCTGGTGCAATAACATCAACAAGGATTCCTGCAGCTACTGTGATGATGGTTCCATCTTCCAGTTCGTAATCGCCATCAGCTGGAATTTCACCATTGATTGATACTTCCATGGTGTCGCCATCGATGATAACATCTTCGCCGGTTGCCAATTTGAATTCGTACATTTCGAATTTTTCTTTCTCATCAGCTTTTTTATTTTTAATAAATTGGCTAATGGTTGAAAAGATATTTTTTTCCATTTTTGTTATATTTTTTAAATTGTATTTTTCATTAATATCGATATAATCGAAGTATGCCTCGACACTAAAGCCATTAAATTCCTCTTTAATCTTATTGTATAAATCCTTGTTTTGAACATAAACAACTGTCATCAGCGTGCCGGCCGGCAAATCTTTGAAGCCATAATTTATGGCTGTGTCGTTTGAGGGGTCCTGAATTATCCACACCTGTTCATCGATAAAATCATCCTTGCCGAATACATCTTTTGAATTATGCTCCAAGGTGTATGAGTTAATCAGCTTATTAAATTGGCGCAGTCTATTGAGTTTAACGATATCTTCTTTGGTAAAAACAGCGTAAAAATACTCGCCTGTTTTTTGGTCCTTTCTCAAAATATCGATATCCGGAATTAAAACCGGACCAACAAGTATTTGACGAGTTTCGTCTGATTTAAATAAAAGTTTGGAGTTTGCTAATTTCTCTTCAGCTGTTGAAAAACAAGAAAAACCCACGCCAATGGCCGGGTCTGTTACTATACTGTTACGAACGATACCTGGCTTATTGCCGATATTAATCGATTTTCGCTTTAATTTCTTCTTATCCATTAATATATAAATGGATATATCGCGATAAAATTTACTTAAAAACAAAAAAGCCGAGATGTGTATCCCGGCTTAACCTTAAATTTGTGGCTCTTATGTGCCACGTTTCCCACATTAAAATTTGAATAATAACCTATCATAAATATATACAAAAAAAGTTAAATTCGTTCCAAGTAAATTATTCTTTTTTTGTCAACCATGGATGGGTGACATGGGTTTTTTACCACAATATTAATTAATGTTGAATCATGGCTTGTCCAGATAATTGTTTTTGAAGATAATGGTGGGTAAAAAATAGAATCGTTATAAGTAATATCAATATCATCAATTGGAATATTACTTGGAAAGTCATAGATTACACGCCATGGTCTGCCATCTTTAAAAACGAAATATATATCGTTTGTTTGTTGAGGTATTATCATAGATGAATCCGGACCATAAATAATTTGGGTTTTAACATGTTTATAAGTTTGAGTTTTTTGGACTGGTACACAATTTTCTATGATGGTTATTTCTTCCTTTTTACAAGAGTTCAAAATTGGTAAAATTCCAATAATCAAATAGATAAGTAGATTTCGTGTTTGGATTTTCATAATTTTTTGTTTTAATTTATGTTAAATTCATCGATAAGTTGGGACCATGGAATAAATCCTTTTTGATTAATGTAAATAAGGTGCAACTGCAGAACACCAAAATTCTTGTGTAGTTGAATAAATTCTATTTTTGTTTGCATCTTTTTTTGATTAGAGTGTAAATAAAAGGTTGAGTAATTTGACCTAATAACATTATAATAGGATAGGCCACGATGTTAATTAGAATATCGCAGACTATCGCTATTGTATAAAAAATAAATGTCATTATTTTTTCTTACATAAACCTAATTTTTCATCATAGTAATAATCTTTAATTTGACTCAATTCATCGTCGTCTTCTCCATAAAAGAATACCTCTCCTTCGACCAGGTAGTATGTTGAGAATAGTGGGTCTTCGTCGAAAATTGAAATTAATTTCGGCGATAGATTATTCTTTTTTAAATCTTCGATAAGTAGTTGTCTTACTTGTGCATAAGGTATTTCATACTTCATTGCAAATTCCATTGTTACTTCTTTTTGTTCCATTTTATTTTTGGGTTTTATAAATTAATAATCTCCATTCCAATTTTTGAAAGGATTTTCTTTTTTGGTTTTTATTTTTGTTTGAATTATTTTCAAGGTTCCGGCAATATAATGTATATCGACTATATCATCTATTCTTGGTTCATTCATTAATATTCTTAATTCAGTTAAAGAAAAATTAAAAGCCTTTTTTTCTCCCCAGGTAGTGTATGGAAAATCTTTTTGCTCTTCTTTCTTTTTAATATAATCTACAAACATTTGGATGTTGTCAATGTATTTTGACTTCCATTCTAAATTGTCTATATTTTTCTCTATCCAAGATTTAATTTGAGTTTTTGTTGCTGGCTTTTTCATGTTGTTACAAATATATTAATAAATATAAAACAAAAATTTTAAATATTCTAATTATTGGAAAAATACAACAAGTTTGTCATAAAATACAATTCTTTGAAAAGTGCAAGTAATTCTTGGAAAAGTCCTATTATTAGAATAGTACAATAAGTTCTTTAAATAATCCATTGGAAATGTGAAAAAAGTTTGTAAATTTGCATTATATATTTAGATTTTAAAAAAATTCTATATATTTATTGTTGTAATATTAATCTCTTGCCCAGATTTTATTATAGAATAAAAAAGACATTCTTAATTCCAATACATGGGGAGCACGGGCAAGGGCGAACCAGGTGTTGGAATTTTTTTTTTGATTAAATTGTTCTTAAAGATAATAAGTTATAAGTGAAATTCCGAACCGGCATCTGAAAAGCGTGAAGCCGGGCAACGCCAATGTCCACCCAGGTTTATCCGGGTAAAAGGAATTGGCAGAAGTGGGACTACTACTCCGCCAAATAGGATGGAGAGTGAGGGGCGCGGTGAAAATAAACAATCACAGCGAACTGCCATAGCGGTGAAACGATAAGATATAGCTAACAGATTGCCATCCAGTTGTTAATTAACAATAATGGGCTTGGATGGGTTAAGGTAAGCCGATAGAAGGTAGACGACTTTTAGTTAGTAAAATTCTTTTTGAAGAAAGTTGTGAAAACAGCGAATAAAGTGTAAAGTGAAATTTTTTATTATTTCGCTGAAGGGCGAACTTTGCCGTTTCCGTTCGGTTCAATATTAAAAAATACAATTTACCGTTACCTTGAGTTTAATTATTAACCTTCAAAAAAAAAGCATTGAGCACTTTTTCTTTCCCCTCTCGTATGTTTGTCTACTGTCGGGGTGTATGTCGAAGAAGAAGAGGAAGATAATACTTCTATCCATAATTCCTACTATAGTAGGTTAGGCATACGACCTACGGCCATACACCGCGAGAGTATCCATACTGGCGTATGGGGAAATAAAGGAGGTGTAATGCTGGGGGTTCTTGGAAAAAAAATCCATAATTCAAAGAAAAAGGAGTAGGAGATTGTGGCCGTCGAACAGACCGCGAGAGTGTCCATACAGGGCGCGAGGAAAAGAAAGTAGGTGTAATGCTTTTTTCTTTTAATTGATTATGTCGAAGTAGTTGTTAGAATTTAATTTTTCCTTATCTTTGTTTTTCTAATTATGGAAACAAAATTATCTTCAACTATTTAATTATAAGATTATTATGGAAAAACAAATCGAAATACCTTATTCACATTTCGTCAGCGAAGAAGATATTCATCCCGAATTGTTTGAAAATTCAGATGAAAATCCTTATCAGCAAAATTACGCATTTAACGTAAAAATCCAACTCCAAAATAGTTCTTTTATTTTAAAGTTTAAGGAATACCGCGAAAGTAGAGCTTCGCTTTCCCAGGATTTTGACGAAGATGTATTCCGAAAGTGGTATAATTGGTTATTGAAAAAAGATGATAAAAAAGCAATGTACATGTCATCCTTTTATAAGTCTTATGCCAAATTCCATGAAACAAATTATGTCAAATTCCGAAAAAGTGGAGAAGTTAAACAAGAATCCAATATTCATAAAAGCAATTTTATCAATTATGGAGGAGAAAATGGTATCGATGTAGATGAAAATCTTGTCCAAAAGATAGCAAAACACCACTCTTGGAGATAATAATTATATACTTTTTAAATAAATATTTCTAATTTTGTCTTATTCTTATTTGCCAATAAGATTATTGTGATAATCAGCCTGCTAAATTAAAATTTTGGCAGGTTGTTTTTTTATTTTTTTGTTGATATTTATTATAAAATCAGTAATTTTGTTAATATAATGGAAAAAAAATATTGTAAACGATGTGATAAAACTTGGCCGGTGACCAAATTCCGCCCGGACGAATACGCTCCAACAGGTTATTATGCCTATTGTAAAAATTGTGAATACGAATATCAGACATTATACCGACAAAATAAGAAGAAGGAGAATTCCGGAATAATGTATGCTGACATAAAATTAGCAAAAAAGAAGTGTTCAAAATGCAAACAAACAAAAACGAAGTTTGAATTTCGGCTGGACACCAAATTAAAATCAGGCTTAAGTTCTCAGTGTAAAAAGTGTATTTATGACCAAAATAAAATTGATAAAGCCAAGTATGGATATAAGCCCTATGCTCAATCTAATCCAGAGGAGTGGAATAAGTATTACACTGAATATAGAAGAGTGCACCAGGCGGACCCAGTTAACGCCAAACGCCAGTTTTTAACCCAAAAGATGTGGTACCTGGAAAAAACAGGTAGATATCTTCGCCCGGTCACCGGACATAAATGTGATAAATGTGGAGACAAATGCACACACAATCCAAAAGCAACCTTTTCAGATAATTATGTTAATTCACTTTTAAATGGTGATAAATTTGATGTTGAAAAAATGCTGGAAAGTGTAAAATTCCTTTGTAATAAATGTGTGTACGCGATGCGCGAAAAAAGAAAAAGTAAAAAACCTCTTTTATAAAATTATGGAAAATACTTTTATTTGTAAAATTTGTAAAAAAGAACAAGATAATTCTCAAATTAAATTAAATTGGTATTCTGAAAATTATCGACAAAGTCCTATTCCTTATAGTTCGCATAATAAATTGACTTGTAAAACATGTTCTTCAATAAATAAAAGAAAGAGGAACGATATATACCAGAATGGTAACAAGGAATCTTATCGAGAATATCAAAGGCAATATCATGCAAAAAGAAGGTCAACACCAACTGCTATTTATGATAGGATGATTTTGCTATTTAACCAATTTAGAGATAAATTAAATATTCCGGAATTAATTTGGTCGGATAAACATAACGATTTTATTCCTTCGGTTATTTTTGCGGAAGATAAAAATCCTTTTTACAAATTCTTGGAAAAAAACAATATTGAAAATTTTGCACAATTGAAAGTGCATTTTACAGGTGATGTTGTACTGATGTATAAGAAATTTAAAAAAAGTTGCAAAATTCAAATATTAACTCAGGACGAAATGTTGGCAAAGCGCAATCGAAAAACAAGTGATGAGTTAAATTTAGAAAAAAATAATAGACTTTTATATAAGGATGAAAATAATCCAAAATTTATTGAACACTTAGATAAGGATGGAGAAAATGTGCGCCGTGTAATTACAACCTATTTGTTTTATCTGAAAGGAAGACGAATTCGATTGGATAAATTACAAGTCGGAATTGAAAAAGCACTACTGGATATTGAATTCATGAAGTTGTCAAAAATGTTTTATATTAGAATAAATAAAAAAGAAGAACGCATTATAACTTCGGCTTACGCACGCAATTTTCTTCTGAAAAAGTTTGGAATAAAAGACAACGATTTTAATATTGGAAAAGAAAAATTAATGTTAGACTATGTTACCAAACACCTAAATTCTGTTTATAACGATAAAAAGGTTATTGACAAATATAAAGTGCATTTCCGCGCTTTAATAAAAGAACTGACGATAACATTCATGCTAACCAACATGCAGAATAATTTTTTCAATCATGATGAAAAAGAAAACCCCGAATAAATCCGGGGCTTCTATAAACAGAATTATTTATATTCGGCGCAAACTTTCAATTTCAACTTGTCTCCCATTTTGTGAGATGATGTCCTGAATACTCGCCTGAATAGATACATTCTCCATACCACTTCTTATAGCAGAACTTATAGCATCAGAGTCAATATTTGCCTGTACAACAGGTGAGTAATTAACTGCTTCAGCTTTTGGTTGTTGTGCTGTTGTAACGGCATTTATGAGCGAACTAAAATCGGGAGTAGACGACATCGTCGAAATGTTTGAAAGGATTCCACCAGTGTTATAATTACTGTTTATTGCATTAAAAATTCCGCCTGTTTCATAATTGTTTGTTCTAAAAATTCCACCATCCTCATAAAAATATTGTCCGGAATACGAACTATTATTCGAAGAAGAAGTTAAATTCCTATTTGTTGTATTGTTATTGATATTTTGGGAATTTGACACTGAACTTTCATCTTCCATAATTTTAACAGAAAGGTTTTTTGCCTGGTTAATTGATTTCGGAGATGAACTCATCTCAATTAATTTACTGACTGTACTCTGCATGTTTTTATTTGACAATAGAATTTCACCACCCATTTCGAATTCTGGTACCACCGGCACTTTTTTATCTAATGGACTTTTTATAAATTTAGCATAACTTTCTAATTCCAATAAATCCGAATTATTCACAATAACTTTATTATTCATAAAGTCATAATCCCTGTTTATAATATCCAAAACACGCTTATTTGCTGGGTTATCAACAGACTTTCGATTAATAATATATTCACCACCTTCTACTTCAGCAACTTTCTTTCCTGCTCTATTGATAACAGCAAGGCCACCAGCACTATGTCTTGGACCAGATAACTGACCGCCATTTTCCATTACATCCAAAATTCCACCTTGTTCAAACTTGGCTGATGCGGCAATGCCCAATTGAACAGCGCCCAGGGCTCCAACTATAATACCTAATGGAATAGTAGCCGGTGGACCAGGAGGCGAAGTCAAAGCCTGAGTTACAGCCAATGCTGTATTTGTAATTATCTGAGCAATATTACTTGCTTTTTGTAGATTAAATTTCTTTCTTTCTATTCCTTCTAATTTTTCCGCTCTTTCTTCTTCGGCTTTTGCTGCAGCTTTTTTTGCAATTTCTTCCCTTTTAATCGCATCCAACTTTTGCTTTTCAGCTTTTTGCGCTTTATCTTGTTCAGCCGCGATAAGTTTTAATAAGAATTCAGCACGTGCACCACGAGCTGTTTTTAATTGATTCTCAAAATCATTAATTTGGGCCAAAGCATTACTTGCAATTTGAGCTTGTTGGTCATAAAAATCCTGTGTTCGCTCAATTTCCTCTTCATACTTGTCGGCTATACCATCATAATATTCATCAACTGCTTCCTGTTGCTGTTCTAAGGATTGTATTTGCAAGTCGTTAATTGCGGTAAATAAATCGACTGATGCCTGAAGTGTATCAGCAATTAATTGACCATAATCGTCTATAAAACTTTTAAAAGTCGAATCTACTTCGTTAGCAGATTCATCTTTCTTTTTATTTAATTTTGCAATCGCAGCATCAATTTCAGCCAGAATTTTATTCAACTCTTTTTTCAAAAGTTCAGCACCTTCCGAATCATTAGGTGATAAATCCTCAAAAATTCCGGCAAAAGCCTCTTGTAATTCCTTTTTCTTTTTTTCTAAATCTGCAATGGTGGCATCAATTGGAACAGTTAAAGTAGCCTTTAATTGTTCTTGAATATCCTTGTTTAAAAATAGTTTAAAATTAAGGTTGCCTCCATTGTCAAATTTCTCTTGTAGGCCATCCAGATTATCAGATACAATATTTTGGATATTTGTTAGACTTCCATCAATTTCACTTTCAGCACTCTTAATTAAATCAGATACTTCTTTAAGTTTATCGCCAAGAGTTTTAAATTGTGCAGCCTGGTCCACCACAGTGTTTGTACTTTGACCTCCGGATGATAAATTTTCAATATCTTTTTTCAACTCAACAACAGAACTTGACTGAGCCAAAATAGACGTAAAGTATTTTTGTAAAACTTCATAACTTTTTGTGTCAACATTGCCAACTTTTATTTCCTTTGTCAATTCAGTACGAACAATTTCAGCTGAATTTCGCGTCTGAATTTGATAAGCAATAAATTTTTGGATATTTTCGTTTAATACTCCATCCACCACTTTGAATCCTTTAACATAGTCATCGATAGTTATCAATATAGCATCTGGTGAACCTGGTGAGTAGTCTATTGTCAATCCCTTTTTTAATTTTTCTTGTACAATTCCAAGTTTCGTATTAAAATCATCTAAATTTTTGAATACAACATTTGGGTCCTGTAATAACTTACTAGATATATCACTTTCAATTTTATTTTGTGCATTCTCAACTGTCTCTCCAATACTTTGTAGAGTTTTAACATAATCTTCAGACTGCTCCAAAATAATTTTGTTATCGAAAAGTCTAATTTCACCCTCTGGTATGTTTTTTACACCATCGTTAATTTTTTTTGTTTTTTCACCAATTTGTTTTATGATTTTATCAATTTCTTCATCTTTAAAACCCTTTAATTTTAGGTCTATAACAAGAGCATCCTTTGATAAATTAACATTTTCCTGCAATTTTGCAATGGCATCTTCTAATGGCTTTCTTAATTTTGATTCAATATCTATTGTATTATTTTGAAATTCAAATTTAAAATTACCAATTGATTTTTTTAATAATTCAAATGCTTTATCTAAATTACCTGAGTCGATTTCAATCTTAATTTTGTCTTTCAAAACAGACTGTTGAAGTTCATTATATAATCTAAAAAACTCTTCATTAAATTCAGCAGCAGCCTCATAATTATCTTGAATTTGTTCACCAATCTTTTTTAACTCTTCTGAAAGCTTTATCTTTTCTTGTTGTTTTAGAACTTCTAATTTTTCTCTTTCAGCCGTAGTTTGAGCATTAATAATTTTTACTCCAAATTCTTTCTTTATATTAACATCACTTTCTATTTTTGCATTTTCTAAGTTTAAATCATTTCTCTTTTGATTCAATTTATTTTGCTCTAAAATTGTGTTGTTAATAACTCTTTCATTATCCGCAATTTGTTTTTGATAAATTTGTCTAATCTCAGAATCTTTTTCTAACGAAATTAAATCCTTTAATTCGTTATTTTTTAAAACTAAACTATTAACTAATGTGTCATACTCGGCAATTTGATTGCCAGCATTAGTAATTGCTGTATTATTGTATGCAATAAGTTGTTGCTGCAAAGCAATCTCCGCTTTTAAAATTGCTGTTTTTTTATTGGCAATTTGTTGTGCAGTTGCTCCATTTATTTCTAATAATCTTAACTCTTCGTTTAATTGTTGAATTCTGGCATCTGACCCTATTTGGTTAAATTTAGAATTTGTCTCTACATTTTCGTTTAATTCATCATACTTTTTAGAAACATTATCAATTTCTTGCTCAATTAATTTAAAAGATGATGCTAAATTTTCAGCATTTTCTTTTTGAGCATCCTTCCAATTTTTATATAACGCAATAACTGTTGTAATTGCACCAATTACAGCAAGAAAAGGCAAAGCCCTTAAAGCCACGTTAAATGCCTGAGTAGCAAAAGTGGCACCCTTTGTCGCAGTACTTGCAGCAGTGGTGGCTGCAGCGCCAGCTGAGGTGGCAACAGTACTTGCTTTCTGGGCTCCGGCCAATTCCTTAATTGTCTCGGCTTGTTTTGCTGCCGGCGCTGAATTATAAGCTACATCACTTAACTTAGAATTGGAATCTAACAGGTCACCAATGGCACCTAACCCTTCTTTTACATTATCCAGAATACTTGTATCAATACCAAAAAGTTTAAGTGCATCAGACAAGCCCTTAAATCCTTTCTCACCAGCGAATGTTAATTTATCGACTTTCTCAGTGGTTAAATCCAAATTCTTTCCAACATTTCCAATGTTATCAGCTGATACTGAGTCCAAACTTTTGTCGAAATTAATTACGCTAACACCAGCATCGTCAAATTTCTCACTTGTTTGAGTAATTTCGGAGTTTACATTTTCAATTCCGTCAACCTGGAAGGTATCCATGTCCACTGAATTAATCGAATCGCCGAGATTATTTACTTCATCACCAAGTTTTTTTACATCTTTGGTTGATTGCTCAACGCCATTAATTTTAATCGAATATATTATTTTTCTTTCTGCCATTTGTCTATGCTTATTACTGTATAAATGTTAAATTCCAAAATCGTTAAGTTGTTAATTTGTAAACTTCTTAATTATGGAAAGCTTACCGGGCTTGGTCGCGAATACATTGAAATTCTTAATTGAATTTAAGAAATAACTTTGTCCGTTTAGTGATAAAGGAACATTGGTCTGCATCTTTTCGAAATATTCCGGAGTAAGCTTGGCATCCAAATTTAATATAAAGGAATCGCCTATTTCGGAGTAAAATCTATCATAATAATTCTCGTACAGTCCGTTATCTCCGTCAAATGCCAGAGATAATTTACCTTCAGTTTCATCTTTGAATGTTGTAGTTAGAATTTTGGAATTATATCCGCCTACTTGTGTAAATATCGTCACGCCGGATACATTGGCATACTCACCGGTTAGTTTTAACAGCCTTGGTGTGTAAGCAAAACTCCATGTTATACCAGATAACTCTGAATTGGAAAAAGATTCTTCGTTGCTAATTGAAGGTAAGGATATTGTCGATGCTGAAACATTGAACCCAGGCGTAATCAGGTCAAAATCCCTATATTTTGTCGATGAAAATAAAAGTTGTAGGTTTTTATCTCCTTCGTTATAGACATTATCACTGGTTATTTGAAGATTTCCATAGCTTAAATCTTGTTTTAGAAGTGCATCTGTATTGTCGTTATTCCATTTAAAGAATACATTTTTCGGGAGTTTAACCGGAGAAGTATCTGGTTCGCCGAAATTATTATCAACAATTGAGTCAATTTCAATCGCAAAATCGTTGGGAAGAAAATAAGAATTATACGGCTCAAAATTGATTGTTTTATCTGCATAATCACAATGAATATAACAGTTATATCTATTTAAAAAGCTTTTAACATAATCTAATTGACCAATATCATGCAAATTCGTTGTAAGATTTAAGTCAATATCATCGTTTTTGCTGGAGAAAAATTCAATAGAAATAGAATCAGCCGAGAATCCGGTGCTTATTTCATCGGCAATTGCTGTTCCGGCAAATGTTGATGTACTTCCTGACGAATAAGCCGGCCCAAATACTCCAATTTTAATTGAAAATCCAGATGGAATTTGAATATCGCGAAATTCAAACCTGGATGTACCCTCAATCATGATATCATAATATTCAAATGGAGCGGTCCAACCAGAATATAATGTATAAGCGTTGGTGCCTGTGACAATTATATTTGCGTTATCATCGTAAGGTTGGAAGAATGTTGTTGTGCCCGTATGCGATGGAACATAGGCGGCCAAAATTAAATTATTATTAATAGTCAAATCGTCGAAGAATGTTTCGTAAAACTGCCATGTATAACTTGTAATATTATCCATTATTTGGTTAATATAACTTCCATACTCATCATCAAGATAAATAAAAAACCCATCACGCAAAAAATAAGTTGGTGTATAGGCCGAACTTGCCAATGCCGGATTTAAAGCTGAAGCAAATTGAGTTGAAAAGTCGGTGCGATAGAATCCTCTATTTAAAAATTTCCAATTTTCTATTGTAATATCAAACGAATATAAATCGGTAACTGGTGTATTATACTGTTGAGCAGTGAAAATCCCATTTTGACCGAGAAACGATTGTGTAACAATATTACCGGCCGGATTGTTTGCAATTATTGGAAAATCCAAAATTGAAAAATCACAATATTTTAAATTGGTTGCTTCGCCAACGAAGTTTATTCTTTGTGAATAATCAGCTTGTGTGTTTGCACTTAATACCTGAGGAATATCAATGTTTACACCAGATGCAGATGCCGCCATAATCTGACCATAATTCCATGTATAGCGGTCCGATGCAGTATAAGGCATAATTACCTTTTGACATTCCGGAACTGAAAACAAAGATGAGTTCACATTCCAACCGATATTCTGAAAAATCCTTTTTATAATTTTCAGGTCATACACAGATGGTGGTACATCATCGCCGGCCAACGAATCTAAAAATATTTGATTGGTAAATGGAGTTTGGCTGGCAGTAAAGAACGAACCATAACTTACAAGAGGAAAAGCAATGTCTTGTGTGTTATAGTCAATATTATTTATATACCAATTTGCCGAATAAGGAGTACTTGACCCGGACCATCCATAGAATGTGGCAGACCATGGCGTAATTAAATCATCGTTTTTTAAATCTTTCAGTGTTTTACCTGAAATTAATTTGGCCCAGGCAACATTGTCACCCATCAATACGCCTTCGAAGTAATTATCTTCAACTGCAAGCGTGCGAAATATTCCGGTAAAAGTTACACGGCCATCAACATAATATACTGCCCTGTAATCTATTGTTTTTACAAATTTATCTTGCTTATTTTGCACTTGAACATGCTCCAGAATTATTTTATTGTTCTTTGTTTTAGGCAATTTGATGGTCAGCGAAATATCACCCACGCGAGATTCTGGGTTTTGCAAATCAGCAAAATCTCTGTTCAAAACAATGGATGATTTTGAATCCAAATCCACAAGTTGGTTATTTACGTAAAGTCTTTCGTTCATTGTGTGAATTATGAATTATTAATTTGGTTTTCGCCGGCTGAAACGACATAATCTATTTCAACTTTGTAAAGGGATTCAATTGAGTCTAATTTATAATCGAATTTTGTTATGTAGATTGATTTAAATAAACCATCTTCATACAATCTTACATCACTCGATTTCAACATTGTCAATAACCAGTCAAAATGCTCCTTGTTTATCCAACGAGTTTTGGCTGTTGTGATTTTCTTTAATTCAATGTTGATAATTTGATTTAAAATATCTTGTTGCGTTGGAGTAAAACTCAATGCTATGCGAAATTCTTCATAATCTCTGTCAACTTCTTCCTGAATTTCGGCGTTGAAGATGAAACTTTCCCAAACATTATCCAGCCATAATATCTGCTTAGCGTATTCAGCCGGGCAATCTTGTTGAATTTCGTATGTTCTAACATCACTGATAAGATATCGCGTGGAACCTGGCACCTCAGAATTATAACTATATAATCCAACAGTATATCTACGCACAGTTTGCCCAGCTCCAAAATTTAAACTACCATAACTCACATCAGCATACCACTGACCTCCCAAATCCATGGCAGTATTGTTATTTTTTTCATAGGCAAATTGCGTTCCATCCCAATATTCGTAATATCCGGCCGTGCACAATGATAAAGTACCATTCCCTTCAACCAAAAATCCTAAATATTCTAATTGATTGGTCAATGTTTCTTTTGTCGATGGCGCTGAGGTTAAGAATACCTTTCCATCGCCAGACGTTGTCATTAAATTAAAGCTATATCCGGATAAATTTCCACCAACAAGTCTATTCATGTACGAATGGTTGGCCCAGGCAATTTCAGTTTGCCCAACCAAGAATCTTCTACGATAATTATTGTCAAATTCATCGTATTTTTCTCCAAATACAAGATATACATTATTGTTGGCTGAGCCGTCTCTCCATAATGTTGTTTGTGAAATTAAAGGCAAGTCAGTTGAAAGATAAGGCTCCACAAAATTTGATACATCGAAATTATATACATTATCTGCGTTGTAATCTATCTCAACTGAGCTTACATAAGTAGAACCGGTCCTATCAATGGTAGAAGCAGATGCATAATAGCCATCGCTTCCAAAATAAATATCACACCATACAGCATAATCTTTTAGTTCTTGGCCTCTGTTTGAATCCGAGGAATTTAATACATAATTTTGGGTTATCGCCGAAGATGATGCAAAAAAATTCATGTCATAGCGCGAACCAGGTTGAATACTTCTAATTATAACAGTGGTACCGGATTGAATAGCAAAAAACCTATCACGAAAATTAAAATCCTCGTTTAATACTGAACAAATACATTCCGCGCATTCACTTTGAGTTCGCGTTGGAGTTGTTCCACTTGAATAATATTCCAAAATAGCCGGCGTATCGTTGGCAGTCAATTGAAATTGCGGATAGTCAAAAGTTGAGCTACCAGAAAATCCAAAATAAGAACCCTCACTATCTAAAAAATCAACATTAATTGATAATTCAGAATAATTTATTGTCGAAGTTATAGCTGAAGATTGTAAAGACCATACAATTGGGTTTTTTACCGCGTTAATATTGGGCGGTGAACTAACAATAGACACATTACTGTTCAGTGAATAAGGATTATAGTCTGTCGCGGATGAAGGCACCAGATAGATAAAGGGATTTCTATTTATATTTGACATTTTGTTCTATTATTTTAATTAGGTATTCATCTATTTTTGGTTCAGTGGTCTTTAACAATGGTTTTTCTAATCCGTTAATTATGTTTTTGCCTGAAATTCCATTTTTATAAATTGAATTTTGGATGGCATACGCCACAGAGTTTACATTTTTAACTGACTTTCCATTTTTTTTCACAAATTCAATTAAAAAATTGATTGGGATTTTCTTTGCAAACTTTTTTCTTCCTTTTTGAATATTTTCGGCGTAAGAATTTGCGTAAATAATTATTTCATCTGAATTAGAATAGTCAATCTTAATTGACTTAATTAAATCAGAATTCTTTTCAATGCCAGCACCAAACCAGGTAGACTGCACAATCGAAAAAATTAAATTTACAAGTTCTTTTATCATTACACATTAAACGAATTAATAAGTAAGCAAGTATTAACCGGAATGTCCTGGATAACTGTGAACTCCATGCGAACACCAGAATTATAATCATCTTTAAATCGTGTTAAAGTCATAATGTTAACTGAATTGGCATCAACCCAATAACCATTCGTTCCGGTATAAGCCGAAAAGCCGGCATTAGGCAGGTCTTTGACAGCCTCAACTATATCATTACAAATATTGAAACATTCATTAATCTTTTCCTGTTCGTCGGTTCTATCATGTTTGGTTTTTGACACAACAGTCATCGCGATGGACCAATTTATTGTTCCTTTGATAAATTGTGCAGTTATAGGCAACTCTAAAAAACATAAAGGATAGGTATTTTGACCTGTAACAGTATAATCATCAATTTCGCCAAGATTAGCACTGGAAACATTCTTGTGTGCGCGACAAATTTGTAAAAGCATTGAAGTTAATCCAGAGTAAGCATTATAATAAGATTGATATATCATTGTTTTTTATATTTCTAATTTATTTTGTGAGGCGAGATTTTCGTCTGTAATGTATGATAGTAGGTTAAGCACTTCGAATATCGGTCTTTCAAGTAACTCATCAAATACAGACAAGTCTTTTTTCGCCAATTCCATAATGACCCGGTACCATCCCCACTTTTCAGAAAGGAGTTTAATTCCTCCATTTGCCCCTGAGTTAGATGCAGAGCCATTGAATAAACTTTCATAGTTCTCTGACACAATTCTCTTTTGGCCAAAAAAAAAGCGATGAGCGGATAAATTTCAGTTGTTTTTTCTTTTTTTATGAGATTAATCCTTTCCTCTAAATCTTTAGAGTTATATTCTTTTGATATTGGTCTCAGAAATATTGCAATCATACCACTGAGCTTTTTCTCTTTTGGAAAATTGTTTAAAACTTCATCTCGGTCGACATACTCTTTCGTTGTGCAGTTGGGGTCGTTAGAACATTCATGTAAAATTCCTCCAATATTAAAAGCTAACTTCAAAGGAATTTCTTTTAGAGATTCCTGGAAAAAAGCAAATTGAATTGTGGAGTAAACATACTTATATACCAACTCATTACACTCCAACATTAATTGTTTATCAATTTTGGTAAGAAATTGAATTACATCCAACGCCAAATCATGTGTGATTTTCGGTGAACTCGGATGTTCCTCCAACATAATAAGTAATTCCTCAAATTCGCCGAATGTAATCTCGTCAAAATTCTCTGGAATGTTATATTC
Source organism: uncultured Coxiellaceae bacterium (assembly GCA_964623075.1). Lineage (GTDB taxonomy): Bacteria > Pseudomonadota > Gammaproteobacteria > DSM-16500 > DSM-16500 > Aquicella. Next base: position 12,266 of record CAZUVD010000021.1, on the reverse strand, counting down.
AACTTCGTTTATTTCTATTTTCTTCATAATTTATTTTTATAGCTGAACAATCCAGTAAAATACCTTTGATGTGTCGGCCGCATTTGTTGAATTAATAACCATTGTACCTCCGCCGGAAGCACCTTCGTCTACATAAAGCTCACCAAGTGTACCGGATGAATTTTGGTGTGTTAAAATTACTGGTGTTGCCGCGGCTGAAATATAACCATCAGTGAATACACTTACTGTACCTGCAACAAGTGTGGCAACTCCATACACATTGCCTGTTGAATTATGTAGTTTAATGGAACCATTATATAGGTGTAAGTTTTGAGCATGCACGCCAGATTCGTTTGTGGAACGACTGGTCATCCCTAAAATTACAATATTATCGGTGCTTCCTGATATAGAATTTCCACTTCCACCAATTATGGCGCTGTTATCGGCACCGGCTGCAATGGTATTATTGCTACCGGTTACTAAAGTCTGCGCTCCGGCCGATGAATTACCAGTTGAATTCTGGATAATTGAGTCCGTTCCGGTACTTCCGGTTATCCTGCCGGTAACCTCGGCCACAACATCTGCGAGATTATTATACTTTGTAACAAAATTCGATACCAAATCGGTCGAAATGTTCACTTGTTGATTTTGAATTGCCATTATATTGCTATTTTATTATATAAATTATTTTGTCAGTTATTGTTAAAGGCCATTTTTCCTTTAAATGTTTTCCCAAAGCACCCGATTAGACTTTCCTGGCGTGCTTCCTTTATTAGTAACGCTCCAAGCGGCCTGCATTAGAGCACTCACGCAGTCATCATGCATGCCTCTGCTTGCTCCCCACTTCGTGCGGCCGGTGCTTACATTTGGCTTTCCCTGATAATTTTTTAGCTCATTATAAAGTATTGTTGTAATAGGTTGTGTGGGATTTTTTGCCGGAATTTTTATTCTTTTTTTTATAACATCTTCTGTTCCAACATTCCCAAATACAATCTGAAGATTTTGGACCAATTGCGCTTTTTTCGTGTATTCGACAAACAGCTTTTCCAGGTTGAAACAATGGTATTCTCTTATTAGTTCATCAAAAATTCTATCGTTAAAGTTTGTTTCAATAAAGCCATGTATCGGCTTCCATTTATTATAAAATTCCGCAATTTGTGGTATAATTATATCCCAATCATTAGAATTTTGTATTTGTAAAATATCTCGGACTTCATAGTCCTTTGACATGGCTACTGCACAGGTATAATCGGTCTTTTTTCCAAGGTCAATTCCAAAAAAGATGGGTTCGTTTCCTATATTATATCCAAAAAAAGGCATCGGTGTGCACGCCTCATCTATATTCTGGAACACAGTATAGTTCTCATCCATGAATTCGGCACAATATTCAATTCGATATTGCATCGGATTGTTCTTTTTTACTTGTTCAATTTCTTCTGGGTCCGAATAAGGCGAGTCTTCGGACTTGCCTTCGTAAAAATACCAACCTTTATCCTCGGCTTTTGCTCTTAAATACAGGTCCCAAAACCAATTCTTTCCATTCGGCGTGCTGATAAAAATAACAAGTTTACCCCTACTCATCATAGCCGGTTGCATTACATCATACCACATGGATTCATCCATGTACGCTGCCTCATCCAAAAATAATACTGTATTAGTGTTATTACCTCTATGCGACAATGGGTTTTCTGCACTTCCCATACTTAGAGTATTTCCATTGTGGAAAGTTATTATTAAATCAGTTTTGTTGACATGTTTTATGAATTCAGCACCTTCTATTGATTGAAAAATATCCCGGAATACCTTTTTTGCAAGTCGAAAAGTGGGAGAAATATATAAAATATTTTGATTCTCATAATTAATACTGATAAAACATGACAATTGAATTATGGCAGTTGTCTTTCCCCAACCTCTACCCAAATTTAAAACAAAATGTGATTTCTTTTTTCCAAGATATACACTATCATTAAACTTCTCAATTATTTCTCCAAGAATATATTCTTGTCCTGGATGAGGAGTAAATCCAACAATCTCTTTTTTTATTTCGTTGTTATTCTTCTTCATCGTCTATGTTGTCAAATTCAATATCGGAATCTGACTTTAGTGTTATATTTTTTGGAGGACTCTGAATAGTATTAAATTTAAATTCAAACTTTGTTGTCATCTCTTTCTTCTCTGGCTCAGATACCCCATTCATTGATATCAATGTCTTTAATAGATGATGAGCTTCGCGCTTATCTCCGGAATTAACTGCTTGCTGGAACAAGGCCATTAACATTAATTCGTAACGCTCACGCAAAAAATCTTTCTCTTCGTTGTTTTGATTTTTCCAATAAGACATTGCCGAGCGGTAATAATTCTCCGCTGTTGTTGTCTTAATATTGTATTTTGTTTTTAATGCACGAATTATGGCGGGCTTATTCAGGCCACCGGCCATACTTTCCAAAATATAATCGAATTTGGATAAATTTTCTTCACTCAAACACAATTCGTATTTCTTCTGATTGGGAGTTATGCCGATGATTTTATTATTATCATCGAAAATAGGCTTATAATTCTTTATCTTTTTTTCTATAACTTCTTTTGCCAGGTTTTGCTGCATCTGTATTTGATTGTTCTCCGTCTGTGCTGTTAGTATTTGATTCATCTTCTATTGGTATATTAATTATGGGATAAAATGTAAAATAATTGTCTATGTTTCGCTTCAGGCGTTTAGTGCACGACCCGCAATTTGACTCCGGAATAGCTTCATAGCCCAAATCCATCTGTTGCACAACCACTGTGTTGTACAGCCGGAAGAATTCTAACACCCCACCGCGCTCACCTATTGTTTCTCCTTTGTCCAACCTGTCGGCGTAGGCTTTTAGCTTAACTCGCATTTGCGAGAACTCATCATCGGAGTATGTATCGTATTTATGTATTGTCATAATTATTGTTGTATGTTTAACTTATTTTCCAAGTATGTTTGTTTAGCGTTTGCTTATAGTCCATAATTTTTCCGCCATGATTCATAATCATGTTTTCAAAATCTGATTTTAACTCATCAGAATATTTTATGAGTTCATCCGGAATTTCCATTGTAACGAAATTTTCCAAAAAGTTCACATTAATTTTCTTTTTTTGCTCTGGTGTTAATTCCATAATTTGTTTGATTTAGTTTTATCTTGTTAAATTTTTAAAATTAAGAATGTAATTTTCTCTATCAGAAATTGAATTAAATTCTTTTACATCGATTTCTTTTTCTCCTATTAATATTTTCAACTTGTATACTTTTCCAAATTCACCAAGACGAGTCAACCTTATGTATTTATAATTAGATAGGGGCTCGGCCAGGTTAAATTCCAATAGGTTATCGTTTTTGTCTTGCATTTGAATAATTTGAAAATAGATAAAGGAAAGGGCCATAATAATTCCATAATTCAAAATAGAAAAAGGAAATACACTCACAAGAGTAAAAATCATCATCCATGTTGATAAACACTTTGTGCAGGTGAAAGGCTTGCGATTGATTAGAGGTATTTTCTTTCTTAGTTTGTCAAAAAATGCGCTTTTCCAAGTGACAATTTCGGCCAAATAGAATAATGGCCAGGCAATAATTAGCGCCAATACAATAATATTAATATACATTTTCATAGAGTTCTTTAATTATAGAGTTATTGCGAAGTAGAGCCATCTTTAGCTTGAAAATTGCATACTTATTTTCGCATAATTTGTTTGATTTAATGAGTTCGCGGCAGTCAAATACCATCTTATCCACGAACTTAATTAATTCGTATTGCTCCGTTTCAATTAATAATGACTTAATTTGTTCTAAATTTTTGTGGTCATCCCACAAAATGTTGTCTAAGGTTGGGTCTTGCATAATGTTTCGTTGTTTTCTTCTAAAATAAATATTAAAATAAAAAGTAAAAGTTCAACTTTTATAAAAAAAGTATATATTTATTGAAAGATAAAACGAAATAAGATGAAAATTAAGAACAAAATGGTGGGCACCTACACCTTTAAAAGAGAAGAAGTAGAAATTTTACACAATTTAAAACAACAAACCGGGCATAGCATGTCCGAAATTCTTGGCAATCTAATTAGAAACATCACAATTCCAAAATTAAAAAAACAATTAAAAGCAGATTTCGATGCAGGATTTTTACCAAGAAAACCAGAACCAGGAAAAAATTCCAGAATTGTTAAAACAAATTCAAAACTTATTATGTCGTCTACCAAGAAGAAGACAAAATAAGTGCAGCATAATTTATATTGATTCTGAGGAAGACTTTTTGAAAAATGGAAATTATGTATTGGAATTTATTGGTGAAGAAAATAAAAAGCCGCCTATAAAAGAAGAAAAACAGCCAGAGCTTATAATTGAAATTCTAACAACAGAACAAATTCGCAAAAAAAGAAAAAGAGAAATACAATGTATTTGGAAAGCTAAAAATTATCAAAAAAATAGAGAGGAAGTCCTGCGCAAACAACGCGAATACTATGCGAAAAATAGAGAGGACCAATTAAAAAAGATTCTGGCAAATAGAAAAATTAGAAAAGAACTTAAAAAAAAGAAATAAAAGTTTCAAAAGTGTCTTATAATGGAATTTAATAACCAACCACAATTAATTTTAGAAATCAATCCAACAAGTTGGTGAGATAAACAAAAACCTTACCCAGTAATTTTACTACATAGGAATTTAACATCTCATCATACTTAGGAATTTAACAAGATAAATAAAAACATTACTCACTTCACTCAGGAATTTGACAAGACAAACAAAAACCTTACCCAGTAATTTTACCACACAAAAGGAATTTGTTACACCCAGGAATTTGACTGATATAAGTCAGGTTAGGAGGTAAAAAACTGAAAATTTTTACAATGCACCGAGCTGAGATTCAGGCCGGTTGTCAAATTCCAAGTACCCCAGGTGGTCAACATTAAGTAAAATTCCTTTAGTTGAATACAACATTCAATTTCCCCGGTGGTCAAATTCCTAAACTAAAAGATAACAGTCAAATTCCTTGACAACAAACAAAACATAAAAGAAACTCAAGTTTTCCTAAGGTTCTTATTGCAGACATTATGGCAGCTTTTCTGGAATTTGACTCTTGTATTATTCTAAGATTGTTATAAACAAGAATAGGACCTTAACAAGGAGTTGGACTTTTCTAAGAAAACGAGTGTTCTATAATATATATTATGTTAAATAGAATGACGATTCTAATACAACTTTTTTCTGATTGTATTGCAATCAATTGTTATGATTGTAATATAGTCATGTAAAATTCCTGGACTTTGACTGGTAAGTTTTATAATTAGAAAAGTCCAATAGTCTATTAGAAAAATACAATTGGTATTCTAATTAGAATTATTATATTTGTATTGTTGAATTAGAAAAAGGAATTTGACTTTACATAGTGCAGACGAAGTGTCTTAGAATAAAATTACAAGCGAAGTTGAATAGTATCAACTGGTCAAATTCCTGATAGTTCTTCCTGATAATGCAACAAGCCTTTTAAAAGTCTATAGACTCTTGAGAGGCTTTGTTGTTTTATGTCAAATTCCAGTTCAGGACTTTTACTTATTTAGTTTCTTGAAGTTGCTTAAAGCTTTTTAAGTTTCGGGTATTTAGATGTTACATTAATGTTTGGAATTTGACATTTCGGGTATTTGACTGTTATGTTTTGTTTGAGTTGGTCATGATTAGAGGTTGGTACCTTGTCATTAGAGGTTGGTACCCAGGAGTTTGACTTCAAAAAGTTTTTGTTGTTGGTTTTTTACAAGGAAAAAGTTGGTGCTGTCAAATTCCTAACAGTATAAAGTCAAAGACCTAACCTATATTATTCCCATTTTGAGAAAAGGATATTGGTTAATCTCGTTAAATTCCTAAACTGATTTAAACATTAAGTTATCGTCAAATTCCATCGTGTTGTATTTGTTTATCTCGTCAAAGACATGACCTATATTATTCCCATTTTGGGAATTAGTTGAAGTCAAATTCACATTTTAGGAATAAATCTTATATCAAATTCCATCGTGTTGTATTTGTTTATCTTGTCAAATTCCAGTGCCGGTAAATAAATAAACCAACTATAGAATCATTAGAGCCATAAGCTACTTTGTTAATGATACTTAAGTTACTGGAACAAAGACTCTTTAAAGTCTATAAACTCTATAGAGGTTAGGTATATTAAAGTATAGACCGCGAGAATATCCATACCGGCGTGAGAAAGAAAGTGCTCCCCTCTTTTTGTTTTGTTTTCTATTTAGAACTATTTATATATCAGTAAGTTATGCAGTTAAAGTAATGCTTTAAGCAGATACGAATTTATATCTGATAATCAATGTGTTATAATGTATTTGATAATCAGTTTGTTATAAAAAATTTCTTTAAACTATTTATTAATAATTAGTGAAGATTGGACATACTATTTATTAGATGAAAAAAATCACCAATCTTATTTATATTGGCAAATAAACTACAATGGATATTAACCTTAGCAAACAATTCAAATTAGTAACTGCGTATACACATTCCGTTATATATTATTCCGGCACTTCGCTTATTACTCTCACCGGCGTTAACCATAATAATTTAATTTGGTATGACATCAATGTTTTATCAGAAGATACGATAAACAAAGATAGAGCGAAGTATGAGTACTGCATTAAGTCGGGCCTGCGCGAGCGTAGATTCCTTATCCAATACTTCATTGAGAAAGGATTCACTGATTATTTTACAACTGATGTCGATTCCACCTATGATTACTTCGATGCATGTGTTCGCGTTGGCGATACAATTAAATTAATCGAAGTAAAATTCCGTGACAAGAAATTCAAAACAGATTATCTTTTTGAAAAGAAATATCGTGACCTATTCAAAATAGTAAAAAACAATTCCAAATTAAAAATAGATGTGATATACTTTTGCATTTATCCTGATTACACTTATCGTTCTTACACGATGAATAACATAGCCGTAACATTTGATAAAGAAGTATGGATAGCAGATTATCCAGGTTCGCCAAATAAAAAGCTCGCAATCAATTGTGAACTATCGCCAAAGATAGATTGTGTTTCTGGCAGAATTAATTTTAAATAATATTTTTTAATATTTATTCTTTGAAGATAAATATTATAAGCGAATGTCCAACGAAGCAATTGCCAGTGAATTTTTAAATTACATTAATTCACACTATCATAAATTAATATCAGGATTTCAAAAATCCTCTTTTAAGAAAGATATTACAGATGATGTTTTTCACGATTCTATTTTGTCAATACATCAGTCAATAACCAACAAAGGTTTTAAATTTAATAAAATACATCTATCAGGTAAATCTTTTGAAAACCTTTTATTTGTTTCTTGTTGTAATGTTGTTCTACAAAAGAAAAGAATAATAAAAACCAAGGGCCATAATATATATTTTGATTCTGATTCCGTGTTTGATAATCATACATACTTATGTTCTGAATTTCAATATAACATTGAAGAAGAATTACAATCCGAAATTGAAAAGATAAACGAAGACTTACTTATTGAAGATATCCGTAATTTTATCAAAAAGAATCACACACATTTAGATTGTGGAATATTTGAGTTCTATTTTCGTTCAGGGCTTTCACTTGCCAAAATTGGAGAACTAACCGGCTATTCTACCCGCACCATCTTTTTAAAAGTAAATAAAGTTAAGGCATCCGTAATTAACCAATTCGCCGACTCAAGATTAAATCACAGATTGATTATTAAGGAAGAGAAATCTAAACTTCAATTTAATAAAAAAAAGATTGACCCCGATGAATATTTTAAATAACAACAACATGAAACAGGAAAAGGAAATAGAATTTTGGAAAAAAGTGTATCGCGAGTTAAAAAAGAAAGTGGAGAAGGATAATAAAATCGATATACTCGATACAAGTATTCGTCAAAGACATACCTACCATAATTTCATGCCCAATTTTATTGACTTTGATAATTCAGTTTATCAAATTAATTTTATAGATTTAATCGATGTAATGCTTGCTGAATTTGAGTTAGATGAAAACAATTTTGAGATGTGCGCCGCGCTGGTTCTTACCAAAGAGTATATTCAATCACAGCTTGTAGATATCAACCTGGATGATATCATTGATATTATTTAATAAATCCACCAATCTTTTCTTTTAACCAATTGTACACCTGAATGTTTAACAGGCCCATGGCATTTAAATTTTCCACAAGGCTAACGAACAATACCGCGCAAAAAAGAGCGTACAAGCTGCCCGACAAAAACTCAAAAGCCGGAACATACTTTCCTAAATTGAAACTCAAGAACAATAACAAACAATAAGTAAAACTTATTCCGGCCCATCTTGGCAATCGTTTAGAATTAAATTCTTTTAGTTTAAAGGCTTTGATTACCCCGGTAATCAAATCTACAAAAAGCAAGACCCAAAGGAATATAAATTCATTTACATCAGCCCATAAATTATTTATAAAGGAGAATCCTCCGAATAATAACGCAAACACATTTAACATCTTATATTTTGTGATAAAAATTGTGGTAAAGAAATCATGTATGGATTCAAATCCCAAACAAGATAAAATAAATAATCTTTTCATTTAGTGTTTTTTTTATAATAAATCGCCTCTTCGGTAAGACTTTCCGTTTAAGTAAATAATATCGTCCTTCCATGCTGAGTCAAATTCAATCCCGCCAAACAGTACATTTGCATCGTTGCCTTTATTGTCCTCATAGTAAATATTTTCACGCCACAATGGATAATTTAAATAATTTGCTCTTAAGAATTTTAATGCTTTTAATTCAGATTCTTGTGCAAGATTCAAAATTCTATTTAGCAAATCAGTTTGCCTGCTTTCGTTTACATTTGCTGAGTTATCAGATACCAATTGATTTACTCCCTTATTATCAAATTTCACCGCAAGGAAAGGAGTGGCGTAATACCAAGTATACATCACCTGCATTGGCTTTAGTATTTGCTGTAGAGATAGATTAACTCCAGTGAGCCCGGTTAAACCAACAGATTCAACATCTGCAACAAGTGCATTATAGAGTGCGCTGCCGAGCAACTTCTCGGTAAAGTCAATTTGAGAACGCATCATGAATGGAGTCAAAAGAAAGTTCTCCACATTTCTCTGAATTGTGGTGCCGGAATAAATATCTTCTGTTGTGATTAGATAAGTCATGTTATTGCTTTGGTAATTGAATTGTTATGTTTGGTTGGTCAAGATTAGTTGGTGTTGGATTTTGACCGTTTTTAAACAGAATAACATCGCCGCCTTCCATTGGAGGTAATGCCATCTCCTTTCTAATCTCATTTATCGTAACAGAATTCCCGATGATATTAGAGTCAAATTTATATTGATAAGGTTGAAGAGTTTTAAATCCAATTTCTTCTCTCTCTTGAATTAATCCATTAATCATTAATAATCTTGCTAATTCATCCAAAATCCTATTCTGATAATTTGTGATAATTAAATTATGGAAATATTCGTAGCTGGTTGCAAGTTTGTTTCCAAAGCTCACGCCGCCGGGAGCCGGAAGGCCGGCGACAGCCGGGTCATTAAGGTGATGACTTGACACAATCTTTTGAACAGCCAATGCATTTAAGTTTGTATAAATCTCGTTATTGTTATCGGCTTTTATGGGAATAAATTCTACTGCTTTATCTTTGCTTTCTGCAAATAATGCGATGAATTTACCTGAAGATTGTGGGCCAGTAAAATCCCTCTTAATGTTTTGTTTGATTAAACGGCGTTCTTCTTGTGTTGGAATTTCTTTGAAGGAAAAAATACCTGATGGTGACATTCCATTGCTAATATTGGCATAGACAAATTCTCCAAGCATTACTTCGAATTCGATAAACTTAATACTCTTGTAGTTTGGCTTTGCGTAATAAAAAGTACCTGGCGTATAATCGCAACTATATAATAATTGGTTAGGTTGTTTTTTTGCTTTCTCAGCATTAAATTTGGGCACCTTTACCATTTCATTCTTTTTCCAATTGGCCCAGTCTCCATTGAGATAATACCATTCTGGCTTATTATTTTCGGCGGCTTCTATTCTAATCGTTGATAAATCGTAATGTCCTATTTCCGCAATGTAATCGCCGGAATCACCCCATCCAATATCCAGAGCAAAAGAATTAAAAATAACCAAATCTTTGATACATTTCTGAATTACCGAATTCAAATTAGAATTCTGGACAAACATGTGCAATTCCTTATTGTCGTGGTTATAGTCCAGGCCCTTACCATAAGTCATCACTTGCTTAAGGAAGCATAAAGATTGGTGTGTAGGTGAATTTTCGTAAAGTTTTAAAAGAAAATTTGGCATAAGATTATCTATTCCATAATCTATCCATTCGTTTCTTCCTTTTTGGAAATAATAATTTGGGTCGTAGCTTACTTCTGAGTTTAATTTAACTGTGAAGAATTCTAGTCCCTTATGTTTAATTGTATTTGGTGTTGTTGCCATGTTATTCTATAAATGTTAAATTCCTTTTTTGTTGTTAATTATATATTGTTTTCATGTGATAATTTAGCAACGGTGTAACTGTGCCAGTACTTGTCACACCTGTCATGTTGGCTGGGAATGAATTTGACCATGTAGCAGCACTCACAAAAGTTGATGTATTTGTGAAATTAGAATTCGTTGTCCCAATATCTATATTATTATTTGAACTTACTGATATTGCAAAAGAAGTTGAATTCCAAAGTGCAAGCCAATACATTCCTGCTTCATAATAAGTTACAGTACTTGCAGTTAGGACTTTAACACCAGTTGGTGAAGTTAATCCTGAACCAAAACTCTGCTTCAAATTTCCAGGATGTAATCCGCCCGGTGTATAATTATCATAAATTGCCAAAGAATATACACCAGTTCCACCAGTTGTTGTTACTTGAAGTTGAAGTTCATTTATATCACAATTTTTACCAATGTAAAATGGTGCAAGAACAATACTATGTTGAGCGAAGGTTCCATTTGCTATACCACCAAGAATTGGTGATGTTCTATAATATCTTTTTGCACCATTTGATGGTAAAGTACTTTGTTTATAATTTAAAATATTAAATGGAATTGTGTTAGCAGATAGATTACCATTAATATCAGCAACAACCATTTTGGTATTACCTGTTGATACAAGATTAGATATTTGAACAGAGGATGCTGATAGAGAATTAAATGTAGAACTCCCTGATACATTAATATTATCAATAGTTAATCCAGATACATTTACAGATTGGAAAGTAGAAGTCCCAGCGGTATAAGTGTTTAATCCATTATTTACTGTTGCACCTCCACCAGATGAAGTACTTCCTGTATAAGTTATAGTTAATAAACCATCTGTATTATTAATATTAATTCCTGTTCCACCAGACATTCCAATTTTATAAACATTACCATAAGAATTTGCATTCAAAAGATAAGTTGAAGATGTTGATGGTAAATTACCAATCTTCAATTTAGGAGTTAACAAAGTATTATTTTCAGTTAATGAATATCCTTGACCTCCTATAATGGCTGAATAATTTGCGTTTACATAATTTTGTTTACCAAATACACAAGAATATTGATAGAGTGCATCACCTGTTCCGATTGATGATAAAAAACCACCAAGTACAGTTGAATGTGTTGCTCTTATTATTTTATTTTGGTAGCCTCCAAGAATTGTATTATATTTTGATTCTGAGTTTGATGCTGAATTGTATATTCTATTGCCATAACCATTTAATATTGATGAATTATTAGAATTATATATATAACCACCTCTTCCTGTGCCAATGAAAGCATGATTAGAATAATCTTTTATTTGATTTTGAATGCCATTAACAATTGCTGAATACTTATTATTATCAATATTTTGATTTTCAATACCACCTAATATATTTGAATAATTAGAATTTGTTCCAATGGAATTTAGTTTACCTGCAACAATTGAATAGTTAGCACTTGCTGTATTTGTACCATTATTTTGAATCAATGCAGATGCAACTCCACCAACAGTCCAATATTGGGTGTAAGTTGGAGGAATAGCTTGAGTGGATAACGCGCCACTGGTATTGGCCACAACCATTCTTGTGGTTGCACCTGAAAGGTTTCTAACTTGTAAAGTCGTTGCTGATAATATATTTAAATCTGTACTTGCTGATACACTCAGGTTATCAACAGTAAGTGCTGATACATTAACTGAATAATCAGCAGCAGTTCCAGCAGTATAAGTATTTAAACCATCTCTAACAATTGTAGATTGTCCAGCAGAAGGAATTGTTTGAACGCCTAACAATCCATTAGTA
>CAZUVD010000020.1:0-34657 GCA_964623075.1 uncultured Coxiellaceae bacterium | reverse complement strand
GATTACTTGCTGTACCGCTCCCGAGCGTATATACGCCTGTAGGCTAACGGTTGGTTTATTTGTCATAAGGGCTGGTCTCCTTTTTAATGATTACTTATTCTAGTATATTCCGTAAACGCTTATTTGTAAAGTCTAAAGTTTAACTTCGGTATCGTCGGTTCGAATCATACGATTAGATTCTCGCCACGCCGTACCGGACTTATCCTTAAAGAACTTATTACGCTTGGCTATCATTCGGCGAGTCTTACGATTACCGGTACGATAGGCTATTTGTTCTTGCTCTTTCGGCGTTAGCTCTCGAGGCTTTTCTTCGGGTTCGGGAGCGGTTCGAATACTTGTAATTTTAGTCATAGTTTAGACTCCTTATTTTTTAAATACGATAGCTAGTAAAATTAGCCAGAGTAGGAATAATATTAGGAAAGCTACCATTATTATAGCTCCTCCTCGGCGAAGATATTAAGTACGCCGTCTATCTCTCGTCGATAGTACGGACGATAGCGAATATCCTCTCGCTTGCCGGTCTCTGGGTCGATTAAGCCGTAGGTATATATCTCGGAGCTTTTAAGGTCTCCGAATATATCTAGGACGGTCTCGATAGTAGAGCCGACTCGGTAGATAGTTAGTTTAATCATACTATCCGACCCTTACTAGGAAAGCGTCTACCGCTCTCGGATTACCCTTTATATTAGTCTCCGACCAACTAAACATATTACCGAACTCTCCCTCGTATTCTCCCTCGGCTTTACGCCAGACGATTTTCTCTCGAGGAATAGAATCGTTATCGGAGCTATAGAGATAGGCGATACCCTCGGCGATACCGAGACCGCACTCGTCTCGCTCGTACTTTCGCATTAGCTTATAGGCTTTACTAGCCGACTTAGTACCGATAACGACGTACGTATCTTGTTCTTCTCCGAGTACGATAAGTTTAGCGTTACCGTCCGATAGCGTGTAGTCGCTCTCCTCTAGCGGAGGACAATCGTAACCGAGCCGAGTACCCATAGAGCCGAGCTTAATAGATTCGTCTATTCGTTCTTTCTCGCCTTTAAGGTAGAGCCGGTCGAGTCCGATAATATCTCGAATATCGTTAATTACGCTATTCTCTCCGGCGTGGTACATTCGATTCTTAGCGATATTCTCTATCTCTAAGGTACGACCCTCCTCTCGAAGACACCTCTCGGCGTTACGAATCTCGTTATCTATATCGTCGACTACGAGATTTTCTACGTATTCGTGTATAAGGCGTAGCTCTCGAGCCATACGGTCGATTACTTCTTTACTAAGTTTTTCGTCCATTAGATTAGCCTTTCTTGGTTAGGGTTACGAACGGCGTAGCCGAGATAGCTATACCATTCCTCCTCGGAGATTTTACGCTTCGCTCTAACGATAGGGTCGGTCGGTAGGTACTTCTTCTCCTCGTTCTGGACTTTAGCTCGAATCCGTTTAATATTATCTTCTCTCGGTAGGATAAAGAGAGCGTCGAGGAATATACCGGACTTCTCGCCTTGCGACGTATCGAGTACGTAGTCCGGATAGTATTTAATCCAGATAGCTATCGTTAGCTTAATATCCGAGTTACGAGTCTCCTCGAGGTTCTTTAGACGGTCTTCGACCATATCTCGAAGTTTTACTTTACTGGTCATTTTCTAGGTCTCCTAACATCTCTTTTAATTCGAGGCTAGTAGCTACGATTCTATCCTCGATAATTTTCTCTAGCGTAGCGACGTTATTCTTACGGAGCCACTTCTTTTTAAAAGTAGCTTTCGCTTTAAGGTAATCTTCTCGTCCGGTATCGCCGGAGATATACCAGTCGTAATCGTGGATTAGGCTAAGTACGTCGAATACTAGCTCGCTAATCTCGAGGTCTTGAAACTGATTCGAGGGCTTATCCTCGTAATCGAAAATCTCGTTTTTTAGACTGCTATCTTGATAGTTAAAATGTCCTCCGCTCATCTAATTGGTCTCCTCGTTTAATGGTGCTACTACGGCTAAAGGCTTCATATAATCGGAGTACGGAGTCATAATCGCTATAGCTTCCTTACCGAAGCCTCCGAACTCGATACTATGCGGTAAATCGAATATATGATAAAACTTACCGTCCTTAACGCCGTCTTTAATATTTTCTTGCCTAATAAATCCGGCTTCGTTTAGCTTAGTCATCATCTCGGATAACTTAGCTTTAGCCTCCGGCTTTTTAGGGTCTTCCGAGTGCCTCGGTTGCGGTAGATTACCGAACTTAACTATCATTTTAAACCTCCATTATCCAGATTAAGACGTTAATAAATCCTCGACCGCTAAAGAAGAAGCCGTCGATAATAACCGCTACGCCGAGAGCGAGTCCGATAAGCGATATTACGCTAATAGTATCGTGAAGTACTCGGATAACGGTCTCCGTACGGCTAGGCTTTATCCTAAGGCTATAGTAATTAGTACGCACGTTCGTACCTCGCTTCGCTAAAGGCTTCGATAAGACTATCCGCCTCTAAGTCCGTTAGGTCTTCGTTATCGCAGTCGCTACAGTAGACGGAGTAGTTACCTCCGCAACCGCACTCGATATAGCCGGACGAGCCGACGGTCGAGCAACAAGGAGCTTCTACTTCGGCGAACTCGTGGTCGCAGGTTAGCTCGTAGCTATCTTCTTTTATCGAGTACGAACTCGTCTCGATTATCTTTACCGGAATATGAGTTACCACCATATCGGCTACCTAAACCTTTTCTTCGATTAAGATGTTACCGACGAGAAAATCCCAGTCCGAACGAGTTACGTGGGGATTCTCCGGTAGCATTTGATTTTTACCGTCTTCGTTTACGTAGACTTTACCGGTCGTCTTTATTCCGTAGTCTTGAGGACGCATTACCGGTTGGATAAATCCTCCGACGTTACGCTGTAGACCCTCGAGAGGGAGGCTATCCGTAAGGGTAAACTCCTCTTTAGTGCCGTCGGCTTTTAATACTTGATACTTATACATTGGGCTGGTCTCCTATGTTTTTTAGTTGTACCTCTAGTATACTACGTTAACGCTTAATTAGTAAAGGACTTTAACGCTTAATTGTATAAATGGGGTCATATAGATTATATTTAGAGAAGTACCGTAGGAGTTCTATCTCGATAGAGTCGCTTCGGCGACCGGCTGGTCTCCGGCTTCTACGGTGCTACTAAGATTACGACTATGGAAGAATTACGAATAGTAGATACCGAGAACGTCGTTTATATCGACGAATACCCCGAGATAGCTAAGAGGGTTTGGTTACGACGTTTAGCTCGAGATAGGTCTTTAGGACGTATAGCGAGCCGAGAAGCCGAAGCCGATTTATTGGTATTACCGACCCCTTTAAACGACCAGTATTCGAATTAGAGCTATTTACTAAGCTCGTTCGGCACGTTATTATAGTACTTACCTACGTAAATAATCTCTTATTAAGAGAGGGTAGTAGGAAACTAATACAACTACAATTCGGTATAAAGAAAAAAGCCTCGCAAAAGGCTTGATTCGTGGAGGGTATGAAACTAATACTCTCTAATTATATCCCGACTTATAGCGTATTACAACCCCTAGCGAACAGAGGTAGACAGGACGTTAGTTAGACGGACGACCGGAAGCCTCGGAGTAATCCTCCTAATTCGCCGGTAGATGTATAGGCTAGGTATACGAACTAATTAACTCGGCTGGGTCGGCTGTAAATAGACCCCTTTATACGATAGTAAACGTACGCTCCTTAAAAAAATAACTAATCTTTAAGATGATATTATAGAATTATGGCGAATCACAAGCGTAAATCTAACTATAAATCTCGGCGTTCCTGCGGTCTTTGTAAACCTTGGAAAAGAATCGGTAATAGTAAAAAGCTCGAATCTCGTAAATCTCTTATACTATCGGTAAAGTTGTAGTTCCGACGAGTCGTTAAGTAACCCTCCGGCTTTAGAGCGAGAAGAAAGGGCTATTTAGAGTGCCTAAAAATATGCTATTCTAGGTAGGAAAGCTAAGGAGACCAGCTATATGACGAATAAAGTCGAAAATCTACTAACGATTAAAAGATATTATTTTAAGGGTATCGGCGTTAACGTCCGTATCGACTACTCTAAAAAGACCGTAGACCTCGTCGAGTGGGATAAAATAGCCGACGACTACGTTCCTAAGCGTTGGATATTTACCGGACGTACGCTCGAATATATGGCCGGTTGGCGTTTAATTCTCGACGCTATGGATTACGCCGTAGCCTCCGCTACTAAAGAACTCGAAGATATTAAAGATAAAGAGACGGAGCGTTTTATCGACTACGCCGTCGCTCTAAGCGAAGCTATAAGTAAAGATAAGAAGTAAATCCTATGTCTAAAAAAGTAGTATTTAAGCGAGAGAACGGAGTTACCTTAGCTCCGGTAAAAGACCTATTCCTCTTTAAAGATAATCCTCGAGACGTAGAGGCTAGCGACTTCGCTCGTCTACTCGAGCAGATTAAACTCGGAGAACATTCTACTATGCTCGTTACGCTAGAGGGAGAAGTCCTCGGCGGTAATACTCGACTCCGAGCTTATCAGAAGCTAGGTAAAGAGTTCGCTAAGGTCGTCGTCGTCGAGCTAGTCGAAACGAAAGACGGAGTCCATATTATAATCGACGGTCTTAAATCGGAGCGTACGTTCGAAACGGTCGGACAGGCTAAGGTCGAACTCGCTCTCTCGCATAACGACTCTATCGGTACGAATAACCTCGAGAAGCTAACCGAGCTAATGACGATAAATAAGATAGATACGTCGATATACTCGGTCTCTACGACGATTACGCCGGTACAGGAGCTACTCGACTCGGTTAGTCCGAGCGACGGCGAAGACGGTAACGGCGAATCCGAGTACGATAAAGACCTCGTCGATAAGAATATTTACGAGCCGAACGATAAAGACGTTACTCCCTCCGAGCTATACGCCGAGCCTCGACTCGACCTAAAGACCTTAATCGACGGTATAGAGAATACGGAGATTAGAGACCTACTCGTCCTCCGCTATAGCTTCTTCGTCGACTTTAAAATGGCGAAGATAGCCGATTATTACTGTAATAACGCTACTCCGGCGGAGCAATCGGCGTTCGAAGCTCTCGGTCTCGTAATCCTCGACCACGATAAAGCTATAGAGAACGGCTTTCTCGAGTATAAAGATAAGGTAGAGGCTATCCCCGATGAAGAAGAATCTCTCGAAGTATAACGAACTTAATACGATATTCGTCCTTAACTATAAAAGGAAGCGAATCTTTACTATCGAAACGCTCGAGAATATCGGGTACGACGGCGATATTATCATTATCTTACAGACCGACGACCCTTATATCGACTATATTAAAGCTACCTACGGCGGTAAGTACGAAGTAATCGTAATCGACCGAGAGCCGTATATAACGCCGGAGTATAACCTCGATAACTTCGAAGACAGAAAATGCGTCTATCCGAATCGTAATATAAGCCGGAAGCTCGCCGAGGAGCGAGGGCTCAAGAGATATTGGCTATTCGACGACGACTATACTCGGTTCGCTACGAAGACCTCGAAAGGTAAGACTCGAGTTATTAACCAAGCCTCGACCTTAAAGGCTCTATTCTCCGCTATCTCCGAGTTCGGACTAGCAACTAATGCCGCTAACGTCGGATTCGTTCAGGCGGTGGCTCCGTACGCTAAGTACGATACTCGTAAAAAAGTCTATAACTTCCATAACCTACCGAGTAATCCGGAATACTTCCTCGAGTTTAGAGGTAGGACGAACGAAGATATGGTACAAGGAATCGACGGCGTAATGCGTGGTAAGTTAATTCTCGGCTTCTGTAACGTCCGAGGTCTCGCTAAACCGCCGGAGAAACAGACCGGAGGACTTACGGAGATTTACTCGCAGGACGGACAGTATAATAAATCGTATTACGCTATTCTCGCTAATCCTGGTATCTCTACTATCTCGGAGCAATTCTCGACGCTAACTCGGTACTACCACAAGGTTAATCTATCTAAAATCGCTCCTAAGATTATCCGAGAGAAGTATAAAAAGTCTCTCTAACGTGATAAGATTAGTAAGTAAATAATTTAAAGGAGACCAGCTATATGGCAAAGCCAGACGCACCAACAAACGACAAACCTAAAGGCGACTTATTCGAAGAAGCTCCTAAACCACCTAAGGCGGTTATTCGAGTAGTACGTATTCCTCTAGACGAAGACTTTACCGAGCCGGACGGATATATCCTTAAAGATATTCATAACTCGGACTCGAGCGAAGCGTTCTACGGCGTACTCGTTAAGATTCAGGAAGACCCGAACGCTCGTACTAAGAGCCGTACCTCTAAGCCAGTAAATCTAAGTTAGGTTAAATCGTAATGATGTATAACCGCTTAATGATAGGCTTCTTCGCCGTCTATATCCTTAAAGTACCTCTAGCGATAGTTCTCTACGCTAACTCGAATTACTACGGTCTTATCGCATTATTCGTCGGTAGCTTTATCGCCGAGATAGTTCTATTTTATCTAGCCAACGCTCAACCGTTCGGAGAATAGTAGTACAATAAAACTATGGCAAAGACTAATCCTAAGAAGACTCCGGTAAATAAAAAAGCACCTGTTAAAAAATCGGGGTCTTCTAAAGGTGGTCAAAAGAATATAGATTGGTATTCCGCTCGTAAATTATATCTCGAAGACAATACCGTTACTTTCGAACAGATAGCTAAGATAGTAGGTAGTTCGAAGACGGCGGTAGGTAATCGAGCTAAGGCGGAAGACTGGACAGGACTTAGACAGGACTTGCACGAAAAAGCCTTTAGTAAGTTTACGGAGAAGCTACTCGATACTAAGAGTAACGCTAATAACCGCCACCTTACCCACTGGCAGAACTTACAGGCTCTAGCTAATACTTCTATCGTCGATATGGCGGAGAGGAACTACGAGCGTAATAAAGCCGGTTATCTCGTACTAGACGCTAATAATAACCCGATACGCCGACCGCTTAATCCGTTCGAGTTAGAGAAGTTAGCGAAAACATTAAAGCTCGCTATAGACGGAGAGAGAGTCGTTCTCGGTCTTCCTACTAGCGTCTCGGCTATTACCGACCCTAACGGCGGTAGCGTATGGTCGGGATTCTCGGATATGGTAAAAGCGGCAGATAAGGTATTATCCGAAAATGGACAAGAATCAAGCGGAGGCGATTCGTAAGCTACGAAAAGCGTCTAAAATATCTCCTCCTTTCTTTAACGAGTGGATACTAGGCGGTTCTTTCTGGCATAAGCAAGAGGAGATTATCCTCTCGGTTCGAGATAACCGCTATACGACGGTTCGAGCTTGCCACGACGTAGGTAAGACGTATATCGCTAGTCGTACGGCTCTCTGGTTCTTATATTCGCACCCTCAAAGTATCGTAGTTACGACCGCTCCTACGATGAGACAGGTAGAGAATCTCCTCTGGCGTGAACTTAGAGCCGCACACTCGGCGAGTAAACAGCCTCTAGGCGGAGAGCCGTTAAAGACTCGTCTCGATATATCCGAAGACTGGTACGCTATCGGAGCGTCGAGCGGAGACCCCGATAAGCTACAGGGATTCCACGCCGCAAGTGGCGATATTCTTATTATTATCGACGAAGCGGCAGGAGTAAAAGAGGACGCTTTCGAAGCTATCGAGGGTATGATGACTTCCGAAAAAGCTCGTATGCTAATGATAGGCAACCCGACGAGCGACTCCGGTAGCTTCCGAGCGAGCTTCCACTCTTGGGAGTACGCTAATAAAATCCATATCTCGGCGTTCGACTCTCCTAACTTTATAAATAACGGTATCCGGACTATCGACGACTTAAAAGAAGCTAATCTCGATAAGGTAGAGATAGTATCGCCGTACCTCGTCGCTCCTCGTTGGGCTAAGGAGAAAATCGACTCTTGGGGTGTAGATTCTCCGATGTTCCAAGCTCGTGTACTCGGTAACTTCCCTAGCGAATCCGTTAATACGATTATTCCTCTAAACTATATAGAACTCGCTACGGAGAAAGAACACCGGAAGAAGCTCGAAGATAAAGGTGGTCCGTTACGAATCGGAGTCGACCCTGCTCGCTTCGGTAACGACGAGACGGTTATTACGCCGAGGTTCGGAGGCTATATCCCCGAGCAAGTTATCGAGGGTAAAACGTCTATACCGGCGACCGCCGGAATGGTACTACAGTATAAGACTCCTCGACCGGTCTTTATCGGAATCGACGTAGACGGACTCGGAGGCGGTGTTTACGATATTCTTTACGAGAAGAAGATAGACGGTATCGCCGAGATAAATAACAACGGACGAGCCTTACCGGATACTACCGGTCTTACGTTCGCTAACTTAGCTAGTCAGCTCTGGTGGAGAGCGAGAGAGCTATTTATCGCCGGAGAGCTAGCTATTCCCGACGACGAGAAGCTCGTAATGCAATTATCGACGAGGAAGTATAGCTTTACGTCGAGAGGATTAACCGTAGAATCTAAAGAATCTTGGTCTTCTCGCTTTAAAGGTAAGTCTCCCGACCGAGCGGACTCGCTTATTTACTCGTTAGCAGATATACTAAACGTAGAAAGTCAAGCGAAAGCGACAACCGGCAAGGGTAAAGACACCGCTACGAAAATCCGAGAGCGTATGAGAGAATAAAAATAGCAAAGGAATGTATAATAACATTATGAAGATTGGGCCACTAAACATAAACCTAGCTAAACCGACTCCTCCTAATACCTCCGGAGCAGAGATAGGAACGTCCGCTAACGGTGTATTACCGAGTATATTCGACGGAGAGTTTATCGACCTCTCTAAAGTTAAGGTAGCCGACTTTAAGAAAATGCTCGATAACGACGG
Organism: uncultured Coxiellaceae bacterium; assembly: GCA_964623075.1. Taxonomy (GTDB): domain Bacteria; phylum Pseudomonadota; class Gammaproteobacteria; order DSM-16500; family DSM-16500; genus Aquicella. Next base: position 25,836 of record CAZUVD010000020.1, on the reverse strand, counting down.
TACGGTACAAGCTCTTTATAATACTATGGTTATGCCGATTCTCGGTTCTAACTGGTCTATCGAGCCGGACGAAGATACTCCGGAAGCCGTAAAGCAATCGGAATGGGTAGAGGAATCTCTTAAAACTCCTCCGCATAAAGGCGGTATGTCTACTCCTATCGACCTCGTACTCGCTCAAGCTCTCCGAGGAGTCGTCGAGGGTTATTCCGGATTCGAGAAAGTTCTTACTTTAAAGGACGGTAAAATCGTCTTCCGTAAGATAGCTTGGCGAGACCCGACTACTCTAACGATGAGAGCCGACGGACGAGGCGGATTTAACGGCTTTAAGCAACGAGCCTTTATCGACGGCAACTACGCCGAAGTAATTATTCCTATCGAGCGAGCGTTCCTCTATACCTACGGTAAAGAGTTCCATAACCTTAAAGGTCGCTCCGCTTTTACGTCCGCTTACTCGAGTTACGATAAGAAGCGACGATTATACTACCTCGCCGAGCAACAGGCTCAAAGCGACGCTCTAAAGATTAAAGTCGTAGAGGGTCGAGAGAAAGCCGGACAGGACGAGCTAGACGCTACGGTAGAAGCCGTCGACGAACTAGGCTTTAAGGCTACGGTCGGACTACCGGCAGGATATAAGGTAACGGCTCTTAATCAGACCGGCGGACTCGACTTACTTCCTTTAATCGAACACCATAACGCCGAAATGGCTCGAAGCGTCCTCGCTATGTTTATTCTTCTCGGTACTGGTTCTAAGACCGGTAGCTATTCGCTATCTCAAGACCAGAGCGACTTCTTTATTCAAGCGTTAATGAGTATCCGAAAGGGTCTCGAGAATCATCTTACGAGCTACCTTATTAGCGACCTCTATAGCTATAACTTCGAGAAGCCTCTCTACGGTACGTTTAAGTTCGAAGATATTACCGATTCTACTATCGAGCTTCTAAAGCAAGTCTTCGTTAAGATAGTCGAAAAAGACCGCCTCCCTCAAGACGTATTAGACGGCGTAGTTAAGAAAGTCGCCGATAAGCTCGATATAGACTATAAGGTACTCGATAAAGCTACTTCCGGTAAGGACGATACCGATACTCCGGACGATACGAGCGACGACGTTACTCCTCCTCCGGTAGATAACTCAAAAAAAAAAGATAGTACCGTTAGCCTAAGTTCCGACGGTTGGCGTCGAGACCTTACTCCGGCGGAGAATAAGGTTAACTTCTCCGGTATCGAGAAGAAGCTAAATAGCCTCGAGGCGGAGTTCGAACGTACGGCTCGACCTATCTACGATGAGATTATCGCTAAGGCTACTCTAAAGATAGACGGCTACCTCGAATCCGGTAAGTACGACCAGATAACCGTTAGAAACGTATTCGACGAGAATCTTCGTAATCAGTACACCCGAACGATTAAAGAAGCCGGTCTCGAAGCCTACGTATACGGCAAGAACGGAGCGAGCGACGAACTCGATAAGAAGTCTCCGGCTACTCCTAAGGAATCTAAGGACTTCTTTAGAGATAACGCTAACTCGGTCTCGGAGAAGCAGTTTAACGACCTAATCTTTAAGGTAAACGCTAAAGTATCCGAGGGTCGCCGTAAAGACCTCCTCTCTAAAGGTAACGAGCTATCGGTCGGAGAGATTCTCGCCGGTATTACTTCTCTATTCGGAGAGTACTACGCTACGGTAATCGGCGTAACGGCGGCAGTCGTCGTCGCTATCGGCGTTAATAAAGGTCGTAAAGACGTATTTACCGAGTACGTTACCGATATTAGCGAATACCAGTACTCGGCTATCCTCGACCCTAAGACTTGTCCTATCTGCGATAGCCTAGACGGAAGCGTCGTCGACGAGCCGGAGTATAAGCGAACGAGCTTCGACCCTCCGGTACATCATCACTGTCGCTGTATCTGGGTAGCTATCCTAGAGGACGAGCTAGATAAACCTCCGCTAACCGGTATTCCGGACGCTCCTGGTGGCGTTACCGAGCCGAGCTTATCGAGGGATTAACTAGAGGTTTACTTTAACGATTTTATGGTATCATTTAAATAGGAGTAAAAATTACTATGCCAAAGACTAAATACGGAAATATCTTACAGTTCGCTAACGAGGATACTCAAGTAGCGACTTTTAAAGGTTCTATCTACCGAAAGCAAATCGTTAAGTTCGGTCAGTGGGTTAATCCGGATTATCCTTGGTTCTCTGACGACCCGACTATGACTCTAGATGAGGCTTGGGCGGAGACTATCTTAAAGAACTTTACGGACGACTCTCTCGGTTCTCCGGTAACTGTTCCTCTAAACCATACCGACGACGTTCGAGTTAATACCGGAATCGTCGAATCTCTCGAGATAGTAGCCGGAGACGGTCTCTACGCTAACCTTAATATTATCGACGAAGATACGCAGAGTAAACTCGATAAGGGTCTTATCTTCGACGTATCTATTAGCTTCGTCTGGGACTTGGTTCGACAGGATAACGGTAAACACTACGGAGCGACTCTATTACACGTTGCTCTAGTTAATACGCCGTATCTTATCGGTATGAACGCTTTCGAGAAAGTCGGAGCGGCATTATCTAAGTTAAGTAAATCATTTAAACCGGTAGGATTATCGCTCGCTAACGACGGTGCTATAATGCTATCTAGAACGAAAGTAAAGGAGTTATCTAAAGTGGAAGAATCAACAATCAAGAACGATAAAGAGTTCGACGTTACCGTAACTTATAAAGACGGCGACGAAGATAAAGAAGTAGTAGTTAAAGCCGGAGAAGAAGTAACCGTTCCTACGGAAGTAGCCGAAGAAGTTACTACTCAAATCGCCGACGCTGTAGCTCCCGAAGCCGACGAAGACGCACCGGAAGATACACCGGAAGACGCACCCGAGGACGCTCCCGAAGATACTCCTGCTCCTAACGACGAAGAAGAAGACGAGACCGATAAAGATAAGGCTCTCGCTAAGGCTCAATTAAAGAACGCCGAATACGCCGTTAAAGAGCGTTACGCTTCTCTACTATCCGCCGGTAAAGTTATTCCGGCTCAAGAGACTAAGATTCTCGCTCTCGCTAAACTCGGTCAAGGTGTAAACCTTTCTACCGACTCCGGTAAGAAGCTCGACCTAGCTACCGTCGTTCTAGATATTCTAGAAGCCGGTAACGTCAAGTTCTCTACCGAGGAGAACGGCGGAAGTGCCGATAACCCAGACGCTCCGGAAGACGACGCACCGGAAGATTCAGAAGATAGAAAGCCGTCGGAATCACTATCAGAAGCTGAACTTGCAGGATTTAAAGCTGTAGGAGCAGACCCCGCTAAAATGGACGAGCTAGCGGAGAAAGACCCAGTCTTTCGTGAGGCTCTCAAATCATTAAGTGCTAAATATACTAAGAAAGGTAATAAGTAATTATTATGGCAGACATCACAGCTCGAAAAGCTAGTACCGACCGTCAAGACGGTTTAGTCTATCACTTCCTACAGGGAGCAGAGGCTATTTACGAAGGTGCTCTAGTAGCAATTAACGCCGCAGGATTTGCGGTTAACGCCGGAGACGACGCTAGTACCGTCGTAGTCGGAGTCGCCGATAACTCGGTAGACAACTCAGCAGGTGCGGCAGGAGATACAGAAATCCTCGTTCGCCGAACTGGAGTCTTTACGTTCGTAGCCGGTTGGAGTGCCGCTCAAGCCGACGTTAATACGCTCGTATACGCAGTCGATAACCAGACTGTAGACCTAGCCGGTACTACCACTAACGATATTGTAGTCGGACGTATCGTAGAAGTACTATCATCAAGTAAAGTTCGTGTCGATATTCGAGACCGAGCGTAATAAGCAGATAAGAAAGGTAATATAAAGATATGGACTCATTACTATCAAAAGGACTGCTTACTAACTTCTTCGAGGGATATACGAACGCCGTAACCTCTTGGCAGGAAGTAGCTACTAAAGTTCCTAGTACAGCACGTAGCGAAAACTACGCTTGGATTGGTTCGCTTCCTCGTATGCGAAAGATGAAAGGCGAGCGAGTTCCTAAAAAGCTCTTGGCTCACACTTACACTATCACTAACGAAGAATACGAAGCGTCTATCGAAGTTAGCCACGCTGATATTAAAGACGACCAGACCGGTCAGTACGGTATTCAAGCTAAGTCAATCGGTGAGAGCGTTAAAATGTTCCCAGACGAGCTTATCTTCGAAACCCTTATTCCTAACGGTGTTAGCGAATTGTGTTACGACGGTCAGTACTTCTTTGATACAGACCACCCTATCGGCGAAACCGGAGCTACCCAGAGTAACAAGTTTACTACGGCTCTATCAGCTACTAGCTTTAATACAGCTCGTACTATGCTTCGTCGTATGAAAGACGACTTCGGTCGCCCTACTATTAACCGTAATATGGACTTGCTACTTGTAGTATCTCCGGAGCTAGAGAACACAGCCGAGCTGATTCTCGAAGCAGAACGAGACGCTAGCGGTGCTACAAACACCAACAAGGGTAAGGCTCGTATTCTCGTAGTCGACTGGCTCGCAGATACCAATAACTGGTACTTGCTAAACGTCTCTGGCGTTATCAAGCCTTTCGTTCTTCAAGAGCGTGAGTTCATTCCTTTCGAAAGCCTAGAGGAGGGTTCAGAGCCTAACTTTATGCGAAAGAAGAACTACTACGGTACTTACTGGAGAGGAAACGCCGGATACGGTCTCTACCAGAAAGCTGTAGCGGCAATCGTAGCCTAATCAGTGGCTTAGGGGGAGCTTCGGCTCTCTCTACCACTTAACCTAACTATTAAGAGAGGAAAGACCAGAATTATGGCAAAAACTAAATCATACGAAGTAGAATTAAAAAGCGTTCCGGCTAGCGGTGCTAAAAAGACTATGTGGCGAGCCGGTCGCCAGTTCGAAGTTAAAGTACCACAAGTACTCGACCTGACCAAAGAGGAAGTAGAGGTATTCGAAAATGATAACCGATTCACACTATCAGAGGCGGACGGCTCTCGAGTATCGACGGACGAAAGCGAATCGTCTAGCGATAGCGAAGCAGACTCATCTAACGATAGCTCCGAAGAAGAAGCTAACGATAGCTCAGAGGATAGCGATAGCGAAGATTCTTCTAGCGACGAAGCGGAAGAAGATAGCGACGATTCTACGGAGGACGAAAGCGAATCGTCTAGCGAAGAAGAAGTCGTCGCTCCGACCGTAGACGACCTCGTCCGAGATAATAGCCGTAAAGAGCTCAACGCTCTAGCGGTCGAAGCCGGAGTCGAAGACCCCGAGGCTTTAAATGGTAAACCCGAAGTAGCACAAGCGATAGTCGACGCTCAGGCTAACCAAAACGCCGAAAGCGAAGCTACTTCTTAATTAAAACGAACTAGGAGTAGTTAGTATGGCAGTCGTTACGGATAAAGATTATTCTTCCTTACAAGATATACGAGAAGAAGCCGGACATCAGCACCTCAATAAACTAGAGGAGCTTACCGGTCTCCGTAACGGCTCTAATACTGATTATTACGTAAAGCGTACCTATATCGTCGACTCGGACTATAACGACGTTCTAAACGTCGATACTACCTCCGGCGACGTTATCGTCTACGTAAACGACGTAGCGGTTAACGTATCGGCTATCGACCCGAATACCGGAAAGGTATCTCTAACGAACGCTCCGGCGGAGGGAGCTACGGTATTAGGTACGTACTACCACTCGAGTATTAACGATATAAAGGTCGGTAAGTACCGTAAAGAGGCTATTAGCTACGTACAGCGTAAGATTAACGGCATTATTAACTTCGGGGCGTGGACGGACGCAGACGTACCTCCTATCGTACAGACGGTCGTTAGAATCTACTCTGCCGGCTTAATCCTGATCCGAGACCAAGGACTTAACGCCGATACCGAGAATACGTCTAAGGACGGCTATAAGCGACTCGCTACGGCTAAATCGCTATTACAAGACTATCTCGACGACGAGAGTAACGCTTCCGGCTCTACGGCTCGAGTATCCGTCTCGGCTAAGAGCGACGGTAATATCTTCCGACGTAACCCCGACCTCTCTACTTATAATGATTCCGTTAGCGATACCGAACACTTTATGCGGAGAGATTAGGTAATATGATTCAATTAAGCGTAACTCTCGAGGGAGAAAAGCAACTTAGCCGGAGACTACAGACTATACCGGCTGATATAAGTAACTTTAAGTTCCCTCTATTCCGTATCGGCGGAGAGATTCGAGGCTCTATCGACCAGAACTTTAGCTCGAGAGGTGCTTTATTCGGACGTTGGGTACCTCGTAAAGATAACGAAAGCCACCCGATACTAGAGAAGACCGGAGCGATGAGACGGAGCTTTAAGCAAAAACTCGGTAACGACTATATCGAAATCTTTAATCCGTCTCCGTACTTTAAGTACCACCAGTCGAATAAACCTCGCCGAAAGATACCTCGCCGAGTTATGATGAAGATAGACGACGAACGTAAACGCTTTATACAACGAGAGTTCCAGAAGCACGTTAACGACGCTCTAACGAAAGGAAGTAGTTAATTATGAGTTTATCCGAATACCGAGACCCTATTCTAAAAGCCGTAATAGATATGCTCGAATCCGATGGACCGGCGGAATTACGAGGGCATTATATCTACGGCGATACCCTCGCTCCGGCTAAGTCGGCTCTACCGGTAGTATCCGTAGCTCGAGACGGTACGAGGATTATCTCCGACGGCACAATGCAAGACCGACACGTTACGTCTATCGTAATGGCGGTAATAGTCGACTATACGACCGACCTTAATACTTCGTTCGACCTTAGCCGAGGTACGAGCCAGCTCTACGAGCTTATCGAAGCGAGGGATACGAGTCGTAACCTAAAGGGTAATACGATAGCGTTCGCTCTCCGGAATAAGCAGAAGCTAGCGGAGAATCTCTTTATCTCTATACTCGACGACGGACTAATGATAGATTACGGTCTCGGTATCGAGAAGCGAGGGTCTAATATCTTCTCCGTCGAGGGTATTCTTAGGTTTAATATCGAGAGTACGCAGAAAAAGCCTGGTCTATATTAAACCGGCGAATTATAGTATCATTTAAGCAGGAGTTATCACAATGACTAAACCACAAGAAGAAAAATCTACAACTACTAAGCCTACCGAGGAAACGCCGGAAGTTACTAAGACTTCTACCGGTAAGGTGTATAATTTTACTAGGCATAATTTTAAAGTCGTCGCCGAGAGCCGTAAAGAAGCGGAAGAAGCGTTAGAAAAGCATTTAAAGGAGGGTAAGAAGTAATGGCTAAAATCATCGGTCGTACTGGAGCTATCGGTATCGCAGTCGAGAGTACTAAAGGTACTCCGGTCGCACCGACGTTTTACGTACCAGTACAGAGTTATTCTTTCGACGATAAAGTCGAATATATTAAGAACGATTCCGCTATGGGTCGTATCGAGGAGTTTAACGACGCTGACATCGTTAAAGAGTGGGCAGAGGGCGACTACGGCGGTAAAATCTTTATCGACTCGGTCGGAGCAGAGCTTACGGCAGTATTCGGAGCTTCTCCGGTATCCGCCGAACGTACTACTACGGACGTATTCGACCACACCTACGAGCTAGCGAATAACAATAACCACTCTAGCCTATCGGTTAGCTACGTCGACGATATACAAGACGTACGTTCTCCGTTCGCTATGGTTAATACTTGGGCGTTAGAAGTAGCCGTAGACGACTACGTAAAGCGTACGATTAGCCTTATCTCTAAAAAGTCCGCCGACGTTACGAATACTCCGGCATTTACCGACGAGGTAGAGTTTATCCCGAGTATGGTATCGTTTAAGACTGCTACGAACGCCGCAGGGCTTGACGCCGCAACCGCTATTAACGTCCTTAGCTTCTCTATGGAAATCGCTAAGAACGCCGAAGCTCTCTACGTCTTAGGTTCTAAAGAGCCGGAAGACATCATTAACAAGCAATTCGGCGTTACCGGTAGCGTAGAGCTTTACTTCGAGAACGAAACTCTCCGAGACTACGTATTCGCTAATACGCACCGAGCTATCCGTATAGATATGCTAGACGCTACTACCGTTATCGGTACGAGTGGCTCTCATAACCCAGAGCTTCGCTTCGACCTTAACGAAGTAGTCTTTAGCGAGTTCGAAAGAGGTTGGGACGCTAACGACCCTCTAAAGCAGACGCTTAACTTCGAAGCTCTCGTATCCGTAACCGACGACGCTATGATTACCGCTCGTCTTACGAACGAACAAGACGGCACAGATTACTAAGATAGTTAAATAATTAGGAGACCAGAGTAATGGAAACACACGAAATAGTAACACCTATCGGTAAAGTTAAAGTAGTTCTAAAGGACTGGATTACCGGTAAAGACTCTCAAGCTATCGACTCGGCGATGTTCGCCGGAGTCGGTACTTCCGTAGACGGTAAAAGGCTACAGCCTAAGCTATCCGATACAATGATAGCCGACCAAGAGAACGCCTCTATTAAGTCCGTAGTCGTATCCGTCGACGGTAAAGACGATAATATCGTCGAAGCTATCCTAGCGATGAGAAGTGCAGATTATAAGTTCGTACTCGAAGCCGTCGATAAGGTTATCAACGAGGACGGTATCGACGAAAAAAAAGCCAACAGCTCAGAGACGAGTACTACAAAGTCTTAGGTAAAGGTCGAGGTCGAATCTCCGATAACCGATTCTCGATAGCCGTACTCTGTTCGTCAATGAGCTGGACGTACCAAGAATACGCTTCTCAACCGGCTTGGTTTATCGAACTATTAAAAATTAAAGCCGAAACGGAAGCGGAGTACGACCGAAATACGTCTACTACTCCTCCGAAGAAGTAGCGGTTAGTGGTATCATAATAATATGAGTGATGAAGCTAAACTAAAAATCTTAATCGAAGCTAGGAATAACGCTAAAGCCGCATTTGATGAGGCTAACGCTCAAGTCGAAAAGGTTAACGGTCGCTTCCAAGGAATGAGCGATAAGCTCGATAAGATAGGCGGAAGAATGAAAGACGTAGGCGGTAAAATGTCCGTCGGTTTAACGCTTCCTATTCTCGCCGGAGCTGGTCTCTCCGTTAAGGCGTTCTCCGACCTACAGGAGACGATTAACAAGGTAGACGTATCGTTCGGCTCTAGCTCTGCTACGGTAAAGGCTTGGGCTCAAGACTCGATTAAGAGTATGGGTCTCGCTAGACAGTCCGCTCTCGACGCTACGGCGTTATTCGGCGATATGGGTACCGGAATGGGTCAGACCCAGACGGAAGCCGCAAAAATGTCTATGGGGCTTACTCAATTAGGTGCGGATATGGCGTCCTTTAAGAACGTCTCTTTCGAACGTGCTCAGACGGCACTAGCCGGAATCTATACCGGCGAAACGGAAGCTCTTAAAGGTCTCGGTATCGTAATGACTCAAACCAACCTCGAGGAGTACGCTCGAGCTAACGGTATTAAAAAGTCAATGAAAGAGATGAGTCAAGCCGAATTAGTACAGCTTCGATACGCTTACGTAATGGATAAAACGAAGAACGCTCAAGGCGACTTCGCTCGTACGTCCGACGGTCTAGCGAATAAGACTCGTATGTCCGGCGAGCGTATGAAAGAGCTATCGGCTCAAATCGGCGAAAAGCTAGCTCCGTTTATGAACAAACTACTCGAGACCGGTAATAAGGTACTCGACTTCTTTAACGGTCTCTCGGATAGCCAGAAGAACGCTATCTTAATAACCGTCGCTATCGTTGCCGCTCTTGGTCCGTTGCTAATGGTACTCGGAAACCTTATTACGGTAATACGAGGGGTCGCTATGGCGTTCGCTTTCTTAGCCGCAAACCCGATAATCCTAGCTATTACCGCTATTATCCTCGTTATCGCCGGTCTCGCTTATTTAATTATTAAGAACTGGGATACGATTAAAGGCTTCTTTATAGGACTCTGGGAGACGGTTAAAAAAGCGTTCGACGGCTTTATATCGTGGGTAGCCGGAGTATTCGCTCCGATTATCGAGGGTATTACGAAAGCGTGGGAGGCGGTCTCCGGCTTCTTCGTCGGTCTCTGGGAGGGTATAAAGGGAGTCTTTACCGCCGTAGTCGGATTCTTCCAGAAATGGGGATTAACTATACTCGCCGTTATCTTCTGGCCGTTCTCTCTCGCTATCGGACTTATTATTACGTTCTGGGAGCCTATAAAGGCTTTCTTCGCCGGAGTCTGGGCGTTTATCGTAGGGGTATTCACGCCGGTTATTAGCTTCTTTCAAGCTATGTTTGCCGGAGCGTGGAATATTATTAAGATGATATGGTCGGGAGTAGTAGCGTACTTTACCTTTATATGGAATGGTATAGTCGCCGTCTTCTCGGCGGTAATCGGATTCTATACTCGTATATTTAGTGCGGCGTGGAACGCTATTAAAGCCGTATGGTCGGTCGTATCCGGTTGGTTCGCTAGCGTATGGCAGAATATAGTAAACGTATTCGCTCCGGTAATCGGATTCTTCGGTAGAGTCTTCGGTGCGGCGTGGCAAGCTATTAAAAACGTCTTCTCCGCCGTCGGAGGCTTCTTTAGAGGGGTCTGGAATAGTATCGTCTCTATCTTTAGCTCCGTCGGTACTAGCGTCGGTAACGCTATCGGTAGTGCCTTTAAGAACGTAGTTCGTAACGTCCTATCCGGAGCGGTTAATATTATCAATGGTGTAATCGGAGCTATTAACGGAGCTATCGACGTAATAAATAAAATCCCTGGGGTAGATATTCCTAAAATGGGTACTCTCGGCGTACCGGCTTTCTATACAGGAGTTCGAAACTTCGGCGGTGGTCTCGCTACGGTCGGAGACGTAAACGGACGAGGCGGAGAATTAGTCTCGCTTCCTAGAGGTTCGGACGTATATAATAACGGAGAGACTAAGCGTATTCTCGGAGCGTTAGCGGACGGTCAAGGTATCGGCGGAGGTATGGTATTCAATAACTACGGTACGATTACTAACGAGACTCCGGAGGCTTCGCAAGCGTTCTGGGATAGATTTAACCGAGTTAGCGAACTAGCGACTCAAGGAGTACCGACAAATGGCTAGAGCAGTAGTATTAGACGGACTCGACCTACAAGCCGGTTACTTTAGAGTAGTAGAGACGGACGCTTTTAACGCTCCTCCTAAATCCGTTACGGTAATCGAATTAGCTCGTAGAGACGGAGCTAAAGCCGTCTTCGAAAAGTTCGGTAATAGGAAGATTAACCTTACCGGCTATATACAATCCGACTCGGAAACCGAAGCGGACGGAGCGTTAGACCAGCTAAAGAGCTTCGTTAACCGTCGAGGTGTAGAGTTTAAACTAGGCTACCTCGGAGACTTCCGTATCTGGGAGGCTAACGTCGAAAGCCTACAGATAGCGAGAAAGAATACCGACGTATCTCGTATGGGCTTTAACCTATCTCTCGTCGCTCCTAATCCTTTCGCTACGGATTCGGCTCGTACGACGTTCGTAGACGAGACCGGTATTACTTCCGCTACGAATATACCGGTAATCGGCGGAGGCTCTTACTTCGCTCAACCTCTTACGGTAATTACCTTTAACTCAGTTACGCCGGACGACGAGGATATTACTATATCTATCGGTAACGCTATCGAAAATACCTATATGGATATTACTAATACGTTCGAAGCCGGAGACGTTTTAACTATCGACTCGTTTAACGAGATTATTTATAAGAATAGTGAGATAATCGAGGGAGACGGACTATTCCCGATATGGTCTCCCGAGGGCGGTACTTTCGAGTTTAGCTTCGACGCTACGAGCCTAGACGTAGATATTTTTAGCGACTATAACAGGAGGTGGCTATAATGATAGCAGTAAAATCGGCATACCTAAGAGATAAGATTATTAAGCACGTTTTAGCCGAGGCTAGCTATACCGCTCCCTCGAACGTCTACCTCGCTCTCTATACGACGAATCCTACGGTCGACGATACCGGTACGGAAGTCTCCGGCGGTTCTTACGCTCGACAACAATTATCTTTCGCTAACGCTAGCGGAGGCTCTAAGACGAGTAATACCTCCGAGACGTTCTCTACAATGCCAGCCTGTACCGTTACTCACTGGGGTATTAGAGACGCTTCCTCCGGCGGTAACTTACTATATTGGGGAGCTTTCGACCTACCGATACAGCTTAACGCCGGTAATAATCTCCCGATTAACTCCGGAGATATAGTAATCGGAGAGGTCTAACCCTATGACGATTACAACCGAATGGCATTATCCGACGAGGACGGCTCAAGACGATACCGTCGGCGATTCGGCGTGGGTAGAGCAAGAATCTATTACCGACCAGAGTAGCTATTTAGCTCAGAGCTTCTTCTTAACTTCCGAGTTCTTCTACCTCGCTAAGGCTCATCTCGTATTTAACGATATTCCGGACTACGCTAATAACGAGGCGACCGGTACGGATACTTACCCTTTCTCGGCTCTCGGTGGAAGCTCCGATACTTGGGGGTCTTCCGGACTAACCGGAGCGGACATAACGAGCGATAGATTCGGCGTAGCCTTTTCTTTCGGAGAGTTCGATTCTCCGACCTATACGATTAAGTCTTACTACTTAATGGGTATGGGCTTCGGCTTCGATATTCCGGACGAAGCGACTATCGACGGTATAGAAGCGGAGGTACTCTCCGAAGATAACCCGACCGGAGGAGCTACGCATACGCTCTTTATCGGGAGCTATAGGGTAAGAGTTACCTTTACTTGGTCTCCGACTATAGAAGCCGAGGCGAGTTCGTTCGGAGGTATTTACCTTAATCCGCCGAATCGACAATTACCACAGAAGAAGCACCGCTATAAGGTACGCTCTCCGTCCGGAGATTACCTCGGAGACTGGCGAGACGTAGCGAGCGACCCGAATTATAAGCAAGATATAAATAATATTATCGGCTCTATGCCTCTTAGCTTCTCTCGTAACGACCTTTCTATCGAGCCTAAGGTCGAAGCTCTCCTTAACGAAGACGACGCTCCTCTAACGAACGAGGACGATTCTACGTTCCTTATCGACGTTACTCCGGTATCGGCTCTCGGAGAGGGTACGAATCTCGATACTAACTACGACGTAGAGGTCGACTCTATCTACGGACAGTTCGAAGCACTATTAAACGAAGACGATACGCCGATTCTTAACGAAGACGGCTCTACGATTCTCGTCGAGGAGGGATACCCACTCGGTCGACCGATATTCCGAGGCTACGTTCCTCGTTGGGAGCTTCCGCTATCAGGAGTCGGTATATCCGCCGAGATTCGTTCGTACTCGCAAGACTTAGCTAACCTTATTCTCGAGACGAGCGATACGCCGTACTTAACTTACAATACGCTAATGGGAGATTCTATCGGTATCGAGGGTGGTGGACCAACAGACTATACGGCTCTCGGTCAGACGTTCGTAACGGCTCTCGATAAGACGTATTCTAAAGTTAGATTAAACGCTTACGCCGGTTGGTATGCCGATGTAGAATGTACCGTAACTATTCGAGGAGGTACTCCGGTAGCTCCGACCGGAATAACCTACGGAAGTGGTACGGCTATAGTAAACCGAAATACTCCGACCGAGTACGTCGACGTAATATTCGATACGCCGATTACTCTCGTCGCAGGTACGTACTACTTCGACTTTAGTACTAACTACGCTAAAACAGGCGGTAACTCGACTTATCCTCTAAACTTCCTACTAGCTTCCGGTAATACTAATGGCTCGTTACGCTATAAACTCGGTAAGTTCGGAGCTTGGACTACTTACTCGACTTACGATATAGCGTACGTTCTTTACGAAGCCGGTCAAGATACGACCGTACCTTTCTTATCGAAAGACCCTAGCGTAATTCTCCGCTCTATCGTAGACTTCGCCTACGGTCGTGGTATGAGAATCAACTATAGCGAAGATTCTATCGTCGATACCGGTACGACAGTTAGCTATACCTTTAGGGGTCAGACTATAAAAGAAGCTATCGAGAAAGTCCTCGAGCTATGCCCTGCCGGTTGGTACTACTATTACGACTTCGGTACGGATACTATCTACCTAAAAGAAAGAAGCAGTACTCCGGATAGATGGCTTCGAAAAGGTCAGACGGTAGTCGACGGTAAGATTATTAAGACTATAGAGCAAGTCGTTAACGACGTACTCTTTACCGGTGGCGGAGACCCTGCTCTTTATACCAGAGACCAAGACTTTACGAACGTCGGTACGACGACTCGACGAGGCTTAAAGAAGCTATCCGATAATCGAGTTACGGTCGAAGCAACGGCTCATATCTTAGCTGATTCCGAAATAAATCAGTATAAAGACCCTCTCTACGCCGGAGACGTAACGATTACCGAAGACGGTACGTTCTACCTCGAAGACGTAGCCGTCGGCGAAATGCTCGGCTTTATCGGATTCGGAGCGTTAGTAGACGCTATCGTCGTTCAATCGGTTAGTAAGGACTATAAACCCGATACTATGCCGCTTGCTCTAACGTATAACGTACCTCGAGTTAATAAACGAGTCGAAGATATTAAGAGGAATCTCGATACTCTCGAAACGACTAATAACCCGAACTCGCCAAGTTAATGTATAATAACGATAAGAACAAGGAGAAAATATAAAATGGGTAGAATCTCAGCTTTAACCGAACTAACGAGCCTCGCTTCTAACGACTATCTCGTCGTATTAGATAGTTCGGCGAATATCGCTAAAAAGATTACTATAGCTAACGCTTTCGGTATACCAGACTTTGGCTGGACTGCTTCCGGCGAAACTTGGACGTATGCTTCTTGGGATTCGGCTACTCGTACCGGAACTATAACCGTACCTACCGACGCTACTACTAAATATACCAAGGGTATGAGAATTAAAATCTCTCAATCCACCGGAGGTACTAAGTACGGACTTATTACGGATATAGCCTCGACGCTTCTAACCGTCTTCTTCCCGACCGGTACTACCTTAAATAACGAAACTATAAGCTCTCCGTCCTATAGTATCGGTAAAGCTCCTCTCGGATTCCCGACCGATAGGACTCTATGGGCTTTGACGTTTACTACGAATACGGATAGGTCGATTGCCGCAACCGCTACTACTTGGTATAAAGTACACTCATCTCACCAGCTAGTCGTTCCGAAAGGGTCTTGGAATATCCGCTATAAGACGGCGGTTTACGCTCAAAGCACTTCTGCCGCAGCCGCTACTAAGGTATGGGGGGCGTTATCGTCGTCAGCGTCTGCTCCGGTAGAGCTAGAATTAGTAGTTCCTTTCTACTACTACGACGCTACGAGCAACATAAAAAGACTCGCTCTAACTACGTCGGCAAACTTAAACGTAGAGCTTACTTCGTCTACTACGTATCACTTCCTCGCTAGAACAGATAGCAACGGTACGCTAGACGTTCGTTGTAACGCCGACCCTACGATGATTATCGAAGCTGTAACTAACTATTTATAGACCGATTTAATCTTAAAAAGTGATACCATATAGATATAACCTTTAATAACTTTAAAAAGGATTTTATCTATGGACGTATCGCAAGGGGTCGGAAGCTATCTATTCACTCAAGGAGTATTAGGCGTAGCTTGTATCGTCCTCGGCTGGGTTTGCATTAAGTTGTATAATAAGAACGAGAAGCTCCAGAACGATAAGGACACTCTCCAGAGAGAGAAAGAAGCGATTATCGAAGCTCGACGAGTCGAAAGTAATACGACGACTAAAGAAGTTCTCGAGGTATTGCAATCTAATTCACAGTCTAATACTCTACTTGCCGCTAAAATAGAGACGAGTAAAAGAGGGGGAGGCAGTAACTAAATGGGATTCTTCCGTCGTAAGAAAGACAACGTAAAGAACGTCGATATACACGCCGACTCGGTTAATATTACCGAAAGTACTCCTACCGCTATTCCGGACGAGCCTATCGTTCAAATTATAGCTAATCGAGAAGCTCAAAAAGAAGTTATCGAGAAAGCTAAAGTCGCCTCGAGCCAACTAAACGAGCTATTGGTTCAGAACGGCTTTACCATTAAAATATACTTAGCGGCAGGTGGAAGTCTTCCGGTAAACCCGAAGAAAGGTAAAAAGATTTAACCGATGATTACTATAGAACTATACGTACTAATACTTCTCTTTATTAGTGCCGTCTCGATGTATTTTATAACCGGCGTACTTATAAAACAGATACGCCTCCTTAAAGCTCCGTTTGTTTTAGCCGAACAATACGACGAAGCGACGAAGAAGATACTCGTCCGATTCCGATTAGTTCTATTTATAATCTCTCTAACGATTATAGTAATGGGTCTAATCCCGATAGGTATAAATATCCTTACTCTATTAACCGAGACCGAACGACCGGCTACGGTTAGACCGGTTAGCTTCGTTTACTCGCTCGGCGTACACCTACAAGGATTATTCTTAGCCTACCTCGTATCTCGGCTCTACCAACTTGCTAGTAGCGAAAAGGATATTACCGATAATACTCAACATCGTCTCGAGGAGGAGCTAAAAGACGAGAAAAGTAAATAGTGCTATACTAAGCGTATAAAGGAGACCAAGTCTTATGAGAATATCAGGAATAGCGTTTTATCCGGCTAACGCCTCGAACTATTCGAAAGGTCGTATTAAGCCGATTAAGCACGTTACGGTACACCACTCCGCCGGTTGGGAGAATACGCTTCGTTATCTTTGGGCAGACCCGAATCGTAACGCTAGCTCGACGTTCTGGGTTGGTACAGACCACTCGGAGCAGTACGTCGATACGGAAGATACGCCGTATACTAACGGTAACTGGTACTCTAATAGCGAGTCTATTACTATCGAGGTTCGGGGAGACTGGCGAGGCTACTATAGCCTAGAGACCCTCCTACAGCTTCGAGAGCTTCTAAAGAAGATTCGTAAAGCCTATCCTACGACGACGTTAACGTACCACCAAGACGTTAGCGATAAGTTTACTCTCTGCCCTGCCGACTTGAAGCACAAAGGATATGCTAAGGCTCAATGGGACGAAGTTACGAAGTGGCTTAACTCTCAAGGCTCGACCGCTCCGACTCCTACACCGTCTAAGATTACGTATAAAAAGATTACTCCGAAGCGAGTACGTCTTATTCGTGCCGCTTCTCTTTGGGATTTTAACTTTACCGACTGGTCTAAGGCGAAAGCTATTAAGACCTATAATAAAGGCGACGTTATAGACGTAGTAGCGGAAGCTACGAACGCTCTCGGCGGTAAGTATTATCTTACGGCTTTTAGCTATAACGACGGTAAGATTCGAGCTACGAACGGCTTTAACGTAAAAGATACCGAAGACTATAAGCCGGTTATTACCGCTCCGCCTACGGTAGAGCCTAAGTGGGAGAAGCTAGATAATCCTCGTAAGTTAGTTACGGCGATAGACCTAAAGGTATTCGACCTAACCGCTAATAAAGAAGTCGGCGATACTATTCCTAAAGGTACGGAGGTTAACTTCGACCAGAAGAAGACAACGAAAGCGAATCGTATGTACCTCCGCTCCGTCTGGTCTACGACGAATAATAAGGACTGGGGTCTTCCGATAGATTCTCTTATCGAACTATCCGACGTACCTCGAGAGCCAGTACCAGAGCCACCGATTAACGTCGACCCCGAGACTCCTACCGACTCGGACGTAGTAAAACGTCTTACGGCTTTAGAGAGTATAGTAAAAGCTATAGTAGACTTTTTAACCGGTCTATTTAGCGGATTTAAGATTAAGTAAAAGGAGAATATAAAACTATGGATAAAAAAGCTCTAATCGAACTCGCTAAGAGTACCGGACGCTTCGTATGGTTCGGCTTCTTAGCTCTCGTCGTAACGGCTCTAACGGCGTTACTATCCGCCGGAGAACTACAGAATATTAACGTCGTAGTAAGTGGTCTCGAGATTAACCTCTCGTTCGTCGTTCTCGGAGCGATTACGGCTCTTATTAAGTTAATAGATAAGTATATCCACGAATCGAAGAATATCGACTCTAAGGGTATAGCTCCTAGCTTCCTACAGGGTTAGCTAAGGTGGAGAGCTTCGGTCTATCTCCGGATAAACAGAAGCTCGCCGATTGGATAATCGCCGAGTACGACCGGATAGCCTACGAGGGCTTATCGAGAATCCTCGACGAAGTACGTAAACAATATAGAGACGTATCTACACCGGAGGAGGAGTTACCTAACGCCTCCTCGAGCGTAGATATTCCGGTATCTACGATAGCCTAAAACAAAAAAACTCTAGTAAACGAAAAGGACGGCTCTCGCAGTTGCCGTCCTTTTCTTCTTCCCTTAAAACTTGCTCTAGTAACAGAGCCTAGCTAACTTAATAGCTAAATCCTCACTTAATCTATTTTAACAGATACCGACTTTATATCCAGTATTTAGCCAACCGCCGGTACTACACCAACCGGTAGACTTCCAGAGGTTATAAGCGAACGCTACGTTATTATCGGCTATTACTAGCTCCGCCGGAGACGGACGAGAATACTTATTATTACCGGCTAGGTTAATCTGAAAGCAACCGTACGAATCGTCTCCGGTACTCGGGTTATAGTTATGGATAGCCGGATTACGGCTCGACTCCTGTACCATTACTCGAATCGCTCGGTCGTGCTCGCTAGCCGGAAAGATACGACGGATAGAGGCTTCGCAGTCTCCGCCACCGGTTAGAGCGGACGTAGGCTTACTAGCCGAAGCGACGGTCGTATTATGACAGCTTCCGTCTTCGTACATTACTTGGACTTTAAGGTCGCAGTTATTCGGATTAGCTTTTATTTTCTCCTCGAGAGATAGTTCGGCGAACGGTATCTCTTTAGGGGTCTCGGTCTTTTTAGCGTCTTTAACCGGCTCTTTTATCGCTTCCGCCTTTACTTCGGAGGTCGACGTTATAGAGCTAGTCTCTTTCGCTTTAATATTCTCGAACTTTACGTTAGGAGCTAATAGCGTTACGGCTATAAGTCCGACGAGTAAATAAATAATATACTTCATAGGGTTGCTTAATAAGCTCTCTAATTATACCACTATCGACGCTTCGAGGTTTTAGCCTCGGCTCGGTATGCGGTCTTAACTAGGTTAATAGCTCCGAAGATAGCGATAGCTACGGCTAATCCGAGTACTAGGCGGTCTTCCTGAGTCGTTACGATGTAATAAGCTACTCCGAACGGTACGACGATTAAAACGAGCGTACGGACGGTCTTAGCGGTTAATATTACGTTCGATACGAACTTAGTAGCGAGGAAGTTCTTTACGATTCCCTCGGCTTTTTCGTTTAGTTGTTCTTTTGACATCGGGCTGGTCTCCTTGTCTTATTTTTTCGATAACTCCTCGTCCTAGCTAAGTTCTATTTAGAGTTTCGGTTCTCGACCTGCTTTGCTATTAGCTTGGGCTAGGGTGAGGAGCTATCGAATGTTTATTTATATTTTAGGTTATTTGTTTATTTTCTTTCTAACCTACCTCTATACTATCACGTTAACGCTTATTTGTAAAGTACTTTTTTACTTATTCCTTACTATTAGGTTAATATCCCCTAGAGTACAGGCTTGTATATCGTCGATAGCGACTATAGGATAGCCGAGAGCTTTAATCTCCGGAGCTTCGAGCTTAGAGGCGTATCGCCAGACGTAAGGGTCTAGCTCGAGCCGTCGTCCGATAGTCTCGGCGTAGGCTTTACCACCTCCCGACCAGACGAGTATCTTTATATTCTTAAAACGGCTAAAGGTCTTTAGCATAGCGATTATATCGTCGTGCGGTACTTCTTTCGAAGATACTTCTCCGTGTTCTCTATCTGGGTCGAGGTTCGTAATAAGCGTACCGTCTATATCGAACGCTAGGATAGTTTTAATCATTAGAAGACCTCCTCGGCTTTCTTTTTAGCTTTCTTAATTCTAGGAGTCGGCTCGAACGTCCGGCTACTCTCGGTAATCGTAATCTCCATACGAGGGTTCTCTCGGTCGACGTAGACACCGCTTCCGTCGTGGCTAGCGACGATAGTATAGTTATCGTCCGTAATAACGTCTAACTCGACGAGTACGTCCTGTATTCCCTCGTAGAGAGCCGATAGGTCGACTTTACCGTCGGTATCCATATAGAAGCGACAAGCGAGGTTTATCGGGTAGTCTATCTCGAAGCTCGGCTTCTGTAGGTTAATCTGCGGAATCGCCGACTTATGCCAAGCCTTATACGAGGGAGTATCTATTTTCTTCGGGTAGCGTTTACCGGTCTTAGTTCGAGCAAGTACTACTTGTTGGTTGTTCTTTTTTACCCTCGGTACTCCGAGTATCGTTAACTGGTACATTAGTCGGCTCGCTTTCTTTTTTTAATTCGCACTTAGACCAATCGGCGTTACAGGTAATATCGGACGGAGGGTAACAGCCTTTCTCCATAGCGTTCTCGTAAAACGGACATTGTCCGTACGTACCGATATAGCTCTCGGGGTCGCCTGGGGTTACGTCTTTATTAGTAAAAGGGATTCGCTCCGGTAGCGGTTGGCTTTCGGAAGCGGCACTCGTTGATTCTACGGCTTTAAAGTCGATAACCGGCGAGAGGGTAAGAGCCGTTACGACTCCTATCCCGATACCGATTCCTAGTAATAGCTTTTTCATATAGTTAGTTCTTTCTACAGTCCGAGACTGAATTAGGGTAGTATTCGCACCAGTTGATAACTCGGTCGATAACCGGCCACCAGTAGATTATTAAAGCGATAAAGATTATTCCGAAGAACGATAGAATCGCTACGAGTACCTTACTTAGTATTTTTAGTCCTTTTTTCACGTTTTACCCTCCTTAACTTTTTCTTTAATTCTAACTCGCTAGGGATAGATTCGAACTTTAGCTTAAACTTCTCGAGAGAGCTTTTTCGCCTTAGGTCTTTTACTCGACGCTCCGCCTTTCGCTCCGGCTTCTTTAGCTTTCTCTTTATCGAACTGGCCGTCGTGCTTAGGATAGCTCGTACGCTTAGACCGAATCTTACGATAGTAATCAGGGTCGTCTCGAGTAAGTTTTTCTGCGATTTTCTTGCCGCCATTTTTAGTACCTCCCATATTAGTTAAACTCCTACCGCTACTCGTTTAGTACGTCGGCTAATCTTACCGCCTTTAGCTCCGGCGATACGAGCGAGTTCGGGGTTTGCGGCGAATCCGCCGGTATGTCCGTTACGACCGCCGATTCGACCGATACGTCGGTAGAAGTTCGGGTCGTTCGCTAGATTCTTTTGTGCGGCTTTTATGCCTCCGATTTTTGTTCCTGCCATTTTAGTAATT
The DNA here is from genome assembly GCA_964623075.1 of uncultured Coxiellaceae bacterium. GTDB lineage: Bacteria > Pseudomonadota > Gammaproteobacteria > DSM-16500 > DSM-16500 > Aquicella. Next base: position 4,625 of record CAZUVD010000020.1, on the reverse strand, counting down.
CTCCTTACTTTATTTTATAGTAACCTAAATATATAAACCCTGTAGACGTTTAAGGTCTCGAGAGTTCGGGTCTTGGAATAGCATATCGCCTTTACCGATAAGCTCCTCCGCTCCGGACTCGTCTAGGATTATTCGAGAGTTAACCTCGTTAGTCGTAGCGAACGCTATCTTAGTCGGGATATTCGCCTTAATTAGACCGGTAACTACGTCCGCACTCGGTCGCTGTGTCGCTAGTATAAGGTGGATACCGACCGCTCGGGCTTTCTGGGCGATACGGATAATAGAAGTCTCTACGTCCGGCGGAGCGTCCGCTTTAAGCTCGCTAATTAGTCCGCTAATATCTTTCTGGGTAATCTTCTTACCGGCTAATAGTTTAAATGCCGCTAAGTTATTTATCTCTCCGGTAAACGCTTTAATATTAAGGTCTACGACGCTAGAGCTAGTCTTCTTAGCCGACATCATTAGGTCGGCGAACTCGTCGATTACGATAACGTAGCGAGGGAGTTTATCTCCGGACTTGGCGTTATATTCCTCGATATTCTTTACTCCGGCTTTAGCTAAGGTCTTATAGCGGTCGTTCATTAGTCCGACGGCGTAGTCGATAACTTCGATAGCTCCGTCGTTCGTAGTAACGATAGGTCGGTCTAGGTGCTTTAATTTAGAGTAACCGGCTAGCTCGACTTCTTTCGGGTCGACTAGGATTAACTTTAAAGCGTCCGCCGACATCTGCTTCGTAAGAGCCGTTAGGATTACGTTTAGCATTACGGACTTACCGCTACCGGTCGCTCCGGCTATTAGTAAGTGAGGCATATCGGCGAGGTCTTTATAGTGGGTCTTACCGAATACGTCTACTCCGATAGGAATATTAGTCGTTCCTTTCTGGTAGTGGCTCTCGGCTAGGTCGATTCGCTTCCGGTTCTTAGACGGTACTTCGACTCCTACGAGCTTCGTACCTCTAATCGGAGCTTCGATACGTACGCTCTCCGCTCCGAGAGCTAGAGCTATATCGTTACCGACTCGAGCGATTTTACTCATCGAGATACCTCGGCTCGGTTTAAGCGTATACTTCGTAACCGACGCTCCGACGAACGTATCCGACATCTCGACCGGCATAGCGAACTCTTGTAGTTTTTTACGGATTATCTCCTCGTCGCTTAGGTTCTTATCGACGATATTATCTTCGACGCTAGGGAGGTAATTCTTCTCGACGAAAGTCTTTTGCTCCGTCTTATGCTTAACGGATACCGGAGCTTCCGTACCGATAATACCGAGTCTAAAAGCGTCGAAGCTAGCTTGTCCGTTAAAGTAATCGTTAGGATTCGGTAGGTAGATAGAACTCGTAGAGCTAACGTACTTCGTAACCTCGATAAAGAGCTTATAGAACGTAGCGAAGTCGCCGTAAATCGTTCCCTCTTTAAAGTCAATAACGTAGTCTTGTATCTGCGGTTCGTTATTCTTATTCTTCGATAGCTTAACCTCTCGGAAGATTACTCGAGCCGGAGCTTCGTCGTACTTCGCTTTAACGATATGGTAGCTAAACATCGCTTGTAGGAACTTACCGAAGTCCGTTACGTCGGGGTCGGTATACCCTTTCGTAAACTTCCAGTCGATAACTTCTATCTCTCCGAGTTTATTACGAGAGATAAGGTCTATCTTACCTTTAGCCGGTAGAGGAAGCGTCGTACCGTCGATAGTCTGTATCTCGGTAGTAATATTAGATTCGACTCCTAGTATCTCGTGGAATACCGGAAGCTCCTCGAAGAAAAATCTAGCTCCTTGCTCGAAGCTCTTTAGGATATTCTCTCGAGAGCCTGTTTTACCGTAGTCTATCTCCATATCGCTAACCGACGCTATATAGTCGTATCCGGCTTGGATAGCCTCGTCTTGCTCTTTACCGTTACCGAAGTACGCCTCGGCTACCTTATGGCAAGCCGTACCGACGACTCCGCTAGGGCTCATCGAATCGTCGTATACCTTTAGGATATACTTCTTCTTAAAGTTTAGAGGATTACTGAGTAGTGCCGCCATTGACGAGTAACTCCAGTAATCTATTTGTGGTTCCATAGGGCTGGTCTCCTAATTAGTTTATGTTTACTTATCTATAGTAACGTAAACGCTTATTTAAGTAAAGTACTTTTATGTCCGTTAACGGAATTAAAGCCGGTCTCGAGAGCTTTAAGAGAATCTATCCAGAACTTCTCTCTTTCGAAAGGGTCGGATATAGACGGTTTAAAGGACTCTAGTATCTCGAATGTAAACTCGCTAATAGGTCGCTCTTTAATAAAGATATGGAACTTAGAGCCGGACTCGGCTTTAATATGCTCCCACCACCTTTGCATAACCCACCGAGTAGTAACTCCGACGTAGAACTTACCGCTAGGCTTATGAGTTATTTTATAGACGCTTCCGTTATCCCACGTACTCGTAGCGTAAGGGTCGAGTTTAGTCCGATAGACGACTTCGCAGTCGGAACTACAAAAGTCCGCCGTTCCGCCGGTCTGATATTTTAGCTTATCTATCTTCGTAAAATCGTTTAGACAATTAAGGCATTTTCGAGGAGTAAGGAATATATCTACCCACTGTCCGCTAATCTTATGAATAGCCGTTATATATTGGTTATCTCCTTTACCGCTAGAGCGGAGCTTAACTTTAGGGAGCCAGTCTCCGACTTCTTCGAGTAGTAGAGCTTTTACTTCTTCCTTAGAGGGAGCTTCGAATATATTAGCGTATACCCGAGTACCGTAATCCGATACGTAGACGTACCATTTATCCATTATTCGCTCTTTATAGTTACGTTAGTATAGAGGAATTGAGCTATATCGACCGTAAAATAAAGATGACTCATTCTTCCGTCGGTTAGTACTACCGTCTCCGGACGATACCAACGAGTAGACCAAGGCATATTAGACGGTTCGCTTTTATTATCGTGGCCTGGATAGAGTTCGAATCCTAGAGACGACATAAACTCGTCGAGTATATCTAGGTCGCCTTTTGATACGGCTAGGGATTCGTTACGAATACTACTCATTTTTTAGCCTCGAGCTTAACGTACTCGGTAGTAACGAGCCAGTCGGTAAACTCTTTAAAAGTTACCGTCTTATTATCGTCGCCGGATACGAGCTTTATTAGCCGGTCGTAGAGGTCTAGAGCTTCGCCGAAGTCGTCGAGAGCGATAGGGTTATTAAATACGATAGTACCGTCTTTAGTGTCGATACTCATAAGAATAGCCTCGTAATAGCGTAACTAAACCAGAGGAACGAGCCTAGCCATATAGGAATCTCGACGAGTTTTACGCTTCTGAAGAAGAACTTTAGAGTATATACGAGAGCTAGTACTCCGAAGAATATAGCGTTTAGTAAAAAGAATAGTAACATTTATTTAATCTCCTCTACGACTTCTTTAATTATTTTAGCGAGAGCTTGTATCTTAGCTTCTAGGATACCGTGTAGCTCTCCGACGGTTTTACCGGTAAACGGCTTTCGGTCGAACTCTTTAACGTCCGTCTCGCAATCCTCGATAATCATATCTAGAACTTCTAGGGTTTTAGCTTTATCCGCCATTACTTTTTACCGTCTTTCTTCTCGGCTTCTCGACGAGCCTTAGACTCGGCAATCTTACGAGCTAGTTTTTCTTTATCGGTCTCGACCGGCTCGCTAGGAGCGTCTTCTTGCGGAGCTTCCGCTTCGGTAGGCTCTTTCGGAGTCTGGTCGACTTGGTCCGTAGTATCCGGAGCGTCCGGAGGCGTAACGTCTTCTCCGACGTTCGGAGGTACTACGTCTCCCTCGATTACGTTCTCTTTATCGGACTTACCTTTATCGCCGGAGTTCTCGTCCGTATCGACGATAGATTCTTTATCGTTATCGACGTAGTTATAGCCGTCGCCGTCTATAGAGGCTTGGTCGGCTCGTATAGCTTGCTGTAGTGAGGTCGACAACGCTCCGTATTTAGAGATAAGGAGTTTTAGTACGGTCTTCTTCGCCATTACGTCGAACTGGTCTTTCCAGAGTCCAGTACCGTATTTAGCGTAGTTCTTCGAGTACTTCCTAGCGTGGCCGGTAAGTTCCTCGACGGTCATATAAAGCTCTTTCTCGAATCCGTTATTAAGACGGAAGTATCCGAGATAGCCGATAATCTTCTTAGCGTTACGTTCCTTATCGTCTTGGATAAAGTCAAACTCTACCTCTCCGGAGCGACGGTCTGTACCGATATACTCTCCCTCTCGAACGTCGGAGGAGTTAATTCGCTTAAATTGTCCGGAGCGTTGGGCTAGTTGGATAAATCCCTTATAGCCTAGTTGGAATTGAGCGACGTTCTGCCAAGTCTCGACGGTTACTTCGTAATCGCTTCCGTCGGCTCGTTGGCGAGTCTCTTTCGTCTTAACCTTGTTATTATAAGGAATAATATAAGCGAAGCCGAGATTCGGGTCTATCGGTAGCTTCATACTTGCCGCCGTTATTGCCGCTTTAATGATAGACTCCGGCGGACAGTCCTGTAATACCGGATTCGTATTAACGACGCTAAGAAGCGACGTAGTAAAGTTACCGGCGTTATCTCCGCCGATACTCTCCGAGATTACTTGCTGTACCGCTCCCGAGCGTATATACGCCTGTAGGCTAACGGTTGGT
>CAZUVD010000019.1:25802-35267 GCA_964623075.1 uncultured Coxiellaceae bacterium | reverse complement strand
TCTTTAGCATTCATAATAGTATTAAATCCTGCGTATGCAAATAAAGGCGTTGTAAGCAACACAATGTCGCTTGGTGTTAACTTATCATAAGTCATCCTGTAATAGTTCAACACAATGAACATAGCACCCCAAAAAAGCACCGCCCTCTCTATTCTTTTAGAAGACAAAAAACTTTTCTCGTTTGAAAACGTCTTGACAATTTCGCAAATAAACCAGCGTATCTTTTTCATTTTATAGTTAGTTTAAATTCGTCAGGCATTAACGCCATAATTTTATCAAACTCAACGCCACTGTTCTGAACGTCCAATTGCCCGTCCTTATTTATGTCGAATAGTTTATTTCCAACTAATATGCAACCTTGTATTTGTGTGTGGTAGTTTCCTTTGTGGATACACACTCCAGCCCTTCCACTCACTCCGTTTATAAGAATGTGCCTGTAAGGAATGTTTGCGGTAGCGTTTCTCTTTGTACAAATGTAAGCACCTTTAGGAATGCAGCTTACACGAGTCTTATTGTCTTTCCAAGGCAACTCTAATGTATAGCACGTGTGTACTACTGCATCATTCTCGTTAATAATGTTCATTGAGCCTAACGTCTGTATTCCATTATCTGTTGACCTTACTACTTCTATCTTCATTAAAATTTGTATGTATTTTTATTTTCCTTACTTCTAACTCAACCTCTTCAACTCTCTTGTTCAATGGGTGTAATTCTTCTGCAAACATTTTTATTCCATCTTGCTGCGCTTTAATAACATCTTCCTTTATATGGTCTATTTTATTGTCAATGCTATCTACTTGTTCAGACAAGTCCTTTATTTTGAAGTCGTGTGTGAGCATCATGTTGCAGACGTTGTTAAACTTATTTACTCCTGCTATAAAAAGCCCAGCTAGTATAGTTCCAAAGACTGTGAACGCAGATGCGATTATTATTTTTAAAATATCCCAGCTCATTAATAGTTTGAAATTATAGAACTATAAACCATTGGTGCTACTATGCTGCTGCAAGTTAATGCAGTAAAATGAACCCCATCGCTAAAGTAAGCATTTGCTCCACTGGGTTGACCAGCTAGATTAACATTTGAACAAATGTCTATAAATGTAAAATTAAGAGTTCCTATTTGTGTCGCCAGCCATGCGTTGTATGCTAATCTTACCGCTTCTTGAGGAGCTGTCAATGCCACATCGCTTGTAACTGAAACAACATAACAATCAAAGCCTTGACTATTTCTGTAATTAATCAATGTTGTAAAGTCTGTTTGCATAGCTCCTAATGTGGCAGAAGCGGCTATGTCATTTATTCCAGCAAATAATACATAAATATTTTTCGCAGAAGCATAATCACTTTTTGAAATAGGATTTACTGAAACTGTTGCTATTTTGTTAAAAGGAACTGAAGCTCCAATAGTACCGCAAGTGTTAGCCATACTATCGAGTGTTCTTGCTCCTATTCCAATATTACAAGCAGCCCATTTGTGTGAAGTATTTGCAAGTAAATCTTCAACAACAATTGAAGTCCAATTTTCAGCGTTTGTGGCTAGGGTAAATCCTTGTGTAATGCTATCTCCTTCAAAAACTATTGCACTACATCCAATGTCTTGAAGTATCGAATTCCCAGTACTTAACATTTGACCTGTATTACCAGCATAATTAAAGACCTGAATGAAGCTATTTGCAACTATTTTGTAATAAGCAGGTAGTGTATATGCTGCATCGGGACCACTTGGGAATCCTCCAATCCAACCACTTGTACCAACTGCGCCATAAGGGCAATTTGGTGTAAAGTAGGTTATTTGTCCGTTGCAATACATGATAGTTCTAGTAGCAGAAAAAGAAAAACCAATTATATTGTACCCTGCTTGTAATTTAGGTATTGACCTTCCCCAAACAGGCTCTGTTGCTGCACCTTCATCATAATAAACTCCACCTATATTAACCCATTTATTATCATCTCTTGTGTAGGCAGCGACTCTCATTCCACAGATGTATTGAAGACCAACATTTAGTAACCCTTGAGTTAATTCAGGAGTTTCTGTGTAAATTGCCATGAACTCTGTATGCACTCTCAATGGAGTTAAACCGAATGAAGTGCTTAATTTTACTGTGTTATTTCCATTGAACACTAAATTGTCATCAGCGTCAATAGTAGGCGCTGTAAATCCTCCTATTAAATCAGCACCTAGTGTACTGTTCCATCCATTGCCACTTTCATCTAACAAAGAAGGAATTGATAATTTCAAAATAGGGTCATCCATAGGGGCTACTGCTGCTGGTGAAGGTGATGGATATAATGCCTGAATAGAGGTGATGTAATCATTTAATTTTGAATACAAAACAGACTGGTCTACGTCACCTGAACAAGTTCCATACAATGCTATTTGCCTTGTTGATGGATATTCCAAAGCTCCGTTTAAATTACATCCGCAAATAAAAAATTCAATATCAGGAAGTTCACTTGAAACTTGAGCTCCAGTTTTAATTAACACCCCATTTTTGTACACTTTAATTGAATTAGAAGCATCCCTAACTATTGAGAATAATCCAAGAGTAGAGGTGTTTGCAATAGTTGTACCTCCTCCTGTAATGTCATTTATACAAGAATATAATACACCACTTGAGTTAGAAAAGCAAAGCGCATTTCTGTCAGGTGTTGGTGTTGATGAAAAGCAACCCATATCAACGCTGTCCTGATTTAAGTCTGTTAAGCTCCAATAAAAGAAACAAGCACTATTTTTAGTGTAATTTACCCCATCAACAGATGGAGCGTATTGGCTTCTCAGATAAGCATTTGTGTCACCAACAAACCCCCATTCATTCCATTTTAAAGCTCCTGTTTCTATTGCAACGTCGGAAGTTGGATTAGGAACAGAAACAACAGCGTTAACCCTTTCTCCATTAGCGCACAACACTAATCTATCAACCTCTGTAAAAATATTTTCTTCAACTAAAGCATCTATCAATGTAGCATCAATGTTTTTTTCTGACGCGCTAGGCTGCGTAGGCAGTGCATTAAAGTACGCCTGTGCCTCTGCGCTGTATGAGGCTCCCCTGTAATTACCCAATCCCATAGCTTCTAGTGCCATAAAATTCTTACCACATGGCATTTGTCTGCCTCTATTATTTACGCATCTTCTAGCCATTACAAATGTTGTTAAAACAATTTTGATTACTAATTATTTCTAAATTAAAATCAATAGAAAAATAAGCATGTGAATACCTAGCCATAAATAAATTATCAGAATATTCTTCATTACTTACAGTCTTTCTATCTGTATTATATGAAGCAGCTGTAATTCTTGCGATTTTAGCTTTTAATAAATGTTTTAAAGCTGCATTATTTACAGTCAAAGTATTCATTAATTCAAAGCAAATATTATCTGAAAAATAACAGTCATTATAAGGCGAATCTTTTTTAATGAATCCTATCAACTTTAATGGTACGGTCGTTTTATATTCTACCGCGCATCCTAATGTGCTATTGTCTTGTTCTGATATAGTTACATTACCATTCTTTCTCCAATAGCTTAAAGAGCCATTAACGTCTAAATCTATTTGCTTATATTCGCCACCCAAACATAAAGCCGGAAACTCTTTTCCTTCACGCTCTATCTTTTCAGCGATGCAATTAACTGAATTAAAAAATCCAGTATCTGTTATTTTTTCGTTTAAGTAGTCTATTGTTGTTTTTATCATTTTAAAGCCTTTGCCAATTCGTTTCTAACAACTGCCAATAGTTTACCTTTTTCAATAGTGCTTAATCCGAACACCTCATTAACTCCGTATCTATCAACCTTATCAATGCTATCTTGTGATAATGACACGTTGTAATTATGTTGGTTTATTTTGTTAGCTGTTGCTTTTCCTACTACTTCCGAATTAGACCAATCTTGCGATAAAGTTCCAGTAAGTAGTAAATCAACTGATGAAGTTCTTTTATTTCTGCCTATTACTTTTTTAAATGCAAGGTAACTTTCAAAATAACCAGTCTTATGTTTATTCCCATTTTTAAAAGTAGTTTTTCCACCCTTTCCCTTTAGTGGAAATGAGCCAAAACTTCTTTTTGATTTCTTTGGAGGCTTAGGACTAACATAGATAGAACCACCCTTATAAGTTCCAATAGGAGAACCACTCTTATTTTTTGCATCTAACCAAATCCTCTTTGACTGTAAAGCCATAACGCTTCTTACTCCTAACAATAAAGGCTTATTCTCCTTTAAAATAAGAAGTAGTTTTTTTTCTAAAGACTTGTTAAATTCTTCAGTCGTCATGGTAGTACTATCATTGTTTGAGCAACTTGGTTGCATTTAAAGCAATTATCTTTAGGCAAATTTATCTTCTTAATAGTACTTTCTAAAGCATCATTATAAGCAGTTTGATACGCTAACATTCTTTCCTTATTCCTTTCAGCGTCAATGTTTACATCGCTTGTTTGCCTATTAGAATATAAGTAAGCGTAATTCATTATCTCCTCGCCTGTCTTATAAAGGATAGGTAAAGCCATCAAGTTGGCTATTTCGCAAAGCCAATTATCTAAAGCGCATTGAACTGAGTAATTAACGCTAAGTCCAAATGTATGAGTAGTAGAAGCTAAAGAGCTTCTTATTTTAGAACTCGCAGTAGGCAAATAGATAGCTTGAGAGCTTATAAAATAATTACTATAGCTATAGCCATTGCAAGTATTACATCCTGAATCTGAAAGTAAAGTGTTGTTTGAACTAATACCTGTCGTATCATACACAAAAATTAAATCAAGCTTTCTTTTTGGACTAGAATAAGTCTTATTTACATATTTTGTAACTACAGTATTAGCTACTGCGGAAACAGCTATTGTGTCAAGCAATGTTCCTGAAATTAAATCATAAACAAGCACGTTAACCGTTTGCGTTACATTTACTTGTAAGCTAATAGAATTAACGAATATATTGAAATAACTTTTTTGATTATTTAAAGTTAATGAAATTCCACCTAGATTATTAGCAATAGGAGATTGAAGTTGTAAGGAGTCTTGAAAATGCCCAAGTAGTCCATTTTCAATTAATGTTTTTGAATTTACCGAAGCGTGAAAATGATTATTAATAGTACGCTTTACAATGTCTGTAGCGAATCTTATTTTATCTTGGATAAACTCGCCTCCATTTTGATACTCTGAATTTGTATAGCTACCACACTCTTGGGCTGTTATTCCTATGTCCTCAATGTATAAACCACTAGAGCCACTTACTCCGTTGCAAGTACTTTTTATAGCAATTATATTATCGAAACAAGTTGCCATTGGTTTAGTTTAATTGTTTGAAAAAAAAAGAGGGAGGTTTTACCCTCCCTCAATTAACTAGGCTGGGTTTGTAACCAAAATCTTGTTTACAAATTTCACTCCAGCGTATTCGTCACCTACTGCGAACATATCCGCAGGTAAGCCAACTAATTCAACAGTCGCATAACCTGTGATTGAAATACTTCCGCAATCGTCTTTTACAACGATGTCGATAGGTAGTCCAGTGCGAGGGCTAAACACTTTGAATTTAGCGTAGTTTGTTCCACGGATAGAACCTGTTTCGTCGTATTCGTTGTAAGTGATCAAAGCTACTGAGCCGGGCTGAAACACCATAGCTTTTGAATCGCTGCCCATTGCAGTCACAATACGCTTATCGTAAAGAATAGCTTTTCCAAATTGGTTAGCCATTTCCATTACGTTAACGCCTGAATCTGAACAACATCCAGCTTGAATGTGCTTTCCGTAAGCCCAAAGAACAGAACCCCCAACGATAATAGGAGCTTGGCAATAACCAGTTTGCATCAAAGCAAGGTCTAAGCTAGTCATGCCTGTGTAATCGATAGTCTTAGCTGCGGCTGAAATAAAGGTTGGAATAACCAACTCGTCACTTCCATTGTCTAAAGTTACTGCACTTCCCCATTTACCATAAAGAGCGACTAAAGCTCCTGCTACTTTTGTTGCCACTCTTCTTTCAATGACGTCAATTACTTTTGCTATTTTTTTAGCATAAAAAGCGTTGAAGTCTTGACAAACAGTCGCTAATTCAGCTACCGTGAAAAGTTCGCCATATTGGATTTTTGTTGATGGGTCAATGTCGTAAGTTGTATACGAGTTGTAAGTTTGGTTTGTTGAAGTACAAGTTCTTGCTCCAGTTGTTTCTGTTGCTGCACTTTCCAAAGCTCTTTGGTCGTAAGTTACTTTTACAGTCTTTACCTTACCATTGTCTCCTACAACGGATTGAGTGATTCCCATAGCTGCTTGTGTAGCTAAGATAGCTTCAAGTGCTGGCATTGGGTCTAATACTGGTTTACAAATTGCAAACTGCGAATCCAATTCATATTGGACTGTTTCGCATTGCACGTTTAATGATGATACCTGTGACATATTATTTAGGTTTTAGATTATTATTAGTTAACCATTTCAAGGCTGGAAGCCTACAAACCTTTTAAGCGAGGGACGCTACATCATAGTAATTGCGTAGAACAAAAATAAATAAAAAACCACCTGTAATAATAAAATGTTTATTATTCACAGGTGGCTTCTTTAATAAAAAAAACTACCTCAATCTAGGCGCTACCACTCTTTGCTGTACTCCTTGCTTTTGTTGTACAGGCGCGGATCCAAATGTTATTGGATTGCCTTTTGGTTTACCAGCGTCTTGATTCATGGCATACAACTTACCTGCTACAGCTTCTTCTTCAAGAATCTCGTCAATAGTCTTGAATGTACCGGTTACCTTTGAAGATGGGATTTTATTTCCACTTCTATCCATTGGTACAACCTTTTCATTTTCATCAATGTCGAAAATATATTTCTCATTGATAACGCTCATGTAGCCTTTTCGCTCAAAGTCTGATATATCATTTTTAAATTTAACTTTGCTCAATGCATCTTTAGTAAGTACGTTTAATTTTACGTTCTTTATTTCTTTTGTTGTAGATTCTTTAAAAGCATCATATTCTTGCTTAACGCCACTCAAAAGACTTTCAGCATCTTGTTTTGCTTTTTTTATCTTCTCGTATTTTGTTTCCCACTCCTTTACTTTTTCATCGTTACCCTTCCCAACATTAGAGCGAAGTTCATTAATCTCTGCATCCTTTGCTTCTGCTACTTTCTTAATAACAAAACCAAATTTATCAGCTACTTTTTTTAGCCCTTTAAAATCCTCGTTGTCGAAATCAATTTCCAAGCCTAAAGACTTAGCAGACTTCTTAACTTCGTTCTCAATAGTTCCATAGGTCTTACCAAGTATAGGCTTAACAAAATCACTATCCTCTGTTATGTTTTTCCCTCTTACAAATTCCTTTTCAAAATTTGACTTCAAGTCGTCAATAGACTTAATGTTCTCTGGATTAAATCCCAAATACTCAATTACTTCTTTTACTTCCATTTTACTTTATTGTTTTATTTTTGCTCGGTCTTTTAGCCTCCGAAACTTCTGCTACATTACTTTCAATCGGTGTTTCAAATTGGTGCATCACAATAGGCTTAGGAACGATGGAGAATTTCATTCTTCTCATTAAGATTTCATTCTCTACTAATACCTTTGATAGCCATTTAATATTTCCCTTGTCGTCCATCACCTTGATGTCACCACCTTCATTGTACGTGTACTCCATTGTTTTGTTTTTTATTGGTTTATAAATATCCTTTACTCTTTGCGCTATTATAATCTGCTTCGTCTACTATATCTTCACTTACAGGCATTAATGAGTGCATACAATTATATCCTCCTAAGTAGCTGTATATTGTTGCCTCATTTGTCCCTTGTATTTCTCCAGCCCACATTCCATTTCCTATATTACAATCTTCTAAATTTTCACCTCTGCCCCAGCTTTCTATTTCTTTGTAATGAAAATAGTGTCCAACTCTTTTTTCGCAGAAGCATCTAGTATTTTCAACCTCTCCACCTGCAAAATAAAACCAATCATTTCCAAGTTCGTCCGATACTATTGAAGTGTATGAGCGGTCTGCAATAGCAAAAGAATCGTTTGTTATTTGTTTGACGTATTTTAAAATCTTTCCCTCTACCTCTCCGTTCCCTTCTACAAATGTAGTAATAGAATTAATAACTTCTGAAACACTTGCTCCATTTACTACGGAAGTTTCCAGTATGTCAGATATTGGCTTAACAAACATATTCTCATTTACCAAAGATTCTATTGATTTTTTCTTTGCTAAATTGATATATTCTTTCGCTGCTACTGGATTAGCAGTTTCTCCAAAACCTTTTTTTATTAATTTACTGTTTAACGAAGATTGAATATTGAACTCATTACCAAATTCCTTCACTGCTGTTAAATACTCTTCGTTTAAAAAGATAGATTTTAGCTCGTCGGATATTTTAGAAATTTCTTTTAGGTTAGCTGCATTAATAATTAACTCCCCTGCTTTATTTATTTCAAGTTTGTTAATCTGTTTTAATACATTGCTTAATACTTTCTTTTGTTGCTTTTGTACAGTAGTTTGCAACGCCAATGGAACAGAATCCAATCGCTTGTTTTTCTCGTTAATTAAATTGGTGAATGATGGCATTTACTAAGTAAGAGCATTTATTGTTGCAGCCTTTTCTTCACTGTTAACTATTTGAGGAGTTCCCAGCTGCAGCCTAGCTTGTTCCTCGCTAATTCCAAATCGCTGAGAAACTAAAGCAACTGCTGCGTCCAAATCATAAACTCCACTTGCCACCGCTTTCACAATTTCAATCATTCCAGTTAATCCTCCAACACTTTCGCTGAGTGTATTGCTAGACTGTGTTGGTATTGCAGTTCCAGTAAGTTCATTAACTAGAACTCCGCTTATCTCATCAGCCTTTGTCATTGCAGCTACTCTTAGTGTCTCAATTTGAGAAGCAACGTCTTTATTTAAAAATTCAGAATCTTCTTGTATAGAATCGTTTATAAAACTAAGAATAGAAGTGTGTAGTACTTGTTCCCATTTAGCAATAGTTCCTTTCGCTAATTGCATATTAATTTCATCCTGACTAATTCCGAACAACCTATCAGCACTCATTACAAGCCTAAATATATTAGTAGTCTTTGAATTATCGCCATAGAAACTGTTGATATATTGCATCAAAATAGTTTGAATAAAAGAAGGAGGCAAGTTATTCTGAAGTGCGCTGCTTATATCTTTTAGATAATCCTCCGGTGTTTTAAAATCAAAGTTTTTTGGATAGCTTAATTCAGGAGCTACAAAATCAGCACCATATCTTTGTATTCCTATGTTCTTTAAGCAAAATTCATAAAGAGTAAATATTTGGTCGGAAATAGGCTTAATAAAAGAATACATCGCCTTGCTATCGTCGTAAATCTCCGTAGCTGTTGTATTATTCTTGGTAGTATTTACGCTAGTAGTCTTATCTCTCAAATGCAAAATGTTTCTTGCTTTTGAAGTGTCTTCTGCTACCTTATTAGAAATAAATTCCAACGTGTGTACTTCAGGGCTAACAAACTTTAAAGGCTCTTGTGTTGA
>CAZUVD010000019.1:23039-25702 GCA_964623075.1 uncultured Coxiellaceae bacterium | reverse complement strand
TAGGAATACCCATTAATTGATGAACTGGAATAGATTCTGAATCATGTCTATAAAATTCAACAACTTCAAATTCGTTATCAATTTTGTTCGCTTTTTGCCTTATAAAATAGACCGCATTTTCTGTGTATAATTCGTAAATGTTACCTGAGTTTTGAACCCTTCCTCCGTAGCTTACTTTACTTTTGTTCTTACTAAGAAATAAATAAAAATCCTCGTTGTAATAAATTACGTCTTTAGACTTGAAGTAAAATACAGTTGGCTCATAAAGTTTATCGCCATCAATATAGGTTTCCCCTAATTCGTCGGTCTTGTAAGGAATGTTTACAGGTCTTACCGCTATGAATCCATTTGCATCTATAGTTTTTATGGATGGTAAAATGAATTTAATGAAGTTTTCCAAAGAGCCATAAATAGGTACTTCATGTTCTACGTATTCTTGAAAAGTATTTTCAGTTGACTTGTATTTATCGTCTTCTTCTTTGTAGTTTATCGACCAGTTACCATCTCCGAAAGGTCTAGTAATAGTAGAAATATAATCTACAAACACTGGAAGTGTATGTTGTTTGTAATTAGCTTTAATATAATCGGCTTCTTTCTGCGTTTCATTTGGTGAACGTGAAGAAAAAAGTTTTTCGGGAAAAACACCTTTAACTGCGTGATAGCTTATGTGTTCCGCCATCTCAACCGACTCTTCATACAACGCATGAGAGCCTAGCTTATCAGTCTTTTTTGTTTGCTCTTTTTTATTAGCATCAATAACTAAATCAAGAGCAACGGCAATGATTTCATCTTCAATCATTTAAGCCTTTATTTTTATATGTGTTTTACCCTTAGAAGAACCAGCCCATGAACCACAAGAGCCTTTACCTTTTTTACCACCTCCGCAATTCTGAATTGCAGTACGGTCTTTTCTTGGTTTTCTCATATAACAAAAATAAATATATAATTGCAAATATTTATTTAATGTTTAAAATTAAACTACCTCGACATTTGGTATAGGGATAATGAATTTACCTCTGTAAAATGGTTTTACCTTTTTTATTATTTCATCAGAAAAGTTCCAAGCTAATATAACCAAGTAATCACATGGAAAATCCTTTAGTAATTGTAGGCTCTTAATCATTACACCATTCTTTGGTGAGTAATGATTAATTTTTTCAGGTGTTTCGTCGATGATAAACTGCATCAAATTGTTGTCAATCATTGCGCTATTTAGCAGCGTGTTACCTTTTGCTGAAGCTCCAAATCCATAAACTGTTTTACCTTCATTCTTTAATTCTGTCAACAGTTCATTTAGTTGAACTTTGATAATATCGCTACATTTTAAAAGTGAATCATATGCAGTAATCTTATCAAACCCTCCATTAATTTCCTTGTTTACAAAAGCCGAAACACTTGCATCAATCTCATGCGATGAACTTTCGTCTGCTATTGTTACTCTTATCGTACCTCCATGTATTTTCTGTTTTTCAACACTTATTAATTTCATTCCTGTAATGTTGCAAAGTCTTAACAAAGGAATTACAGAAAAATAGCTTAAATGTTCAAAGTAAATTGTATCAAATTCGCACTTATCCATGAAGTCAATTAAGTAAGGAAACTCCATTACTAATACTCCATCTTTTTTTAATAGCAATTTTGCAGATAAAATAAAATCCTTTACATTGTCAACATGTGCAAATACGTTGGTAGCTGTTATTAAATCAGCCTTC
Organism: uncultured Coxiellaceae bacterium; assembly: GCA_964623075.1. Lineage (GTDB taxonomy): Bacteria > Pseudomonadota > Gammaproteobacteria > DSM-16500 > DSM-16500 > Aquicella. The sequence goes on along the minus strand of CAZUVD010000019.1, from coordinate 23,990 downwards.
CCATATTCATTTAATATAATCTCAGCACTTTCTAGTTCCCAATAATCACAAAGACCATTCACGCCTTCTTCGTTGCTTATTTCAATTAGATTTCTCGCTGGGTCTATGTTGAGAACTTTATGATTAATTATCTTTTTAAACTCCTTTAGCAATGAGCCATCGTTGCCAGCTACATCAACATGAAAAGAATCCTCATTTAAAGCGAATCTATTCTTTAAATCTTCTGCCATTTCTTGGCAATGAGTTAAGTAGCCTTTGTTTATTCCGCTTCTATAAGTATAGTATGAGTACATGTCTTTAGGGTCAACAACTACTGAAAGCTGGGATAATCCACACTCATCGCAAAACAACACCTCTAATGGCATGGTAGGTTTGTTTATAGCTATCCCACTTGCTATACTTAAATCATTAGGCAAAGGCATCTTACCTAAGTCTAGATATTTGTGCATATTTTCACTACTGCAAACTCTACATTTTGTATGATGTTTGTAGTTTACTTTCCCTGCGTCTTGAAATGATTTATTTTCTGCCATTTTAGAATTTATAAACTAATAAAATATTGTCGAATCTACCTGTATGCCTCATGTCTATTATTTCACAATTATCGTGCATCGCTATAAATCTTTGTCTTTCAATGTCCAACGCTAATATATCCTCAATAACATAAACACCTCCTTTTTTCATGTAAGGTTTAAGCATGTTAAAAGTTGTAATTTGGTCGTTAGTTATATGACTTCCATCATCAATAATTATATCAAACGTCTTGCCTTCTATTGTATTTAAAAAACTTTCTTTTGTTGCGTCTGCCTGTATTAATTCAACATTGTTTTTTCCTACATAATCAAACATCAACGATAAATCAACACCAACAATAGTGCTATTCTCAAAGTATTCATCGAACATTCTCACTGAATGACCAAGGGCTACACCTATTTCCATGATAGTGCAACC
>CAZUVD010000019.1:19414-22939 GCA_964623075.1 uncultured Coxiellaceae bacterium | reverse complement strand
GTCCAAAAGAATCTTTTCTTTTTATATTGTGATTGAAATATATTAGCAAATTCAGGAAAATCAGTGCGCTCGCAAATTGAAATAAACTTGGATAAGTTGCTATCGCTTACGCTTTTTATTTCTTCAATTGTTTGTGGAGAAAGTTTTCCATTAACATTGTAGTCCTGAACAGCCATTTTTCTTACATTCATGTCAAATGACACTATCTCTCTTGTAAGTAGAAATATATCATTAAAATTAGGAATGCAAATGTCTATTGATGGGTCTAATCCAAATTGGTAGATATTCTTTGATGCATCTTTAAACACATTAAACATTTCAGCATTATGATAATATTCGTGTATGAAAATATCAATGCTTTTTAAAACAGTTAATAGTTCATGATTAGATTCCTGTTTTATCAACTCTGCTTTATAATCTACTCGATTTTCTTGCATGTCCCAATTCCAACTAAAGGGGTCAATAAAGTATAAAGTATATTTATTTGTCTGCTTATTGTATTCGTTTAAGTAATTAATGTAAGGTACTGACCTACAACTACCTAAAATTAAAAGATTAACATTACCTGACCCTATTTTATAGTAGCCATTTCTAAGCTGTTGCTCTTTTATGTTTAATGTGTTTATCATTTTAAATTATTAAATAATTCATTCATAATATAAGCATCCAATGACCTGTTTCCATCTTGCTTAACTCTATAAAAGTGGTTATTCAACGGTTTTACATCAGCGAAGTTGGTAAATTCTTTTGATTCACCGCCATAGCCAAGTAGCAGCCAATCATTTTCTCTTTTGTTTATAGAGCAACTTTTACCAGACTTAAATGGAATACCAAAAGACGAACAAAGAACGCTCATAGACTCGTCCTCCATGTAAGAGTGATTCCACTTACTTCTGTTTTCTACTATCTTTTCAATTACGTCTTTAGATATTACGTAATGTCCACCTCCCCAAAGAAATTGGAATCCATTTTGACTAGTTGCCTCTATTCCTTCAAATACGTTATTGTAAGGTAGTTCTTGTATATGATTTATTAGTTGTTTTTTATCAACGTAGCAACTCGAATGCGCTCTAGCGATATAATCAAACTCTTTGTTTTTTAAAGCCCACTCAAGCGCTTGTAATGTCTTTTCACCCATTGTGCTCAATTGGTCTGCAATAGGGAGGTAAATAATCTTTGACGTGTTTTTCTTTAAACTTTTACCACAATAGTAAATTGTTTCAGTATTTTCTACGTCAACGGAGTCCCAAGTTGTCATAGCTTGGTTTATCATTGGCTCGTATGGTGGTATTTCAGAACTTAATACCAGTATTAATACTCTTTTCATAGTTCCTTAAATTCACTTTTCATTTTATCAAACTCTGTATAAGAATGATATTGAACTGCTTTTGGAGGTGTATAAGTCCATTCGTCCGTATTTACAAAGTTGTATTTATCCCTCTCGTATTTATAAGCATAAGCACCAATAGCGTTAAACTCACTAAACCTTTCTCCATTCATAATAATGAACTCTAAATTAGGCTCATAAGCAGCGATAGCTTCCAATGTAGAACGGTGATATATCAAGCAGTTACGCCTCATAAATTCGTATTGTTGTGGCTCTTTAATAAAAGCCTCTGTAACCTCTTTCCAGCATATAGCATCTCCTACCTTTGAGTAGTCAGTATAAAGTATTTCCGGCTTGCCATCTTTTATAAAGTCAAATAAATATATTTCATGATCGAATATGCAATCAGAATCAGCAAACATTATATAATCAGCTTTAGAGTAATTGTGCGCTGAAATTTTACACCATTGTTGATACAAATATCCTGTGCCATACTCGCTAACATAATGCACTTCTGTATTTGGAGGCAAGTCTCTTGTATCAAACAAATCCATATGCATTTTTGGAATCAATATAATTACCCTATTGTAACCCGTTACATTCTTTTTTAAAGACCTTAATGAATGGTAAATCCATTTGAAGTCTGCGCTATATGATTTGTAAAAAATATCTATCATATTTGGGTGCGTTTTGATGCGTTATAAATAAAATTGTAGACATAAGTACTCATTTGTCCTACTCCTCTTGTATCGTCAAATTGATACAGACCTTGTTCCCACAAAAAATACCTTCCTGATTTCAGCCAATTATCATTACTATATTGAGCTGCATGAGCTTTATGCAAAGCTATATTTTGAGAAACAAACTGCACCTCTATTCCGCTTCGTAAGGCTACAAATGGAATATAATAATCCCAAAAAGTCATTCCAAAGCAGTGCATAGATTGAGGATAAAAACTCATCCATTTCTTGTGAATAAAGAAAATGTCTATCCCTAATAAGTATGGTGGCTTAAGCACATTCTTGTCTGAGTCGTAATCATTCCTGTTAGCCAACACAATTGAAGTCTTCATTTGCTCCTTTACTCTATCGATAGTTTCCTTGTCTGACTTAATTTCTATGTCGGAGTTTATCAAGCAAAAATTGTTTTCTTCTTGGTCTTTACACCAGTCTAAAACAGCATTTATAGAAACTAGCGGCTTACCATAAGTATATTCCATTGTTCTATACGTTTCAATGAAATTAACGTATGGGTATTGTTCTTTAAGCGTCAAGCATTCTGCTTTACAATTGAAAGAATAAACCTCTAATCCTAAATCAATCCAAGACTTAATACACTGTTCTTGAATATCCTTATTGGTGTGCGTTGGCGAAATCGACGTACAAACTATCATAAATTAACGTGTTTTCCTACTAGTATTTCGTAACTCTTAAACCTATGCTCTATCCCCTTGTTGGCACATATTTTATACATAAGCCTATCGTACCAATCAATGTATATTTTTCTTACCGTCGTTCTGTTTCCATATAAAGTGTAAAAGTAGAAATCATTTTCCAATTCTGTGAATGTTCTGACATCTATATTATTTCCAAAAAACATTACATCAAAATCAACTTTAGCATCTACTCCTGTCTTTTTTATTGCTGCATTAAAGAATAACTCATCCGGGTAAGTGCCACCCCAAACTGGGCTTATCTTATCTGCTGGAAAATTGTTATTATAAAAATCCAAAGCGGTTATAAAAACTTTGTTATCCTCAAAATAAAACCAACTAGTATTTATTGTAATCCCCCAATCTTGCTTAAAAAAATTCTTATATGTTTCTTCGTCAGTCCATTGAGTGTAGCCTTCAATTGCATGAGACGCAAATATCCTACCTTTTAGCCTGTCAAACAATGGTTGCAAGTCCTTAAAGCATAAAGAATCTGCATCTATATAAAGAGTTTCGTCGTAAGTAGAGTATTTGTAAATATTCAGCTTTGCTAATGCCGGTTGAAACTTGCCATCACTACCTGTATAATGACCCTTGTCCATTAATTTAATCCAATCAAAAACAGAATAATGCATTGTTTGAAAATGCTTCTCATGCTCTCCATCTGTTACTAGTGTTATATTAATGTTTGGATTACTACTCTTAATTGATAGCGCTAAATTAAACGCAGCAGATACGTAAGAAGATTTTTTTAATGCTAAAATAA
>CAZUVD010000019.1:14575-19314 GCA_964623075.1 uncultured Coxiellaceae bacterium | reverse complement strand
ATAAGAAATTTACAACAGTTAACCTAAGTTGCTTTTCTAGCTAAATATTCCAACTGGCTTAGAATAAATCATGTTTCCATCTTTCTTTCTCCATTTGAAGTCACCCTCAAATCTTTGGAAAGCATTACTCATGTCCGGCAACACTTTACCACCGGTAAAAGTAATAGAAGCGTCAATCCATTCTACTTTCGCTCCAGCATTAGCTTCTTCTGTTCCGCATAGGTACAAAATCATACCACCAAAACGTCTTCCACCAAATACCGTGTTGTAAAAGTTGATATTGTTTGCGTTTACGTTTCCATCTATAATAGTTCCTGTTCTATCGTAGGTGACTAAAACAGAAGAACCACACGCAACATTGCTATCTATCTCTACTGGAGACGGTTTAGCAATTGACATCTTAACATTCGTTAAAAGGTTTGCACGTCCAGCGGCTATTTCAGCAGCTATCTGTGTACCATTGCTTGGGTCGGTTAATTGGCTATTACATTCCAAAAGGATAATTTGTGACGAACCCCCTAAGAGTTCCTCGCCACAAGTGTTTGGTACGTGGTTGCCTATATCGTCCGTGCAATTATAATTAATACAATTTGCCATTTTTATATAGTTTATTTTATTTCAATTGGTTTAAAGCCCCAAGTGAATAGGCTACTTCGCAATTAAACTATAATTTATAAAATTAAAAATATTTTTTTCTATTAATATATAATGTTTATTATTCATCTATTTGGCAATCTTCCTGCGAATACAAGCCTATGTTTATGACACTTTCTGACAAGTATAGGTTAACATCATCGCTCCATTGAGGTGTATATAATGAATCATTTGAAATGTATCTAACGTCATCAATGTAAAATTCTTTGTGCTTTAATCCGATTGCTATAGCATCATGGACGTACTCGGGAACTCCCGATATAATCAAATCTTTGCTTTTTCTTGACGTGGAATAATATGAGTTTCCATTTCCTCCGCTATCAACTGTTGTGTCGTTTTCTCCTGAATAATTAGCATTTTTTATGCTACATTCTACCCTGAGCCATTGATAGCCATAACTACTTGCGCTATTATAAAATAAATAATAGGGATAATTAAATCCATTAACAGCTCCATTAGTCCATTTTAGTAATTTTGTGTCGCACCCATGGTCTGATGATAATTTGTAGCACTGAGAAGAGGACGATTCTTGACAAATATAAGTATAGGCTGACACATTGTCTAAGCTGAAACTTGGTGCGCCAGTTACATAAAAAATCAACTTCCCACTTGTTGTTAATGGTTTTATTCTTGTTGTATATGTGCCATTTGCGGCATAACCAGTAGCGTCTGTTTGTCCACCTTGAAATGCTAACCTAAGATTCCCATTTACATAATTGGATACGGTGAATGTGATATAAACATATTCGTTAATTGCCACGTTTAATACTTGACTAAGGTTGCTAAATCCATTTGAAAAATCTGCTTTACCAGCATTGTAAGTCACGTAATTATTGAAGTTAGTCCAGCCGTTTAAATTCCCATTAAATGTTCCGTTAGTGATTAATTCGCCTGAGTTTTCTTTTGCATAAACAACTATTTGACTGCAAGGAGATGATGATGTATTAACGCCAAATTGCGACCACAAATAAGAGTAGCCAACCTTTGTAGAATAAGTAGGAGTAATATTTGCTGGTAATGAATAAGGCGAAAAAATATTATTTTGTGTGTCTTTTAAAAATATTGAACACGGTTCTTGAACTAACTCTACGCTAACGTCGCCTAGGTCTAATGTGACATTTGCTCCTAATGTGCCGAATATTAAGTTGCCTGTTGTTGAAGCAAGTAGTATTACAGAGTATGTTCCGTCTGAAGTTACTCCGTTTGGCTGGTAGCTTCCAGTAGTGTCTCCTCCTAGATTAACGTACAGCCCATACGCCCCAGTTCCGCTGTAATTAGAAACAGTAAATGTAACCACATACTTACTACCAACTAATGCTCCTATTGATTGCTGTAAGTACCCTGTGCTATTTGTAAGTCTTGCTTTCCCATTCAAGTAACCCCAACCAGCGGCAGCAGTCCAGCCGCTCAACGAGCCTGTAAATGAACCGTTAGTTACAGAGACATCTATTCTTGGCGGCTCGTATGCAAACTCAAACCTATCCCCCCACTCAGCTAGTTGACAAAATTCCCTGTTGTCGCAAGAGTTCTCTTCTTGAGTTGAAAAGTTAACTGGGAAATTATCCAAAAAATTTATATCACTTGCCATTAGTCTATTTGTTTTAAATCTTGCTCCGACTTTATAACTGAAACCTTAGCTTCTCTTAGAATCAAATCTACACTTCCACTTCCTTGTGGTGAATAGTCCGTGTCCTCTGTAAAGTACCTAATGCTATCGATATAAAATTCCTTGTGCTTTAATCCGATTGCTATTGAGTCGTGCACGTATTCAGGCGCTTCTGCAATTATTAAATCCTTTGTTTTTCTTGAAGTAGAATAATACATTGAATCTCCTCCAACACTATCATTATATTTATCACTTTCTCCAGCGTACAATGGATTTCTTAAAGAGCATTCTACTCTTAAGTAATTTGCAACATACGAGTAATTTCTAAATAAATAATAGGGATAGCCATAGCCATTAATGCTGTTGTTACTCCAACTTAGTAATTTTGTATTTTGATGAGTCTCTGATAATTTATAACATTTTGAATAAATTATTTCAGGCAGCGCACCAAAAAGAAGGGCTAATTTATAACATCCAGCTCCTCCTCCTAATAAAAAATCACTCCAAAGAAAAGTAGTAAACACATACGCCCCAATGGACACCCCCGATGCAATAGGAATCCCAACTAGTGAGTTTACGCTTGTATCATAAGTCATAACAGGAGCAGCGGCTTCTAATTCTTCTACTTTAACACTATCTAAGTCAAGTGTTGCTCCTCCATGTAATGAGAAGAAAGACAAATCAGGGGTTGAAGACGATGGTGTTAAGTAAATCTCATAAGTTCCATTCGCTTGAGCGCCATTTGGCACTTGTAGCAACCAATCATCTGAGCCAAATGTTACGTTTAGCCCATATCCTGAGGTGGATGAATAATTACTAATTGTAAATGTAATCTTGTGAATACTTGCTGCGCTCACGCCTGTAAGTCCTTGATAAAGAATATCAGCACTAGCTGTTAGTCTTGCGGCTCCTGACACCCAAGACCACCCTGCACCTGATGTAGTCCATCCAGTTAAAGACCCTACAAAATCTCCATTTACTATTGCAACATCGGAAGCTGCCGCTTTGTAAACAAAACTCACTCTATCATCCCATTGCGCTAATTGGCAGAACTCCCTATCATCGCAGACGACGCAACTCTCCTCTTCTGAGAAGTTAACTGGAAAATTATCTAAGAATATTCTTTCACTTGCCATTAGCTTGATAATACTTTAAATGAACAAATATTTTTCCCTATATCAAATTCAGCACTTAAAACAAACCCTTCTTTAGTAGTAAGCCCTGTTCCATCTGTGTTAAATTCAATAGTGTTGTAAGCTTGTACTATCAAATCGAATTGCGCCTTTGTTATAGGATATTCAAACGAATAAATCAAAGGAATTGAAGCGTTTGCTTTTATTGCATCTTCTAATTCTTGGTTCAAAATATCGCCATTAGGAGACGACACAAAATCTGTATTTAAAGTATACAAATGCCGCTCCAAATTGTTTATCTCATTTATATTTGGATTGTAATCAAAGTTAGGTGTTAATCCATCATAAGTAGTTAAAGTCCCATCTGTTTCAATAAAAAAGAACTCATTCGCATATTTATTGTCTGTTATTAACCCGGCTTTTAAATTTTTTAATATAGTTGATTTTTGAATGAAATTGCTTACTAAATCAATATTATTAGTAGCGCATAAATTGCTTGTGTAATATTGATTACCATTCGGTGTATCAAAATAAGTGCCACTTAAATTATCATCCACATGCTTATAGCCTATCTCTATTGTCTTGTAAATGTTAGCCTCGTCAAATGTAAATTTTAAATCATTTACATTATCTAGTACCAATACTGGAGCAGCATCGTAATAGTCAATCTTGGGCTCTACTATTATCTTAGGTTTAACCCCTGAATTATCAATAGAAAAAGATAAATTAAATAAACAATTTAATTCTTTAAATAAATCTTGAAAAGAAATTTTTTGAAGTCCAGCAAACTTAAAGTAACTCATACAGAAGTACTGAAAAGTACCGCTGCTGAAAAAAGAACTGTCGAAATCAAATCTAAAATCATTGGATAAATTAATTATGTTTTTAAATAGATTATAAATTAAATAACAGGGTTGGTTAGTGTAAGTATAAGCTCCAGCGTCATTATTGAAATCAATAAGAAGCAATGTGTCAGGAGAAGATAATGGATAGTTGTTAGAAACGTCTTGGTACAGATAAGAACCTATCGGGCATTTTACATTCTTATTATTCAAGAATAACAAAGAGGCATTCGCATCTTCGAGACTTACTTCTACTTGTCTTTTTGAGATATTAAAATTACAGTTTTTTAAATAAATAAACCCTTCAAAAAAGACTTCATAAACATTTGTCACACTATTCCACTTATCAACCTTTACTTGAACCTCAGAGCAAAATCCATTTTCCAAATACTCATTGTACAAATAATCAAATCCATCCTCGATGAAAGTTAGATTTGAGATATAATTTACGATTAAACCATTTAAAATATCATCTCTTCTCTTTGTTATCTTTGACTTATCCCA
>CAZUVD010000019.1:12370-14475 GCA_964623075.1 uncultured Coxiellaceae bacterium | reverse complement strand
CCCGGCATTAACATCGCATTTATGCTATCCTTACCTCTTACTCCACCTTGTAAATCAATAACGCCCTTAGCAAATGGCAAAGGCTTTGCCAATACAGCTGCTATTTGAACTGCTGCTAAACCAGCTATTGAGGCTGCTAATATTTGCCCAGCAGGAGGAGGCACTAATAATGCTTTTATTACACCTTCCGCAGCTGCTAATCCAATATTAAACACAGATTGAGCTTTATCTCTTTTTGCGGCTTCTTTAGCTATTTCTTTTTTCTTCTTCTCTAAATCCGCGTTGATTAAGTTTATAGCAGCCGCTCCTTGTGCCTCACTAAGCACTCCATCTGCTACCTGTTTATCTATTCGTTGTCTCTGTAATTCCGCGTCAGCATCAAGTTTCTGACGTTCTATCTCATCCATTTGATTCTTATACTCAAATATAGAGTTAACAGCTTCTATAACTATTTGCTTTTGAATTTCTTCCGCTTCTATTCTAGCTTGAGTCTGCTGTTCGTCTCTTGCAAGTTCATCCTCAGCCTCTTTATCTAGTGCATCTTTTTTTACTTTTGCTATATCCTCTCTTAATTTCTTCTCATCATCAATCTTTTTCTTATTAGCTTCAGCATCTTCTTTAGCCTTCTTGTCTTCCGCCTCCTTTTCTACTTTTGCAGCTTCGTCTGTTCTATCTCTAACAGCTTTTATGTATTCATCGAAATGCCCTTTTTCCCTTTGCTCCCTATCTTTCTGAGCCTGTACTTCAGCTGCCGCTTTATCATCAATTCCTTTTTGCGTTAATCCAAGCTCTTTTGTCTCCTCGTCCTCCGCAGCTGCTAATTTTTTATCTAAAATTTTTCTATATTCAATCAATAATTTATTTTCAATCTCAGTCCTTTCTGCTCCCTTTTGAACTAATTCTAAAGTCACTCTAGTTTGGTAAGAACTTGTTGCCTTTGAAAATTTTTCTAATCGTTGTTTAATAACCTCATCATCGCCACCAAGCCCACGCGACAAAGAATCAAAGACGTCTCCTAACTTCTGAAGCTCTTGGTCTAATCCAGTAAGAAAAGAAAGTTTAAAAGCATCCCATGTAGGTGATAGCTTTTCTCCTATTGATTCTTGAATCTCATTTATTTGATTATCAAAAAATTTAGCTTGTCCTGCACTCGTTTCAAATGCATCTCCTGCGCTTCCAGTAAACTTTGCAAGTCCTTCTGTTACTAAAGCTAAATTCTTAGCTTTACTTCCTGTGTCGTCCAAAATAATACCATAAGGCTTCAGCGCTCTTCCTTGTCCGTTTATTCCTTGTATTACTAAATCAGTTGCACTTCCTAGGTCTTGCCCAGTAGCACTTGCTAAATCTAATATCTTTGGAATTAACGCTTCTATTGCGTCTGACTGTAAGCCATACTGGACAAGCTGCGTCTGAGCTTTTCGTATAGACTCGTCGTCAAATATTGTTATTTTAGAAAACTTGTCTGCTTGTTTTGATAACTTTTCGAAAGCGGCAGCTCCTTCTTTACCTATTCTTGTTACAGCGAACTCCAACTTTTTAGCAACTTCTTCCGACTCCCTGAACGCCTTTATTGAGGCTTCGCCAAATGCTATAATCTTTTGTACAGCAAATGCCGCTCCTATTGAAGAGGCAATTGAAAGACCAACGTTTCTAATACTTTCCCCTACTCCTGCAAATGATTTTGAAGTGTTCTTTGCCGTATCATCTGCAACCTTCTGCGTCTTTGTTAATTCAGTTTGAACGGTCTTTAATTGAGCCTTTAAGCCTTCGACTTGTGCTATGTACTCGATTACGATTTGCTCAGTTGCCATTGCTTCTTATCTTTAAGTCGTCGATAAACATTTTAAAGCGTACTAGGTAATCTTCTATACTTACCTTTAGTAATTCTTGGTACTCTAAAATATTGTTGTTAGCCAAAACCATTATCGTCTGCTTAAAGTTTACAGCCGATTCAGCTATTATACCTTTGACAGATTTGAAATCATTTTTTCTGTTGCCTGTACCCGAAGCGTCGAGCTCTGCAATATATTGATTAATTCTTCCTTTGTAATATTCGACCAGTTTAAAGCTTTTAGAAACTCTTGAATATTCAAAAAAAAAACATC
>CAZUVD010000019.1:0-12270 GCA_964623075.1 uncultured Coxiellaceae bacterium | reverse complement strand
TATTCGACCAGTTTAAAGCTTTTAGAAACTCTTGAATATTCAAAAAAAAAACATCATCAGCCTCATTCAATTTCTTAAATGCTTCTACCTTTTGCATTTGAATTTCATTGTTAAATTCTGTAATGCTTTCGTCATCTCTTATTAGCTGAACGGCTATGATATTATAAAATAATTCAGAATGAACTACCATTTGCTGCCTCTCCCTTAACTCCGATACTAACCAACCTACTTTTGATGCGTTCTTTGATGTTTTTAAGCCATCTAACAACGCCAAGTCTATTGCGTCTAATACCTTATTCATTTCAGTAGAAGTAACTCCAGCGCTTAACCAAGTCATGTATTCTTGCAACTTGCCAAGCCTTGCCATTGGTAATGCTAAGTCTTTTCCGAATTTATAATAACCCTTACCATCCAAATCAAAGAACGAGAAATTAAGATTTTCCTTTGTTAACTTTGTTCCGTTTTTCTTATGTAGGTATTCTAAAAACTGTTTCTCGTTTTTCTCGAAATATTTCTCTTTACTGAATATACTTAGCATATAATGACCATATAAATGTTTGAATAAAAGCCGCCGCAAATGAATTTAAAACCATTAAATAAATTAAAGGTTCACTAAAACCATTTAGCATTATAAATACTGTTACTCCCCACACACTAGACATACATGTTATACAAGTAATTAATGGCTTACCTATGTAAGCTATTGCTCCGTATATGTTAGACCAATGTTTGTAGTATTTATTCGCCTTTATTGAGTATCTATTCTCCCAGTATTCTTTTTTTGAATAAGCCTTTTCAAATGGCTTACGAAGGAAGTATAAAAGATTACCCTCTTCGCTAACTATCCGAAGTCCTAAACAAAATAATACAGTAGAAATTAATGTAGAATAAATCATGTTGCTATTGCTAAAGTTTGCGAACTGTAATTTTCATTTACTGAATAGTAAGCATCGAAGACGTTATTCCCTTTTAAGTTATAACAAGTGTGTGTTTCTGCTCCTATTGTTATGTTTACCTTATCCTCAATAGGACTTCCACTTACATTCGCCCACATCTCATAAAGTAACCCATCCGCTAAAGGAAACCCATCAATAAATTGAAGCGTAATGTCACCTGAAGCATCGGAGGTGATATGATAAGAGTAAATTGCTCCAGTAGCTAAGTTCTTGAAGTAAACTACATAAGGCGTATTAGCCAATGGTACTGTACCAATCACCAAAGAATCTGTACAAAGACTGATAGTCTTTAATGCTGTGCATGGTGCGCAAATACTCATACAACAAAAATAAACATTCTTTGCTATTTTTATTTAAAATGTTTAATATTTCGTTGATGCTTTTCAATCCAAGTATAAGCTATATTGTGAATCTTATAGCGAACTGTATCGAGGTAATCCGCCCTTTGGTTTACATTGTTCCTGTCTCTTTTTAATATGCCTCCAAAAGCATCGCATTGTACACTCTTTAAATCCCTAATAGTGTTAGGACATTTTATTTTATTTATCTTGAAGTCAGGAAAGTGATAAAGATAATAGTTAACGTCCGCTCGACTATTTTCATGTGTTGGATTACCACTTACTTGTATTTGAGAATCCCTAAGGTTAAGTAGCCTTTTTAATTGAAGATAAAGTGTTGCGTTATCCCTTTGCGAAATATCGCCCCTGTTACCCATTGCGTCACCTGTAAGGACACAATTAGGTAAACTCGTTAAGTATCTTAACCTAATCAAATCCGCCATCGCTGGTATACTTCCATTGCTTATCTCGGCTTCATCAAATATATGGTCATGCACACCGGTTGCATCCATCCAAGAATGAGAGAATGTAACAGCAAATGGATTCAAATTGAAATCGACTGATATTATTAATTGTTTTTTAATATCAAATATAGCGTCATTACTTACGTGCCTTACCTCATTAAATTGATGAGCAAATGGATTTTCTCCTTGATGGTCAACAAACTCTCCTAGTATTTCCTGTTGGTATTCAGCTGGTGACATTGCATTGCCTAGATTATCAATGTCTTCTTTCCTTAGTAGCGGATTGTCAAATGAAGTAAATTGAAGTAGTTTATAGCCATCCTCCCCATTTATACATCTCTCATATAGCTCATAGAACTTATGTTTCTCTCCAGTCTTCAGAAACTTTCCTTTAGGAACTCCACTTGCTATAAGTTGGCTGTCTGAATAGTCCAATAGCATAGGAAGTATAGCATTTGAATATAGGTATTTATTCTTTAAAATAATACCAGCCTCATTTAGAAAAATCTTTTTATATCCAAAGCCCTCTATACTTTCAGGACTATCTGCGCTCCTAAAGTCAATTATAGAATTAAATATCCTCAACTCTCTTTTCTGACGGTTAAAGTTCCATTTATTAGAGGATATTTGCTTTAGTGCCGGATAGAAGTACCTATCAAAGTATCTATCTATATTTCCATTAATAGTATCTACCCAAAGTAGTGGAGTGATTCCATCTATACAGTACTCGATAAAAGCAAATGCGGCTCCCTGTGTTGTTCCAAAACGCCTCCCTTTGGGTACTATTAAGTACTTAGCATCATTGTTATTGAAATATATCTCTATTTGGTTAGAGAGGTAGGTTAATTTAAGGCTCGACATTCTTGTGAATAACAGTCCTTGCTATCTCAGTAATGTTTTCATCTACCGAAATTGTACTTTCAACTCTCGACTGTTTAGGTTTAAATAGCTCAATTAAATCAGTGTAGTAAATCATGAACTCCTTGTTAGGGCTTGACTTCATTATTCCTAAAGCTCTTTCTGCTCCCTCCCCTATAAAGAAGTCGCCCAAGTTCTCCCAAAGCAATGTTTTTGTGTTCTTTACTCCCTTGGCTTTACCGCCAATCTTTTTCATTCCTTTTTTAAATGGCATTCTATTTATATTCTAATTTAGGATAATCAATTGATTTTAAGACACTTAGGTACTTTTGCCTAAAGTCTTTGTTTAAGCTAATCCAATCTTTACAAAACATTTCAGCTTGAAAGGCAAATAAATGTGTGTTCCTATTGAATAGACCACTAATGTACTTGTATGATGTTGTTTTACCATATTTTGACCTTATAATGTAAACTGCGATGTATCTAGCCTCTACATATTTAGCTGTTGTATTCTTTTCGTAAAGCTTATTAACATCCAAGTCTAATGCCACACAGATAGCATTAATAATTGACTTAATCTCATTCTCCTCTTTAGTATTTGGAATGATTCTGACTTTACTCCGACCCATTAGTTAACAGTTACTACCATTCGTCATACTACCATAACATTTATAGCGTTAATACCTTTCTTGCCTTCTTTCGTTTCGAATTTTACTCGGTCATTTTCTTTTACTTGGTCAAGTAGACCAGTTGCATGAACAAACACATCGCCATCGTTTGTTGTAATAAATCCAAATCCTTTAGACTCGTTGTAAAATTTTACTATTCCTTCCATTTTATTTTATTGTTAAGGTACAAATATACTAATTTTTTTTATCAATTTTCAATAATATTTCAGCTATATCCATAAAAAGTAAAAATATGCCTATGAATAGAACGAATAGTTTTACTTCTGAAATTATGAATCTATCTAGGATTTTTGCTATCAACAGACCTGCGACGAATATAGCTGTTCTCATTGTATTTTTTTTGGTTTTGTTTTTTTATTTCTTTTATAAACTCGAAATTACCTACATTTATTTCTTCGTCAAGTAAAGGAGTAGTATTTAACTCTTCGTACTTCTTTAACCATTCTTTTACTTGACAAACTTCCACGTGGTAGCGAAAGGCTAAAGACGATTTATACTTTTGATATGGTATTTGTTGCAAAGTGCAAAGCCAATGATTCATCTGCTCATATTGCTCGACTGTTGGAATCATTTCATTTCGTTTAGTTTTTGTACTACTTTTATTATTTCATCCATTTCTTTTTGCTCAAGGCTTAACCAGTAATTCTTATACATTAAATCGAAAAGAGGTTTGTAGTACAAATCCTTTTCTGAAAGTGGCGTTCTACTTTTTGCTTCATGCCATTCTTCAAATGGCTGTGCAAATTGTCCATCTATTTGAGCGCATAATGCGTAGCCTGCCTCAAATGCTTCTTTTAGTTTTTCTTTTTCTTTCATGTTGTTTTTTTTAAATTAACGAGAACGATTGATGTCGTTTGCAAAGTTGTTATCTTTACAAATGTGTACCACTGATTAGGATTTATATTTAAACATTCCATTTTAATTATACATTAATGCTTCCCAAGCCGCTTTTGAAGCTAAGGCGTGTGAAATTGATTTGCATTCAAAGCACATTATACAGTCATCCCATACTCGAACAAACTTTACTTTGCCGTCTATTATTTCAATGTTTACCATTATAAATCAGCTTTAAACATTAAAGGTAAAAGAATTTTTTTTACGTATTCAATAAGTAAAAAAACAAAAACAATTGTTCCGCAAATATATCCAACAAGCGCATTAACAAATGAATCTGTACTAATTAATTTATATGTTAAAAAAGACACAATAATAATAAATGGTATGAAAAAAAATATGGAAATTATTGCTAAAAAAGTGTATAAGTTTTCTTTCATTCTGCTACCTCTATAAATGTTGTTATTCCAAATTTTTTCATCTCTTCTATTCTATACTTTTGAAGTTCGCTGACTACTCCTTTTTTTGCTTTAACCTCTACAAAAAAGTATGTATCATTTTTCATTACAAGTAAGTCGGGACATCCATTTTTGCTAGTCTTAATTAGCTTGATAACGTAGTACCCTGCTTTCTCAAAGCGCAAGATTAACTTGCGCTGGAATGCTGATTCCTTCATCTTTTAAAAAATAATTTAAAGTATAATCCTTTTTCTGCTGCAAGATATTATAAATTTTCTTTTCCAAACCATTTGATGCGAAAATAAAATGAACATTACATTGTGTCGTTCTATCTTTAACCATAGCCCTTTCCCTGCATTGAAGGTAAGAAGTAGCGGAGTAGTCTATGTTTAAAAATACTAAATCCTCTGCCGTTGACAGGTTCACGCCCTCCCTTGTGGACAAAATTTGTCCAATAAATATTTTGTCATTACTATTATTAAACTCTTCTATCTCTTCCGTAACATTCGATAGTCCTTCGATTAACATTTCTCTCTCTGCTTTGAACTTGTAAAAAATAGCGGTCTTTTTAGTGAAGGTTTCTTTGATGTAGTTTATTTTTGTTCTGTCAAGGATAACACTTTCCCCATTCTCTAGCAGGCACGTTCCGCTGTACATTTGGTGTAGTTTGTTCATTAGTTTTACGCCTGTGTCTGCTAGTATCGCCCCTGCTTTTCCATTTATAACTCTATCCTTACGCAACATTGCTGTTAACTTATAAGTTACTTCGCTCATTTCGACGTTGTGTATTACTTCATTTATTTCGGAGTTAAATCCGCTTTGTTGCTGGGAATAGGTGATGAAATACTTATCTGTTATCTCTTTAATTTTTTTCTCATTGGCATCGGAATAGTCATTATACATAAACCCATTCGCGCCCTTTCGTTGCTTAACATTAACGAACTCTTTAGCCCACTTGTAAAAGTTGTCGTATTGGAACACTCTGTACATATCACTAATATTTAGTTGGTGATATATCTGCGAATAGCTTTCAGGCGTTGGCGTTCCACTTAGATAAATAATTCGAGTGTACTTATTAATCAAAATTTCGCGTATGTTTTTTTGACGTTCAGATGGCTTCGGAATAGCACCCAAACAATGCGCCTCATCAAGTATCACCACATCATAATACGTAGGTTCTAGTTTATGTAATGATTCATAATTTATTACTTCCAATTCAAAGTTACACTTAAGTTCTTTGGCTTGTGCTTTTATATCCTCGATTACTTTTTTCTTGGTAACAAACAATACCTTAGATGGCATCTTATCGAGCAATAAGTTACACGTGTGTAGGCTTGTTAGCGTTTTTCCGCAACGCATACCCATTGCAAGGTAAACCAAACCATATTCGAGTAATTTAACTTTAGCCTGTGCTGCTATTTCTTTTTGATAATCTCTTAGTTCAATCATTTCCTATTCCTCTTTTCGTCTCTTTCGTTGTAAATATAAATGCGTTTTTTTTCTTCGTATTTTTCAATAGCCTTTAGGTTGCCATTTTTTGCCATCTCAAAAAGTTTGTTGTCTAAAACAAAATCAGACTTATCAATTCCTTTTTTATAGTTCAATTGAATTGGGTGTTTGGGGTCATCAAAATGTTTTATAAACTCGGATGTGTTTTCAATATCTAAAATATTTATAATTTTAGACACAGGATAGGCAAGCGTTCCAAGCTGAACCATTTTTTTTAAAAAATCGTCGTCGTATTCCATTCTTTTCCGTTTTTAGTTATTTTTATATTTGGATTTAACTTTCTCATTCTGTCAATGATTACTTGACAATACTTCGGGTCTAGCTCCATCATTCTACATCTTCTTTTCATTTGTTCTGACGCTACCATTGTCGTTCCACTTCCACCAAAAGCATCACAAACAATATCATCGGCTTTGCTGCTGTTCCCAATTTGATAAGCAATCAAAGGGATTGGTTTCATTGTTGGGTGTTCTGCATTTCTTTGGGGTCTGTCGAAGTTTAAAACAGTCGTTTGCTTTCTGTCAGAATACCATCCATGTGCAGCACCCTCTTTCCATCCGTAAAGACAAGGTTCGTGTTTCCAATGATAGTCTTGCCTTCCCATTACCATGCTATTTTTAACCCAAATCAAGCATTGCTTTACCATTATACCAGCATCTGACATTGCTCTTCTGAAATTAGCTCCCTCCGAATCAGCATGCCAAACATACCATGCACCTCCTGCTTTTGTATAACTCCCAAGAGCTGTATAAAAATCATAAAGGAACTGATAGAAGTTGCCATCAGCCATTGAATCATTTTTAATTGTAAGTGCATCTTTGGTCTTTCCAGTATATGACACATTGTATGGAGGGTCGGTTATTACTAAATCAGCCAAATCCTCACCCATTAATCGCTTCCAAGTATCTGTCTGGGTAGAGCTACCACACAGGAGGCGATGTCTTCCTATCTCGAATATGTCTCCCTCCACAATATCTGTTTGAGAACCACCAACAGGAACATCAAAGTCGTCATCTTCTACCTCGCCGGCTAAAGCATCGTCCATCTTTCGTTTCCATTCGTCAAATCCGTTTATATCAAATCCAATATCAACATCCGAAAACTCTATATTCAATATTTCAAAATCAAACTCTCCAGCATGGGTATTGCTTATTATTGCATACTCTTTTACTTCTAGCTTTGTAAGCTTCCTGTTCGGGAAACGAACGTCTATTTCTTCGTCGCTTCGACCTACTAACATCAATGCTGTTATTCGTTGGTTGCCTCCTATAATTTCCATATCAGTATTTACTACTGGTATTTCTACTAGATTGAATTTCTCCAAACTCTCAATTAGCTTTTGTTTTTTCTCTTCCGATATTTTACGAGGGTTAATATCAAGCTTTACAAGGTCTTTAACCTTTACTTTTTTAGTTATCCATTCTAGTTTTTTCATGATTTATTTTTATTTTATTTTTTAAAAAGGTACTTCTAGTTCTTCGTTTACTAATTCCTTTGCTTCGTCTTTTATGATGCTCCATCTCTCTCCGTTTGTCTTTCCTTTTAATACATCAAGTCCAATATATTTAGCGTAATTATCTATCCATGCAGAAAATTTTTTCTGTGAAAGAAATTTTTTAAAGTCAGGATATTCACCAAGAAATTGATTATATTTTTCAGCTCTATTTATTTTTATTTCAGTTGGAATATTTCCATCAGTTGCCCACTCGTAGAACTCGTGCGAAGTTTCTGCTATAAACTTTCTTAATCCAATATTTGAGAATTGCCCTGCTATCAATCCTTTCGACAAATATAGTTGTAAACAGTCAATCATAAAAGAATAAAACTTAGACCACTCAAGTTCGTCCCACCCCTCGAATAATGCGTGTTTAAATTCATCCTCAGGCGTGTGTGTTCTTGAGTAATGTTTTGATAACTCAAGCTCCCACTTCCTTCTTTCATTGCTATTTCCTTGTCCCTTGATTGAATAGTTAGTTGTAATAGCAACCTTCGGGCTTTTATCCTTCGGTATTTTTATAGCGTCTTTATTCTTTTTTTCAAGTGTAATACCCTCTGTTATTACGCTAAATAAATTTTGAAATTCAAAGTCTTTTTTTACGTCATCGAATACTATTAATTGAGTATCTGCGCTTACTGTTTGGTAAGGAAAAGAACTATCAAATCTAAAATTTTTTCCATCAATTACTGCAACATTTTTTAACTTAGATATTGCGTTAACGATTATACCTTTCCCTGTTCCACCTTCAGGGTTATCACTTATAAATTCATCGTTAAATATAATAGCCATTGTCTTTGACACACTATTAAAGCTATGTAATAGGTAGCCTATTGCTGTTTTAAATGCGTTTATTTTATTTTCATTCTTGTCTGAAATATTTTTTATAAACCTTTCAAAATCGCATCCATCAAAATCAACCTTTTTATAATCAAAATCAATAATTTGCTTCTTCCAAACATAACCATTTAAATCAATATAATCAATGGTCTTTACCTCTTCTTTAGATATTTCTAAAGCGTAATTTTTAAAGTATAAATATGCTTTGTTTATCTCATCTTTCTTAAATACAATATTAGCACTTCCAAGTATATTAAGAAAGTCCTCCTTAAAAAACTTAGGCATACCCGTAAGGAATTGATATACACTAGTATCTTCAACAGTCAGAAGATAGTATATTACAAAGTCTTTTATCTTCGCATTAGTAACATTATCTATAAGATTATTTTCTTGTTTGATAAATATAAAGTGGTCAGAACCTTCCGGATAATGTTTATAGAATCCATTTCGCTCTAACCAATATTTAAACTTAAGATTATCTATTACTACTCTTCCTTTTATTTTAGTCCAAAAAACGTCGTCAAAAGACTGCTTAGAGATACGCTCAATAGCTTCACTATCTATGCTTTTATTACTTTGTTTTGCTTTGCTTTTTATCTCATTTAAATCAACTCCCTTTAATGTTGAAGACTTAATGTAGTCAACAGTTTTCTTATCTTCAAAAAATTTAGTTCCAAAACTAGCTACTTTTGAATATGCTGAATTTATTATATTTTTTATCTCATTAGTATTGAAATCTTTTGATGCAAATTGATTGCAAACACTTTCCGCCTCTAAGCTAGGAACTCCGTAATCATTAAATGCAGAACAAAGAATAAATATATTTTGGTTTCTGCTTCCGTCAGTAAAGGAATATTTATTAGTCCACCATTTCATAATGTTTGCTACTATTACAGAATGGTCTGTTATTGGAATATCGAAATTATAAGAAGGCGTTAACTCTTCTACCTCTTCCTTTAATTTATCAAATATTTTTGAACTATTATTTATATAAATTTCAGGGTCATATGATTCAAAACAAACTCTTGATATATTCCCAATAGCCTCATCAAAATATTCATTCTTAAAGTGTTTCTTAATACTTTGGAAGTACTGTTTGTATTTGTCCTTATCCTCTATTGGTATTTTAACCAAAGCCTTTAGTCCGTTATTTGAAGGGCTAATAAAGCAACAATAAATATACTTATCTTTTATTAGCTTATCCTTTAGTTCTAATAGTTTTTTTTGTGTTGGTATCTTATCGAAATCGAGGCATACAAGTCCACTAAAAACTTCACAGCTATTATCGTTTCGTTGTATAAATTTACCAGCAAAACAAATAGACGGAAGAGTGTTCTTTATTAACCTTTTTTTTGTTCCATCCTTTTCTTCCCTAATAGCAGTAAGGGTAGGTAGGCTATTACCTGTTCTTATTCTTTCAAATACCACTTCTATATCTCTATAAAAAGGAGTAGAAGTATCCTTAATGTCTTTAAATATTGTTACTATCATAAATAAGTAAGCCTCTCTGTAAGAGTCCTAGCCGTCGGTCAAGAGGCGTCAGACAAATACAAAGAGGCTATATTGTGAATATTTTTCATTGACCAACTATTTTTATTTTGTGCAAATATATAAAAGTATTACATACAAAAAACATTTTATTACATTTTTTTTTGATTAGGGCACTTTATTTATTTTAATAAATCAATGTGCCCCTAATCAAAGCCACGCCAGCATAGGCTTAGGGCACTTGGGGCACTTGGGGCACTTGTTTTTGAATTTTATTTTATTTTTTTTACGTTTTTTGTTTTTTTATATATAAGAGTATAGGAGGGTCATAAAGTGCCAACGTGCCCTAAATAAAAAAAGCCCCTCATTTCTGAAGGGCTTTAATTGCCTTGTATTAATCTAAGAGGGAACAACCCCTCACTAAGCTACGGCACTAGCTTAATTCTATCAGGAAGTGTATAGTTCAATGGCACAAACCTAGGATTCTCCTCGCTCCATATCGCCTGTGTGTGCTTAAATACTTCGTAGGCATCCAAGTAGTGCCTATCGAACTTTTTAAGCTGCCACGCCCCAGCATTTGATGTTCCTTGATATATTTCCTTTTCGACATCTATCTTGTCGGTGCGAGTGTTTGCCTTTAACCAAAGAATAGCCGTTTCATGGATTGGAATTGTTGGGTTAAATTCGTTCCATAGTACAGCATAGGCTGAAATTTGTAACTCGTGGCTAGTATGTATGTAGTTCGATGTCTTAATATCTATTAGCCACCGTTTGCCATTAAGAACGACAACCCTATCCAATGTGCCACCAAATCCAAGAGCCTTAGAGCAAAAAGATTCTTCATTGCTAATTAGCTCAGGGTTGCATTTAGTCCAAAAGTCCGCAAATCTAAGTATAAGTTCCCACTCATGTTGAGTGTAAAGGCATTGCCCTTGTTCGTTAACCCATGTAATTTCCTCCCCTGCGTTAAGCATCTCGGTGACATTGTGAACGAGTGAGCCAATCTTTGCGCTGCGTTCGGCTATTTCGGTTGCATTACTGCCTACGTCCTTTAGCCATTGGTTGAAGCCAAAACCTTTAGGGTAAACGTCAAGTATGGTCGTCACAGAAGGGAAAAATTCTACACCATTGAAGGTGTAGAATCTAGAGTCCAAAAAGTTGATCTGCTTTAAATCGGGTTGATGAATCGCTGTTCTCATATTAGAAAGGTGTTGAGGTTAGCTGCTCAATGAACGTGCAGAAAAATTTTCGCTCATTGAGTTTAAAAATCTTCCAGTCGCTTTCGTCTAGCTTTTCAGTCCCGCTAAAAGGCTTCCCTTTTGGATTTTCGGCTGTGAAATAATAAGGCAACTTTTCGCCTTGCTGCCAAATGTTTATCCCGGTAAACTTTTTGCCTTCTTTTTCAAAAGAGAAAGGAACGATTTTTAAATCCCTTGCCAAATCAGCACTTCCAATCTTTGAGCAAAATGAATCAAAGTACTTGCTTTCTACTGGTAATGTTAATAATTCACCATCGGCACTTTCAATCACTAAAGACTTTCCGAAATCATTTTTCTCAATCTTCATTGATTTAATAAGCATTGTCAGTGAATCGTAAAGCAATTCGTAAACATCCTCTTTCTTTTTTTCGGAGAATCTTTTTACTGCTCCGATAGTAGTACTGTCGCATCTTACAGCGAACTTTCCACCTACAATATTAATGTAAGTCTTTCTGTTTGTGTCTTCTTTTTGTAGCATTTGCTTTAAATTTTTATTGGTTAATATTTTGCAAATATATAAACATTTAATTAAAAAATACTATATTTGTCAAAAAATATTTAATATGAAACTATACACACTACTTGAGGCATCAATAAAATTAGGGGTTTGCAAGACTTCTGTATATCTAAAATGTAAGTCAAAAAATATCGGAACAAGAAAAAAGGTTGGCAAAATAGAAATTATTTTATTGTCAGAAAAAGACCTCGAAAGCCTTGTGTTTAGGGCAAAGAACAAGAAAAGGTACATTTATAATTTACAACGTAAAAAAATAAAGTGCTAAATTATTTGTGCGTTCAAATAATTGTTGTATCTTTGTCGTATAAATAATTATTAATCTAAAAAACAAACAACATGAAAAAGTATCAAATCAACTTAAAAGGTTCAAAAAAGAACAACACAAACGACTTGTCATTAATAATGCTTTGCAGCAACAAGAGCCAAGCGTTTAATCTTGCTTATCGCTTTTTTCAAGTGGGCGACACAAATGTGGTTTATGGGACAGAGAAGACAGGACTTTCTACTATCCACCAATGGATGCCTAACGCAGAGGAGATGAAGAAGTACGCTGGGAAGTACAACG
>CAZUVD010000018.1:0-43033 GCA_964623075.1 uncultured Coxiellaceae bacterium | reverse complement strand
TTAGCGCATGGGGGATATACTGAACTTAAAGATAAGATAATAAGTCTCAAAGACCAATGGGAAAATGATTACTATAGATCCATCGCAGAAGACTACTTGCAGACAACCTTTGAGGTGCTGTTACGGTTGAATAAACCGTTTGATCTAGCGACAGTTGTTTCTTGTCTTAGTTATGATGAATTAGTTTTACAAGTGCGAAATTCGAATAATAAAGAGTTAATGTCGCGCATTAAATCACTAGAAAATTATGAAAGCAAAGATATCACAGGGTTACAAGCGCATTTAAATTTACTGATTAATTCTGAATTAGGCGAGTATTTTAAGGTTGATGAAACTACCTTTAATTTAGCAGATGCCATCCATAACAATGCGGTGGTGTACTTTGCATTACCTGCTCTTCGATTCCCGAGTTTTTCAAAAGTTCTTGGGAAATTAGTAATAAATGACCTAAAAGCAGTTATTGATAGAAATAATAATGAAAAGCGCATATTTACTGTTTTTGACGAATTTTCAGTTTTTGCGGGGGAACAAGTCTTAAATTTGGTGAATATGGGAAGAGGGAAAGGTGTACATGCTATTTTTGGGACACAAGGACTAGGTGACCTTGAGAAAGTGGAGATGTCTTTTAAAGATCAAATGTTAAATTGCGTTAATACCCTTATCTGTCACCGTTTAAATGATCAAAATAGCGCTGAGAGTATGGCGAATTGGATTGGCACTAAAGATGCTTTTACAGTTACCGCCCAATTAAATATAAATTCAGCTAATGGGGGTCTAGGCACCGTAAGACAAAGTAAACAATATATTGTTCATCCTGATGATATTAAACAAGGACTGCAAACGGGTGAAGCTTATTTAATAAAGAAGTCGGGTGGGTTCAAATATAATAAGATAAAGATTAAATATATATAATCTTAAGGTTTAAGGAATAATATGGAAAATTCAGAATGATTTTTAATTAATACGCTACCTCAGCTAGAGTTGAAATACGATTTTCAATTTCATTTAGCAGCATATTTGCTTCGCGTACTTCTCCTGTATTTCCTAATAAATGATGAATATATGAGTTCTTCATACGTTCAATTTGAAATATAAAGTCTTTTGTATTCTCTCTCCAATACACATTCTGAAGAATTTGTAATAAGTTTTTAAAAACACAAATTATATCAGCAATACTGGGTTTGGAAGAAATGGATTCAGATTTAATAAGAAATTTTAACGTTAAATTAAATGTTGTCATTTTTATTTTATGCTCTACATACTCTTGATATTCAGTATAGACATTAATAATTTCCTGTACTAGTTTGCTAGCATAATTATTATGCTCCAATAGCTTCCTTTCATATTCAGAATATGCAAATGTTAATCTTATTCGCGCCAAATCTAATCTTAAACGATGCATCTCCAATTTAAATATATTATCGTCAAGGTCAATTACGGAAGGCCGTATTTTATGTCGAATGAAATTCGATATTTCGTTTTCTTTAACGTGTGATAGTAAATTTTCATATATCTCAAAATAATTTCTGGAATTTTCGAGTTTTTTAGTTAAAAAATATATATAACGCGAGTAGGAAAAAATGCTGGAACAATTCAATTTAGGCATTTTAAGTTTATGACTGTGGTCAAACACTACGTCAAGTGCTGCATCAGAATCAGAATACATCTTCTCAAAAGAAACATCTTTATTATCATCAGACCGTATATCAATTAAAGATTCGAGGGGGATTATTACCTTAAACAAGTCATCATCAATGTATGTCTTAAACTCAATATGATGGCTATCTATTTTAAGATCTTCAATAGCTTTCGGATCATAATCAAAGCGTACGATCCCAGTAAATTTAAGAATTTTTGGGATCCTTACTTTAAAGTTATTTGAATTAATATATACATTTGGTTTGTATCCAGAGCTTAATATCCAGTTAATAAATTTTAATATGGATTTTGGGTCTTTTTTGCATCTAATCATATGTAATACTTC
This sequence comes from uncultured Coxiellaceae bacterium, assembly GCA_964623075.1. Lineage (GTDB taxonomy): Bacteria > Pseudomonadota > Gammaproteobacteria > DSM-16500 > DSM-16500 > Aquicella. The sequence goes on along the minus strand of CAZUVD010000018.1, from coordinate 41,049 downwards.
TCTGAATATGACCGCTTTAAAGTAAGTATAGTGCACAATTTCATTTTTTTAAAAATCATTGCCAATGGTTACCTAGGAAACCAAATTTAATCAATTAGTAATAAGGAATAATATACGGTTACTACAAGAGTTGATGGAAGCATCATTAATATATAATTTGTTGTCAAAAATGATGTAGAGATGAAGTTCAGTTGTTGGGCTACAAAGTTAATAAAATTGATGCAGATACAAATAGATGGCGCTGAAAAGTATCTACCTCTTTTCTACGTTTAAACATGTTTCTCGATGAATATAGTTCTTGGTAGACGAAATTAATAAAAGCCTATTTAATTATAAAATATGGTAGTTTCAATGTAATAAAATAAAAATAAATATATTTAACAGTGAAACTATTTCAAGATAAATTTAAAAAGCCCTGGGGTAAAATAGCCAAGGCTTGATTAAATAATAGAGTTCAAATCTACTGAATAGAACAACTTTTGGGGGCAGGTTTGCAAGTCTGTTGTGGTTTTTTATTGGGAACTTGAAAGCTACCAGGCGTATATGTTTTTTGTTCTGAATATAGACTCTGTTTTTCATTATTATTTTCATTTTCAGATGGAAATTTTGCATTAACAATAGCAACTAACTGATAAACTTTTTGCTTTATAGAAGCCATTGTAGCTTTTCTTGCTTCAAATAATTCGGTTTTAATTTTTATCAATCGTTGCAATTCTGCAATAGAGCTATTAATTATCCTACAACTATCAATACACGTTGATCTCATTTCAGTTTCTAATTTCGATTCAGGTGCAGACATTAATTTTAATTTATTTTCTATCGCGTTAATCTCATTCTTTATTTGTGTTATATCAGGAATTTTTAAGTCTACTATTGCTTTGTAAATTATAACTAATCTTTTAGTATCGACTCTTACAATTTTCTCTAAACATTCTTGAATTGTATTTTCATCAATACTTTCATCCTTGCACTGATCAAAAGCTGCAATTAAATCACCGCTCATTTTTTTTGTAAGATTATCAAATTCATCTTCTTCTGGAATTACATTACAAACGGCTTCTTCTAATACTGAGTATTCATTCATTATTTTGTCAATTTGCGGAAATAATGAATGATATTTATTTGCTCCCGATAACTCTTGCTGCATCAGAGATATAATTTTCTCTGCAAGCAAATGAACCTCTTCTCGTACATCATTTTTAATAACAAGTTTAATATCAATGTTATTTAAATTCTGCCTTAAAGCCATGGGTTCTCTCCTTATCGTTAACTAGTTGAAGTAATTCGAAATTATCGTGGGCTCCGATTTTAACAAAAACTATTGCCGTGCACTATACTTATCATGACGCACAATAAAAATAGAATTTCGCTTATATAAATCAATTGCTTAGCTCAGGGTTGATGGTAGGTGAGGAGTATTTAACATGAATAACATGCGTTCTATTTTAAGGACTGATACCCTTGCTTATATCTTAGAGGATGAGATTTTAGATAGAGCTATTCCTGGCGCCATAACGAATGCGGGTAAAAAGAGAGTTGAAGTTGAAGCTATATTGCTTCAAGAACATATCTTAATTATTGATAGTATCATAACAGCAGCGATAAATTATTGGATCTCAATGATCCAGAAGGAGCGAGAAATTATTGAAGAAATATTAAACGAAGAACATGAAAAACTTTTAAATAATTTAAACTCTCAAACAACCAAATACTTTCATGAACTTGAAACCTATTGGAAAAAGATAAAAGGTGAATTAGAACAAATAATAGAAATTTTGCAAGATCAATTAGAATATCTGAATTACCAACATGAACAAGTTATTCAGGAAATTAATAATATTAATACTCGGATTATAGTGATTGATAAAGAATTAACACAGATTGACGATCAAAGAAATGCAATATATTTAGATAATATAACCAGATTATCAGAAATAAAACACGATAACCTTATAATTAGCTCTCTTATTCTTCCTGAAGAAAAGAGCCATCCAGTTGACAACGATTTCAGTTCTATGGAGATTGATGTAAATAAATTTATTGCAAATATCAGAAAGCATATTCACTTAAATCAAATTAAAAATGTAGGTGAAATCTCAAGTGTAACAAGTTCCTTGTTGAAGTTTGAAGCAAGTAATCACGTTAAACAAAATAGGAATATCGAAGAAACCGAAAAAAATATTGAAATTTTCGCTAATTCATCAGTCTTTATGAAAGCAGTAACCCATTTTTTAAATATCATAACAAATAACCTAACCAGCGAGGATAAGACTAAAATAATTTCCTTAAATGACAAAGAAGACGAGTTGAAATCTGAAAAAATTCTTCTTCACGCGAAAGGTAATCATCTTGAAATAAAAAAGATGAAATTATCTGAGAAAATTGAAAAAAAATCCAGCGAAATACAAGACATGATATTGTATCATAAAAATATAGAGAAGCATCTTAACAAAAATTTTAAAAATGATTCGATCAAGTTCTTTAACGCAAATTCTGCAAATAGGCAAATCCCAAAAACATCAATTCCAAATAATAGTAACTATAAATCTTCACTCGGATCTAAAAGTACCAAGAAAAAAGTAGATTTGACAGAATTGGACGATATCTTTGGAAATGATGATGCTCCAAAGGTACCTAATGGTAATCACAAAAGATGAATTACTAAGTGAAACTGATTTATTTCTTCATTTGTTGGAGAAAAAACAATGAAATCCGAATCAACAATTAAAAATCTCCATGCTGGTCATTTGAGAAAATTATTTCAACATGATCAAATCAGTAAGGATGAATTTACTAGCTTTATACAAATAATAAATTTGCCAATACGGGAAATCGATATTGATTATTTCTCGAATTTATATGAAAAATTCAAGAGTTTATTAAAATTATATGAATTAGAAAAATTAATATTCGATAATCTTTTGTCTCCTTTTTATATCGACAAAATGCAATCACTTAAAAATGAATATGAATTATATATATTGCTAAATAAAACTAATATTCAATATGTTTCACAACTTGAAATTGGGATTCAGTCTCATTTTAATTCATTTCTAAATGATCCAAATAATAATACTATATCTTCAAGTCCATCAATTTCATTCCAGCTTAAATTACTGAAAAGAAGTAATGATAACTTGAAGGACATTGAAGAAATGATTCAATCTGAACATGAAAAACGTTCTTCCATATTTAATACTCATGTAGTGATCATTGTTGAATATAAAAAATATCTATCATCACTTTATGATATTAAAAAACAATCTGAAGAATACCAAGAAAAAATTAAATCGCTAATTCTTAATAGTAGCATAAACCCACTGCAAAATAGTCTTGACGAACTAGATTTAGAAAATATTAATATCGGATGTTTGATGGATTGTTTTAATATTAATACAAATAATTTTGTTACAGAACTTGAAAATCACCCAACACAAATCTCTCTTGAGGACATAGAAAAATATACTAAGGTATTTCATCATCAAATGATGGAGTTTCAAAAGACTCTTGAGCTCGATGATGTTGAAAATGGTGAAGCTATATTGAAAAACAGTATCCAAATTTATCAGAGGATGATAAAGCTAATTAATTCAATAAAAAGTAGTTGAATTTTCCCCTAACTAAATTAGTTCACTGTTGCAGAAAGAATTCACACCTTTCACTCTGCTTAATAAATAAACAAATTAATACCTTGATCGTTCACCATTCATTTACTTATGCTAAATAAAGAGGTGAACAAAAGGTGAAACATATGAAATTAAGTTTTAGAGAAAGGTTAATTAAATTTATTGTGCAATATATAGACGATCACAATAAATCGCCTAATTTTTCGGAAATAATCGTAGCGCTAGGTATTAGCCCTCACTCGAAAAGCTTAATAACTAGAAGTCTACGAATACTGGAAAAAGAGGGCAAGTTGAGACTCACTAAAGAGGGTAGGTATGTCTCAATTACTTTAAGGCACATTAATAAAATTCCTTTATTAGGGAGCATTTCGGCAGGTTGCCCTATAGAAGCCATCCCTGACCAAAATTATTTTGAGATAGGGCAGGTATTCCAAGCAAACGATCAATTTGCCTTGCGAGTAAAAGGCATATCCATGATTGATGAAGGAATAGTAGATGGCGATATTATACTTTGCAGCCAAACGACTGTGGCAAAGGAGGGGGATGTTGTGGTGGCGTTAATCGATCAAGATAATGTCACCCTTAAACGTATTTCGTACAAAGTTTCTGGGTTGATTACATTAGTGCCTGCCAATAAGGAATTTAAACCTCGCGCCTATTTGCCAGAGCGAATTCGCATTCAAGGAATTTATACAGGATTAATAAGAACGAACTATTAAGGAATAAAATGCCAGATACAACAAAAATAAATCCCTGGCCAAAAGCAATTATCTTGATGGATATGAACGCCTTCTTCGCTTCTATCGAACAATTAGATCACCCCGAATGGCAAGGAAGAGCTGTAGCTGTAACTAATGGCCACCAAGGAACATGTATTATTACCAGTTCATATGAAGCACGAGCATATGGTATTAAAACAGGAATGCGATTGAAAGAAGCTAAGCAGTTATGTCGCCGATTAATTCAAGCTCCTGCACGTCCTGACAGATATGCAGAGGTATCCAGTAATATAATGGAATCTTTAAAAGCTATAACTCCAGACATTGAAATATTCTCAGTTGATGAAGCTTTTTTAGATATTACTAATTGTCAACTTTTACATGGTTCCCCAGAAAAAATCGGTAGCATGGTAAAAGAAGTTGTTTATGAAGCTTCAAGGTTATTATGTTCTGTAGGAGTAAGCGGTGATAAAACTACTGCTAAATTTGCTGCGAAACTTAATAAACCAGATGGTTTAGTTGTCATTCCCCCATGGGAATCCAAAGAACGTTTACGTTATGTAGATGTTACAGACTTAAGTGGAATTAAAGCTGGGATAGGAAATTTCTTAAAACAACATGGTGCTACTAAATGCGGTGAAGTTGAAAAAATCCCTATTAGTATTTTAGCGCGTCGATTTGGCAATTTGGGAAAGCGAATTTGGTATATGTGTCAAGGAGCTGATCCTGATCCAGTTCATACAATTGTTCCTAGTCCAAAATCTATGGGGCATGGAAAGGTTATGCCTCCAAATACAACTAACACTTCTATAATTGAATCTTATCTCATGCACATGGTGGAAAAACTTGGCACAAGACTTCGTACATATCATTTTAGAGCGCAACATTTTTTTGTTGGTCTATTGAACTATGAACAAGGATGGTTAGGAGCAAAATTCCGTATCACACAACCAACAAATGATAGTGGAGAAATATACCAATATGCTTCATTTGCATTATCACAGCATTGGCATGGAGAGCCAATTTGCCAAATTCAATTAACTGCACTTGACCCAAGTGATTGCGGATTACAATTTGATTTATTTAATAACGTAAATCCCAAGCGTGAATCTTTATATCAAGCAATTGACGCAATTAATGAAAAATATGGCGAATTCACAATTGCTCCTACCCCAATTTTAAACCGCTCTAAAATGCCTAATGTTATTGCTCCTGCATGGAAACCACAGGGACATCGTCAAACTATTTGATGAGGTGTAAGATGGCAGAAGCAGTGATCTTCTCAATTAAAGATAAAGTCTACACCGTGTATTTTTCACAAAATAAATCCATGCTTCCTGTAAAACTTAAAGATGGTCAAACTAAATTAGTAACTTGGGGTAGAAGGGAAAATGAAAACAGTGAAATGCCACTGGGTGGGTGGGCGCGATTAGCCAGTATAAAAAATGATAAAGATCAAAGATGGAGAATGTATCAACCAAAGCCAGTGCAAATATTTGTAGAAAAGTTTATGGAAAAAGATTTTGAAGGTAAGCAATGTTGGTATGAAATCACCAAAGGAAAATGTATCCAAGGTTTATTAGCAAGATTTAACGACGAGTACAGAGTATATATTGTTACAATTGATCCCGAAGATTTGATGAATTGCCATTATAGATGGCCACAAATTATAAGTTTTCTGAAAAATTACAAGGATATTAAAAATATTACTTAGATATATCTTTAATACAATTAATATTATTATAAGCAACCCGATTCACTTTAGTAGTTACTGGATAGGCAATAATATCAGCGTATGATTTTCCATTTTGCGCTATATCTTTTACTGCCTTTGTATCGGTCATATTATTATCAAGCCATTCGTTATATAGAGATGGATGAATAATTGCTGGCATTCTATCATGGATTTTCCCTACTAAATCATTTGCAGGTTCTGTAATGATACAGCAACTATTTATCACTTTATCTTCAGAGATCCATTTGTCCCAAATACCAGCTAATCCGAAAGGAGTAGCATCTTTGCGATTAAAATAAAATGGTTGTTTTGGCTTTATATGTTGATCCCATTCATAAAATCCATTTACTAAAAAAATACATCTATGACGTTTGAATGCAAGTCGGAATGAAGGTTTGATATCAACAGTTTCAAGTTTTGCATTGTTAAGCATCGTAAGTCTCTCGCCTAATTTATGCCATGCAGGTATAAATCCCCACCTCATGGGCACGATAAATCTGTCATTTTCAATTTGTACTAATACGGGAATAGTTGCAGAGGGCGCTACGTTGTATGACTTATCAAAATTAAAATTACAAGTAGCAGAAAAATAATGGGTCAATTCATCCTTAGTACTAAATAAAGAATATCTTCCACACATAAAATACTCATATTTGTGAACGAATACGATAATTATAGCTTAAAGTATGTTAAAAAGCCTATTAGTTATCTAAAATATCTAGTCGTATGGTATGTTTTAATTTGAAAATATGGCAAAGCTATACTCAAATAGAGGATTATGGCGAAAAAGGTTATATATATGTTAAAATATATTAGGGCGATTCACCGAGCAAGGAGTCTGATGAATTGTGATACGAAAGACTATTTACCGCCCTAAGATCTTGCATATTTAGGAATTATCATTAATAACGCGGAATTTTAATTGAAAAAATCGAGTAATATTACTTTTTTACAACTCATATCTCTTCTTAAGAAATACAAGAAGAAATCCATTTATTCAGTTAGTCGTAAATTAATTTGGGACATATTTTCACAAGAGAAAATATGTCCTTCTATTTATACAAGGATTTTGAATACATATATACCAAAAATCATTATTTTATCAATTGCCAACTCCAATAATCTTAATAACAAACTTAAAGTTACATTTAAGAGATTATATGACATAAGCTTAAACTACATTCATATTTCTGAGTCCATCTCAGATCATAGTTTTTTAGTAAAAGAGGATATTGAAATAACTGCGGCTCTTCAATCAAAGGGAGATATTCCTGAAAAATACATAAGCTCATCTTACATAAATGGAACTGCAAAACATTTATTTTTAGCTCGATCTGTCAGACAACAATTTGAAATGAGCCAGTATAGTTTTAATGAAATATTGATGGTATATGATATTTTAACCCGTTTACAAAATGGATCAGAGGTTTTTAATGAAAAGTTTATCGAAATCTTTGGAATTTCTGTCCTACATTTTATGAGATCTATTGTATCCATAATGAGTTTGGCAATAAAAAAAAGGGGAATGATAGATTTTGATAAGATCACTATTGAAGAGGGTTATGAAGAGAAATATGGGATTAATATTGCGACTTGTAAAAATGTAGCATTAAGTTTGGCAACAGATGAAAGCAGTATCAAGAAATGGTACGCAGATAGAGTTAAAACTAGTAACAAATATTATCAAAAATATGAGACATATCCCTTACATAAATCGGCTATTCTAGCAATTAATTCAGACAACTTTTTGATATGTTCTCCAAGTTTATATATTAGAGGATCAATTGAATATATTTTATATAAAGTTCAAGGCAAGATAGATAATCTAGGTGATATTATTGAGGATCATATTTATTATGGGTTGCAGAATATTTTTGGGAATGATTCTATTACTAAAATTCCTAAAAATAAATCTGATCCTAGCGCGGATTTTAAAATTGAATTTGATGATTTTATTATTATTGTTGAATGCAAATCTTCCATCGGAAATCATACAAATTTATCAAGACTTTCTCCCTTAATTATTAGTCAAAGCTGGGAAAAGTTGTACCATGCAAGCAAGCAGTGTTCTGCTTCTGTAAAAGAATTTGTAGGTTGTAATAAAGAAATTCTCACCGTTGTTTTAATCGCACAGAATATCTTTGCAGAATCAATTTCATATGAATTATTTGCGCGCCGTTCTGGAATATATACAGATTTGGGAATTGATCATATCGAATTTATTTCTTGGCAAGATTTACAATATTATTTATCAAAAACATCGATTGACAATTTTGTAAAGGTGCTAATTGAAAGAAAGAAGAATACAGATATTACTGTCTTCCAAACGCTGACATTTAATATTGAAGAAGACAAGCCCGCTCACGAATATCAATATTTAAAAAAGTTTGATAATGAAATATTCGCAAGGATTATTACAGAGAATCCTGAATCTTTTAAATGATTTGTAAAACAATTTAATTTCGCAATATAGATTTTTACAATCTTTCGTTGCTTACAAGCGGCGCATTTGCTAATCTCCGCTTCAATTGTTTTACGCTGAGAACAACGCATCAAATATAAATATCGTAAAACGTGGGAATTTTCATGAGAAACACTACTACCGACAGATTACTTAGCTCATTTATATCTGAGCAAATTGATAAAATGCGAAAAGAAATACTTCAAGAACAAAAAAATTCATTTTTAAATGTTGATGCTAGTGCTTATATAGAATACTTGGTCAATAAATACAGTATTGATCTTATAATTTGTCATTGGGATAATGTTACATGTGATGATTGCGAAAAGGAAGTTCCTGCTAATCAGTTGTCACTGAACAGCTTATTCATGCGTGGCATTAGTCAAAATGATCATCGTATGTTTCTCCAATATTATATTGTCTGTAACGTCCCCTACACAGGTAATCTTGATTTCATCAATTATCGGCCTACACATTCGCTTTCGTCTCTACCAAAAGTTATTGTCGAAAGTGAGAATTTTAAATTTGAAATACCTGTGGATCCTGTGATCCCACCTAAACAAATTATTACACAAACAATTGATTCTCTTAGAACACAGATAAATTACATAAATAATGACTTAGAACAACATAACCATTCTATCAAAAATATAGCCGAAAACCTTGTTAATCATAGAAAACAAGAACTGCTAAATCGTTTGTCACTGCTACAAAGTATTGCTATTCCAATAAGCAGAACTACAGAAAATAAGGAAGCAATAATTTCCATAGCAAATAAGAAAATACTTATTCAAAAACCTTCTACCGTTACTACAGATTTTGTGCCTGATCCAGCTATCGATGACGCAACATATCAAGATATTTTGAGAATGTGTTATGAGATGGGAGTTGCAATGGAACGTCGTCCGAGTTTATACAAAGATGCTGATGGTAATATAAAATGTGAAGAACCACTACGTGACGTGTTTCTCGTTCCTTTATCGTTACAATTTGATAGTGTCACAGGTGAAACTATTAATAAGGCTGGTAAAACCGACATTCTAATCAGATATATGGGTAAAAATGCTTTTATAGCTGAATGTAAATTTTGGCGTGGCAAGAAAATGCATCATGAAACGATTGATCAAATACTTAATAATTTAACATGGCGCGATTCCAAATCAGCAATCATATACTTCGTTGATAACAAACATATACAATCTGTACTTGACCAGATTATTGATATAACTGCTTCTCATTCATGCTTTGCTAAATATATAAATAAAACCGAAGTATCTTGGTTTAACTTTCATTTCACATTAGCGTGTGATAAAACTCGCTATGTAAAATTAGCAGTTTTGTTAGTGCATTTAACATGAAGCCCTATAACAGCCGGTAATTTTTATTACCGGCTTATGTAATATATTCTAAATTTTGTATATTTGATTGCTCTTCAAAATTTTATAATAAAGTAAATAGCGCGAATCATATCGGAATAACGCCATAAAATTTGATTGGTGGCTTTTCTGTTACCTTCAACAATGACCCTAACCTGAAAATTTTATTAATTTGGTCAATAGTGTAGATGTGTTCAGAATTCGCAAGTTTACTCTTATAAGTATCAGGCAAAAATCTTGGTCCAATAAAATTGAATGAAATTTTAGTTTGATTTGTAATTTGCCGATCAGTTTCAAATATTGGCAGTAAGGTTGCAGTGCAAGTAATTTCTTGTGGTGCCGAATCGTTAAAGTATACAAAGGATCTTCCCTCGGTGTAGCTCATGAGAATATTATTGTAAATATCAAAACTGGTTTCGCTATTTACAAATACATTGTCATCAGTTTTTCTAACATCTATGGATGTAGTATGTTCTCCAAAATCTGTAAATAGCAAATTATTACATGCGGCTTGTAAATAAACTTCAATAATGCCTTTGTAGCTATTTTGTTGCTTGATATGACCCACATAAAGACCGCAAATAATAAAAGCTAGTATTAATATTGGGATTTTTTTCATAAGCTATTACCTCAGAGTTGTATTATTACTTGTCATCTTCCTGTGGCGACCGTTATGTATCAATGATACACAACAATCATTATATTGCTACATAATCATGCATACTTTGTATCGGTTAAAATGCGATCATTTATGCTGATATTAAGAAATATTGTTTGAAATCATTAGTGAATTTATTCAAAGACTCGTGGGTCAATGTTCAATAAAGAGACTCTCTGTCATACTGTTTTTAGTTAAATTGTTTCTAACCTTCAGCAGCTCACCACTCTTCTTTAACTTTTGTCATAATATTTCCAATCCCAAATAATAGCCGGTAGTTTTTATTACCCGCTATAACTAAAACCTTAAAATGGCGTATTCCGTTCAGGTGTGCATAACTTGCGAGCCTTCCTAAAAACACGCCTCTCTACATTTTGGTTTATGCTAAAATAAGTTATTCGAGGGTGAAATGGATTTTACCGTGAGAATACTTAATATTTTTTTAACCAAACACTTTCTGCTTATAGCAATTGTGCTAATAACTCCGATCGAGGCTATTTCAAAAAGTGGTTGTTGTTCTTGGCATGGTGGTATTAACCATTGCGATAATAAAACTGGCAAATATGTATGTAATGATAGTACTTATTCCCCAAGTTGTACCTGCGAATCAAAGCAAGCTACGCAAAATCTTCAATCTAGCCCAGAGGAACATATATCAGAGGAAAGTTATAAATCACAAATTGGAAATTGTCCTTGCCCTTATAATGTAGATAAAGCCGGTAACATTTGTGGAAAACGAAGTTCTTGGTGTAAAGACGGGGCTTATTCGCCAGCATGTGATTTAACAAAAATTACACAAGATATCATCGAAGAATGCAATCATTAACTTGTGCGTTTGTATTATAGCCAGTATTTCGCATTACCGGCTTTTTCAGTTTACTTACCTTGAATTTGGATATATTGAGAAACTCTTAATTTATTTAAATTACTTTCAGCAGCAATTCGTAATAATGCATCTTTAGATAACTTGGGGATCAGGTACAGCGACGCTTTAATTAATTTTCTTAAATTCTCTCCCCCATTAGATTTGAATACCTGATAAATTTGATCAACGCTTGATGATTTTAAATAATTTATGTCACTTTCAGTATAGCTACTATTGTTAACATAATTCATAAGTATAACTTCAATTGATTTAGATTCAATTGAACTAGAAAAAACTACGTCAAATTTAACTTTTAAAACAGGATCAACTTCAAGGCCAGGAAATGTTTCTAAATTCGATATATCAAATAACTTTGGGCAACTAGATCTTTCATTAATATATAAATCTATTATTTCATCAGCTAGAACATCTCTACCAAGTTTTCTAAAAGTTACAACAACACTGTTTATTGCGTTACAAAATAGACTTTTTATATTGTTTTTGGTTGAAATATAAATGGAATGAATAACATCTTCGTCATTGATATCAAAACTGTGATAGTAAAGATCCCAGCTATTTCTAAATGAATTTTCTGCTAGATTTTTTGCTAAAATTTCTGATAATTTATCAGCTTCTTCCTTAAGCTTAACTTTATCGAAATAACCATTATTAACACCGTCTAATATAACCAAATCAAGAGCATCAGTATTTTTATAACCGTAGTCATTCAACATGTTTATCCATTTGTTCTGTGTAGTACTTTTCTCATCTTTTTCATTGAGAACAATTGAACTAAAAAGACCGTAATCCACCTCTCGTAATTGCTTTATATTTGGAACACTTTCATTAATTGAATGCAAACAATAACAAAATAACACAAGTGAATGCAACGCTGAATATTGAATTTCATCTGAATAATTATCCAAAGAAGGAATTATTTCATCAAATAATTCCTGTATTTTTTGAAGTATTCGAATATTTTTTATTTGTAATGAATTAGTTAATGATTTAATGATAACTGACGAAGGACTCATTTTAAAAACTATATCTGCGCATTCATTTGGTGTAGGATTGTAAAAAACTTCTCTGTCAATCACTTTTTCTCTGAGTTCTTCATAAACTTTTTTATCATGAGGAATAAGTTTTTCATCATTAAAAATTAAGACAACTTTGCAAGATTTTTGATATTTGAGATCGGATATCAACCCTAGAAGGTTAGTAGAGTTCAGTTTATCTCCTTTCCTCTCAAAATCATCCAAACAAATCAATGAATTCTTAACGGTAAAAAATGGCAGGGATTGGATTACTGAAAAGTTCTCTGGAAGCCAGTTTTTGATAAACTTTGGCATCCATCTACTACCTACGCTACCAATTTTTTTGCTATATATTTTTAAGTAACTACTAAGATTATCCAGTAAAGTATCGGCTGTAGGCTGTGTGCCGATTATATTTGTGTCAATAAGATTTTCAAAAATTGCATTCTTTACGCCGGTAATTTCATCTACACCAAACAATGAAACATACGAGTATTTATCAACACCTTTAAGCTGATCTTTGTACCTTAATACCATTCTGTTCCAAAAAAACGTTTTTCCTACACCCCAAGTGCCCCTAATAACCATGACTCTTTCTGTTTCAGATTCCAGAAATTTTTCAATTTTTATTTCAGCATCATTTAAACTCATATATCCATCCATTTATTATTTAAAAATTCATACACATGCTATTTAAGAATCAATTTTTAGACTCATCGATTTTTTGATTTCCTGGAAGTAAGATATGAAAGCTGCAATTAGTTTCAAAGTACAGCATTTAATCGGTTCTTTCATATATTACCTTATATTCTTCGAAAATCGTTTTGCCTATGCTTTTAATCAAAGATTACTATCTTCGTTGTTAAATATTTCTTTCTGAATTATACTCATATGAATAGTAATTTTCTTACTTAGAATTATAAAATCTTCATTTTTTAATTCTTTTTTCATATGCCTCAGATAATTTCTATATTTCAAGATTGAGTTTATTAATATAGGAAATAAATATAATAAGCATATTTTTATAATATCGTTTGAAATTATTTTTTTGATATTTATTGTGCAGCCTTTCGTGCCGGGCTCAATATGACGTTGCACAAGCACGGTATTATCGTTGTGAGAATGCCCACATAAGCTTACGTAGAAATCCATAAGTGGTTTATCTAAATCAATTCCATTCCTTTTTTCTACTTCTTTAATCGAAGTTGATTTGATATTTTTAAGTTGATTTAAATTGTTATTATATTCATTAATTAGATTTATAATCATATTAATCTGATGACTAGTTAGGTTTGACGATTCATATTTAATGAAATCCTTCAGTTTCTTTATACGCTTTTGTAATAAATTCTTTTCGTTCATAACAAAATAATCATATCGTGTAATTATATTTAATAGGTTTATGTGGGAGTCTAAGCAATCTCGCACCAAGCTAGGAATAGTAATTGGATTTTTATTTCCTAATAAATAAATAATGTTTTTAGCTATTGAAAAAACCGATAGGTATGCTGAAGCAGCCCAAATCTCTTCGATGTATTCATGTTCATAATTCGGGGAGAGTTTTTTCATTATCTTATTGTTATATCTATAAATAGATGACAGTAATTTCTGATATTCACTTTTTAATATTTTGTAACTCATAATCTTCTCACTTTTAGAAATTATTTTGCCATCGATTTATTTGTAAGTGCAATTAATTAAATTTAAATTTCGCGATGCACCCTGAGTTTTAAATTGCTTTTCTCATCCTTATAACATGCTAACTTATTATTAATTTTCATAAAATATTGCGGTTTAATTCTTTTTAAATAAATTTTACTTTTGCTTATTCTCTCAAGATCTTCTTCAGCATATTGAACATGCGCACTATTAATAGTAATATTTCTATTTTCTAACTGACGCCACAAATCTTCTTTGTTAATTCGTGATCCCCAAAGATTCGAAATATAATGTATATGCGGTCCCTCTTTATAATGATTCAGTTCTTTTGGCAAATACATATCATTATGATCAAAATAAAAAATATGCCAACACCCTTCTTTTTCAAACATATGCGCGGTAAAGAATTTTCGACTGTCAAACCTATTAGTGAGCTGACTTATGACTTTTTGCTGCTTATTAAAAATAGCTTCGCCATTTTTATTGACGAAACTAATTTCATTTTCATCTAGACTAGTATTAATGTTTTCCGGAATGAATTCTTTGTGCATCCTTCGGTGAGTAAATCCTTTCTTGCCACAATTTAAGATTAAACTCGTAAGACAGGTTTTGGTTATAACCATTTTTTTTATCCATCCCAATACATCTTTTTTCTTTTTAAAGCCGAGTAGCATGACAATATGACTAGGAATACCACCACTTTTAGCCCTTTTTACTACTTTAATCGCTTCTTTACTTGCGAAATTTGAAATGCATTGTTCCATCCTGTCATCGATTTGATGCCCATTAGCTTTTACAAGTTTGAGAGCAGTTGCTTTAATGGATTTTTCGAAATCACCTACTTCATGTGAAAAGTATATTACTGATCCATATTCATTCATAAGCAATTACCTAAAATTAGCGTTTATAGATTTAATTAGCTGAGGGTCAATCTCGACAATAGACATTCAGTATCCTTTTATATGTCTATTGTCGAGACTTGACCCTAATGATTTACTCCCTATCTCATTAACTCTTGGTAAATTTGAAAGAGTAAAATCATTAATAGAAAAACTGTCTTTATGTATAAGAAAATATCTTAAAGCAACTATGGCTGATGTTTTTCCACTATTATTTGCACCCACAAATACAGTGGTTGTATCAGAAAAATCTATCCGAATTGATTTTAATTTACGAAAATTTTGAATTTCTACAAATTTTATATTCATACTTCATAAACTCCTTGTACCGATCTCATTTTAAAAAGTGAATTTCTTAGAGATAAACTTAATATGTAAATCATTTATAATAAAATTGTTAAAAGGAATGGTCATAGTGAACGCATTCAATCTTTATCTTCCTTAAAATAAGATCAACAAATGCGCTACTAGCAAATAAAAACATAATAGGCTGTTATTACGTCAACCATAATAAAATTATAAAAACAATTGAAGCAGTGGAAATAGCAATTATTTTCATCCCAAATAACATTGTAGGAATTTTCTCTAAATCTTTCGGCGGTTTTAAGTCATTAAGTTGGATAATTTTTTTGGCGTCTACTTTCGCTTCGAAATCTTTAGCTAATTTTGCATATTTAAAGTTTTGGACTAAATACTGACAAGCATCGCATATAAAAAAAATAACCAGCGTTGTTATAACTAATTTAGATAAAAACCTAATTGAATCTGTATTATTAAAATAATCATTAATTAATAAAACGCTTCCGATACCGAACCCTAATTGTCGACATATGCTTGATAGCATTGCTGAGCTGCCACGTCTTACTTGCCAATAATTATCTTTAATATATTGAAATAATTGCTCTTGTGATTGCTGGCAATTGCATTCACCCATTTTTTTTGCTCCAAATACCACCTTCTCCTGGTGGGTTCTTGGATGTTTTATTATTAGAGTTGGTCTTCTTATATGTTGGTGTCTTTTTTTTGGCTTTTTTTGCTATTTTATACTTCACGCTTCTTTTGGGTTTCATCGCATCGCTGTCCTTTGCTTAAATGAGTTTTATTTAACTTGATGAAACATTTTAGACGATACTAAGCAATTTCCCAACTAACTATTAATACACATCTCCACTATTATAATGTGCTGCATTACGTATAACGTAATTTTACATTAACGCATAATTATATTCACAATGTACTCCTAAACCCTAGGAAATGCCCGCTAGCGCCTATGAGATTTACGTTCTTTCTCTGGCCACTATCTTCGTTTCCCAATAAGCGACAACCCTGATAATCATAACAGCAATAGCTTTGTCATAGTGAAATCTACAGTGAGCGACTATTAGCCCACTACTCCCCCTCCCCGATGGTTCTAATGATTTTTTGTGGTTCTAGCGTCAGTCAATTCTGATAACAAGTCGTAAGTTCATTTTTGGGAGTAAACATACAGATTTTTGGTTAATTTATGCACGATTTAAGATTTATGGATAACTTTAGATCTATATTGTAAAATGTTCTTTCTTTATATCCATGCAATATATGTGAATAGATTTTACGAAAACTTTCGCTAAGAGAATTTTTATGAATAATTGGTGTAATTTTTGCGGTGTAGACCTCTATAAGCTTGAACAAACGGGAACATGCCTTGAATGCCTAAAAAAAAATAAAATTAATCCTGTCTTCATTGTTAGAGGCTGGTGGAATAAACAAACTCCTCATCGTAAATTTTTATGGGAAATAGCAACAACTGTCTTTGTATTAATATTTTTATCCATGATAGAAAGGCAATACCCTCTTTTAGGTGAATTGCTGTACAACTTTAGCACTTGTAATGGTAGGTTTTCATAATAAATGAATGAAATAATTTTTTAGTTCTGCGGAATATAATTCTATTCTTTTCTTAATATTATGGAATCTCTTTCTCTACTGACGTCAAGTTTCTTTACAGAACTTCTCAATTACTTAAAGAAAAAATGGTTGCCATATCGGCTTGATGCTTATCTGCTTATCAATTAGTGAAATGCCTTCAAAAAAAGCTTTAATTTAAATTTTCTGAACCCCCTTTTACACTTTTTCATAGTGGGGCTAATTTTGCATTTCGCTTTACTCTTTCTTCTATCTAAAGCAAGTTTAATGCTTGCTATGTTTTGAATGTTTATGCTGTTCTTGATTTTTAGGATGCTTTTTAATGTATTCTAACAATACTTCATCAATTCGACTTTGCCATCCATTACCTGTAGCTTTAAAATAAGCCACTATTTCTGGCATATAGCGTTTTGTCACAAGAATTTTTCTCGGCTGTTTTTGTGGTCCACGCTCGCCTCGTTTGCGTTTTGGCAATATATTTTGCAGTTTTTTAGGTAACACATCGGCCGCAGATTTCATGGAGCGAATGCTCTTAGCTGTTAGCTCCCTAACATGGCCTGATTTACTTGTTAAGGTTTTCTTTTTCATATTTTTTTACCTCGCGTTCGTTAGCTTTACGAAAACTGATTATACGTACTCCGCCCTCAATAGGAGTAAAACAAAGGACATGTAACCGTGAACCTAAATAACCCAAAGCCACAAAACGGTTTTCTGGATAAACCTTTCGATCATCTTCAATATATATTGCTCCTTCCCAATCAAAATCCACAGCGCGCTTAAAAGGTAAATCGCGTTCCGCTTCGTTTTTTGCAGACTTTTTTGGGTCGAAATCAATTTTCATTATTTAATTGTAACTACAATTTAATGGCATGTCAACGTCCTTTTTTACCCCTAACGGTTACGACTAATTAATTTAAGGTACGTTTATCCTCATTAAATTCCAGCTCAAATGTAGAAGAAAAGTTCGTACCATTTTTAGCATCAAGATGTCTCGCAACTTCTTTGGTGTTTTCAATAAAAATTTCAAAATCGGCACTAAAAAGTTCGGGATATTTTTTTTGTAAATCTTCTACTGCTGCTGCATCTTGTCGTAGTTCAGCTCGAGCTTTAATACGGTATAAATCCATTACAAAAGGATAAGATAATTCTAATAGAGATTTACTCATTGTTTTTCCTTCATTCGGTTTGGTTTGATAGGCTTTTATTCGGGCGGTGTTTAGAAGCATCTTCGTAGCTTGAAGATATTAAACAGTAGCCATACAAATTTCAATTTATTATTTTTCTCATTTTCGGCGATATTACCAATACGCGAGTACGATACCTCATCAGGCCATCGCCGACATTTTACACAATGACAATTAACTATTTTCCCAAATTCGCCATTGATCTGATATTAGATTGCACCACAAAGACACTGGTCATTTAGTGCTTGCATAACGATCTCAATTTTCAATAGCTAGTTATATTATATTTCAAGCCAAAATATGAGATTCATTCATGATATTTAATATTGTTGGTTGCCATAGACGATGGCACAATTTATCTGATCGTTACCTTGTTGTTACCTATTAAATAGTAAAAATTGTTTCACGTAGAACCTGAAAGCTTAAATTTTATATCATAAAAATGAAAATATTTTCGGGAAGTTATTCATTGCAAGAGATCAAACATTATACAGTTTAAGCTGGGTAGAATGTTGATATCCATTATTAACAGCAATTTTTCCAAAGCAAAACTACCCCACTCCATCCACTAATTCGCATTTATACAGTTTCTGTTCAGAAGGAAAACTTTCTACTTGCTACCCTCGCCCCAGTTTTTCTCGGCGTAAATTTTTTCGATCTTTTTTCGTATTATTTTTTTGCGCACATCTTGATCCCAATCAATTCGTTACCTGGATGTTACCCTGTTGTAACCCTATTGTTACCTGTAAACTCAGATTTATGATTTTAATACCGACAATTACACAAATTATGATTCTTGTGTAATCTATTATTCTCTTCGATTTTGATGAATTAATTTTTGCTGTCGCCAACCAGCAACAACTGGATAACTACAAGGTAACGACTGGGTAACAAAAAGATAACGTATAGAGTTAGGAGGTAACATTAAAGGTAACGTTACGGGTAACAATATTGTTATTATAAATTTAATTTACAGGTAACAAAAAAAACATATAAGCCTTATTTCAATGGCATTTATAAATTCAAAATGGAAATTAATAGATAACATCTGGGTAACATCAAGATAACATAATAGAAAGCATAATGGGTAACATTCTGAATATTAATCTAGATAACAACGAGATAACGGTTAGATAACAACCGGATAACATCTAGATAACAAAAAATGATAGTTATCCTAACATTCTTATAAATCAATCCAACAGCAATAATTTTCAGAAAGCATTTTAGAAAAAATATTCTAGTTATGCAGAAAACCATAATAAGCATTAATAAACGTTAGTTGACGATTTTATACATTTTGTTATAAAATCATAAACTAAATAGAAGAAAGGAAACTATATGACATTCACGCAAAAGGATATTCAGTTGATGCAGCCTAAAATGTCAATTTCTCATGCTGCGGAGTTTCTTAATGTCACTGGCCAGGCTGTTCATAAACAATTAAAACTTAAAAATATTGTCTGTCCTAAGCTTGGTAACAAGCTATATCTTACTTTTGCTGAAGCCAAACAGTTATTTAATATCTCGTTTGATGCCAAAGTCATTGTTGGTCAAATTGTAAAAGGTGGTACAGGTAAAACAACCTCAATTGAAAGTATTGCCAGTTGCGCTAACACTTACGGTGCTAGAATTCTTAAAATAGATGCGGATCCACAAGGTAACTTAACTGATGCTTGCGGTATCGACGCAGAAGAAAAGCCAGTTTTAATTGATGTTATTGAAGATGAGAGCCTAAAAATTCAGGATATCATTGTTAATGTTTCAGAGGGTGTCGATTTAATCCCTAGTCGTATTGAAAATGTGGTCTTAGATAATGTCATCGTCAATAAAAGGCTGCCCCTAGATAGATTTTATGAAGATTTGTTAGAACCAATCATATCCAACTATGATTTCATATTCATTGATTGCCCACCAACAATGGGGCAAGCGGTGGCTGCGGCAAGTCTATGCGCCGATATTATCTTAGCACCGCTCAATCCTGACAAATTTAGTGCTAAAGGCCTAAAAATCCTGAAACGTGAAGTCGATACATTGAATCGAACATTCAAAAGGAATATTGCATATAAAGTTTTCCTTAATAAATTCAGTAGTAAAACCATCCTCTCCGATAAGGCGATAGTCTCATTAATCTCAGACCCAGAGTTAGAAGGTCGGATTTTGCAAACAACAGTTCAATTCTCACAAGAAATACCCAATATTACTGATAACAACAAAAATTTGTTCAGTACGCTTAAAAGCAGTCCCACAAGAGATGACTTTGATCGACTTACCAGAGAGTTGCTTGGTATAACGCCAGCACATGCTAAGAAAATTTCTGATGATATTCATACTGCTGAAACAGAAGAAACTGCTGCTTAATAGATCTGAAAGGAGAAAAGGAAATGCCACAGTTGTCAGATCTTATTGAGAAGAAGAAGTTTGTAAAGAAAAATTATAGACCCTGGAATCTATCGGGAGAGGGTACAACGGATAGTGAAAAGGAAAGCTCTAAAATCTCAAATCAGCTGAATGTTGAAGTTTCAGCTGCTCGCCCTCCCATTGAAGAAATTAAAGCCCTTGTAAAAGATGAATCGGTCTCTATTTTACCCTCTCTTACTTTGTCTAAGGAACCAGATAACAATACGGGTAACAAAACAGATAACATTCGGGTAACAACCAGTGAACATCCAGATACTATTCGGGTAACAGAGACACCACAACAAAGTAACAACGAGAAAACAGCCAGACAACAGCTAGATAACGTATCCGATAACGTATCAACTAACAAAACAGACATTAGATATTTGACTGAATCAATTAAAAAATTAGTGGGTATACAAAAGAATCTCTTTGTATATATCCTAAATGTTTGCAGTTCTAGAGGATCATTAGATACAGGAAATATTCTCTTATCGGATTTAGTGTATGCTGCAAGCTGTTCGCCAGGCAGCGCAAAAACCTCATTAGTTAGATTAATTGAAAAGCACCTTATAGTGCGTCATGAAGGCAAAGCTTGTAAGGGTGGTCACATGGTGCTGGGAGTCACTAAGGAAATTCAATCTTCGGCAATTCAAGCACAACAAGCTTTATTTAATCCGTACAAAACTTCTTATCCAGATAACAAGACAGGTAACATATTAGGTAACTCGAGCTCATATAGTAGTAGTATTTATAATAATAAGAATACTACTACTTCTTTACCTGAGGACTGGAAAAAAATTAATTACGAGCCTCTTCAGCATATTGGTTTTACTGAATCGCAAATTAGACAACTTCATGATACTGGAATGACTGATCCTGAAATCGTTCAGGATTCAATTAATCGTTTTGCTTATAGCTTGGAATATAGCGATAAAGTTAAAGTATACAGTGATCCGCTAAATGTTTTAATGGGTGTACTACGTAAAGGGCAGAAATGGAATGAACCGAATTATATTTCTCCGAAAGACTTAGCTCTGAAGCAATTGTTAGAGGAAAAGCGGCAACAGAAGGAAAAGTACGATTTAATGGTAAAAGAGATTTTTGATATAGAATTTCCAATTTGGAAAGTAAAGCTAACTGAAAATGAAATTAAACAAATTATTCCTGAAGAAATTAGAAAAGCTAATTTACCACAAGCTATCTTAGCGGCTTTACGAGCATATTTTAATGAGAAAGTACTATTGCCACGATTAAGGGAAGAAGGAATAGTATGAGCTACCACCAACATAAACTGAATGTTTTTAAATTAAAATCATTACCATTATTTATCAAGGTAACTTTTTTAATTTATGCAACATGCTTTTTGATTGGTGGTTTGAGTCATTGGATTGATATTTTAGATGGCGGGGTATTTCCATATAAAAATATTCCCTTTATATTTAATTCTTATCTGGCATCTCTCGCAATATTTGATTTCATAGTAGTCCTACTTCTTTTTATAAGACCAATTTCTGCTTTGCTACTAGCTATTTGTATAATGGTTTCTGATTTAATAGTTGATTTTTATGTGGGATATCATTATTGGGGAATAAATATTCAAACAAACCTCAGACTGCAACTATTAGTTACGTTTGGCTTGTTTGTTTTTATTTCGGCGCCTTTACTTATAAAATATCTTAAAAAATAAATTGGTATTTTACACATATTTTTGCGCCAAAATTGCAAGTTTAATAAAAGAATATATTAAGGTTGGCTTCTGTTCTTTTAAAGTAAGGAGATGAGAAATAAATTACTAGTACGGTTGTGACATTCGCTCTATAGTTTGCTTTCAAAGTCGTTAAAATCGTGTTCTAAGTTCCATTGTAGTTGTGCTTTTTCATTTTTTTCTAAAAATGCACTACATCTCTTTCCAGGGAGATCTGACCCCAGTTTTTCATGCGAACATGCCATTACCGGGATGGATTTTTTTTGATTTAACCATAAGCTTCGACCAGGGATGAAACTATACGTTAGGCTATTTCTATCGATATTTTTAATGGCACTATAAGATAAATTAAATTCACTTACGGCATTAAAATATTCGTGAGACAAATCAGTTCGCAATATCCCTTCATCATCAGTTGAGAGCACAATTGGAATGTTATATTTCAAGTAAATAAGAAATGGAGATTGTTTAGCTGTTATACCAAAAAGCAATGCATTACTTGTTAAACTAATTTCAACTGGTATTTCAAGATGTGACATTTCGAGTAAAAGTCCTTTATGATTTTTTTCGTATAGAATATCTACCCCATGACCGATTCTTTGTGTGTGAGCAATATCAATAGCTTCACGAATATGGGAATTCAAGGCATTTGCCTTTACTATGGCAGGAGTCAATTCACCTGCATGGAGGCTAATACGAACATTTGGATAGATCTTATGTAAAAAAGCTATCATTTTCATATGTAGTTCATAATCTTTTGAAGCAAATTTACCAAATTCAGGTTGCACTAAATTTATCCCAACAAATCTAGCATCAGATTGAACTAACTCAAAACCTGTGAGCAATTGTGCGAATACTTTAGTTGGAGATTGTTCTCTGTGAGCTTGATAAAGATATCTAACTTTAACAGCGCAGCCAGGAGCCGGATTATCTTTATCGCAGTTTAAGATCGCTGATTTAATTTTTTCGTCAACAGTGATAGTCGATGAATCAGAATAAACAATTTTTTTTAAACCTTTAGAAAGAAGTGTGTTACGAAGACTATCAAAATTATTATCCCATTTTAACTGATTTGCTAAGTTTGATGAAGAACCATGATCTGGCGTTACCATGAGTTCTAAATATTTTTCATGTTGAGCAGCTGCTCTAGAGACGGTTTCGGCCAACATCTGTCCCTCATGATTTTCGATGATAGGCATGAATTTATCGAATGTTGCGAAGAAATGCTCATATCCTGATTTTATTTTATTATTATAATGTCGCATTGACCAAGCATCGATGATGCGATCATATTTTTTGGAATTCAAGACGATATCATTTAGCGGAGATGATTTAATACAGTCATGTGAGTTGATAATAGTATTACTACTCTCATGAAAACAAAAGTTGTCTGTTTTAGCATACTGAATAAGGTTTTCAGCATAACTTGCACCACCAAGATGATTATGAATATCACCACCTTTTGGCATTTTTTGTAGAAATGAAAGTAATGCATTTCTGTTATGTTTTATTTTATTAAAGTATTTTTCCATGGTCGAAGGATTAGCATATGCTTGCGCATAGCAATTGATTGATATGCTTAAGAGCAATATAAGGATTAAATATGAATTAAACTGCTTTATAGAAGTATAAATTCGTAATAAGTGATTTAACATAAAATGAGGTCATTTAAATCTAGTCCGCCATCAATGAGTGCTTTAACTAGATCCGACTTATTGGTGCCAGTGCCTAAGCCTAGTTTGGTTTTTGAATTCATTATATGGGTTTCTACGGTACGCTTTGATATGAATAGCATATCACCAATTTCTTGTGCTGTTTTTCCACGCATAATCAAATTAATACATATAATTTCTTTTTTAGATAAATGAATTTCTTTAGCGCTATTGTTGATAGCGAATCGTTTGGGTTGAGTGGTCTCAAGGAATTTTTTGATATCAATTCCATCGATAGAAGGATTTGGGTCGTCCTTTTTTAAAAAGACTCTATCTGTAATAAACAAGCGATTTTTTGGTTTTGATGCCTCAGCAATAATTTTGTTAGCTTTATCATAGAAATAGTAAGCAAACTGAACTAAGCAGCTACTATAGTTTACATATAAGGACGACATTTGAGTGTTTTCATTATTTGTACCAAAATGAAAAAAATCGCTATACCCATTTTTATTAAAAATAAGACTAATGCCGATCCCTACATTAAAAAGCTTACTCTGTGCTAATCTAACGGGAGAGTTTGCAAACTGTGCCCAGGGAATGATTTTGAGTTTACTAACCAAAGATTTTCTTTGTGCATATTTATCTGCTAATACTTGGTTATATAATTTATTTACGTAAAAATATTCTGTCCAAGCAGTATTTGTAGTTAAGCATATTTCGGAACCATCGTCATATCGCCTTACAAAATTGAAATATGTTGTATTAAATGATTCGAAAAGTGGTTTACAAATATCAATGATATTTTGTGATGATGTGAAGATAATATGGTTAGTAAAATCGATTTTATTATTCATTACTTAAATCCCTTTAGGCCGCAACATCACATTTAGTGCACAATATATTTACCAAATCAGCAATTTTATACTTTTAATTCGCCCAAAAAGCAATCTATACTACGCTACATCGATTTTTTATATTTATAAAGTAGGGATAAATTTATGATCATTAATAAAATTCTTTTGATTGTTGCGATGAGCAAAGAGGCAAAATCAATAGTCGAAAAAATGAAAATGGTAAAAATTGAAAGCAGTATTGATTCGCATTTGCCAGTTGATGTGTATGAAACAGTTACTGAGAAGGGGAGAGTAATACTGGTAGTCAGTGGAGCATGCCCAATTCATAAAGTGGACAGAATTGGTTCACAAGGATTAAATCTTGTGACCTGGGAAGCCATCAAAGCTTATTCACCAAATCTAATCATAAACCCTGGTACTGGTGGCGGATTTAAGAGGAATGGTTCAATACCTGGTGATATTTATGTTAGTACGGAGTCAATCAAATACCATGACAGATTATTTTATCCAGATATGCATTTTTTTAACTATGGTATTGGTTCATATAAGTGTTTAGAAGTACCTCGCATTTCCAAGCAGCTTGGTTTAAAAAGGGGAGTAGTGTCAACGGGCGGATCCATGTTAGCTAGCTTACAAGAAGAAGAACAAATGGAAGAAAATAATGCATCTATTAAAGAGATGGAAGCTGCTGGAATAGCTGAAGTAGCTCAATTGAAAGGTATTCCGTTTATCGCACTAAAAATTATTACAGATTTAGTCGACACAACTGAGTGCCCTCAACATCAATTTACTAATAATTTTGACGGGCTAATTTCGCATTTGGCGAACAAAGTATCTCAGCTTTGTACAATTCTTCTTGGAGAAAGCTTAGATGTTATTAATCAAAATGAAATAGAAGGTTCTGCAACAACTTCAACCTTCTCTCTTACGACAAAGTAATAATACGAGAGAGCAATCGCTATCATTGCAGAGGCAACTAAAAGATACATACCATTTTGATAGTTACGTCCATTGCCAAGTGCAACAATAAATCCAAATAGAGGCTGTGCAATTGCGCAGCCTCCAACGGATAAAAATGACAGCATGCTAGTAGCTTTTGCAGTATTATGTTGTTCATTAATTTCTACAACAGATGCATAAGCAAGCGTTTGAGATCCCGTTGAAAATCCAAGAACAAAGAAAAGAGTTAGAATATAGAGGTAAGACGTGTTCATGGGCGATATTAATATTAAGTAAGTACTAATAAGCATTATACTTGCACTAATAACCATCAGCAGCTTTTTATTTTTCAATTTATCACCGATACTCCCGAGCAATGGTGCTCCAAATATGTTGCCGATAAATATCATTGAGCTAACAAATGATGCTGCCTCTAAGGTCATATGATGTTCATGTTGGAGGTAAAGATTTCCCCATAATGCGCCAAGTACGAATAAGGGGAAATTAGTTAAGCACGCGTAGAGTGCAATTAACCAATTAAATTTTTTAAGGAAAACAGCTGACATTTTAGATCGAGCATGAAACGCATTTGTAAAATCTTCATCATTGTTTTTTGTAATGAAAAGAATAAGAATGATTACAAGTATTCCAACCCCCCCATTCAGTAACATTGTGTTTACTAAACCAATAGAATTTAACACCCAAATAAGCGGGTACTGTGCGATTACGCCAGCCATCATTATAACAATACCAGTTAATCCTATTAACAATCCTAAGTGACGTCGCGAAAATCCATCAGCGAGCATTTTAACGCAACTTAGGTAGCTAAATGCACCTGTTATTCCTGAAAGAGATCTCCATATAACCATAGTGGTAATATTTGGTTTAATTGTAAAAATTCCAATTCCAATTACAGTAATTAGCAATGAAATTGCCATTAGCCACTTTGGCTGTTTTGAATCTAACAATGCACCAGCTGGGAAAAGGAATATTAAATTAACAAGAAAAAACATGGAAGAGATTATGCCTAATTGCGTAGGAGTTATTTTTACGAGTTCCATTGCGAATGGTGCAACTGAATTTAGCAAATTAATTTGGAAAAAATCGTATAACAGAAACGCACTGAGGGGAATCAAATTTATCCATAGTGTTTTTTTTGGGGATGAATATTTTTTTAGCATTGTCATTCCTATTTCTCGAAGTGTAAAATTTCTTTTCCACTTTCCTTTAATTTGTCAATGGATGAAAAGCCACACAAAGCCATGGCGGTGTCAAATTCATTTTTGAGAATATTTAAAATTGCGATAGCTCCATTTGTACCATCTGTTGCTAATCCCCAGAGTATAGGCCGACCGATTAATACGGCATCTGCACCTAAGGCGATAGCCTTAATTACATCAGTTCCCCGCCTTATGCCCCCATCGATTAAGATTGGTATTTTCCCTTCAATGACAGCTGCAATTTCAGGTAAGGCAGTAATAGTTGGAATGACAGTATCTAATTGTCGCCCACCATGATTCGATACAATGATGCCGTTTATTTTGTTTGAAAGAGCAATTCTGGCATCAGATTTATGGAGTACACCTTTTAGAATGATCGGTAGTTTTGTGATTGATTGCAGCCATTCGATATCTTTCCAAGTTAATTTTTTATCAAAAAGATTTTGCGACTTCGAATCAATTTTTAAAGAAGAAAGTTTATTTTGGAATTGATTACTTGTTGTTAGATTTTTTACCCCTAAATGCGGTGGTAATTCAAATTTATTATATAAGTCTTTATATCGAATACCGAGTACTTGACTATCGACAGTTAATACCAGTGCTTGATAACCGGCTTGTTCGGCGCGTTGCACCAGATCCAGGGTTGCTGATCGATCATTCAAAATATAAAGTTGAAACCACATACGATTTGCGTTTTCAACAGCTATATCCTCAAGCGTAGTATTTGCCATGGTACTAGCTATCATAATTGTATCGACAGATTTTGCTGCCCGCGCTGTAGCAATTTCTGCATCTGCTGTTGCCATTCCGTGAAATGACATTGGGGCGATTAAAATAGGTAAAGAAACACTTTGATTTAATATTGTGGTGCTAAGGTTTCTAGTGCTTATGTCATTAAGTATGCGCGGAATTAAATTAATATCTTCATATGCCTGACGATTCTTTTTTATTGATATTTCATCGCAAGCACCGCTTGCGTAATAGTCATAAACCATGCTTGGTAAAACAGATTTAGCATGAATTTCAAAATGATTTAAATCAAACATATATTTCCATGCTAGTTACTTTTTAAATAAATTCAGGTATTCCTTTACCCATTTTATTCCCTTATCAGTAATAAGGTAATAAGTCGGCGTACGCCGCGTATTGGGTTTGGGTATCATTCGAGTATCAATGAAATGATTTTTTATCAACTCTGCAATAGCTTTATCACGCTCTTCTTTAGGAAACGGTTTATAGAATTGGGAGACATTATGCATGCTGACAGGTTTTTCATGGCACTTAAGCAAAATTCGAATGCTTAATGTCGAAATAGTTATCTTTTCCATAGGGCATTTTAAGCTTACAAGAGTGATTTGTTGCTAATTGTACATGATGCTTTACAAGGTTTAAAACGAGTATTACAATGAGTGTATAAATGAGTATATCTATAGGTTGAAAATCAGTAAGACATACGTATGTTTTCTTTAAAGTCATTGACTATAGAATGGGCTCACTGTGAGGATGATAAGGACTACGGCGTGTGAGAATGCGATCAAGTCGGGATGATAGGCAGATACGAATAAGGATGCCTGAAGACATGAAGAATCAGATTATTGAGCAAGCATTAGCAAATGGTCGTTCTATGAATTCTGAAATTTTAATTCGTTTAAGAAATAGTTTTCCGGCAGTTAAAGTTCATAAAAGGATAATAGAGCCAAAATAAAATATTGGCTAGCCAAGCGTCAACTTGGCTAGCTATAAGATAGGGCAGATCACCGACTAAGCGATTCCCCGTACAATAATTTAACCGATTGTGCGTGGAATGTCACTGCCCTCCGTTATGGAACAGGGATAAATCATGCAAGAAAATAGGATATACACAGCTAAACGGTGTGGCATAGAAAGAGTAACAAACAGTTCTAGCAGAATTAATAAGCTTGTTGCTGAGTTCCTTGCAATTGAAGCTGAAAATGTCAAAGAAGCCGGTATGCTAGCCTATATGGCTCGCTCTATGGTAATGGCCACTCTCCCGCATAGCAAACCGAAAACCCATGTTTTCCAGCGAAGGAATGGCGACCTTACGCTAACGATGATCGGTAATACACAATTTGGATTACCGTATGGATCATTACCACGATTGATTCTTGCTTGGATGACGCGTGAAGCTAAGATTAAAAATTCCCCAATATTGCACTTAGGAAAGAGTTTTTCAGCGTTTCTCACTACATTGAAACTTTCACAAAGTGGCGGTGTACGTGGCGATGCTACGCGCTTACGAGAACAAATGTTGAAGCTATTCTCAACTCATGTGTCATGTATTTATAAAAACGATAAGCAAGGTGTATGTAAAGCTGAACAGTTTCCGGTCACGCGTTCTTTTGAACTCTGGTGGAATCCACTTAAGGCTGAGGGCGGTGAAATTTCTCCATTTTCGACGATCACATTAGCAAAAGACTTCTTTGAAGAAATAACCAAGCATCCAGTGCCGGTAGATTTTCGTATGTTACAAGCCTTAAGAAGATCTCCTTTACAGATGGATATTTATATTTGGCTGACTTACCGATTTTCCTATCTAAAAAAGCAGACACTCATTCCATGGGCGTTATTATGCCATCAATTTGGTTCCAATTACGCTAGTACAGCCCAAGGCCAACGTGATTTCAGGCGTGAATTTTTGAAAGCACTTCATATTGTTACAGTTATGTACCCTGATGCAAATGTAGGTCTTCAAATAGAGGGTCTTGTCTTGAAGCCAAGTCGTTCGCATGTTAGGCGACAAAAAAATAAAGAGGTCAAATGATATGGAACTTATCCACATGATTCACAGGTTTGCGAAGTTATTCACGCTGAAACGCTCTTGCTATTTGGCATGTTTTACGCTGAAACGCTCTTGGGTTTACGCTGAAACACTCTTGTACTCTATATATACCTATATTTACCAATATAAAAAACCTGTAGTTGGTAATAACAAAATGTTAATAAATTCTTTAGAAACAAAAAATATTTGAATATGAGTATTTAATTAAAGGGGAATAAAATGCTAATACTGTCACGAAAAGAGAATGAAACAATCATGATTGGAGATGACATTAAAATTGCATTAGTGAGTCTTAATAATAAATATGCAGTGATTGGCATAAATGCGCCAAAAGAGGTTGAAATTTTTAGGCAAGAAATCTATGACCGTAAGAAATTAATTTTGAAAGAATTAAAATAAGATCGATACTAATTCATAATCAGAAAAAAGGAAATTTAAAATGAAAGGAAAAATTCGAAAAATACTTACATCATTAATTTTCAGCGGCCTGATGCTACTTTCAAATATAGCCTTAGCGCTTGATCCTATGACGAAAGCTTCAAACAAAATTGAAAGCACATTATTTGGTGGGTTTGGCTTAAGTATGTGTTCAATCATATTAGGGGCAACATTTTTAATGGCGAAAGTTGGAAAAATATCATGGGATAAATTTCTATTTACAGGAATGTGCTGTGCGGGATTTTTAGGAGCACCAAGCTTAATTAATACATTGGCTGGATGGGTGAGATAAATGACACAAAACTATCAACTTGAGATGAATGAACTAGCGATTGGTTTAACTAAACCATCGACAAAATTGGGTGTTCCTTTTGCACCATTTTATCTTTCAATTATGATTTGTTTTTTTGGTTGGATGTTCTACCAAGCTACTACAGGCGATACCAATTTATCAGGTGTTATTACTTTTATATTCGTATGGCTGATATCTTTTGGCGGCATGTTGTATATAACTTCAAAGGATATTTTTGGGATGAATATATTTTGGATGAACTTTACCAAGTTTCCAAGACATCGAACATATGAATTTTGGGGTAAT
Source organism: uncultured Coxiellaceae bacterium (assembly GCA_964623075.1). Lineage (GTDB taxonomy): Bacteria > Pseudomonadota > Gammaproteobacteria > DSM-16500 > DSM-16500 > Aquicella. The sequence continues at coordinate 10,319 of CAZUVD010000018.1, read as the reverse complement.
ACGGATTCATATTTGCCATGAGTACTATAATGGAAAGTAAAGCTGCTGTACTAAAAGAGACATCAATTGCAAAGCACATTCCTTATGCGCGTTTTGTTGATGAGCAAACGATCGAAACTAAGAATGGAAATTTAATACAAATTCTCAAACTTGAAGGTTTATATGCAGAAACTTTAGATGACCAACTCATTGATATTGAAAAACAGATACGACATACATTATTAATATCTCTTACAGATTCCTCAACTTCATTTTATTTTCACAACGTAAGAAAAAAAATAAATTATTTGTTGCCTGCTAATTATGAGTCATTATTTTTGCAGACTTTACATGATAAATGGCAAGATAAACTAAAACAAAATGATTTTTACATTAATGAGCACTACATCACAATAGTTAAAAAGGCACCAGTTGGAAAGATCAGACGCTTCTCAGATCTATTAGCAAGCTTATCATCTAGAATAAATGAGGTTGAAAGAAATCACTACCGTCAAGAAACGTTAAAACAATTAGACCTAATTACTAAGCAAATATCTACGACCTTGGCTAAATATCAACCTAAAAAACTTGTTAATATTTATGATGAAGATCTACACGATTATCAATCTCCTGGATTATCTTTTTTAGGATATTTACTTAATCTAGATGATCGAAATATGATGTTGCCTACTCAAGACATGGCAAGCGTTTTACCGACAAAGAGGCTCTTTTTTGATAAAGTATCGGGCATTCTTGCAATACGGGATATTAATAATCATTCAAAATACGCTGCTGTTCTTTCAATTAAGCATTACTCGAATGCGACTTATGCCGGCATGCTAGATCGGCTACAAGATATTAAAGCCGAATTTATTATAGCTCAAACATTTAATCCAATAGAAAAACAAGTTGTTCGAGATAAAATAAAAGAAGAAAAAAGAAATAGTGAACAATCAGATGACGGAGAGACAAGTGCTTCAGATCATATTTCTACTGTGTTGAATGAAATGGGAAGTAGTGAAGCAACTGTTGGAGAACATACTTTTTCAATCATATGCCATGCAGAATCTTTAAAAAAATTAGAAAAAAACATATCTGATATTGATGCAGTGCTTAACCAAATTGGCCTGATCGCTATTCGAGAAGACGTTGGTATACAACCTGCATTTTTTGCCACCTTACCAGGTAATCATGGATTTACAATAAGAAAAGCACTTATTAAATCGTCCAATATGGCAGGACTCGCAAGCATGCACAATGTGAGTATCGGAAAGCTTAATAGTAATCAATGGGGGGATGCAATAACTGTATTAGAAAGTATTAGCGGATCGCCCTATTATTTTAATTTTCATGTTGCAGATGTAGCAAATACATTCATGATCGGCCCAATGGGGTCTGGTAAGACGCTATTGGAATCTTTTTTACTAGGTCAGTCGATGAAATTTGGTGGACGATTAATAGTATTTGATAAAGATAGAGGGTTAGATATTTTTATTCGAGCAATCGGAGGAAGTTACAGTACATTGACTGCTGGTAAACAAACTGGTTTTGCACCTTTTCAGATGGAAGATACTGCTGATAATCGATATTTTCTTTTTAAATTACTTCGCAAAATAGCAGTATCAGGTGGTATATCGATTAATAGTAGCATTGATGATCGAATTAAACATGCTATCGACGGGGCATTTACTCTACCTAAGCCAGAACGTGTGTTACGCAATATTGTTTCATTCTTAGGGATGAAACAAACATCTTCATTACGTTCATGTTTCGATCATTGGATAGATGATGGTCATTTTGCCTGGATATTTGATAATGAAACGGATGAGCTTTCTCTAAGTCATTCCGCCCTCGGGTTCGATATGACTTCTATTTTTTCAGATAGCGATATAACAAGCATTATCTATTATTATTTATTTCATCGTATTGAAATGTTATTGGATGGCACACCAACCCGAATAGTATGTGCAGAAGGGTGGTTAGCATTACAAGATGCTGAGTTTAGGAAAAAAATACAAGATTGGAGTTCCACGCCGCGGAAAAAGAATGCTTTTCTAGTAATTGATACTCAAGCACCAAATGATATTGCTCAATCCGAAATTGGCTGCAAAATTATTCAAGAAAGCGTAACTCAAATATATTTTGCTAATGAAAAAGCAGAGTATGATCATTATGTAAATCGATTTAAATTAACCGAGAAAGAATATCACATCATAAAAACACTGAGTAAAGATTCGAGATTTTTTCTTTTAAAACAAGGAAAAAACAGCGTTGTTGTTAGATGTAATATGACCGAAGAATTTGCAGAAGAAATTTCGGTTTTGTCGGGAACTACAAACACCGTTAAATTACTAGATCATATTCGAGCCGAGTTTGGAGATAAAGTTACAGATTGGTTGCCAATATTTTTTCAAGCCATAAAAGATAGTCGGAAGGCTATATGTTAAAAAGATTTTTTACCTTCGCTGTTGGAAGCATTCTACTATTTCCTATAAATGCAGAAGCTATTGGATGGCAAATGTTATTTGATGCCGTTATGAAAACTTACGGAGTTAATCTTGAAATGAGGGATCAAAATGCTGAGTCACTCGATGCAATTAGAGATTTGAATAATAATTTGAGTGGAACTCATAGTTATGGCGGTCGCAACTATGATGCAGATAGTTACAATTGGGGTGCTAATAACTGGCAAGAAATATTATCAATGTCACGCATGGGTTCTGGCCATGGAGAATTGGCAGAAACGACGATGCGTTTAGCTAAAGATTTCCCAATCGATGGATCATTACATAGTCCCAATAAAATCGAAAATGACTATTACGATTTGCAAGCCCGTACTGCTCTAGCATCTCGTTCAACTTCTGAGGTTGCCTATCAACAAGCAGTGCGCGAAGAAAAGACGATGCATAATTTACATAGAATGATAGATACGACACCTGATAGTAAATCTGCTGCTGATCTTAATAATAGACTGACTACAGAAGATGCAATGAATAGTATTCAACAAACTAAACTTTTAGCTGTATTAGTTCAACAAGCTGCTTTAACAGAACAAGAAAAAGTAAATAGGGCTAGGGAAGATAAAGAATTTTTCAATAATCATTGAGAGGATATATGAGAAGACATTTATTGTTGCTGATGTTGTTAGGTTTGTTAGTAGGGTGCACGACAGTTTCTGAAGTAAAAGCCCCTTGCGATTATCAAGGACATTTTTGTGGCCAAAAAATCCGTATTAATCAAGAAGGATAATAAGATGAAAAGAAAGCATCTTTATATTGTAATTATTTTTAGTATTGCAGCCGTAGCGACAATTATTAATTTTTATGTGTTACCTAAATACCAGGAACATAAAAAAAAGATAGAAGTAGCAGAGTTTTTTGATGTAGCACCTAATTCAATTGAAGCAGGCTCTACTGAAGAGTTTTTTTCTGAATCTGCACCTACATCTTAAGGAAGTAACATGATTGGATTTGAATCTACAGGGACTGTAATTTCCTCAATTTTAAACCATGTGGATATGGTTGGAGCAAATTTGGTAGCGAGATCATATCATAATCTTGTTAACCACTATTCTCCGCTCTTTTATACCCTAACTACAATTTATATGAGTTTTATCTTTTTGAAAATGAAAAGGGGGCTATTAAGCGGTAACGATTTATTGATGATTGTTTTACGTACCGTTATGATTTTATCATTGGCAATGAATTATGATTTATTTTGTTTGTATATTTACGATATTTTTACTGTTGAACCACTAACGATTTGCCAAGCAATTACTGTAAATGGAGGCACAGTAAAAGCGGTTTCAATTTCTCATTCATTGGATAACTTTTTAAATGCTGGTGAGATGGCAACAAATAAAATTTATTCGATGGGAAGTTGGACAAATCCAACTTACTATATCTTTGGCTTTAGTATTCATATTTTAACTCTTATAACAACCGCGATAGCTACAAGCCTGATAATTTTAGCTAAATGTGCATCAACGCTTTTGTTATCATTGTCTCCAATATTTATTTTCTTTGCTTTATTTGATGCCACTAAAGGGTTATTTGAATCATATCTTCAACAATTAATTGCATATGCTTTATTACCTATTATGGCTTGTGCGGTATTGATGATTTTATTAAGTGTCAGCGATGTAACGATTCAACTTATGAATTCTACAAATAAGCCTACTTATACCAGCTTAATTCCGTTTAGTTTAATGTGTGTTATTCAAATATATTTATTGCTACAGGTTAAAGGAGCTTGCGCTGCACTCGCGAGTGGTATTCATTTACCAAACGTGATTTCGACTTTAAGACAAGCTAAAAATGATTATAGCGGTGTAGCAAGTGGTGCTACAAATCTAATGGCTGCAATGGTGCGAGGGAGTAAAGCAGCTCTTCCAACCAAACGTACTTCATTAGTTATGCGTTCAAGTATGAATCGTTTTAGTAAATAGAGGTTAATATGAAAAAAATTTATGAAAAATATATGGGAAAAATTTCTAGCGAAAGAACTAATAAGTCAAGACCAAATTCAGGTTATTATGAAGCTGCACAAGATTGGTATCATGACAAATATGAGTTGGTTTCAATTTCGCGTGACCGTTACCGCATTCTTTCGTTAGGTCTTATTTTGTTGCTTGCATTAAGTATGTCGTCTTTAATGGTCATGTTACCACTTAAGCAATATATTTATCGGTTAATAGAAGTTAATCAACAAACAGGAGAAATTACGGAACTAAAACAAACTGACAGTAAGCTTTTTTCTCAAAATTGGGTAGTCTCACGATATTTCATTCATCAATATGTATTGAATCGGCATTTATATAGCTATGACGATATTAAACGCACATTTAATTTAGCATTGGCGATGAGTTCTAAATCAATTGCTGAGGAATACTCACAAATGATCATTGATACAAATCCAACAAGTCCACTTAATATTTTAAATAATGAATATTATCGTGATGTGAATATCTTGGGTATTAACCAACTGAATAATAATACTGCTTTAGTACGCTTTAGGGTAATCACTCATCATAAGAGTAACGTGAATGAAACGAAAACTGAAGATTTACAAGCTATTGTGAAATGGACTTTCGAGAATCCAGAAGAGTCACTTAAAGACCGTGATTTGAATCCACTGGGATTTTATGTGAATTATTATCAAGTCTCACCTATTAATTCCATAGATGTTAATTAAAGGAAATGTATATGTTTAAGTTGGTTTTATGTTTTATTTGTCTTTTAATGATATGCAAGATGGCAGAGGCAGAAGGGGTAGTACAGTCACTTACAACTGATCCACGTGCAAAAGTTGTTTCTTTTAATCCGAATCAAGTTTATCCATTAAAAGCCAGTTATTTAGTTTCAACTGATATTATATTTGGTAGTGACGAAAATGTTAATGCAGATGACATTCACTTAGGTGATGCCTCATCATGGGATGTACAGACTAATCGCAATCATCTCTACATTAAAGCTAAAAAACTTGATGCTGCTGGTAATTTGAATGTTACCACAAATAAGTATGCATACCATTTCGTGCTGAATGTTTCAGATCCAGCTTCTCATGCAGGCGACGAAGTGCTTTTTATGAAATTTTTATACCCTACTCATGGCTCTGATGAGAGACATTTAGCTTTGGAGATGGCTACAGTCCCCAAAGACACTTGTTTAGATAAATCAAAATATAATATGCAATATAGTTTTACAGGAGATTGTGAACAAGCTCCTGTTCGTGCATGTGATGATGGCATTTTCACCTATTTTAAATTTAAGCCACACGTCGAATTACCAGCAATATTTATGGTTTTACCTGATCGCAAGGAAACTGTAGTTAATTACCGAATTGAGAATGGTTATGTCGTTGTAGAACGCATTGGTAAGGCATTTACTCTAAGAAATGGAGATGTCATTACCAGTGTTTATAACGACAAATATATTGGCGATTGGCAATCAGTTAAATAAATGAGGTAATTATGTCTAATTCTCTACAAGATCAAGAGCAACAATCAGAAATTAAAAACACTTTACCTTTGATTGCCCATAAACAAGTCCCAATTAAAGTGTATATCTTAATCGTATTTATAGTATTAGTTTTTATTGGCAATCATTTTTTACACATTGATCGTAACAAGCAAAAACCGGATGACTCAATCGACGTATACTCTCTTAAAACAATTAACCCGGTAACCCAAAATGATCATCAAGCCTCTACTAATCAGACTATTGATTTGCAACAAGATAAGTTAAAACAACAATTGGAAGAGGCAAAAGCAAAAGATTTTGTAGAGCGCATGCAAGCTTCTCAAGTTGTAGATGCGGGTGGAAATAATAGCGTTGCTTCGAGTGTATCAGCAAGCTCTAACACAAATGCTTCTGTGGCAACCGTATCTCAATCGAGTGATCCAAACACAGCTTTTCTAAATAGCACTAGCGCGGAACAAATCGAACATACTTTTGCTGAACGATTTAAGCCCGAACCGTATCTAATTGGGCAAGGTAAATTTATTTTTGGAACGCTTGCTGTAGCCATCAATTCAGACTTACCGGGTCAAGTGAGTGCGATAGTTAATCAGGATGTGTATGGCGAACAAGGCCGACACGTGCTTATACCTCGTGGTTCGAGATTAATCGGTGAATATCGATCTGGTCTTGCAACGAATCAAAATAGACTTTTTATCGTTTGGAAACGTGTAATACAGCCAAATGGCATTTCAGTGATGATAGGTTCAGAAGGTACCGATGCACTAGGACAAGCAGGCGCTACTGGCAATGTCGATTATCACTTTTTTGCCAGGTTTGGAACAGCAACGTTGATTAGCTTAATTGGCGCTGGTGCATCGACAGTCGGTGTTAATCCTAATGATGAATACAATTCTATGGCAGCATATAGGCAAGCTGTGGCTCAGTCTATGGCTCAACAAGCATCGAGTACATTATCTCAAACCGCAAATATTCCACCTACTATCCATGTCCCACAAGGTACTCGTATCGTAGTATTTGTGAACAGAGATTTAGATTTTAGTCGAGCGTACCGATGAATCACGTTGCGCTTTCAAGTTTCCTAAAAATATTTGAGCCATATTTTGAAATGGCATCAGTTAGTGAAATTTGTATTAATAAACCCTATGAGATATGGGTTGAACAACATGGATATTTTAGTCGATATGACATTCCAGAACTTTCTTTAGCTTATTTGCACCAATTCGCACGACTGGTAGCTGAATATAATCATCGCGACATTTCTCAAGAAGCGCCTACCTTATCTTCATCGTTACCCAATGGTTATCGTATTCAATTCGTTATTGAACCTGCATGTGAAAGAGGCAGTTTTATTTGCTCAATGCGAAAGCCTTCAGTTGTCCCGATTGCCATTAAGGAGTATTTAAAAACAAATATGACAGGTAATGTTGGGGTCAATAAAAATGCACTACTTTATAAATACTACGCCGAAAAGAATTATGAAGCATTTTTAAAACTCGCCGTCAGACAAAGAAAAAATATTATTATTTCTGGCGGAACATCGACAGGGAAAACTACTTTTTTGAATGGCCTGTTAACTTATATACCTTCTCATGAGCGTCTTATTACGATTGAAACTGATCGTGAGGTCAAATCAGACCACCCTAATGTAGTTCATTTATTAGCGGCTGAGGAGGGGAGAAGTGTGGCTGATATCAGCATGCTAGGTCTCTTAAAAGCTAGTTTACGTCTTCGCCCCGATCGCATTCTTGTTTCTGAATTGCGCGCAGAAGAAGCTTTCCCTTATCTGCGAGCCATTAACTCGGGTCATCCAGGGTCGATCACTACATTACATGCTAATAGTCCAGAAGGATGCTTTGAGCAATTAGCCTTTATGGTTATTCAGAGCGGCAATCTTCTATCCAGGCAGGATTTAATTACCTATGCAAAATCAATTATCGATGTGGTTGTTCAAATTAACCGTGCCGAGGATGGCACGCGATATGTTTCAGAGGTGTATTTCAATGAAACACAAAAAATGACAGAGCCATCCATTTCAAGTGAATCGCCAATCAAACAAGTTTTTAATTTAACTCAAGGGAGTCAATGATGAAGAAAGTAATAGCATCAATTGTAATTAGTAGCATAACCGTCTGTTTGGTTGGTTGTGACACTATGAATAAACAGGATGTTGGCATGCTAACAGGTGGGGTTGCTGGGGGGTTGCTAGGCAGTCAATTTGGTGGTGGCACAGGTAAGTTACTAGCTGTTGGGGTAGGCGCATTGGCAGGCGCTTATTTGGGAGGGGTGATTGGTAAAAGTATGGATCAGCAAGACCAGATGAAAGCACAAATGGCCTTAGAGCGTAATCGCAGTAATCAAGTAAGTCAGTGGCGCAATCCAGACAACGGCAATCGTTACACCGTCATACCTAAGAAAACTTTCAAGCAAGATAACCAGTATTGCCGAGAGTACACCATGACAGCCGATATTGCTGGTAAGAAGCAGCAAACCTATGGCACAGCATGCAGACAGCCAGACGGTAGTTGGAAGATTAAGAGCTAAAATGGAGGGTTTAAAGGGCTATACCAACTACTATACTCGGGGTATAGCCCGCCTAATTCATAACAACATGAAATATAAAGCGTTAATGTTCTTCCTGCTCTGCTGTTGGCTGCTGACCACCTACTCACAACGTCATTGAGTAGGTGGTCAGCAGCCAACAGCAGAGCAGGAAGAACATTAACAAAAGATTTAGTTTGTATTAAGGGATGATAATTTTTTTCTGTATTTAGAAAATTCGGATCTATGCACGGTTTATATTTTAAAAACAAATATAAACCGTGCATAGATCCGAGTTACAGCAACGAAACATGGTTCCTGAGAAGTCGTGATTTTTAACTAGGAGTTAAAGTATATGAGGATGACTAAACGTGATTTAGAAATTCTACATTTTATTAATCAATTTGGCTTTTGTGAAATGCCGCATTTGAATCGACGATTTAATTTCAAGAAACCTCGTAATTATCAGGTTGTTAAAAGGTTGCTCAAGGAAGGTTTATTGCAACGTCAATTTCTATTTTATGGAAAAAGTGGGATTTACACCCTAAGCGAGGAAGGAGCAAAATATACTGATTTTCCTCCTCTTAGAAGGCTGCCATTAGCTATTTATGACCATGAGATTACTCTAATTGATGTTCATACCATACTGATGAAACAACATCCTACTGCAAGGTGGGTTAGTGAGAGAGAGCTAAAGTTAAAAAAATTTTCGAAAGGATTTGGCCAACGTGGACATGTTGCGGATGGCAAACTTATATTTCCCGATAATAAAGTTGTTGCTATTGAACTTGAATTAACAGTTAAAGGGCAACGTCGAATTGAGAAAATATTAAAGCACTATAGTCGGGATACTGACATTCATGAAATTTGGTATTTCTGTTCAAGCAAGGTCATCCCTGTTATTACCAAATTAACGACTCGCATGCCATTTGTGAAAATTTTTAATTTAACGGAATTATTGCATGCAAGAACCTGATGTGATAGGTGGATATTTACGCACATACCCCCGAGAAAGCATGAAGCTTCTGGCTTGCCTGATAGTGATTATTTGGCAAAGTGTTCCGACGGTAATAGCTGTCTTGCTCTACCTATTTCTAGCAGGGAACAAGAATACAAAGATTCGAGGAATAGTTGTAAGTGGAATTTTATTAGCCCTTATTAGTCTATGGCTAGAATCAGGGGATGGATATTTACCTTCTTGGAATGATTATTTAGCGCATGGATGGGTGTTGAATAAAGCATTTTGGGGATTGCTTATTAATAATGATCCCACCAATGCCTCTCTGCTTATTGCCATTCAGGGATTTAATTATCTAATGGGTTTACCTCTGTTGTTAGCCAGTGGTTTATTGGCAATTGATCTTCTACCTCTAAGTGCACATCAAAAATCCATGACAGAATTGCAGCAAGGAAAGCTAGGATTAGCAAAAGAACTAGAAGATCACGAAATAAAAGAAAAGTTAGCTCGATTAAATAATATTAATAAGGAGGGAACGGTATTAGGCGTTTCAATGTTAGATGGTGAACCCGTTATTGTGAAAGATCATGAAGTTAACCATGTTGCTCTAGTTCTTGGGACTACTGGCGGTGGGAAAACCATTACTTTGCGTAGATTTTTTGAAAGCGCTATGCGTAAAAAATATCCTCTAATTATAGTTGATGGTAAGCCAACAGATGAAAATGTCGAGTGGATAAAGGATCGCGCAGAAAATAGCGGCCAGCCATTTTATGGATTTAATTGCGGGAACTTTAGTCATTATGATGCCTTAGCGCATGGGGGATATACTGAACTTAAAGATAAGATAATAAGTCTCAAAGACC
>CAZUVD010000017.1:0-47483 GCA_964623075.1 uncultured Coxiellaceae bacterium | reverse complement strand
CCAGGCGCTTATTTAAAAAAGCCCCGCGAAGATTTTTCTTCTCGGGGCTTTTTTGCTTTTTTTAAAAGTTATTGCTCTATGCAATCCAAAGGAAATTAAAAATGCTTAGCAATTCAGATCCAGACAACTTAAGAAGCTCAGCGACATCGGTTAGAAGAGAAGAAGATGATGATGACAATTTCCAAAATGATGTAACTGAATTGTTTAATAGCATCACCGAAGACAATCTTGAAAAATTCAAAACATTAATTACCGTCACTCACCCGACGACTGATTTTTTAGCAGCAGAAAACGCTGCTGGTGAAACGGTGTTGCATTTGATTGTGCGGACAAACAAAGAGGCTTTTATTCAAGAGATATTAAATGCGAAAGCTTATTCTCGAAAATTGCTCGAAATTGAAAATAAACAAAAAGAAACAGCATGGCAATTAGCCGTTGCGGCCGGTATTGAAGAACAATTTGCGCGTCGTACACTCATAGAAGTTCAAGAGGCTATTGAGTACACAAAAGCGCAACTAAAAACAGGTGATACCAACCCTGAACTGGCAGTACAAATTGGTGCTGCCAATAACATGATAAATGCCGCGCAAAAGGCGGTAGATGATTTAGAAATGATTCCACCCGCTGAAGCCTCTTCCATGATCGCGTCTTTGACTCTTGCTCCTGAGGTTATCAAGTCAGATCCTAACGATAACGCTGAAGCACTCAGGCTTTTCGATGCCGCTTTGGCGAAACATCAAGCTGAATCGCGCAGTTGGTCGCGTGTCTTTGCAGCATCCATGGCGACCATATTATGTTTGTCACTGCTCGCTATTGCGATCAGTATTTCAGTTGCAGCGGTCGGTGTACCAGTTCCATTTGTTGCAGCCGGTCTTGGCGTGTTAGGAATCACGCTCACAGAGAATGCTATCGTTGCCTCCATTGGTTTTGGTTTATTTGTACCATCACTCACTGGTTTTTCAGCTTTATTTGGTATGTATGCCGTAAAACATGTGCCGACTAAAAATGATCATCTTTATTTGTCGGGAATTAAACCCTAATTTTAAATTATTGAGATAAGGAGTCATTGATGAGTATATCTGGCAGAAGTAGAAGTAATAGCAATGTGAGTGATGGTGCAAGCGATGGTTCTAGCGATGGTTCTGTTAAATTGTCTCCCTTACCACTAACGCCAGTTCCTTCTAATGTAACACCAGCTAAAAATGATCGTGTTCTCGATTATTTAAAATCATCAAACAATTCTTCTAGTAGTGGCAGTGCGTCAGTCGATGATGAAGAGCAAGGCAATAATCAACAGCAAAACAATAATCAAGCGCAAAACAATGATCAAGAGCAAAACAATAATCAAGCGCAAAACAATGATCAAGAGCAAAGCGATGCGCAGCAATCATCAAACCAACCAACACCCGCCGAAGAAAAATGTTATCGAGAAGCCCAAGCCATTTTTTCTAATGGGAATTTGGTTGAAATTACCAAAATAATCAACAGCGCCGAATTTACACCAAATGTTTTGTTAATTCGTAATGAAGATGGAAGAACGCTGTTGCATCACCTATTCGTGTTTGCGACTGTTCGAAATATTCAAATTATTAAAGCGCTCATCGAATCAAAAAAATGTACTGATGAAGTGCTCAAGTCTGTTTCTGAAAATAACAAAGATAATAAATCAAGCCCGCTACATTTGGCATTGCGCGCAGATATCCCAGAAGATGTTTTTGAGCTAATGGTTAGCCAAAAAACATGCACTGATGAAGTATTAGAAACAAGAGATAAAGATGGTAACACCGTATTACATCTAACCGCGATGCAAAAAAAACAAAGTTGTTTTCGTTCCATATTGCGCTCGCCAAGTTTAACGGAAGCTTTATTGCTATGCCAAAATAATCAATTTAATACCGCTTTGCATTGCATCGTAACGCTAAGTGATTTTGATGCATTAAAGGATATATTAGCCACCGGCGCATGTTCTGCGAAAGTGTTAAGGGTATTCAATGACAAAAAACAAACTTGTTTGTACCAGGCAGCGGATTTAGAAAAAATATCAGCTGGCATGACTCAGCGTGAGTTTGAATTAAAACGCACTATGATGGTAAAAAGATTATTGAAGTATAACGAATGCACGCAAAATGCATTTGGATATTTTCAACCCGCTAAAGATAAAAACAAACCACGTGTTATCAGAGGCACTGAAGCGGTAAAAAAATTAAAAAAACTAAATACAACAGATGAAATTCGTCGTGAAACACTAAATACAACAGATGAAATTCGTCGTGATATTGCCTTATATTTCTTGCAAACCGAATTAAATGAATTAGACGGTGAAACACTTAACGAAAATCCTGCGGTGCGTGAGGCTATCAAGAAATTTATCTTCATCATGAGATCAGTCAAGCAAGAAGACGTCAATACGTCTGAATTAATCGATATGGTGTTTTACACAAGACGTACACGTGCATTCGTGAGTAACCCAAAGGGTGATTATGATGGCTATACTAATGAATTGATGCGAATCCGAAAAATTGATCGTTCATGGGCAAAAATCGCAGCGCAAGTTGGTTTGGTTGTATTATTTGCTTGTTTAACCGCGGCGGCGATTTCCATTTCATTAGCAAGTTTTGGTATTGGTGGGGCATTTGTTGCTGCGGCATTTGGTATTGTGATTGCAAAACAAATAACAATCGGTACAGGTCTTGCGATAGCAGCTAGCGTTACCGGATTGGGCTTAACAGGAACCAGTGCCTTTTTCGCCGGTAAGAATATTAGACAAAGTGAGATGTCGCGCGCAGGTGAAAATATCAGAGACAAAGTAGCTGAAACGGTTGCTAATGCGCAGGGAGCAAGGTTAGCATGACATCGTTAAAGATAGCCACTTGGAATGTTAATTCATTGCGCGTGCGTTTAGCGCACGTGCAAGAATGGTTGGCGCATGAAAAGCCAGATATTTTAGCTTTGCAAGAGACTAAAGCGCCGGATGAACATTTTCCGCATGCTGAATTAGCAACAGCAGGTTATCACGTTGTTGCTTCCGGGCAAAAAACGTATAACGGCGTGGCTATTTTAAGTAAACATGAAGCAACGGATGTATTGAAGGATATTCCAGGTCTGGATGATCCCGCGCGCCGCATTTTGTGTGCAACTATCAATGATGTTTGTGTTTTAAATTTATATGTACCGAATGGCGAGAGTTTATTGTCTGAGAAATATCAGTATAAATTATCTTGGCTAGAAAAAGTGGCAGACTTTATTAGCCTGCAATTAATCAAAACGCCGAAGATGATTTTGCTGGGTGATTTTAATATTGCCCCCGAAGATATTGATGTACACGATCCAAAGCAATGGGAAGGGCATATTCATGTCAGCCCCAAGGAGCGGGCAGCATTTAAAAAGATACTGTCGCTTGGCTTCCAAGATTGCGTTCGGGAGCAACACCCCGATACCAGGCTATACTCATGGTGGGATTACCGCATGAATGGTTTTAAGCGCAATTTGGGCCTTAGGATTGACCATATTTTGGCAAGCAAAGCGTTAAAATGTGTTGCTAGCCATATAGATAAGGCACCAAGGGCACTTGAGCGGCCTTCTGACCATACACCGGTAATTGCCCAGTTTAATCTTGATTTATAGGTGATTGTTCGTTATCATGCCACGCTAATTTATAGAGGTTTGTAGAAATGAAACCAGAAATTCATCCAGTATACAAAGAAGTCACCGTCACTTGCAGTTGCGGTAATTCGTTCAAAACACGCTCAACCATGGAAAAAGACAAGCTTCAACTCGAAGTTTGCTCACTTTGCCATCCGTTTTACACGGGCACACAAAAGATTGTTGATACGGCAGGCCGAGTTGATCGCTTCCGTCAAAAATACAATCGTGGCGGTAAAAGTGACAGCGCAGCAAAAGATACCACAAAGTAACTTGTTGCTGTTGTTAGGCTAGACAATAAAAATCCCTGCATATTTGCGGGGATTTTTTTTGTAGCCTGGACACGCTTTTTGTGTCCGGGGGTTGTTGCTGCTGGATGCCTCTCGATACAACAACCCCGGACACAAAAAGCGTGTCCAGGCTACAAAATAATAATAAAAAGAAAAACATGATGCTAAGTACATTCGTCAAAGAAAATAAGAAAATTACGCTTGATGCTATCAAACATAATTTATTAAAAATTTCCGAAGATAAAACCAAAATCGAATGCATCCAGTCGCAGGAGACAAGTCATTTATCTTCCCTACTAGAAAATGAAGATCCTGACCATAGACGAAACGCACAATTAAATTTTGCCATAGCACTCTTGGTTGACCAAAATCCGACTGAACCTTATAGGCAAAATATCGTTGACAGTCTTCAAAAAAACATTCTGAAAGCAGAAGACAAAGAAGATCATGTTTTTGATTTGCATTATACCTTTCACATGCTCTTAGTTGAAAAAAATCGCGTATTATTAAAAATTATTTTTCAACATCTCGTCATATCAAAATGGTTAATCACTGAATTGAATGTGGAAAATTGGAATAGGGAAAATATTGACATCATATGCGAAATATTTGAAGTTGCAAAAATTAAAAAATTAGAGTGGGCTTTATATTCCACCTTAAATCCAGAAATAGTAAAACGCATACAAGGCAAAATACCCGGAGTTGTGTTAATTACTTCTGGCCATAAAGATCAGCAATCTCAGCGTTTAGCGATTTTAAAAGTTATCGTGGGTATTTCCACGATAAAGAGCGTTGAATTTTCTTCGTTCTATGGGTTAAATAAAGTTTTTGCAAGCATGATGGATGAGTTACAACAATCAGGTATTGGCAATGTGGGATTAGCAAGTATAGGTTATTTTACATCTGATAGCCGACCGGGGTTGCTTGATTACAACGTGCCTATCAGTATGTTGGCAAACCTTTGTCAATATATTCGAATGACCGCAAGAGTGCTGGATTTAACTGAGAATAGCGAAATTTGGCGTGCGCATGAAGGCACGTTATTACAAAATCTAACGCAGCAATCAATCGTTGCCAAAGATATTAACGCAGCGATTGGTGATTCACGACTTGAAGAATTAATTTTCGATTCTTGCATGTTTACGCCACCTTTAGATGGGGCGTCAATCACAAGCCTGTGTGAAGCTTTAAAAAAATGTAAGACACTATCTAAGATAACCATCAAATCCAAAAACTCATTAAACCATAGAATGGATGGCGCATGTTTTAGTCTTTTTTTAGAAACGATCGCAGCGTTACCGCTTAGAAGAGTGACTATTTTGGTGGAAGCAATGGAAGTAATGACTTCTTCCGATTTAGAAGTGATTGCAACGATTGTAAGTAATCCAAGATTAGAAGAATTGACTATTGGTGATGAATTCTGGGATAAGGCAAATTGGGATGCGCTTTTTCCAGCGTTGAGCCAATCATCTGTAACGAAATTAAAAATTTCATGTGAGGAGAATCTTGAAATAGATAGTGAAGATTCTGCAAATGAAAGTAAAGAATTTTGGATCAAATTATGCAATGCCATTCAACAATCCAATATAAGTGAGTTAACTTTTCTTGGCGATATAAATGTCTTGCTTGATTCAATGCTGAGAATAGGGTGTGATTTATTGTTAATGGCCATCGATGAGAATCCTCATTTAACAGACATTTATATCGAACACAAACGTTTACCCAAAATCCCTGAGTTTGAAATGGTGCATCGTGCCTTAACAAGAAATAGAGAATTAGCGAATGCTTGCCAAGCCTTAGATAATTTTTCTTTTGAAGGTAAAGATGATGCCGAATCAGAAAATCTCGTTGATGCGTTATCAAAAGATGCCATAGCGGTATATGGAGCGAGAAAAACGAATAAAGGCGGTGTAGCACAAGTTGCGCTTTCAGAAATGTTGCAACCAGCCATTGTTCGCTTCTTGCAGAAATTACTAAATGAAAAAAGTTGGCAAGTTAAAAGATTGTTACGTTTGTTGCCTGCTAATACGGATGCTGTAAAACAACTGTATTTTAACTACGCGAATATGCTTTGGGACAAAGTGGCTTTAATGACTGAGGCTGAAGATATTGTTAATTTGCTATTTAAGACGACAGAATATTTTTTTGATGTTAGTGGCGAGCCTGTTCAATTCAAAGCAGAAGGTCTTTTTATTGATTACATGCTGATTAAAGCGCTAGGTTTAAAGCAACCGCCAGAAATGACGCCGCAGTTACGTTTAGCATTTTGGCAATATTTAATGCTAAAGCAATTTGTTAAAAGCTTTAACATGGGTGTGCCAAAAACAGAAGATGACATCAAAAAAATAAATAAGTTGTGGGTTAATATATGGGTGTTGCATTCAGAACCGAAAACACCATTTTCAAACCAGCAAGCAAGAGCATTACGTTATACCAAAGCATTATTCGAGCTTTGTTGCATGGAGCAAAAAATCAAGCATCAACTATCAACACCATGCACTGCATCAGCAGCACGTAAAGCTTTTTTACTTTTATTAAGCGATTATTTAAATAGCTATAAACAAATAAAACTCATATCAGCACAGCACCAGGCATTATTGGATCGCTTAGCAATAAGAGTAAGCGGCAACACGATGCTAAGCATTGAAACGAAAGAGCAACGATTATTTTGCTTTGAATTAATATTGCTAAATGAGTGGAAAGAAAACAATAAGAATGAGCTACCCAATACTGCCGCTTTTTATCAATTGCCACACAAAGAATTAGTAAAAAAAGTAATGAGTGAAGTGAGAGCGCTCATTGATGGCGGGGCAACATTTATTAGGCCGCTTTGTGATTATATTGAGGCGCTATCACGGCAAATACTCGATGATTCTAAAGAGTTAGCGCAACGTATTGAGTTGGCAAGAGTGGCTTCGAATAGTTAAGCGAGTCTAAAAAAATAAAAAACATATTGAGATCATTATGCTAAGAAAATTCATCGAAGACAATAAAGAAATCACTCGAATCGCTCTTGGTTGTAATGTATTAAAAATATCATCTGATAAAAAGACAATTGAATGCTTGAATGCAAAAGCAGTAGAAAAAATATCGCTTTTATTAAATGATCCCAATCCCGAGATTAGACGGCTTGCGCAATTACATTTTGCACTAGCCATGTTAGAAGCAAGAAACAAAGACGGATTAAGTCAGACCCATTTTAATGTTTTTAAAACTGCTGTGTTGAATCAAGAAGAGCAGTTGGTTGAAAGCATCTCAGTATCGACTAGTTTTATCAATTTCTTCAGAGATGAGAATCATATTTTATTGCGAATCATTTTTCGCTACATCCATATTGATGAATTCGAAATGAATTCATTCCCTGACACTGCTTTTCAGCAGAGAGAAATGGAAATATTAGCGGATGTGTTTGCAACAGCTAATATAAAAACATTAGGTTGGAATCCATTTACGATACCAATAACCAAAATTGATTTGATTAAGCGGATACAAGGAAAAATTCCAGGTATAAAGCTTTTTCCATCTTCAAATATGTTGGATGGGTATGGTTTTCAGCAAGTATTAAGGGCGTTAACCAGTCTGCCAACTGTCAATAGTGTTGAATGTTCTTCATTACAAATGTTTGCTCGATATGCTCAGGATATCATTCTAATTTTAGGTGAATCTTCTGTTGTGCATTTTCGACCAGGGAGTTTTGGTTCGATGACGGAAAATGAGCGTCATTTGAATATCGACCTTGCTTTAGATGATGTGAGAGCAGTAGGGCATTATGTTCGCACCAGGGTTAAAAAACTGGATTTAAGTAGAAATAAAATATTATGGAAAGAGCCCGGTTCCGAGGTTAACAAGAAGGCATCTCAAATTATTTTTAATGCGATAGCAAATTCATCAATCGAAGAATTATTAATAGATTGCTCTGGCCGAGATGATGCGCTCAAGATGCGCTCTATTTGCGCCGCTATTAGCAAATGTAAAACCCTCACTAAATTAACCATATCAAATTGTGTCCATATATCATACGCGCCAGTTTCGCAGAATCCTTATCTTGGTGGTGAGATTGGCAAATTGCAGCTAGAGAGTGTCTCTTTGTCTGGTTTTTTTGTAAGAGAGATGAGTGACGAAGGTGTGGCATCAATTTTAAAATTGCTTGATAACCCTTCTATGCAAGAACTCCATTTTGGCGATTTAGATTGGCCAATAACAAAGTGGAAAATCCTTTTTGACAAAGTAGCAAATTCATCATTGCGAAGGCTTAAAATACCCTTTTTTGGCAATTTTGATTTAAGATGGCCAACTACGGATACTAGAACGGCTATGCTATGGCAAGCATTTTGCGATGCAATCCGATATTCAAGATTACGAGCCATTACTTTTATTGGTAATACGCAATATCTCGAGCAATTTTTAGATCTAGAAAATAGCGAGATGCTTGTGTACGCCATTATAATAAACGGCTGCATAACTGACATTTTTATAAATGATAGACCATTGCCAAATATTCCAGCGTTTGCCGATATTCATGAAGTGCTAAAGCGAAATCGAAAAATCAGAGATACTTGCCAAGCATTAAATGACTTTGCATTTGCACTACCGACTAAGGATACAAAAAAAGAAAAAGAAAAGGCGGAAGCGGTAGATACAGCCAACATAATAACCTTAAGCAATACCGTGATTGCTCAATTTACTCATCTGAAAACCATTTTTCCAACACTGAAGGTATATTCTGAAACCGCAGTCAAAGATTTATTGCAACCCGCGCTTGTCAAATTTTTAGAAAAATTATTGCGTGAACGCGGATGGCTTGTTAAAGCGTTATTGACATTATTACCAGCCAATCACCCGGATGTAAAAAACCTTTATAAGCTTTATGCAAAAGCCGAATGTGGTACCTCTTATTCTATAAAATTAATTGAAGACCCTATTCATTCACTTTTTAGGGCGGTCAAATATTTTTTTGATTCTGAAGATCAATTTATTCAGTTCGAAGAAGATGAAGTTCAATCCATGGATAACTTATTGCTTTCAGCGTTACGCAGTAGCGGTGTCGCGATAAAAGAAATAAACTCAGCAGAATTACGGCTGGCATTGTGGCAGTATTTAATACTTTCGTTATTGCCACTCATTGGCAAAGAAGCGCCGACCTGGCAGATTGATCTTGCGAAACCATTGACACAAATTGAAATTGATCATATTTACCAAGCCTGGGAAAAGTTGGTTCGTGAACTCATTTATAATCCGAATGAAAAAACCAAACATTTTTTCCGCGGGTTTGATTACGTTTACGCATTATATTATTTCCAATTTATGCAAAAAAAGATAATAAGCATTTTAAGTTTAAATGGCGATGCGTCACAAATACGCTTTGAATTAATCAAATTATTACCTCGATATTTAAATGCCTATCATCAACCCGTAAAATTATCAGCACCGCATCAACAATTATTTGACCGATTGTTAATAAAAGCGAGTGGATGCCAGATTGAAGTCATTGCACATGATGAACAAAGATTATTTTGCCTGCAAAGTATTTTATTACTTGAGGTGAATCCAAAAAATGCTAAAGCAAAACCGAATATAGCCGCCTTCTATCAACCAGCATCTGTTGTGGGCGAACTTCGTACTGAGGATCATGTTAAAGCCGTGGGGGATGCTACGGCAAAGGTTTACCAAGATGAAGATTTATCCTCGTGCTTGAAACCACTCGCAAATTATATTGCCGCATTTGAAAAGCAAATGCAGGTAGATGGGTTGGCCGATAAAGCACGGTATGAAGTGTGTCGAGCAGTTGGTAAGGCAACTAATTGTTAGCGATGCTGCTGCAGTCTATAACTTTTAGCGAGTAGCCAGTAGGGCTAAAAAGGCATTGAGGCGCTGATAGAAGGGCTACATCAAAGGGTGTGAGCGTTCAAATAATAGTGCTGTGACAAAAGAAATTTGGTGGCTATAAGTGGACTCGAACCACTGACCTCAGCATTATGAGTGCCGCGCTCTAACCAGCTGAGCTACATAGCCAACAAGGTCGGATATTCTTTAGTTTTAAGCGGGTATTGTCAAGGAGATAACACCAGTTTTTTCAAGGATGCGCCCTGATTTGTTTTTTAATTGACCTCGCCCAGTATTTTTCCTGATTTTTCCACTCTTTTCATTGATATGCGGGGGTTACTCACATAAAATACCCGTCTTCAGAGATAGTCGCTGGCGTAGCTCAGTTGGTAGAGCAGCTGATTTGTAATCAGCAGGTCGCGGGTTCGAGTCCCATCGCCAGCTTTAGATAATTAAACCCTTCCCCATCCATTCTTGCTTTTTCTCCTCTCTGCTATACTTTTCCAATCACACAGTAAAAAAATAGGACAATAAAATGAAAAAAACATCTTCCAAGAAAATAGCTGCGCCGAAAAAATCTCTTCCTGAGCGAACGATTAAGCGTCCTGCGAAGATGGGTAATTTAAGTCGCAGTGAAATTAAACTGGCCGTGAATTCCGTGCTTAAAAAGAGATGATATGTCAGCAGACTATGCAATCAATGTATTTATAAATTGTCCATTTGATAGTGGGTATCTTGAGCTTAGAAATGCATTGGTATTCACAATTTTTGATTGTGGGTTTCGTCCTAAATGTGCCTTAGAAGAAAATGATAGTGGTGATGTTAGGGTTAGTAAAATTAAAAGACTCATAGAAGAATCAAAATTTGGCATTCATGATTTATCTCGCATTTCCCTGGATGATGTGAATAATTTACCAAGATTCAATATGCCTTTTGAATTGGGTATTTTTACTGGCGCAAAGCTATTTGGGCGAGGACAACAAAAACAAAAAGTATGTTTAATATTAGATAGCGATAAATATCGTTATCAAAAATATATTTCTGATGTAGCTGGTTGTGATATTAAATCGCATAGCGATAAGCAAAATGAAATAATTAAATGCGTACGCGATTGGTTAAGTTCAACAATAAAAACAGTGAAAATTCCTGGCGGTAAAAAAATTGCAGAGAGATATCAGGAATTTAGTAACGCGTTGCCCGAGATGTGTGAAGAAGTTTCATATGATTTAGATGATTTGACTTTTAATGATTATTGTCAGTTAATAGCAGAGTGGTTGAAAAAGCATAAATAAGTAATCCTTATTGGGATGTTTATGAAAAATAAATTTTCTAATTTTCTGGAAGTGTTTGGTTCAATATGAAACTTGTAGCCAAGCAAAAATTAGCGTCAAATTAATTTACCTAAATCTTCTATTCGTGTTGCTCTCTAATTGGATTGGGAAAAATTTGTATGGATATGTGGAGGTATGCGAGATAGGAGAGAAGAAGGATACAGGAGACGACACGGATGAAATGAAAAGCCTTTCATTCGTGCTGAAACGCGCTGGCTCTTAATCAGAGGGTCGTTGGTTCGATCCCAATACCGCTCATATAATTGATAGTTAGGATAAAAATTCACTTTCAGCTAGCGCGAAAATCCCACTGAAAAATTGTCTGTATCGAATATGTGTCGAAGGTTGGAGTAACCAAACTGCATCATCTATTCAATAATTGCACAAAATTTAGATGATGATTTTATGCAATAATAGAAGATGTGATTTTAGCGGTTGAAAGGGATCAATATGAGGAACCATACAGGGACGCGGATTACAATTTTTGCGGCGAGTATTTGCTGCGCACTATCGTTAGATTTATGCTCAGCTTATGGCGGGCTCATAATACAAAGTCGCTACCCTTACCAAATGTCTAAACTGCCATTAGCACAAGCAACTAGCATAAACGTTGAAGCTTATGTGAAAAATTATTTTCAGACACCGTTAATGCTCAAAGGGATTCATGAACAACCAACGGCAATGATGCCAATAGATTTGCCGGGTATTTTTACAAACCCATCTGCGCCGCTGCCTGTTGCGCCGATTAATCCACCAGAAGAGGTGATCCCTACGCAAGGAGAGTAATATGAATGGTAGGAAGTTGGAGCTGTATAAACACTTTCAGGCTCAGCATTATGATTTATTATCAATTGCTTCACAGTCTTTTAACAAGACTATATTAAGTCTGTCAACAGCAATCATAGGTTTTACATTTGCGATTATAAGATTAGTAGATAATAAAATTGAGAAATTATGCCAATTGAAAGCGACTTGGATATTTTTGGCTGCGGCAATATTTTTTATACTCGTGTCATTCATAACAACACAAATACATGCGCAACATAGAATTAAATATATGAATTCAGTGATAGATGAAAAATATGATGTACCTTATAAGCACTGGACTGATTGGGCGATGTTCTATTCGGCATTACTTTCAGGCGTGTCATTTTTTTTTGCGATTATGTATTTGATATCTTTCAGTTGGTCTAATATTTTGATGCTTCATAACTAGCTTGGCATTTCATTTTTATGGAGGCTTGTATGAGTGAAGAAAATGGTGATAAGAATTATTTATGCATGATGAGCTATATTATGAAATATTTTGAGCTACATGCAAATCAAAGAATAATGTTGTTTAGATTTTATATCGTTTTTGCAACCATATTTATATATGGGTTGGGTTATCTAGCCATACGGTTTCCAAGGAAAGGCGATGACGAAGAATGGTTGGCAATCTTGATTAGTGTTTGTTTTGTAGTTGTTACATGTATATTTCGCAAATTGGACATGAGAAATAGACAGTTAATTCACAATGCCGAAGATGCGTTAGAGCTACTAGAGAATAATTTTGATTCGATAGTGAAAGTAGAGAATAAATCATTTAAAGATGTGGAAAAAATTAAAATTTTCACATATGAACATTCTCAAATGAAATCTGGCCAGGCTTGCATGGGTCATACGGATTGTTTTAAATGGATATATGGAATGGCTTGTTGTGTCGGTGTTTTTTTTATCGTTGTGTCTTTGTCTAGATTAGGAATAATTAACTTTTCACAAATTTGCCATTTATTTTAAAAGACTGAATAATTAATAAAATATATGTGATTGTCCTCATATGAATGTTAAAAAGCTATTGCTGCGAACAATGAGTATAAGGTTTTATTGTTCGCAGTGGCCATGGTATTCAGCAAGCGCCTCTGAAAAGCCCCGCAGTCCGTAGTGGTCGGCGCTGTAACCGGTGGCATTAGAAAACGGGGTCAAAAACGGAGTCAGCTTGCATACTTGCACAATTTACCCGATTTCACTTTAGTCGTTAAGTTTGCAAATCTTACAATGTGCAGTTGTGCAAGCCTGGCCTTGCACACTGCTTGCTACTAATGTAATTCAGTTTACAGTTCTTAATTTTTAACTGATTTCATCAAGAGAAATCAATCCCCATGGGTATATTTCAATGCTAAATGGGGTGCCAGTTAGAGTCCAACTGCTTTGGCCGCTGTAATGTTCATTAAGTAAGATGTTTAAGTGTTGTCTATCTTTGACAAACACAGTCGTCATTTCTGGTTGCAACCTTAAGCGGTTACATTTTATCCGCCATTCCCTTTCCCAGCTAAAATCAAAATCTTGATCTGGCTCATATTTTACATGTAAATATTTATGTTCTTTTGATGTGTTTTCAAATTGAGCATCTTGTTGATATATTACAGGTCGTCCACCTTGAGAAAACAGCCATTCTTTCCGAACCGCAATGCCAAAAGGTGCATATCGCAGGGAGCTTTGAAATGCATCGCAATAGGAAATCAATGATTTTATTTTTGTAATGGGTGCTTCTGAAAAGCAAACGCATTTGGTGCCTGCTTTTATTAAATTTTTGCTGCCCTCTAAGTAGCAATCCGAAAGAATTTTCCTGAGATTATCAAATGAAGTTCTTTCTGATGTATCTTGAGTGCAATGAACTAACCATTTGCTTATGTCTGATCTGATAGGGTCAATGTATGAGGGTTTTGTCATAGGCTATTACTTTTTCATCCTTGAGGCGTCAGACATAGACACCTAAGGAATATTATCAATTTTATTAAGATGTTGTCCTTAAATTCTTTCCATATCTGACATGGATATATGATTATATCTTTAACCCGATATTAATATTTGTAGGAGTAGACACTTCACACTTTAAAAAAATGTAGAAGATTGAGGATTTCATTTTTAAGTAGCCGTGTCAGATATGGACAGTTATAAAATGCAACATAATGAAAATTTGATAGCTTTAAATCATCTGTCTGTGTCTGACATTTCAAATATTGGCTGCATCCCGAATAGAAACTTGCAGGCAGAAGTAATATGCTTAAAGGTCATAGGTTGGTTTTAGGCTGATGTAAAATGACGAAGGCAACTAAGGAAAACAGTGAAAAACTTGCGCAGATGAGCATGGATTGCTCATTCATGCTGTCGCACTTAATTCGGTTGAATCCCCAATCGATAAAAACTGATGGTGATGCAAAAGATGCTTTGTCTTCAATATTAGGTCTTAAAGATGAGCATTCAAAACCAATTTTGAAGGGCAGTGAGGTAGGCTGGTATCCTGCTGATGCAAAGGTACATAGTCCAAGTTCCCCTCATGACCCAGAAAATCCAGGGTACTTTTTTAAGCCAGAATCTAAATCAGGCGTATGTTTTACAGAAAGTACCTTTGCTGGCCTAAGGGCTCATCGCGATGTTTTTAGCGTGAAGTATGGTTTGTCATTTACGAGAAATTTTTTATATAAAAAAGGTGCAAACCCATGCTTGAATATTCGCGAATCAATTTTAAAATTAAAGGTGAATGACAAGTCAGAGAGATACGATCGACTCTACAATTTTATTCCTGCTGAGCTTGCTGGTTATGTGAATATCATTAATGAATCATTCAATTCTGTGCATGAGCGGGAATGGAGATATCTAGGTGATCTGGAGTTTGAATGGAGTGATGTTTTATTTGTTTTTTGTCCATGCGAAGAATTCCCATTTTTTTCCAAGGTGCAACATCAAGGGCTGCCAATTTTATTTGATCTGAAATGGATTGATAAAATATAACGCATTATTCAAATACATTATATTTAAAGAGTATGATGCCGATTATTTCTTGATGCATTCTTGATATAATAAAAAAATAACGATTGGATTTTATATGAGCATAATGCCTATTACTAGATTGGTAGCTGAAACTGATAAGTGTGTGTATAGGAGTGACGCTTGTTATTATGCATCTTGCAAAGAGAAACCTGTAACGTCACACACAATAGCTGAAAATTACCTCAAAAAATTAAGTAATGATTTGACGAGAGTATTAACTTTTCTAGAATTGGGGTCAAGTCTCGACATTAGACATATCCAAAAATATTTACTTAATGTCAATTGTCGAGACTTGACCCCGTTTGGAAGGCTTTGGTTCAATATTAAACCTGTATCCAAGTAAAAATACTCGTCAAATTAATTTATCTAAAACTTCTATTCGTGATGGTCTCCAACAGGATTGGGAAAAAGTTGGTGTGGATATGTGGAGTGCTTGTGGGAGATTAGACAAGAAGGAAGAAGAAATGTAGCTCGGATGAACGCTCTTCGTTCATCCGGGGTTAAAATATTATTTATTCCGCGCTTTTCTTTGATGTCCTTCGCTTGCTAATCGGTTCAGGTGATCTTTGTGACTAGGTATTAATATTGAATTAAGTGAGCATAAAATGAAAATAACTCTTTACCATGTGGATGCCTTTACGGATAAAGTTTTTAGCGGCAATCCTGCTGCTGTATGTTTAATGCCTGAGTGGTTGCCAGACGATAAGTTGCACAAAATCGCAAAAGAAAATAATTTACCTGTTACCGCATTTCTTGTTATTGAAAATGGTACTTATCATATTCGCTGGATAACACCGGAATATGAACTTGATATTTGTGGACATGGTTCATTATCTGCTGGGTATGTCATTTTTAATTTTATTGATAAAGGCTTACAGAAGGTTAACTTGCATTCTCGCAACGAAGTGTTGCCAGTAATGCAAAATGGAAATTTAGTAACAATAAATTTTCCTGCTAAAAGCCTTGAAGCATGTTCATTGCCATTATTAGAGCAAGGGCTAGGACTCGCGCCAAAAGAAATATATCAGCATAAAAATGAACGCTGCATTGCTGTTTTTGATAAGGAACAGGAAGTTAAACAACTGAAGCCAGATATGCAAATTCTAAAAAAACTAAGTCATCGCGGTATTTCAGTAACAGCTCCAGGTGTTGAAGTTGATTTTGTTTCGCGTACGTTTTATCCCCAAAAAATAATTTCAGAAGACCCAGTAACAGGTGCATCACATTGTTTGCTCGCGCCATACTGGGCTAGAAAATTAAATAAAACAAAATTGCATGCTAGACAAGTTTCCGAGCGTGGAGGGGAGATTTTTTGCGAATATGAGGGTGATCGCGTATTGATAAGCGGTCAGGCGGTTATGTATATGCAGGGGATTATTGTGTGTGAAGAGTAGTTTTTCTTGGGGTCAAGTCTCGACATTAGACATATTAAAAATACTTACTTAATGTCAAATGTCGAGACTTGACCCTTTAGATGTGTTATATCGATTAACATAAAAAGAGTACAATAGTATTGGGGGGGTAATATGTCACACATCACTTTGTCTAATGTCGGCCAATCGCCTTTTGAAAGATTGATTGGTCATGCCCCTGAAGTATTAAAATATTGGTCTCGATTAGAAGAAGCTTTTTTCCAAAGTAAAACATTTGGGCAAGATTTTTTAGAGCAAATTCGTCGAGCTCTAGCTTTTGATAACCTTTGTCAATATTGTATGGCGAAGGCGGGACGGCCTGATGAAAATTTGAATGATGCTCGCCTATCTGAAGCATTGCGATTCGCCAATTTATTTGCAATTGACCATAAAACCATAAATGAAAATGATATTAATCAATTAAAAAAATATTTTTCTGATGGTGAAATTAGTGAGCTAATTTCATTCTGTTCGTTTATCTCCGCATCACAGCGATTTGGCGCTGTTTTGGGGCTTCAGCCTGCCTCAACTTATATTTAATCTATTTGATTAATTTTGTTAAGAAGAAAGTCGCAGCGCCTCTCCACTGCCATCATGGGTAGCTCGATTACTTGATAGTCATTTTGAGGGTAGAATAGGACAAGTCGTTCATATTCATGAACAGCATCAGAGAAGGTATGTTTTCGTTCGTCATCATGACGGTAAATTTCCCTCCACGGGGGTGTGATAAATATGGTGGGATATATAATTGGGGTCAAGTCTCGACATTAGACATATCCAAAAATATTTACTTAATGTCAATTGTCGAGACTTGACCCCGTTTCCTATCGAGATTGCTACCAAAGATGCATTAGAAGAATCTACCACATTAAAATTGATGATTTTAAAACGTTGAAAGATTAATTGGACGATTATGAAATATAAAATTACGCAAGAAACAAATCCGCGACATGACGATGTACAGGTACTAGGTGATGGGATTATGGCATTTGCTTCTCAAAAAAGGGGACATAAGCCAATAGGGTTTTTTGCTTTCTTTATTCGGGATGAAAATGATCAGATATGCGGCGGGTGTAGTTGTTGCAACTTGTATGGATGTTTGTATGTTGATCAATTATGGATGGAAGAAGCTTTGCGCGGTAAGGGTTATGGAACACAGCTTATGATCGCGGCTGAGAAATTAGGTAGAGAGCTTGGTTGCACGTTTTCTGCGGTCAACACAATGGATTGGGAAGCCTTGGGTTTTTACAAAAAGCTTGGATA
The DNA here is from genome assembly GCA_964623075.1 of uncultured Coxiellaceae bacterium. Lineage (GTDB taxonomy): Bacteria > Pseudomonadota > Gammaproteobacteria > DSM-16500 > DSM-16500 > Aquicella. The sequence continues at coordinate 29,909 of CAZUVD010000017.1, read as the reverse complement.
TCAAGTTGAACTTGAAAGGCGTGGATTTTTGAAAAATTCGATATTTTATTTTTTAAGGAAAGATATTTCTGAAAATATTGGCAATAATTTTGAGATGCTGCCGCTGCAAGAAAAGGACATAGCTGAAATAGTGTTAGCTTTTAAGAATATAGGATGGAATAAGCCAAGCACACTTTATGAATCTTATCTTCTAGACCAGAAACAAAATCAACGTACAGTTTTAGTGGCAAAAATCGATGGTCAGTTTTGTGGTTATGTAACAATAAAATGGAAATCAGGCTATCAAAATTTTGTAGGTAATAATATCCCTGAAATTTCTGACCTTAATGTTTTGCCAAATTGCAGAAAGAAGGGCGTTGGAACAGCGTTGATTAAAGAGTGCGAAAGAATGGCCAGGAATGCTGATTATTCTAAGATTGGGCTAGGGGTAGGATTAACTAAGGATTATGGAAATGCACAGCGTCTTTATTTTCAATTAGGTTATATGCCTGATGGGAATGGTTTGCACCATAATTACAAAATGGTTAATTACGCTGAAACAGTAACAGTCGATGATGATTTGGTTATCTTTATGAGTAAACAGATTTGAAAGTAATTAAATTTCTGGGGTCAAGTCTCGACATTAGACATATTAAAAATACTTACTTAATGTCAATTGTCGAGACTTGACCCTTTAGATTCGTATTTATTCGAATTGTTAATTCATCTTGTATTCCAAAATGAGGTCCTAACATAATTCTCCAAAGATTCGTAGATTCGAAAGCCGACTTGTTAGATCCATTTATTTAAATTTAAATTATTCAATCAAGATTATTTTACAGTTGATTTATGAATCAACCTGATATTAAATAAGCATACCGATTCAAGTGTTACAGCACTCGAACCGGTACTAACCATCTCAACCTAATAAGGAGGTCAAAATGGCTCGGACTAGTCTATCCAATTCACACCTAAAATTGAACCCTTCTCGCAACATTACTCGCGTGCAAAATACTGTCTTAGTCGGCAATGTCGTGACTTTGCACAAGTATAATGCCGTGGTTGCGCTGAAAAGGCTGAATCTAACGGTTGATCTTGTAGAGATGATGCTCTGAGAGATGCGGGGGCGACCCTGCATCTTCGAGCACAGAGCGTTTTATTTAAGCCTGGCATCTTTATAAGGGAAGTTGGATATGGATCATGCGCAATTAATCAAAGCGTTGTTAAAAGCCCCTGTTGTTATCGACGATGACATTTGGGATTACCTTAACATGCGTAATAGACGTTCAATTAAAGCTATACGCCATTTAGCGGCATTGTTGCAGGATATTTATAAGATTTTGGTTTTTAATCTTCGTGATAAAGTTTATTTTTTTAGGGTGCAGGAATTGAAAGATAAACGATTAAAGATTGAAATTGAATTTGTTGAGAATGATGGGTTTATCATTAAAGTGTCGCAGGATACTCGTAATTGAAGGATTGGGGTCAAGTCTCGACATTAGACAGAAGGATTGGGGTCAAGTCTCGACATTAGACATATTCAAAAATATTTACTTAATGTCAATTGTCGAGACTTGACCCCGTTTCTCTTTGACCCCGTTTCTCTTGGAATGGTATGGAAGGTATCGGCAATAATAGAATTAATAAAAGCAATAAAGAACTAACATGTTTGTCTTCAAATTAAATATTCGCATTATTGCGACTTTTTATCTGGGTGAACGATTATTCCGAGATTTTCCATAAAAAATGCTTGCTGCCACTCAAAGATATTAACACCAGAAAAATCTAATTTTCGCACATCAATATTTCTTATTTCTGCATTTCGAAAATCTGCTTTAAATATAGTTAAGCCATCATATTCGCTGGGAGCAAAATCGGTGTTTGTTAGGTTTGATTCCTCAAGGTTTGCTCTTGTGAAAATGACAGAGACAAATTTACTGCCTGACAAATCACATTTTTGTAAATACACGCCTTCAAAATTTGAAAATCTAAAATCCGTATTTGTGAGGTAAGCTGAGCTAAATAATACAGTACGACTTACGATGTTAACAAAATTTGCAAATTGAAAATTACACCCCTGTGCGCGAGAGTCATCAATTGTAATTTGAAATACATTTGCTCGCTTAAAATTACTCATTGATATGTTGCAGCGATGAAATTCAGTTCGCCTTAAATCAGTGAGGTTAAAATTACAGCCCAGCTGATTCTCTTTTTCATAAAATATACAATCTTCAAAAACCCCATCTTGTATGCTTGCCTTTTCAAAATTGGAATTGAATATCTTGCAATTCTCAAGACGTAATTCATCTAAATTTGAAGAAGAAAAATCAGAATTTGATATCGTACAATTTTTAAAAGTAAGTCCTTTGTGGGTTTTTTTAATCCAATTCAGATTAATAAACTTCCTATCAATGATCAGTGTGTTTTCAGGAGTAATCTCAAGGTATTCCTCTGGCTCGTCGAGAGTCGCGGGGCTTTCTGTTTTTGAATTACCTGCCAGGGTTTCCTTTGGTTGTGGCTCTATTTGATATTTTTGTTCAATAGAGTTTTTTATTTTTTCTAACACTTGTGCTATGCGCTTGTCAGCATCATCTTTAGTGGGTATTTTTTTCATAATTAAAATGAATCCCAATTATTAACAGTATCAGCAATGAGTGATACGACGTAGTTGGGGTCAAGTCTCGACATTAGACATATCCAAAAATATTTACTTAATGTCAATTGTCGAGACTTGACCCCGTTTCTCTTTCAAAGAGATCGAATTCTGTCCCTGCTAATAGATCCATTAGAATGACTGTTACTAAAACCATGGCCTTAGCGATGCCCTGTTTTGTTACTGCTGTTTGTAAGGCCATTTATTCCTACCAGGTATCTGCGCGATGAGAATTTGTAAAATATTCATTTAGTCTCCGTTTGGTGCCTGGGCTTACCATTTCAGGTAGGTTTGTATAATCAAACCATCCAATCTGTTCAATTTCGGGTGAGTAGGCATTGGAGAGTGAATAATTTTTCACAACATAAATAATCGGATAATCACTCACGCCTAAGTAGGTGTGATAATAAATTCCAAATAGCTCGGGTTCGCCAATAACTGTTAAACCCACTTCTTCTTTCAATTCACGCAGTACAGCTGTTTTGGCGGACTCTCTTTTTTTTACGCCACCACCTGGAATATACCAATGTGGTTGGTACGTATGCTTGACAAGTAGAATCTGATTTTGAGAATTTAAAACTATGGCGCGAGATCCGAGCGTTGACATACCTATTAGTGATTGGCACTTTCGAATTATTCGATGACAAATTTTATGCAAGATAGTTAATTTCATAATTTGTTATGCCTTTTTACAGTGACTTGGTGAGGTAAATAACCAGGTTATCATCTACAACGGCTTGTTCGCCATAGTTAAGTGGTTTATTTCTGTAGTGTAAGCCTTGACCGTCAGGGATATATCCAAGCTGCACGTAAAGTCGTTGAGCGTGTCCATAATCTGCTGTCATTCCAAAACCTAAGCCTATCTTGGTATATCCGCGCTCTTTCGCCATGATTTGGCATGCATTAATAAGTGATGTTCCAATTCCATGTTTTCTAAAAGGTGGTAAGACATTTAGATCGGAAATTTCGGGAATATTATTATGGCTAAATAAAGAATAGTCTGATTTCCATTTGATAGTTACATAAGCGCAAAATTTATCGTTTTCTTTTGCAATAATAACTGAACGAATGCCATCTGATTGCTCTTTAAGATAGGCTTCATAAATATTTCTTGGTTTTGACCAGCCTATTGCCTTAAAAGCTAAAACAATCTCATTAATAATATTTTCGTACAGAGTGCAATAAGTTAAATTTTTTGTCATAGGGGTATGCTCATCACTGCAACATGGTGCCCAAATAGTTCATCGTCACCAATCAATTGCCAACCTAATTTGGCATACCAGTCAGGAATGGTAGAGTCAAAAGCTAATAAATATAAAATTGAATGGCCAAAGTTTTTTGCTTGTAATTTAATGGCTTCAATAAGGGCTTCACCAACAGCACGTCTTCGATATTCTGGGTGTACAACTAGGCTGCCTAACCACGGGGCAATTCCTGGGCGTATGCCATCAGTTTCACGTAAGCAAGCTATTCCTATTGGTTTTCCTTCATATAATGCAACTAGTGCCAGTGGCATTTTATCTCGGTGTAAGTGAGTATTGAGTTTTTGCTTAGCGTTTTCTATAGAGGCATTCGGTACCCAATGCCGACTGATTTCCTGGTACCATAATTCAGCAAGTTGAGGAATGTGCTCTTTGCAGTTAGTCAGAAATTCGATTTCTATTTTTTTATTTATGTTCATATCAACACCTTCAATGCAAATAACCCAAACGACAAGATAATACCACCAGATACCCAGTTAATTATTCGCATGAATGACGGGCTCATGCGTTTATGCAAAACGAAAGCGACGCCTCCACTTAAAAATAGCCACCAGATTGCAGAACCAATGATGATGCCACTGACTAGCATAATGGCTTGCGTGAAATCAGGATCAGTTGTGCCTAACCCTAATCCTGCGAATACCGCAACAAAAGCAGGGGTCAAGTCTCGACAATAGACATATTAAAAAATACTGACCTAATGTCAAATGTCGTAGTTGGGGTCAAGTCTCGACATTAGACATATCCAAAAATATTTACTTAATGTCAATTGTCGAGACTTGACCCCGTTTCTTGACCCCGTTTCTCTTTTTTTCATAATTAAAATGAATCCCAATTATTAACAGTATCAGCAATGAGTGATACGACGTCACAGTTCATTCGCGGTCTTTCATTGGATGGATTGTTGCAAACTAGTTGCAGCAGGCAGAGTATATCCATTAATTTTGCTTGTTTTTTCCAATTAGGTGGTAGATGAAATCCGTCATGCTGTATGCCATCAATAAAATTTTTTTCATAGCAAGTGGGTAATTTGTGGCTGTATCTGAGCATCAATCCAATATCTAACAAATAGGTTCCTGCATAAGCAAACTCCCAATCAAGGATGGCTGCTATTTTCCATTCGCCCTTAATTTTTTTAACAAGCATGTTGGCGGGATCATAATCAGAATGAGTTAAATTGGCATCATTTTCATTTGGTAATATATGCGCGTTTTTGATGGCTAAGGCCTGAATGGCTGAATGCAGGTTATCGCCCAAGCTTTCTTTTACTGTTGGGTCTTGTAAAAGCGTTGTGACGTAAGGCAGGTATTGTTCATCATGATCAAATGGACGAATTTTCATATTTTCTTGGAAGAACCCACCTTTGGGAAATTTAATTTGTCGTAATTTATTTAAATATACTCCGGCCTCAAAGGCGCATTGAGATATAGCGTTTTTATCATTTGAGAGGATCACTTCTCGCATTAGGGTTCCATCAACCCATTCCATGATTGCATAAGGGTGTGAGTAGCTACTGCAACTATCATCAATATACAAATGGCGAGGTACGGGAATGATTGATTCGATGAATTTGTGAATCCCAAGTTCACGGTGTAACGCAGATTTTTCTCTTACATAAATTCGAATGACAATGGGTGGCTGATTATTTTTAAAGGTTACTTTGTAATTCGTATTGGCGCATCCCTCTGATAACAAAATTAATTGCTCAATAGGTTCTTTGGTGAATGGTAAAAGTAAATTGGTGGCCTCGGTAGTATTTAAACCAATGTGTGATGAAAATCGTTCCCAGTGCGATTTCAGTATAGGTTCATTCATTGCTTCACCAGATCATATCGTAATTGCATTAACCCATTTGTTCTTGGGGTCAAGTCTCGACATTAGACATATCCAAAAATATTTACTTAATGTCAATTGTCGAGACTTGACCCCGTTTCTCCCAGTGACGTCGGTGTCATTTTTTATTAGGTAAGATGCAATTGGGTATCCAGAGCCGCAGCCTATGTCAAGAATGTGCGATTTAGGTGGTAGTCCTTTCAAGAACAAATCAATGTATTTCTGTTCCATATAAAATGAATCGCGCATCTCGGCAAAACCCGCTGCAATTAAATCGTATTTTTGACCCTCGTTGTCTGCCATATTCAAGCAATCTCACTTTTGATTATATCACGCTACCATTTATGCTCTTGGTCATTGTGATCTCTAGTGCACCAATAAATTTTACATTATAAAGTCGTAGGTTGTACGGTGTTTCGTTCATAGCTAAGCCTAATGGTTCAATTTAATTAATGCGTTAACGTACGTTTGTTATCATTTTCCTCATCAAGCTTTTGAGCTACCTCTAAAGAAATGTCAGATAAGGTTTGTCGTGTAACCAAGTGTTGCAAGCCGCTTAGTGACCAATCCATTTCATTCGTAACAAGACAAAATATTTCAGATGTCGCTAGATTTAAACTGGCAAAGGCATCTGTTCCTGTATCTAGGTGGCCTTCGTGCATGAAGATATTCGGATCAGCATTTTTATGTAATGGGTGGTTTGTATTGTAATCAATTATAAATTGGCGCAGTCCAACATCCGTCTTGCATCTTTCATTAACCCATTCCATCATGTGGTAGATGTCTTCAGCAGTTGAGTACCAACAGCCAGCAGAAGTGGTTGGCAGTTGTTGATCTTGTAGCTCTTTGTTTAAAGTCGGGCTTATAACCATTTTTTCACTTTGTATGTGAGTAGTGTTTGGCATCCTATCCGCTAGTATCTGTTCCTTAACATACTGATAAAAACTCTTCCATTTAGGGTCGCTAGGTTCCCTTCCCAGGTTAATGGCTGTTTCAATGGCAAGACCTAAAACAAAGTACCCGGTATTACTGTAGGTTTGATTTTGAAGGTCCATATTTAGTTCTGGTTCTAATATGACTGGAGCAAGTTGAGCTAAGCTTGTCGTATCTGTTACGGGTGGAATGATTTTTTTCTCTTTTACTAGTTCCAGTAAATTAATCAAGTAATTCCCTAACCCAGCCTGGTGGAATAGAAGTTGATTTGCAGTAATTCCACGTTTAATTTTTTCTCGAACATATGGCGGGAGTTCAATGTCAGGGTGAACGTTGACTAACCCATTCATTCGTCCTTGCAATGCAAAATAACAAGCAAGAACAGTAAAAAGTTTTCCAACAGATGCGATATTCATATTATTGTCTGACTTGAATTTTTCATCGCTACCTGCGCGAAATCTTCCATAGTAATGTACGGCTTTTCCGCCATCTGAATAACTTACAGTTGCGCAAGACTTTTGCGATTCGCAATAGTCAGTTAGTATCGTAGGGGTATGACTTACATCGATATAAAAATACGGGCGAGAATCTTTGTCGCAATATTTTGTATTAAATTCAAAACAAATGTCAGGATGTTCTTTAATAGATCGTCCATCAATCACAACAAAATCGGCCTTATATTGTTGGTATAAGCTATGTAATTTTTCAGCATCCAAGTTGGCAATAACGTAAGCATGGCAATCATAGCCATGTAATTGGTTGGATAATGCTGCAATGTGATCGCTATTTATAGCAATCACAAGTGCAACAGGTTTTTTCTTCTCATCACGTTGACTTGTTTCTATCTGTTTTTTTTGTGAAAACATACTACAACCTCACGATGCTCGACAGAAATGGATTTACATTCCAAGCGCCTTCATGGCTTTATTCACGTCTTCTTCAACAAATCTATTAACTTCTGAAGCTGATTCAGGACAACCTTCAGTTTCAACAACCAATGATGCGATTTCTTCATAAAAAGCATCGCGCTCATGGTGTTGTTTTTCCAGAAAACCTTTCATATCATCAACTGGTAGCGCTGCAACGCGTCCAATTTTCATACGCTCAAGTTGGGTTGGAATGGAGGCTTTCAAATAAACAACATATTCCGAAGATAATAGTTTCCGACATTGTTCGCTTGAAACGACACATTCTTCTACTAAGACGACGACATTCTCTTTCCCTATGTAATGAGAGATGATATCTGCTTGAGAGCGATTAAAGGCGGCTTCACCTTGTTCACCCAGAATATCTCGCGTAAGTCGGCCAATGTAACGCTCAATGCTTGGATTGGCATCGACAATTTGCCACCCTAATTTTTTAGCTAATGCTTCGGCAAATACAAATTTGCCCGCACCCATATGGCCGACGACGAAAATACGTTTAGGTTGTGTCATGATGCTTTTCTCCTATTTGCTAATTGATGGTATAAATCCTTCAGCTTGCATTTGCCAAAGTTTAAAAAAATGACTGTTAGTGTTTTTTAGAAGAGTATCTAGTGAGCCATCCTCTATTATTTTTCCGTCAACAAATACTAGGATAGGGGTCAAATCTTCATTTAACATTCCTCAATATTATATTGAAAGCAGGGGTCAAGTCTCGACAATAGACATATTAAAAAATACTGACCTAATGTCAAATGTCGAGACTTGACCCCGTTTCTGACCCCATTTTCGCGTGGTACAATCCACCCCAATTATAAGAATCTACTGTCAGGAATAATCTATGCCCTTGCACGCTATACCACTTACATTGTCAAATAAAGCTATCGAAACGCAAAAGAAACTCATTTTCCCAGTCGACATTGATGCAACTTTAGCCAAATACAATATTTCAGCTGAAGCGCGCCAACAATTTATAAACAGCGTCGACCACAGTCAAAAATTGGAAATTGAAATATTGTGCTGTCCGTCAGGCACGTTATTACAACGCTTTGAAGATCCACTTGCAGATAAACCAGGCCCCTGGTTCGCCTCGCCTCTAGTATTAAATCCCTCGGAACTCGGCCTTGGACAGGTGGTGCAAAATGCATTTAGAATGACTACGGATAGAATCAGCCGTTATTACCTTACTTTAGAAGAAACTATTTTAGTTTCATCTGTCACCGCAGGAATCGACGATACTTTTTCAACCACCTCTCTCCAGACTACCCAAGGTGGGGCGTGTCAATATTATCTAATACAAGGCAGCAAGTTATTAACGTTCGGTGACTCTTATCTCGGTAAGGCGATACGTAACGAAATTGCCAATGAAAACCCAAAGAGTTTACAATATTATAACCTCAAAGGTTATAGGATGGACATTCGTCATGTTGCAGCAGCCATGTTATATCTGCATTTGGTTGATCCCGATTTTATTAGCAAACTTTGTCATCATCTCAATCTGGAATTATTAGAAAAATTAGATTCATTAAAATCCCGCTATTTATCTGATGAAGATATTTATTATTTGGTTTCACAGATTCGTTTCGAAAAACATTATAAATATTTGGATAAATTGACCATCAAATTAGGGGATGAGAAAAATAAATCCTATCAATCCCTCCCCGTCGAGCCAGGGGATTTTGTAAAAATCACTGTATTTGAATCGCTCACTAGCACCCGCGACAAACTGTTCCTAACTTATCGCAAAGAATTAGTGGATGTGGTTTATAGAAAACTATCCATCCAGTTAGAATATCAAGGCAAGTTTACTGGCAAGATCAACTTTAAAAATGCAATGGATTTTTATTTTTATTATTACCTAAGTGATAATAGAGATGAACTTGTGAGAGCCTGTGTACTTGAACTAGGTCGGTCCAACGATGATCTCAAAAAAATCGCCGCTGAATTTCGTCATGCTTTGCATCGCGCTATAGTGCAAATCTCCGTTGCCCATGGACCTAAAGTGGTATTACCGCCAGTAGAAGAAGAGCAATTAGTGGCAACCAAAGTGATCCATAAAGATTCCATAACGATTGCACCCAATTCAACGCATTTTTCGCCTGAAAAAATAACGGAGACTGTGAAAACATATAAGGAAATAAAAATAATGTTGCAGGATGCTATCAAAAAAGTGAAAGACCCATTATTGGATATTTTCACGTTGCCTGAATTTACCGCAGCATTATCGAATCACAGTGGTTATCAATCAGCTTTACAATTTGCGCGCGATGATATTTATGGAATGCCACAATTGCTGGGCATGAAGTTACAAACTATTATGCCATCATCTGGTTTGATTGATTTAACTAACGTACAGAATATGATTGCCAAAACGATAACAGGCTTTATATTTCATGCAGACTCTTTGCTGAAAGCCGCGGCATTAGAAGTTAGAATTGAGAAATTAATAAATGAAGATCCACTGAAGCAAGCAAATACACTATTTCGGAAGGCTGTCATGAGAAAAACTGAAGAAGCGCTTGCTTTGTATCAAGCTGCATTTGAAATTGTGATATCAGCTGTAGCGAAACCTTTGCAAACTGCCGTCAGTCGACAATTGTGAGATAATCTTGGGGGTCAAGTGTTACAGCACGGTAGAATCTATGAAGATACTATGGAGAAGTGTTAAATGAAGATTTGACCCCTCAACAATACTTTGTTTCATATCAGCACCGATAGTGCAGTGAGTCCAAAAATTAAAATAATACCACCGGATATCCAATTGATAGCTCGCATAAATGATGGGCTCACGCGCTTATGTAAAACATACGCAACGCCACCACTTAATAAAAACCACCATATGGCCGATCCAAGCGTTATGCCTGCAACGAGGAAAATAGCATCAGTGTAGCTTATGCTTGTGCTTCCTAACCCTAATCCGGCGAATATGGCGACAAAGGATAGAATCGTCATCGGGTTGGTGATTGTTAGAAAGTATGTAGTAGCACAGGCATGCCAAGGTGATCTGTCTGAGTTGCCGGCGGCGGATCGTTCACGTGGCGGGGTGAGCAATATTTTTATTCCGAGATAGAGTAAAAATAAACCACCTATGATGCGAATCCAGAATTGATGAGATATTAATAAGGATGATATCGCTGTTAAACCGAACCCGGCGACTAATCCATAGGTGCCATCGGCGAGTGCTGCGCCTATGCCAGTCATTAAGCCAACTTTGAAACCATCATGTAGGGAACGTTGAATACATAGGATTCCAATAGGGCCAACAGGTGCCGCAATGGCGAAGCCTATTATTAAACCTTTCAGGAGTAGCGCTAACATGAGTAAATCCTCAGTGATATTATCTATTGATTACACATTATTTATTGGTTTCGTCAGTATCACGATTGGGTAGCAGTTATTATTCACAAAATCCATTATGATCGCTATGATCTTAACTTCATTTTTATCATTTAGCGCAGTATTTGGCATGGATCAGAACACAAAAACCACAAAATTGATCGACCTTGGTAGCTTAAGAGGTCGGTATTGGCTAAAGTTAGAATTGATTAATTACTGTGCAAGCAATGGGCTTGTTACATCTGGTTCTAAAAATGAGTTATTGGAGCGCATAGAAGTCTTTCTTGTGTCTGGGAAGAGGCTTAAATCTGAATTAAGTAAGCAAATAGGGAAGCGCGATAGTCTCCAGTCCATCACGCATGATACATTGGTGGTTAATTATAAAAACGATGCTGCAACAAGACTATTTTTTGTGGAAAACATTGGTGAGCATTTTCGCTTTGATGCGTACTTACGCCAATTTACTAATCCAGACAATATCACGGAGAATTTAACCTACGGTGATTTAATTAATGGCTGGTTAGCAGAAGAGGTTCGTAGAAATGATCCTGCATATCAGAGTGATATCGGTAAGCAGTTTGAATATAACCAATTCATCAGGGATTTTTTTGCAAATGAGAAGGGAAAGTCTCGATCAGATGCGATTAAGGCATGGCAAACAACGAAGGCATTAAATGGCCCGACAACCTATGCGCAATATCAAGCTACATTATTAGAGCGGAAAGAATCATGATTGCCAATATAGGCGTCACACAATAAAGCAGGGGTCAAGTCTCGACAATAGACATATTAAAAAATACTGACCTAATGTCAAATGTCGAGACTTGACCCCGTTTTACGAAAACTTCTTTATTATTAATACGCTATTCAAATAAATGCCGACGGCATTTTTGATCAGCCTTAGCTAATTATTATGCTCTCCAACCATTTTATCTTAAGGTAACCTTAAGCTTTATACTGTATGGTTATTGCACATTATAACTAAAGATGAGCACACAATCATGAGCGGAACAAGGCAGTGCGAAGCAAGTCAATCGTCAGACGTTGCCACAACACCCGCACCAGAGCGGACTGTATCAGTACAAGAAAGGCAACTTGAGATGTCACTTAAACCAGGTTTTTTCTTGGCTGATGGTGGCAGAGAAGCTGAAGTTTATGGCCGTCCTGCAATCCAAAAGAATGACCTTGCCGCACTGACTCAGCTATCACAGCATTCTAATACAGTGTTTCAGCCAATACTGGATGACCGTGCGCTCATCCAATTAGCTCAACATGTTATTAATAATGATCATGACAAAGTAAACGAAATGCTAAACATTATTAATCCCAAGCTGCTAACAAAGAAACTTAATTCGGCTAATAGGGAACACAAATCAACCATTCTTTGGCCAGCAAGAAAAAGCGGATCAAGGAGAGGAGATGCAGGGAAGGTAATTAATAAGATGACGATACTGCAAGTAGCTTTGTGTGATGGTAATACGGAATTATTTGAGATGATAAAATCTCATTTTTCCAAGCTAAAAAATGGCCAAGAGGACTTTGAGAATCAATGCCAGGAAATATGCCCGGAAGGTATCGAAAAATATTTGGCTACACAAACGCCGTATGATTTCAGCGAATTGATTGATGCGTTTGAAAAGAGCACTGATCAAGAAATTGCAGATGCGCTAAATAAAGTAGACAACGTTTCGAAGATCAACCAGGCGATAAAAAAGTTTAACGCTGAGTTTGAAGCATTGTCATATAGTGAAAAAGTATTTAATCCGCAGCACTTAGCAAAAGCGTACGAGATTTATGCTAAAAAATATGCTGAGTGGGATGGAGATGATAACCGTCAAGATTTATTATGGCAGCGATTGGTTGGTAAAGCTCAGGATCTCTCACCTATGCGTTGGAAACAAGCTGTGGGCCAGTTATGGGCGCTCACAGAAAAGAACCCACCAGATAAACTTAAGCCTGTTAAAACGATATATAATTACATTACTGGCAAAGAGATTGCTCTCCTCGATTTAGTTGAGGATCATAGTTGTTCACTCTCTTCGGATTTTGCTATTTACGGGTGGGGCGGCCGCTGGGGCTCGGTGTCGCGAAGAGGACCGCTCCTCTTGTCACTCGCAATGCTGCGGGGCGTTAGCCGCTTTTTCAAAGCTTATGTCGAGCACACTCATCGAACTTGGAAAAGCTTATGCAGCGCGAGTCGAATCGCCCTGCCTCGCGCGGGCGTCTAATCCAGTAGTATAATGACGCAGGACATCCGTTGCGATTGCCGCGGCTGTCCCTTGCCAACGGGTACTGATAAACCGCTTAGAAAGAATTGGGGTCAGAATTGGGGTCAAGTCTCGACATTAGACATATCCAAAAATATTTACTTAATGTCAATTGTCGAGACTTGACCCCGTTTTGACCCCGTTTCCGCATTTGCGCAAAATATTCTCTTTATGTAATTTACCTTTTGTGTAATACTAACTTGTATAAAGGAAATGAAATATGAGAGAACCACGCGAAAAAATGTCGCCTGCAGCACTAAAGGGACGCCGCAAAAAAAAATCAAACAAATACCGAGAGAGATGCCCCTGCAAGAATTAGGACAAGCCCATCAGGTTAGTCAAGAACGCTTAGCTGAAAGGAAATCAGCATGAAGAAATATTTCAATGTATTGTTTTTAACACTTAGTATCATTGCCACAAACGCACATGCACTAGCCTCTCAAATCCCAGGAACAAACATCATTAAAGTCTCGGGTAATTACGGCAACGTCAATGGCTTTGCCACCTTTAGCTATAATCCTTCACAAATAAAAGGAGTTGGCATTGAAACCGTTTTAGGAAAAAACATTGCTTTTAATTTTCCTAATTATCAATTTGCTTTAGCTCCAATTATTATATTTAAGAATGGCAAATTCCAAGATGTTCTTTTTGGTATTTATGACGACCGCGGTATACAGGATACATTTGGAAATGGCGGAGCAATTTGGACGGAAGTAAATATTCGAACGACATGTCCAACGCAATGCGCGCAGTATAATCTTCAGTGGCGCGATCAAACAGCGACAAAAAACGGAAAAGGTACTTGCTTGTGTGAGCCTATTCCCGCGGGTAAACAAATACTATGTAAAACGTTTGATGCTATTGGCGAACCGATAGGATCAAATCTAATTGCACCGACGATTTGCCCATTTACTTGTGATACTCAGCATGCAAAATGGAATGGTCAGTGGAATGGCGACGCTTGTGGGTGCGTGGTTTGTGGTTACATCAATTAGAATTGGGGTCAAGTCTCGACAATTGACATATAAAAATTTATTGCGTTGAATCAAAAGCTGATTAAAATACGTTTGCAGCCATACATTTTTTAATTTCTCCACTCTTAATCTTGTCCGCACTCTCTCTCCCTTTCTTTTAGGAAAATAAACATGTCAAGACCATTACGCCTCGCATTTAATGGTGCGTGGTATCACATTATGAATCGAGGTTTAGCGCGTAATCCAATTTTTTTCACTGATGAACATCGTCAGATGTTTATTGATTTGCTTATTGAAATTCATGATCGCTATCAAGCTGAAATCCATGCTTATTGTTTAATGGGAAATCATTATCATCTTTTTATAAGAACGCCTCTTGGAAATATAAGCAGAATAATGCGCCATCTTGATGGGGTGTATACGCAAAGATTTAATATAAAGGTTAAACGCGATGGGCCGATATTTCGAGGTAGATATAAAGCAATATTAGTAGATGCCGGAGAATATCTGCTTCAGTTGAGTAGGTATATACATTTAAACCCCGTCAAGGCAAATATGGTTGTGTTTGCTGAAGATTATAAATGGTCAAGTTATTCATTATACTTAAACGGAAGTGAACCGAATTGGCTTTATACTGCCGAAACATTAAGATATTTTGGTGAAAGTGATCAACGAATAAAATACAAACTATATACAGAAGAGGGGGTAGATAAGGAAACAGATGAATTTTTTTCACAGAGTGGAAAATTTAAAATATTAGGTGCTGAGAATTTTATAAAATCAGTAACAAATAAATATTTAGAAGAGCGACATAAAATCGATGATATCCCTGACCATAAGCAATTGATAAAAACAGCAGGATTGAATTTGCATGCGCTAATAGATTTAGTTGCTGATTTTTACAGGGTGAAAAGGGAAACTATATTTGTTGTGGAAAGAAAGCGTGGCAATAAACCCCGCTCTGTGGCAATTTTTCTTATTTATTTGTATGCGAATAACATAGGCCTTGATGAAGTAGCCAATATTTTGAAAAATATCAGTGGAAATGGAATTGCAAAATCGTATGCGAGATTTAAGGAGAAAATTAAAAATGATATTGTCGTATCTAATGAAATTAGGGAATTAATTCGGCGAGTTGATTATATGTCAGTTGTCCAGACTTGACCCCGTTTTTATACTCGCAAATATGGCGTGGCCTCAAGTGTAGGTTTGGTCATTTAGAAAAAAATTTTGACGTGGTGAGATTTGTTTTTTAATAATTAGAATAAATCATTTTAATATGACTATCATTCACTAACCCCTTAGGCGTAATCACATCATCATCCAAAATCTTTTTCCAGCATTCATCAAAATTTTTAATACCCAAACAAATCGGATGTTTCCGCCATCTGCTGCGAATTAATTTGCGCACAATAAAATTATCAACATCTAAGTTTTTTACTTTTTGCATTTTACCAATGTTTATACCTATTTTTTGAAAAGCTAACTCAACTAATTCACTGCAATAAATATCATTGTTTTTCAACGTAAAGAAAATATCATAATGACGTCCGATTAAGTCTTTTGCAGCTTTTACGATAGCTTGTTGTTGTTCTACACTTAAATTGTCATAACGATAAATTGCATAGCGGCCAAAACGCCCACGCGCTTTCCATTTTGCAAGCGGAGTGCGTGAGACGGTGGAGATAGCTTCGATGACATACGTTTTATCTTTATCAATTTCAATGATGCCAACGTGACTATACAGAGTTTTAGATGCCCACATGATGGCATAAGATTGTTTGGAGTTTGATGTTTGAAAGATGATGTCGCCGGAATGCAGTGTTAATGGTGCAGCCCACGATGTTGCAATGGAAAATATAATAAGTAATATTATTTTTAAATAAAACAAATTCTTTCCTGTTGATTTTTAATCAAACCTGACGTTAAATAGGCATACCGGCTAAGTGTAGAAGCACTTAACCGGTACTAACCATCTCAACCTATCAAGGAGGTCAAAATGGCTCGGACTAGTCTATCCAATTCACACCTAAAATTGAACCCTTCTCGCAACATTACTCGCGTGCAAAATACTGTCTTAGTCGGCAATGTCGTGACTTTGCACAAGTATAATGCCGTGGTTGCGCTGAAAAGGCTGAATCTAACGGTTGATCTTGTAGAGATGATGCTCTGAGAGATGCGGGGGCGACCCTGCATCTTCGAGCACAGAGCGTTTTATTTAAGCCTGGCATCTTTATAAGGGAAGTTGGATATGGATCATGCGCAATTAATCAAAGCGTTGTTAAAAGCCCCTGTTGTTATCGACGATGACATTTGGGATTACCTTAACATGCGTAATAGACGTTCAATTAAAGCTATACGCCATTTAGCGGCATTGTTGCAGGATATTTATAAGATTTTGGTTTTTAATCTTCGTGATAAAGTTTATTTTTTTAGGGTGCAGGAATTGAAAGATAAACGATTAAAGATTGAAATTGAATTTGTTGAGAATGATGGGTTTATCATTAAAGTGTCGCAAGATACTCGTAATTGAAGGGTTGGGGTCAAGTCTCGACATTAGACATATTCAAAAATACTTACTTAATGTCAATTGTCGAGACTTGACCCCGTTTCTAATACGTATAAGTAACAGTTAAAACCATGAAAAGTGTCGTATACCGTACAAAATAATTATGGTATATTTTTTGCGCTAAAATATAGGCGCTAACCTCAGTTTAAAACGCTATTAAAGGAGCTGTAAAAGATGCTTAGAAAACAGGGTTTATTCAATACACTATCACGTGCAATGACAACGGATTGTAAAAATTACATTCCCTCTATTCCAAAAATTCTTTTGCAAAATGCGCAACATAATAAATTTATTATAGTGGATAATATGTCACTGCAGCTTTTTAGTCATAACGCTTCGCAGAAGGCAAAGTTTGTATGTAACGTAAAATCCAACGCTCATGCTGATTCGTGGCCCGATCTTTTTGCTGAAAATAGAATCAGTGATCTTGTTTTGCGGCCATCGTTATTTAATGTAGAGGGAAAGAGTTTATATGACTTTAAGCCGATTGTTATTGATCCTTTGAGCTTGATTGATTTTCATGGGCGGCTCGTTATTCAACATCATTATCATTTATTGTGGGAAAGGATTCCGGAAGAATTGGAAAATGCATCGCTGGTTGTGAATCATACGCGTGAATTGCTTGCGGAGAATGTAGGGGTTGTGTTTGCGGCGGTGGATGTGGGGCTTTTGAATAGGTTGCGGCCGTAAAGAAGAATTGGGGCCAAGTCTCGACATTAGACATATTCAAAAATACTTACTTAATGTCAAATGTCGAGACTTGACCCCGTTTCGAATCTTGTCTCTTTAAACAAAATGAGCGAAGTACTATTGTATGATAAACCCAAAATTTGATTTAAATGGAAAATGCTCTTTCATTGATCTTACTCATGCCTTGTCCCCAGCGATTCCACAATGGGGTAAGGGATGTGGTTTTCAGCATAAAGTTACTAAAGATTATGATGATTGTAGTACTGATACAAAATTTCGTGGTCAATCAATAGAGATGGTAGCGGGTGTTGGTACTCATATGGATGCACCTGTTCATTGTTTTCCTGGTGCAATGGATATAGCAAATATATCTTTGGAGCAGCTCATTGCTCCATGTGTGGTAATAGATGTTTCTGCAAAAGCACACGAGAACTACCGCGTGACGCCAGATGATATTCGGCATTTTGAGGCTGCTTACGGAGCGATAAACAAAAATTCATTTGTTTTAATCTACACAGCGTGGGATAAATTTTGGAATAACAAAGATAAATATCGTAATAACTTAATATTCCCTACTATTTCAAGCCAAGCGGCTGAGTTATTGCTTGAGCGAGATATTGTCGGTTTAGGAATTGATACGCTATCACCTGATAATGAAGCAGACGGATTTCTTGTTCATCGATTAGTTTTAGGATCAGGTAAATACATTATTGAAAATGTTGCTAACGCAGGTCTCATGCCACCTGTGGGTGCATATACCTTTGCTCTGCCAATGAAAATACAGGATGGCGCGGAGTCTCCTGTTCGATTAGTTGCGGTAACAATTTCACCACGGTCAGGTACTTAGTTTCTGGGGTCAAGTCTCGACATTAGACATATTAAAAATACTTATTTATGGCCTAAATGAGTTTTTCAGCCAGTTTCACAGTCCAGCTTGGATCACTATTATCTTCGATATGCCAAGCCGCCATTAATATGAGCCTGACAAACACCCAATCTTTAATGCGTTGAGCGTCAAGTCCTGATTTTTGAGCAAGAAGATTCACTCTTGATTCAAAAATATCACTTACATTCAGGTTGTCTGCTAATTCTGTTATGTACATAAAATCAAAAGCAGCAATCTCAAATGCTGGTTCGCCAATAATACCTTTTGGGTCAATAGCTAACCATTCGTCGTTATTTTTTAAAATATTATCGTGGTGTAAATCACCATGCAAAAAGACCTGTGTGGTCATGGATGCTAACAAGGCATTTTTTAAAGAGATAGCCTTTTCCAGTAAATGAGCAGGGCATGTCTTGTTTGGGGTAAGTCCGTCGATAGCTCTTAACCACTCGCCAATATATTGGTAAGAATGTTTGATCGGTAAGTGTTTACTGTGAAGCCTTTTCATGGTGTCTACATAGCAGTTCATGACATATTCAATCTGGGTTGGGTAGATAGCTTTAAGGGTGGTGCCAGGAACCGCTTGCTGTAACAACGAAGCATGATATTTTGAATGGTAGTCAATAAACTGGATCGAGCCATCGCCATCAAAATACTTCAAAGCCTGTATTTCATTTGTAATGCTTTTTTCATCGCAACTAATTTTTAATACAACGGGTTGATTTGTATTTGCAGTCGCTTTGGCTACGTAGTTAAAGGTCATGTTATCTATGGGGGTGAGATGACTTAGGTTCCAATGCCTAGCGAGTGCATCAATGGTAGCGGGTAGATTGGCAATCCACTCTTCACCTTGTTTACCGTAAATATTGATGATGTTTTGTGTAAGGGTCTTCATATTCATATAAATAGTTACGCCGTTAATAAGGATTGGGGTTAAGTCTCGACATTAGACATATCCAAAAATACTGACCTCATGTCAATTGTCGAGACTTGACCCCGTTTATAATTGATGAGGTTCAATATCTTCAAACTGATTTATATGCACTTCACCATCCGGAAACCGCGCGACAATATCAAGCTCGCCGCCCATGGCTTTGATGTAACTGCGTAATGTTGAGATATACATATCAGTGCGGCGTTCCATGCGCGATACATTAGCTTGCTTGGTAGATAGCAGTTCCGCCAAGCGTTCTTGACTCATTTGATGCGCTTGTCGCAATTCTTGCAGAGGCATTTCTTTCAGCATTTGCTTGGTTTTTTCAGCAGCAGCTTTTTGCGCGGCTGGCGACATTTTCTTGCGTAAATCGTTAAATGGCTTACTCATCTATCAATCCCTCCTTTTTAAGGGTTTCAATGTGTTGCTCGTATAGCTTGTCTGCAACTGGAACATATTTTTCGTACCACCGATCATCGCCTGTTTTGTTGCCACCAATTAGCAAGATAGCAGTACGTCTCGGGTCGAATGCATAGAGGACGCGATACGGTTGCCCTTTATGCTGAATTCGCAACTCTCGCATGTGGGTGTAACCTGAGCCGTTGATGCCTGATGAGTGTGGGTGTCTGAGGTTGGGTCCGCGTTCTTCAAGTAACCCAACACTAGCAGCGATATCTGTTTGCTCATCTTCTGTTAGCGTTTTCCACCAGTCCGAAAACTCGTCTGTATATTCAACGTTCCACATGATCTGTCCTTACAAGGTTAAGTATTACACAAAAGATATATTACGTCAAGAGTATATTACATAGATGTAATATTAGAGGCCATCGGTAACTCTATGATTTCTGATGATCTTTGGGCACCCATGAGCTTTAGTAATACGTCAGTAATTTGTTGCATTGGCTTTCTGAGGTGCTCGGCATCGGCAATGATATAGCCCGCAGTCACGTCATTTTGCATCTTGTGATTCAGCGAGCGCTTTAGTGCGTAGGCGGGAATATTGAAGCTTTCGGCTACTGTGATGAACGTGCGTCTTAAATCATGCACGGTGAATGAGATGCCAGTGGATGCGGTAACTTTAGATATTTGTTTGCGGGGTTCGATAATGTAAGCACCTGCGTCAGTTCCAGGAAACCCAAAATTGCTGGCGGTGTTCTCAAGGCGGCGATGCAGTAAGTCGAGCAGATAGTCAGAAAGGGGTGGGGTGTGTGCTTCATGGTTCTTTGTGTCAGTAATTGTGGAATTGGGGTCAAGTCTCGACATTAGACATATCCAAAAATATTTACTTAATGTCAATTGTCGAGACTTGACCCCGTTTCATTACATCCGCTGTCCGTGCGTAGGTGTTTCTACAATTTTTGGTGCAGATGGTTTTGATGGCGCCTGCATTTTACGTTGAAAATTGTCATGATACTTTTTTAGCGCCGGGCAAAAGAGTGATATTTGCGGAATGGCATGCATCTCTGCATCTGCTTCCATAACTTGTTTATAAGAGAAATCTTTATTGCTTGATGAGTTATCAGTTGCCGGCCTGAGACCCTGGACATTTTGATTATGTTTCATATCTTCAATAAAAGTGTGAACATTATCATTTTCCGACAGCCCTCCGGTATTGGAAATAAAAAATTGTGTTTTACCGTCTACGATTTCTGCGCGTAAAATTTGAGTACCAGTGGTAGTGTAGACACGTTCTTTATTGTTGAGTCTTTGTTTTATAGTTGAATAGGTCGATTCAGCGCCAGGCCATTCGCCAATAAATACCTTTGGAATGTATTTTCTCAAAGCGTCTTCATAAGCTAAATATTGCGCTTTTTCTTCAGCCGTTAATTTACCTTCTTTGTTTCTTTTCCATAGGTCTTCTAGGGTTATCGTGCAATGCTGAAAACAATCTTCTAAAATTGTTTTTAATGATTGATAGTCTTGTTCAGTGATAAAAGGTAAGGGGCCTACGCCTTGGCGAAGATGAAAAATGTATGCGTGATGTAATTCATGTAAGAATGCTGTTTGAATGTAAAATGCCCAATGCTATCTGCAGTAAGATATAAAATATTACCTTGTGAAAGAAATGCTCCCGATTGATAAGTCTTTGCGGGAAGTCCATATCGCTCTAACGTTTCATTATCGACGATAATGATTTTAAAATTCGGAGTATTTAATACTTGAGTTAACTTGCTAGTCATTAAGGGATCTGCAGCGATATCCAATAACATGTCTCGCACGGTGTTTCGCTGGCTATATAATTGGGTGAGATCGGTTTTTAATCTATACTCTTTATCAAAGGCAATCACTTGATCAAGCTCTTTTATTAATGTAGCGCTGATTCCTCTATCACTTGCAAAAAGGTTGCCGAGTGGGTTTCGAAATATCGTCACAAGTAAAGTGAAAAACATTAATAGGATTGAAGTAACAGTAAAATCATTTCTGGCAGGGTTGTGGCGTAGGGGAATTCTAGGTGCTCTTAAGTTCATTGTTTGCTCTTCGTAAGTTTTGAATTGGGGTCAAGTCTCGACATTAGACATATCCAAAAATATTTACTTAATGTCAATTGTCGAGACTTGACCCCGTTTCGACCGTTTCTTTTCGATTAGAAGCGGTAACCCACACCTAACCCAATGATTAACGGATCAATGTGAACATTGGTTCTAATGGTTCCAAGTCCTGTTCTCACTGTCACATCAGGTCTGATAAAGATTTTTTTGATGTCGGCGTTGATTAACCAATGATCGTCAATCGCATAATCTGCACCTACTTGCAAAGCTGGGCCGAATGTATTTTTGTAAGACACACTAGTAGCAACCGTGCCATAGCTCACATTATAGAAATAAGTATAGTTAAGACCGGCACCAACATAAGGGTCAATCTTACATCCAGGCATAAAGTGATATTGCGCTGTAATAGTAGGTGGCAATAGATTTGCACTACCTAAACCAACACGACCTAACGTTGTGCCATTGGCAGCAACTGAATGTCTTGCTGTCGCTAAAATTAATTCAGCAGCGATATTTGGCGTGAAAAAATAACTAAAATCTAATTCAGGCACTACGCGAGTACTAATGGAATTCACTTGCCCACCAATCAAATTCAATGTGCCGCTGGATGGATAAGGAACAACATCAATGACTCGACCTCTCACCAACCAAGGCGTTGAAGCTGCAAAAGTAGCTGAACAAACCAAAGGTAGTGTTAACATAGCGATGTGACGTAATTTCATATTTTATTTCTCCTCATAACATTATCTTGTACTTTTCTACTAGCGACATCATCTCCTCTTTAATAAATTGTTTCAAGCTATTATTTGCTGAAGTAAAAAATGATAATAATAATCACTCGCAACTCCGTAAAAAAAGAATTGGGGTCAAGTCTCGACATTAGACATATCCAAAAATATTTACTTAATGTCAGTTGTCCAGACTTGACCCCTTATGATTTTTTATCAAGGGTTAGTAAAGTATAATTAAATCTTGTATCTTAAGGCGGCATGTGACCTAAAAATAGAGAGTAACAAATATGATGACAAAAATAAAAATTAACCCACCCATCACCATTTCATTTTTATTAGCAGGTATGCTTGCATTAAGCAACGCGACTTTGATGTTGTTGCATTCGCTACGCGATGATAAAAATTGTTATGCGCTAAATTACGATGCTCTTTCTGAAGAAGCAGGCGTTTTTATTCGAGAGCTACTTTCTAATTTTATTTGCGATAAGGCAAACGCATTTTGCAATAGCACTCAATTTCAAGCAGATGTTTGGCAAGTTGGTAAATTTGCAAGATTAGCACCAGGTATCAACACGACTCGATTATATGATTTTGAAAGATGTGTTTACGATCAGGCAGAAATGGCTGATGAGAATGCGAAGCGTGCACAGATGAATATTGATGATATAACGAATTTTTGTATTTTTTTGGGCGCGATGGCTGGGTTAATTGCGATAACGATCGGGGCTTGTTATTTTCGGCGGAAATATCAAGCTAAAGCGCTGGAGCGTTTGAGTTTGCTTGCCACACATAAGCCAGATTTTTTAGCACATGCACAGTCTAAACCAAACGACATTCGATTGATAAGATTATAGTGAGCTAGAGGTGGTTGTATCTGGATATATTGCTATGCAATCCCCGTACTTATACATCGTTTTAAAAATGACAAAGAAACGCGGTCGAGTTTGCATACTTGCGCAATTCACTAGATTCTCCCCGGTTTAAATTAAAATTTCTTTAAAATAGTAGCCTGGACACGCTTTTTGTGTCCGGGGTTGTTGTATCGGGGTGCAAGTGTATGCACAAACAAACCCGGACACAAAAAACGTGTCCAGGCTACATTGCTATAATTGGGGTCAAATCTCGACATTAGACATATCCAAAAATATTTACTTAATGTCAGTTGTCCAGACTTGACCCCTTAAATTCCGGTAACAACGCAGCCAACCCTTGCAATTCAGTTATCTTACTTTTGCATTCTTTAGCGATGATTTTAAACGAAGGTGATATACGTACATCCTTAATTACTTCATTCCAGAATTCAATGGCTGCAATAAGAGCACTAGTTAAAATCTTTTTATCTGTTACTTGCGGCAAAGGGGGCTTAAACTCAACTGGAATGATTCGATCATTTCTTGGCGCAAACAGCATGCAAGTCATATCATATGTTGGTGCCAACTCAATGACTTGCTGACCTCTCGTAATAAAAGACAAATTATAAGAATGCATATCGTTGTTCGCTATGCATGCGCCAAAAAGTTCACGGAAACGAATTTCCTCTAAAAGACTTTCGGGAATAATTTTATTTTTTGCGAGTTCCGTGGCTATTGAGCTCCAAGAATTTGCAAGTGCTGAAAATTCAGCATCTAAAGATCCAAGTGAAATGACACCAAGGCGAGAAAGTTTACCGATCCTATCAAATCTTTTCACCTCTAAAAAAATTCTATTATCATGCACTATAATTTCTGCATCCGCCGCATTATGACCGTGTTTTTTTAGTGCCCGCAAAGCTATATATTCGCAAATTAATAAATCTGCTGCTCTTTTTCCAGTATCTGTTAAAGTGGAAGGAGAAAATTTCACAATCACATGCTGAGTATCAGGCAAAACAATCGTTGTAAATTTTGGTTGTTCTCCTCCGGCAGAAGAACCTGCATCCCCCTTAGCAAGAACATCATTCGCATATAAAGAATATTCTGTTTTTCGATTTTTTTTATTAACGCTTTGTTGCGGATGGCGACAATTTTCTAAATATACTTGAAAAGCTTTTTCGCCAACAATGAAGTTTCCAATAGTATTCCATCCGCGTAGAGACAAATATTTTAAACAATGGTCGGCATTCCATAATTTAATATCTTTCGGAAGTTGCAAGTCCTCATTTTGAAAGGGAATTAAACGTCCAAGATATCCTCCTGGTCTAGCATCATTTAAAAAATAAGGAAGATCGGGATAGAGCGATGAAGTGGCCTCTGAAGACATTGAGAGAAAATAAAATCCTTGTGGATAAATTGGGTATAACGTTCCTAAGTGTCGGCTGCATCCATCGTGCAATATCTCGTAAATCGGAAATTCAGCCTGATTATCAATTTTACGAAGTGCTGCGTACCTAGTTTCTCGTGCCTTGCCCATCACAAGAATGTCGGCTTTAAGTTTATTTAAAAGGCGAGATGCGGTCGGCTGGCTTATTAGAAACTTATCTCTTAGAGATTGTAGTGTGGTTGCACCGTGTCGACGTAAGTGAGTTAGGATTTCTGTTTGTATATTGTTTTTATTCAGACTTTTGTTGCTCATGCTGATTCTCAATTGAATGGATATATGAATAGATTATAGAATAGATTTTAATAAGTGTATAGTTCCCAATGCATTGATTTAATTGATATTAAGTATAATCAATTAGATAGTAACGCCAGATTTGTGAATAGATACTATTCTAATTGAAACCAGAGTTAAATCTATCCTTGGATGATGGGAATTTAAATATGTGTCTGTGAGGAGCGGGGTCAAGTCGCCCCGTATACATCCAAAAACAATCAATGTAAATTTATCAGGAATAATTTTATGCTCTATTGAGCGAGTTGACCCCGTTCTTAAGAGATGATCGCTAGCTTTGCATCTATAGAGGTATGAATCATTATGACTCGAATTATTGAAGTTGTTCCATATAGAAATGAATGGCCAGGTATGTTTGAAGCCGAAGCTAAGCTTATTAAGCTAGCTTTGGGAGATAATTGCATAACAATTCACCACATTGGTTCCACGGCTGTGCCAGGGCTTGCTGCTAAACCAGTTATTGATTTATTACCCGTTGTTAAAAACATTGTCCATGTTGATCAAGCGACAGAGGCAATGCAGCAGCTTGGCTATGAGGTACGAGGCGAGTCAGGCATGCTCTTTAGAAGATATTTTCCGAAGGGTGGAGATGATAGAACGCATAACGTTCATGTTTATGAAGAGAGTAATCCAGAAATTGAAAGATATTTAAAATTTCGTGACTGGATGATAACCCATCCTGAAGATAGAGAAGCGTATGCTAATCTAAAAAAAGAAGTAGCGTTAAAGCACCCACATGACATTTTAAGTTATTGCAATGGTAAAGATGAGTTTGTGGCATCTATTGACGCCAAGACTGGCTTTGATGGAGTTCGAGTTGTGCAAGCTTTAACTGATAGGGAGTGGCAAGCAGTGCGTTTGCTTCGTCAAAAATATTTTTTGGATAAAGTGCCAATTTCTGATCCATATACTTGGACGTTTAATCATAAAGACCATGTGCATCTCGTTCTCTATAAAGGGAGTAAAATTGTTGGGTATGCGCATATTCAATTGTGGCCAGATAAAAGAGCGGCCCTGCGAATGATTGTCATTGATGAGGAATATCGAAATAGTGGTATAGGAAGCGATTTCTTGAAAATCTGCGAACGGTGGCTGAATGAGCAAGGAATAACAACGTTAAATATTCAGTCTTCGCCAGAAGCATAGAGGTATTTCTTTACTTTGATTTGAAAAAATAAACGTTTTAAAAATTGTAGCCTGGACACGTTTTTTGTGTCCGGGGTTGTTGCATCGGGATGCAAGTGTATGCACAAACAACCCCGGACACAAAAAACGTGTCCAGGCTACTGAACCCCGTTACACTAATTAAACACGCGACCGCAGGGCATCTGTTTCACAGGCCAAATCGGCGCATTTCTTTGGTAATATCAAAATCCATCGGCTCTTTCACTTCACGGCCTTCTTTTCCACCAAAACTGTAATGCCAAAACTCTTCATCATAAGGATGGAAGCCAAATTTTTGCATAGCTTCTGCTAAGATTTGACGATTAGCATAAGCTTCTTCTGAAATCAGCGGCGGTTTAACATCAGAATGCGAGATAGGATCCATAAAATCATAACGTGCGCCCATATCTAATTTTTTGTCGGTTTTAAGATCAGTCAAAACAACATCAACTGTATTACCATAACAATGCCCTGAATCTTCACAGACATATTTACGAATGAAGAGTTCATCTTTTGGGAAGGATGGATAATGTTTTTCTTTTCTTTGTTTTTCTAAATCACTCGCAGTAGGTTTTGCAGCCCACAGCATAAAATGTTGCACAGCTTTTTTGGGACGGTATGCATCATAAACTAATAAGCCGTAGCCCTTTTTATTTAAATAATTTTGTACGTCACAAAGTTTTTCAGCGGGCGTTTTTGTTAATAAGGCAACATCAGTCACGTCTGCTTCATAACCAAGCACGGTGTCACCGATAAAATTTTTACCATGACTGTCTGCGTATTTTAATTTCGCTTTTATTTTTGCAGTGCATCGCGCTTCGCTTAATGCGATGGCATCGACTAAAGGACATCTTTGCATAGGGGTCTCCTTTTTAAAATGATGATATCAAGAGCAGGGCGCTGTGTGTTGATGGTTGTGATGGTGATTTTGTGTCTTCTAATGCACGCGAATACATCGTGATAGATCTCCAGAATGGCTAATTTGGCGCAGTCTAGCAGAGGGTAAGTCGCAATCCAATCATTCCTAGAAGTCGTAGCTAAGGTGTCAGATATAGACACCTGAAAAATATTATCAATATCATTGAGATGTTGTCCTTAAATTCTGTCCATAACTGACAAGGCTACTTATGTTAAAAATTCAATGGACGCGATTGAGAGGAAACTGTCCGTGTCGGATATAGATAGACTATTGTTATAATTTATTAATTATATTAATAATCTTTTTAAGGTGTCTATTTCTGACGCTTTAGGTTTGGACTTGACAATAGTACTACATGTAGTACTATTAATACATGAGCAAAATCAACAAATCTATAGAAAAAATGCGGGCTAATGCCAGGGACTGACAAATCAGCGAACTGGAATCGATCGCCTCGCATTTTGGCATTAGCGTGCGTAAAACCAGCGGCAGTCATGTAACTTTTACGCATCCTGAATGGGTTGAGATATTAACTGTCCCAGCCCATCGGCCAATAAAGCCGATTTACGTTAAAAGATTTGTTATATTAATAAGTTTATTGCAACAAGAGGGGGAAATATGACTAATATAAAAATTCCAGAATATCCATTTACAATGAGACACCTCTCATGTGAAGAGGGTGGTGGTTTTTTAATTGAGTTTCCCGATCTTCCAGGATGCATGTCTGATGGCGACACTATCGAGGAAACCATCAAAAACGGACAAGATGCCGTACGAGCATGGATTGAAACAGCTAAAGAAATGAAAAAAGCCATTCCTCACCCGGGAGAATTGGAAAACCAAAGCGGAAAATGGGTACAACGCGTTCCTAGATCAATTCATTTAAGGCTGGTTAATAGAGCAAAAGAAGAAGGTGTAAGTTTAAATACCCTCGTAATAATGATGCTTTCTGAGTCGCTAGTGAGCACATCTATAATTCACAAGGAATTATCTACTAAACGAAATTTGTTTCATAAAAAGATATTTCCTAAAAAGAAATAAAATCATTAGAGTCCATTAAGTATATAAAATTTGGCGTACACAATGAACAATGATAAATCAACATTACATTTCATATCGGGAAAATTAGGGTCTGGCAAAACAACTCTTGCGAAAAAATTAGAGAATTGGGGTCAAGTCTCGACATTAGACATATCCAAAAATATTTACTTAATGTCAATTGTCGAGACTTGACCCCGGTTTTTGTTTTAACGCATTAAAAACCTCGATTCTGCGATCTGCTTTTTATTCTGCTGTAGCCAATCATTACGATACACTTGCAGTAGTTGCTGGCAGTTTTTTATTCTTTTGGGGTTCTTTCCATTCATCTGGCATAATTCAATAAATTTTTGCCAAAAGAGCATGCGGTCTTCTAACGTTAATGCTTTCACATTGCTAACGTATACTTTGATATTCTGGGCTGTTAATAGATATACATCTCTTATCAATTCCTGCTCTTTGCCGAAAGGGATTAATTGATTGTTCACATCAAAAAATAACTTGGAAGCTTTTAATAAAGCTTGAAAGGCAGATTGCTTGCGATCATATTGCGCTGCATACGTTTTATAAAAATAATCAATGTATAGTTGCTGTAGCTCGATGGTGTCAGCAGGTAGTGAGCATAATAAATCTTCTACTTGCCAGGAAAAGTCGGGCAACATTTTTTTAAGAAAATTGATGGCGGCTTGCGTGATCAATTTTATTCTTAATTCTTTTTTTTCAATTTTATATTTTAATCTGTTTGATAGAAAGTAATACGAATTTGCATATAGTAAATCAGCTGCAAGCTTCGAAGCTTTTTGAATGATTGCTAAATCATTTTCAAGCGGTGTTTCGTTACTGAATTTATTTAGAATGTCACACACTTCTTTTAATTGCTTGTTACGTTCAATCATCAATAAAACACACTTCGACCATTTTTTTCGATCGGGTCTTGGTGTAAAGCCATTGATTTTAACTAAGTTGGGATTCTCAATCAGCAACTCAAGTAATTCCCAATTATTATCTTGCAGAAAAAACGCGGGTTCCACTGTTATTTCGACTATTTTAGCGATATTTTCTAATTTCAACATCAGATAAAAATCATTAGCGTTGCAGGTTAAATTAATGAATGACAAGCTTTCCACATTGTATGTAGCGATACAATCATCAATATATTTTCGAATAAAGTAGATACCTCGATTTATCACAAGATTTTTTAAAGTTAATTTTTTTGTATTAACAAGTGATCCCGTTATTTGTATTTGTTTGTTAGGAAGAAAGCATGATGCGCTTTCAACCCAAATGATTTCAATCATGTCACTGTCTTCTAGTTGTAAGTAAAATTTATTCATAGCAATACCCTCGCAAAAAAATGCATGTTTTAAAGTTGCTTTGTTGGGGTATAAAAAAACCCCGGGTGATTTTTGCCGCCCGAGGTTTGTAAAGAAAAAACATTTACGGGAGGCAAAAGCCTCCCTGATCAGAAGAGGCTAACTCAACTGATGATGTGATAAATGTTTGAAAGAAATCGTAATCATGTTTTTTTCTCGTGTTTTATAGTTTTTTATTGAATAAGATTTTATATATTATAATTTTACAAAAACGGGGTCAAGTCTCGACAATAGACATATCAAAGGGCACTTAATGTCGATAGTCGAGACTTGACCCTGGCTCATAACCGCAATGGGAGAGTAGCCTGGACACGTTTTTTGTGTCCGGGGTTGTTGTATCGGGGTGCAAGTGTATGCACAAACAAACCCG
>CAZUVD010000016.1:0-53867 GCA_964623075.1 uncultured Coxiellaceae bacterium | reverse complement strand
CAAAAAAGCCCCGAGAAGAAAAATCTTCGCGGGGCTTTTTTAAATAAGCGCCTGGCAATGACCGACTTTGGCATGGATAAACCCACACTATCATTGGCGCTAAATGGTTTCACTTCTGAGTTCGGGATGGGATCAGGTGGTACCCACTTGCTCTAGTCGCCAGGCAGAATTAGTTGTAAGAAAGCTTTGTACACCGCTTAAATCATTCGTCGTTGATGACTCTATAACTCGCCATCGTTGTGTCTTTTACCAACTTTGGTGTTATATGGTCAAGTCTCACGGTCAATTAGTATTGGTTAGCTAAGCATATCACTACACTTACACACCCAACCTATCAACGTTGTGGTCTACAACGGACCTTTAGGAGATTTTACTCTCGTGAGATCTCATCTTGAGGCAAGCTTCCCGCTTAGATGCTTTCAGCGGTTATCTTTTCCGTACGTAGCTACCCGGCCATGCCACTGGCGTGACAACCGGTGCACCAGAGGTACGTTCATTCCGGTCCTCTCGTACTAGGAACAACTCCTCTCAAATCTCAAACGCCCACGGCAGATAGGGACCGAACTGTCTCACGACGTTCTAAACCCAGCTCGCGTACCACTTTAAATGGCGAACAGCCATACCCTTGGGACCGGCTTCAGCCCCAGGATGTGATGAGCCGACATCGAGGTGCCAAACACCGCCGTCGATATGAACTCTTGGGCGGTATCAGCCTGTTATCCCCGGCGTACCTTTTATCCGTTGAGCGATGGCCCTTCCATTCAGAACCACCGGATCACTAGAACCTACTTTCGTATCTGCTCGACCCGTCAGTCTCGCAGTTAAGCACCCTTATGCTCTTGCACTCATTGCGCGATGTCCGACCGCGCTGAGGGTACCTTCGTGCTCCTCCGTTACTCTTTAGGAGGAGACCGCCCCAGTCAAACTACCCACCATGCACTGTCCCCATCCTCGATTAGAAGATTAGGTTAGAATCCCAAGCTTGTCAGGGTGGTATTTCAAGGTTGGCTCCACTTCAGCTAGCGCCAAAGCTTCATAGCCTCCCACCTATCCTACACAAACACGCTCAAAATCCAGTGCAAAGCTATAGTAAAGGTGCACGGGGTCTTTCCGTCTTGCCGCGGGTACACTGCATCTTCACAGCAAATTCAACTTCACTGAGTCTCGGGTGGAGACAGTGTGGCTGTCGTTACGCCTTTCGTGCAGGTCGGAACTTACCCGACAAGGAATTTCGCTACCTTAGGACCGTTATAGTTACGGCCGCCGTTTACTGGGGCTTCGATCGAGAGCTTTTCCGCTTGCGCAGATGACCCCTTCACTTAACCTTCCAGCACCGGGCAGGCGTCACACCCTATACTTCCTCTTTCGAGTTCGCAGAGTGCTGTGTTTTTAATAAACAGTCGCAACCACCGATTTTTTGCAACCTCTCTCAGCTCCGGCCGCAGGGCCTTCACCATGAGAGGCACACCTTCTCCCGAAGTTACGGTGTCAATTTGCCTAGTTCCTTCACCCAAGTTCTCTCAAGCGCCTTAGTATTCTCAACTTGTCCACCTGTGTCGGTTTGCGGTACGGATGAATGATTATCAACGTTTAGAGGCTTTTCCTGGAAGCTTAGCATCAACTACTTCTGTTACATCGCTGCAACATCGTCATCATGTCTCAGAATAATGAACTACCGGATTTGCCTAATAGTTCTTCCTACACACTTAAACTGGGACTTCCAACACCCAGCTAGCTTAGCTTTCTCCGTCCCCCCTTCACTCCAATCACTCAGTACAGGAATATTAACCTGTTTCCCATCAGCTACGCTTCTCAGCCTCGCCTTAGGGGCCGACTCACCCTGCGTCGATTACCGTCGCGCAGGAAACCTTGGACTTTCGGCGTGCGGGTTTTTCTCCCGCATTGTCGTTACTCATGTCAGCATTCGCACTTCTGATACCTCCAGCATCCTTCTCAAGACACCTTCAACGGCTTACAGAACGCTCCTCTACCACTCATACATAAATGTATGAATCCGTAGCTTCGGTGGATAGTTTTAGCCCCGTTACATCTTCCGCGCAAGCCGACTCGACCAGTGAGCTATTACGCTTTCTTTAAAAGATGGCTGCTTCTAAGCCAACTTCCTGGCTGTCTGGGCCTTCTCACATCGTTTTCCACTTAACTATCTCTTGGGGACCTTAGCTGACGGTCTGGGCTGTTTCCCTCTTCACGACGGACCTTATCACCCGCCGTGTGTCTCCTGTGCTTTTCTTCGCGGTATTCGGAGTTTGCATCGGTTTGGTAGGACTATCACGTCCCCCTAGCCGGCACAGTGCTCTACCCCCGCGAAGGACCACACAAGGCACTACCTCAATAGCTTTCGAGGAGAACCAGCTATCTCCGGGCTTGTTTAGCCTTTCACTCCTATCCACAACTCATCCCCTACTTTTTCAACAGTAGTGGGTTCGGGCCTCCAGAACGTGTTACCGCCCCTTCACCCTGGTCATGGATAGATCGCCCGGCTTCGGGTCTAATAATATCGACTCAGTCGCCCATTTCGGACTCGGTTTCCCTTCGCCTCCCCTATTCGGTTAAGCTTGCCAATACTATTAACTCGCTGACCCATTATACAAAAGGTACGCAGTCACATGATTATTCATCATGCTTCTACTGCTTGTACGCACACGGTTTCAGGTTCTATTTCACTCCCCTCTCCGGGGTTCTTTTCGCCTTTCCCTCACGGTACTTGTTCACTATCGGTCAGTAAGGAGTATTTAGCCTTGGAGGATGGTCCCCCCATCTTCAAACAGGATTTCTCGTGTCCCGTCCTACTTTTCGACTGCTTGCACATAACGACTTTTTATTTACGGGGCTATCACCCTCTATGGCTAATCTTTCCAGATTATTCTACTAAGTCAGTTATGCTTTCCACAGTCAGGCTCTTTCCCTTTCGCTCGCCGCTACTTGGGAAATCTCGGTTGATTTCTTTTCCTCTAGGTACTGAGATGTTTCAGTTCCCTAGGTTCGCTTCTCTAGTCCTATGTATTCAGACTAGGATAACAAGATCTCTCTTGCTGGGTTCCCCCATTCAGACATCCTCGGATCAAAGCTTGTTGCCAGCTCCCCGGGGCTTTTCGCAGGCTGCCACGTCTTTCATCGCCTCTTACTGCCAAGGCATTCACCATGTGCGCTTAATTTCTTGACCATATAACCCAAAGTCGCTTCACGCATGTGTTTACTTTCTGGAAATAAAAAATAAATAAAATATTTAAAAAATAAAAATTTAATAAATTAAATTTAAATTAAAAAATATTTAAATAAATTTTATCTGTCAGATCGCTCATCACACTTGCAAAGTCGATTCAAATTATCAGTCTCATCAAAGTTGAATTGAGTTTTTACAGTGTACTTCGCTTTCTTACAACCAAATTGTTAAAGAACATTTTCTATCGTAAAGACAGAAGAAAAATTTTGGTTTGAAAATTACAATCAAAACTTTTCTTGTATCTCTACTTCGCAACTTTCACCGAGAAGCTGGATTGCTTCGCTCGCAATGACGAGTCTCTTAGCAACAACGATTCCAACTTATTTCCAGATTATCTCTGGAGCCAGTCGGGATCGAACCGACGACCCCCTGCTTGCAAGGCAGATGCTCTCCCAGCTGAGCTATGGCCCCATTGTCTTTCTTCGTCTATCAGGCTCTAAATTCCTGGGCCTGGGTAGACTTGAACTACCGACCCCACGCTTATCAAGCGTGTGCTCTAACCAACTGAGCTACAGGCCCTCGTTGCTTTATGTTCTTCATCTGAAAGAGTGATTAATGTGCGCGCCTAACTTAAGTGTGCGATCTACATCTTTTTGCGCTGCTACTACTCCCGACGGAGTCAACTTTTCAGTTTGTTTCACAGCGCCATAACAATAGTAAGGAGGTGATCCAGCCACAGGTTCCCCTACGGCTACCTTGTTACGACTTCGTCCCAGTCATAAATCATACCGTGGCAAGCGTCTCCCTTTCGGTTCAACTACCCGCTTCTGGTACCATCTACTTCCATGACGTGACGGGCGGTGTGTACAAGGCCCGGGAACGTATTCACCGCAGCAGTGCTGATCTGCGATTACTAGCGATTCCGACTTCATGGAGTCGAGTTGCAGACTCCAATCCGGACTACGAGACGCTTTCTGAGATTGGCTCCCCATCGCTGGTTGGCTACCCTCTGTACGCCCCATTGTAGCACGTGTGTGGCCCTACCCATAAAGGCCATGATGACTTGACGTCGTCCCCGCCTTCCTCCGGTTCATCACCGGCGGTCTCCTTAGAGTCCCCAACTTAATGATGGCAACTAAGGACAAGGGTTGCGCTCGTTACGGGACTTAACCCAACATCTCACAACACGAGCTGACGACAGCCATGCAGCACCTGTCTCTGCGCTCCTTTCGGCACTCCCAACTCTCATCGGGATTCGCAGGATGTCAAGGGTAGGTAAGGTTCTTCGCGTTGCATCGAATTAAACCACATGCTCCACCGCTTGTGCGGGCCCCCGTCAATTCCTTTGAGTTTCAGCCTTGCGGCTGTACTTCCCAGGCGGACAACTTATCGCGTTAGCTTCGATACTGCTTGGTTCCCCAAACAACATCTAGTTGTCATCGTTTACAGCGTGGACTACCAGGGTATCTAATCCTGTTTGATCCCCACGCTTTCGCGCCTCAGCGTCAGTATTGAGCCAGGTGGCTGCCTTCGCCATTGACGTTCCTTCCGATCTCTACGCATTTCACCGCTACACCGGAAATTCCGCCACCCTCTCTCATACTCCAGTTTTGTCGTTTGCGATGCACTTCCCAGGTTAAGCCCGGGGCTTTCACACCACACTCACAAAACCGCCTACGCGCCCTTTACGCCCAGTAAATCCGATTAACGCTCGCACCCTCTGTATTACCGCGGCTGCTGGCACAGAGTTTGCCGGTGCTTATTCTGTCGGTACCGTCAAATAATGCAGGTATTAACTACACTATCTTCTTCCCAACCTAAAGAGCTTTACGACCCGAAGGCCTTCTTCACTCACGCGGCATCGCTGGATCAGGGTTGCCCCCATTGTCCAATATTCCCCACTGCTGCCTCCCGTAGGAGTCTGGGCCGTGTCTCAGTCCCAGTGTGACTGGTCGTCCTCTCAGACCAGTTACCGATCATCGCCTTGGTAGGCTTTTACCCTACCAACTAGCTAATCGGACGCAGGCCTCTCTTTTAGCGCCACCCTTGCGGGCAGCTTTACTCTCTCGAGATTACGCGGTATTAGCTAAAGTTTCCCTTAGTTATCCCCCTCTAAAAGGCAAGTTCCTACGTGTTCCTCACCCGTCCGCCGCTCGTCATCAGTTTGTATTGCTACAAACCATGCTACCGCTCGACTTGCATGTGTTAGGCGTGCCGCCAGCGTTCAATCTGAGCCAGGATCAAACTCTCCACTTCTTTAAAACTTTTTGCGTCTCAACTATCAGAGGCTCTCTGTAGTTGGACTGTCTTTGTTGTTGTTCATCTCGGACTAAACGCTGCGCGTTTGGTCCGGGCTACATACAATCAAAAACGTGCATTCTCCTTCGCACTAAATTGACTTAGGTAAGCGCGCACATTTATCACTCTTTCAAATTTTTAAAGATCAGGTCTTGCTCTACAAGAGTTGGGCATTCTACTCGATCGCTTCTAAGAGTCAACACTCTTTTGAAACTTTTTTTTAATTATTTTTTCTTATTCTCCAAAACCTTCCGTAAAAATGCACCTGTGTACGATTTTTGTTGCTTTGCAACCGTTTCAGGGGTTCCTTTGGCAACTATTTGACCGCCTTTGTGCCCGCCCTCGGGCCCCAAGTCGATAATCCAGTCAGCCGTTTTAATCACATCAAGGTTATGTTCAATAATAACTATCGTGTTACCGTGGTCACGCAAGCGATGCAGAACTTTTAGCAGTTGTTCGATATCGTAGAAATGCAAACCAGTGGTAGGCTCATCTAATAGGTATAGCACACGTCCGGTATCTTTGCGCGATAGTTCCTTAGCTAATTTTATTCTTTGGGCTTCACCCCCTGATAGGGTCGTGGCACTTTGGCCTAAGGATATATAAGAAAGGCCAACATCTAATAAAGTCTGCAACTTACGTGCAATGGGCGGAATCGCATCGAAAAATTGACGGGCATCTTCTACTGTCATTTCAAGCACTTGATGGATATTTTTACCCTTATATAGAATTTCTAGGGTTTCGCGGTTATAACGCTTGCCTTGGCAAACATCACAAGTCACATACACATCGGCTAAAAAGTGCATCTCAACTTTAATCACGCCTTCACCCTGACAAGGCTCACAACGGCCGCCTTTCACATTGAAACTAAAACGTCCGACTTCATATCCACGTGATCGTGATTCTTGAGTACCCGCAAACAATTCACGCATAACCGTGAATAATCCCGTGTAAGTCGCGGGATTAGAACGCGGCGTTCTACCAATAGGACTTTGATCTATCACGACGGTTTTATCAAAGTGCTCCATACCCGTAATACTGTCATGTGCTGCGGGTTCGCCATTTGCGCCATTTAATTCGCGTGCAGCAAAAGGCGCTAAGGTATCATTAATTAAAGTTGATTTACCTGAACCCGATACACCTGTAATACAAGTCATTAAACCAACTGGAATATCGACGGTTAAATTTTTAAGATTATTTGCATGCGCATCAGTAATAGTAATTACTTTTTCTGAATCGAACTTCACACGCTCTTTAGGAATCGCAACACCACGCTTACCGGAAAGATATTGCCCCGTGAGTGATGCTTTGTTTTTCATGATGTCACTGGGTTTACCTTCAGCGACAATTTCACCACCGTGAATGCCGGCGCCCGGTCCTAAATCTAAAACATGATCGGCACTCATGATTGCATCTTCATCGTGCTCGACCACAATCACTGAATTTCCTAAATCACGTAAATGTTTTAACGTTTTTAACAAACGTTCGTTGTCGCGTTGATGTAAACCAATCGATGGCTCATCTAAAATATACATGACACCGACTAAACCAGAACCAATTTGACTGGCTAAACGAATACGCTGCGCTTCACCCCCGGATAAGGTATCGGCGCTACGCTCTAAACTTAAATACTCCAAACCAACATCGACTAAAAATCCTAATCGACTTGTTAATTCGCGCACGATTTTCACAGCAATTTCACCGCGATAACCTGGCAAATGTAATTTTTGGAAAAACGCTAATGCTTTATCAACTGCCCACGAAGAAACAGAAGGTAAGTTTTCATTTGCGACAAACACATGACAGGCTGCTTGATTTAAACGCGCACCTTGACACGCTTCACACGTTCTAGCCGAAATATATTTGCGCATTTCTTCGCGCACAAATTCAGATTCAGTGTCGCGATAGCGACGTTCCATATTCGGAATAATACCTTCAAATTTATTATTCTTAGTAAATGACGAACCATCTTCATTTTTATATTGGAAGCGAATCACTTCACTACCGCCATTTAATAAGATATTTTGAATTTTTTTTGGTAATTGTTTAAATGGAATTTCTAAATCAAATTTATAATGTTTCGCAATCGATTTTAATAACTGAAAATAATAAGAATTGCGTCTATCCCAACCGCGAATAGCACCATCTGCTAAACTCAATGATTGATTCACAATTAAATTAGCATCAAATACTTCTTTGATACCTAAACCATCACATTCCGCGCATGCTCCCACCGGACTATTAAATGAAAATAATCGAGGCGATAATTCCGTTAAACTATAACCGCAATCGGGACAAGCAAATTTTGCGGAAAAAACTTTCGTCGCGCGTTTTGGTTCATCCATGAATCCTAATGAGGCAATACCTTCTGCTAATCGTAATGCGGTTTCGAATGACTCTGCTAAACGAATACGCATGTCTTCACGTACTTTAATGCGATCGATGACCACTTCAATCGTGTGCTTTTTGCGCAAATCTAACGCGGGCGCTTGATCTAATTCATACATTTCACCATCAATGCGCGCACGCACAAAACCTTGACCACGCAATGCTTGCAATAATTCGATGTGCTCACCTTTGCGTTCTCGCACAACCGGTGCTAACACCATTACTTTTGTATCTTCTGGTAATGCTAAAACCGTATCCACCATTTGGCTCACGGTTTGCGCTTCTAAAATGTTACCGTGTGTTGGGCAACGTGGCTGCCCTACTTTGGCAAACAATAATCGTAAATAATCATGAATTTCAGTAATCGTGCCAACGGTTGAGCGTGGATTATGTGATGTTGATTTTTGCTCAATCGAAATCGCGGGCGACAACCCCTCAATATGATCAACATCTGGTTTTTCCATCATCGATAAAAATTGGCGGGCATAAGATGATAATGATTCAACGTAGCGTCTTTGGCCTTCGGCATATAAAGTATCAAAGGCTAAAGAAGACTTCCCAGAACCTGATAAACCCGTGATCACAACTAATTTGTCGCGAGGCAAATCAACGCTGATATTTTTTAAATTATGGGTACGAGCACCCTGAATACGAATTTGTTTCATAGTCTACTGCGCAAAATGAATGGACGCACAGTATATACAGAAATTCGCTCAATTGGCTAATCGACTTTAAAAGTGAAATCCAAACCTACGGAATTGAAATCAGGCACTAGTTTGCCCATCGGGATTTGGTTATTCATCGCCAACTTATCATGTTCGGTACGGACTCGATAATTACCGTTTGGGTCATATTGACTACCGTTTGGTGAAGCATATTGACGAAAACCAATATTAGGGGCGACTTCCACTGCGTATGCAGCGCTCACAAACAAACTGCTGATAGCTAAAAATATAATGGCCTTTGATCGTATCATTTGAAGAATCTCCTCATCTGATGCTTATTCAGGTGGTCAAACATTATATCATCTAACTTTAAATGTTCAATATTTAATCTTAACTGGTAACTCGTTGAAAGTACTAAAAAAGCAAATTTTTTGGTCTGAACTATACTTTTTATAGTCGGGCTGTCTTTGTGATTGATCCCGAAATAAACGCTGCGCGTTTGGTTAGGGCTACCTATTTATGATGAAACAAAATGAGTGGAGATACAACTATGTCAGGTAATCGTCCTCCAATTCGGAAAACAAATGCAGAAAGAAACCTAAAAATACCGGGCAAGGGTGAAACTCCTGCAAGCAAAGACAATACTAAGCAATATGCATCGCATTCAGAATTAATTAAAACAGCAGCGCAAGAGGCGCGAGCAAGAGAGCAAGCCGAAGAAGCTGCTAGGCAGTATGAGCTACGAATGGCACGGGAAAAACAGTTTCTAAATCCAAAGCAACAACAACCTCAGCAAAAAGATATATATGACATACCAGGTGGTGATGCTGCCAACAATGTGTATGATGTACCCGAAAACACTCCACCGAATGTCGTTAACCCAACACCACCTAGTCGCGCACAACCCGTGACAGAACAAAAACCGACGCCGCTTGGAAAAAGTAATAGCAGAGAATTTCCTCCTCGCAACTCTAATTCTACTACTGTGATGAACCAACAATTAAATTCAGGGGCCAATACGAATAAACGTTCGCATATTGGCCAAATACCCAAAAAACCGGTGATTTACGAGTCACTCCCAAGCTTTCTTTCCGAGTTAACCACTAAAAGCAAATTGGCAATCATTGCGGAATATTTTAAAGAACGGTTTCCAGTAAATGCTGCTTCATACCAGCTTAATGTTAGTCACTGTGCTATTAAACTAATTAAGAGCGAGAAAAGTGGAGGCGAATCGAGAATATTACATTTTGCTACGGAAAAAAATGTAGATGAATATTTGCTAAAAAATCTTGATGAGCAAAAAATGAAAACGCTTTTTGAGACTTCAAAGCAACCAAGGCAACCAGCCGAACCAAAACCTGCTGCTAATCACGAACATCAATATCAGCCTTTTAGACGAAGATAATATCAAACAGTAGCCTGGACACGTTTTTTGTGTCCGGGGTAACTTTGTTGCATCAAATTGTCATCCCGGAATTTTTACCGTTTTTTGGTAAAAATGTCCGGGATCCACGGTAAGTTTTATACAGAAAATGTGTTCTGTGCTAATTTATAAGTGGATCCCGGACAATTTCCTGCGGAAATTTCCGGGATGACAATGCGATAACAGTTTGATGCAACAAAGTTACCCCGGACACAAAAAACGTGTCCAGGCTACAATTTTTGTTATACTCCTGCCAACTTAAACAATGGCGCGATCAACTTTCATGCAATCACAAAAAATGACTTCCCTCGAACGTCGAGGTGTAATTTCTCTTTCATCCATCATGGCATTGCGCATGATTGGTTTATTTATGGTGTTACCGGCATTCTCTATATATGCATTGTCTTTGCCTGGCGCTACCGGAACAACCATTGGCTTCAGCATGGGTATATATGGTTTAACCCAAGCGATTT
Organism: uncultured Coxiellaceae bacterium; assembly: GCA_964623075.1. Classification (GTDB taxonomy): domain Bacteria; phylum Pseudomonadota; class Gammaproteobacteria; order DSM-16500; family DSM-16500; genus Aquicella. The sequence goes on along the minus strand of CAZUVD010000016.1, from coordinate 43,436 downwards.
TTCAAATTCCTTTTGGCGCGTTATCTGATCGCTTTGGTCGCAAACCATTAATCGCGATTGGTTTAATGATTTTTATTATTGGTAGTTTTATTGCAGGCGTTGCTGATGATATTTGGTTATTGACGCTTGGCCGCGCCTTACAAGGTGCAGGCGCGGTTGGTAGCACGATATTAGCTATGATTGCAGATTTAACGCGCGAAGAACAACGGGCAAAAGCAATGGCAATTGCTGGAATTTCCATTGGTTTTTCATTTTCGCTAGCCATGCTCGCCGGGCCTTTTTTTAGCCAATGGCTGCCTACGCATTGTTTATTTTATTTGGCTGCTTTATTTGGTGTGATCGCATTACTGGTTTTGTACGCCAAAACACCTACCCCCGAAAAAACGTCTTGGCATCGCGAAGCAGAGCCCGAACGCGCCGCGGTTTTAAAATTATTATGCATGCCAGAACTCGCTAAATTAAATGTTGGGATTTTTGTATTGCATGCCATTTTCACAGCAAGCTTTATTGTGATACCTATTACTCTATTGCATGAAGTCGGCTTACCCACCAATCGACAATGGATTTTATATTTACCCAGTTTATTGGTTGCCTTTTGTTTTGCGCTTTTTTTAATTGGTTTGTCTGAACGCAAACAACAAGTGAAGTCGTATTTTATTGGCGGCATTGCCTTATTAATTTTCGCTGAAATATTACTTTGGTTATCGGGTAGCAATATTTTAATTGCGGCTGTCGGCTTAGCACTTTTCTTTGCCGCCTTTTCTTTACTGGAAGCTTTTTTACCATCGCTTATTTCGCGCACAGCACCACCCGCTAGCAAAGGAAGTGCGTTAGGCATCTATTCAAGCGCACAATTTTTAGGTATCTTTGTCGGCGGTGCTTTTGGCGGATGGATTTTTGGCCATTATCATTTTTGGGGTGTTTATCTTTTCTGTGTTATTCTGCTCATTATCTGGTTTGCTCTCGCTCTCTTCATGCAACCACCGCGCTATCATGTAACGCGCCAACGTTAATAAAACGGTGTTCATTGCTGAGGACAACATGGCATATCTGAAGATGGATCGTAACACGGCGAATCATCCTGATTTCATTCGCCTGAAAGAGCAACTACAATCGGAATACATTTTTAGGAGATATAAGCATGGCACGTGGTGTAAACAAAGTAATACTCATCGGCAACTTAGGCCGTGATCCAGAAGTTCGCTATACCCCAAGTGGCTTAGCAGTTGCTAACGTTGCATTAGCTACCAGCGAATCATGGAAAGACAAAACAAGCGGTGAAATGCAAGAACGCACCGAATGGCACCGCGTCGTATTTTATCAACGCTTAGCTGAAATTGCTGGCGAATATTTACGTAAAGGTTCCAAGATTTTTGTAGAAGGTAAAATCCGCACTTCTAAATGGCAGGATAAAACCACCGGCCAAGACCGCTACACCACTGAAATCGTTGCTGAATCGATGCAAATGCTAGACAGCAAAGGCGGCAGCGGCGCGAGCGGCGAACCAACCTTTGAAAGACAAACCGCAACAGCAGGCGCCGGCGCTTCAGCCCCACAAACCGACGCTATTCCAGCTGACGGATTTGATGACGACATCCCATTCTGATCGATCCCCTAGTAGCCTGGACACGCTTTTTGTGTCCGGGGCTTTTTCTCTCCGATAACCAAACCCGGACACAAAAAACGTGTCCAGGCTACAATAAATCAATAAGATAGCGGTCACTCGCTTGCACATATGCAAAAGGAGATATATACTATTTAATATGTGGTCAATATACGAGAAAAAAACATTAGTTAAGGCAATTAAAAAAATACCGATTCATATTCGCAAGCATTATGAATTGTGGAAAAAAATTGCTGAACTTGAAGGACCCCAAGGATTAAAACTAATCAAGGGCTACCAAGATGAAGCATTAAAAGGTAATTGGCAGGGCTTTCGATCTTGCAGATTATCCAAACAATGGCGAATCATTTACAAAGTAACGAATGAAGATTTTGAAATATATGTGATTGATATCAATCCTCACAAATATTAGGAGACAACGATGAAAATAAATAAAAATGAATTTACAAAAGCACGCATGCACACCACCCTTACTCCTGGCGAAGCATTGAAAATGTTACGTGAATTGCAAAACTTGAGTCAAAACGAGCTCGCAAAATTATCAGGTATAAGCCAATCAAATTTATCCGCCCTGGAAAGCAACGCTCGACAAATGGGAAGAGAAAGAGCGATGCAATTAGCAAGAGCGCTTAAAGTTCACCCTGCTGTTTTGCTGTTTCCCGATTTTGATATTGCTGATGTTGCTTAGTATTGGAAAATTGATTTATAACCTAATGCGTAACCTGGACACGCTTTTTGTGTCCGGGGCTTTTTCTCCCCGATAACCAAACCCGGACACAAAGAGCGTGTCCAGGCTACAATTAAAATGTTAACCGTGAAAACAAGAGAGCTTGATGCGAAACATTGGGCTCGGAAATCATGGATATGGTTAATGAATGTAGCCTGGACACGCTCTTTGTGTCCGGGGCTTTTTTCTCCGTTAACCAAACCCGGACACAGATAGCGTGTCCAGATTACTTGTAAAATCGTTTATCCCACACATCAGCGATGCCGCGTTCATGTGATGCTTTCCAACGTTCGGCAACTTGTCGCAACTCATCCAGTGTAGCTGCCTTGATAAACGTAAAATCTACAAATTTGGCAGTGTGAGCATCTTCTAATTCATTGTTTTTAAATAACGAGATCAGTTCATGAGTAGCAGGCGCTTTTCTTGCTAGTAAAACTCGGCGCATGAATGGCAATGCTTGACGGTTAACATCAAGCATTTGCAGTTGATTTTTATAAGTCATGTATTGATTTTCATGACAAGCTTTGCCATCGTCATCAAATATCATCGTCAATGCAGCAGCCGTTGGACGCGAGCTTAATATTACTTCGTGTAATTTTGTAAAATTGGCTGTGCGAGATTTGAATACACCATGATTGGTCACACCAGTCATTTCATATTGCTCATAAATTTCTGCTAATGTTTTTTGCAAAGCTGTGGGCAATGAAAATAAATATAGATATTGATTGCTATCTACACATGAGCGCACAAAATTAAAATGCAACGCTAAAGCCTCTCGGTGGGCTGCCAAATAGTCTAAATACTTAGGCACTTCATCGACAGAAAATCGTTCTAGCTCTTTAGCCAACCCTTCTTGATCATTCATATTGGCAATGATGCAAGCAATATGCAGCATACGAGTACTGAGATAGGTAAATGCTGAGTGATTGCATACTTCTGATCTTTGAAAGAAAGGTAAGTATTTTTTAAACGGAAAGGCAGAAGATAAAAGCTCTGGTTGCACCATAAAATCTAAAATGAAACGATAAAAATCCTTTTTATCGCCAACAAAAGCTTTACCCTGCGCGATAATGTGAGTAATAGCCTCTACCGGCAACCCAAAAAGATAGTCGTATTCTGCGTCATTCTTACAATTTTTAATAAGTTCAACGCGATCCAGACTGACGCGCCCATCCTTAGCCACCACAAAATTCAGATAACGCTTAAAACCAACATGATTGTATTTTTTAATTTCAGCACAAACATCATCCAACGAAGTTGCCTTGACTAGTGCCACCAGCGCACTTTGACTACGGAGCAGAGTTGTAAAAGTTTGGGGGTTCTCTTGGTTTCTTAATGCATCAAAAATGGCAACTTCTTGGCTAAAGGTAAGCGCAACCCATGCATCCGCATAAGGTGTTGCCTTGTACTCTAAATACAAACGTAATTGTGGCTCCGACCAGGATCGCAATTTATTGATTTCATTCACGGCAAGTGGGTTTTTACTAAGTAACGATTGAAATTCCTGCCAATTATTCAACATGGCATAGGTAATCGGTTTTACTTTTTGCACGTACTTAATGTTGATTTGTTTACAATCGTAATCATCTAATCGATGAAAATAATCTCTTGTGCTTTTGGATAAACTCATCGCTTCAGATCGCGAAAGAACAAATCCTGATTTTCGTAAATTGGCAAATAGTTTCGAATTATTCAAAAAAGACTGAAGTCGCCCTACTTTTTCTGGTAAAAATCGTTTCAGCACATCTAGCTTTTTATCCATATAATCAGATAAAGTAAAATCATGGGCTTCATAATCTTTTAATGTCACCATAGCAATCGCTTTATCTAACCATCTCTCTGCTATTTTCAGCAATTTAGCATTTTCTTCAGCGGAGGCGTTATTAAGCCTATTAAGCGGTGCGATGGCATCTGAAAGATTTTGCATAATCGCTCGCCAGGTTGAATCAATATCGTCTCTCGCTCTCTTCATATCCGCCAATATTTGCTTTTCTCTATCAATCATTCTTTCAAAAGAAGTTTCATAAGGTGTTCTTCGCTCCCCCACTAAATAACGTTTCTTTTCGCCTTCAATATCAAATGCAGCACTTTCGCCGATTTCTACTAAAGCTTTATTCATTCGCAACAAATAAAATTTGTTAAACCTGACGATATCATCACGTAATTTCATTTGACGTATTTTATCCGTCAAAAATGTTGAGGTACGTAGAGCACCAATATTGGATAAGCTATAATTATCACGACAAATATTGACTACATTTATCAAAGATACATGCAAATTGCCGTAGGACCTATTTTCAACGTAACCATTATCATCATCGTCATCGTTGTTGTTATTATTATTTCGAGAGAATGATATAAGCGTATTGATCATCTGCGTCGGTGATGCGATTGTTTTTAAAATTTCTTCGGAGGTTTTTTGTACCGAATGATTCGCGTTTTCGGTACTTTCGAGCAACCCCAATAAACGCTCTATAAAAATGAGCACGGCACCATAGCCATAATACTCGAGCATGATCACAATCGGCGCGACAATCGTTTCTATCAAATAATATCGGATATAATCATCAGCATCATATTTATTCAGCATGGTTTTAAATGGGGCCTCATTGACAATATCTCTCAAATGATCTTCAAGTAGATCACTAAATGCTGCTTGTTTTTTTGATACTTCTTTCTCTAATTTGTTTTTCTTTTGATATTCATTTTCCAGTTGTTTTAATTGCGACCGCATTACTTTTAATTCTGCTTGCATTTCTTTTAACTTGAGATTCCTATTGTCGGGCTCTACATTTTCAACAAAATGACTCTCAGCGAATTTTTGCTGAGTTGCTTGCATTTCATTTAGTGCGTTTTTTCGAGCAAGCGCTGCTCTTTTTTTATTGTGTTCAGCTTGTTCTTTTGGTGAGAATTGTTTGGTGACTTGCGGCATTCTAAATCCTTAATGTTTATGTAGCCTGGACACGCATTTTGTGTCCAGGTTTTTTTAGTTACGGGAGAGGAAAGCCCCCGGACACAAAAAGCGTGTCCAGGCTACTTCCGGTAGGAAGATATTTTTTTTTGCATATGTTCACTTTTTTTATAGCCGGTTGTTTGCCAGAATTGGAAAGTATTGTATTTCACTTTACTGATAATAGCAGCAGTTGCGCCTACGGGGAATAAGATGGTGCAAGCTAATGCTACGCCCATGTTTCTCAAGTATCTTGCCCAGTCTGGTCCGCGGTATTGTGAAATTGTTTTATCTTCTTTTAAGAGTTTGTGAATTTGAACGATCACCGCCTGTTTTTCATAAGCAGATTTATCTTTTTTGCTTTCAAGTAACTCTGAAATTTTCTTAACAAAAGCGACTTTTTCTTCATGTATTTTAATGTCAACAGGAGATGTTGATGGATTTTCCTTTAAATGATCAGCATAGTCGTCATTTATGTCTTGCAATTCATAATAAAGACTATGTGTACTGCCGGCTTGATCAACATTAACTTTACAAAAGCTTTCTATCTGCTGCAATAAAAACGGTGTATTAGCTTCGCTCGTTAAAACAATATATTGCGCCGGGGTCACACCATTTATTGGTTTCACTCTACAAGTTAACCGAGAATCATTTAAGCCTACAAGATGTTCATAGCAAGCGCGGGTTAACGTGACACCAATGCCTTTTTCATTATTTGAATTTCTAGCTTGGCGTACCATTAATCCTTGATCGCCAAGCCCTTGTTTCAAATAAGCTTCTAATACATTAGCGTTGTATTTTCCAGCTATTTTTTGATCGTTCCAAAACTCATCGATACTAATGACCATTTCAAAACGATTGATTTCTTTTTTTTGTAATTCAGACAAGTCATGCACATTGATTGGGGCGAGAAGACGCGCATCGTAAGGCTCACCTGTCTGCCAATTTAAATGGCTTATTGGCGCTTGCCTAAAAGTCATAAAGTCTCTCTGGTTGTACTCAACATCAGTATAAAAACAACCATCGACAGCGCCAGCGCCTTGCAATTGATTGTTTCTAAATGTTGATACGGTAGCAACAGTGGTTATATTGCGAGGCACTGAGTCAAGAGGAGCTATGGTGCAATTAAAATCACCAACAACGATAGATAATATATTAGGCCCTTTCTGCGCTAAATAAGTTGTTATTTCTTCTTCATGCATCCTAGGAATTTCATCAAAATCAGGATGTGCGTTTGTGATGACAATTTTTAATTGTGTCTTTTTGTCGACAAACTCAGTTTTATTTCCTTGTAAAAAACCACATTTAAAGTCTTTCACTTGTTTTTTTTCAATACCAGGCGCTGGCTCAAATTGTTTGGTATTGTAGAGAGTGATACAGCCCTCAAAATCAATTGGCATGCCATTATTTTCTGTGATGGCATAATCTGGCAATTTTGCTTTTATTCTAGAATATAACTGTTTATTGGTATCGCATCTGATTTCTTGTAAGCAGATAAAATGTGGGGCATTTTTCTCAACCATTTTAGCTAAACCACTTGCAATTCTGTCATAGCGATCTAGCATTTGCTGTTCGGTTTCTCCATATGAACCTTTACCAAGTGGCGCGAAACCATTAGCGGAATCGGTTGACAACACATTCCAAGAGATAATTTTAATTTTGTTTGGGATGGTTGCCAATATTGGCACGTGGTCTGATGCGACTGAATTGTAATTTTTTGCTGCCATAGATAGCGAGGGTAAGCCAGGATGGTAACTGATCATGAGTGTATTCTCGTATTTATATTGTTTTTGTAGTCCTTACCACTTTTTTTGTGTCCGGGGTTTTTTAGTTACGGGAGAAGAAAACCCCCGGACACAAAAAGCGTGTCCAGGCTACGTATTATAGATGTTAATATACAGGTTATAACTAGTATTAAATACCTAATGAACCAGGACACGTTGTCCAGGTTTTTTACTTCTATTTATTTCTCACTTACGCCATACCCCGGAGTTCTTATTAAAGCTTGTTGGTCATTTAATTCATCTGGCTTGCCTCGACTTGCAGTCCTTGAAGTCAATGAAAATGATACTAAATTAAAGCATGAGAGTAGCGCTTGACGAATAGTCTCTGCTTTTTTAGTTGCGCCTAATGCTTCATAGCTATCAAGTGCTGCACTAAAATATTTCCTAGCTTCATCTTTGTGTCCCAATGATGCATAAACACGACCAAGTCCCGCATTGGTATCGCCTAGCCTACTGTGAAAGTAAACGATTCCAATTTTATTGATATTAATCAGTTGCATTCTTAATCTGTGCGCTTCTTTATATTCAACAAGCGCATGAAGAGTATCAACAGGGTTTTTCTTCGCTTCATATGCACGTCCCATATGATAGCGATGCGCCGCCCAATCCAGGGATTCTTCTCTTAAATGTTTTGGATAGAGCAATCTTGCTTTTTCTAGCAATTCAAAGCCTTTATCAGTCGCTTTTCCAGACAGCACCACTGACAATCCTTGGTAACTTAAAACAGCAGGAATGCGCCCTACTTGTTGAGTTTCAACTGCAACATGCAAAGCTTGCGAAAATTGACTTTCTGCATTTACATAATCTTCGATCGCAAGATAGGCAATACCAATATTACGGGCGATCAGATATCTTAAATCGTATAACTCTTTTCGGTTTTCAATGTGGGTTTGTGCTTTTTTAAAAATCTCAATTGCCTCAGCGGGGCGGCCCAGTTCACGTTCACAATTTGCTAAGCCGTAGTGGCAGTAAGCCTGGATAACATTTTTTTCATCTTGCGAGAGTGTTTCTGTTTCTACTTTTTCTAATGCGGCATTGAAAAATTCTTGTGCCATTTTATAATCAGATTTTTCGTTGAAAGTCATGCCAAAATTTACTAATTCCTGACTTGTCATGTCTTCTTTAGTTTTTTCTTTTAACATTTCGCTTGCTTTGTTAGCTTCATCTACAATCGCTGGCAAACTCCTGAATGACTCGCCATTGCTTTTATGTACATCCAATCCTCTTGATCTGCCATCTGACATAATTTTATCCCTTCATTTGTTATGAGAATGTAACGCGGAGGTTATATTGGGTTGCGGGATAAAAAGCAAGGAAGATTGATATTTTAACGCCGGAAGAACAAAGAGCGTTCATCCGGGCTTGTAGACTATTTTTTGGCTTGAGGTGTATCAGCATTTGATTTTGGCGCCGGACTCAATGGAGAGGAGCGTAACGCGCCTCCAAACATGCCTGAACTACCACGAGCATTTAGAGCGGCCGCGGAAGTGGCGAGTGCATCATTTGTAGCAGTATTTGCAGGCGGCGCAAGGGCTTTCATATCTGTGATGGTCGTTTGTACTTTTTCAATCATAACTTTTACTTCATTCGAAGCGTTTGGATTATCTTTTAGCCAATCAGAAATAACATTTTCAAAGTCTTTCAATTTTTGCTCAGAAGAATAGCCTTTGGTATTATTGCCTAAAGTAACTTGGCATTTACTTAATAACGCATAAAGGTTTGCATTGTGAACAATCGCTCCTTGCATTTTTTCTTTATCATTTGCTAAATCAATTTTACCATTCACATTAACAAAAAGTTTTTTAAGTTCCGATAATTGCAAATGCAAAGTATCTTGTAATGGTTTTTGATTATCATTCGGTTGATTATAAATATTTGCGAAATTTAAATTTGAAACCCATTTAAATGTCTCTTGATATTGCGTAACTTGGGCTGATAAATATGACTCGAAACTCATCCCAAATAATTCTTTGGCTAGTTGCGAATAACTCAACCCTTGTTTGGCAAATTCACTCTCGACTAGTTTTGATATTTCAATCGCTTTTAATGAATTAAATTCCTTCGGGCCCTCCGTGATCATGCCTTCTAGCTTTGCATGCACAGCAGTCATGGCACGCAACATATTACGCGCTTCATCTAGACTAATATCTTGTGAATAACCATAAGGAGTGCGTTTTGAGGCTAACACTTCTGCTATCATTTGTTCTTTATAGTTAATAATGTTTCTACATGTATCAAGTTGAGCTTTAAATTTAGCTCGAATAGAATTTTTTTCTTCTAAACCGTAGCTATCTAATAATTGGTTATACTTTTCTTCTAATTCCGCTAATTGTGGTTTTAACAATGAAATTTCAGCTTCCATTGCTTCCACTTGTTTATCCACCTTGCGCTGCTTTTCTGTTTCTTCGAGCGGTGCGCGACCTGCCTCACTGATTATTTTTTTGATTTGATCAGATAAAGCGTCATTTTTACTATGCGTTTCTAGTAAACTTAAAAATTCTTCTTTAATTTTTGCATTAAATTGCGCTTTTTCTTCAGGTGTTGCGCTTGACTTTACATGATCGTCCATTTTTTTTAAGATATTTTCTAATGATGTTAAAACTGGCAGCAATGCAACAGGTTCCTGTGCTATTCTTGGATCGCTCAAATCTATTCGACGATCTTGACGTTCGCTTCTTTCCTTTAAATTTTTAATCATTTTTTCAGTTGCGCCAACCACGGCATCAACTACATTATTCCCCGTGGTATGAATACCTATCAATGCACGCGACTGTTTCTCAATAACCGCTAATGTTTCTTTGTATGGTATACGTGCTTGTGATGGCACTATCATGTTACCGGGCTCCTTAATATCACCCAGTGCTCTTTCAGCTGCTTGCAGCATTTCGCTACCATGTATTATTCTTGTCGACCGAAAGGCAATTTTCAATTCTTCACTGGTATAACTTGAGACTAATTTTTCCTTAGTGTAGGGCTGCAAATCATGATACAGCTCTTCCATCGCTTTAACGGATTTTTCAGGATTTTTGCCATCTTGCAAACCATCATCTATTTTTTGAAACACGCCATTAAACACTGCGCGATATGCGATAGGCGCATTGATATCATCAAATAATTTATTATATTTATTTTTTAATTCATCTATTCTTTTTTTAGTTTCATCTCTTTTTTTAATGCCGGCAAATATGGGTTTAACGGCATTCACCATTGTAGTCATCGCGGTTGCGAATACGGATTTCGACTCTTTAACTTGCAATACAGCTTTATCCAACAACGTTTCAAAATGATTAAATTCGGGCGGTTTTACGATTGTTAAATTACTGGCGAGCGCTTGCCAAGCACCTAAGTCTACTTGATTTGCATCGCGCGCAGCCTTATCTGTTAGTAAGGTTGCTCGCACTTCTAAATTTTGCACCATTAACTTGGCTCGCTCTTGCGCTGCTTGCAATGTGTCATTAAGATTGTTGGCACTATAAAAAGAAGGATTGTCATTGTCGGCTTTTATTTCATTATCAATATCACTAACACCTGATGCTAATATTCTGTCATAAGCCACAATCGTCGATTCTGTGTTTGTTAGGATTTTCTTAACATCGTCATCACTCTTATTCATACCCGCTTTTTTTAAATCGCTAAAAATCTTTTTTGCATGTTCAGTTTTATTAATTAAAGAATTATTTTTTAATGTATCGACATCTATCAAATTAATATAGGTTGTGAGCTGAATAATTTTCTTTTTATCTTTTACGGCATCCAGTTTATTGCGCGATTGGATTAACTGTTTGCGCATTTCATTTAAATTGTCAAAATAACCCTGCTGTGCCGCTGTTATCGACGCTATTCGAGGATTCATAACCACACACTCCTGGTTGGGGATTTTTTAGTATTCACTGACAAAAGTATAGCACCAAAAAGCGAGGGCGTATGAATATAACTTATTGATAATAATGATATTATATATTACAAATGCGCCCGCATCGCCTTTACCCGCTCGTATGATTGCAGAATGCGAGATTCAGCAATTTCACCTCTTAAAACCATATTTTCTATGCGCTTTACAATATCTGCTGCAGAAAAAATATCGCTTCCTAATTGATTACCGAAAATGAGCATATCAACCCCTGCATTGATGGCAAGTCGTAGCGCATCATCCATACCATAATGATCAACAATCGCTTTCATTTGCATATCATCACTCACCACCACACCATTGAAATGCAATTGCTCGCGCAATACTCCTTGCACGATTTGCTGCGATAAACTAGCAGGATAGGCATATTCGTCAAACCCTGAATGCACAACATGGGCAATCATCACCATGATGCGATCCCCGTAAATGGATAACAAATCGCGGTAAGGATCTAATTCGATTGGTTGCCAAGTATTGGTAATATCCACAAACCCCAAATGAGAATCGGTGAGCGAACTACCATGACCTGGAAAATGCTTTAACGCACATCTTACTCCCAAATCAATATGCGCCCGGGCAAACATACTGGCGCAAGTGGCAACACGCTTGGCTTCTTTGGAAAAACTACGTTTGCGTTTGCCAATAATAGGATTTTCAGGATTGACATTAACATCAACCACGGGTGCAAAATTTAAATTAATACCGACTGATTTTAAGGTCATCGCCATTTGTCTTGCGTGTTTTGCAATTTCTGCATCATCCATGGCACCTAATTCTTCGGCAGAATACGTCTCAGGAAAACCAGCTTGCTTATTTAAGCGTTCAACCGTTCCACCCTCATAATCCATCGCCATAAATAATGGTAATGATTTTGCTGTGGATGCATCTTGTTGTAATTGGTGTGTCAGCGCTGATAATTGCTTTGCATCAACCACATTGTTTGCAAATAAAATCACGCCACCCAACTCTCGCTCGGAAATGGCGCGGCGAATCGGCTCAATAGAAGAGAGGTCTGCTCCACGAAATCCCATGATTAACATTTGGCCTATTTTTTCTTTCAGCATATCTTCACCTTAAGTAGCCTGGACACGCTTTTGGTGTCCGGGTTATGGTTACCGGAGAGAAAAAACCCAGTCACAAAAGCGCGCCCAGGCTACAAAACATTTAAAAAATCTGTTAACTTATAGGGACTGATTGCTCACCCTCCTAAGGATAACTACTATGACATTGAAGTCATTCGTCCAAGTCACTATGCTTACCTCACTTTTTTCCGTGCCAGCACTGGCTGCAACGGAAGACAACAACCTGAAGGGTTCGTTTCGTATTGAATCACAAAATGAAACCGTCGTTGCAATCAAAAAAGACATCACGCCACTTGAAGAAAAAGATAAACAGTTCAACTTTGACTGGAATAACTACACTACCATTGCTGCAAATAAAAACAATATCGGCCAAGTCGAAATTTTCATCGCGCAAATTAATGATGTTTCGAAATTGTCCAAACCAGAGCAAAAAGCCCTAGCTTCGTTACTTTATAAGCTTGGCACTTACTACACACACGTTGCCCGCGACTCTAATTCGTCTATCACCAAATTAACCACCGCAACGCCATTTTTAAATTCCAAAGAAGAAAAAGCCTGGAATGCGAATCAATTAGCTTATGCTTATGAACAACGCTACTCTTCCAGCAAATTAGCCGCTGACAAAGAAAAATCCCTTTTTTATGCTAACAAAGTATTAACGCAACTATACCCTAATGAAAAAAATAGCATTACTGCTTTCGCCAATTGCATTAAAGGCTTATTAGAAGGCGACGACAAAAATTATGCGGCTGCCGAAAAATATTTCCAAACCGCACTCGCAATTTACGATTTATCGCCGAAAAAACACGATAATCAATATGCCCGCATTCAAAATCGCCTGGCCAACGCCATGCTAGATCAAGCACGCAATGAAGAAGCCATTGCCCTCTTAAAACAAGTTAAAAAATATTGGTCGCAACAAGGGCATCTGTCGCAATCGCCTTATGCGGCGCGCAATATGCTTTCTTTAGGCCACGCTTACCTCAAAACCAACAATCCTAAAGCCGCCTGCGAAGAATATAAAACCGCGGTTGCTATTTATAAAAATATTTACGGCAGCAAAAGCACGCTTTTGGTCAAACCTTACCAAGCTTTAGCTGAAAGCTACCGAAAAATAGGGAGCCTCGAACATGCAAGTGCTTTTGATAAAAAAGCTAAGGATTTAGCAAAGGCTTAAACTGAAAAATTGTTCTTCTTTTATAAACTTGGTACTATTGCCAGCTAAGCAAGTATGTTTAAAACGAATTTTTAATTTATCCAAAAAGGAATGCGCATGAACTCAGCATTATTGCTTCTCGAAATACAGAATGATTATTTTCCGAATGGAAGGATTCCTCTGGAAAAGAGTATTGAAGCGGCGATCAAAGCCCAACTCGTTCTTCAAGCTTATCGAGATAAAAAGCAACCTGTTATCCATGTACAACATATCTCCACCCTACCCGATGCAGCTTCACTGTTACCTTGCACCAAAGGCGCTGAATTTTACAATAGCGTCTCGCCTAGCAAGGGTGAAACCATCATTAAAAAGCATTATCCAAACAGTTTCAAAGACACCCAATTATTAAATTACTTAATCAAAAACCAAATTAATCATTTGGTGATTTGCGGTATGACCACGCATATGGCTGTTGATGCAACTGTTCGCGCAGCACATGATCTTGGCTTTACTTGCACTGTTTTGCATGATGCTTGCACTGCAAAACAATTAGAATTTAATCACACGATTATCCCTGCACAAAATGTACATATGTCATTTATTGCTGCTCTGCAACCTACCTACGCCTACGTGTTAAGCACGCATGAATACCTGCAAAAAATCGGCGTACGCGTTCCTGATGTAGCGTAATTATTATGACTTTCGAATCCCGCTACTTGCTACCCGACCCGCTTGGGTGGCAAGGACGCGCGGATACACCGCCTGACGCTTGTTTTTATCAACGTGTTCGCTTAATCAATCTCTTATCTCAACGTCCTGATGCTTTAGGTCCTTTGACTTTTGCCTTAGTCGGCTTTAATTGTGATGAAGGCGTACAACGGGATTTAGGTCGAGCCGGTGCTGCTGAAGGGCCGATTGCGATTCGACAACGACTCATCAATTTACCCATGCAAAACCCGGATATTCATTTGCTTGATGTTGGTAGCATTGTTTGCACCGATCATGATTTAGAAGCATCCCAGGCGGCATTAAGGGAAGTGATCAGTATGTTATTAGCAAAAGGCATTCACCCTATTGTGTTAGGTGGCGGACATGAAACAGCATGGGGGCATTATCAAGGTATTGCTGATGTTTATCCGGCGCACAAACGTTTAGGCATTATTAATTTTGATGCGCATTTTGATTTACACCCGATTAATACAGCACACCCTCGCGGGAGCGCTACCACTGCGTTTTATCAAATCGCAAAAGCACACCAAAAAGATAATCGACGCTTTGATTATAATTGCGTTGGCATTCAACATGCGGGCAATATTCGTGAATCATTTGATATTGCTAAGCAATTTGATACCAAATTAATTTTAGCAGATGAATTACATCAAGGTTTGCAAGACAAGTGTGTTGATTTCATTGATCGCGTGATTGATGAAAATGATCACATTTATATTAGTTTATCGCTTGATGTGTTTTCACCGGCATTTGCACCGGGTGTTAGCACCATTCAACCGCTTGGTTTAAATCCTTGGCATGTTATTCCCTTGCTGCGACAACTGGCCGCTTCTGGCAAAGTGATTAGCTATGAAATTGTCGAACATACGCCTCGCTATGATATTGATCATCGTACTGCTAAACTCGCAGCCACTTTAATTTATGAAATCATGCATCACCATAAAAATAATCACGCTTTATGATCATCACCCCAAAACGCTTCCAACAAAAATTACTACGGTGGTTTGATCAACATGGCCGCAAAGAATTGCCGTGGCAAATCGATAAATCGCCTTATCAGGTGTGGGTTTCTGAAATCATGTTGCAACAAACGCAAGTAGCAACCGTCATACCCTATTTTTTAAAATTTATGCATGTTTTTCCCAGTATTTCACAGCTGGCGAAAGCCCATGAAGATAGTGTGTTGCATCTTTGGGCGGGGCTTGGCTATTACAGTCGGGCGCGCAATTTGCATCGTGCGGCACAAATGGTGATGAGTGAATTTGGTGGCGAATTTCCGAGCGACTTAGATGATTTGCAAAAATTACCAGGCATTGGACCTTCAACTGCGGGCGCAATTCGCTCCATTGCCTTTAATGAGAAAGCGCCGCTATTAGATGGCAATGTGAAACGTGTCTTAACGCGTATTCATGCGATTAGTGAGCCGATTGATGATAAGGCTACGGTTGATAGGCTATGGGATTTAGCAGTTGCCTATACGCCAAAAATACGCACCGCGGATTACACACAAGCCATTATGGATTTGGGTGCGACGCTTTGCACGCGTAGTAAGCCTGATTGTTTACAATGTCCTTTCGTTAAAAATTGCAAAGCATATGAACTTTCTATTGTTGATCAAGTGCCGACCAAAAAAACCCTGAAGCGCATTCCAACTCGCGAGGCGACTTTTTTAATTATCAAGCAAGGTAAGCGTGTGTTGTTGCATAGACGGCCGTCATCGGGCATTTGGGGTGGGCTTTTTTGTGTGCCTGAAATCAATGGCGCAGCTACTGACAGGGAGATTACTCGTTATTGTCAGCAGCGTTTAAAATTGAATGTGACTGCTTTGCAGCCTTTAGCTAGTTTTAGGCATACGTTTAGCCATTATCACTTAACTATTCATCCGATTTTATTAGAGATTAAAAAGCCTGTTGGCAGAATCATGGAAGATGGACAACAAATTTGGTATAACTTGTCGCAGCCCGAGAATGTCGGCTTACCAAAACCCATACAGTCCATTTTGCGAGAATTAACATGAGCCGCATGATTCATTGCGCCAAGCTTAAAAAAGAAGCACCTGCTCTCTCTAACCCACCGATGCCAGGTGAATTAGGTCAAAAAATTTATAATGAAATTAGTGAAGAAGCTTGGCAGCAATGGTTAGAACACCAAACCATGTTAATCAATGAAAACCGTTTGAGCATGATTGATGCAAAATCGCGCGCATTTTTAAAACAAGAAATGCATAATTTTCTTTTTGGTGACGGCAGCGAAAAACCAGCGGGGTTTGTACCAAAAGAATCGTAAATTGATGAATCTTCTCCTTGACTCATCAAGCGTCACCCGGTTTAATAGCGCGGTGTTAAACACACACCTCTTAAGGCCAGATAGCTCAGTCGGTAGAGCAGGGGATTGAAAATCCCCGTGTCGGCGGTTCGATCCCGTCTCTGGCCATTGCATTATTCTCCCCCTTATGACTATGTAGCCTAGACACGCTTTTTGTGTCCGGGGTTGTTGCATACATACACATCCAGATACAACAACCCCAGACACAAAAAGCGTGTCCAGGCAACTTTTGTGTCCGGTTTTAATATTAAACGGAGGATTCATATGCGATTACTCACTATCATTTTTTTTATTCTTTGCTTTACAGGCAATGCACATACCTCGCCAAAACCAAAAAAATTACTGCTCGTCGTCGCTATGAACACCGAAGCAAACCCCATCATCGCAACACTCCATTTAAAAGAACAAAAAGACATATTCACTCCACTGCCCATGCGCGCTTTTTCTGGTCAATATCATCACACGCAAATCATGCTAGTATTAAACGGCATTGATCCTGTCAACCACGTACAAAATATCGGAACAGAAGCTGCAACGCTTAGCACATATCTGGGTATTTCGCATTTTCATCCAGATTTAGTGATTAGTGTTGGCACAGCGGGTGGCGTGAAAGAAAATCATTCTGCAATAAATAATATTTATATTAGTGAGCGAATTTATTTCTACGATCGTCGATTACCATTTGAAGGTTATCGTCAATATGGTGAAGGTGACTATCTTGCAGCAAACCTACCATCAAGCGCAACATATGGCTTAAAACCAGGAATCATTTGTTCAGGTGATTCGTTTGATGATAGCAAAATTGATTTTGCTATTTTCTTAAAGAAAAAATGTGTTGCGATCGACATGGAAGCAGCGGCTGTTGCCTGGGTTAGCATGTTAACGCACACACCGATGTTTGCGATCAAAGGTGTGACGAATTTTGTGACGGGCGATGATGCGCATTCGGAGTATCAAAAAAATCTACCCAAAGTAACTCAAGAATTGGCGGAGAAAATCAAAAGGATATTGTAGCTCTTCCAACGTTTTTGTGTCCGGGGTTTTGTTGCATACATACACGTCCAGATACAACAACCCCGGACACAAAAAGCGTGTCCAGGCTACAGTTTAATTGCCAGCTTCACGGGCAGGGCTAACAACAATGCGCCTGTTAAACCCACCAACCATAAAACCACAAACCATAACCACTGGGATACCCTGGGATGACGCTTAAGCCATAACTCAGCATGACGGTTAATACATATGTTCATGACTGGTTTTACCTCTAAACGTGTAATAGCAATACGCGGTGTAACCGAGAATGAGCGGTAACATCGGCAAGACGCCAACTAACATAAGCGACAAACCAGGGCCTGATGCCGCTGCCTGCCAGATATTATATTGGAATGGAATAATCCAAGGATAAATACTAATGCCAATACCAATATAACCCATCAAAAAAATCGCCAGGGTTAAAATAAAAGGCCGTATTTCATGTCGTTTTTTACTGAGATCACGCCACAGAAATAAAAATAAAATCGCTGTTATCAAAGGAATGGGTAATAACATAAAAAAGTTTGGCAAACTAAACCAAAAAGAATTAATCATTGGATTGAGTGCGGGCATAATCATGCTAACCAGTGTCATGAAAATACCAACATACACTAACACATACGATGCTACTTTGCGTGCCCATGCTTGCGTAATATCTTCGGTCTTCATGACTAACCATGTTGAACCTAGTAATGCATAACCAAACACGACCGCCATACCAGTCATCACGCTAAAGGAAGTCGCCCAATCAAAAGCGCCGCCGGCAAAATGGCGACCATCAATTTTGACACCTTGGACAAAAGCACCAATAATCATACCCTGAGAAAAAGCCGCCGCAAGTGAACCAAAGTGAAAAGCATGGTCCCATAAACGTTTGGAACTACCTTCCGCTTTAAAACGAAATTCAAATGCCACACCACGCATGATTAATCCTAACAACATGCAAACAATAGGAATATAAAATGCGGGCAATAAAATAGCGTATGCCAATGGAAATGCCGCAAATAAACCGCCGCCGCCTAAAACCAACCATGTTTCATTGCCATCCCAAAATGGCGCAATAGAGTTCATCATACGGTCGCGACATTTATCAGAAGGCGCAAAGGGAAATAAAATCCCTACTCCTAAATCAAAGCCGTCTAACAAGACATATAAAAAAATGCCTGTTGCAATAAGACATCCCCAAATAAACGCAAGATCTATGGACGATGAGAAATCAAACATGATCACCTCTCTTTGTTGTGTTGCCTTCTACAACAGATGCTTCCATTCCATGCTTATAAAATTTTTCATCTTCTTTATTTGCAGGTATACCCTTACGTATCAGTTGCAAGATGTAGTAAGTTCCTGCACCAAACACTAATGTGTACATCACTACAAATGCAAGCAGTGACCAGGCGACTTGTGAGCCGACAATCGCCGGTGAAACAGATTCGGCTGTGCGAATCACGCCGTAGGCGGTGTAGGGTTGCCGCCCCATCTCTGTGACAAACCATCCTGATAACAACGCTATAAAACCAGATGGCATCATTAACATCCACCATGCTTGCAAGAAGCGACTATTGAATAATCTGCCGCGCACATATTGGACAGTGCTAACAATACCAATGAGAATCATTATCACGCCAAGTCCTACCATCAGACGGAAGAACCAAAAGACATATATCACCGGCGGTCTATCAGCAGGCGCCCATGTTTTTAGACCTTGAATTTCACCATCTTCATGATGTGTTAAAATCAAGCTCGCAAAATGTGGCAGTACGACTTCATAATCATTGCGTTCTGCTGTTTGATTTGGAATAGCAAATAAGCGTAAACCGGCATCGCGCTCTGTGTCCCAAATTCCTTCCATAGCTGCAACCTTTGCGGGTTGATATTTCAATGTGTTTATTCCATGCATATCGCCCAGAATTAACTGTATCGGCGCAACTAATGTTGCCATTAAGGTGGCCATAGCAAGCATGATTTTAGCTTGCGGCGTGTGTCGGCGCTGCCACAAATAAAATGCGCCTACGCCACCCACAACAAATGCTGTGGTGAGATAGGCTGCGGTAACCATGTGCGCGAAACGATAAGGAAAAGAAGGATTAAAAATAATTTCTAGCCAATTGGCGGGAAACAAACGACCATCAGCGCCAACGGTGAAACCTTGCGGTGTTTGCATCCAGCTATTTGCTGATAAAATCCAGAAGGCAGAAATAAGCGTACCTACCGCGACAATACAAGTAGAAGCAAAATGCATACGCTTACTGACTCTACCCCAACCAAATAACATAATACCTAAGAAGGACGCTTCTAGGAAAAATGCCGTCAACACTTCATAACCTAAAAGAGGCCCAAGCACGTTCGCGATCCGATCAGAAAACACTGACCAATTAGTACCAAATTCGTATGACATTACGACACCCGATACCACACCCATACCAAATGCTACTGCGAATATTTTGACCCAAAACCGATAAAGTTCCCTAAAATGCTCATTGCCTGTTTTTAACCAACGCCATTCCAGTACAGCTAAGAAGCTGGCTAAGCCGATCGTGAATGCGGGGAAAATAATATGGAAACTAACAGTAAAGGCAAATTGAATTCTAGCGAGGATAACTGGGTCAAATTCTATCATGTTTATTCCCGAGTTTAACTAATAAAATGGCTAGAAAGATTTTAGCATTATAAAATGCAACACGTACACTTTTTTTGTGTGGGGTATTAAAGGCATTACTAATCTATTGAGTGGTGCAGGTGTCGACTATATTTGTCTTCGTTATTTTGGCCCATCGCCCGGCCTTGGATTGTTTTGTCTAGCAGTCGAATTGGTAGCAACTGATTCTCTTGGGTTTGATGTTTTATCCAAGCTGCTTCTTAATTCGCGCATCTTAGTAAGTGCTACCGATGGATTTGTTTTAAATAGAACGATTATTTTATGCAATTCTTGCATTTGATATTTTACGGTTAGTTTATTAAAAAAGGTAGTTACCGCACCCATCTTAGGCGAATCTTTTATTGCTTCATTTGCGATATCAGATACCAGTTGCAACTTTGCTCTCTCACTTGCCTTACTATTAATAATATCTTTATAATCGTCAACAAATGATTGATTTAGGAGAGATTTCAAAGTGTAATGATCCGCGTGTTTATTTAGGATGCGTGAAAAATCTTCCAGAAAAATTTTGCATTCGGCGGCTTCTTTTAATGCCTTAAATTTATCCTCGATATCTTTGGCAGTTTTCACAGGATCTGTTACTAATTTTATTTTACTTTCGATAACGTAATTTGAAATATCTTTGAAAAATTTATCCTTCATTAGCTGTGCTTCCGGGCTAACTAAGTATTCTAAAAAACTTCTGTTATTTAATGCTGCTTCTTCTAACTCTACTTTATTATTTTTATTATATTCCGTTATTGCATCCGCATGAGCACGGGCGCTAATATTAAAACTTGTTTGCCTTGCCGCTAAATCATCCGGCATTAATATCATTTTTAAAATACCACGATTCACACCGCGGCGAAAATCTTTCATTGCGCCACCGCCAATTAAAATGGCAGCTGAATCATCTTCACCACCTGCTCTTATATCTAGCCAATTATTAGCAGGGTATTCACGTACAAAAGGCAGCCTGTCTATCATAACAGGAGTCATCGTAGGTCTTTCACCGCGATTTGATCTGGAAAAAGAATACGTTTGATCACCATCTATCTTGCCAAACTTCCCTTTCTTATTTTTGTAAATATTGGCAAGCTTAAGATCTAGCTCATAAACTTGCATCGCGATAATCATGATTTCGCCCATAACGGACGCATCATTATCTTTTCGACAATCAGGCGCGCATTCATTAAAATCTTTCAGCCACTCATTAATAATGCGTAATCTTCTATTCTGCTCTGCTATTTCGGCTTTATTGTTAATACCAGCAGGCATATTTTCAAAAACCATCTCATCTAATGAAACAAACCCTTCAACCGTTTTGGAAAGTACATATGCGTTACCATGCTTATCTTTCACCACTCGCGTTTTCTGCTGCAAATCAATACCATCGTCATCCTGACCCATTACTAATCGATAATATTCCTGAGCTTCTTTTTCTTCTTCCGCTTGCAGCAATGATTCGGCTTTTTTAATAACCCATTTATATCGATGTTTCGGTCTTTCGATTTCATCTTCATCTCGATCTTTTTGCACGATGTAGGATTGATGACTACGAGTTAACTCAGCAGTCGTTAGCGTTCCTGTTTGACGGTATTTTTCGAAGGGTCGTCTTTTTGGTCTATCACTTTTCATCACCCTCTCCTCGCCTTATGCAAACAAAAATTTGGAAGAATATCTATCGCGATCAATTCCCAATTCTCGATAAAGTTCTTCAATTTTAATTTTATTATCTTCGATTGCCTTTAATAATCTAACGATTTCCGGATCAAGGCCGACTTCTTTTAATCTCTCTGCAAATGCTTCACGTAGTTCTTGCTCTTCTTCTGACATGACACCATCTTCTTTGTAATAGTCATATTTCGAGAGAGTTTGTTTCATCTCCATTACTAAGCGAATTTTTTTGTTATAAGCCTCTGTATCGCTACGCACGCAATCTATGAGACTACTTAATTCCTGTTTTTTAGCATCAAATGTATTTGTCATAATTGTCTCTCCCCACCAGGGCCTTTAGGACCTGTGAATGTTGTACTATTTGTTGCTGATAAATTCGCATCGGGTGCTGCCACCAAATCATTTCTTAATTCTCGTATTTTTTTAATGGCGTCAGCGGGTTTTGTTTCAAATAAAATAATAATGTGATGCAATTCTTGCATATCGTGTGTAACCATTATTTTTTTAAATAAAGATGCTCCCAATCCAAGCTTAGGAGCTTTTTTGATGGCTTCTTTTGCAACATCTATTAATCCCTGCATTTTTACTCGATCAGCTGCAGGATTGTTGACGATTCCATTATAAAGAGTAATAACCGCTGCATTCTCAGCTGATTTTTGCGTGTAATGGTTAATGTGATTAAGCAATACAAATGAAAAAGGACCTAGAAAATTCTTAACAAAAGTTTCGTATTCTAACATTTTAGCTTCAAGCTCTAACTCTTTCGCTCTAGTAGGATTTAATATATCGGCAGCAGATTGCAACGACTTAAATTTTGCTTCAACATCTTGCTTTGTTTTTACAGGATCTGGAATTAATTTTATTTTGCCTTTAATTTTGTGATTTTCCATATTTTGTAAAAATTCATCTTTTGCAACTTGAGCTTCTGGGCTAAATAAATATTCTCTAAAACTTTTAGAACGCAATGCGGCTTTTTCAAAAGCTGCTTTTTGTTCTTGATCATAAGCAATCATTTCTTGAGCGCATTTATCATCTGTTATGGTGTACTTAGTATGTCTTGCTTCGATATCATCAGGATACAATAGCATTTTCAAAAGACCTCTATTCACACCAGAGCGAAATTCCTTCATCTCGCCACCGCCCACTAATTTTGCCCATAAATTAAATTGAAAGCCTTGCTTGATATCCAGCCAATTTCTTGCTGGATAATCATAAGCGAAGGGCAAACTATCGATTATCTCTGTTGTTATTTTTAATTTTCGGCCTGATGCATTTTCTGAAAATGCATACGTTTGATCACCATCAATTTTAACAAATTTTCCCTGTTTATTTTTACCAATGTTATCTAAATTAAGATCGATCTCATAAGTTTTCATACAATAAATCATGATTTCGCCAATGGCTGCAGCATCGTTGCCTTTCTTGAGTGATGATGATTTACAATCTTTTTTATCTTTCAACCATTCATTAACATCTTCTATACGTCTTTTTATTTCTGCTTGTTGTTCTGGACGAGTTCCCGGTGGTAAATCGTTAAAAATCATTTCACCTATTGAGGCAAATCCGGGAATAGCTTTTGATACGACATAATAGGCACCGTTTTGATCTCGCACGACTCGTGTTTTGGGTTGATGAGGTAGCATGACTCTTAGAAATTCTTGCGCATGTTTTTCGTGCAGTGCTATCTGCAATGTTGCTGCTAATTTTATTATCCAATCGTAACCGTGTTTAGCGGCTTTATTTTCATCGTCGCGCACAGCTTTATTAACCACGCTCGCACCGTGGCTACCTCTTATGATGTTACCTCGGCCTTTATCCGTAAAATCTTCGCGATTACGGTCAGGTCTGTCACTTTTCATTACATTCTCCTCGCCTCATACCGTAAGTATAGGAGAAGATAAGAAAAGCGTTGGTTAAGTAACCTAATGAATAAATGATAGATTTATGGATTTTAATGATGGTAGGGGAAAATTAAGGTGGGCAGCATTGATCGAAGGCCCGAGAATGATAAGTGGAGGTCTCTGTCATGTTTTAGGCTTCCTCATATGAGGCATGCACACCGCATGAGCACTCTGACTTCCCCGGACTAGATTGTAGGGCTTCGATCAATAAACCGCCCAACACAATTATACACCTTCATCTCGAAATAACTACTGCAATATTTCAAACAATAATGCGCCTAGAGTCCAGTTTAAACTAGTGTGATTAATTTCTTTGGTAACACTGACTTGCGCATCATGTAAGTGATAGGCGCCATAAAATAAATCATCTAAATACACACCGTTTGCGCAATAATTTGCAAGATTTTTTTCGGCAATGGTTGGATACGTTGTTTTTAATTCATCCCAAGTGTGGCTACAAATTGCTTGCACGTTATTTTCTACGGTGCTTTGTTTAATAGCATCATGAATGCCGAGAAAATCAAATGTGTAATATGCACCAGAATAGGCAATGAATTGTTGGTCCGGAATTTGCTTTATTTCGGCTTGGACATGGTGATTAGCAATCACATGTTCATACATGCGTTCACACTGACCAAAATTAAAATGCCCGAAAACACTTGAACTTAATGGGAATTGATTAGGATAACAACTTGCATATACCGCATCTTGATTCATTTCTTTGCGCGATTCATCTAAACCAAGTCCTAGAAAACTTTTGCTATAAATGATTTTTTCATGATGATTAATGGTGATGCGAACTTGATTGGTTGGATCATTATAACTATCAGCTTCATAAGCGATTTGTGTTGATGCGCCACCCATATCAATTTCACCCACGGTTTTACCATTTTGTAAGGTGCCTAATAAATAATTGATATCTAACCAACCATAGACGCCTTCCATTTTACCGGTGATGGTTTCAACTTTACCGATTTTAAAGGAATAGTTTTGTTGTATGTAATTTTCGACGGCTGCATAAATGGCTGTTTGTGTTTTATCATCTAACAAACGCATACCGGCTGTGCCGTAAACGCTGATGCTAACGGTTTTTGCATCGACATTTAATGTTTGAATTTTTTGTGCGGCGCTATCTAGCATGGGTTTTAATGCGGGGCCTGCTGATGCCGGTTGATTGGCATAGGAAGATAAGCCAGGTTGTACACTGGTATTCATGACTTCTATGATATTGGGGACGGGAGTGTCTGTGGTATATGAAAATAAATAAAGCCTAGAACCGCTGCTACCGGCATCCACGACCATTGCATAATGGGTATCTGCTGCGTTACTGGCATAGGCAGAGACACTGATGAAAAAGATAAAAATAAGCTTATATAGTTGTTTTTTCATGTGAAAACCTGCTGGGTATTATTTGTTATCTTTGTTTTAAAATTGGACGGGAAGGATAGCTGATATTGGCTTAGAAGTAAACAGTGGGGTGGCACGCGTAAGGAGCTGTCGTCGTCATTGCGAGGAGCGCAGCGACGAAGCAATCCAGCTTTTGATTTTCCTCGAAAAACTGGATTGCTTCGTCGCTGCGCTCCTCGCAATGACGATGGCGCACGTGTCCAGGCTACTTCCATAGTGGTTTTGCTTTTAATATCTTTTTATAGGTTGGGCAGCATTCTTCGTGGGCGCCTGGCAATATGCCGATACTCATCAAAAATTCATTTACAATTTCGCCGCCGGTGAAACGAAATGTTTTTTTAAATATTTTCACCCATTCCATTTTGGTTTTTGGATGATGGGAATGTAGCCATGCTTTAAATGAACCATGTTCTTTTTGTAATTGTAAAATCGTTTTGGCATTTTCAATGGCTGCATTGATTTTTAAACGATTTCGAATAATGCCGCTGTCTGTCATTAAACGTTGATGGTCTTTATCTTTGTAGGCGGCTATTTTTTTAATATTAAACTGGCTGTAGGCTTTGCGGAAATTCTCTTGTTTTTTTAATATCGTTTCCCAGCTTAAACCCGCTTGATTGATTTCGAGAATTAATCTGCCGAATAATTCATCGTCTTCATGGATGGGAAATCCGTAGTGGTTGTCGTGATAGGTTTTGTGGAGATTTTTTCGTTCGCCTTCAAGTTTATCAATGACTTTGCAGTAGGACATGGTGAAACCTCGCGCTTTATTTTCAGAGAGAATAACTTAAGCTGAAATAAAGAACTACTCCTTTACGCCATTTACGTTGGGATGAAAATTAATGCTGTTGTGGGGTGGATACGTTTTTTGGTGTCTGGGGTGGGTGTAAATGGATATCTCTCGATGCAACCATCCCGGACACAAAAAGCGTGTCCAGGCGAATGTAGCCTGGACACGTTCTTTGTGTCCGGGGTGGGTGTATATGGAGATCTCTCGATGCAACAACCCCGGACACAAAAAGCGTGTCCAGGCTACATTTTTACAGTAAGATAGTGCACATTATGAATAATATACGCCATCCTTGTTTAGAACATACACATGTTCTGGGAACCATCACCAAACCTTTGCGGTCGCTTGGGGTCGTCTTTTTTGCATATACTGCGATGGATCAACATGGCGATATGTATTGCTTAGGTTCCAAGCCTGATTATGCCAGTGCGTATTTGCAACATGATCATGTGCATTCTGATATACATTACCGACCAGATTTTGCAACCAATCAATTTCATTATCATTTTTGGGATTTTGTTAACCTAGATAAAAACGCAGCCGAGCTTTATCACATGGCAGCGAACTTTAATCAAAGTCATACATTAACTGTCATGCAATTTACTGAAAACATGACGCATTGTTTTCATTTTAGCGGTGCTGTTGATGATGCAGGCATCAACCAACGCTATTTAGAAAGATTAGATGTAATACATGCGTATATTGATTACTTCAGTAAATGTTTACAAAACATGCCTGAAGTTGCAGCTATTTTTGATCACCCAACCCAGACCAAAAAACAACTAATTCCTGATGTAAAACCATTCACACTAGTCACCGATAATCCCAAAAATATTTCATTAGAAAAAATCGCACAACTTGAATTACGTTTTAAAAATGCCGCACGTTATTATTTAACAACCAATGAACGTCGGTGTTTATCATGGTTACATCGCGGAAAATCGGCTGACATTATCGCAAATATCACTGGCGTTTCGCGCAAAACCATTGAGCGCCACATTTCTGCCATTAAGCGTAAATATGATTGTTATACCTTATACCAATTAGGCGAAAAAATCGCAGCTAGTGGTTTAACTGATTTGTTATAGTTTGCGGTACCAATATTGATGTATTATCTTTGTCATGAATTTTAATCACAAGGAAGAAATAGACATGAAAAAAATTGCAACGATGATCATTCTTGCTTCACTCACCAGCTACCCTGCTTTTGCTTTAGAATTAACCTCAGATGAAAATGGCCCAGTGACGATTTCCGAACCGGCATTAAACGTAGGCGATACCGCTCCCACTGTCAGCTTAACAACTCCAAAATTTAAAAAAATGGACATTGGTGGCAGCAAGGGCAAAGTGCAAATCATATCAACTATTGAATCATACAATACTTCTGTTTGCGATTTGCAAACAATGGAATTAAACAATGCCGCAAAAAAATTAAAAAATGTTGAAATCAGCGTTGTCACCGCCAACATTCCTTTTGTCGTCGATGACTTTAAAACCAAACATAAATTAAATAACATTAATTTATTATCGACATTTAACAGCGATGTATTTGGTAAAAAATATGGCGTTCAAGTGGTTGGTGGTGAATTGACGGGGATTTTAGCGCGTTCTATTTTTGTGATTGATAAGAATGGCAAAGTTATTTATAAAGATATTCCAAGCAATATAGATAGAATGCCGAATTTGAAGTTGGCAATAGAGAGTGCAAAAAAAGCGATGTAAACACCGTAGCCTGGACACGTTTTTTGTGTCCGGGGTTTGGTTGGGGCAAGGAAAAACCCCGGACACAAAAAACGTGTCCAGGCTACAAAAGCTTATCCTAATAACCCTTCTTCCTCTAAAGATTGTTTCACTGATTGTCTCGCTTTCACCAACGCAAAAGACTTATCCAAATTTGGCCAATCTTTTAAATCAATTTTAAATTTGCGTAACCAGCGAAGAACGACGAATAAATATGCATCCGGTAATGTAAATGTTTCACCCATTAAATAGGATTTATTTAATAACTGGCTATCAATGTAATTTAATTTATTTTTTAAATTTGGAATGAAAATATTACTTTTGACATCATCTGGAACGCGCACATCAAATAACGGGCCAAATGATTTATGCACATCGCTACTCACATAACTCAACCATTCAAGAACGCGAAATCTAGAAAAATCAGCGCTACTTGGCAAAAGTTGCTGTGCATTATCTAATGTTGTCAGATATTGCTGTATTGCTGCATTCTCTGTTAACAATTCGTTATTGTCGGTTAGCAATGCAGGCACACCGCCTTTAGGATTAATTTTGAAATAATCTTCTCCCTGACTTGTTTTTTTGGTTTTTAAATCGACTTCGATGTATTCTGAATTTAAATTCATTTCATGCAATAAAATACGCACACTTAATGAACATGCGCCAGGAGAAAAATATAATTTCATAGCTGTGTTGTCCTTTAAAATAAAAATTTAATAGCGCTCGAAAACGGACAAATGATAATAATCTTTCTCCTGAATATCCATCAAATATCGATAATTCTTCCATTGAATCGCAAAATTTTTATTTTGGGAAAAAAATTGTACCAGATTTAAATTTTTTTCCATTTGCACAAAAACTAAAACGGGTTTATTGGTTTTTAATTCGTTCGCGATCGTATCAAGAAAATAATTTTTATCTTTTTCTAATTGTATTGAATGCATTTGTTTGAGATAACCCGATAGCCACCATAATGACGGAAATATTGACGAAGGTATCGCGCCAGCATAATCAATGACTGGATACTCAACCTTAAGTGACGTTGTTAAAAAATAAATTGGCTTTTGGTAAGCTTTTTTCTGAATAAAATCCCGAATGGCGACTTGCTTTTGCTGCCAAAAACTTATTTCTTGTACACAATAAATTGCCTGCACTAACGGCATGATCAACACTAAAATGAGCAAGATAAAGCCATTTACTATTTTTCTTTTAATTAATAAATTACAAAAATATATTGTTAAAATGACTGCCAACGCATACGCAGGATAAACATGATAATACCAATTCAACTGTTGCATTAAATATGCTACGGCAAAACCAATCATTGCGATGAAAAATACATTCGTTGTTTTTTTATTCGAATCATATTTTCTGGAAATGACAAAAAGAAGAATACAAATCAAAACAGTGACAAAACTCGGTAAACACAATAGAGCGCTCAATTCACTGCGAAAGCCCTGATAATAAAGACGCATTGCAAGCGGCATGACAACATTCAGATACCCTTGGTGTAGTAACAAAATAGAAAGCAAATAGATAATCATTACACTAGCTATCGCTAACACTTCAGGTCGAAAACAGGCTGACCATTTTTTCTTATCTAATAAATAATATATCTCGAGTAAAACAATCGTTAGGCAAAAAAAGGGTTTAATGGCAAAGCCTATACCCGCGAACAATCCGATTAATACTGCAAAATAAGGCTTAATTTTACGATTTTCCAACCTTCTGGCTAATAGAAATAAATAGGGTAAGGAAAATATTAATAACAAATGTTCGCGCTGACCAAAAACAAGGGGGGTTGGTAGAATTAGCAGGATGAAAGCAAGCATGGTGGCCTGGATACGTTTTTTTTGTGCGGGGTTGGTGGCCACACGAACAAACCCGGACACAAAAAGCGTATCCAGGCTACCACATACATATAACGAGCCGGCAATTAATGCGAATATATAAAGCTGAAACGCCAAAAATAGATTCATTGAAAAAAGCTTTGCCGCAATGATTGCTGGCATATATAGATACAAATAAAGTGGCGGATTAATTTCAAAAAAATCTTTTACGTATTCACCCCCTGCCAGCAATATTTTCGCTTCATGCAAACTTAAACTAATATCGGCAGCAACGGGATTTAATGCAACCCAAATACCTGCTATTACAAAAATAATCAGGGTGATTATTCTCATTAAATTAATTCTTCGTCTTTGATATAACGTGGACGACGTTTTACTTCGATATAAATTTTGGCAATATATTCACCTATTACGCCTACTGACAATAATTGAATGCCGCCCATAAAACAAAGCGGAATCATGATTGATGCCCAACCTGGAACAGTCAAATGCTGCAACTTACAAATAATTGTCCACACTAAAACGAAAATAGACGAAACAAATGAAATAATGCCGATGGCAAAAATACAATTGAGTGGCGCATGGCTAAATGAAGCAACACCCTCCCAAGCAAGCGCGATCATTTTGGCCAATGGATATTTTGTTTTTCCATGTTCTCGCTTGGCGCGATCATAATACACATAGCTACTATGATAACCAATTAAGGGAATAATACCGCGTAAAAATAAATTCCTCTCTTTGAATTGACTAAGAGCAATAATGGCGCGATTGCTCATCAATCTAAAATCAGCGTGATTAACCAATACATCGTGATTCGATTGATGAATAAACTTATAAAACAATTTCGCCGAAAACCGCTTGAAAAAGCTATCTTTTGTGCGTGACACTCGAATACCATAAACCAAATCATTGCCTTTTTTAAACTGAGCAACCATATCAATAATAGCATTTGGATCATCTTGTAAATCAGCATCAATCGTAACAACACAATCCACTTTATTTTTTAATTGCATCATGCCAGCATACAAGGCATTTTGATGGCCGACATTTTTGCTTAATTTTAATCCTTTCACTTGAATATCTGATTTATGTTTTTCAGAAATGATTTGCCACGTCAAATCGCGACTACCATCATTCACGCAATATAAAAAACTATTTGCGGCAATGGTGTTATTAGCACAGAGTTTTTTAAGCAGCATTAGGAGAATTTCGAGTGTATGCGGCAAAACATCTTGTTCGTTATAACATGGAATTAAAATAGCGAGCTTCGGCGCCTGATCTTGCATAATGATTTCCGACTTTGGTGTAGCCTTATCACTTTTTTGTGTCTGGATCCCGCGGGTAAACCGCGGGACGACACCCGGACATATAAAGCATGTCTAGGCTACATTTTATAATTTACACCCGCGGTAAATTGATTTGCATTTAAGTTTGCTGATGTTGACAGCGGGCTTCTAAAGCCACCGCATGAAACTGTACAACCAACAAAACCATTAGCGTTATTGGTGCCAAAATGAATATATTGATATTCAGCATCAATGGTCATGTTTTTATAGATGGGGTATTCCACACCAGCACCAACCACGGCGCCAAATTTTGCTTTTGTGTTTGTGCCGCCACCGATACCATGTACAGCGAAATTATCACTATATGAGTTATAAACATGAATTTCAGTCAACGCAGGGCCGCCTGCAATAAAAAATAATGGCCAATTATCTTTTGGTACAAATCCTAAACGTAAGCGCGCTGCAGCCATCCAACTGGTGCTCATGTAGGCTTTAACATTAAATTGATTGGTTGTGCTAGGAAAGGTGACATTGGTGGCACTTTCAGAACCACTTAAACTAAATGAACCAAATTCAAATTCACCGCCGTAGACAAAATGGCCAATTTTGCTACTTGTTCCAAGCTTAATACCCAACACGGCGGCGCTGGAATGAATAGTACCCGTTGCACTTTGGCCCACCAGAGCAATATGTACGGGATTAACTAAATAAGACGTTGCCGATGGCGCACCCATGGTCGTACTTAACTTAGAGTTAGCAGCAACACCACCACCATAAATACCGATATAGTCTTGATCCCAAATAGAGGTTTCAGCGACTGCTGCGACTTGGTCCTTATAGTGAGCTTTCTGTTTAGTGGTTTTTTTCACCTCTGTCGTTTCAGTGCCTTCTGGCGCTGGCGTCGCTGTTTCAATCTTTGAGGCAACTTCACTTGGAGGGGTGGCGCTTGTTGCCGGTTGCGGCCTGTACTGGGAATTCGTGCTAGGGGCAGTCACTGCAAAGGCGGCCATTGCTGGCACTAATGAGATAACACCTATGCCCAACAGCGCTATTTTCAATCTGAGAGTCATGTCCTTATTCCCCTTTAATTTCAACTAATAGCGATCATAGCATCCTAATTTAATAGTGTCATCATATAGCCTGGATACGCTTTTTGTGGCCGGGCGTCGCCCTAGGGCTTGTCCTCTGGATCCAGATGCAACAAACCCGGACACAAAAAACGTGTCCAGGCTACGTATTCACTACCAATTCATGATGATTGCCATTATGCCAAAATCGCGGCTCGTTAACGGAGATGCATAATGAGTGCTTCAAGATTGCCGGATTGGGATTGGTTAGATCAGGAGTTGATATATTCTCGTCAGTTTTTTATGAAAAATTTTTTAGAACATCATAATTATGATTTATCGGATGATCTGTTAGCATTTTTCTCTCAAGCTTTAGAAAAAATGCTAGCTTATGTCACTGACATTAATATTTACAATTGTAAATTCTCAGCCCAAATGATGAAGGCACTCGCAAATGCTGTTAAAAATAATCATTCACTCGAAAGAATCGAATTTTATAACTCAAAAATCGAAAACAGCGCCATTAGTCTGCAAGCATGCATTGATATTGTTAGTCATGGCACTTCGTTAAAAACGTTTCATTTAACCCAGAGTTTTAAACTCAATAAAGAATCGGCAACCTCATTAGCAACGGCTATCGCAAACAATAAAAATATTATACATATATCGCTTGATTTTGATACGACATCAGAAATCATTACTAACGCCATGACTCCCTTGCTAAATCATCCAACGCTTGAATCAATGATGTTGACAGGCTTTGTGCCGAATCGTGCTGATATTCAAGCACTGGGCACGGTTATTGGTTCTATTGTAAGCTTGAACAGATTATTTCTCGAAGGTTGGTGCAGTGAGCAAACAGAACGCGTTGCCTTTAATCACCTCATTTGCTCTCTAATAAAAAATCATCCGTCACTAAAAGCGATTAGGACACATGGATTTTATTTTGAAAATGCACTCGCACTAAATATTATTGATGCTCTTACTGACAATAGCAATCTAGTTGCTTTAGAAATCTTTCCGCGGTGTTTTCCGACCGAATCGTATTTGAAAATATTGGATATCATTGAAAAAAACAAAAACATCCTGATCTTTAATCTTAGAGAATATCGACACCACGGTTATGAAAACGCCCCTGCCGACAATCAAATACATCAAAGTATTGATGATCAACTAGCCAATAATATTAAACTATGCTTGGAAAAAGAAAGGGAAAACTTCGCACAATTACAAGGGTGCGCCGATAATAATATATTTGAAGCGACTTTTGCTAAATTAATTTTTTTAATCTCAATTACATCTAATCGAAATAAACACCAAGAAGCCTTTATAAAAGGCTTGAAAGAAGGCATGCATTTTGCAATCAACCACTATTTCAAAACAGAACAATTGTCTGCTTATCTTGCTGCCATTACCCATGACATGTTTTCCCGAGAAGAAAAAACAGCATTTTTTGCGCGATTGACGCGCTGGATTGATGAAAAAAAGATGGATAGTAACGATAAAGAACGTTGGCAAATGGCATTACTGTCTTTCGCACAATTCACGGTAACCAATAACAACAATACTCAGACAAATTATTTAAAATATCTTGTTGCAAAATACCTTGCGTCAAAATCGAATCAGCATTGTCCATCACCTATTTGTAACGATCGCTTAGGCTTATTCCCCTCTTATTTTTTCGATGAGAAATTATATAAATCGTTTTTATTTAGTTATGAAGTTGATACCTTTGCTGTGATCGAACGTAAAGCATTAAAATCATTACTCAAAAAATGCTTTCTCCAAACCCATCACCGTACCGATGCATGGAGATCGCTGCTATATAACGCAGAAGATCTTACACCAGCTGATTTGCTAATGTTAGCTGACATTGAACCACTCAAAGGAATGTTAATCGCAAATTATCAAACACACGTTATTGTTTTACTAGATCATATTGCAATGCGTCCATCTGAGTTCCCCCTTAAACCTAGCTGTAAAAAAGAATTACATGAGTTTTGGGAATTAGCCTTTAAATCAGAAAAAAAAGCGAATCTTTGCGATATTTCATTACAAAACAATGTGTTATCTTTACTGCACCCTAATCCTATTACAGCTTCAGCTAATTCGAAAAATGTGATAAATTAAGCTCAAATAATTTATAAAAACACATAAACGAGATTCGCAATGCTTACCCGTGAAAAATCAACCCTACTCGATGCTTACGAGCATATATCCTTTTTTTATTTAGGACCGGACGTATCGAAACCTTTACTTAAAATTAAATTGTCACCTACATTCGATCAGTATTATGCGCTTGACGATGTTGTTGTTGGTCAAAAATTAATGACTGCCAAATCTATCCCCGTCGTTGCCATCGGTACAACACCGCACGAACTATGGATTAAGCATCCTAGCTATCACGGTGTGATTAACATTCAAGAAGCTGGTATCACGATTGATGAATTAGTGGCAACAACAGAAGAATTATTGCTTGAGGATTTAGTCGAACTTATTTCCACAAACTCGACGTACTCATTTTATTTGAATGAAAAAACATTAGATGAACGCACATTAATAAACCCCATTCCGCTTGGTGATCAAATTGGTGCTGGGCATTTTGGCAAAGTATATCTGGGGAAACATCCGCATCAGAATTTTGCCATTAAAGAAATCCCAATCAATCGGTTAAATAGAAGTTATTCTTCACGTGAATTCAAAATATTAAATATCATTGCAAACGCTGAACCTAAAAATCCCTTTGTGGTAGGGTTTGTTGGTTGTTACAGTGATGAATGGTATCTTCAATTTGTTTTTGAACGTGCCAATAGTTGCTCTTTAGAAACCTTTTACAAACAGAATAACAATTACAAAGATTTCTGTTTAACGATCATTATGCAGCTTGCTGAAGCACTCGCCTTCTTGCATAAAAACTTTATCGTGCATTGTGATATTAAACCCGACAATGTTTTATTAAATGGATACCGCGTTGCTGATCAGCAATTTTATTTACCACTGCTAATTGATTTTGGAATCAGTCGCATCGAAGGTGAAGACACCTATCGCTGCGGCACACCCGTTTATATGGCACCCGAAACTGTAGAAGCAAAGGTTAATGAAGAAACACGAAGAAAAGACCCATTTGCACTTCCTGGTGATGCCGCCTATTGCCCTGCAACCTACGAAAAAGATATTTTTTCCTTTGGCATGCTGATATTGGAATTAATAACACGCAAGCACCCTTTTGGCTTTATCAATAACACGCTCGAATTAGCAATGTTTCTTTGCGTCTCTAAAAAAATCCCTAATCATCCTGTGACCGCTGCCAGTTCACCAACCGATAAAAAAATGGCTTCGATTTATACTTGGTGCTGTCAATTTACGCCGCGTGCAAGACCCCCTGCTAGCAATATCGTCGCGCAATTTCAGTATCCTAATTTAGCTGATATAACAGATCAATTGGCTCCTTTTTGCCCTAAGTAGACGCTTGCCTAGCGTAAATTATAGGCATAATATAGCCCTCAGATAAAAATAATAAGAGGTTACTCGCTATGTCTGTGTCTCGCGCTAAGAGTGCCAACTTAAACTTTATACTTTTTGGTGCCAAAAGAGCTGGCAAAACAGCTTTGCAAAGCCGCTTTGCAAATGCTAATGACCTGCTTCCAGAAACTTATGTGCAGACTATTACCAGTGATAGCGTATCTAAAATCATTAACAATACGGCGATAACAGTTTGGGATACTTCAGGCGGCGACCTATTACGCCAATGTCAGATACCTTTTACGTCATCCGCTACAGCCATTCTGTTGGTCTATGACATAACAAATAAAACAACATTTGATGAATTACCTGTATTAATAGAAAAATTAAAACCATTTGAAAAACCAATGCATTTAGTAGGCACCCACTCAGGCGCTAGTAAAAGCGCAGTCGATTATACGAAAGTAGATGATTTAATGAAACAACATCCAGAAATCGCCTCAAGCTTTTTGGTTGATTCTACAAAGGGTTCAACTGTATCTGATATGTTTAAACGGCTCAAACACGAATACACGGTAAAAGCAGAACGTAAGCAAATATTAGAAGCATTTAAAGATAATCACTTACGCATAGCAACGTCAAAAAATTATGATAGTGAATATTCAAAATCCATTAATACTTTTTATGATGAAGCATCTAAAATTTTAGCAAATAGTGACTCTGACGAGATACAAAAAACCGCTTTGAAAACATTAGCGCATAAAACGTTTAACCATCGTCACAGCCTGTTTAAAAGAGTGTTACTGGATGCGTTGATTTGCATTTCAACTATTATTGGTGTCGGTGTTGTTGCTTTAGTTAAACATAAAATGAAATATGGTACGCTTTTTCATTGTACTGCGCCGACTGATAGAGAAGTTGAAGTATCGAATTTATTCAATTCATCATCGCCTGCGGCGTAAAGCAATTAATAGGAGACCCCTATGTCAACAGCTCGCTCTATCACCCTTGTGTTACTTGGCGCAGAAAAAGTAGGCAAAACCGCTTTACTTGAACACATCAAAGATCCCAAGCGCGCCTTACCTGAAAAATACCAAAAAACATACGCTATGGATTTTGTCACTACAAAAGTTGGCAACCAATTTACGCAGGTCTGGGATACGTCTGGCGATAAAAGATATCTAGCATTCACTCAAAATAGCTTTCACGCTCGTGCTGACGCTTTTTTATTAGTATTTAATTTAACTGATAAATCGACACTGGATGCCATACCAGAATTAATTAGTCAGTTTGAAAAAGCAAATAAACCTTTTTATTTAATAGGCACACATGGCAGCGCTGATACACATGCCGTCAGTGATGATGCAATCACAAATTTTATCGCCGCAAACAAAAACATAAAAAAATGTTTCAAAACAGATGCTAAAACGGGTTTAAATATTTCAGAAATGCTAGAAACGGTCATCAAAGACATTCCAGCATTAACAGAGCGCCAAACAATATTAGAAAACTTTAAAATGAAACATTTAATCCGCGCAGAATATATGAAACATGATAGCAAATACTCAGATTCGATTAATGCTTTTCATGCAGCAGCATCTAAGATTTTAGTAAATGGTGATTCTGATGAAAAGCAAAATGCTGCTTTGCAAAAATTAGCGCATGACACGTTTGATCATCGTAATAGCAAGTTAAAAAGAGTGCTGCTAGATGCGTTAGTTTGCATTTCCATTATTTTTGGTGTCGGTGTTGCTGTTTTAGCCAAGCATAAAAAGAAATATGGTACGTTTTTTCATTGCACGGCGCCGACGGATAGAGAAGTTGAAATTAAGAATTTATTTAGAGCATCCCCTGCGGCCTAACATGACCCTCTCGTCATCCCGGAAATCGCCGTAGGCGATTGTCCGGGATCCACTCACAAAACTATTTTAACACAACCCTATTAGTATGATTCTCCGTGAGGGCTGACGTGCTATTTGCCACCACGCTACCAAACACGCCCGGTGAATTCGCACCAAAAGCTTTATCCTGCTGCCTTGGTGATGCCGATCTTTCAGCATTCAACCCTCTACCCATCAAAACTCGGATCTCTTCTAATTCATCACTATTTAACGGCGTTTTCACTAATTTTGGCTCAATATAATTAATGTTAATTAATCGCGCCACTTCGCCTAAACAGACTGAAACTGAAAGTGGGTTGGAATAAAACATATCTTCGGTTAATTCGTCGCCAACGCCGACGACTTTAAAATCAGGACCAAGATTTTTTTGTGTATCCCTTGCTTGTCTCTCAACAAACGGTTGATTTGAAATGACTTCAACCAGAATGGGTCGTGATAATGTTTCAAAACTTGGCTCTCTTTCTAATGCTTGTTTCAAACTAGTGGCAGTATCTGCGGTATTTACTCGCGCTTGATCTGCTGGAATGACAGTGGTGTTAATGGGTTTAAACTGCACCATGTCATCAAGCGTGTATATTTGATTTAACTCAGTGACTTTTTCTTGCGTTAAAGCACTTAACATATTCATTTCGGTCGCGGGTTTTTGCTCTGCTTCTAATCTCTGTTTCATTTCTAACTCTAACGAGATGTCAGCAAATTTACCAAGTTCACGATTAGAACCAGTTGCAAATACAACATATTGCGTCGGTATAGTGCGTGGTGCTTCTTGCATGAGGGTATTAAGACGCATTTTCACATTTGGCACATGCGAACCCAATACATTCACGAAAGCAGGTGCTGGCAATTCTGCAGGATAAGGAATTTTTTTCATCATCCCTAACGATTTGATATGCGGCAAATATTGTTGTTTAATTTCTAAATCAGATTGTGTTGGAAATTTTGTGCGATCCTGACCACCAAACCATTTGGCTTGTCCTACTGCTTGAAGAAAATCAAGAAAATCAGCATGCGTAATCGCTGTTGCTAAATTATACGATTTATCCTTGCGCACAATGTCTTCTGACCAACGTTTTTCCAAAGTCATCAAATTCATAACCGCTTGCGCTTGCTCAACTGAAACATCCAAATAATTTGCAATAATATTTACCAACATGGTTGTTCGTCCTTTCTTTTATGTTTAATGGTTGAATCGTCGCCCACCTTATATAAGCTTCGCAAAAGAATGTAAAGGCATGAAGAAATACCTATGGAAATCCAGAAATGGAAGCTTGTAATAAAGCAGCGGATTTTCATATAACTAACAGTGAGTTACCTAAAACGGTGGATGAAGTTAAGCTCTTTATTCCTAGGGGAATAATCACTATGTTTGCTTATCAACAAGGGATAAGCTCAAACCCAGCACCAGCACTAAAGACTGCAATGGGTATGAATGGTTAATGTTCTGTTAAGGTTGTAGCAGTAGAATGAAGGTAAGATACTGGAAATAAGAAGAAAAATAGCATGCCACTCTACAACCTTGATAACACATCACTAGAATCGCTTATCAAAATTGTTAATCCATTGGGTGCTTCTGATTTTACGCAAAAGTCTGAAATCACTGATCGCAATCCGACTTTGACTCCTGATGAAATTGCGATATTAAAAAATATCAAAGTTGCTGATGTGGAATTTTCTGAATCTTATAAAGATACCAGCACTTCCTGCAATTACCCAGTAGTGGATCTTAGAGATAAGAATGACCGCTTAAATAAAAAAGTTTCAGTGTCTAACCGCATGTCTATCACTAATACTGAGTTACGCGCTGAAAAATTAAAACAATTATTAACTGAAGCTAAAGCGATTAATCCTGAACAATCTGTGTTTGATGCGATTGACGATTTTTATCGCTCACCGCAAAATAGTACTGGCATTGCTGCGTGGATTCAAGTGATGATGACACAACCATCGATAAACCCATTAACTTATCAATTACTTATTCAACGCTTAAGTGATGCTGCACATTCCGGTCGTACATTTGATCACAATAATATAAAAGATTGTGATGAAATTAATGGCTGGTTTAAATTATTTCAAAAATTAGATATGAGCATTACTAACGTAAAAGAATCCGCAGAATATTTAAAATCTAATCAATTTGAAAGTGAAGCAAACGATATGACAACGTTTGTTAAAACCGTAAATGAGCTATTAAATAGTTACACAAACGGCAAAATGAAATATGAACAATTCCAAAAAAACTGCAGCGCTGAGATTTTAAAAATTCAAAAAAGCCCTGTGATGAAATATGAACGCTCTCGCATTGCTCTTATTATTTTAGGTAATCTCCTGATTACAGTTTTTAGCTTAGGAATCGCCAACTTAGTCAACAAATGTCGTTTTAATAAAGTAGCGTTTTTTACGACTGATCCTCGTCCAGGTTTTCAAAAAGCAAAATCAGCGATTCGCAGCATCCCCTCTTTACCTGCTAAATGCTGAATGAAATATTATTTTTTCATTCTTGGTGAGTAAGCATTTAAAACTTCGCTAAAGCGAGCTAATTCTTTTTCAATATCATTAAGTCCTGTTTGCAAATTAGGAATGCTAGTTAACATTAAAGCATTTAACCTAACATTTAATGCTTGATTGCCCGCACTAGCTTGATCAGTGGCAATGAAAAATGCGTTTAAATCACGTAAAAAATTTACATTTTGTTCTTGCAGTGTTTTGAAATCTTGATTGCACTTATCAATTAGATCCGCTAATTGTAATCTTGTTTCTTTTTCATTGGGATCTAATATGTCCGCCGCCGCTAAAACATCTTTAACATGTCGCACTGCACCATGCATGCGATTAATTGCATTTTCTCGTTCTGAAAGTGAGACGTAGGCAGTAGTTGCTTGCGTTCGGTTTGGTTTTTTGCAGCAACAAAAAAATCTAAACATTGCGCGTCCTCGTTATTATTTTGAATGGATCGATTATACATATTATTTATCATACACATAAAATATTTTTGGCATGAATGCTCTTTCAGTGTACAATGTGAGCCATACTCATTCTTCACAAAACACATGACAACAGAATTCATTCTCTTTATCACAGGCTTGATTGCTGGCACGGTTGATGCCATTGCAGGTGGTGGTGGCTTAATTAGCTTACCCATGCTGCTTAGCATTGGTGTGCCGCCGCATATTGCGTTGGGGACTAATAAGTTACAAGCATCGATTGGTACATCGATTGCGACTTACAGTTATTATCGACATGGATGGTTTTCGCTAAAAACCATTTACAAGGGATTACTATTTGGCTTCATTGGTACAGTTTTAGGCGCACTTGCTAGCCAATCGATTGATAGTGATATTTTAAAAAAAATCATTCCGATTTTATTATTGGTTATTTTAATTTATACCCTGCTTTCACCGAAACTTGGCGCGATTGAAAAAAAAGCACGCTGTAATGAATTTTGGTTTTATGTGATCTTTGGTTTTGTCATGGGTTTTTATGATGGTTTTTTTGGTCCGGGAACTGGTTCATTTTGGGTTTTTTCACTGACGTTTTTTTTAGGTTACCATCTCACTAAATCAACTGCGTATGCCAAAGTTTTTAATTTAAAAAGTAATTTGATTGCAACAGTCTGTTTTGCTCTTGGCAATAATATTGATTACCGTATTGCATTTTGCATGGCTGCAGGGCAATTGATTGGCGGTAAACTGGGGGCACATCTTGCTATTAAAAAGGGGGCTGAGATAATTCGTCCGATATTTATTTGCATGGTCACAATAACTATCATCACGCTCATTTATAAAAATGATGATTGGAGAGGCGTAGCGCTTTTAATCGCCGCTGCGAGCGCAACAAGCATCATCTACCTACTAAAAAACAAGTACTTAACCAGAATGTAGCCTGGACACGCTTTTTGTGTCCGGGGGCTCTCCCCTCCGATTACGAAAAAAACCCGGACACAAAAAGCGTGTCCAGGCTACGTGTGCAAATATTGACTCGTCTGTTCATTTTTGATATAGTTCGCTTCATTCAAAAATAATTAAAACAGGTATCGATTATGAAAAATATTTTCAAATTACTAACCGTATTCTCCATTTTCATTTTAACTGGCTGCTTAGGTCCACAAGCAAGCTGGAGTGAGCAATTCCAAGATAATTTTGCAGGCACTGCTGCCACCGAAACAAATGACAGACAATGCTTCACATTAAATAAGTCATATTCTTATGAATCAGGTTCCACCACCTTCCAAATTCCAGCGGGACGTT
Organism: uncultured Coxiellaceae bacterium; assembly: GCA_964623075.1. GTDB lineage: Bacteria > Pseudomonadota > Gammaproteobacteria > DSM-16500 > DSM-16500 > Aquicella. The sequence continues at coordinate 2,157 of CAZUVD010000016.1, read as the reverse complement.
ATGTTGCAACGCAAAAAAATGCCACTGGCTATTTTTACAAAGCACCCTCTGTTATCCGATCATCTAATTTCTTAGCAGCGATTTCGCAAACCGGTATTTACTTAAATACACAGGGCACTGCTGGTAATTTATATGGTCCAAACCCAGAAGGCATCGACTGGAACCGCCCAATCCGCGGCGCAAATTTACCAAGTGATATTTACGGTCATATTATTAATCGCGGTAGATGTTAATAAAATAAATCGTTAAAAATTTCATTCAGGACATTGTAGCCCGGACATTTTTTTAGTATCCGGGCTAAATTTATAAGGAAATTTCATGAAAGAAGCTTTAATCAATTCGCTAAGCTTAGCCCCTCACATCGAAGGCGGGTATTTCGCTCGCACTTATCAATCCCCTATCGAAAGCACGATGCGGCCTTTGATGAGTTCTATTTTTTATATGCTAACGGACGATCGGCCTGTTGGGCATTTTCATCGAAATAAATCTGACATCATGCATTACTTTCATCTTGGGTCGCCGATGGTTTATTTGACGATTAGCCCCGATGGGGTTTTAGAAAAATATATTCTGGGACCTGATGTTGTCGCAGGGCATGTGTTGCAGTTATTAGTGAAAGGTGGGTATTGGAAAGCATCTTGTTTAGAGCAAGGTGAATTTGGGTTGTTAAGTGAAGCCGTTGCGCCTGGATTTGATTATAAAGATATGACGATTGCAAATCGGGAGGATATGCAAAAGCAATATCCTCATTTATGGGATGATATTAAAAAATATGTTGCCCTTAACGTTTCAACAAATCCCTGATTTCACGTAGCAAAACCACTTCTTCGGAAATGGCAGCAGCAACATCTTCTTTCTTTTTTTGCAAGCGAGATAATGCTTTCACCACAAGGAAAATGACAAATGCGATGATGGTGAAATCTATAATCGATTGTAAAAATAAACCCCATTTGATGCTAGCTTCACCCACTGTCAATGAAAGCCCTGTGACATCAACGCCACCGAGTAATAAACCAATGGTTGGCATAATGACGCCATCAACCAACGAAGCGACGATTTTGCCGAAAGCGGCGCCAATGACGACGGCAACTGCTAAGTCAACTACTTGGCCGCGCATGGCGAAGGCTTTAAATTCTGATAGGAAGCTCATGTGAATATCCTTATCTCAAAAGAGTGATGGATTTAATTTAGCATAATGCATGGTAGCCTGGACACGTTTTTTGTGTCCGGGGGCTTTCCCCTCCGATTACGAAAAAACCCCGGACACAAAAAGCGTGTCCAGGCTACATTGTATTTTTAACGTCTATCGTTACATCACAAACCTTGGCTGTATTTTTGGCCGCAAAAAACGTCAACCTCAATTGATATGCTGGCTTATTTTCATTATTTAATTTCCAGCTCTTATCAAATAACACGCTCGCAGGCATTGCTAAGGCAATTACTGCTAAAAGCGCTGTGACAACTAAAAGCGACGTGATTGGAATCAGCGCACCTGCAATGCTGCAAAGAATAACCGCTGCAATAATAACACCGGCTGCGATTGCCGACCCTACATCTAATAATCGACTAGCAATGTACCGATATCGTTTTGATCTTTCACTAGCTTGATTCATTTCAGGTACATTAATTTTATCATTCAAATCTGATAGATGATTTGTTAGGCGCAAAAATTCTGTGGTATTAATTTCTTGTTTGTTGATTGTTTTGTGCAAAAGATCAATTGTTTCAATTAACAGTAACATTTCATCGTTAAAATGTAGATCGGCATTAAGACTGTAGTCTTGCCATAAGAAATGCAACTGCCAAGATGCGGCATCAATCATACTGGTTAGGGCTTCCGTAAATTTGTCATCCAACAAATTTACTTGCAAGCCCTCTAGGGCTGTTAACATCTTATGATAATTTTCTATTGTTTCTGGGTAAAAGGTTTGCAAATAGGTGTAGCGACTTTTTCTGCGGCATTGCCATATACTTTGTAGCGGTTTTTTTTCGTGGTTTAATAATTCATTTAATCGATGTTGGGCATCAGTACTCATACCTTTCCTTTTGTATTTGATACGCCTTGCGCGCCATTTTAACCCCGGATGGCTTTACTGCATCAAACTGCCGTCATTGCGAGGAGCGCAGCGACGAAGCAATCCAGCTTTTGATTTTCCT
>CAZUVD010000015.1:0-57619 GCA_964623075.1 uncultured Coxiellaceae bacterium | reverse complement strand
TCGTCGATTGGCTAAACATCACCTTTTCCACCCTCATGCCTACATCCGAAAGCTCACCCAATGGCCCAGCGCGGACGCCCTTCGCTCGCTGATCGCCTCGCCGATGCTGGCGGAGTCACGTCCGATCGCGCATTGGACAAGACCCGGCGGCTGCGTGCTCCTGCTGATCTCACGCCGGAGGAGCGCGCGCTCTGGGAAACCACGGTCTACTCGAAACCCGCGACATGGTTTGGCGAGGAGCACGTGCCGATGTTGCGGATGTTGGTCCACGCCGGCGCGATGGCTGAGCGACTGGCGGAGCAAGCGCGCGCGTACATGAAGAAACACGCGGGGCATCTGGAGGAGCAGGCGCACACCCGCGCTCTCTCGCGCCTGCAAATGCTCCAGCGCCAGCAGTCGCGACAATTCTTGTCGCTCGCGCGCAGCATGAGGCTTACCCATCAATCCGGGTTTCGCGCGACGTTCAGCAAGCCGCAGCGCAGCGGGGTCGTGCTGGAGGAAGGGCACGCAGCCGAAGGCGAGCGCAGCGGCAAAGCGCCGACGGCGCGGCGCCCGTGGGATCACTGAGCCATGCCGAGCAAGAAGCCCCGCGCTCCCAAGACCAAGGCGGCCGCGCCGCGCGCGAAGTCGGATGGTCAGCGCAACATCGAGTGGATCGAAGAATACTGCGTCATTCCCGAGGGCAAGTTCGCGGGGCAGCCGGTGCGGCTCACTGCCGAACAGAAGGCGTGGATCATCGCCATCTACGACACCCCGACCCGGATGTTCATCCTGTCGATGGGTCGCAAGAATGCAAAGACCGCGCTGTGCGCCTTCCTGCTCCTGCTGCATCTGTGCGGTCCTGAAGCGCGACTGAACTCGCAGCTCTACTCCGCTGCGCAATCGCGCGACCAAGCGGCCCTCCTCTTCGAGCTGGCGGCCAAGGTGGTCCGGCTGTCGCCGCGGCTGCGCGCCGTAACCAATATCCGCGACACGGCGAAGGAGCTGCTGTGCCCGGAGATCGGCACCTTCTACAAAGCGCTCAGCGCCGAGGTCTCGACTTCCTTCGGCAAGTCGCCGGTGCTGGTCGTGCATGATGAACTCGGACAGGTCAAGGGACCGCGCTCGCTTTTGTTCGAGTCATTGGAGACCGCGTTCGCCGCGCAGGAGAATCCGCTGTCGCTGGTGATCAGCACGCAAGCGCCAGAGGACGACGACCTGCTGTCGGTGCTGATCGACGACGCGCTGGCCGGGCACGATCCGCGCATCAAGGTCGTGCTGCATTCGGCACCGCTGGAGCTGGACCCGTTCAGCGAAGAAGCGATCCGCGCGGCGAATCCGCACTTCGATGCGTTCATGAACAAGGAAGAAGTTTACAAGCAGGCGGCCGACGCCAAGCGGATGCCGTCGAAAGAAGCGGCGTATCGTAACCTCGTCCTGAATCAGCGGGTCGAAGCGCGCAGCCCCTTCGTCGCGCGCAGCGTATGGAATGACAACGGCCGCCAGCCGGAAGATGTTCAAGGACGGCTCCGGGTCTGGGGCGGACTCGATCTGTCATCGGTCAACGATTTGACTGCGCTCGTGCTGGTGGACCCGACCAGCGATCTCGCGGGCTGGAACGTGCGCCCGACTTTCTGGTTGCCCGAGGCGGGGCTCGCGGAGAAGGCGCGCAGCGATCGAGTCCCCTACGATCTCTGGCACGACCAAGGGTTGCTGCTGACCACACCCGGCGGCTCCATCGAGTACGAGTTCATCGCGACCTATCTGCGCACCGAAGTCTTCGATGTCCACGATGTCCAGGCGATCGCGTTCGACCGCTACAATTGGAAGTTCCTGAAGCCGTGGTTGGAGAAGGTCGGGTTCAGTGAACAAGAGCTGATGCGCTTCGTGGAATTCGGACAAGGCTACGTCTCGATGTCGCCGGCCATCCGCGAACTGGAGGCGAAGCTGCTCGGCCTCAAGCTGCGGCACGGCAATCACCCGGTGCTCACCATGTGCGCGTCGAATGCGACAGTGATGATGGACCCGGCCGGCAATCGCAAATTCGTGAAGGGCCGGACCACCGGACGCATCGACGGCATGGTGGCGTTGACCATGGCCATCGGCTCGGTGCCGCAGCTCATCGAGGAACCGCAACCCAAGTTCTTTTTCTTCTAGGATTGCACATGAAGCTGATTCGCGGATACAGCACGTTCGAGGTCAAGGCGGTCGACGACGACGCCGGCATCATCGAGGGCATCGCGTCCACGCCGAGCACCGACCGCATGGGCGACATCGTGGAACCGAAGGGCGCGACGTTCAAGCTGCCGCTGCCGCTGCTGTGGCAGCACAACGCGCGCGAGCCGCTGGGCCACGTCATCAGCGCCAAGGTCACGGACGCTGGCATCGCGATCCGCGCGCAGATCATGCGCGGCGTGTTGCCCGAGATCGACCGCGCGTGGACGCTGATCAAGGCGGGACTGGTGCGCGGGCTGAGCATCGGTTTTCGCGCGACCGAGGAACCGGAACCGATCAAGGGGACGTGGGGGCTCAAGTTCACGAAGTGGGAATGGCTGGAGCTGTCGGCTGTGACCATCCCGGCGAACAGCGACGCCACGATCCAGACCATCAAGAGCATCGACGAGGAAGTGCTGAGCCGCGCCGTGTCCGGCCACAAGGCGAAGCAGGTCCGCATCGTGCCACCGTTGCCCGCTGTCGCGGGCGTTTCGCAACACTCGCAACGAGGAGCAACGAACGTGAACATCAAGGAACAGATCGCAGGGTTCGAGGCGAAGCGCGCCGCGAACGCCGCGGCGATGCAGAAGCTCATGGCGGACGCCGAGGGCGCCACGCTGTCGCAGGAGCAGCAACAGGAGTTCGACAACTTCGCGTCGGAGAACGACGAGATCGACGGCCACCTGAAGCGGCTGCGCACGCTCGAAAAGTCGATGGGCGATGTGGTCGCGACCGCGACCCCGATCACGCCGAAGACCGGCATGAGCGAGGACACCTCGCGCCGCGTGCGCGCGGGCGAGGGCGTGCTGCGTCCGAACGCGAACCTGCCGAAAGGCATCGGCCTCGCGCGCTACGTCAAGGCGATCGCGCAGAGCAAGGGCAACTACGACCAAGCGATCCGCTACGCGGCGCAGTGGGACAACTCCACCCCGGAAGTCACGGAGGCGCTGAAGTCCGCCATCGCGGCCGGTACGACGACCGACTCCGCGTGGGCCGGTCCGCTCGTCTACAGCGAGAACCTCACCAGCGAGTTCGTCGAATACCTGCGCCCGCAGACCATCATCGGCAAGATGGCTGGCCTGCGCCGGGTCCCGTTCAACGTGCGCTACCCGACGCAGTCGGCCGGGTCGTCCGTGGGCTGGGTCGGACAGGGCGCCGCGAAGAAGGTCGGCAAGCTCACCCTGAGCTACGGCACGCTCGGCTTCGCGAAGGCGGCAGGCATCGTCGTGATCACGCAGGAGCTGGCGCGCTTCTCGTCGCCGTCGGCGGAACTGCTGGTGCGGGACGACCTCGCGGCCGAGATGGTGTACTTCCTCGACGGCCAGTTCATCGACCCCGGTGTCGCGGCCGTGGCGAACGTCTCGCCCGCGTCCGTGCTGAACGGCGCGAGCAACATCCGGCAGGCGGCGGCGGTCTGGAACACCGCGGCCAACGTCGAGACCGACGTGAAGGCGTTCCTGCAGACGTTCGCGTCCAACGAAATCTCGATGGGCGGTTCGTACTGGATCATGACGCCGGACGCCGCGCTGGCGCTGTCGATGATCCGTACGACCGGCGGCGAGAACTTCGCGTACCCGGACATCAACGTCGACGGCGGCATGTGGTTCGGTCTGCCGGTCATCACGTCGAACTCGGTGCCGCATTCGGTCTCGGCCGGCAGCATCGTCGCGCTGGTCAAGCCGTCCGAGGTGTTCTACGCGGACGACGGCGCCATCGCGGTGGACGTGTCGACGGAAGCGTCGCTGGAAATGGACAGCGCGCCGGCGGGCACGTCCGCGACGCCGACCGCCGCGCAGCTGGTCTCGATGTTCCAGACCAACAGCATGGCGATCCGGGTCGAGCGCGTGGTCAACTGGGCGCGGCGTCGGACGTACGGCGTCGGCTACATCGACAACATGCACACGGCGTAAGCCGATCCAGCGTGACGGCGTGAAGCAGCGTAAGCAACGTCGCGCGCAACCCGGTCGGGGGTCATACCTCGACCGGGTTGTTCTCATTCGCGACGCAGAAGAAGAACAACGGCGAGCGCACCGCGTCCAGCAAGGACGCTACAACCGGCGGGACATGCGAGTAAAGCAATGAACCTGTTCGGATATGAGGTGACGTGGCCGTTCCGCAAGGGGCTGCTGCCGGCGCACTCCAACTACGGCGGCTGGATGTGGAGCGCGATCCGCGAACCGTGGGCCGGCGCGTGGCAGAAGAACATCACCCCGGACAAGCGCGAGAATCTGTTGGCATTCTCGGCGGTGTTCGCGTGCATTGCGCTGATCGCAGAGGACATCGCGAAGCTGCGGCCGCGCATCATGGAGCAGATCGCCGGAGGGTATTGGCGCGAGGTCGAGCGGCAGACGCCGTTCGCGTGGGTGCTGCAAAAACCAAATCCGTATCAGACCCGCGTCCAGTTCTGGATCGCGTGGATCACGATGAAGCTGATGTACGGCAATGTGTATGTGCTCAAGTCGCGCGACGCGCGCGGCATCGTGCGCGAACTCTATGTGCTGGACTCGAGATTGGTGACACCGCTCGTGGCGGATAACGGCGATGTGTTCTACCAACTGCGCCGCGACCCGCTGTCGAAACTGATCGTGGATGAGCCAGCCATTCCGGCGAGCGAAATCATTCATGATCGCGGGCTCACTCTCTTTCATCCGCTGGTCGGCGTGTCGCCGATCTTTGCGTGCGGCGCGACGGCGACGCAGGGCATCCGCATCCAGAACAACAGCGCGACGTTCTTTGAGAACATGTCGCGACCGTCCGGGCAGCTGACCTCGCCGACGACGATCAAGGACGAGACGGCGGCACGGCTGAAGCAGGAGTTCGAGAAGAACTTCAGCGGCGGCAACCTCGGGCGCATCTTTGTCTCAGGCGATGGGCTGAAGTACGAGCCGATGATGATCCCGGCCAACGACGCGCAGTTGATCGAGCAGCTGCGCTGGACGGTCGAGGACGTGGCGCGCTGCTTTCGCGTTCCGCTGCACAAGGTCGCGAGCGGCGCGAACCCGACCTTCAACAACGTCGCCGCGATGAACCAGGACTACTACGCGCAGACGTTGCAGACGCACATCGAAGCCATCGAGAACCTGCTGGACGAAGGGCTCGGCCTGCTCGTGGTGCGCGAGCGCGTCTACGGAGTCGAGTTTGATCTTGACAGCCTGCTGCGCATGGACCCGGCGACGCGCGCCGACGTGGCGCAGAAGCAGGTCGGCGCGGGCGTGCTCGCGCCGAACGAGGCGCGGCTGCGGGAGAACCTGCCGCCGGTCGCGGGCGGCGACACCCCGTACCTGCAGGTACAGAACTACTCACTCGCTGCGCTCGCTGCGCGCGACGCGACGAATCCGTTGGCCGTGCCGCCTGCGCCCAAAGACGAACCACCCGAGCCAGAAGACGACCCCACAGACGAGGAGGAAGACGCTGCCGAGGAAGCGGCGCGCGGACTGACCGAAGCACTGATCGCGAAGTTCACGGAGCTTGCACATGACTTCGACGCTGCGCGGACGTGATGGACGCGACGGTCCGCAAGGTCCACAGGGTGAACGTGGCCCGCGTGGCCCGCAAGGTCCACAGGGCGAGCGCGGCAGCGACGGCGTTATTGGTCCGCAGGGCGAACGTGGGCTGGAAGGTGCGGTCGGACCGCAGGGCGAACGTGGCCCGCAAGGCGAGCAGGGTCCGCAGGGTCCGCAGGGTGAACGTGGTCCGCAGGGCGAACAAGGCCCGCCGGGGCGCGATGGTCGTGACGGCAAGGATGCGTCGGCAAGTCTCAAAGGCTGGCGCATGATTCCGACGCGGGACAAGGACAATCTGATCATCGAAGTCGCTGTTATTCCCATGGTCTAGCGCGAGGAGCAACCAAATGCCGAAGTCAACCGCAATGTGCAACGCCGTGCTGAACCTCTGGTATCGCGCGACGGCCGTTGCCAATGTCGCCGACAACGCTGCTGCGTCGCCGCTCACTGCCATCGCAATGGCGCTCGCGACCGCGAGCTATTCGGCCTCGTCCACGATGGCGAGCAACGAGGCGACGTACACGAACTATACGCGCATCGAAACGATCCCACGTTCCGGGTCGGGTTGGAGCGCGGCATCTGGCGGCGCCATCGACAATGCCGCTGCCATCGAGTTCGCGCAGTGCGGCGCATCCGGCAATACGATCACCAGTGCTGCGCTCGGCAAGACCGGTGGGGGCGCGGCGGAGATTTTCCACTACGGCGATCTGAATGCAAGCATCGCCGTCTCCAACCAAATCCAGCCGCGCTTCGCCATCGGTGCGGTGACGGTGACCGAGACGTGACACCGTGGCGCTGTTCGAGTTTCATCTGGTCCTTCCACCTGAGTTTTTTCTGTTAGGAGAACGCATCATGAACGACCTCACGCAACTGAACGCCAAGATCGACGCGCTGTCGACCAAGGTCACGGAGACGAACGCCACGCTGGCCGGTCTCGCGCAGGCGGTGATCGACCTGAAGAACAGCACCGACATCCAAGCGGACATCGATACGCTCGCCGCGAAAGCGCAGACCGTGCTGGACTCGCTGACCGAGGCCGAAGCCGCGGCGGACGATCAACTGCCGGCGACGCCGTAACCCGACGCGCATCTGGGAGGATGACATGCGTGACTTTACCGGGGTTTCTGCTCACTACCTGAAGCAGCAGACGCAGACGGCGCTGGCCGCCTTGCGACCGCTGCAAAAACTCGAACCTGATTCCGAGCGTCAAGGCTTGGAAGCGGTGATCGAGGAGTGCTCGGCGCGGCTCAAGGAATTGTCGGTCGTCGAGACGATCACTGCGGCGGATGTCGGAACACTGAAGGTGGGCATGTGATGCTGCGCGACAAGTTCCCTCCGCTGTACGAGTGTTCCGTCTGCGGCCAGCCGGTCAAGGTCACGCCGCAGGGCGAAGGGCTGGAGCCGCTCAAGCGGTTCCGGTGCACGCATACGGACGCCGTGATCTACGCCAATCGGAAGGTCACGCTGTACGGCAAGGGCGACGTGAACATCGCAACGCGCACGCAACGAAGGATCAAGCTGACAGTGCGGCAGTTGCTGTCGGCGTTGACGGGACGGAGCATCTGACGTGGGGTTCCAAACCGTCCGCGCGTGGGCTGATTCGGAAGCCGATGGCCGTTCCTGGCTGTCCTTCTTCCGGAAGGTGCCGCCGTCGACCGCGACCATTGCCGGGCAGTGGTTCGACTACTCGACGGCGTCAGGCGTGCCGGTGCCAAACTACTACGCCTCCGCGCCGCTGGTCGCCGCGACGCTGGAAGGGCGCGAGGGTATCTACATCCCGGAGCAGAACACCGCGCGGTACTTGAAGCGGACCATCGTCATGTCGGCGGCAGCGTCCGTGACCGGCACCACGAACCAGAACCAGCCGCTGATGCTGCTGGATTACCTGCTGTACTACCCGTTCATCGACCTCGACGCCGCGGGCGAGGAACAGGTCATGGACAACACCGTGACGCTGCCGCGCTATACGGACGGGGTCGGCGTCCAGGCGATGATCGTGGCGCAGGCGCCGACAGTGGGCGGCGGCTCGCTGACGTTGAAGTACATCGACGACCAGGACGTCGAGCGCACGACATCGACGATCTTCTGCGCCGCCGCCCAGCCGTCGGGGGCGCTGGTGACGGCGGTCGCGGCGGCGGCTGGACTCAGTCCCTTCGTGCCGATCAACGCTGGCGTGCGCGGCATCAAGAGCATCGTGGGTGCCACAGTGGCTGTGGCGAACGGCGGCCTGGCCGCCATCGTGCTCGTCAAGCCGCATGAAATGTCCTACGCGCGCGAGGAGTGCCGGCGCCCGACGTCGTCGCCGACCGAGAGCTACGGTGATGCGGCGGAGATCGAGCGCGTGCGCATGCGCGCCGGCGCGCCGGAGATCAAGGCAGGGGCATTCCTCGGCTGGATCGGGCGCGGTGTGGCGGGTTCGCTTGCTTCCGCGCCGCTGGTCGGCATGATCGAATCATTCTGGAGCGCATGACATGGGCTTTGCCTCACAAGACAACCTGCTGGACGAAGTCACGAACAACGGCAAGTTCCAGTACGACATCCGGAACAAGACGATCAGCACGGCGCAGGTGGCCGCGTTCTGGACGAACCTCGGCGTGTTCGCTGGCTCGGAGCCGGCGTCGGCCTACCCCGGCACCTCGCTGACCTTCGTGCCGACGGACGACACTTGGGCCGATGGTGCGTGGCAGCACGGTGGCGACGTCTCGCCAGACACCAAGCACTTCCTCTATGCCGGGGCGAACATCGTCGCTGCGGCAGGCGCACCGTGGTTCCTGCTGGCGGTCGATCAGGTCGGCTACGTTCCGATCACCAGCACGGACGTGACCGGCACCGGTTCGCGCGTGATCACCATGACGCCGATCAGTAACACGAGCGCGAAGGTGGACCGCTACCCGAACGGCGTCGGGTTGCGCGCATTCTTCTCGACCGAAGTGGCGCCGACTGCCGGTGGCCCGAACATGACCGTGTTCACCTACACGAACGTCGCTGGCACGACGGGGCGAGTTTGTCCGGTCACGGTCGGCATGGCGGCGACCCCGGTCATCGGCGCCGTGCCGCACTCCGGGGGCGCGGCCACCCGCTACGCGCCCTTCATCCCGCTGGCGGCTGGCGACACCGGGATCAAGGACATCGAAAACTTTACGTGGACAGGCGGCACGGCGTACACCGGCTCTGGCCAAATGGTGCTGCATTTGGTCAAGCCACTGTGGGGGATCCCGATCCCGGCGAGCGGCATTCACAACGTCGCCGAGTTCCTGAACATGCTGCCCAACATGGCGCGCATCCCGGACGGCGCGTGCATCCAGTGGATGCTGATGAACACCGGCGCGACCACCGCGAACGCGCCATTGCTGGTGGAGTCGGCACACGCATGGGGCTGATCTGCAATGGTTACCGGAACGGGCATTCGCCGTTCCGACATCGTAGCGGCGCGCTGGTGTCGATCTACAGCGGCGGGCCGGCGCTGCGCAACGGCTATCTGCCGGGGCGACTGCACAACTGGAACGTCCACACGACGCGCGACGTGGCGCTGCCGAATGGGAACCTGCATCCGCAATCGTGGATGTTGCCTCGTACCGGCGGCGGGATGTCGATGCGTGTATGGGGCGACGGCGATTTGTCGGCTGATCTGATTCCGACCTATCCGATGACGATTGACTTCACGGGCGCAGGTGACTTCGCCGCGACGGCGGGGCTGATCGTGTCGATGCTGTGCGCGATGACCGGCGGCGGCAGCATGACCGCGACGATCACCGGGCTGCTCAATGCGTCGGTGGACTTCACCGGCGCTGGCGACATGGCCGCCGCGATGCACGGCATCGCCGACATGGTAGTGGACATGCTCGGTGCCGGGGACCTGGATGCGACGATCTCGGCTTACGGCAACATGGAACTCGACATCGTGGTGACCGGCACCGGGCTGACCACGGCGAACGTGGGACAGGCAGTGTGGTCAGCGCTGGCTGCCAGCAACAACGATGCCGGCACGATGGGCGAGAAGCTCAACGACGCTGGCAGCGCGAGCAATCCGTGGACGGAAGTGTTGGAGTCGGGCATGACCGCGGCGGAGATTCTGCGCGTGATTTTGTCTGGCGTGGCGGGTGACTGCGAGGTCACCGACAACGGCAACGGCACCTACACCATCGCGTTCAAGAGCGTGGACGGAACGATCACGCGAATTACGGGAACAGCCAACACTGCGGGCGAACGCAGCGGGACCACCTTGGACGGGAGCTAACGTGTGGCGTGGTTTCGTTCTCCTTGGGCTGGTTCTGCGCACTTTGCGAGTGCTTGGTGGGGCTTGCTTGTCGAAGGGGGCGGGTCGCCGATTGGCTCACCGACTGAGCCTCCGGTTGAGCCTCCGTTGTTCGTCACGTCTGGCCCCGGCTATCGGATCGTATTGCCGGTGTCGTTGCAACGGCTGCGACTGGAGGACGACGAGCTGTTCATTTTCCTCGTTGGCTCCATGCTGACACAAGGATTGTTGAAATGACTAAAGACCTCCTCGACGCGTACGCTTCGCAGATCGTCGCTGCGGTTAAGGTGTACGTCGGCAGCGTGCTCGACGGACTCACTGCGCGCGTCGTTGCGCTGGAGCAGCGACCGCTGCCGCTGAACGGCAAGGATGGTGCTCCGGGTGAGCGCGGCGAGAAGGGTGACCCCGGCGACACCGGCGAGCGCGGCGAGAAGGGTGACCCCGGCGAGCGCGGCGAGAAGGGTGAGCCGGGTCCGCAAGGTGAGCGCGGCGAGAAGGGTGACCCCGGCGTTTGGGGTGAGAAGGGTGACCCCGGCGAACGTGGACCACAGGGCGAGCGCGGCGAGAAGGGCGAGCGTGGCGAGCCGGGTCCGCAAGGCGAGCAGGGCGGGTTCCTTCCGCCCGAAGAAGCGCGAGCCCTCGTCGCGCTGGAGGTCGATTCAGCGCTGCGTGGCGAGCAGCACAAAGCCTTCCTCGCCGCGCTGGTCGAGGAAGAAGTCAAGCGTATCGAGATCGTGGTGCCGGAGCCGGTGCATGGCAAAGACGGACGCGACGGTGTCGACGGCCGGACGCCGACCGCAGAGGAGATTTCTGCGCTGGTCAAGACCGCTGTCGATGCGATCCCGATGCCGGCCGACGGTCGCGATGGACGGGATGGACGCGACGGCGCGGCGGGCAAGGACGCGGCGGAACTCGTGATCCTCGCGCACATCCAACCAGATCGTCGCTATCCGCTCGGGACGTGGGCACGTCACGCCGGTGGTCTGTGGCGGGCGTCACGCGATACGGATGCAATGGGCGAACAAGGCCCGGTCGCGGCCGGGTGGGTACCGATGGTTGACGGCATCGCGGGCGTCGAGATCATGCAGCACGACGAGCGCAGCTTCTCGCTGAAGGTTCAACTGTCGAGCGGCGCGGAGCAGCGGCACGGGTTCAAGCTGGCGTCGATGATCTACCGTGGCGTGTACTCGGAGACGCAGGAGTACGACATCGGTGACAACGTCACCGACGACAATCAGACCTGGGTCGCCGTACAATCAAGCAAGGGCGCGCGACCCGGCACCAGCGACGCATGGAAACTCGCGGCGCGTAAGGGGCGCAATGGAAAGGATGCAGACTCGCAGCGCGGTCCGCCGCGCGTGTCATTGAAGTAACTACGTGCTCTGGGAGGAGCAATGCTACTGGTCGCACTGCAGCACATCCCCGGTCCGATCTCGATCACACCGGGGCAACAGTTCCACGAACCCGACGCGGAGCAGCGCGCGACGCTGATTCGCACCGGGTTCGCGCGCCCGGCCGAAGCGGTGATGGTCGCCGACGATCCGCCCGCGCCGCGTCCCAAGTTCTCGCGCACGACGCTCCCGAACTGGGCCGGCGCGCGGGTCGTCATCATCGCTGGCGGCCCGAGCTTGACCGAGGAGCAGTGCGCGCGGGTCGCAGCATGGCAACTCCGCGGTCCACAGAACGTGGTCATCGCCATCAATACCAGCTTCCGCCGCGCGTCGGCAGCGACCATGCTCTACGCGTGCGATACGAAATGGTGGGACGCCTATTACGAGGAAGTCATCGCCACGGTTTCCGCGGAGACGCTGCTGTTCACGCAGGACAAACCGGCCGCGCAGAAGTACGGGTTGGGCCACATCGCGAGCGCCGGTGCGCGCGGGCTGTCGCGCAAGCCGGGGTTGATTCACCAAGGGATGTCGTCCGGCTTCCAAGCGATCAACCTCGCATTCCTCGCGGGTGTGCGCGACTTCGTGCTGCTCGGCTACGACTGCAAGGGCACCCACTGGCACGGCGATCATCCGTCAGGACTCAAGAGCACCCTGCCGCACGCGCGCTGGATCGAGCACTTCACCGCGCTCGCGCGCGACCTTCGCGACGAAGGCGTGCGCGTCGTCAACTGCTCGCCCGACACTGCGGTACCGGAATCGACCTTTCCGCGCGCCGACCTCGCGGCCGCGCTCGGGAGCGACGCGTGATCGCGCTGTGTCTCATCCGCGACCAGCCGCACTACCGGCGCGATGCGTTCGTGCGCGGGCTGGAGCGCGCCGGGTACACGCTCGCGAGCCACGGCAACGCGCGCAATGCTGACGACCTCCTCGTGATCTGGAACCGCTATGGTGCAAATGAACAGATGGCGGACGCGTGGGAAGCGCGCGGCGGCACGGTACTCGTTGCTGAGAACGGCTACCTTGGCGGCGACGATCAAGGGCGGCAGCGTTACGCCCTTGCGGCTCACGGACACAACGGCAGCGGGTGGTGGCCGCGCAACGGACCAGAACGCTTTGCCGCGTTGAACGTGACGCTGGCACCGTGGGTCTCGCGGCCGGACGGCTACTCACTGGTGTGCGGGCAGCGCGGCATTGGTTCGCGCTCGATGGCGTCGCCGCCGAACTGGCACGTGGGTGCGGCTGCGCGAAGCCCACAGCCGGCGCGAGTGCGATTGCACCCCGGCAATAAGCCTGACCCGCGCGCGCCGACGCTGGAGCAAGACCTCGCGAACGCCAAGTTGTGCGTGGTCTGGTCATCTACATCGGGCGTCAAGGCGCTGGTGCGCGGCATCCCGGTCCTGTTCGACGCACCGCATTGGATTTGCGAGCACGCCGCGCATCGTCTGGTGCCTGCGCGGGGCGGCGATCAAGGCGTGCTCCGCAACGACGGCGCACGGCAGCAGGCACTCGAGGACATGGCGTGGGCGCAATGGACCGTGGACGAGCTTGCGAGCGGGGAGCCGTTCGCGCTGTTTCGCGACGCCGCGCGCACGGGAGCGATCAAATGGTGATCGCGTATCCGGTCGCTGGCAAAGCGAAGTCCCTCGACATCTGCCGTGCATTCGTCGCCGGTTGCGGCGGGGTCGTCGCGCACAAGGCTGCGCAATTGGACGGAGACGCCCCTGCCTTCTTCTACGGTGTTGATGCGTCGAACGTCCACATCTGGGAGCAAGTGCGGCGCGAAGGGCGCGACTTCTACTACTGCGACAACAGCTACTTCGATGCGACGCGGCAGACTTACTTCCGCGTGACCAAGAACCGCATCCAACATTCCGGCGAAGGGCGGTCGACCGGGGAGCGGTTTGCCGCGCTGAACATCCCCGTTGAGTTGACGCGGCACGAGCCGAATGGGCACATCGTGCTGTGCCCGCAATCGGACTGGTTCATGCGCGCCATCGCGGACTACGGTGCCGAGCCGAGCGCATGGCTGCGTGATGCGCAGGCGCACTTTCGCTCGTTCGCCCCGGAACATCCGCAGCGCGTTCGTCACTGGGAGCCGGACAAGGCGAAGCTCGCACGCTCGCTGCCGGACGATCTGGTCGGGGCGTGGGCACTCGTCACGCATTCTTCGGCCGCAGCTGTGACCGCCCTGTTGTCCGGCGTGCCGGTCTTCTGCGCTCCTGAAAGCGCGGCCTACCCGCTGTCCAGCTTCATCGATGAAGACGAGCGCCCAGCACTGGTCCACTGGGAGGAGCGCTCGCGTCGTGAGTGGGCGGGCGTGCTGGCTGACAACCAGTGGACACTGGAGGAGATGAAATACGGCCAGTGTTGGGCCGACCTGCAACAGAAGGAGGCGTTGTGAGCAAGGGTTGGTTTGCAACTCCGGGGCGCGGCGGCGACCGCACGCTGGAGCAGCAATTGCTCGGACTCGACGCTGCGTTCGACTACGCGCGCGGTGGCGTCGTGCTCGACGTGGGTTGCGCCGAAGCGCTGATTACGATGGAGTTCTTGCGTCGCGGCGCGCGCGAAGCGGTTGGCGTCGAGAAGATCGCGGACCACCTGCAAGTGGCCGAGCGGCTGCGTGCGCAGGAAGATCTGCGCCTGACGCTGCTGAACACCGACGCGAACTACTGGGACCCGACGGATTACTCCCCGCACGGCGGCTTCGATGTGGTGC
Source organism: uncultured Coxiellaceae bacterium (assembly GCA_964623075.1). GTDB lineage: Bacteria > Pseudomonadota > Gammaproteobacteria > DSM-16500 > DSM-16500 > Aquicella. The sequence continues at coordinate 43,561 of CAZUVD010000015.1, read as the reverse complement.
TGTTGCTCGCGATTTTGCACAAGCTCAAGGATCCGACTGCGGCTGCGAAGCGCTACGGCGCGGTGGCGAAGTCGCTGTGCGTCGTGCGTCTGCCGGCAACCGGTGAGGTCATCCGTGACGAGCGCTCCGGCTACGTCCCACACGACATTGGCGCGGCGATGGCCTCAGTAGGGCTATCGTTGATCGATGTGGTCCACGGCACCTACGACGAATGGATCGGCTACTATGCGCGAAGGTGATCTTGTCGAGGCGTACCGGCAAATGAGCGCGGGTGGTGAGAACTTCCGCGGGCTGTCGCTGTTGATTCACTCGCGCAGCGTGCAGGGGATGGTCAAGCGCAGCGGCGCGGTGACGCTGCTCGACTACGGGTCGGGCGCGGGTGTCGCATACGAGGAGCCGCACTTGCTGCACCAGCGCTGGAAAATTCCGAAGCCTCGTCTGTACGATCCGGCGATCCCCTCGCTGGCGCAGAGGCCCGACGAAATGTTCGACGGCATCATCTGCTCTGACGTGATGGAGCACATCCCGGAGTATGAACTGGAGGACGCGATCATTTACATGATGACCCACAGCCGGTTGTTCCTGTGGGCGTCGATCTGCTGCCGCCCTGCCAAGAAGTTTTTCCCCGACGGGGTCACGAATTTGCACGTCACAGTTCGCCCAATCGAGTGGTGGCACACGCTGTTCGGGGTGTACGCCGCGAAGTGCTCGTACCGCGGAATGCTTTCACTGGAGGAGACAGCGTAATGTCCATCACGCAACGCATCGATGCGATTACGCTGGTTAAGCAGGACCGGTTCAAGGAAGTGTTGCCCGCGCCCAAGTCGGTGAAGATCGAGCTGACCGGGCGCTGCAATTACCGCTGCGGGTTCTGTGCGCTGCGTACGCGCAAGGAACAGCCGAAGGGCGACATGGACTTCGGGCTGTTCATGCACATGACCGAGCAGATGCGCGCGGCAGGCGTCGAAGAGATCGGCGTATTCTACCTCGGCGAATCGTTCATGGCGCCCGACCTGCTGGCCCGCGCAATCCGCTGGTGCAAGCGCAAGCTCGCCTTCCCTTACGTGTTCCTCACCACTAACGGGAGCCTGTGTACGACCGAGATTCTGCAGGACGTGTTCGAGGCTGGACTTGACTCGCTCAAGTTCAGTGTGAATGCCGCGACGCCGGAGCAGTTCGCGGAGGTCATGGGCGTCAAGCCCTCGCTGTACGAGGACGCGCTGAATGCGATTAAGCTTGCGCGACAGCTGCGCGATTCCTGCCGGTACGACTGCGGCATCTACGCGAGCAGCATCCAGTACGACGGTGAGCAGCAACTCGCGATGGAAGCCTTGTTGAGCGAGCGCGTGCGCCCATACGTGGACCAGCACTATTGGTTACCGCTGTACTCGATGGGCAGCCTTGCCACGCAGCGCGAGCAGGAGCTTGGTTATCGGCCGACTGCCGGCAACCAAGGACGACTGGGTGCGCTGCGTGAGCCGCTGCCGTGCTGGTCGGCTTTCACGGAGGGGCACGTCACGGCAGACGGCTATCTGTCGGCGTGCTGCTTCGATGCTGACGGCCGGTGGCGCATGGGCGATCTGAAGCGGCAGTCGTTCGTGGAAGCGTGGAATAGCCCGGAGTTCATTGCGTTGCGGCGGGCGCATCTGCGCAAGGACGTGACCGGCACGCCGTGCGAAGAGTGCGTGGCTTACGCGGGGTGATCATGGGACTCGGCGACTGGATCATGGCGACGGCGCAGGTGCGAGAGCTGAACGAGCGCACCGGGAAGCGCGTTGCCGTGGTGGATCGCATGGGACGCTTGCGCTGGTCGGAAGCCTTCGACCACAACCCGCGCATCGTCGCACCCGGCAGCATTTCGCCGGCAGAGTCAGCGAGCGTCGTGCGGTTGGTCAATGCCGGAGGCGCGCGCCCGTATATCCGCGCCAAGACTGACACGCATTGGTATTGGCAGCAATGGGACATCAAGCCCGGCGAGCTTTATCTGACGCACGAGGAGCACGCGCGTGGCGCGGTCGTCGGCGCAGGGACAGTCGTCGTGGAACCCAACACCAAAGTGCAAGATGGCAACAAGGCGTGGCCGTTCGAGCGCTGGCAGGCGGTCGTGTCTGCGCTCGATCTCAATTGGGTACAAGTCGGCACCAGCGAATCGCGCCGGCTGAATGGAGTCCGGTTCATTCCGACCACGGTGCGCGAAGCCTTTGCTGTGCTCGCGAGCGCGCGGCTATTTGTGGGGACCGAGGGCGCGTTGCATCATGCGGCCGCTGCTCTTGGCACGCCGGCCGTCGTCTTGTGGTCGGAGTTCATTTCGCCTGCATTTACGGGATACGCTGGACAGCGTAATATCAGGCAGACCAATGCGGTCTGCGGATCGCGCCGGCCGTGTGCGTCTTGTCGCGCCTCAATGGAAGCGATCACGGTGGATCAAGTGGTGCTGGCAATCACGGAGGAGCTGGCGAAATGAAGCAACACCAAGGGGTGTGGTTTCCCGATCACGAGCAGCACCTGCTCGACTGGATGACCAAGAACGGCGAGATCGTGGGCGGGCGCGGCACCTACCAGATCAAGAAGCTGCGCGCGGCGGTCGCGCATTGCCGCAGCTTCCGTACGGCGGTCGATGTCGGGGCGCACGTTGGGTTGTGGTCGATGCAACTGCTGCTGCGCTTCCGCTGCGTGCACGCGTTCGAGCCGCTCGCCGAGCACCGCGCCTGCTGGCAGATGAACATGGGCGGGATGAGCAGTGGACACGACCTCTACCTGCACGAGTGTGCGCTCGGCGACCATGAGGGCGCGGTGCAGATCGAGACCCTGCCCACATCATCCGGCGATTCGCGCGTGGCCGTCGGGGTGGAAGGGGATATCCCGCTGCGCATCCTCGACAGCTTCGATATCCCAGACGTGGACTTCATCAAGCTGGACTGCGAAGGCTACGAGCTGTTCGCGCTGAAGGGCGGAGCGCAGACCATCGCGCGCGACCTCCCGGTGATCTGCGTCGAGCAGAAGCCGGGACGTGCGCAGCGGTTCGGCTTGCCAGAGCTTGGCGCGATCGAGTGGCTGATCAAGCAGTTCGGCTACAAGTGCGTGGAGAAGATGAGCGGCGACTACGTGATGGTGCCGGCGTGACCGCAACCGCAGACGAACTCGAAGCGCGCGCTTTGCACGGCGGACCGGGCGCGGCACGCTGCGCGTCGTGCCGCGGCGAGATCAAGGTGCGCGAGGCGCGGTGGTATGGTCGCACGGGTGCGACCCACGCGCGCGGGTCGGATGCGTGCTGCCGCCGGGTCTACGGCAAGGATCGGGTTCCCTATTTCTACGCGGGCGAGCAATGATGCTGCGCACTTACATCGGCTACGAGGAACGCGAGCGGCGCTCGTTCAAAGTGGCGATGCGCACGGCGGCGGCGCGCGGCTTCAGCCCGCAGGCGCTACGCGAGGACGTGCTGCGCACCTCCGGCATCCTGACACGACCGACGGATCGGCGCGGGCAGACGTGGGACCTGAACAGCAACGCACCGCAGGCCACCGCGTTTGCCGTGGCGCGATTCGCGACCCCGCTGCTGGCTCACACCGGCTGGGCGCTGTTCACGGATTGCGACATGGTCTTCATCCAATACGCGCACCATTTGCTCGCGCTAGCGGACCCGCGCTACGCCGTGATGGTGGTCAAGCACGAAGTCGGCAACGTGAACGGCACGAAAATGGATGCGCAAGCGCAGACCTCGTATCCGCGCAAGCTGTGGTCGTCGGTGACGCTGTGGAACTGCGACCATCCCGCGAACAAGCGGTTGAATCTGACGATGCTCAACGCATGGCCGGGTCGCGACCTGCACGCTTTCGGCTGGCTCCACGACGATGAGATCGGTGCGCTGCCCGCGGAGTGGAACTGGCTGGTCGGAATGCAGCCGATGCCGGCGCGCCCAGCGATTGCGCACTACACCCTCGGCACCCCCGAGTTGCTGGTCGAGTGTCCGCACGCTGATATTTGGAACCGAGCCGCGAAGGAGCACGACGCATGACCGATACTGTGGCAGGCGTGTTCAACACGCCGTTGTATCTGTGGCAGCGTGAGCTGCGCGAGCGCGCGTCGCTGCGCGTGGTGGTGCCTGCGACCGTTGAGCCGGTAACCGTCGACGAAGCGGCCGAGCACCTGCGGATCGACGCCTACGGCAGCCCGGCCGAATACCCGGAGGCGTCGCTGCTCTCGGCGATGATTGTGGCTGCGCGCGAGTATGTCGAACATCTGACCGGGTTGACGTTGTGCCCGCAGACGCTCGAACTCGCGGGGCGCTCGTTCTCCGGGCTGTGCCGTTACGACGGCGACACCGGGATCGCATTGCGCACCGCGCCGGTCCGCGGGTTGGTCAGCGTGACCTACGTGGACAGTGCTGGCGCGACGCAGACGCTCGCGGATGGCGACATGCTGCTGGACGATTCGGACGCGATGCCGACCCTTTACCCGGCGTACGGCACGACGCTGTGGCCGGCGGTCCGTGACCAAGCGGGCGCGGTCCGCATCCGCTTCACCGCCGGCTACGATGCGGTCGGCGGGTCGCCGTCGGTGGCGGTGCTGCCTTACGCGTTGCGCGCGGCGATCCTGCTGATGGTTGGACATCTGTACGAGAATCGTGAGGAGACGGTGCGGGGTGAGGGTGGCGGCACGCTGCCCAATCCGAATCCCATCGGCATCACCGCGCTCACCGAGCGCTATCGCGTTCGCAACGGGTTCGCCTGATCATGTTAGCCGGAAGCCTGCGCCACCGCATCACGCTCCAGTCTGCGATTGACACGCAGGATCAGACGACGGGCGAGCCTGTGCGCTCGTGGTCCACGCTCGCGGTAGTCTGGGCGAACGTCCTGCCGATGAAGGGGCGCGAGATCATGGCCGCGGCAAACACGCCGCTCGCGGAATGCGACACGCGCATCATCATCCGGTGGGCGCCAGCGTTGGCGAACCTCGGCGCCAAGAGCCGCGCCGCGCATTTGCTGGCCGACGGCCGCATCGATGTCTACTACGACATCGTCAGCGTGACTGAAGTGCAGATGAAGCGGCGCACGCTGGAGCTGATGTGCAAGTCCGGGGCGAGTGAGGGTTGAGCAATGGCCAAGCACGGATACTCATCGGTCGGTGTGCGCATGAAAGTCGAGGGGCTGGCCGAGCTGAAGAAGCAGGTCGAAAAGCTCAGCAGCGAAATGCGCAAGAAGGCGCTCGGCGCTGCGTGCGCGGCGGGCGCGCTGGTCGTGGTCAAGGAAGCCAAGAAGACCACCGCGTTCAAGGATCAATCGGGCGACCTGCGCGCAGCGATCAAGCAGCGTCGCTCCTCTCGCGAATCGAAGCAGGATTACGAGGTCCGTCAGGTCGGCGTGTTCAAGAACAAGACCGGGCGCTACGCCAACAACAAGCGGAACGTGCGGCTTGGTCGCGCAGGCAAGGAGTACATGGAGGACCCGCCCGAGTTCTACTGGAGATTTCTGGAGTTCGGGACGGTGCGCGATCCAGCGGGCAAACCGTTCTTGCGCAAGGCGTTCCACTCGTCGAAAGAGCGCGCGGCGGAAGCGATGCGGAAACGGCTTGCGCAAAAGCTGGACGAGATCGCGCGCAAGCTGAACCCGACCACTAACCCGAGGAAGCGGTGATGATCGAAGCAGTGGTGTTCAATGCGCTGCGCGGGCTGGTCAATGATCGCTGCTACCCGACGACGTTCGAGCAGCCGCCGGATGGTCGCTTGCCCACTTGGCCGGCGATCCGCTACACGATCATCAGCAGCGACAGCGTGGTGGATATCGATGGAACGGGCACCGCTGAAACGGACGACACGCTGGTGCAGATTGACCTCGTGGCGAAGACGCACGGCGCGGTCGTGACGCTGCGCGACCAAGTCATCAACGCCATGATGGGGCTCGATCCGCCGGCAGTGCGGCAAGCCTCGTATCAACTCTACGACAACGAAACCAAGACGCATCGCATCGTGCTCGACTACCTGTTCTCGGCGTCGAGCGGTGGAGGATCACCCTAGCAATACCCAACGGCAACCCCCGCAGCAAGACCACGCAACATCAACCGTAAAGGAAAGCCACCATGTCCAAAGGCAAGCGTTACAAGTTCAACGGCTCCACGTTCAAGGTGCAGACGGCGCTCGGCAGCGCGCAGCCGATCACCGCCATCACGCAAGCGGACCCGGCGGTCGTCACGTCGGCCGGCCACGGCAACGTGGATGGCGATGTCGTCAAGATGACGATCCCCGCCGACGGCGGCATGACCGAACTCGACGGCAACCTGTACGTGGTCGACAACGCGAGCACGACCTACGAGCTGTCGGGCGTGGACTCGACCGGCTACACAGCCTTCGCGGCCGGCTCGCCGAACCCGTATGCGCAGCGCGTGACCTTCTCGACCTTCTGCGAACTGACCGGCGCGAACCAGCAGGACGCCGGCGCGGACACCATCGAGGTCACGACGATCTGCTCGACGGCGAAGGAGTTCGAGCAGGGGCTGTCCGATTCGGGCACGCTGCAGCTCGACTTCAACTGGGCCGGCAACGAGACGGTGCAGGCGGCGCTGCGTGCGGCGAAGCTGAGCGGCGATCAGCTCGCGTTCAAGATCACGTTCCCCGGCACCGGCGGCACCGTGATCATGATCGGCACCGTGACGGCGACCTCGTTCCAAGGTGCGGTCAACGGCGTGTGGACGGCGTCGGCCAGCGTCAAGCTGACCGGCGAAGTCTTCGTGCTGCCGGCGTAAGGGGGCGATCATGAACCGGGAGGAGCTGATCGAAGCCATGCGCCTGACCGCGACGGAAGCACCGCGCAAGGTCGAGGTTCCGAAATGGGGGACCATCTACGTGCGCGACGTGACCGTCGCCGAAGTGGAGGAGCAGACGCGCGACACCGCGGACAAGCAGGACAAGCAGCGCATCGCCCGCGGGGTCGCGCGCATCCTCTGCGACGAGAATGGCAATCGCCTGTTCAACCCCGACGATGTCGATGATGTGGCGCTCCTCGCGAAGCAACCGTGGAAGCTGCTGTCCAAGATCATCAGCGCGTCGGAGGGCGAAGCGGGAAACTGACGCCGCGCGAGGTCTTCCTGCATGACCTCGCGCTCGCGCTGGGGATGACTGTGCGGGAGCTGTCGTTGCGAATGTCCGCGCGCGAGCTGGCAAGCTGGCGGCGGTACGCCAAGCAACGGCAGTTCCCGCATGAGCGGTTGCAGCTGCAAGTCGCGTTGTTGGCGTTCATGAATCGGAGCGACGATTCAATGGGGCTGCTGGACTTTGTGATCGGGCACACCACGTCGACCAGCGCTCCGGTCGAAGTGGACGATGGCAAGGGCGCGGCGACCATTGGCGCGCTCGCGGGCGCACGCGTGCGCGTGCTCGGACAGAAGCGCAACCAGCCGTTCCGTAAGAAGAAGGAGTAGCGATGGCCGGCTCTCTCGGAAGTCTCATCGTCACCCTCGGACTGGACGCGGCCGAGTTCACGACCGGGCTGACCAAGTCCGAATATGAGGCAAAGAAGTTCGCGCAGAAGGTTGACCGCGCGATTGCCGATGGCGTCAAGGCGGCTGGCGCCGCGTTCGTTACGCTGGGCGTCGCCGCGGCTGGCGCATTCGCGGCCATCAGCAAGATGGCTTCCGATGTCGGCGCGTTCAAGGACTTGGAGGAAACGACCGGCGCGAATGCGGAGGCACTTGCATCCTTTGCGGTCGCGGCCGGGACCGCGGGCGTGTCGATGGAGACGGTCGCCGGTGGGATGAACAAGCTCACCAAGGGACTGGTCTCGGTCGAGGACGAAACGAAGGACGCGGGCGCGGCGCTGGAGGCGCTTGGCCTCAACATCCAAGATTTCAAGAAGCTGGACCCCGCGACCCAGATGGAGGAAGTGGCCAAAGCACTTGCGGGATTTGAGGACGGGGCGAGCAAGACCGCGGTGGCGATGGCGCTGTTCGGGAAGTCGGGCGCGGCGCTGCTGCCCTTCCTGAAGGAGCTGGCCGCGGAGGGCGGGCGACAAGTCATCTTGACGCAGCAGCAGATCGAGCGCGCGGACGCGTACGCGGATGCGCAAGCCCGCGCGCGGACTCAACTCCAGCTGTTCGTTCAAATGCTAGCGACGGAAGCGTTGCCGACGATCACCACCATCACCGAAACGGCGAAGGAGTTCATTAAGCAATTGCTGGGCATTCGGGAAGAAGGGGGCAGGCTGCAGGACGTAGGCGCGAAGGTCCGTGAGTTTTCGGAAATGGTGGCGACTGGCTTCACCCGCATCATCGATGTCGGCGATGGCGTGATCCGAACCTTCCGGGTCGCTGCGGAGGTGGCCGCGTCTTATGCTGCGCAACGAGACATTCCATTCTGGGACGTTGAAGGAAAGATGGACGTTGCGCGCGAGGCGCGGCGGCGCATCGATGCGATCCTCATGGAGAAGACCGCGACGCAACGATTGACCGAGGCGTTCAAGGAAGCCGCGAAGCAGCGCGACCTCGCAGCGCAAGAAGACCGGGGGTTCAAGCCGCCGGGGAAGAGGCTCGCGTTCACTGGCAAGGAAGCCGGCGGCAAGGCGAAGGAGCAGGTGTCCGAGGCGCAGCGCTACATCGAGGCGCTGGAAAAGCAGATCATCAAGACCGAGGAACTGTCCGCTACCGAACTTGCGCGCGTGGAGATCGCGAAGTTTAAGAAGGCGGCAACTGCCGAGGAGGAGCGCCGCATCTTCGCGCTCGCTGCGGAACTCGACCTGCAACGCGCGATCAAGAAAGAGGAGGAGGAGCGGAAGAAGGTCGAGGCCGAAGCTGCGCGTGCGCGCGAGCAGGCGTCGAAGTTGCAGGACAAGCTCATCGACGACGAGTTCAAAAAGGCGGAGGCGCTGCGCGACGAGAACGAACGCATCAAGGAAAACATCGTGCTCCTTGAAGGCGGGGTCGAAGCGGTGCGCGCGCTGGAGAAAGCCCGTCTTGCGAACAATCTGCAGCTGGCCGAGGAGCGGCTGTTGATGGCCCAGAACGCGGGCGCAAGTGCGTTGGAGGTCGAAGCCATCCGGCAACAGGTCGCCGCGTTGCGCGAGCGGCAGGAGCTGGTAGGTCGATTGGACCTCGCGGAGCAGATGCGCATCGAAGCCGACAAGCTCCAGAACCTCAAGGACGAATTCAGCGACGCGTTGGTCGGTCCGTTGATGGACTTCGTGAACCAGACCAAGAGCGCGAAGGACGCGTTCAAGTCGTTCATCAAGAGCATCCAGCAACTGCTGCAGGAGAAGGCTGCGCGCAGTCTCGCGGATTACATCTTCGGCGGGAAGACCGGCAGCGGCTTCGATCTTGGCACGCTGTTCAAGCTGCTGTCCGGCAGCTTCGGCGGCTTGTTCGGTGGCGGGACTTCCTACATTCCGGGGGTGCTGGATTCGGTGCCTCCGGTGTTCGGCTCGTTCGCGCAAGGCGGGGTATCGATGGGCGGTCGCGCGTGGGTTGGGGAGAACGGACCGGAGCTGGTCACGCTTCCGCGCGGCGCGCGCGTAACACCGCACAGGCAGTCAATGGAACAGACCGGGCGCTCGCTGGTCTTCAATGTGAATGTGCTGCCCGGTGCTGACAGCCGTTCGGCCAAGCAGGTCGGCGGCGTGCTGCGAGACACCGTGGTGCGCGCAATCAAGGATCGCTGATATGTCCGTCAACTTCATCGACGTGCAGTTTCCTCCGTTGATCTCGCTCGGCGCGGAGGGTGGCGCGGAGTTCCAGACCGACATCGTCATCACCGCCAGCGGACGCGAGACGCGCAACCAGAACTGGTCGCGGCAGCGGATGCGGTACGACGTGGCGCACGCGGCGCGGCGCGAGGCACAGTGGCGGCAGCTGCAGGCATTCTTCCTGCTGATGGCCGGCCGTGCGCACACCTTCCGGTTCAAAGACTGGATCGACTACGAGTGCGGTGCCGGCGACGGCGTGTTCCTCGACACCGACGAGGAGTATGGCAGCCCGACCGCGAAGCAGATGTACAAGGTGTATCGGTTTGCCGGACAGACCTACTACCGCAAGATCACGAAGCCCGTCAGCGGAGCAATCACCGTAACGGGCGGCGGGTCGCTCGACTATTCGTCCGGCGTCATCACCGGCGGCGCACCGACTGCATGGTACGGCGAGTTCGATGTGCACGCGCGTTTCGACACGGACGAGATGCGCAGCGAGACGATCACCAAATCGGGCGACGAGTTCATCATCGGCTGGCGCTCCATTCCGATCATCGAGGTGACGGAATGACCAAGAACATCAGCTTCAACTTAAAAGCGGAGATGACCGGGCGCGTCTCCAAGCTGACAACGTGCATGAGGCTGGAGCGACAGGACGGCAACGTCTACGGATTCACCACGCACGATGCGCCGCTCATCATCGACGGCGTGCGCTACGAGCCGGCGGCATCTTTCAATCCAAGCGACATCGCGTCGGCCAACAACCTTGACACCGACAATTTGACGGTCGAAGGGGTGATTGATTCTGCGACGCTGACCGAGGACGAGCTGCGCGCGGGTTACTGGGACTACGCGCGCTTCCGCATCTTTCAGGTCAACTGGGGCGACCTGACGATGGGCGACAAGAAAGACCGCGCCGGTCATCTCGGCAACGTCAGCGCCTATCGACAAACGTTCGTGGCCGAACTGCTCGGGTTGATGGAAGCCTACGCGACCAGCATCGGCGAACTCTCCACACCCATGTGTCGCGCGAGCCTCGGTGATCGCCGCTGCAAAGTCGATGTTACTGCGATTGGATCGCCCCCTACCTCGGGCGTTGTGACCGGCACCATCGTGACCGCCGACACCGACTTCTTCACGCTGCACGACAGCGCGCGGACCGAGCCGGATGGCTACTTTGACGAGGGCGTTCTGACCATCCATTACGACACCGGCGACTTGTCGTACGAGGTCAAAGCCTACGTGGTCGGAACATGGATCACCAAGACCCCGTGGGCGTACGACGCGACCGGCGTCGGCTACACCATGACGCGCGGTTGCAATCGTCGATTCGAGACGTGCCGCGATACGTTCAACAATGTCATCAACTTCCGCGGCGAGCCGTGGCTCAAGGGCAACGACAAGCTCATGCAGATCGGACGGCGATCTTGATCCAACGCCGCGACATCGTGCGTGAAACCCGGTCGTGGGTCGGCACCCGCTATCGCCATCAAGGTCGGGTGAAGGGCGTGGGCGTCGATTGCATCGGCTTGGTCGGCGGCGTGGCGCTGGCGGTCGGCGTGCCGAACGCGGCGGATTGGTTCGCTGATCGCGATATGCACAATTACGCGCGCACGCCTGACCGCGCGCTGCTGCTGCGGGCGTGCGCCCGGTTCTTCGATCCGGTGCCGTTGCCGACCGCGCGCGACGGCGACGTGCTGCTGTTCGCGCTGCAAGGGCAACCGCGCCATTTCGCCATTCTGGTAGACGAGCACCGGCAACGCATTGTCCATGCATACGCTTTGCTTGCGGCGCGCCGCGTGGTTGAGCAAGGACTGCCCATCGCTCTCGCGACGACGCTCGGTGCGTATCGCTTCAAGGGAGTTGCAGAATGACCAGCTTGGTCCTCGGCGTAGCCGGCGGCATGATCGGGAATATGCTTGCCCCCGGTATCGGCGGCAGCATCGGCTTTCTGGTTGGCTCGCTGCTCGGCAATCTGATCGACCCGCCGAAGATCGAGGGTCCGCGACGCACCGACCTCAAGTTGCAACGGTCCGAATACGGCACCATGTTCCCCTTCTTGTGGGGCACCGGGCGCGTCGCCGGGAACATCATTGACCAGACCGACTTGGAGGAGCACAAAGAGACCAGCGGCGGTAAAGGCGGGCCGGAAGTCACGACCTACACCTACAGCGCGAGCTTTGTCGTGGCGCTCGCCGCCGCAAAGCGATTCGGCGAGCCGGCCATCCTCGGCGTGCTGCGCATTTGGGCGGACGGGCGGCTGATCTGGGACGTGGACGACGGCACCGATATGCCCTGCACGGTGTACGCCGGCAGCGAAGACCAAGAGCCGGACCCGACCTTCGAGGCCATCAATGGCGTCGGGCAGCAGCCTGCATATCGCGGTCTTGCCTATGCGGTATTCGCCGATATGATGCTCACCGACTACGGTGATCGCATCCCGCTGCTGGAGTTCGAGATTTGCACGGAGCTTGGTGCTTATCCGTGGCGCGTGCATTCCACGCAGCTTGGCTCAAGCACCTATGGCCTTTGGGGTGTCACGTACGATTCCGAGGAGGGCATCGTCACCTCGTGGTCTTTCACGACCACGGCGGGCGGGCGCTACGACGAATTCCAGCACGACCTCGACGGCAATCTGGTTGACTCCTATTGGGCGTATCTCGACACCTACGCGGGCAGCCTCGCGGTGTGCTTGAACCTGCCGGTGTCCGCCTCTTGGACCGGGTGGTTCTACAAAGAGAACTACGTCGTATCGTTCACGGCGAACCCGCACGGCGGTCCGGTCTCGGGCTCGGCCGGGATGGGCGTCTACAAGAGCAACTATATCTACGCCATCGGCAATAATCCGACGACCGGGAATGTCGGCATCGGCAAGTGGCCGGCAACCGATGGCGTCATCAGCGCCGAAACCGGCACAGCGGTCGGCGCAGTCGACCTCGGCTATGCGAACAACCAGACTTCGCTGTTCCGCATGGGCACCACCAACGAGGACGCGATCTACATCACGGACGCATACAACTCACCCTTCACCCTCAAGGAGTACGACCTTGATCTGAACTTCGTGCGCGAGTGGGACCTCGACGCGGAGCACGCCATCAGCAACATCGTGAATGGTCGCGCGTTCACGGTGTATCGCCAGCCGGTCACAGACAACCTGATCTTTGCGGTCGACCGCGGCAACGTCGGCTTCAAGGAAATGTTCTGCTTCGTGCTCAACGACGACCTGACGCTGACGCAAGTGGACGGCATCGGGACGGACCCGGCGGGCGGGTCGGCGATGGGTCCGGTGATCGAGCTTGGCGGCACCGGGTATGTGACGGTGGCGGACGGACTTGCCAACCTGAACCCGCCCCCGATTCCGGTGCCGCTGTCTACCATCGTGGCCGACTTGTCGAGCATGACTTCGCTGTCTGGCGAAGGCTCGCCGGAGACGGACAGCTACGATGTGAGCGAACTTACCGACGAGGTCCGGTGGTATGCGGTGTCGACCCAAACCACGGTGCGCAACGCCATCGACCCATTGCGGCGCGGGTTCTTCTTCGACGCGGTCGAGTCGGACGACATGGTCAAGTTCCGCAAGCGCGGCGCGACCGACAGCGTGGTGACGATCGATGATGATGACCTGATCGCGCGCGAGTATGGCGCGGACGGTGGCGACCCGCTGATCACGACGCGCAAGCGCGAGCAAGGAATGCCGCGCACGGTGACGTTGAAGTACATCGACGTCAACATGGACTACCAGACGGGGGCGCAGAACTCGCCGCGCCTGACGACCCTGTCCGATAGCGACGTTACGCTAGACCTCCCTATCGGCTTCACCGCCGATGAAGCACTCCAGAAGTGCTGGTCGTTGCAGGTCGCGGAGTGGATCGAGCGTGAGTCCTTCGAGTGGGCGACGACCCGCAAGTACGCGTGGGTGGAACCTTGCGACGTCGTGACCGTGCGCGGGCGCGTGGTGCGCGTGACCAACCGACAGGAGACGCCGAAGGGGGTCATCACTTGGACCGGCGTGCTGCATCGGCCGTCGGTCTACACGCAGTCGCAGACCGCGGGCTCCTCGGTCGGCTTTGTGGCTCAATCCGGCGGCACGCAGTCGGTGTCGACCGAAGCGGTCCTGCTCGACATCCCGGTGCTCACGATGGATGCAGCGCCGTTTGGCTTCTACGCGGCGATGGGGCCGGCGCGCGCGGGGCGGTGGCCGGGCGCGACGCTATACAAGAGCGTGGACGGCGGGTCGACCTACGAGGCGGTCGCGTCCAGCAATGTCGCGAGCGTCATCGGTGAGACCGGATCGTCGGACGATATTGGGTCGCCCTCTTACGGATCGCCCACGGTGGGCGGTGCGCTCTCTGCATACGCTGGCGGCGACGTTGTCGAGGAAGCCTCGATCCTCGTGACGCTTACCGATGCGGACGCGGAGTTGGTCAGCATCAACGCCACCGGCTTGACCAATGGCGCCAACCTGTGCGCGGTGAGCCGCGGGACTGGTGGCTCACCCGCTACGACGCAGTGGGAGTTGCTTCAGTTCCGCGACGCGACGCTGGTCGCGGAGCGCACCTACGTGCTGAGTGGTTTCCTGCGCGGCCGGCGCGGCACCGGCACCAGCGGGCACGCGGTAGGTGACGTCTTCGTGCTGCTGCCGGTCAGCAATGTGGACGCGCCACAGGAGGACCTCAACCGGACCCTGCTCTACAAGGCTGTGACTTTCGGGCGCACGCTCGCGGACACCAGCCCGATCTCTTTCATCAATACCGGAGAAGGAGCCGGAGAGTATTTCGAGATCACCGCCGGGCAGCTGCCGATCATTCCGAATCCGCAGACCGGAACGACCTACACGCTACAGGCGACCGACAACCTGAAGCTGATCACGCTGAACAACGCTTCTCCGGTCACGCTCACGCTGCCCGCCACGCTGCCCGCTGGCTGGGCGTGCTTTGTCGAGAACATCGGGGCCGGCACCGCGACGCTCAACGCTGGCAGTGCGACCATCGACGAGGGCGGCAGCACGCTCGATCTGGAGACCGACCAAGGGGTGCTGATCGCGTGGGACGGCGACGAGTGGTACACGATGCGCGGCATCAGCGGCACGAGCACCGGCAGCGGCGCACCGACTACGGCGAAGTACATTCTGCGTGAGCAGGACGCTGCATTGCCGAATGCGTTTGAATTGCGCGCTGGCGTCGGCATCACTTTGCAGGAGGACGTGGGTTCGCCGGGATTGCTGCTGACGATCCACAGCGCGACCGCCGACTATCCCTACTACGTGGCGGGACCGGCCAGCGGGTTGAGCAAAGCGCGCGCACTCGTCGCGGGCACCGGCATAACGTTCACCGATGGCGGCGGCTCTCCTCCGACCACCACCACGGTGGCTGTCTCTGCTTCCGTGGCGGCCAAGATCATCCAGTTTGCGTGCTCTGATGAGACCAGCGAGTTGATCGCCGGCACGCGCAAGATCGCGTTGCGTGCGCCCTACGCGATGACCATCACCGCAGTACGGGCGAGCCTTTCCAGTGTCTCCGCAGGCTCGCCGAATGGTGGCGGCATCACCGTCGACATCAACGTCAATGGGACGTCTATCCTGTCGACCAAGCTGACCATCGACGTGAACGAGCTGACCAGCGTCACCGCAGCGACCGCGGCGGTGATTTCTTCCTCTGCGTTGGCTGATGATGATGAAATTAGCGTTGACATCGACAGCGTCGGCAGCGGCGCTGCTGGGCTGAAGGTCACGCTGATCGGGTCCTGATATGAGCAGACTGCCGCTCCCGCGTTACGCGCCGCGCTCCCGTCAAGGGGGGTGGATGGTCAACCCCTACCGGTTCCGCACGGACGATTCCTATTGGCCGTACGTGGTCAATCTCACACATTTCGACGACATAGGGTCGCCGCCGCTCACGACTTGCGAAGATTATTCGCCGGTAGACATCGACTTCACAATCAACACATCAGTCGCTTCCATAAGCTCTTCGCAGTACCTGTTCGGAGGCGGCAGCATCAGCCGGGTCGGCGCGGCAGCCACCGCTGCTGCACAGACAGTGGCGGACAACGCATACCAGTTCCGCACGAACTCTTGGACCATCGAGTTTGCTTACCGCATCGCGGCGCTGTCGACATCCAATCAGTTCGATATGCGCGCGGGTACCGCTAACGTGCGCGCCGTGACCTTGGGGCACACATCTGGCGGAGTCTTTCAGATATTCGTCAATGGCGCGCTGCGCATCACCAGCGCGGCCGGGGTGGTGGTTGCCGGTCGCTGGCAGCGGTTCTGCGCCTGCCGCGTCGGCACCAACACGCGGCTATTCGTGGATGGCGTGCAGGTCGGCTCCACGTGGGTCGACACCAACGATTACGATGCAGCCTTCACGCGGTTGCAGCTTGGGTCTTCCTTCGGCGCGAATCCGACCAACGCCAACTGGGATGAGGTGCGCGTAACCAATGGCATTGGGCGCTACGCTTCCAACTATACCGTCGCCCCCGCCGCTTTCCCCATCGGAGAATGATCACATGACTCTGGCCGACCGATTGTATCGACATCCCTATCTTTACTCGGGCAGCGTGCTCGCCAAAGCCTGCACGCTCTTGGGCACGATCATCTGGTGCGGCGTCGTGCTCTCCCATCCATCCGCACTATCGCGCAATCCGAACTACCAGCATCTACTGCACATCGTCGGGTACGAGGACGCGTGGGGCATGGCTTTCCTCGGCGTCTCTCTGTTGCTCGCGTTCCGCCTGTACCGCTGCAACCCGCCACGCTGGCCGAACATGATCGGCTACGCACTGCTCGCGCTACTGTGGACTTACCTGTGGTGGGGCACGGTCATCAACGGGCAGCCGTGGCCCGCTGCGGCATCCGCTTCCAGTGTGATGATGGTGCTGTCGATCTACGGGTTCGTGTCGAACCCGCGCAACGAATGCCCGACCTGCGGCGGACCGCGCGCGAACGGTACCTGTCCGTTGACCGGCAAGCTGTGCGGCAACGCGCGGCGCTACGACGAACAACGCTATCAAGGGGATTGACGTGGAGGAATTCCAGCTTGGCGATCCGGCGGGGAAGCTCGCACTGCTGACCGTGACGGTTGCCGCCATCTGGAAGCTCTGGCTGCGACTGCGGCACGACAATCGCGAAGACAAGGCGGAAGCGCGCGAGCACGCGGCGGAGGGCGATGTCATCACCGTGCTGCGTGAAGAGGTCGCGCGGCTATCAGAGACGGTGCAGGCGTTGGCGCAGGACATTGAGGAGGAACGCCGGTTGCGCTATGCCGCGGAACGGGAAGCTGCCGAACTGCGCGGGCGCGTTGATCAACTGGAGCGCAGGCTGCGTGATCTGGGGCACACACCATGAAAGACAGCGAGGAGTTCAAGGTCGCAGCGTGCATCGTGCTCGGCTGCATCATCGGGTCGCTGCTGGTGCTCGGCTATCACATCGCCAAGCGGGTGTTCCTGTGAGCCGCCTTGCGTGGGGCCGGCTGCTGTCTGCCGAGGAGCGCGCCGCCTTGCGCAGCGTGGCGGAGGAAGCGGGGTGCGATCCCTCGCATCTGTCCGCGGTCATCATGTTCGAGTCCGGGTGGAACCCGCGCGCGTTCAATGCCGCGTACGAAGGCTCCGGGCTGATCCAAGTCATCCGGTCCACTGCGCTCGCGATGGGCACTACGCCCGACGCCATCCGCGAAATGTCGCGCCGCGAGCAACTGCTGCAGATCGTGCGCGAATACTTGCGCCCGTATCGGGGACGCATCGGCACCTTGACCGATCTCTACATGGCGGTGCTGCGGCCGACCGCCATCGGCAAGCCGGACGACTACGCGCTGATCACCAGCGCGGAGGGCAAGGCGTATATCGCCAACAAGGGGCTGGACCTGAACAAGGACGGCAACATCACGAAGCAGGAAGCGACGGAGTACGTGCGCCGCCGCTTGGAAGAAGGACTGCGGGACGAGAACGCAACACTGGAGGATCGCATACGAGAGGAGGTGGTGCAAATGGAAACGACGACCAAGCAAGGCATCGGCGGGCTGCTCGGGATGCTGCACCCGGCGGCGGGCATCCTGTTCAACGTGTTCGCCCCGGCGCTGAAGCAGAAGCTCGCGGACAAGGTGGACGGCGCGAGCGGCACGCCCGGCGCGGGGCAGGCGCTTGCGGATGCGCTGTCCGAGGCGCTGCTCGGCAGCGCGAAGGAGCAGACCGGCAAGAGCGACGATCTGGAAGCGGTGGCGGTCGCCCGGCAGAACCCGGCTGCGGTCGAAGCGGCGCAGAGCGCAGCGGTGGTCGCAGTCGAGGAGCGGCTGAAGCAGCTCGCCCCGGTGCTCGCGCAGAGCGTCGCGTTCGACGAGAAGAAGTGGGAAGCCGAACTGCGCGGGCGCAACGCCGCATCCAAGCGCGCCATCGCGGAGAAGAAGGCCGGCGTGTGGGACATGACTCCAATGCTGGTGTGCTCCCTGCTGATCATGCTGTGGGGCATCGCGTGGGGACTGCTGTACATGGTCTACGAAACGGCCAGCAAGCCCGAGGTCAACCAGATGGTGCTCGCGGCACTGATCGGTCTGGCGGGGCCGATCTGGACCGGCGCCATCGTCGCATCCGTCACGGCCATCGTGGCCTACCGGTTCGACGGCACCAAGGAGTCCAGCGAGCAGACCAAGGCCATCACCGCGATGGTCCGCCGCGACATCGAAGGGGCAACGCAATGAGCGACCGATTCCAAGCGAGCATTGCCTGCGCGCACCGGAGCGTCCTGACCGACGTGATGGAGCGCGCGCCGCGCGGCGGCGGTGCGGTTACGATCAGCGCGCACGAGGACGCCATGCTGCGCGACCTCGCGGGTGCGCTCAACTACTGGGCGGTGCAACCGGGCGGGTGCGGTCCGGTCGTGCCACCGCCCATCGTCACGCCACCGCCCAATACGGCGGTGCGCCTGCACGACGCCATCCAGAAGGGCGACTACTCGCGCAAGCTGTTCACCGCCGAAGCCGGTGTGGTCGACGTGTTCCCGTTCGTCGTCCCCGGCCCTCCGTACGCGCCGAAGGGACCGCTGCTCTACGCGAGTGTGAGCGAGTTCGGCGGACAGCCCGTGATGCGCATCACCACGATCTCGCGCACGCCGGGCGACCTGAACCCGACCACCAGCATCAACTGGTCACGCGGGAAAGAGACGCTGGTGTCGATGCTGGCGGGCATCGACGCGCCAGTGGGCACGCAGCTCTACATCAACACGATCATGGACGAACCGCCGCCGAGCAACACCGCGAGCGGAGTGTCAATCGTCTGGTCGGAACCGGTCGAATGACCACCACGAAGGAGCCACCCATGCGCCGCAGATATTCGCGCGACAGCGTCACCGGCAAGCTGTATGACCCGGTCACCAAGCAGTTCATCCACGAAGCACTGGCTGACACCGAGAGCGTGTCGGGTGACGAGGTCGCGCGCGAGAGCGCGCCCGCGCGCAAGGAGTCGCTGCGGCAAGCGCCGACGCTCGACTACACGCCGCCCGCCGGGTTCTCCGCTGACCCGCGTGAATTCCTGCAACAGTTGCGGGCGCTCGACTTCACAACGGAGCAGGTCGCGTATCTGCGCGGACACGCGCACACGCAATACGCGGGCGCACTCGCCACCGCGCGCGGTGACCCCAACCTCGCCGCGGCAGTCGCGCTAGGCGACGAGATACTCGCGGCGTGGGACGCGGCGCTGAGTCACATCAACGCACTCCAGCCGCCGCTGTTCCACAACCCGTTCAACGAGTGAGCCATGAGCCGCCGCTACGACCGCATCAGTATCAGCGGGCGCATCGAGCTGACCGAGGACTTCGCTTCGCGCGCGACGCAGGAGCAGGGCATCGCCATCTCCATCGACAAGGCGCTGGATAGCGCTGGGCAAGGCGACCCTTTGCTGCTGGCGCTCCTGCAGGAGCAGCGCGCGGTTAATGAAGCGCGGCTCGTGCGGCACTACGCGGAAACGCAGGGGATGCTCTTGTCCACGTTTTGACGGTTCGCCCGAAAAGCGCGCCGATCCTCCTCCCGTCTGCGCGCCTGCCGCGAGGCTAGGGCTTTTCTTCGTACGTCCAGAACGCCGATATTCTGCAACCCTGACCACCCCATACCGTCGCGTCCCAGTACCGGCGATATCGAACGACACGCTGTAGCCACGCGAAGCGGCCGTCATTAAGCTTGACCGGGTGCCACGCGAACCACAGCTGAGGTGTGGTAAAGCGAGCGAATCGTTGGTCGTTCGTTTCACCAAAGATCATGGGTCCCTCTCATCGTCTTCCTGCACCTTATTCCGCACGGCCTGCAGTTCGGCAATCACGCGAAGTTCCGTGCGCGTGAGTCGCCGTGCCTGTTGGTCGTGAACGAGCGCGTGCAGCGCGCGCACCTGTGGGCCGGACAGGAGCAGCGTGTACCGCTTGAGTGACTTGCGGTTCATGGCTCCAGCGCGCGGATGGCTGCGATACATTCCGTTGCTGTCCCTGACGACTTGTCGCGCACCTTCTCGCACGCTTGAACGCACCGCTCGCGCATGGCGAGGGCGGCGGCGTGTTCTGCGTCGCGGCGAGCAGAAGCTATGGAGTGGACTCGCTCCCGCTCCAACTCCCGCACATACGCAATGAGCGCGGGCAGGGCGTCGATCAGCGCATCGCGTGCCACAGGAGTGCCGGGGACCAATAGACCGAAATCACTCCCGCCCTCCACGGAGAAGTGTATTCCTCCGCTTGCGTGTGGCCTCGCCTTGTCGAGCAGCGCCTGTAGTGCGTCAAGGTCGGGGTGGGTCATAGCGTCACCTTCGCGCGGGCGCGACGATATTCCACATACCCGTAAGCAGCGTATGGCTCCATCGCATCCGCCGCCCGCACTACTTCGCGCAGGGCGTCGCGCTCGGCCTCGGCGGAATCCCGGTGCTTCATCGCAAGGTCGGCCACACCGTTTGCCATGTGCCACCCGTCGCGCGCCTCGTCCCGCTCCCGCTCCAACTCGCGCACGTACGCGATCATGGCGGGCATGGCGTTGACGGCGGCGACGATGAGGGCGGCGTTGGCGTGCGCGACCGCGATGGAAGATGCGTCCCGGTACTTGGCCCGACACGCCGCAACAGCAACACTTCTTCCAGCCTGCACCCGTGCGCTGGTTGGCTTGTCGATTGCACGCCACGTTCCCGGCGTCGCCTTGGCGCGCAGGGCTTCGAGTGCGTCTAGGTCGGGGCGGGTCATGGCTTCACCTTCGCGCGGGCGGCGTCGTAGGCGTCACGCGCCATAGATGCGTTTACCCACTGGTCGCCGGCATAGGTCACGAAATGGCGGCGCATCATGTCCGCCGCCCGCACGATGGCGGTGAGCGTATCAATTTCCTTTTGCTGCTCGCCAATCTTTTCGGACCGCACTCGCGCGAGCAGCGTGCACCTGTTGCGCTCGGCCTCGGCACGCTCGGTGCGGCGAGCCAGCCATTGCAGGCAGTATTCGCACGGAGCCTCTGGGCACACCCATAGGTCGTTGACGCGGTCGCCGCGGCAGACGGCGTTTGATGCGAAGCTACGATTGGCATCGCGCAGCGAGGCGTTTTCTCTCGCCAGACGTTCGAGCGCGTCGGCCAATCGCTGCACGTTGTTGTGCCACTCGACGCTGCCGTCCGGGTAGTGTCCGATCTTCATGTGCATCCTCCTAGCCGTCCGTGAAGCAGTCGATGATGGAGAAGCGCGCGTCGTTGTAGCGCCCACCGTAGGCGCGCCGCCCTAGCAGGTCGAGATAGTGCGCGCGCCACTGCTCGGCGGTCTTGATCTGACACGCACCAGTCGCCACGTCGTCGCACAGGTCTGTGCGGCACAGGTGCTTCCACTTGCCGTCGTGGAGGATCAATGGCTGCGTCCACGGACCGCCGAACCGCTCCTCGACACGAATGGGTGCGGCGACCAACACCGCGAGGGTTTGCAGCACGCTGATCTCCACGCAGCCGTCGAAGTGGTTTGCGGCCAGCAGTTCATCGACCGTCATGGCTTCCTCCTCGTCGGCGCGTCCGCGAACAGCAGCATGATGACCACGACCGCGAGCGCGCCCGCGCCCCACCACCACGGATAGCTTTCGGCGAAGTAGTAAAAGGCGGCGAGCGCCCATGCGTCGATGGCATAGAGTGGCCTCATGGATCGACCTCCATCCAGTGCATGAACAGCAGCGCGAGCACGCGCGCTTGTTGATCGCGCATCGAGTGCTGCGGATCACGCCACCAATAACTCCCACTGCGCTGAAAGACCTGCGCAAACTCCCACTCTTCCAGCGGGGTCGCGTGGGCGAGGTCGAGCGCGCCGCAGCAGCAATAACTGTACCGCTTGCCCCTCGCGTAGTGGGCGTCTGCCTCCTCGTGGGAGCACGCGACCAGCCGCGCCGCGCGCAGATAGACAGACGTGCGCCGCTTCACGGGTATGTCTCCGCCATGCGCGCCATCCCGACTGCGACCCCGGCCGCGAACAACGAGCACACGGACATCATCAACGACCCCGCGTACGCACCCCACAGCAGCGCGTTCAGAAGCCAGAGGATCGCGTTCAAGTAGTGAAGGAATAGCATGGCGGCCCCCGGGTCAGGACCGCTTGATGCGCGGCAGATCGATCACTTGCGCTTCCGGCTGTTCCTTCAGCTGGCGCCGGATGCGCGCGAACGTCTTGCGAATATCGGTGTGACTCGCCGGCGTGTATTTGAATGCCGGGTCGGTGCAGGGAATCGGGGGCTTGCCTTTCATGATGGCGTCCTTTCTGTGATTGGAGCAAACAGGTGCGGCAGGGTACAACGAGCGCTGCTCCGGCTCAAGATATCGAGGCAGCGCGGATAGGGTTGTGCGAGGCAGTGCTTGATATCATCGCCCTCCGTCAATCCGGTCAGATCATGATGCCAGCGGCAGCGGCCGCAAATTTTTACTTCGTCAGCGGGCATACGGCGCACTCCTCTTTACTTTGATCGGGCCAGAATATCAAGAGAAAAAACCGCCCGCACTTTAGACTTGAGGAGTAACGCAGCGCCCGATATGATGAGGGCCGCAAAGCTGAGAAAGGATGAAGTGAGTGATGCTTGAAGGGCTTCCCCGGTTTCGATTTCGCGTGCCTCCGTGGCAGCATCAAGGTCTTGCGCTGCGGCGCTCATGGGACCAGACCGCGTTCGCCCTCTACATGGAGCAGGGGACCGGCAAAACCAAGGTGATCATCGATACTGCGGGGCTGCTCTATCTCCGCGGGCAGATCGCGGCGCTTTTGGTGGTGGCGCCGGATGGCGTGCAGCGCGCGTGGGTCCGCGATGAGCTGCCGAAGCATATGAGCCCGGCGGTCGCTTATCAAGCCGCGGTCTGGGTCAATCAACCCACCAGGAAGCAGCAGCGCCAGATCGATGCGCTTTACGACAACCGCTTTTCCGGGCTGCGGGTCTTGGCGGTGAATTATGAAACTCTGGCGACGCGCACGGGCGCTGCCGGAGCGCTGAAGTTCTTGCGCACCTTTGAAGCCCTCATGGTCGCCGACGAATCGCACCGGATCAAGAATGTGAAAGCCGAGCGCGCGGCGATCATGCATAAGCTGGGACCGCGCGCCAAGTATCGGCGCATCCTGACCGGGACCCCGGTCGCGACTTCGCCCCTCGACGTTTATTCGCAGTTCTTGTTCCTCGATGAATCCATTCTTGGCTATCAATCGTGGGTCGCGTTCCGTGCACATTATGCCGTGCTGGAGGAATCGGACTCTCACTTGATGCGGCACATCGTGCAGCGGCTCGAAGCCAAGTTCGGAAAGGCGCGCGCGGCCAAGATGGCGCCGCAGCTGATCGCCCGCGATCCGGCGACCGGCCGGCCGCTCTATCGCAACATGGATGAGCTGATCGAGCGCCTGAAGCCGCACAGCTTCCGCGTGCTCAAGTCGGAGTGTCTCGATCTTCCACCCAAGGTTTATCAGCGCCGCTATGTGAGCTTGAGCCCAGAGCAGCGCCGGATTTACAACCAGCTGCGCGACGAGTTCATCGCGGAATATGCCGGGATGCTGATGGCCACGCCGCTCGTAATCACGCGCTTGACTCGCCTGCAGCAGATCACCGGCGGCTTTTTCAAACCTCATGCGGACGCCGAGACCATTCCCATTGCCGGGAAGAATCCCAAGGTGAAGTCGCTGCTCGATGCGTGCGCGCAGGCCTCCGGCAAAGTGCTGATCTGGGCGCGCTTCAAGGCGGAACTCGAGTTGATCGCGGCCAAGCTGGAGGAAGAAGAAGAATACGGCGCCGGCAGCGTGGCTCGATATTGGAGCGGCCATGCCCGCGATTCAGCAAAGGCGAAGTTCATGAACGAGCCGCGCTGTCGCTTCTTCGTGGCGCAACCAAAAGCGGGCGGCACCGGCCTCGATGGGCTGCAGATCGCGGACACCGTCATCTATTACTCGAACGAGTTCGCGCTGATTGATCGGCTGCAGTCAGAGGACCGGGCGCATCGCGGCGGTAGCGAGCGCCATGCGAGCGTGACCATTATCGACATCGAAGCCGAAGATACCCTCGACACAAAGATCATCGACGCTTTGCGCAGCAAAAAAGACTTGGCCGACGCGATCACCGGCGACCCACCAAGGAATTGGCTATGAGTGTGGTATTCATCCCGCAAGAAACCCGTCGCCGCAATCCGATGACCGGCGCCTTTGAGCCGGTGCATGATCTGTCGCCAGCTCTGGCTTACGGCGATCTGGTGCTGCTCCATTCGCCTGCGGCCGGCGGGATTGATCCGAAGCCGATGTTGGAAGCGATGCGGCGCAAGCTCGCTGCGTTCAGCGACGACGACTACATCCTCGCCACTGGCAACCCGGCCGCCATCGCGGCCGCGGTCATGATCGCTTCGGCTTTGAACCGCGGCCGGATCAAGCTGCTGTCGTGGGATCGTCGCACCAAGCAGTATCTAGCCCTGCAACTCGACGCGCGCTAACAGGAGGAGAAGCGTGGACAAAGCAACCCTGCGCAGGAAGATGCAAGAAGATGCCGAGCAGCTGCAGAAAAACGCGAGCAGCCTTGACCTCGACCGGGTCCGCAAGCTGGTAGCCGAGCTGCTGCAACTGAAGGACGCCATCGCCAAGACCACCGGCGCGCTGGAGGAGCTGAAGAAGAAAGCGACCATGATCGAGACCGCGACGCTCCCGAATCTGCTCGATGAAGTGGGCGTCGAGCGCTTGACCATCGACGATCATTCGGTGCGGGTCGAGACCGAATACTACCCCTACGTGCTGAAGGAAAACGAGTCCAAGTTTTACGACTGGCTGCGCGAGCAGCGGCTGGACTCGATCATCAAAGCAGAGGTGAAGGTGCAGTTCGACCGCGGCGAAGATGCCGAAGCGAACGAGCTGGTCGCCACGCTGCTCGCCAAGCATTACGCAGTCGCCATGAAACAATCGATTCACCCGCAGACCTTGAAGGCGTTCGTCCGCGAACGGCTGGAGAAAAATGCGCCGCTCCCGCTGTCGCTCAACCCGAATCCAACGCGCATCGTAAAAATCAAGTGAGGACCAGCATCATGGCCAAGCCCAAGCCCAGCAGCACCGCCGTCGCTTCTCGCCCGAGCACCGCCGTCGCTTCCGCCATCGACTTCAGCGCCGACGCCGGCGCCGGGTTCGAGAGCGCCGGGCGCGAAGCCTTCGCGATCCCCTTCCTGACCATCCTGCAAAGCGGGTCGCCGCAATGCAAGCGGTCCGACGGCGCCTACATCAAGGGCGCCGAAGAAGGGATGCTCTACAACACCGTGACCAATGAGCTGTTCGCATCGGACACCGGCGTCGAGATCATTCCCTGCGCCTATACGCAGACCTTCGTCGAGTGGGGTCTGCGCGAAGCCGGCGGCGGCCTCATCGC
Organism: uncultured Coxiellaceae bacterium; assembly: GCA_964623075.1. Taxonomy (GTDB): domain Bacteria; phylum Pseudomonadota; class Gammaproteobacteria; order DSM-16500; family DSM-16500; genus Aquicella. Next base: position 18,061 of record CAZUVD010000015.1, on the reverse strand, counting down.
CGAATACGACGCGGTGGCCGGCGCGGCTCTGCGGCAACAGGCGCGGCGCGATGACAAGAACCGGGAAATCCTGCCGAACGGGCACCAGCTCAACGACACGCGCAACCATTACGTGCTGTTCAAGGACGGCGACGGCTTCTGGCAGCCGGCGCTGATGTCGATGACCTCGACGCAGCTCAAAGCGAGCCGCAACTGGATGTCCACCATGCAGCGCCTTTGCACTACGCACAAGGTGCCGATGTTCGCGCTGCGCTTTCTCGTCACGACCGCCGCGCAGCAAAACGAGAAGGGCACCTGGTACGGCTACGCTTTCGAGTATCTCGGGCTGGTCGAGGACGAAGAAGCCTACGCGCTCGCGCGCGGATTCTACCAGCAGGCGAAGGCCGGCCAGATCAGGACGCAGCCGCGCGAAGGCGAGCACAGCACGCCGACCAACCGCGACCACGAGCACGACCCCGACGAAATGTAATCAAGGAAGCTGCTGCGCAACCCTTGATCCAGAAAGGGCGGAGAGCACCCCGCCCTTTTTCTCTCGTCGGAGTTGTGATTGATGGATATCGATGCGCTTGCCGCTGGGTTCATGGCCCTGTTCTCCGGGCTGGAGCGAGCCCACGGCTCCTACGTCACTGCAAAGAAACACACCGCAGGCGAGAAGCTGAAGGGCCGCGCAGTCACGGAGCACGCGCCGGTCACCCTGTCGCTGTGGCGCGATCATCTGGAGGGCGCGCGCGGGCTCGGGATCATTCCGATCCGCGACGATGGCACCGTGCTGTGGGCTGCCATCGACATCGACTCTTACAAAGACTTCGATCTCGTGCGATTGGAGCGGACATTGCTGGAGCTGCGGCTGCCGCTGGTGGTCGCGCGATCCAAGAGCGGCGGCGCGCACCTATATCTATTTTGCGCAGAGCCAATCGCTGCGCGCTATGTCCGCGGCAAGCTGGCGGAGTGGGCGGTATTGATCGGGCACCACGGTTGCGAGATTTTTCCGAAACAGGACGAGATCGCGCGACCCGGGGATGTCGGCAATTGGATCAATATGCCGTACTTCAATCACACCCAGACCAGTCGTCCGGTCATCTGGGATGGCGAGCCGCTGAGCGCTGCGGCGTTTCTGGAGAAGGCCGCCTCGCGCAAAGTTACGAAGGCGATGCTCGATGCCTTCACTTCATCGCCGAACACCGACGCGATCTTGGCGGATGGGCCGCCATGCCTGCAGCATCTTTGCAAGACCGGATTCCCTCGCGGAACGCGCAACAAGGGGCTGTTCAACATCGGTGTGCTGGCGCGCTTCGCTGCTGGCGATGATTGGCAGGCCAAGGTCGATGAATTCAACCGCGCGTATATGCAGCCGCCGCTATCGACCAAGGAAGTCAGCACCACAATCAAGAGCCTCTCGCGGAAGGAATATTTTTACACCTGCTCGCAAGACCCTATCGCTTCGGTCTGCACCAAGGATATCTGCCGCGAGCGCAAATACGGGATAGGCAGCAATGATCCCGACAGCGCCCCGGTCGTGATCGATTCGATCAAGGTGATCAAGTCAACGCCGCCGATCTTCGTGGTCGGGGTCGAGGGCGTGAGCTTCGACTGCAGCTCGGCCGATCTGTTGAGCCAGTCCAAGTTTCAATTGCTGGTGCTGGAGCACGCGCAACGCGTGATCCCGCTGATCAAGTCGGCGGCATGGGCGAAGATGATCAACGAGAAGCTGGAAGTAGCCGAGGTGCTGGTCGCTCCAGAGGATGCCGGCCCCGAAGGACAGTTCGTTTCTCATCTGGAGGCCTTCTGTTCCACGCGCGCGGGCGCGAACTCGCTCGATGAGATTCTACTCGGGCGGCCCTTCATCGATGCCGATCAAGGGCGGACATTTTTTCGTTCCCCCGATCTCCTCCGCTATCTGGAGCAGCAACACTTTCGCGGCTTCACGGAGCGCCAGATATGGGCGATCCTGAAACGCCGCGGTGCTGCACATCATCAATTCTCGATGAAGGGAAAATGCGTTACGGCGTGGTCGGTCCCTTCGTTCCGCAAGCAAACGGAAGAATTCAAGGTGCCGCAGGTCGAGGGGGATGACCTGTGACCGCGCATCGCTTGATCCTCGGGCCGCCCGGCTGTGGCAAGACCACTTATCTGTTAAATCAGGTGCAAGAGGAAATGGCGAACGGCACGCATCCTGCGCGCATCGCCTATTTGTCGTTCACGCGCAAAGCCGCGGGCGAAGCGATTACGCGCGCAGTCGAGCGCTGGGGCTGCGACCGCAAAGAGTTCCCGTACTTTCGCACGCTGCACTCGCTCGCTTACCAAGAGCTTGGCTTGACCAAGCAAATGATCATGGGCAAAGCGCAGTACGCGGCGATCGGACGCGCGCTCGGGCTGATCTTTTCTGACTACATGGACTGGGAAGAAGGCCTGCCAGTATCAGCGCGCAATGGCGACCAAGCGCTCTACCTCACTGCGATGTCGCGCGCGACCCTGACGCCGCTCGAACAGCAGTATCGCGTGACCGGGTCCGAGCAGCTTGACTGGTTCCAGCTGAAGCAGTTCGCGGACACGCTGGAGCAATTCAAGATCGATACCGGGATGATCGACTTCCCCGATATGCTCGATCTGTTCCTGCGCAATTGCCAGCCGCTCGATATCGACGTGGCCTTCATCGATGAGGCGCAGGACCTTTCGCGACAGCAATGGCGCATGGCGCGGCACGCCTTGAGCCGGGCCAAGCGCATCTACTACGCCGGCGATGACGACCAAGCCATCTATCGCTGGAGCGGCGCCGATGTCGATGCCTTCCTAGAGCTGCCGGGCGAGCGCTTAGTCCTCGATCAGTCGTATCGGCTGCCGCGTCACGTTCATGCGCTCTGCACCGGACTCGCTAAGAGGATCGCGCGTCGCATCGACAAGAGCTGGCGCCCGCGCGCAGAGGACGGCCAAGTCAGTTATCTAACGACCCTGTCTGATCTTGAATGGCGCGAGGGCTCTTATCTATGGCTCGCGCGCAATCGCTACGCGCTCGGCCGCATGGAGGGCGTGGTGCGGCAAGCTGGCATCCCCTACACCATCGGGCGCCGCGCAGCCATCGACCCGGAAGCTGCGCAGGCGATCCGCACGTGGGAACGCTTGCGTCGCGGCGAAGCACAGCCGGCGGCCGCGATTCGCGGCGTCTATTCGTTCATGCGCTCCGGCGATGGCTATCGGCGCGGACACAAGATGCTGAAGGGCGTGCCCGATAATGCGCTGCTGACCCTCGCCGACCTGCGCAACGCGCACGGCCTCTTGCGCGATGATGTTTGGCACGAAGCATTAGTCGGTATTCCTGCGGAAGAACGCGAGTTCTATCTGGTCGCGCGTCGCCGCGGCGAAAAACTTCTGGCTGCGCCGCGCGTTCATCTTTCGACTATCCACGGCGCGAAGGGCGGCGAAGCTGATCACGTGGTCCTTCTCAGCGACATGGCTGCGCGCACTTTTTCTGAATTCCAGCGCGCGCCGGATGATGAGCACCGCGTCGCTTATGTGGCCGCATCGCGCGCGCGACAGACCCTTTCCATCCTCCAGCCGCAAACCCTCCGCGCCTACGATTACCGCTGATCCCCCCTCTAGAGGGGGGTATTTTTCCGTTAGTTTTCAAGGCGGTATCTAGGGGGGTTGCAGCGCTTCCCCTGCGGTCGGTAGAATTTAGGCGTAGTAACTGATTGATTGACCGACAGAAAGGACGAAAGCCATGACCAAGACCAACGCCCGCCGCCTCTCGCTGCAGATCAAGAGCGATTTCGACAAGTGCCGCGCCGACGGCTTCGGAATTTGCGAGAGCATCCGCACGACCGTCGCGATGTACGAAGCCGACGAGCTGCGCGTGGAGGAAATGATCGCCGCGCTGCCGGAGATCAACCCGGCGACGATCCGCATCCAGTTCCGCAAGAGCCGCCGCATCACCGCTGACATGAAGCTCGACAAGATTATCGATGCAAAGATCGCCGCCAAGAAGTCGCGCGGTCCGCTGATCACGGAGCAGAGCAAGCAGCTGTTCATCGATCTCGCCAGCGACGCCGGCAATTGGAGCGGCACCCCGATGCTCGACGGCAATGTCTGCATCGGGCAAGAGGGCAAGGGCAACCTGACCCAGCTAAAGCGGGCGAAGCTCATCAAGACGTTCCGCGATGAAGGCGAGACGTGGGTCAGCTTCACCGAAGCGGGCCAAGCCTACGCGAAAGAACTCGGCATCGATCTCTGCATCATCTGATCACTCCCCACTCACCAGAAAGGACGAAAGCCATGAACGCATCCGCGATCATGACCAACTCTGTTCAAGAAATGCTTCGCCGCAAAATCGCGACCTACGGCATCTGCGGCGGCATCCGCGTGGTCGCGCTGAACTGCCCCTCGCTTGATCTCGCCGCGATCCTCGCAGCCGCGCACGAGCTGGGGCTCAATCCGGCGACGGTGCGCATTCAAGTCGCGCGCGCCCGCGGGCGCAGCGATCCTTCCCGGCCGCGGCGGCCGGCCGCCAAGGTCGAAGGCGCGGTCGTGATGGGCCGCGAGATTCCGCATCGCGCGCAAGCGCTGGCCGAGATCGAGCGCTGCCGGCAGATCGCGCTTGCGCGCTGGAACGCCGCGCCGACGCCGCGCATTCTCTGGAGCAAGCGCGGGACTGCCGCCGGTCATGCGCTCGGCGACAGCGAGATCAATCTCAACGAGCACTTCGCCATCAAGGAAGGCGCGGCGTTCCTGCGCACGGTCGCCCACGAATACGCGCATTGCGTGGTCGCGGCCATGTGGTCGAAGCGGCTCACCGCGACGCATGGGCCGCGTCCTTCAACTTGGCGCGCGCACGGCTCAATGTGGCGAGCGGTCTTTCGCTCCTTCGGATTCGAGCCGAGCCGCTGCCACAACTACGCCAGCGCGAACGACTTCCGCAAAGCCGTGGCCGCGTGCAATTGCGGCGAGCATCGGATCGGTCCGGTCCGCGCGTCGCGGATGCGCATCGGCGCGACGCAATATCGCTGCAGGAAGTGCAACGGCCTTCTCTCGCTGGTCTGATCAGAAAGGAAGAACTCATGAACGCGTTCAAAGCATCGCCGCAGCAGCAACACTTTTTTGACTGGGTCCAACATGGCACCGGCTCCTGCGTGCTGGAGGCGGTCGCGGGGTCCGGCAAGACCACGACGCTCATCAAAGCGCTGGAGCTGATGGACGGCAGCATCTTCTTCGGCGCCTACAACAAGAAGATCGCGGAGGAGATCGCAGCGAAGGCGCCGAAGCGCGCGGGGCTGCTGGTCTCGACCATGCACGCCGCCGGCTTCCGCGCATGGCGGCGCGCGGCCGGTCAGGTGAAAGTCGATGCGACCAAGTGCCGCTCGATCTTTCGCAGCATGACCGAGCAGAAGCCGCTGTTCGCTTCGCTGGAATCCCCGGTGCTCGATCTGGTGAGCTATGCCAAGCAGGGCGCGGCCGGACTCGCGGGCGCCATCCCGGCGAACTTCTGGCATGAGACCATCGACCACTTCGGCATCGACACGCTCGATCGTGACGATGAGGTGATCCGCTTGGCGGTGGAGCTGCTGCAGCAATCGCAAGCGCTCGATCATCAGGTGGTCGATTTCGACGACATGATCTACGCGCCGCTGATCCATCGCGCACGAGTCTTCGAGAATGATTGGGTGCTGATCGATGAGGCGCAGGACACCAACGCCGCGCGTCGCGCGCTCGCGCTGCGGATGCTCCGGCGCGGCGGTCGTCTGGTAGCGGTGGGTGATCGCCATCAAGCGATCTACGGCTTCACTGGCGCGGACGCGGATGCGCTCGATCTGATCGGGCGCGCAGTCGCCGCGCAGCCGATGCCGCTGACCGTCACCTATCGCTGCCCGAAGACCGTCGTCGCGTATGCGCAGCGCTGGGTCAATCACATCACTGCGCACGCCAGCGCTCCCGATGGCCGCGTGATCGAGGTGCCGGTCGGTGCTGATCTGACCAAGATCGCAGCGCCCGGCGACGCCATCCTCTGTCGCTTCAATGCGCCGCTGCTCGGGCTCGCGTATCAATTCATTAGCGAGGGCATTCCGGCGCAGATCGAGGGCCGCGAGATCGGCACCGGGCTGAAGCAGCTGGCGCGTCGCTGGCGCGTCAAGAGCTTCGCCGTCCTGCAGGATCGGCTGTCGAGCTACGCCGAGCGCGAGGTCGCGAAGTTCCGTGCGAAGGAGCAAGAGAGCCGCGCCGCTGGCATCGAGGACAAAGTGGCGTGCTTGAATCTCTTGATTGCGCGCATCCAGAAAATCGACCCGCATCCGCTGGACGCGGTGCAGCGGCTTTGCGATGAGATCGACGCGATATTCGGCGACAACATCGGCGGCGCGACCATCCTGCTGTCGAGCATTCACAAGAGCAAAGGACGCGAATGGGACAAGGTCTACTGGCTCCAGAGCGGCCCGTCGAAGTGGGCGCGCAAGGACTGGGAGAAGGAACAGGAAGCGAACCTGTGCTATGTCGCCGCGACGCGCGCAAAGAGCGAGCTGTATCTGGTAGCGATGGAGGTGCCGCGATGAACGCGACCAAGAAGCGCGTGCACTGGAGCGCGGACGAACGGGCGCGTTTCTTCCAAGCGGCGCGGACGTTCGGCGCGCCCGAGAGCGGTGACAGCGTCGAGGTCTGGCGGCGCGCTATCGAAATGGCCGGCGTTCCGCCGCGCCCGGACAATAGCGCGGACTTGGCCAAGATGAACGCGGAACGGCGCAAGGGTGGCGTGCAGCCGATGCTCTCCGCGGGCGCGCCCGCGCCCGCGCCCGCGCCCGCGCGCGAAGCACCGCCAGCCGATGATGATGAGCCGAGCATCGCGTCGTTGCTGGTCGATTCGTTGCTGCGCGTGCTCTACGACCCGCAGCTGCGCAAGGCGCTGCGTGATCTGGTTGCTGAAGCGCTGGCGCCGGAACCGGAGCTGGCCAAGCGGCAAGCGATCACATGGCAAGAGCCGATGCTCGGTCAGTCGCCGGTGCCGCGCGTGGTGATCGCTGGGGGCAATCGCGCCTTGCACGCAGCGCTCGCCAAGACTCCCGGCGTTGACTTCCGTTTCTGGGGTTCCGAGAAGGGCGAGTCGCTGCATCGTCTGCGTGCGCTCATGCAAGGAGCAAGCGCCGCGGTGCTGATGGTCAATGCCGCGCCGCACAGCGCGATGAACCTGATCAAGACTCACGAGAAGAAGGGTGCGCTGACCGCGATTTATTGGACGCGCAGCAGCAGCGAACTCGAAAGTTCCATCAAGCAAATCATCAAGGAGGGTCAGTCATGAAGCCGCACCAACTCATGTGGATGGAAGAGCCGGGCTATCGATTCATCGGTGAAGTGATGAGCTTCCCGTTTCTGCGCGCGGATGGAAAAGCGTCCGTGATGGTGCGCCGCATCCCCGGCTGTCCCGGCACGCTGGAGGAGCGCGCGGTCGGCGGGCTCAATCCGGTGACGCCGCGCGGCCGCCGCTTCGTGCACTACGCCAAGATCGCCGGCCGCAGCGAGTTTCCTCTCGATATGCTGCGCTATGATTGCTGCGCGCCGATGAACTTCGTCATCAACCAAAATCCCGAGAGCGGGTTCTTGTACGCGGCCATCGATCTCGATGCCGGGCTCTCTGATCTGATCGTCGGCCGCATTCTCGAAACGCGTTACGGCGCATGGACTCCTTCGCGCTGGGCCAGCTTCGGGTGGAGCTGCGAACCAATCTACATGGAGGAATGGAAGTGAACATTCAAGTGATCTATTCCCGCGAGTATCTCGACGGAGCACGCGGCCCGCGGCTGCGGGTCGAGCGCAGCGCGCGATTCTCCTCGATCCGCGTCGCGCATCGCTTCATCGCGCGCGTCAACGCATCCGGGTTGCGCCGTGTCGATGAGAGCGGAAACCGGGTGCTCGATAGCGGGGCGCGACTCGCCCATTGACCCCCTGTTGCAGCGCGCCCCGGAAGCCCATTATTATTTACCCGTAGCAAGCGAGAGGGCATCCGCTCCTCGCCAATCTAGAAAGGATGAACGCCATGAACGCGAAGACCACCAAGCAAGACTCGACCACCATCACGAAGGCGACGAGCTACGCGAAGCAGCTGCACAAGGAAGGCTACGGCTCCTGCACGATCGTCCGCGCGGTCACCCAGAAGTATCCGTCCCTCGCGCGCCGCGACGTGCTGCGCATCGCCGCATCGCTCGACATCAATCTCGGCACCGCGAGCCGCCAGTTTCAGGAAGTCCGCTCCGGGCTGACCGTGGTCACGGGGCTGTGATCATGGCCCGCGTCCTTTGCGATCTGCACCGCCGCATCGCGCTGGAGCTGATGCGCGGAGAGAAGTCGGTCGCGTTCGTGAGTCTCGACGGCAGCGCGGGCATCGCGCTGCAGCGCTTGGACAAGCGCGAGTTCGACCGGACCTTCTCCTGCGAGCCCCCTATCGGATCGGCTGGCATCGCGCCGACGCCGCGGCATTACGCGCGCGTGATGCTGGCCGCTGGGGGCACCACGTGGCCGATCTCCAGCGATGCGGCGCGGGCGCTGCTCAATGAATTGAGTCTTGCGACCGATGATCCGCGCTCTAACAACAGCGTGATTATGGTCACGCGCTCGGGTAATCTGATCGGCAGTTTTGAAAGCGAGAAAGATGCGGTCACGGCCAAGCGCTATTACGCGGACGCCATGATCGTGAAGTCCTCGCGCGAGCTGGCGCAATGGCCCGCCAGCCAGCTCGCCACGCTGCAACGGCAGGCCGCTCCCAAGCTGAAAGCGCGGGATCAACGTAAACTTCAGGAAGGAGTTTTCACCATGGCACTCGCTGCCCCGAAGATCGACGCCCCGGCGCCGAAGAAGCTCGAAGCCACCGCGAAGGAGCGCCCCGCGCGCGCCGACGGTCCGGTCGCCAAGATCAAGACGTTCGTCGAGAGCAACGCCGCTGCGCTGCGCGGCGGCTCGATGACCCGCGTCCAAGCGGTCGACGCGCTGAAGGCGATGGGCATCAACAAGGGCACCATCGGCGTCCAGCTCGGGAAATGGCTCGCGGAGTTCAAGATCACGCCGCAGCGCGGCAGCCGCGCGAAGGCGAAGGAGCCGAAGCCGCCGAAGCCGCCGAAGGCCGCGAAGGCCGCTGCGCCGGCGAAGGCCGCCGCGAAGCCGAAGGCGCCGGCGAAGCCGAAGGCGCCGGCGAAGCCGAAGGCGAAGAAGGGCAAGAAGTAGAGACCACTCCTGTCGAGTGTTTCGGGCCGGCGCCAGCTGGCCCGTTTTCTTTTTCTGCGGAGGATGTCTATATGCGCAAGGCTCTCGTCGTCCTGTCGGGTGGACAGGACTCAACCACGTGTCTATATTTCGCGAAGTCGAAGGGGATGGAGCTGCACGCGATCACCTTCGACTACGGCCAGCGCCATGCCATCGAGCTGCAGGCGGCGCGCGACATTGCGCAGCTCGCCGGATGCGCCAGCCATGAGGTGATCGTGCTCGGCGCCGATGCGCTGCAGGGGACTTCGCCGCTGACCAATCGCGCGGTGCCGGTCGAAACCTACGCGAGCGCGGAAGTCTTGCCGGGCGGCATCGAGAAGACGTTCGTGCCGATGCGCAACGCGCTGTTCCTGACCATCGCGGCCAATCGCGCGGTCGTGCGCGGCTGCGATGTCATCTACACCGGCGTCTCGCAAGAGGACTACGGCGGCTACCCGGATTGCCGGCGCGAGTTCCTCATCGCGATGCAAGCGATGATCGACGACGCGCTGGGCGAATCGGTGGAGGTGTCGCCAGCGCTGCGCGCGCCGCTGCTGAACTCGAACAAGCGGCAGACGGTCGGGCTGGCGCAATCGCTGCCGGGGTGCATGGAAGCATTGGCGCTGAGCCATACCTGCTACCAAGGACTGCGCCCGCCCTGCGGAAAATGCCACAGCTGTTTGCTGCGCGCGAAGGGCTTCGCCGAAGCTGGCGTGATCGATCCCCTGACGGAGCGGCTCGCATCATGACCTACCAGAAAATGATCGTGCAGGACAAGAAGCAGCTCGATGCCGCGCTGGCGCTGATCGAGGATGGCCCGGCGCTGATCCAGCTGGAACGCGCCGACGGCCGCGTGACCCTCTACCGCTTCCCGAAGCGGCTGTCCGCCAAGCGCATCCGGCAAATCCGCTCCCGGCTCGCCCGGACCCCGGCCGCGGCCTTCCGATAGGGGCGCTCTGGGGCGCTCTGGGGCGCTGGGGAGGGGTAACCCCCCATCCCGGCCGCCAGAGCGCCCCAAAACCCCATTTTGGCGGGGTTCCGGCCCGTTTCTGAGCCCCCCTTCTCCCCCCTTTCCCGAGGAGTCCCCATGTTTGGCCGCAACGCCATAGCCCCTGTGATCGCTGACCCCGCTGCGCTGCTCTGGGTGCAGGAGATTTTTCCGACCATTCAAGGCGAGGGGCCGAGCGCCGGCACTCCCGCAATCTTCGTGCGCCTCGCCGGTTGCAATCTGCGCTGCAGCTTTTGCGACACCGACTTCGAGAGCGGCACGCTGCGGCTCTCGCGCGATGCGCTGCTCCATTGCATCGATGAACTGGAGACCAAGATCGCGGCCGACTTGATCGTGTTCACCGGAGGCGAGCCGCTGCGGCAAGCGGCGATCGTGCCGGTCATGCGGAAGCTGCTCGATCTCGGCTACGACGTGCAAATCGAAACGGCCGGAACCGTTTGGCCGGAAGGCATGGACGCGCTGATGTCGCATGAAGGCATGAGCGTGATCTGCTCACCGAAGACCGGCAAGGTCCACCCGAAGATCATCAAGTTCGCGGCCGCTTTCAAGTATATCGTCGCGGCGGATGACGCGAGCCCGAAGGATGGACTGCCGATCCAGTCGACACAGACCCCGGATCACGCACAGCCGGTCTATCGCGCGCGCCATTCGCTGATCTGGGTGCAGCCGCGCGCGGAGTACGATGCGCGGGGCAATCCTGACGACATCGCGACCTTTCGCAACGTCAGCCACGCCGCGAAGATCGCCATGCATTACGGCTACCGGCTCTCGCTGCAGATTCACAAATTGATTGGTTTGCCATGATCTTCTAGAATCGCTGCAGCAAGCAGAAAGGAGGAAACGAGAATGCGAATGTGGTCGGCGCCTCCGCATAGTATGTGCCGGCGGCATCTGCTCGGCGAGCACCTTGAAATGCATATGTTCGTCGGCGCCATCGCGCGCGGCATCCGGCTCGGGAGCTTCGTGTCTAAGGGTTTGGTGAATACCGCCAAAATCCAGCGACGCCACGATACGCTGGCGTTTGAAATGGAGGCGCGCGGATATCGCCACGAGTCCCCTTTGCGCTACGACGATCTGCTGGCGGCCGGCAAGATCGACCGCACCGCCTCATTGGCCGAGCTGCATCGACGCTGCCCGGAATGCCGGGCGCTTTATCAACGCAACCAGAGGATACGGCGATGAAAGTAACGGCCGAGCGCTATCACGACTTTTCCTGCGGGCATCGCGTCTACGGGCACGAGTCGAAATGCGCGCACCTGCACGGACACAACTATCGCGTGCACTTCGAGTGCGCGCCGCAGGAGGGGCTCGATGCCATCGGGCGCGTGCTCGACTTCTCCGTGATCAAGTCGCGGCTGTGCGAGTGGCTAGAAGAAAACTGGGACCACCGCTTTCTCATCTGGAGCGGTGACCCCGATGCCGAGGCCTTGCATCGGATCGACCCCTACGGCGTGGTCCGGGTGAACTTCAACCCCACCGCGGAGAACATGGCGCTGCATCTGCTCGCGCTCGCGCCGGCGCTCTTGATCGGCACCGACTGCTCGCTGGTGCGTGTGAGGATCGAGGAGACCCGCAAGTGCAGCGCAACCGCGGAGGTGACGCCATGAGCCGCGCCATCGAACACAGCATTCGCGACCTGCTCGATATGATCGACCCGGATGTCGGGCGCGAAGGCCTGCGGGAGACGCCGGCGCGCGCTGCGAAGGCGTGGCACTTCTGGACCAAGGGGCATCACGAAGACCTCGCCAGCATCTTGAAGACGTTCGAAGACGGATCGGTCGGCTACGACGAAATGGTGATCCTGACCGACATCCCGGTCTACAGCAAATGCGAGCATCATCTGGCCGACATCTTCGGCGTGGCCCATGTCGGCTATGTCCCGAACGGGCGCATCGTCGGTCTGTCGAAGATCGTGCGGCTGGTCGAGCATTTCGCGCGGCGCCTGCAAGTGCAGGAGCGCTTGACGGTGCAGATCGCCGAGACGCTACGCGATGCGCTGGACGCGAAAGGGGTCGGGGTCGCGCTGCAATGCCGCCACATGTGCATGGAATCGCGCGGGATCAACCGCCCCGGCGTCGTGACGACGACTACCTGCTTGCGCGGCGCGCTGCGCGATAAGCCGGAAGCGCGCGCCGAGTTCCTGTCGATGGTCAACGGAAGGCGTCAGGTGTGAAAATCTACTTGGCCGGCATAGTTCAACACGGGGTCATATCCGAGAACAGCGCCAGCGAAAATTACATTGTTCAACGGCGCCAGCTCAGAACTTATCCATTCGCTCTCGATAGCTATCACTATATCGGATACGACCCGCGCTACCTTACGCATATCCGCGAGACGCAACGCTCGGTTTTCTTGGACTCCGGCGCCTTCTCCATGTTCACGAAGGGCATCAAGGTCGATTTGTCCGCGTACGCCGACTTCATCAAGGCCAACCAAGATTGCTTTCACGTCGCCAGCAATCTCGATGTGATCGGTCGCGGCGCCGAGGAAGAAACCTACGCTAACCAGAAAGCGCTGGAGAAGATGGGTGCGGCCATTTGCCCGGTGCACCATGCGCGCGATGCTGATCGCTGGCTGCAGCGCTACATGGCCGACGGCTACGACTACATCTTCCTCGGCGGGATGGTAGCAGAGCCGACCCCCTATCTGCGCGGCTGGCTCGATCACGTCTGGGGCCGTTATCTGACGCGTCGCGATGGCAGCGCGAAGATTCGCGTGCATGGCTTCGGGCTGACTACGCTGGAGCTGATCGAGCGCTATCCGTGGTATTCGGTCGATTCTACGTCATGGATTCTGACCTCGCGTTATGGCGGCATTCACGTTGACCTGCCCAACGGCCGCGACACCAAGCTGTCCATAAGTAGCGATTCATCTGCGGTCTATCAATTCGATCGCCACTACGATACCCTGTCGCCGCTGAACCGCGGCTTCATCGACGAGTACATTCGTGCGCAGCCGACGGGAGAGCCGCCGGAGAGCGGTTTGCCAAGCCATTACGACCCGGAGCTGCTGCGGACGCATTACGGCTGGCGCGATCACTGGAACATCGCCTTCTTTCGCCGACTGGGCGAGCGCTTGAACCCCACCTTCAACAAACGCCAGATCGACGTGTTCGATTAACGGGAGACCCTTGTGCTTGATCGTCTGAAAATCGTTTATGGCGCGGTGCAGGAGCGCGCGTTGCTCGCGGCTCTCTCGCACGTCTGCCTCTATCAAGGTCGAGTCCAAGCGACCAACGGCCGGATGTCCATCGATAGCGCGCTGCCCGAGCTGCCCGACCTCAACGCGATCATTCCGGCGGATCGCTTCTTAGCCGCCATCGAGGCCGCCGGTGCTGATGCGCGGGTCGAGGAAAAAGATGGCCGCGTGGTAATCGCTGCAGGAAGATTCCGCGCGCGCATTCCTGCATTGACCAGCGGCACTTTTCCGCGTAGCGAGCCGGACCCGCCCGACTGGATGCTGGAGGCGCCGCTGTTGCCGACTGTCAAGCGCTTGCGCCCGTTCATGGCTGACGACGCGACGAATGCGTGGGCGACCGCGCTGCTCTGCACCGCGACTACTGCGACGGTCACTAACAATGTCTGCTTGCTCTCGGAGCCGTGCTCCATGCTGGACGGCACCGGCATCAAGCAAGTGGCGATTCCCGGCTGGGCGCTCGATGAGATCATCCGCTTGAATCGCGAGCCCGAAGGCTTCGGCGTCTCGGAGTCATCGATCACTTTTTACTTCGGCGATGTCTGGCTGAAGACGCAGCTCATCCTGTCCGAGTGGCCGGTGGTCAAAGTGGCCGAACTGCTGAAGAGCCTGCCGAAGAAGATGCCCGAAGTGCCGGAGGGTCTCGCGCAAGCGGTCGACATGGTGATGCCCTTTTGCAAGGACCCGAAGTTTCCGGTCATCTTGATGCAGGAGGACGGCGTCGCCACCGAAGAGTTCGACCACCAAGCGGAGGTGCGCGGCTTGAAGCTGCCGACCATGCGCTTCAATGGCACCATGCTGCAGCTGGTGCTGTCAAAAGCCGAGCGCTTCGCAGCGCTTGGTTCCGAGCGCGCCGGCTTCACGATCGGCCCGGCGCGCGGCGTCATCATGGGACTGCGAGGCTGAGGTGGCCGCATTGCTCTACTTCGCAGTGATCGCCGGCGTCCTGCTCGGCATTGGAGCGGTGGTGCTGCTAGGCGCGCTGCTGGAGGATTGGTGGCGGCGCGATGAGAGCTGACGATGTCGGGATGTTCTGGGAGCGCTTGGCCCAGCCGAAGGATCGCGTCACGCGACCTCGAGTTCTGCCAGAGACCCCGGAGACCGGTTGGCGCCCTCCGTCCAGCTTTCCGAATTTGGCTGCAGCGCGGCGCATTTCACTCGACTGCGAAACGCGCGACCCCGAGCTGCTGACCCTCGGGCCGGGAGTGCGCCGCGGTGCGCATATCGTCGGTTTAGCCATCGGCACCGACGATGGCGGGCGCTGGTATTTTCCGATGCGGCACGAGGTCGAGCCGGAGTTCAATCTGGCGCCCGACGCGGTTCTTGCATGGGCGCGCGATGCGCTACGCGGTCCGCAGCCAAAGGTCGGCGCGAATCTGCTCTATGACATCGACTTCTTGGCCGAGGCTGGGGTCGAGGTCGGTGGTCCGTGGCTCGATGTCCAGATTGCCGAGCCGCTGCTCGATGAGAATCGCCGGACCTACGCGCTGGAGGCGCTGGGCGAAAAATATCTTGGCGCGGGCAAGCAACAGGAAGCACTGAGCGATTGGGTGTGGCGCGCCTATGGCGAGCGCAACTATCGCAAGGAAATTTGGCGATGCTCGCCGCGCTTGGTCGGCCCCTATGGCGAGGGCGATGCCGATCTGCCCCTGCGCATCCTCGATGCACAACTGCCCCTCCTGCGCGCACAGGGGCTCGATGAGCTATGGGAGATCGAGAGCGGCCTGTTGCCGCTCCTGCTGGCTATGCGGCGCAATGGCGTCCGGGTCGATATGCCGGCCGCGCAGCGCCTCGATGACGATCTATCGACTGCGATCACCAGCACGCAGCAGCGCCTCGCCGCGCTGGCCGGCTTCGCGGTCAATGTGAGCGCTGCGGCCGATCTGCAACGGCTGTTTGATCGGCTCGGCGTGACCTATCCTCGCACCAGCCGGGGTGCGCCTTCCTTCGTCAAGGAATGGCTGGAGCATCATCCGCACCCAGCGTGCGCCATGATCACCGAGCTGCGGCGCCTGCTCAAGTATCGCGACACCTTCGTGCGTGGCTACATCCACAAGGCGCAGATCAACGGGCGCATTCATTGCCAATTTCACTCGCTGCGCGGCGACGAGAATGGCACCGTCTCCGGCCGCTTCAGCAGCAGCCTGCCGAACCTGCAGAACATCCCGATCCGCGATGAGGTCTGGGGACCGCGGTTGCGTGCGATCTTCGTCCCAGAAGACGGCTGCGAGTGGGTGCGCCATGACTGGTCGCAGATCGAGTATCGCTTCTTGGCCCATTTCGGAATCGGCGAGAATGCGCGCGAGGTGCGCGAGCTTTATCGCAACGATCCGACCACCGATTTTCACCAGATGGTATGCGAGCTGACCGGATTGCCGCGCAAGCCCGCCAAGAATGTGAACTTCGGATTGGTCTATGGCATGGGCACCGCGCTGCTGGCCAAGACGCTCGGGCTCACGGTCGAAGAAGCGACGCGCGAAGTCTTCGATGTCTATCACGCGCGGGTGCCCTTCGTCAAGGATACCTACGAGCGCGCGTCGAGCCGCGCCGCGACCCGTGGCTATGTGAAGACCATCCTCGGCCGTCGCGCGCGGTTCGAGCTGTGGCAAAAAGCCGGGAGCTACGGCGAGGCCGAAGCGCTGCCGGAGGAAGCCGCGCGCGAGCGCTGGGGCGCGGCCGCTGCGCGCGCGTATACGCACAAGGCGCTGAATCGGGTGCTGCAGGGCTCGGCCGCGGACCTGATGAAGAAAGCGATGCTGCTGATCTGGCGCTCCGGCGTCTATCGCGACTTGCCGGTGGCGCATTTGACCGTGCATGATGAACTTGATCACTCGGCTCCGCGCACTCCGGCCGCCGCCGCTGCGCTGGTCGAGATCAAACGACTCATGGAGACTGCTTTGACGCTGCGGGTTCCGATCATCGCGGCAGAGGAGCGCGGACCTAACTGGGGAGAGTGCAAATGACCGAGCGGGAGTTCTGGGCGCAGCGGGTGCGGCCGCTGCTGCCGAGCGATTCGTGGCGCGAACGCGTCGAGAATGGGCTCGGTGCTGGCACGCCGGACGTTCACTATTGCTGGCGCGGGCGCAGCGGCTGGATCGAGCTTAAATACCGGAAGGTGCGCCCGCGCTTCAATGACTCGCTACTCTTCTTCGATAGGGGACTCCGGCCGGCGCAGATCGCGTGGTGGGTCCCCTATCTTCGTTGTGGCGGCCGCGGGCTGATCGTCGCCGGGGTCGCGGCGGAGGCTTGGGCGTGGGAAGCCAGCGAAGAGCTGGTCCGCAAGTTCAATCTCTCGACCTGGGATCAGCTGCGCGCGTGCGGGCGGCCGCTGACTGCGGAACAGCTGGAGCGCTGGCTGTGAAGATGTCGCCGCGCATGGAGCGTCTGCTAGAGGCCGCGCGCCGGCGCAACGCCAAGCGCCTGAACCCGCCGCCGCCGCCGCCGACGACGCGTTATCTGGTGCTCAGCAAGGCGGAGGCCGCGACCTTGGCGCTGATTGGCGAAGTGCAGATCAAGCGCGGCATTCAACCGCAGCATTGCCGTTTGCCGGCCGGGCTCTGCCCTCTCGGCCGGAAATGGCAGCGGGTGCTGATCAAGGAGCCGGTGCGCATCTTCGGGCGGACCACGCTCTACGCCGAGGACCCGCGCTGGAAAGAAGCGACCAAGGCGCGCGGCTGGAGCTGGATCAGTGGCCGCGAAATGCCGCCGGAAGCCGCGCGATTTGAGGCAATTATCTTCAGCGTCGAGCGACCGCGCGACGAGTGGCGCTGGCAGCTCTTTCTGCGGCGCGCTGAGCAGAAACCCCGCCGCGCCCCCTAAGGCGCGCGAGCGGAATTCGTCTTTGCGATCAAGCGCAATGCGATGAATGCGATCGTTTAGGGGCACGCATTTTGCAACCGATTTTTTGTCCTTGATTGAAAAGGCCTTCCGCGACTTGCCCCTAGATTTTTATACGATCTAATGCCGAAAATGCGATCTTTCGGCCGAGAGAAAAATTTTTTTGTTTTCGATTTTCCAAAAGATCGCATTCTCGGCATTAGATCGTATTAAT
This sequence comes from uncultured Coxiellaceae bacterium, assembly GCA_964623075.1. Classification (GTDB taxonomy): domain Bacteria; phylum Pseudomonadota; class Gammaproteobacteria; order DSM-16500; family DSM-16500; genus Aquicella. Next base: position 596 of record CAZUVD010000015.1, on the reverse strand, counting down.
GGAATTCGAGCGCGAATCGCGTTATGGATCAAGGAGCATTTTGGTTAGGAAAAAATGCGATAGCCGCGATCATCGCATATGATCACATTTTCCAGCGGAGTGGCCGATAAGACCAAGTAAACTTCCCGGCATGAAGGCTAGCGCATTACAGCGATCAATTGGAACTTGAGTCCATTCGCCTATATATGAGAGGATTCGCGGGAGGCTGGGAGGCCGAGGTAAAGGGCGCGCATGGAGAAGCGGATTCGCGGGCGGCTGCTGCAGGAGATTCGGCGTCGGCATCTATCCGCACAGCCGCTCTGCGTCCACTGCGCGCAACAAGGTCGCGTGCGGCTCGCGACGCAGATCGATCACATCCGAGCGCTGGTCCGCGGTGGTCCTGAATCGCGCGACCCATTCCTGAATCGGCAGGCGCTCTGCGATGAGTGCCACGCCAGCAAGACCAACGATGATCTGGGGCGCAGCTCGCGTCGCGCGATTGGCGCCGATGGCTGGCCCATCGAGGAGCCGCGCGTGAAAGAGCCGCGCGAATTCGCGCAGCGCGGAGAGAAAACGCGGGGGGGAGAGCCCGCGTTTTTTCCCCCGTTATTGGAACC
>CAZUVD010000014.1:0-57844 GCA_964623075.1 uncultured Coxiellaceae bacterium | reverse complement strand
CTTGAACGGCTGCAGGGGTTGCATTCGCATTAAACGTCACCACCAAATTAGAGCCATTTCCGCCTGTAAACGTACCAATCGTGGTTCCAGCGTATGTCACATTCAAACCACTCACACCGATTTGTCCGGCACCCACACCTTGATTATTAATCGTGAGTTGATCACCTGCCACATAACTTGCAAAACTACTCGTTAATGTTCCACCATTAAAGTTAGAAACATTATCAACATCACTAATTGTTGCGCCTGACACTAATGCAACGCTCGCTGCATTTTCGGTATACGCGGTCGCAACGGTACCCGTTAACACAGGTGCATCATTAACTGCCGCAATATTAATCGTACGTGCAACACTATTCGTTAACGCACCACCGCTACCGGTGTTGCCTTGATCATTCACTAACAAGGTAATGGTTGTGCTAGATGCTGGCGCATTGAGTGAATCATTATATGTAATCGTGCCGCCGCTCAATCCAGCTAATAAATTATTAATTTGTGTCACGGTACCGGTTAACACAACCGAGGATGTGCCGGAACCTGAAACCGCTACACCGGTTGAACCGGCTGCAACTGTAATATTCCCTTCACCAACCGATAACGTTGCCGTCACATTACCATTCAACGCGTCGACATCACTGATCGACATGCCCGTACCCGATAAGGTTAAATTCACTTGTTCAGTGGCACTATAAGAAGACGCTGTCATGGTAGCAACCGGTGCGTCATTCACTGGTGCAATCGTAATCGTTGACGCAATATTTGTAGTCGTTGTATTTACATTCGGTGAAGTATTTGAACCGCTATCTACAATTTGCGTGATCGTTGCGGTACGAGTACCGGATGCTAAATCATCGCCGGTATTTTGATACGTCATCCCATTAATTAACGTGGTCATGTTACCCGTGGAAACACCGGCTGCTTTCGTTAACACCACCGTTGCTGTTCCACTAGCCACCGTCACGTTATACGTCATACCGTTTGTTGTCGTGGTACCACTACCATTCGTTAAAGTAATCGTCGTACCATCAACAATGATTTTTTCAGAAGCACCATTCACTAATCCACCAACCGTGAATGTCAGTGATGTAATCGTTTGTCCTGCTTCAATAGTTGAAACACTCGCACCACTAAACACAGGAACGGCTGAATTATTTTCCGTAAAGGTTCCGTTTGTTCCTGTTGCACTTAACGTTGGCGCATCGTTATATGCTGTAATATTTAATGTACCAGCAATACTTGCCGTCAGCGCACCACCCGAACCTGAATTACCACCATCATTTAACGTCACCGTCACCGCACGCGAATTTGCAGTACCATTTGTCGTTGGATCATCCGAGGTACTGACATAACGCAATTGCGACACTAACGCTTGCACCGCAACAGAAGTTGCATTGCTATTAAATGTCACAACCAAATTAGCACCCGTACCACCCGTGTAGGTACCAATAATTACACCACCATAAGTAACATTGGCCCCACTCACACCAATTTGACCGGCGCCCGTACCTTGATTATTAATGCTAAGCACATCCCCACTGACATAACTTGCAAAACTAGTCGTGAGCGTTCCACCATTAAAATTCGTAGTATCAACATCACCCGCGGTAATTGTGCCACTTACTAATGCAATCGCAGATGCATTTTCAGTATACGAACCACCCACTGTTCCTGTCGTACTTAATACCGGCGCATCATTCACTGCGGCAATATTAATATTTCTAACAACACTACTTGATAACGCACCACCTGAACCCGTATTACCCTGATCATTGACAAGCAACGTTAATGTTGTCGTTCCTGCAGGTGCGTTTAGTGTATCGTTATAAATAATCGATCCACTGCTTAATCCTGCTAATAAATTATTAATTTGCGTCACGGTACCCGTTAATATCACAGAACTAGAACCAGAACCTGAAACAGTCACACCGGTAGAACCAGGAGCAACCGTCAACACGCCTTCGCCAACGGTTAATGTCGCACTAATCGTACTAGTAAATGCATCAACATCCGCCACAGATATACCCGTGCCTGATAATGTTAAATTCACTTGTTCGGTTGCATTGTAAGAAGCTGCCGTCATGGTCGGCGTCGGCGCATCATTAATAGAGGACACGACAATCGTAGCGGTTGCCGTATTCGATGAAAATGCTGTTGAGCCACCATTAGTTGAAGTGCTAGCCGTTGTACCTGCGGTTCCTGATGTTTGATCCCACGCACGATAAGTAAATGTATCTGTACCACCATGCACTGCATTCGGTAAAAAGCGCACTAAATCGGTACTGCGCAATAGCAATGAAGCAGACGTTGAAACAGAAGGGAAGTTAATCCATGTCGTACCATTATCTAAAGAATATTGGAAATTACCATTCGTCACAGAAGGTGTAGCCGTAATCGCAATACCCTTTAAAGCACCTGCTGTATCTGTGACTGTTCCTAAAAATGATGCAACAGTTTGACCAGCATTTGTAGTAGCATCTTCATTAATTGCGGTTAATGTTGGTGACAACACTGTTAATGACGGCGCAGTATTTGCACCACTAATGGTAAACGTTAACGTATTAGCAGATGGATCGGTATCAACACCACTATTTGCAGTACCACCTGTATCTTGCACTTTAAAACCAATCGTACGAGTAACATTTGACGCAGGTGATGTATAAATTAATTTACCTGCAGTAATGTCGGCAACAGATATAAAACTATTGACAGTCACTGTTACACCATTATTACTCAATGTGCCTGATGTTGGCAGTGTTGTAATTTGCACCGCTTGCAATGAATCAACATTCCCATCTGTCGCATCTGAAAAACCAAAATCAGCGACAGAAAGGACGTAATTAGCACTTTGTTGCATGGTAATTGATTTATTAGTGCCTGATGGAGCATCATTCACAGCAACAACCTCCACCGTCGTTGCTAATGTATTACTAAGCCGCCCACCAGCATCATTGACTTGGAAAGTAATATTACGTGTTGTCGTCGTCGGTGCATCACTTGAATTTGAATATCTAACCACACGTAATGCAGCTTGCCATTGCGCAACAGTTGCTGTTGATCCAGAAGAAGTTAATGTTAGAACACCAGTTGAATAATTATAACTACCCGTTATATTACCCATCGTCGAACCATTATTGGTAAACGACAACACATCTTGTCCCGATATAAAATTAGTAATAGCAATTTGCGCCGTACCTAATGTTGTACTCAAACTATCTGTTAATGTTAGCGCACTATTAATAACACCCGCCGATGCATTTTCAATGTAATTTAAAGGTGTACTGACATTTGCTAAATTTGGCCCATTCGGTGCAGTAGTTATAATCGATGCCGTATCAACTAAAATTGAAAACGCACTCGTTCCGCCATTGACCGCCGTTGTTACTTTTGTACCAACGGTACCAGACGTTTGATCCCAGGCACGATAAGTTATCGATCCTGAACCCGCAGCAGTACCATTAGGATTAAATCGAATTAAATCGGATGTTCGTAACAATAATCCAGATGTAGCATTAACCGTACCAACAGCAGTCCAAGATGATCCCCCATTAGTCGAATATTCCCACGTACCTTGTGTGCCAACTGCACCGATAATGGCAATACCTTGCAATGCACCCGAATCAATATCAGTCACAACTGTGCGATTACTACCAGCTGTACCTAACACAAATGAACTAATCGTTTGCCCAGCATTATTCACATCTGTTGCACTAATCGTATTTAAAGTAGGATTACCTGCCGTTAATAAAGGTGCATCATTAACAGGCGTGACCGTCGTCGTTACATTTCGAGTGATCGCAGAAATGGCTGTACTACCACCATTCGTACCAGCATTTACCGTTGCACGCGTTGCACCACTTGTTACATTGCCGCCAAAGGTATCATCAATCGCTCTGACGGTTAACGCAGTAGGCGTACCATTATAATTTGCCACAGGTACAAAACGAATTTGCGTTGACGCCGATAACACTAATGCTTGCACGTTGGCATTATCACCAACGGTGCCAATATCATACCAATTAGTACCATCTGTTGAATATTGCCAAGCACCTTCTGTTGTTGGATTTGCTGTATTTCCTACAATCGCCAACCCTGTTAACGCTGCATTTTGATCTGGATCACTAAACGCATTACCACCACCATCTGTCATCAATTGGCTAATCGTGCGCGGTGTTGGTGTCATGTTATCTTCAAGATTTGAAACTAAAGCGACATCACCAGTTAATGTTGGCGCTGTATTTGGACCGGTCAAAACATTTACTGTAAAATTACGTGGTGTCGTATCCGTATTCACACCACCATTTGCAGTTCCACCAGTATCTTGCACTTGGAAAGTAAAATCAGCAGGGCCTGATGATCCAGTAGTTGGCACAAAACGTAATCTTCCTGCTGCAATATCTGCAGCACTCACCACTTGATTAGCTGTAACAGTCACCCAACTACCTGAACCGGTAGAATCATATTGTAAAACACCAACAGAAGATGGCACCGTCGTAATTTTAACACCTGATAAACTATCGCCTTCTGCGTCCGTAAATGCAAAATCATACGTGTGCATTACATAAGCTGTATCCAAAGAGGTTGCAATCGTACGCGCAATACCAACAGGTGCATCATTAACCGCTGTCACACCGATTGTTACCAACGAAGTATTACTATTGACATTTGATGTATCTTTAACCGCAACACTAATCACGCGATTAGTAGTCGATGGCGCATCACTCGAGTTACTATAAAAAACATGTTGTAATGCTGTTGCATATTCTGCACGTGTTTTCACGCCACTTAAGGTTAACGTATTACCACTGACCGTTGCCGTAATGCCAGATACAAAACCATCATATGATAAAACATCGCCCGCTTGATTATTAGTAATGGTAATAATTGCTTGCGAAATATTATCGCCAGTAGGATCTGCAATGCGCGTATTACTAGATGCAATCGCAACAGGTGCACCACCTTCGACATAATTGCTCGGCGTGTAATTAACAACCGCTGCATCAATACGAACATTGTCAAAATAAACTGAGCTAGTGCTTGTGCCTGAATTTGGTAAAAAGCGAAGTGTTAAGGACGATGCAGCATAATTTGAGATATCATATGTTTTAGAACCAATATCAGGTGTTGTTCCACTATCAATTTCTTCTAACGTTATCCAACTCGAACCTCCGTTAATAGAAATTTGAACATTAACGCCATTAGAACTAGCACTACTTGCGTCATAATCAAACGATAATTGCGTAGCGACACGCGTTGGTTGGCCACCTGATATTCCTAGCATATCAACATCGCGTGAAATAGAAATAACACTACTACCCGATGTATCTCGCACACGTAATTCATTACCGGTAATTCTAATTGAACCACTAGTAGCACTGGTGGTTTCATTTGTTTCAGTCCAATTGCTGCTCCAATTGAACGTACCATCATTTGCAGAATAACTTGTTGTAGAAAAAGTATCTAACGCGTACGTATTATTACCTAGGGCTAAGCGCGGACCAGAATCAGCAATAGTGATATTCACAGTACCTGTGACAGTGTTATCCGCCAACACAACACCAACATCACTTAAATTAGTGCGAAGTCCTGCGGTATCAGGCCCCAAATACGAAACTAATAAATCTTCTTGTCCACCATTTTCAAAATAGTCAATTTGAATCGTATGCGTACCGGCACTTAAAGTGATCGTACCATTTTGTTCAGCAAAAGGATGCGCCACATCATTGTTGACAACCAACATGCCATCAACATACAACATCGATCCATCATCTGATCCAACATAAAATGTATATGAACCAGAATTCGTAACTGAAATTGTGTTAGTAAAGCGGACAACAAAATTATCTAATGTAGCACTGCCACTATCAATCGCAGCTTGATCGACATTGAAACTAGATAAATAACCCGAATGATCAGCAGCTGTCGTTGGGAATTCTGTTTGCAAAGAAGAAATCGTCGCATTCCAATATTGATAATTAGTACCATTGATTTGCGCTTGGCTTGTCAGTGTGTAAGTAAAACTATCAGTCCCAGTTGCGCCAACGTTTGGCGTATAAGTATACGAACCATCTTCATTAACAACTGCAACACCCTGCGATGCTTGCGTTAACAATGCTGTTTTTAAATTGCTAGTATCAATATCGTAGTCATAGGTACTACTTACGGTGCGCTCTGTTGCGAGACTTGTATTATCGTATAATTGACCGGTCGTCACACCCATTGGCGTTGCAGTAACATTATGAGCAACAGCAATCGTTGGATTATCATACGAAACTACTTTCACAAACGTATTTGCTACTAAACTTGTTTCATTACCAATATCGGTCACAGTTACATTTAGTGTACGTAACGTACTATCTGTTACCCCAGAAGTATTACTAAATGTAATCGCTTTTAATGCAGTAACAAAATCAGCAGCGGTTGCTCCCGAGGGACTAGTTGCAGTTAACGTTACTGTCCCTAGTGTGTTATTAATTGCTGCTGTAATACCTGATGGCAGCGTACCCACTGCAAATGTATCGCCTGACTTATAATTCGCAATACTAACTGCAGCACTCTTCATCAACTGACCACTATCAGCATCGGTAATAGTCATTGTGTTACTAACAATAGCAACTGGTGTGCCTGTTTGTTCCGAAAAAGTTGTTGTATAATTACGACCAGTGGCCACAATATTGATATTATCTAAAAAGAATTGTTGATATGAACCACTCGCAAACCCACTCTTCACTTCAAAACGAATCGTTGTGCCTTCAGCAATGTAATCTGAAATATCAAATGAAGCAGTAGTATTACTTGTCACATTGGCTAACACTGACAATGTCGTAAATGTACCACCACCATCTTTAGAAATTAGCACAGCCATTTGATCACTTGCGGTTAATCCTGCTGTGCGATAACTAAAAGTTACCGACGCAGTTGTATAAGGTAACAACACAGAATCATAGGTTCTTTGTAAGTAATCACCAGACTGTGCATCATGCCCCAAGAAAGCCATTTCCTGGCCTGTACCCAAACCCGAAACCGTACCGCCGGTTGCATAAGCAGGATTCACGACATTACCGCTAATCGGACTATTATCACTATTAGTTGAACCACTAGGATTAAATGCACGCGAATACGATGCGTCAAATTCAAGCCACGAACTACCATAAGTATTTGAGCTAAATGTTTCTGTCGTATTCAATCCACCTGTGCCATTCAAATCAACCACAGGTTTTGCTAACACATATTGAAACCCAGCAAGTGCCGTTCCATTAAACGTACTAAACACATCATGTGCAATCGTGCCCGTTTGATATTCTAAATTCCAATCGCCGCCAAAAAATGCATTACCGGTGATATCGGTTGATGCGGCAACAGATACACCCAGTGTGCGACTTAATTCAGTAACAAAAGAGCGACCCACACTATCTTGTGCGATGTCGCAACCATACAATAATACATTTGCATCTGCTGTCATTTGCGAACGCCAACTTGACAACGTCGCAGAATATTCGTCACGTAATGTATCGCGATTTAATAACGAGCTACCGATTTCCACATGCCCATTACCACCGTGTGACAAAATATGAATCGACTCAATCGGAGCATCAATGCTCTTAATCACGGCATCCATTTGCGCAATACCATCGTGCTCAAGGTCGACGTAATGCACTTCTGCATCTTCAGAAATACCCTCTAATAATGATTGGGAATCTTTGATTCGCGCATCAATAAAAATAACTTGAACGGGATCGGGCGGTTGAAAAGCGTTGAATTCTTGCAAATCAATGGATTTGTCAGCACCAAAACTTTGGTCAGCATTTGAATCGCGTGGTGCTGCAACGCTACCCGCATCATTGGCAACCGACTTATCAGGGCTAGTCGCCATCACAGGTGTCGATGGTTGTTCGTGCGAACTCGTATCAGCATGATTAACATCGGTATGGGTTGCGGTTGGGGCATTATCAGCAATAATTGCAGGATCGGTTGGGGCCGCAGCTATACTTGCATCGAAGAGCATTCGAGGCTCAAGCGTTTGTTTTAAAGAAGAGTATTTTCCTCTACGTCTCTTCTTCTTTGATTTATCGTGAGTTGCCATGAACGTCTACCACCTAAATAAAGTGTATTTTCACAGTGTTAACTCATCCTTTAAAACTCCTAGATTTTGTAACGCCTAACCCTATTAATATAGCTCATTTCGCCTCATAATAGGGAATTCATCACACTTAATTGTTATATATCCTACTGCGCCCAACATGGTTGAGTACATCACCATCAATTATAGTAGTTTTGCACGATAAATGTTCTAGTTGGCGGTGATTTTATTAAAATTTATTAAATTTTTCTCATTAGCAAAACCCCTTAAACCTAACCCCGTGTATTTTCTGGTAAACCCTATATTTTATGGTAGTCTGTGTGGTACATTTAGTGACGGTATTTATAAGGAAATTGCGGAAATCGCAATCTGCCTAAGGGAAGTAAGGGATGTTAAAACACATTTTAGTTTTCATATTCACGCTCTTGCTAGGTGCCTGCACACTGACTCCAGAGCCTATGAGTGTCGATGAACGCTTCTCTGAAGCCAACAGAAATGTTGGCAAATTGTTTGCGATGAAAAGCACAAAAATCCCACGTAAACGAATCGATTACTATCAAGCACTTGCGCTTGGCTTAAAATACAACCTCGATTATCGTGTTAAATTAGCCAATAATGCATTGCAACTCGATCAACTAACCTTAGCTGAATTTGCAATGTTCCCTGCAATGAATGCGAGTACCTCTTTCTACACTCGTAACAACGACTTAGCGAGCTTCGGCACAACCAGCACCGGTCAGTTAACTGACGTTTTAAATTCAACGCCTCGCACCTTACGCTCGATTCGCTTAGGTTTAAGCTGGAATATTCTTGATTTTGGCGTCAGCTATGTCCGTGCAAAGCAACAAGGCGATCGTTATTTAGCAGCTAGAGAAGAAGCACGCAAACAATTACAACAATTATCACAAGATATTCGGCGTGCTTATTGGGAAGCCTATAATGCGCAGCAATTAATGCAAGATACGCGTGAATTCCAAACATTACTAACCGCTGCCAATGCGAAATTAACAGAAGCTATTTCTGATAAAACCATCCCAAAAGAAAATATTTTACATTATCAAGAAGCTATCTTAGAAGGTAAACGCCATTTAATTCAGCTCAAATATAAATACGACAAAGCCATTCTTGATTTAAAACATTTAGTCAATTTACCACTCGGTGTACATTTCACACTTGAAAAACCGCCCGCTGGCTTATACCGCGTGCAAAATTTAAAAAATTTAGATTTTAGAAAAGTAGACGCGATATCTTTAGTCAATCGCCCAGAACTCAGCCAGCAAAGTTATCAACATCGCATTGCAAAATGGGGCGTGCGCTCTGCTATTTTACAGGCTCTTCCAGGCATTACGTTAAATCCTGGCTGGAATTACAATAGCAATAAATTCTTAGTCAATAATCTTTGGGTTGATAAATCGGTTGATATTGCCTGGAATTTATTAAATCTCGCATCATTACCATCCGCGCTCGATTCTGCAGAAGCGCAAGTGCAATACGAACAATTAAAATTAATGGCAATTACACTCGCTGTATTAACAGAAACACGTTATTCTTATTCTCGATATCAAAATTTAATAACCGAATATCGCATCGCGCATATGCAAACACAAAATGCGAGTGCCTTGTACCATTTAACCGAAAACCGTTATCAAGCATCACTTGCCAATTATCAACAAGCGATGATTGCAAAACTAAAAGTGATTACCAGTAAAATGGATGAAAATTTACTGTTATCAGATTTATCAACTGCTTTAGGTGAGCTATATTTATCAACAGGATTTGATTTATTGCCCTATGAAGTCAGTCATCAACCGGTGCCTATCATTGTGCAAACAATCAAAAAACGTTTTACCACTAACAACACAATGGATTTCAACGCATATGTTAATAAAACCTACAATGGTATTTTTGCGCGGAAAAAGAAATTGGCTTAGAAAGCGCCGCGGTGTATCGTTTGCCGTTATTGGGTCGATATTATTTGCCTGTAGCATAGCATATGTGTCTGCTAGTGCTGCGACTGATGACAATCAATCCGCCCTATCGTCATTACCTAATACGTTAGACGATCAAGATTCGCAACATTTTAATTCCACCCTACCAGAATATGTCGTTATTCAACCTAGCGAAGAAGTGACCTACTCTAGTGAAACATCCGCGAGTGTCGGTGAAATTTCTGTCAAAGAAGGCAGCACATTCTCCAAAGGCGCTGCTCTGTTAAAATTAGATTGTCGGATACAAGAAGCTGATTTGAAAAAGGCGCAAGCTGAAAAATCAGTTTCCGATTTAGGTTTTATTAGCGCACAAAAACTCAAAAAATATAAAGCAATCAGCGACCTTGAATATCAACAAGCTCAATCACAAAAAAGTGTTTCTGATGCGGAAGTTGAAAAATTAAAGGCTGTTGTTGAGAAATGCACCTTGGTCGCGCCATTTAACGGCTCTGTTGCCCGCTTGATGGTACATATGTTTGAAACGGTAAAACCAGGCGATCCATTATTAAAAATCGTTAGCATTGAAGATTTAGACTTTGTGCTACAAGTACCATCGAATTGGTTGGAATGGCTGCACATAGGTTCCACTGTTCATGTGCAAGTAAATGAAATCAATAAAAACGTAGAAGTTAAAGTCGTTAAAATCAGCCCTGAAATTGATTCAGTTAGCCAAACTGTCAAAGTATTTGCAAAATCCGTTACTCCTGATTCTGCTTTGATGCCAGGGATGAGTGGTCAAGCAACTTTTCCTGATAAACCACTACCTAAACCCAAACCATTACCAACTGACACTAAAAAAAGAGTTAAGCCTATAAAATGACACAAGACAAAGCACAAGTTGAAGGTCTAGCCACGCTTCTCGTTTTAAACGACGAAATACGCCGCGTCAATTCGATGCGCGAATATGGTTTTTTTGTCACTAATGAAACACATCGGCTTATTCATTATGATACTGCGTATTTATGGAAAAAAACGGACCCTTTTGGTGTTGAAATCTTAACGCAATCTGGAACAGCAGAAATCGATAAGCATGCGCTAACCAATCAATGGCTAAAAGAACGCATCACCATTATTACTAAATTGCCATTAGCAAATAAAATTCATGTCATCGATTTATTTGAATTAGAAAAAGAAAATAAATCGGAAAATCTCAACTTAAATTGGCCTGAATTTTTTCCAAATCATCTTTTATGGTGCCCGCTTTTTAATAAATCAAACGAAGTGAATGGCGGTATCGTTTTATTTCGTGATACGCCTTTTTCAGATGCTGAAATAAAAATGATTTCGTGGTTAATCGCCAGTTATCAATATACTTGGATTTCTTTTATTACCACTAACCGTTTTGCGTCTCTTAAATTTTTAAAGAAAAAACCGGTTATTTTTGGTATTTTACTCTTATTGTTGTTTCCTATTCATTTATCGGTGTTAGCAACAGCAACCATTGTACCGAAAGACCCTGTGCTGATTAATGCACCTATTGAAGGTGTCATCAAATCCTTTGCGGTTGCCCCTGGGCAATCCGTGCAAAAAGGTCAATTATTATTTAGCTTAGACAAAACAGATATTGAATCATCAATCGAAGTATCTCAAAAGGAATTGTTGTTAACACAAGCAAAATTACGCACCGCGATTAATCAAGGCTTAGATAGCACTGAAATTAATGCGGAAGTTCCTATTCTAAAAGCCCAGTTAGCGATCGATAGCGCACGTATTGATTACTCTAAATCGCTATTAGCAAAAGCGGATGTTAAAAGCCCGATTGCTGGTATTGTTGTTTTTAATAGCAAAGAAGATTGGGTCGGGCAACCAGTCCATACGGGCGAACGTATTTTAACTGTCAGCGACCCGAATAATATTCAATTAAAAATTTTATTGCCAATCTCAAGCGTCATTGATTTACAAGTTGGTAATAAGGGTGACTTCTTCATGTATGGTGATTTACGTTCAACCCCTGTGACCATTAAAACACTTGGTTATAATGCCAAAATGACTTCTGCAAAAATTTTATCCTATGAATTATCGGCTGACTTTGATGATGACAGTGTAAAAGCGCAACTAGGCGCTCAAGGCACCGTGCGTCTTTACGGACAACGTGTACCATTATTTTATTACTTGATCAGAAAGCCATTACAAGCTCTCAGACAATCATTTGGAATATAAAAAAAGGGTGCAGCAATGAGTTCGCAACCGGAAGCAAAACCACCTGTTTGGCCTCAACTTCGTAATGATTTGGCGGTTGCTTTTAATGATTATGATTTAGAAGGTAAACCACAGTGGTTAATTCATGATTCAGGCAGAAATAAATTTTTTCTGATCGGCTGGCTTGAATATGAAATTTATGAACGATGGCAACTGGGTAGTGTTGATGCCATCATCGATTCTATCAACGATGAAACGACGCTACATGCTGAAAAAGAAGATATCGAGAATTTTTTAGGGTTTTTGAAACGTAATTATTTATTACGATTAAGTAGCTACGAAATAAAAAAACAAGCTGGCGAACAACAGTTATTCAAAAACGATAGTATGGTTCATTGGTTGATTAGCAATTATTTATTTTTCCGTATTCCATTGGTACACCCAGATAATTTTTTATCGAAAACATTAGTGGTCGCTGATATTGTATTTAGTCGCACCATGGCTTATGTGATGAGCGTGTTAGGTTTAATTGCCCTTTATCAATTAAGTAATCGCTGGGAACAATTTATTCATACGTTTTCGAGTATTTTTACCTTACAAGGTTTGTTTTTTTCAATGATCGCTTTTTTGATCAGTAAACTTTGTCACGAGTTAGGACATGCTTATCGCACCAAACAATATGGTGTCTCCGTACCCGCGGCCGGGGTGGCTTTTCTTGTCTTTTGGCCTGTTTTATACACAGATACAACACTCAGTTGGTCACTAAACAGTGGGCAACGCATGCGTATTGCCTTAGCCGGTATTTGGGTTGAAACTTATATCACAATTATTGCCGCCTTGATTTGGTGTAATACGGACAATCAAACACTACAATCATTATGCTATATCACTATCACAGTAAATTGGTTAGCCAGCCTCTTAGTCAATGTCAGTCCATTTATGCGCTTTGATGGTTATTATGTCTTAGCTGATTATTTAAAAATGCCGAATTTACAGCATCGCGCTTTCGCTCTTACTCGTTGGCAAATACGAAAAGTATTATTTGGCTGGAATGATCCGCCACCTGAAAAATTTAGCAATCGTATGCATTGGTTTTTAATCGGCTATTCCTTAGTTACCTGGATATATCGCCTGATTTTATACATTGGTATCGCTGTTTTGGTTTACCACTTTTTTGCAAAAATAGTTGGTATTATTTTATTTTTAATCGAATTACATTATTTTATTCTGGCTCCAATTGTAAACGAATTTCAAACTTGGTATATGTTAAAGGATAAATTTACTTTAAATATTAATACCAAAATAACCATTGCTGTCACGAGTTTCCTTGTATTGATGTTTTTTGTACCCTTTTCACAAACTTATAAATTGCCGGCGACTTTGCGTTTTGCTCATGAATTTATAGTTGCGCCTGAATCGGGTGTTTTACAGGTACCGTTACCTGCTGTTAACACGCAAATTAAAGCAAATCAAACGATTGCCGTGATTCGTTCTGCGCAACTAACACAAGCTATTCGTGAAACCCAATTAGAATACAATAAAACAATGGGGCAATTGCGCAGTGCAGGTATCGATAACGAAATGCTTGCTCAAAAAAACATCCTCATCTCTGATTTAAAACGATTACAAGCAGAATATCAAAAGTTGTTACGATTGCAGAAAAAATTAAATCTACAAGTGCGATTCAATGGCGTGTTGATCGAAAAAGCAATGGATGTATTACCAGGCAGCTACATCATGAAAGGGCAATGGTTAGGCGATGTCATCGTACCCAATCAAGTCATTATCGAAGCCTTTGTACCACAAATTGATGTTTCTGCGGTTAAAGTGAATACCAGCGGTTATTTCTACGCTTACAATTACAGCGTTCCTGCCGTTCCTGTCAAAGTCGTCTCTATCGAATTAATCAATGCTAAGCAATTAGATTGCAATTATTCGACTGAATTAAAGCAATTCAAAGGTCAAGACACTATCATCGAAACACCTTGTTATAATGCTAGTGAATTAGGTGGTGAAATCCCAACTAATTTAAATGACGAAGGTGGCTATGAACCGACAGCATCTTTTTATCGTGTCTTACTTAAAACAGATGCTGATTTTAATTCTAATTATGTTGAACGTGGTAATGTGTTTTTGAAGAGTAAACCACAATCTTATGCTTCGCGATTGTTTTATACAGTGAAGTCAGTGTTGATTGAGGAATTAGGGTTTTAGTTGTTTTTTTATATGAAATTGTCATCCCAGAATGAATGTAGCCTGGACACGCTTTTTGTGTCCGGGGGTTTTTGGGTTGTCGGAAAGAAAAACCCCGGACACAAAAAGCGTGTCCAGGCTACATTATTGCTCTAGCACGCTACCTGTCGGCATCAAATACCCAAATACTTTGCCTTCCATCAATTCGCAACCCAACCGCTGCAATCGTTGTTTTTGAGTTTCATTATCAATGCCTTCAGCAATGACCGTGATGTTTTCATCTTTCGCCAATTCAATAATCTTATTTAAGATTAATTCTTTATCTTTAAATGAAGCTGCGCTTTCAATTAATTTTGCGTCAATTTTTAAGTAATTTAGCGGGATTTTATTGATTTTTTGCATAGCAAAATGGCCGAGCGCGATCACACCCACTGCAACTTTGATGCCTGCATCATTTAATGCAGTAAATAAATTTTCAATAAAGATTGGATTTTGCGGTAATTTGTCATCATAAATATCTAACACTAAACTGACATTGTTGTCTTTAAATTCTTGCATCACTTCATTGATGGTATAAATAAAATGGGCATTTTCTAATTGTCGCAATGAAATCGGCATTGCAATAAACTGTGGTTTAAATCCTTCTTTAGCCCATTGCAGACATTGCGTTAACGATTGACGCAATAACCACTGATAAATATCTAGTATTCTGCCAGAATTTTCCGCAATGTTTGCAAAGCTTGAAAATGGGACCATACCAACCACGCTATCTCGTAAATGGGGTATAGCTTGTACGTAATAAACCTTGTTGGATTCGGCATTAAAATATGGCTTAAATTGCACATGCAGTTTATTAAATAATTCTGGGCTTCTAATTAAATGAATTAAATTTAATTCGCGTTGGCCAAGACTTTGTAAATCATTTTGGCAAAATTGATATTTGTTATGGCCTTGCGTTTTTGCTTGACGCATCGCTAACGCTGCATTTTCAATTAATTGTAACGGCTGCACGCCATCGACTGGATAAACGGCAATACCAATACTCACTGTCACTGCTAATTCATAACCATCAATTTTAAAACTTTGCAGTAAATTATCTTGCACCCGTTGCGCAACATAAATAGCCGTTTCTGCGCGTGATAAATGGGGTAACAACAAATAAAAGCAGCCGCCCGCATAACGAGTCACTGTATCTACTTGACGAACACTCATTTGTAAACGTGCAGCCAATTCCTTTAATACCTTATCGCCAATATTAGCGCCTACTTTATCAATATCTTTCAAATGATCGATATCAAGACACATTACTGCAAAAATAGATTTTTGACGGCCACTTTGCTGGATAGCATACATTAATCTATCTTCGAAAACTTTGCGTCCCGGCAAACTGGTTAAATGATCAATTAAGTCAGGTTCAATTGGCTCATTTGCCATTTTGTTAACTTCACCAGTAATTTCATCATTTAATTTATGCACCGTCATGAGTTCAGATTCTAATTTTTCTATCAGGCGTTTTTGTTGGAAATTTCTGATAAGACTTGTGATCAAAAAAAATAATAATGCTGCGCTCAATGAAAAATATAATATTTGTTCCATATCGTCTCCGTATTTTGTAGCCTGGACACGTTTTAGTGTCCGGGGTTGGTGGCCACACAAACAAAAGCCGGACACAAAAATCGTGTCCAAGCTACTAACAATCTACGTTCAAACTCGCTTGTACCACATTAGCATAATTTCTTGAATAAGAACCCGATAAAACGCCTGAGGCAGAAGTATTACTAATGGCTGCCTTGCCTAAGTGCATATATTCATATGACACGCCTAAGTTCACAGCTTGCGCTAAGCGATAGATGACACCGGTACCCACTCGGGTTTGGCCATCCATCGGTAAAGCTGGTGAACGTTTTGAGGTGGTTGTTGGTGATGAATCGTAAGAAATACCGACTTGCCACAATGTCGCATGTGACAGTTGATATTGCGTGCCTAAACCAACACGGTAAGTATTATTCCAATTCGCAGGTGTCACTGCCGAAAAACCACTGACTGTTACGGTGGTATTTCGCATGGTTGACCAATTAGACCAACCTAATTCTCCAAGCATTGTCCATTGATCGTTTATTTTTTGTGACAAACTAGCAATTATGTTTGCAGGCATGACTAATTTGCTATTTGCCGAAGGCACGATTGACGTATTTAAAAAACTGGCATTACCACGTAACTGATGCACGATTTGCGAACGATAGGCAACACCGATTCTAGTGGTAGAATAAGGCGTCAATAAAACCCCTAAATTAAATCCAGGGGATACATTGTCAAATTTTACTGTCGCTTGACCATCCGTTGTTGGGCTGATGGGAATCGCGACTGTTTGATATAAATTGGCATATTCAATAGCAATACCGCCACCGAATGAAAACCAATCATTCACTTGATAACCAACAGAGGGGTTTAAATTCAAGGTATAAAGCAACATTTGCTGTACGTTATATCGACCAACCCAGTGGTTGTCATAAGCCAACGAACCGCCATAAGGCATGGTTAAACTGACACCAAAGTTTAACTTAGGTGAATATTGATAGACATAATAGCCATCCACACCCGCTAAAAAGCCACCTGCATTACTGCCATTATTACCACTGATCGTATTAGAAGAATTAGGCGTAAAGTTGGTATAGGTCAAAACCGGTTGCGCGCCTAATAAAAATTGTGAGCTTTGCAGCGAAGGCATCGCAGCTGGGTTGTAATAAGAAATGGAGGCATCTTGAGCAACCGATGCTTGACCAACGGCGGCTGTACCAATAATAGGGGCGCCTAATTCATAAAATTGGAAAGCAGCGGCGTTTGCATACTGACTTCCGGTTGCAGATAACACTAAACAGGTTAAAAGCGAGAGGCGAAAGCATTTCATCAATTAAATTCCTTTTAAACGACTATCGAAAACTATAGCAAATGTTAAGTGTAGTGTCACTCAAAGTGTCTTAGATATCGATGCTTAGCAATGAATTTAAGATTTAGCGTTTTCTATTCTGGCGGGGTAAACTTTCAAGACCGATTTTGTTGACTCGTTGGTAGCAGTATTATCGCATCGAACTTTTGCCATGTGTCCTTGAGGGGTGTATTCTTCAAAAGAATAAGTGATACGGTGTGGCGGCACGACGCTTGGAATAATGAAGCTGGCATCAGCGGTCAATGCCAAATGAATGCAAGGTATATCATAATACTCAAATAATTGGTTATTAGCATCCGTCCACATCTTCATCCATTTCTGTTTATTTGCTTCATTATTCACTGTTTCACTTTGTACAATTTGGCCATGCAACATACCTTCTTTATATTTTTTATCATAATAAGCGATGCGTTCAGCTAGTGGACAGAAAGACAATAATACAAGTGTCGGATTGTTTGCATCAATCTCAGCCAACCAATCATCTCTACCACGATATCGAAATCGCTCTAAAAATTTTTGTAAAAATATGCTGGCATTTTTTGATAACATAAAATCAAAAGCATATCGAAGTTGTGGTCCGCCTTCGATATAGTCAGACTCCATAAAATAACTCAGCAAACCAAACTGGAGTAAGTTACGCGTATCTAATTGAGTGATATCATTGTTAAATACATTGGCATGAATAGTAAACTTAGCAAACTTACCAAACTCATTTCGATGTTGGTATTTAACAGGCTGCCCAAATTTCACATCGATAAGAGCGCATAATTCGGCAAATGATTTTTCCCTTTTAGAACACAATTGATGCACGGACGGTTTTTCAAAAAAAATCAAATAATCTGCCATCGTTGTGTTTTCAAAACCTGTCACTTGAGAACGTATCATCGTTTCATGAATGGTTACTTCATAGCCCAACTCTTTAAAAAAAGCTTCAATCGATAAACGAGTTAATACAAATCCTGTCGGCGTTCCATCTGGCAAACGCTGGACGCCAGAAATAAGACCTCTATACTTTCCGCAGGGACGTAACAATTTAGCAATGTAAGCTAATGCTTTTAAAGGATGAGATGCATAGGTACTCGCCCCATACGTTTCAATGACTAAATCGACTACGCCTTCAAAGTGATCTAACAATAACTTTGCATCAGGAATAGAAGTGTAAAATATCGCGTGCATATTTTTTTCATATTCTGGCTTTAAAGGTGTTACGCCGACCGCAACGCATTTAGCTTTGATATTTTTACTTGCAAGCATCTCGCGTAAATCATTTAATCCTCGTCCTGTACCCGCGCCAATATCAACAATAATAGGTGTGCTTTCATTAGATGGAATCATATCGGCAAAATGAATGGGAGTATTAGGTGTGTTTCCTAATAAAGTGGCTGAACTTTGTGGTGTATGCAGTTTTTCAATATTAGACAACTCTCTATCGTGTGGCCAACCTTGATCGGCTAATGGCAATCCCTCAGCTTTTACTATAAAGGGTGTATCGTGCTGTGCTGCCAAAAAAGCAAAAGCTCGATTGCGAGTACTCTCATAATATTTTGTAATATCATCAAAGAAACTTTGGGTGTTATTCAAAATCAATTGCGTTAAATATTTTCTTAAAATTGTTAGTGAATTTAAGCATAATTCATAACTAGCAGATCT
Organism: uncultured Coxiellaceae bacterium; assembly: GCA_964623075.1. Taxonomy (GTDB): domain Bacteria; phylum Pseudomonadota; class Gammaproteobacteria; order DSM-16500; family DSM-16500; genus Aquicella. Next base: position 38,850 of record CAZUVD010000014.1, on the reverse strand, counting down.
TGAATGCTGCCTCTCCAAATAACCGATCAATAAGCCCTCTAATTCAGTGTGCAATGTTTTTAATGTTAAAATCATCTCGACTGAAAATATGGGTGTTAATGTTGATGTGGCTTTGACATAAGCATCATCAAGCACTGACTGGGTAATCCTAGCTCTCATTTCTCGAATCAATTGTTGCATCGCAGGATAGGTATTATCTAGTAATTCTTTTATATCAGAGTGTCTTTGCAGTACGATAAGTTTTGAGAATTCGATAGTGATCGGATTGCCGGTGAAATTAAAGCGTAAATCTTGGCAATCAACATCGCAAGGATTGCAATGTTTCTTAATATTAGGCGAATTAAAAATATGCATTAAATCGAATAATGCTAGGGTATACATTCTTTTTTTATTAGCAGCAAAGCATTGTTTGGCCTGCATATTGCGTCGTTCAGAGCGATCGATAACGACTTCTTTGTGATGATAGGTTAATTTAAAATTAACACTATCAAGTTGTTTGTACACCCATAAACAATTTTTATAATTATTTGTGCGCAGCAGCATCACTATGACTGAAATATCGTCTATTTCTGGTAATTGAATAGCTATATCGCTAAAAATAAAATCGCGATTAATGATGCCAAGATGATTAATCAATTCTTCTTTGGAAACAGACTGCGCTAGCTGACACTTGACTTCAATAGCGTAACTCGTACAGGTGATAGACAGTGTGTTTAATAAAATTAGCATAAAATGGACAAAGAATTTTTGTTAATAGAGTGGTAATGACATTAACAAATTTTAGGAGCGAAACAAGGAGGGATATCGGACATACAAGATCAAACCCGTAAACGTTTTCGTTGCCGTTTTAACGTTACCGTTTCCGTTACCGTTTCCGTCTTTTCCCAACATTTTAGAGGAAAAGACGGAAACGGTAACGATAACGATAACGGAAACAGTAACGCTTACGGGCTCCTTAGAGACGTTATGTCACTAATTTCTTATATCGCATACGATGCGGCTGTTTGCCAGAATCGCCTAAGCGACGAATACGATCTTCTTCATACTCTGTATAGTTACCAGCAAAGAATGAGACCGAACTATCGCCTTCAAACGCAATAATATGCGTTGCAATACGATCTAAGAACCAACGATCATGGGAAATAACCATGGCACAACCTGGGAAGCTTTGAATCGCTTCTTCTAGCGCACGTAAAGTTTCAACGTCTAAATCGTTTGTCGGTTCATCGAGTAATAAAACGTTGCCGCCGCTGCTTAACAATTTAGCTAAATGCACACGATTACGCTCACCGCCCGATAAATCTTGAATCATTTTTTGTTGATCGGTGCCTTTGAAATTAAAGCGACCAACATAGGTGCGGCTCGGCATTTGGAATGCGCCAATGGTCATGATATCTAAACCATCAGACACTTCTTCCCAAACTGTTTTACGATCATTTAAAGAATCTCGACTTTGATCAACACAAGCGAGCTTCACTGTTTCACCGATACGAATGTTCCCGGTGTCAGTTGTTTCTTGACCCATGATGATTTTAAATAAAGTTGATTTACCCGCACCGTTTGGTCCGATAATACCAACGACCGCACCTGCCGGAATATTAAAACTTAAGTTTTCAAACAACAGCCTGTCGCCCAATGTCTTACTGAGATTGTTCGCTTCAATCACTAAATTGCCTAAGCGTGGTCCCGGTGGAATATAAAGTTCATTGGTTTCATTGCGCTTTTGAAATTCTTTCGAATTTAATTCTTCGAAGCGATCCATACGCGCTTTACTTTTTGCTTGACGCGCTTTCGGGTTTGATCGCACCCATTCTAATTCTTTTTTCATCGCTTTAAAGTGCGCTTCTTCTTCACGTTCTTCTTGTGCTAACCGTTTTTGTTTTTGCTCAAGCCAGGTGGTGTAATTGCCTTCATATGGAATACCGTGTCCGCGATCAAGTTCTAAAATCCAACCGGCAACGTTATCTAAGAAATAGCGATCGTGAGTAACAGCTACAACAGTACCTGGATAATCATGTAAGAAATGTTCAAGCCACGCGATACTTTCAGCATCTAAGTGGTTTGTTGGTTCATCTAATAACAGCATATCTGGGTTGGATAATAATAAACGACATAAAGCCACACGTCGTCTTTCACCACCGGATAATTTTGTAACATCCGCATCCCAAGGTGGCAAGCGTAATGCATCGGCTGCTATTTCTTTTTTGTGATCTAATTCCCATAAATTAGCAGCATCGATATCATGCTGTAATTCACCGAATTCTTCCGATAATTTAATCATTTCGTCTTCAGAAAGATTAGGATCAGCAAACTTTTCAGTGATCCATTGATAACGCTTTAATTTTTTCATGCCTTCGCCCATGCCGTCTTCGACATTGCCAAGCACATCTTTATTTGGATCGAGCTGCGGTTCTTGTGGCAAATAGCCAATACGAATGTCATCTAATGCGCGCGCTTCGCCATTATATTCTTTATCAATACCTGCCATGATTTTAAGCAGTGTTGATTTACCAGAACCATTTAAACCCAACACGCCGATTTTCGCGCCCGGATAAAATGATAACCAGATTTTTTTTAAAATTTCGCGTTTTGGTGGCACGATTTTGCCAACATCTTTCATCGTAAAAATATATTGCAGCGCCATTGCTTTAGTTCTCTTATGTCAAAATTGTTTGATCTTCAGTAATTGAAATCATTTTTTCTAATGCACGTTTAGCATTGGTGGTAATCCACTCTTGACCACCCGCTTCTAAACGTTCACGTTTACCTGTAAATTCACAGACAACATCGCCTGGTTTTACTAAATTCATCACCGGTGCCTTGCCAAGTCTTAGCAAATCTAAAATAGCAACTAAATGTGGCGGATCGTTACGCGACATCGTGGCACAACCGCAACCACGTTTCTTAAAGCGTTCTTGTGCGATATCACTTAAATTAACGACTGTGATACCTTTCGGCTCACATGCCTCACGCAAATTTTTTACCATATGATTTTCAGTACCAACAGCGTATTTTTTGGTATTAGCACGATCGTTTGTGACCATATCCCATAAAAATGCGGTTGAACCACAGCTATCAGCGATACTCACTACTGAATGTCTGCACTCAGGGTGAACGGTAACATAGTAGCCTTGTTCGCGCCAGTACTTAACCATGTCAGGTTCGTAGTAACTGTGCACGCCACACTCACTGGAAAATAAAATTAATTGGGCATCATCAAAACGTTGAATCACTTCTTTTGGTTGATTCGCTAAATTAAAATTAATCGCCTGACTACCTGCTGGCCAATAGGCGATTTTTTCCGGTGGAATGCCAACCCATGAGGCAACGTTTTCACCCATGTGTCTATCAGGAATAAAAAGAATTTTTTTATTTTGCTTTAATGCCCATAAGAATATTTTTTTAACATTCGAGCTTGTGCAAACTGCTCCGCCTTGGGCACCTGTCATGGCTTTAATACGGCCTGAAGTATTCATATAACAAACCGGCAAAATGGCATGGTCGCCATATCGTTCGTTTAATTGATCGAATGCGGGTTTGACCATGAAATCTTTTGCTAACATTTCCATGGTGCAACCGGATTTTGGATTGGTAATATAAACGCTTTGATCGTCATGCGCTAAAATACTGATGGATTCCGCCATAAAATGCACGGCAGATTCAACGATGACTTTTTTCTCAGGTTGATTCACTGCCATTAGTGCTAATTGGTAAGAATCCCCAATCGAGCCACCAAAATATTTAATCATTTTGACAATTTCACCACCCATGTAATAGTGCGCAAGCAATAACAGTGAATCGCCAAAATGCGCTTGGGCTTTTTCCATGTATGGCTGCATCCAAACAAGCGTTGTTAAAATATCGCGATCTGGTAAAGCTTGATATTCTTCAGCATAAGGCAAAAATTCCTGTTGATACCAATCCAGTGGATAATCATCTTGGCAAACTTGCATATCGGGTTTTAAAGTATTATCAGTCGGCTTCATAAGAAGTTCTATTCATCTCTGTTAAATTATTAAATGTTTCAAATGAATCGATAGATTGATTCGTAAAATCTTCGCGAAAATGTCCGCCGCGACTTTCACGGCGATTAATTGCTGCGCGAACAATTAATTCTGCGATTGTTAAAATATTGCGTAATTCGATTAAATCGCGGGTGATGGTATATTTCCAATAATAATCTTCGATCATCTCACGCCGTGCTAAAACCAATTTTAATTGATCACGTAAACCAGCTTCTGTACGCACAATACCAGCATAAGAACTCATTTCGCCACGCAAACCGCGCCAATGCACATTGATTTGGCTAGCACGACGAGAATCAACAACGGATGTAGAATCCCAATCAGAGATTGAATGACGTTCACAAGGTGTATCTAGTAAAGGTGCTAATGCGCGAGCAGCATTGCGCCCCATGACAACGCCTTCAAGCAACGAATTACTTGCTAAACGATTTGCGCCATGCAAGCCGGTAAACGCTGTTTCACCTATCGCGTATAATCTCTTTAAATCTGTTTCGCCATGGATATTTGATAAAATGCCACCACCCATGTAATGCGCAGCCGGCACCACGGGGATCATATCTCGACTAATATCAATACCAACTTCTGCTAACGTTTGCGAAATCATAGGAAAACGTTTTTTCAAAAATTCACTGCTTTGATGAGTAATATCTAAATACACATAATCATGCACACCATTTTCAATTTCACAAAAAATGGCGCGTGATACCACATCACGTGTTGCTAATTCCATTTGTTTAGGTGCGTAACGTTTCATAAAACGCTCACCGGTTGCGGGGGATCGTAAATATGCACCCTCCCCTCTTAATGCTTCTGAAATTAATAAATTATTAATTTTCGGATGATAAAATAAGGTTGGGTGAAATTGATAAAATTCTAATCCTGATACGCGCGCACCCGCACGATACGCCATGGCAACGCCATCGCCTGTCGCCGTATTAGGATTAGTGGTATATCGATACACCTTACCAGCGCCACCCGTTGCCAACACAATCGCGTTTGCTTGAAAAGTGTGAATCAACCCATTCGCTTCTTCTAACACATACGCTCCCAATACTTCGGGAAATTGTCCTGGTTTTAACGAATGATTTTGTGTAATTAAATTAATCGCAGTGTGATTTTCAAAAATAGCAATTTGTGGTGTTAATTTAATTTGATTGAGTAATGCTAAAGTGATTGCTTTGCCGGTATGATCGCCAACATGATAAATGCGACGTTCCGAATGTCCTGCTTCATGACCACATGCCAACTTATTTTTTTCATCTCGATCAAACGGTACGCCTTTTTCTGCTAAATATTGTATGCAATCGTAACCATGCTCTAACATCGCTTGCACTGTTTCTTGATCACATAAACCAGCACCGGCTGATAATGTGTCGCTCACATGTTTTGCAATACTTGCCGGTTCTTTTGCAGCAGCAATACCGCCTTGCGCATAATAAGTATTAGAATCTTGCAAAACACTTTTTGAAACTAAGGCAATATGAACATTTTTGCGATTTTTTGCGATATCTAACGCACAACACAACCCAGCAATACCACTGCCGATAATAATAACATCAAATTCTTTGCGTTTCCCGCGCTGGGCAATTGTTTTAATCATAATGAATATCACACTGCATTGATAAATCAACATTAGGTGCAGAATGCGTTAAACGACCAACAGAAATATAATCAACTCCTGTTTCTGCCATGGCTGCAACCGTTTCTAACGTAACGTTACCGGATGCTTCCGTGCTAATTTTACCTTTAGCAAGAGCCACACAAGTACGCAACTCATTTAATGACATATTGTCTAACAAAACACGAGTTGTTTTATGCAAGCCATGCTGCAACACGATTTCTAATTCTTGTGCATTTCGCACTTCAATAATCACAGGCAGTGTTTGTAAAATATTTTCTGGTAATTTATTTAAAGCGGCCAACATGCCACCCAATACATCAACATGCGTATCTTTAATCATAATCGCATCATATAAACCTAAGCGATGATTTTCACCGCCACCACATTTAACGGCATATTTTGCTAAATGCCTAAACCCAGGTGTTGTTTTACGGGTATCTAAAATTTTGGTCTTTGTGTGTTTTACTTTTTCAACATATTCATGGGTGATGGTTGCAATCGCAGATAAGCGCTGCAAAAAATTTAAAATCGTTCTTTCAGCCATTAATAACAAATTAGCAGGGCCTTGCAACTTGAACAATTCATCTTTTGGTTGAATGATATCGCCGTCATGAAAATTCGTTAACATGTCACATTTGGCAGTTGTCATTAAGCCGGTATGCAACCGTGAAATCACTGCACGCACCACTTCTAAACCACATAAAACGATTGGAGTTGCTGCCTTTGAAACAACACGTGCTTTTGCAATCCCTGTGTGCGCCAACAAATATTCTGTTGTCGCGTCATACCACGGCCAACCCAAATCCTCGACTAAGGCAAGCTCAATCAATTGCTGGTCGTATTGATTTAATAGAGGCGATGTTGTTTTTATCGTTTGCATAGTGTTAGGTCATTTTTTTGACTAGGCATTGTAGCATAGCCCGCTAACCTTTTAAACGTGCCCGTGAGCGTGCCTGCGTGCGTGCCCGGTTTTCCGCTTCTAATAAAATCAAAAACCGGGCACGGCCACGGGCACGTTTAAACTCGACTCAAGCCGTTATTTTTGTTAAATTCTACTCCGATCTGACCCTTAGGGCAGAGACACCCCTCCCGCTTTTGGAGCATTGCTCAATGAATATCTTTGATTTCCAACGAAAAAAACTGGCCGCCGACAAAATCAGCATGATTACTTGCTATGATTATACCAGCGCCCAAATACTCGCGAAAACCTCGGTAGACTGCTTATTAGTCGGCGATTCGCTCGCCATGACCATGCATGGCTTTACTGACACGCTAGCCGCCACCGTCGATATGATGTGTTACCACATCGCCGCTGTCAGACGCGGGGCGAGTGAGAAATTTATTATTGGCGATTTGCCATTTTTAAGTTATCGCGGCTCGATGAGTAAAAATGTCGCCACCGCGTTAAAACTCATGCAAGCGGGTGCTAATGCTTTAAAATTAGAATGCGCGACGGGCAATTTAAAATTAATTCGCCATTTAACCGACTCCGGTGTTCCTATCATGGGGCACTTAGGTTTAACGCCGCAATATATTCATATGTTGGGCGGTTATAAAATTCAAGGCCGCTCAGAAGATAGTGCCGCGCGCATAAAAGCAGATGCGCTCAAATTACAAAAAGCGGGCTGTTTTGCACTTGTTTTAGAATGTGTGCCCAATGCTCTCGCGAAAGAAATCACAGAATCACTTGCCATTCCAACGATTGGTATTGGCGCCGGCCCTGATACTGATGGCCAAGTATTAGTATTTCAAGATATGCTGGGACTCAGTGATTTCAAACCTAAATTTGTTAAGACATTTATTGACGGTCAAACACAAATTAAATCCGGCGTTGAAACTTTTGTTGCTGAAATTAAAAACGGGAGCTTCCCCTCAGATGAACATTGTTTCCAATCTTAAAGAATGGCAAGACATTCGCGCCTCTTTAAAAAATAAAACCATTGGTTTTGTACCAACCATGGGTTATTTACACGCTGGTCACATCAGTTTGTGTGAGCGATCAATTCAAGAAAATGATGTCACCGTGGTCAGCATTTTTGTAAACCCGACACAATTTAATAACGCGAGTGATTTACAACATTACCCGCGTGATTTAAGCAAAGATATAGCAACACTTGCACCTTACAAAGTGGATTATTTATTTTGTCCTGACGCTGCTGATATTTATTCAGATCATTATCAAATTCAAATTTCTGAAACGGAAATTAGCAAAGAACTCGAAGGTGAATATCGACCAGGTCATTTTACTGGCATGTTAACCATTGTGTTAAAACTATTTAATTTAATACAGCCAACAAATGCTTATTTTGGTGAAAAAGATTTTCAACAATTATTATTGGTGAAAAAAATGGTGCAAGCATTATTTTTACCATTGCAAATTGTGTCCGTACCCACGATGCGCGCTGATGATAAATTACCATTAAGTTCACGCAATGCAAGACTGAGCCCCGAACAACGCCAAAAAGCCGCTATTTTCTCGGCTTTTTTACATGATTTTTCACTTGACTGCGAAACCATCGCCAAACAATTAGAATCCCTTGGTTTTCGTATTGATTACATCAGTGAAAAATGGCAACGCCGCTTAGGTGCAGTGTGGTTAGATGACATTCGTTTAATTGATAATATTGCAATAAATTAAGGAGCAATAATGATTCTTTGTTTAGATGTTGGCAATACGCATATCTTAGGTGGCATTTTTGATAATGATCGCGTGATTGCGCGTTTTCGTTATGCGACGCATTTACTAGGTACCGCGGATCAATTCGGTATTTTTCTCATTAATGTTTTACATGCGAATAAATTGCAACAAGACAATATCGAAGCGGTCGCTGTTTGCTCTGTTGTGCCAAGTTGTGATTATACGCTACGTCATAGTTTTTCGCTGTATTTTAAAAATGCGCATTATTACGTTTTACAACCAGGCGTTAAAACCGGTTTAAATATTAAATGTAATAATCCAAACGAAGTGGGTGCTGATCGAATCGCAAACGCCATTGGTGCCGTTGATGCCTTCCCACATAAAAATATTATTATTATCGATATGGGCACCGCGACCACTGTTTGTGCGGTAACTGAAAAACGGGATTACTTAAGTGGCGCGATTTTACCCGGCATGCGTTTAGGCATGGAAGCGTTAAAATCTAATACGGCCAAACTCAAGGAAGTCGACATTGAAATGCCGACGAGTTATATCGGTCGAACCACACGGGAGAGTATTCAAAGCGGTTTGTACTATGGGCAACTCGGTGCATTGAAAGAATTAATTCACGGCAGCAAACAAGAAGCCTTTGGTAACCAACCCGTCATTACGATTGGCACGGGTGGGTTTTCTCAGCTCTACAAAGATAAATCTTTGTTTGATGTCATCTTGCCGGATTTAGTGCTACAAGGGATTTACAAAGCCTATCAATTTTCATTGTAGTCCCGACACAAAAAGCGATGTCCAGGCTACACTTTGTAGTAAACTCATTGTATGATTCCATTTTTGGGAGAACATAAACATGGCAAAATCACAAGAAGGCACAAAGAAAGAAGGTAAAAAAGTAGCGAAAAAATCGCTAATGGAAAAGAGAAAAGAAAAGAAAGACAAGAAAAAGAAATAAGTACCGTAGCCTGGACACGCTTTTTGTGTCCGGGTTTGCTGTATCTGATCCCGAGGACTTGTCCTGGGACCACTCCCTGACACAAAAAGCGTGTCCAGGCTACTTCATCCAGGAAGTCAATGGAATGAGTCTTAAACAATTTAATGTCACCTACTTCCCGCATGAAGATCGCATCATTTTTCGATTTAATACCGTCGATCAGAGCGAATACAAATTTTGGCTAACCCGCCGATTGACTCATTTCATTCTCATGGCAACAAATAAATTTTTAGCAAACGAATATCAAAAGCACGACCATTCGGTCGAAACGGTTATTTCCGAATCGCAGCAATCAGACAATCAAGCACCGAGCTTTAGTCAAGCATATACGCCCGGCACCCAATTTCCTTTCGGGGTTGATGCTATTTTGGTGATGGATGTTAAATGTGAATTGATCCAAATAGATGAACAAGAGGTTTTTTCACTGGATTTCATTTTACCCGGTGGCGCCAACATTAATCTCAAATTGCCAATGCCCGTCATGAAAAGCATTAACTTATTATTAGAAGAACAAAACATGAATGCTAAATGGGGCAACCCGACTGTTACGTTTCATTAACGCTCGATCTAATCCCAAATTGCTTTTGAACGTGCCCGCGTGCGTGCCCGTCTTTTTCGCTTCTAAAAAACCAAAAGACGGGCACGTTTAATCTTCATCCTTTTCCAATACCTTGTCTAAAACACCAACTTGTTCTCGCAGATGTTGTAACTGCTCTTGCCAATAATTTGGGGTATTAAACCAAGGGAAGTTGAGTGGAAAAGCGGGGTCTTCCCAACGTTTTGCGAGCCAACCAATGTAATGCATCATTCTAAGAGCGCGCATGGCTTCTATTAAATGCAACTCGCGATAATCAAAATCGAAAAATTCTTGATAACCTTCCAAAATAATGTCTGTTTGAATATTTTTATCGCGCTCATTACCCGATAAGAGCATCCAAATATCTTGAATCGCAGGTCCCTGCAGGCAATCATCTAAATCGACGATTTGCGGGCCGGCATCATTCCACAACACATTGCCCGCATGGCAATCGCCATGTAGACGAATCTTGGCAACATCGCCTGCTAATGCAAAACAGGCATCCACGCGTTCGATCAACATGTCAAAAGCGAGGTGAAAATTGTCGGCAACATCCGCTGGAAAAAATTGGTGTGATTTTAAAAATTCATACGGTGCCCGGCCGTAGGTATCACTGTTAATTTCTATTCGATGCTGGAAGCGACGACAAGCGCCCACCGCATGCAAACGACCAATAAATCGACCCATCCATTCCAAATGATCTAAGTTGTCTAATTCGAAGGTACGGCCACCCTGACGAGGAAATATAGCAAAGCGAAAATCCGCAAATTGATGCAAGGTTGCCCCTTTGATTTCAAGTGGGGCAATGACTGGAATTTCATGGTTTTTTAATTCTAAAGCAAATTGGTGTTCTTCAATAATGGCAGCATCGGTCCAACGACCAGGGCGATAAAATTTGGCAATAATTGGGGTGCTATCGTCAATACCAACTTGATAAACACGATTTTCATAACTGTTTAAACTCAACAGACTACCGGAACAAGCAAAATCTAATGATTCAACGGCATTTAAAATCACATCAGGCGATAAATTCGCATAAGGTGTATTAGTGTTCATGATTACCAATACCTATAAACAAAGAACCCACCGAATGGGTGGGTTCATATATAAGCTTAAAAACAATTTTAAGCAATATCGATTGCGCGTACTTGATTACTCTTCGGCAACAACGGTGACATTTTCAGCTTGTGGGCCTTTTTGTCCTTGTGTAACGGTAAACTCAACGCGTTGACCTTCTGATAAAGAACGATAGCCATCGCTGCTAATTGCACGGAAGTGAACAAATACATCTGTTGCGCCTTCGCGGGAAATAAAGCCGAAGCCTTTATCGTTGTTGAACCACTTAACGGTTCCTCTTTCACGAGCTGCCATAAAAATAACCCCTAAATATAATTAAATTAAAACGGATACAACTTTAACACCATTTTTTGCGTCTGTCGCGTATTTATTTTAGGATGTGATAGGTCAATAATTGCACTAAAGGCTCGGTATGATTTTGTATAGGTGCATTCTTCCGCTGCTCGCCCGCCAGGATAGCGCCCCGGACAGCTTTGTTGTATCAAATTGTCATCGGATTGTCATCCCGGAAATTTCCGGGATGACAATGGAGTGACAGCTTGATGCAACAAAGCCACCCCGGACACAAAAAGCGTGTCCAGGCTACTTTAATAACGTGACTACCACTTTTACGCCGCGGCCGATATCACTCTCGAGGACAATACTACCATGGTGAATTTCGACAATCGATTTTACAATCGACAACCCTAAACCAACACCACTGACTTGCTGTGATCGCGCAGAATCAGTGCGATAAAATCGATCGAAAATTTTTGGTATATTTTCTTTTGCAATACCAGGACCATCGTCTTGAAAGATAATAACAACCTCTTGCCCATGAATTTCGATGGTAATTTCAACATGTCCATTCACTTCACAATATTTAATGGCATTTGATAACAGATTACTAATCAATCGACGGATCATATCAGGGTTAGCATTCATATCAGCATCGCCATGTATGGTTACACTAATATTTTTTTCATCCGCTAACGCTTGGTAAAATTCTACGACTAATGCAATTTCGTTATACAAATGCAAATGTGATTTTTTAACTTCATATTGTGGATTTTCTGTTTTTGATAAAAATAAAATATTTTCAATTAAAGAAGAAATACGCTGTAATTCTTCTAAGTTTGATTCCATCACACGACGATATTCTTCAACGGATTGATCATAAGATAATGAAATTTCCGTGGTGCCAATTAAATTAGTCACCGGGGTTCGCAACTCATGTGCTAAATCGGCGGAAAATTGTTTTAACCTTGTAAATGACGCCTCCATACGATCTAACATTTGATTAAAGGCAACACCAATGCCCACTAATTCGACCGGCCATGATTTTGGATTGATGCGTTGATCAAGTGATGTCACTGTGATTTTTTGCACGGTTTGTGTCAGTAAAAATAAACTGCGCAAACCCCGATTAGCAATCACAAAACCAAACAACAACGATAATAATGTTGCCATTAATAAACCAGCAATAATTTTAGAACGATCATGAATAAGACTATGTTGATAAGAAACATCTAACGCAATTTGCGCATAGCCAATATGATTTTTTTCACCGATTTGAATCGGCGCATCAATTGCTAAATAATTATCTTCACCTTGCACAAACCAATAAAAGCGCTTTTTACGTGGAATTTTACTAGGGCTTTCAGCGTGAAACACTTCATTAGCCCCCGGTGTTTCATGAATGATCTGATTATTAGCATCACGAATACGAATAAAATAACGGTAAATGGAGCCATCTTCTTCTTTTGGTGCAATTTCGACAGCTTCTTTTATCGCTTCTTGATCAATCGGTGCCGTGTGCGTGATGTATTGAATGGTATCAATTTCATCAATTAAAAATTCATAATCCGCTTTATACAATAAAGTAATTGTCATCCAATACAAAAAAATAGCGGCTAAGGCCAATAAAATAAATACGGCTAAACTATAAAATAAAGTAAGCCTCGTGCGGATAGATCTTGGGCTAATCGGCTCCATTACCTCTCCTCTAATACGTAGCCCATACCGCGTGCCGTATGAATTAATTTTTTTTCATAAGGATCATCTACTTTTTGTCGTAAACGTCGAATCGCAACATCAACCACATTGGTATCACTATCAAAATGAATATCCCACACTAATTCTGCAATCATGGTACGTGATAAAATTTCACCACAACGCTTTGCTAATAGTGATAACAACATGAATTCTTTCGCAGTTAAATTTAAGCGTATGTCACCACGTGTTGCTTTATGCTTTAAAACATCTATTTCTAAATCCGCAATTTTAATAACATCGTGTGAAATAGATTGTTTGCGCCGCAATAATGAGCGAATACGGGCAATTAATTCTGAAAATGCAAATGGTTTGACTAAATAATCATCGGCGCCTAATTCTAGGCCTTTGACGCGATCATCGACTTCATCGCGTGCCGTTAAAAAAATGACGGGCGTTTGACAACCCGCTTCGCGAATTTTTTTGATCACACCCCAACCATCCAGAGCTGGAATCATCACATCTAAAATAATGACATCATATTCTTGTTGTTGTACTTGAAAAACACCATCAACACCGTTGTGTACCACATCGACGGTAAATAAAGTCTCGCGCAATCCTTTGGAAATATATTCAGCTGTTTTTATATTATCTTCAATTACCAAAGCTCGCAAAGCAACCTCCTACGCTTTAAAATGTTTACGACACATCGCAACATAACTTTCATTACCACCTATTTGAATTTGTTCACCACTTTTCACCGCTTTTCCATGTTCATCCACACGCATATTCATCGTAGCTTTTCGGCCGCAATGACAAATTGTTTTAATTTCGACTAAATTATCGGCCAAAATCAATAAATATTGACTACCTTCAAATGGTTCGCCGCGAAAATCACTGCGCAAACCATAGGTTAAAACGGGTATATCTAATTTATCGACAATTTCTGTTAGTTGGTGCACTTGTGCTTTCGTTAAAAACTGTGCTTCATCGACTAACACACATTGCAATTTCACGTTGTGTTGTTTTTTTTCGCGCGTGTATTCGTATAAATCCGCTTTGACATCAAATGAAATCGCGTTGGAATTTAAACCGATACGCGATGAAATTTTATCTTGGCCATAACGCGTATCGACTGATGGAGTAAACAATAATGTTTCCATCCCGCGTTCTTGGTAATTGTAAGATGATTGCAAAAGAATAGTACTTTTACCTGCATTCATCGCGGAATAATAAAAATAAAGCTTAGCCATGCACACTCCCCGACACTTGATGACAACTTATTTTTTTCTGTGTAATTGTTTTGGATAATTGATCAGTACGTTCTTCAATTTGTGGTAAGCGATTAACGTATTCTTTCATCATCGAAAATAATAAATTGCTGCCTGTGTTTTTTAACAAAAATGGAAAAATCGCATGTATTAAACAAGCAACACCACCCACTAACATTTTAAAGCCAAAAACACTCGCACATACCATATGTTCGATGTATGTTTCATTCATCTCACGCGGATGTTCGGTAAATATATTTTTCATCCCTGATTTTCCTTATCAGTTTAATATCAAAATTTATTGAGAATCGACCGCATTTTACCCATTTTCATTGACAATTACCTCAAAAAAGCTTATTTTTTTGCACAAGTCTTCAGGGCAGGGTGAAATCCCCTACCGGCGGTAAATTTGCACAAGTTTAAATCAGCAAATGAGCCCGCGAGCGCTTTTTCTGTATAACCCCAGAAAAAGGTCAGCAGATCTGGTGTAATTCCAGAGCCGACGGTCATAGTCCGGATGAAAGAAGATGCAGCATGAAATGTGCAGACCTTTGCGTTTGCAGGTTTTGTTGTGTGCATATCCTCCATCATCCCCCTATCCTGAATAAACGTGCCCGTGAACGTGCCCGCGTGCGTGCCCGGTTTTTCTTCGTTTAAACGGAAAAACCGGGCACGCACGCGGGCACGTTCACGGGCACGAACCTTAATAACGGTGACCTATGCACAAACACTACATGCAACAAGCACTAGACCTAGCAGCCCTTGGCGTATTAGATGTCTCCCCTAATCCCATGGTTGGTTGTGTCATTGTAAAAGATGGCGTTGTTGTAGGCCAAGGTTACCACCAGCGCCATGGTGAAGCCCACGCAGAAACAGTGGCATTGCAAGCAGCTGGTGTGAATGCAAAAGACGCTACCATGTACATCACCCTTGAACCTTGCAATCACCAAGGTAAAACCCCTCCTTGCGCACCACAAATCGTGCAAGCGGGTATTAAAGAAATTTTCATCGCAACACGGGATCCCAATCCACTAGTCTGTGGTCAAGGGATTGCTTACTTGCAACAACATGGTATCAAGGTGCATGTTGGCACATTAGAAGATGAAGCTAAAAAATTAAATGCGATTTTTTTTCATTACATGCAAACAAAGCGGCCGTTTGTTATCGCGAAATGGGCCATGTCGCTTGATGGCAAAACAGTCACTAACAATCAAGATAGAAATATCACATCGAACGACACGCAACTTAATGCGCATCTATTAAGACAACAAGTCGATGCCATTTTAATTGGTGCCGAAACGGCAAGAACCGATAATCCCAGTTTAACAGTGCGACATCCCAACATCCGCATACACAAACATCCATTACGGATTATTTTATCGAGTAAAGGCGATTTACCATTGTCTTTAAAATTATTTGATCAAACATTGCCTGGAAAAACATTATTAATTGTGACAGAAGAACCGACAGCTGCTTTACAGCAGCAATGGCATCAACACCACATTCAATGGCACAAAGTGTCTGATTTACCTTCATTGCTTGATTACCTTGGCACATTGCAAATATCTAGTTTGCTGGTCGAGGGCGGTATGACTGTTTTACAGCAATTTTTTCGTGAAAATTTGATTAATAAAGTGCGTGTGTATATTGCACCCATGATTGTGGGCGATGGACATCACAAGATTCAATTAAATAACCCTTATTTTGAAACATGTGCAAATGATTTTAGTTTGCGGGGAGATATTTTGTAGCCTGGACACGTTTTTTGTGTCCGGGGGTTTTTCATCATCAGAGCGGAAAGCCCCGGACACAAAAAGCGTGTCCAGGCTACATGGCAATGAGGAGAATATTATGTTTAGCGGTATCGTAGAATGCATCGGTCAAATTTTGAATGTCATCGAAATCGATGGCTGCAAACAATTAACCATTGCGCCAGCAATTGCATTTACTGATTTAAATATCGGTGACAGCGTAGCAATCAATGGTGTTTGCTTAACGATTACGCAATTTGATGAAAAAAGTTTTCAAGTGCAAATCGTACCTGAAACATTGCGTTTAACTAATTTAGGTCATTTAGAAGTAGGCCATCTTGTTAATCTTGAACGATCCATCACGTTACAAACACGCATTGGTGGTCATCATGTGCAAGGTCATGTTGATGGTGTTGGTATTATTACCGATATTAAAAACGATAATGGTAGCGCACTATTAGTCACTATTAGCGTACCAGAAAATATTGCTCATTTTATAGTGAAAAAGGGTTATGTCACACTAGATGGCATGAGTATTACGATTGTTGATGTTGGTCAAAATTGGTTTACGGTTACTTTAATTCCGCATACGCAAGATGTCACTATCGTAAAGCGTTACCAATTACAACAAGCGGTGAATATCGAAGTTGATATTCTCGGTAAATACATTGATAAATGGCTACAACCAAGTTTAGCAAAATAATAAAGGCACTCGGGGAGAATACACATGTCAGATCACATAGCGCGCGTTAAATTCGCAATCGCCGAATTGCAACGAGGCAAAATGATAATTTTAACAGATCACCCAGATCGCGAAAATGAAGGTGATTTAGTCGCTGCAGCAGAAACAATTACCGTCGAACAAATGAATTTTTTCATTCGTCATGGTGGTGGCATTATATGCTTACCCATGTCTGAAGAATTATTACAGCGACTACAACTGCCATTAATGGTTTCCCCGCAAAATAACAGTAGCACCTATCACACCCCATTTAGCGTATCGATTGATGCGAAAGATGGTATTAAAACCGGCGTTTCAGCCCTAGATCGCACCGTGACGGTGAAAAAGGCCATTGCCGCTGATACAAAGCCTGATGATTTGGTAAAACCCGGCCACATGTTCCCATTACAAGCAAAGCCAGGTGGTGTATTAGAACGCCAAGGTCACACGGAAGGTTCAACGGATTTGGTTGCACTTGCCGGCTTCAAAAAAGCAGCTGTGCTAGGTGAAATCATGAATGATGATGGCACGATGGCAACCGGTGAACAATTAGCTGCGTTTGCAAAACAACACGACCTTTGTATTTTATCGATCGACGATATTATTGCTTACCGTTTATTAAACGAAGATATGATTACGGAAGTCACCAGCACGGATTTACCATTAGAAGATTACGGTACCTTACAATTAACCGTGTTGCGTGAAAAAATTCAATTAACAGAACATATGATATTAACAAAACCGCGCATAGATAAAAGCAAGCCGATATTAGTTCGCATTCATTCAGCCTGTGCTACGGGTGACTTATTTGGATCAAACCGTTGTGATTGTCATAAACAATTACATTATTCACTAGAACGCATTAGTGAAGAAGGCGGTATGTTAATTTATTTAAATCAAGAAGGTCGCGGGATTGGATTATTTAACAAAATCAAAGCCTATGCTTTGCAAGAAAAAGGCTTAGATACGGTAGAAGCGAATGAAAAATTAGGTTTACCAATTGATGCGCGAAATTATGCACTAGCTGCCAATATCTTGCGTAATCAGCAAATCAACCATATCCGTTTGCTCACCAACAATCCAGAAAAAGTGGCTGATTTATTAAAATACGGTATCGAAAAAGTCGAGCGTGTTGCCATGCCTTCTTTTCATAATGACATTAATCAACATTACTTAAAGACGAAAAAAGAAAAATTAAAACACGTCATCAACTTTGATTATATTTCAAACAAAACTAAAGGTGAAAAATGAATAACAAATTTGCAATCGTTGTCAGTGAATTTAATGCCAATATTACCGATGAATTATTTAATGGCGCCTACCATCGTCTTCTAGAACACGGCATTTCTGAGCAAGATATTTACATTGCAAATGTGCCAGGAGCGGTGGAAATTCCACTAGTTGCTAAATTATTAGCAGAAACTGGTAAATATAAAGCCATTATTTGCTTAGGCGCGGTTATTCGTGGAGATACCGATCATTATGATTATGTTTGTGATCAAGTGAGTATGGGTTGCCAACGCGTTATGTTAGATTATAATCTACCTGTAATTTTTGGTGTTTTAACCACTAATAACATGCAGCAAGCATTAGACCGCGTCGGTGGCAAGGAAGGTCACAAGGGTATTTATTCAGCTGATGCTGCCATTCATATGACGGCCTTAGTTGCGGAAATTACTGCTTAATAATGATTGTTTGCAATGGATTTTTATTACTCGTTACCAGGATAGTGCGAGGTATTTCCTATGCAAAGATGGCATTCACAAATCAATCAAGCGACTTGCTTGCAAGAGGTGAAGCTACTTTGTGACACGCCAGAGGAAATGACTGATCTTGCCGTTCTGGAAACGAAGTGGCTTGCGCTGACTACTGATGCCGCACAAAAAAATAATATCCGGTTATATTTAAAAACCCATATCAACGCTAAAAATTTACCGCTGTTAAGTGCGATTATCACGCTGCTTAGTATGCCAGTTCATGCCTCTCAACAGTTAATTTCGCAATTAAACGAAGCGCTGACAAAATCGAAAAGCGAATGTCGGACGCAAATCAATTCAATTGCAGCCCATTTATTTGGAACCAGCTCATTACAACATCAAGCCATTAAGCTCTGCTTTCTGGATGAGCAAAAAAATATTTGCAACAATGAACTTTACAAACATTTAGACAAAGACAATGATGAAGTTGATCCAGTCAAAGTACATTATTTATTGGCGCAATTTTTTATTGCCTTACATGAATTAGATCCCGCTAGTAAATCAACTCTTTTTGCTGATTTTATAAAAATATTACCCCTTTCCACGACTGATTTTTACAAGGGTTTGATGAAGCTCATGCGCTTCCCTGCTATTTTGTTAATCGCATTAGCAGGTGCTTGTATTGATCATAATAACAAAAAAAAATTCACGGCCTATTTTTTAAAACATTTTTCGCATCCTAGTGATGATCAAATAGCTGCGATGGAAATTGCCAAAAAACAATTGGTAACTATCATTGCTCATTTACGTTATACAGAACGGCCTGAAATCATTGCTAAATTGTTAGATGAAATCGAATTATGTGCATTTGGCTTTTATGATCGAGTAGAAGATGCTAGCAATGAATTAATCAAAGTGAATAATCTTCCAGAACTTTTTGCATTACTTTTACGCCAAATTATTGAAGAAATTTTTACTGAGATAGAAAAGCCAAAACCAAAAGATACTGGTCGTTCTGTACATGGCCATCACCAAATTTTTTATCTAGCCCAAAAAGCAGGCTTAGGCGTAAGCGCACCAACCATACCTGATCGCTTCAGCTGTACAGATGGTACGGAAGAGTTAACGCAACTATTAATCCAAGGCATGCAGCAAAGATTAACCCCAGAAAATATTATTCGCACGATATGGGAAAAAGCAGCTCCTTTTAAACATTATGGATATGGTGGTAAACTTGATTCGGGTTATCAAACGGGTGCAATACAAAAGATATTTAAGTTTTTTAAGAAAATATTTAATGATGATCAATTTGCAGTCACTGACTTTTTTATCGTTAATAGTGATACAGACTTAGTTAGCGATATCAATTGGTATTTTGTAAACTCTCTACTTTTAAAATACCTGATAAAAAATCAGTATTTGCTAGCATTTAATGATCCAGTAGAAAAAACGTTTGTTTTCAACGAGCATACCCTTACCCTGATCCATGAAAAAAACGATCATTTACTGGATAATGCTCGCATCACTTACCGTTACTTAGATGAAAATGGAAAATCTTGCACCGACTATTGTTTAGCAACGATGCCAGAACAAGTATCTGGTTTAATGCAGAAATTACCAGACGAGTTAAAACGCGATATAGAAAATTATGCGCTAAATACATCTGAAAACTATCAAAGTGCTTTTGCCTACTATGGATTATTACCCTACTCAACACTTTCGCACATTAACCATTTAGCGAAAAAATTTGCGAAAGAACTAGAGAAAATGGATCATTCATTTTTAGCCATGTTAAATCGTCTTTCACTGGAAAAATATCAACATTGCTTAGTGGATGCGAAATTCCCGATTAAACGTATTATAACAAATTTACCACTCTCGCAAAGTAACATATTTCCTATTGAACCTAAAAAACGCGAGATATTACTAACACGAATTAAATCCGTACTATCGAAAAACAGTGAATTAAATTTAGCAACGTTAGTATTACTCTTAAATCAACTAACAACTGACGAACAGCTTGATTTGATTTTATCGGTGTTACCGAAACTATCAATTGAATTGATGAATGCAACCAATTTAAGTTTTTTAATTAATCAATTGCAAACAAGCGCGTTCAATCAAATTCTACTCAACACAAAAGAACTATTCGCGGTTAGATTGGTAAACATGCAATTTTTACGCGATTTAAATGATCAAACAGTAGAAGAAGAAAATGCCAAAAATAATTTTTCAGCTTTTCTCACCATTCAACTTGATAAAATTGAACCGCTCATTGTAAACGCAAGTGATTATGGTTTTATAGTGTCAAATATCCATTTTAGTAAACAAGATGCCTTTATTCTTTCTTTAGAAAATAAATTATTGCAATTTTTCCCTGATTTAAACGCTTTAAAAGCAATTGCTGGTGCATTACAACCTGATAACTTTGCACTCACCTTAGAATTATTACAAAATAAAAATAGCAATTTACTTGCTGATGATGACGAATTTATTGCGTTACTAAAAGATGTTTCGATTCCGCAATGTCGAAAGATTTGCATGGCTAATCAAGCCCGCATAACACCATTTTTACAAAAAATAGTGTCATTTAAAAAATTAGTCAATCTGCTTGATGCTGATAAAATGAAGATGCTAATCAAGCAATTTCCTGCATTAATAGCAGAAGGCGTCAACAACGTTGATGATTTTAATGTTGTTATAACGCTGGCAGATAAAAACGACAAAGAAATATTTTATGCGCTTGTTAAAATTAAGTTACAAATTTTTATCCAATCAAATGCGGGGCTTGATAATGCTTTAGTAGCATTGCAACCTACATTTCTTGAACCTTTATTGTCTTCCGTTAAATTCACCTTATCGTTAAAAGAGTTTATTAATCTGTGGGAAAAATGCCCCGAGCGCAATAAAAATATCTTTTTGAAAGCAATGGCAAGTAGATTAACTGCTTTAATAGCAAATTATAATGATTTAGACGCTTTATTGTCGACCTTAGACTCGGATCAATTAGAGCTAATTTATACTGAAATCACGCCAAAAATGACCGAAATATTGGGTAAAGATTTATCTCACTTTACAAAAGTTCTTGCGAAAATTCCAACCCATTTATACGTTGATTTTTGTAAAATTACTAATATTGATCAATCAGAATTATTGCATAATAAGAATGCTTTCACAAAACTGATGACGTTAGTCCCGTCACCAAAAATTAAATTACTTTTTTCAGCAATTAATGCAAAAACATTTTTATTTTTATTTCCAAAGACAAATGATTTTGTTGATTTGCTCTTATCACAAAAAAATACTGAGTTACGTAAAAAATTACTGCAAGCATTTTTACCAAAATTTGTTGCTAATATAACAGATTGTACACAATTATTTTATGCTGTTTTAAACTTAACTCCGGAAGAATGCACTCCATTATTCACGCATATACAAAATGCATTACCTAGTTTAATTAAAGATATTAACCAATTATCTGAATTACTTCGCGTGACCAATCAAGATCAGCAAATTATTCTTTGCAATGGGTTAAGTCAACATATATGCGGCATCGTATTAACAAGCATTGATTTCAATATGGTTTTGGTTAATGCAGATATCAAACTCTACGCGCAACTTTTACAAGATTTAACACCTGCTCTTCCCAGATTAGTTTCGAACCCGCAAAAAATTGCGGCACTCTTTAAAAATTTACCTGATGATAAAGCACATCATTTATATTTTTTGCTTTGCTTACAGGGGATTATTCAATCTGCAAAACATGCAGAAACTATTTTTTCTTATTGTAACCAACAACAAATCCAATCTGTTTTTTTTACAAAATCGATTGCCAATGTTTCATCCAACCAACCTGTCAGCACCGATCAATTGGTTTCTGCCTTTCATGAGTGTTTTTCGTTACTGAATAACAATGCTTCCTGGATTCCCATTTTTGTACGTAGTAATTACTCGGAAGAATTGCAAGAACAGGGTTTAAGTCCTGAAGATGAATGGAATGAAATTCGCCGTCATGCACAACAAAAGCCAAATAGCCGAACCGCTCAAGCGTTACAATTGCTATTTATCAAGGAAAGAAATCATCCCTTAACGCTAGCTGACAAACTATCTACTTTTCATAACAATTATTTGACACTGCGTACCACTAAAAAATCTCAATTAACCTTTTTCAACCAAGACAAACCGCTAACTGTTGCAAATCCTGCTGACTTTAAGCCGAAAATCGATGAACTGACTAAAACGGCTCCTACTTCTACTAATGCTGTAGCTTGGAAACTGATAAATTCTTAAATTCCCTGCTCTTATTGATGCGCTGCGCGCGTCATATTGTCATCCCGGAATTTTTACCGATTTTTGGTAAAAATGTCCGGGATCCACAGTAAGTTTTATGCAAAAAATAGGTTCTGTACAATTTGATAAGTGGATCCCGGACAATTTCCTGCGGAAATTTCCGGGATGACAATATGACGCGCGCAGCGCACAAAAATTTAAGGTTATTCTAGCATCCGAATAATAGCAGAAAAATCTAGCTCGCCATTGCCAGCATCACTAAATTTTTCATACAATTCGCAACTTTTTTTGCCTAACGGTATTTCGCCATTGACTAGTGCTGCTGCATTTAAAGCAAGACGTAAATCTTTTAACATCATACTAGAGCGAAATCCTGGTTGGTATTGGCGATTGGCTGGCACATTATCAATAATGTTTGGTACCGGACAATAACTTGTCATTGACCAACATTGTCCTGAAGCGTGTGAGCTGATATCAAAAAATGTTTTTTGATCTAGGCCTAATTTTTTGGCTAGTGTAAAAGCTTCACTCACACCAATCATTGAAATGGCTAATAACATATTGTTACAGATTTTTGCTGCTTGCCCCATGCAAGCGTCACCTGCATGAATAATTTTTTTAGCAATGATTGATGCTATTGGTAATATTGCTTCGTAGTCTTTAGCATCGCCTCCCACCATCATGGTTAGTGTTGCCGCTTCTGCCGCGGCAATCCCGCCTGATACGGGTGCGTCTAACATATGTAATTTTAATTCACGAGCACTGGCATGTAAAAATTTTGTGGTGGCAATATCAATCGAAGAACAATCAACAAAATAGGTACCTGGTTTTGCGTGTCGAAAAATCCCATCATCACTCAAACAAATTTCACTCACTTGCACGCCTGTTTGTACACTAGTAAATATAATATCTGAATGGGTCGTTAATTCCTTATAATTAGCACAAGCTATTGCCCCTTCATCTACTAATCGTTGTACGGCTTTTTTATCAATATCAAACACGCGCACAGTTAAGCCACTACTGACGAGATGGTGTGCCATCCAATGACCCATTGCGCCTAAGCCTATAAAGCCGATATTTTTCATCTTTTCCCCTTAACTACCAACGCTCCATTATTTTTTTGCGTTGTGTATAAAAGCGAATGGCATCTTTACCATACATGCCAAGATCAGCAAAACATGATTGCTTCCAACCGCCAAAACCAACATACGCTGCAGGAATTGGCACCGCTAAATTAATTCCAATCATCCCAACTTGTACCTCACGTGAAAATTGATACGCATTAGCACCATCTTTTGTAAATATTGCGCTACCATTCGCATAATCATGTTCATTGATAAGTTTGATTGCCTCATTTAAAGTGGCGACTCGCAACATCACTAATACAGGCCCGAAAATTTCTTCGCGATAAATGCGCATGGATTGTTTAACGTCATCAAATAAATAGGGAGCTAAATAGTAGCCCTTTTCAGCTGGTATTTTGCATTGAGTACCATCAACGGCTAACGTCGCACCTTCTTTTTTACCTATTTCAATATAGGATTTCACTCGCTCTAAATGTGCTAATGTGACAACAGGTCCCATGCTTGTTGTTTTATCGCTACTTTTACCAACATTAATTTTATTGATATGTTTTATCATCGCGGCTATTAATTTATCGCCTGTAGTATCACCAACCGCAACCACTGCAGAAATTGCCATACATCGTTCCCCTGCTGAACCGTATGCAGCGGTAACAATACTTTCTGCTGCTTTTTCAATATCTGCATCAGGCATCACCACACAATGATTTTTTGCGCCGCCAAATGCTTGCACTCGTTTATTTTGCGCACTTGCCTTATGATATATACTTTCAGCGATAGCAGATGACCCAACAAAACTCACTGCTTTTACTGCTTTGTGATTAATTAAATGATCGACGGTTTCACTATCACCCTGCACGATGTTTAAAACACCTTTTGGTAAACCCGCTTGTTGAAAAATGTCTGCTAATTGCAATGCAACTGATGGATCTTTCTCTGAAGGCTTCAACACAAATGTATTACCGCAAGCAATGGCCATGGTAAACATCCACAGTGGAATCATTGCTGGAAAATTAAATGGCGTGATGCCAACACATACACCTAATGATTGTTGCAGCGCATAACTATCAATGTGATTAGCAACATTGGCTGCATGTTTTCCTTGTAATAAATAAGGAATACCACACGCAAAATCGACTACTTCAATTCCTCGTTTAACCGAACCAATCGCTTCATCAATAGTTTTACCATGTTCGCGAGAAACGGTTGTTGCTAATGCATGAATATTATCATCGAGCATAGCTTTAAATTTAAATAGTAATTGCGCTCGCTCAACTGGCGTTGTTTTCGACCATGTTAGATAGGCTGTTTGCGATGATTGAACGGCAAGATCTACAATATTTTTATCAGCGACATGCAATATGCCTATTTGTTCACCGATATCAGGTTGAAAAATGGCAAGTTCACGTCCGTTATTTTCATGTCGCTTGCCATCAATCCAGTGATGAACGGTGTAATGCATAATGTCGTTTACTCCATCCAGTAATTTCGATTGTCACAGCATTTGTAATAATAACTGGCATCACAAGGAGCAGGCTTATAATCGCGATCCGGTGTGCTGCATGTGTGACAATTATTTTTCTTCAGACGAGGGCAATCCTCATTACTCATCATTTTGCGCGCACAAGGTCCGCAATGCGCTTCTTGATGATATTGACAATCATTTTCATATTGCCAACCGTTGGTTGAGGTACAACTTGCAAGAAATATCGTTGCGAATATTGCAAATCCAGTTGCTATTAAACGCATAATGCCTCCGTTGCGTGCGGGAATCTTGTTTCCTTATATTATATCTTAAATGTGGGTGGGTTTGAGATTTCTGTGGGTAATGTTTTGATTGATATAGTGTTTCATTGGTTGAGTTGATGGCCACTCCAACAAATATCCGAATTATTGCATCAATAATCTGCGAAAGAATTTGCTGGTCGAACCTTGGGGGGAGGTCTTATGTAGCGACATAAGCCACACGGATGTGGCGCTAAGCGCCATGGATAGCGCGCTTGGAGTGAATAAGGCCTCCCCCCAAGGTTCGGCCAGCAAATGGTGTGAATTAGTAGAGCTTTTAGAAAATGAGAAAATGAGAAAATGTTAAACTGATGGAATCTCTGCTAAATGATGATCAACATATGATTCCGAAGAATACGGCAGTCTATTTTTGACGGCACAATACAAGATAACCGCACTAAACAAACCAATCACCAGAAAATCCCACCCAAACGGAATAACGCCTCGACCACCAAACGCTCCAAGATAGGAAATAACCACTAACCCCGTCAAGTAAGGCACAATCCACAACGCATTTTTAAAACCATAAGAAGCCACATTCAAACGACCCCGCAATGCTGCAAGTGCGAAAAACACAACACCAATCATCATCGCAATCGCTAATTTATAAATGGTTTCCCATCCCGTCCAATAACTTAATAAATTACAGAAATAAAAACCAAGTAAACAAATTAATTTAGCAGCGGGTAATCTAAAATAACGAACTTGATCAGGTAATTCTAACCGCATGCATAATAATGCAATCGGACCAGAAGCATAGGAAATGACCATACCAGAAACAAGAAAACTCACCATCGCTTGCCAACCAGGTAACGGCAAGAATAAGCACATGCCTAAAATAAAATTCACCATGATTGCCGCAATTGGAAACCGTTGATCATTTAATTTTGATAAAAATTTTGGTACATAACCAATTTGGCTCATGGCATATAAAATGCGAGCCGTTGATGTTACATAAATTAAACCAGCGCCCGATGGTGACACCACGGCATCGATATAGAGTAATTTCACTAACCACATTAAACCCAAACCTGCAGCTAAACCAGCAAATGGACCAATATCACCGCTAAATGTTAAATGCTGCCAACCTGCTGCTAACATACTGCTATCTAATGCACCAATAAATGCAATTTGCAAACCAATATAAAGTAACGAACAAATAACAATGGAACCTACAATAGC
This sequence comes from uncultured Coxiellaceae bacterium, assembly GCA_964623075.1. GTDB lineage: Bacteria > Pseudomonadota > Gammaproteobacteria > DSM-16500 > DSM-16500 > Aquicella. The sequence continues at coordinate 12,159 of CAZUVD010000014.1, read as the reverse complement.
TAAGGGAATAGCAATGGCCATTCGTTTAGTTTCACCCGCTAATTCAACGCCGTGTTTGAAGCCAGTAAAAGCAAAAGCAACACCGCCTGTTGCCACTGCTGTTAAAATAGCTTGCCAACCTGCAACACTTGTTCCTGCATCTGAAAAACCAGCAAAATTGCTGATCGCAAAATGCGTTTGCGTAATCGCCCAAACAGCCAAGACCATCACAGCTACTTTGAAAAAAAATAAAATGGAATTAAAACGCATTAAACCTTTATAGCTATAAATATTTAACACACAAAAAGATAGCATTAATATCGCCGCCCACACATATCCGACGACAGTTAAAACCGGCGTACCATTAGCCATACTCATCAGCGATGTAAAATAATTTGAGGCGTATTGCAAAATAGCTTGTACTTCAATGGGAGCCATGGTTAATGCAGATAGCCAGGCAATCCAACTCATCATAAAACTGGTAAAGGTTCCGTGACTCAATTGTGGAATTTGTGCCGTGCCACCAGCAACCGGAAACAATACGGATAATTCTGCAAAAGTAAGTGCGATCACCGCTGTCGCAAGACCGCCAATAATCCAAGCAACAATAGCTCCAGGTCCTGCAATTTTTGCCGCATATAATGGCGCAAACAGCCAAGCAGAACCTACCATGCCATTAATACTAATCATCAGCAAACCAAGTGGAGTGAAGCGGCGATTGAGTGTATTGTTGTTTGTTATTTGCATAATTTCCTAATATTTCGTTAGTAGTCCTTGCCACGCTTTTTGTGGCTGGGAGGGGTTCCACTCTGATAACCAAAAGACCCCGGACACAAAAAGCGTGTCCAGGCTACAACTTTATCGAACCCCTGCGCCAAAATCAATCACCAAAGGTAAAAGTAAACATTTCTAAACCTGGCTGTTCTGTTCGAATTTCAACCGTTCCAACTTGTACCGTATTGAGATCAACTAGCGTATAAAGTTGCGTATGATCGATACGCATCTTTTTAGTCGATAGTATTTTTCCATCTAAAGTGATAGTCACGGTGACATCTGTGGCTTTATCAGGCGCCCCCATCACTGCATATACTTTTGCCGCATTGAAATGTAATTTAATACTACTACCTGCTGTGGTGGCTTCTATGTTATCTCGGAAAATAATCCAAGTGCCTGAAAGCGCCCAATAGTTAAGCGCAAGTGCACGATTAGGGTAATTAAATAAAACAGGTGTTTCTTGTTTTATTTGATCAAGACTCGCAAATGATTGCATGCGCCCATAACCTAAATAAGTTTCAGGCGTCACCCATGAACTACCATTTTTTGGTTGTGGTAATAATTTATTTTCGCTATCTACTTTCAATAAATAGCGAATATTATTTTCAGTGACATCATAAGCACCTTCACCGAAATGTTCATACACCACTTCGCCTTTTTGATTTATTAAATAATGCGCTGGCCAATAGCGATTATCAAAATTGCGCCATGTGTGAAAATGATTATCTAAAGCAACGGGATATTTAATGCCAAATTTTAAAACGGCATTTTTGACATTATCAATGTTTTGTTCAAATTCAAATTCCGGACTATGCACTCCAATAATGACTAAGCCTTTATCGTGATATTTATCATACCAATCTTTAATATAAGGCAATGTGCGAATACAATTGATGCAAGAGTATGTCCAAAAATCAATTAAGACTACTTTGCCGCGTAATGCGGTTAAATCTAAGGGTGGTGAATTAATCCAAGCATCAATACCGGCAATATTGGGTGCCATATAAGGGTAAGCAATTCCATTAATAAATTTATCAGCTTTTGATGCGGTTGCCATCTTTTCAATTTCAGCAGCTGTATAGGTAGTCGAATAAATAATGTAGCCAACACTAGCAATAATGAGTATACCCAACGCTTTTCGAATAGCATTGGCATATTGTTGTAAAGGCATCATGCTACGTAAAATTTGACGACCTAATATCGCAATGAAAAACATCGGTATGCTGACGCCAAGCGCAAAACTAGCAACCACCACCACACTACCAATAGTGGTTGCCTGCACGATTGCTTGCACTAAAACAGCTGCTAAAATCGGGCCGGCACAAGGGGTGAAAATAATGCCAACTAATCCCCCAAATAATAATCCCCCCATAAAACCACTTTCATTATCATTCGCCGTTTTGAGGGATGAGCCAATATTCGTTAAACTTGCAGTAAAAGCATTAAAGCGTTCAGTAAGATACGTTGATAGCATTACTAAACCAAATAAAAATAATAAAATATAGGCAACATAGCGTAAGACAACAGTATCAATATGGAAATAAATGACCAAAGCGCGAGAAAATAATGTCACGATAGTGAACGTGATAATAAAACCTAGAATAATGCCATAAGGTCGCGTTTTTCGACCTGAGAGTGAGCCGGATAAAATAATAGGTAAAATGGGTAAAATACAAGGTGAAACAATCAACCCAATTCCTTCGATAAAAGCTAAAAATGCACTCACCATAATTCCATTCATGAATATATCCTTATTTAGTCCTTGAGTAGCCTGGACACGCTTTTTGTGTCCGGGGTTGGTTGCAACGGGAGGTATCCCGATACAATCACCCCGGACACAAAAAGCGTGTCCAGGCTACGTCTCTAGAGTATAATGGAATCATTATAAAATGCGTACACTTAAACGAGATTGCCGATGACAACACTCGCAAAATCCCTCAAATATGAGATTAAAGAAAATTTATCAATCAGCGTGCCTTTGATCGCGGCGCAATTAATTTATGCGTTAAGTAGTTTTTTAGGCACAGCGTTTGTTGCGCAATTAGGTGAAGACGCACTTGCGGCTAGCATTTTAGTATCAATCGTTTGGGCAAGTTTATCGATGTTGTTTTTTGGTATTTTAAATTCGGTCAGCGTTTTAGTCTCACATCAATATGGCGCGAAAAATTATTCTGCCATTAGTCAAATCATGGGCCAATCATTTTGGCTGGGTGCGATCATGACAGTGTTACTAACATTCGTTTTATTATCACTCCCAATATTTATGCATTGGAGTTCACAACCACCTACTGTTTTAGCACTGGCAAACACTTATATTTTTTCTCTTATTTGGACGATTCCAGGTTTAGTGATTTTAGTAATCATCGAACAATTTCTAGCGGGTATAAATCGAGCAAAACTGGTGTTACGCATTAGCATGTTGATTGTGCCTATCGAAATTCCGCTTATTTATGCGCTGGTATTTGGTAAATTTGGTTTCCCAAACTGTGGTGTTGCCGGCATCGGTTATGGTTTTGCGATTACTTATACTTTAACAACGGTTCTGTTAGTTTGGTATTTATTGGTTTCAGCAAAATATCGTCCTTTTAAAATTTTCGGCGCGTTAAATGAATGGAATATGCATTACATGAAAGAATTAATGCGTGTTGGCACACCGATGGGTTTTATGCATGTCATTGAAATTAGTGCTTTTGCGGTTGCAACATTTTGGATTGCACAATTTGGTACAACGCTTTTAGCGGCTCATCAAATTGTGATTCAATATTTAAGTTTTGTCATCACGATGGTATTTGCCATGTCGCAAGCGGTTACCATTCGTGTTGGCCATGCGGTGGGTTTACAAGATGAACATAGTGTGCGTTATTCTTATCATGCAGGTGTTTTAATTAGTACTGTTTGTATTTTGTTTGTAACGGTAGGTTTTGTTTTAATTCCTGAAATGTTTGTCCGTTTAGATATTCACAATCTTGCTGAAAAAAAGCTAATTCATGAGGCAAGCGCTTTATTATCCATTTGCGGGATTTTATTAATATTTGATAATTTTCGAATTGTCGGGTTTGGTGCGTTGCGGGGATTAAAAGACACGCGGTTTTCTATGTTTGCATCGTTATTTAGTTTTTGGTTTGTTGCTTTAGGGGTTAGTTATCTTTTGGGGTTTCATTTTAGATTGGGTGGTTGTGGGATTTGGTATGGGTTGGTCGTTGGTATTGCTTCAGGTGCTTTGATTGTGTTTTTGCGCATGCGGGATATTCTGAAAAGATTAGATTTAAAGAAAGTGATGGAAATACCTTAACATTGTTATCCGAGATCGCATTTAAACGTGCCCGTGGCCGTGCCCGCGTGCGTGCCCGTCTTTTGATTTTATTAGAAGCGAAAAAAGCGGGCACGCACGCGGGCACGGCCACGGGCACGTTTATTTTGGATGAGGACATCACAACCTATATATTAATACCGCCGCGCGTTGTGTTTGCATGGGTAATGATGATATTTCAATGCTTTCAATGATGGAATGCATGCCTGAACCGATGGGGCCTAAGCCTACTAAATTGTATGGTATAAATCCTGCGACATAAGAAATATCACCCGCACCGCGTAAGCCGCCATCTAAGGCGGTGACTTTGCCGAAATTTAAATCCGCACTCACATCACTATATTGATTTAACATTTGCATATTTTTATCGGTTGGTGACATGGCGGGGATGCCGTCGACAAATGTGATCGTGGAATGCGTGCCCGATAAATGGCCGCCCGTAATCATTTCTGCTTTTTGTTTGAATTTTTCTTTTTGTTCGTTTGTTAAATAGCGCACATCGCCATGAGCAATAGCCATTTTGGCAACGACGTTTTCCTTGCCGGTAACTTGCGTTTTAAAATGCGCTTCATCGTCAGTAATTAAATTACCAGCGGCGATTCTGCCCGGATTCACTGTTAAATATTTTTCATTAGAAAAATGCAGCTGGAATGCTTGTAGTATTCTTGCTAATTCATAGGCAGCACCCGCACCCACATCCGGTGAATTTAACGTTGCTGAATGCGCTTCGTTACCGTATGACTTAATTTCCCAATTACTAATACCGCGTCTTGCGATCGATAATGTATCTTGTGTCATGCCAGGTTCAAAATCCAGTGCGACTTGTTTGCCCATAGCAGCATCTATTAACGGTTTGCGGGAAATACTGGTTGGTTTACCTGATTCTTCTTCATCGCCTGTTAATACAATGGTAATATTTTTATTATCTAATGCATGAATCGCGTTTAGCGCTTTTAAAGCATATAACATCACCACTAAACCACCTTTATCATCGATTACGCCAGGGCCTTGGATGCTAGCTTTTTTATGCTTTATCTTTTGAAATGGACTATCACTGGCAAAAACAGTATCTAAATGACCAATCAGTAAAATAGGCTTGCCCGTTTTATTTTTACTTTCGGCAATTAAAGTGCCCGCGCGATGCATGCTGGTGGGTTCATTTGCCCAATGCGTTTTAAAACCTAATTTTGCAAATTCCTTTTGCATCAAAGCGCCAACTTTTTTAACGCCGTGAATATTGGTTGTTCCGCTATTGATTAATACTAATTTTTCTAATAAAGCAATTTGTGCTTTTTCATTTTGCACGATGTAATCACGAATCGATTCTTCTGGTTTTGTTAAACCAGCATGGGTGATGGCAGGTATCACACTACCCACCATCATCAACGCAATAAATTTAGTTATTTTCTTCATTATCGATTTCTTCTGCATTATCACTGGCGGGTTTTATATCATTTAAAGTAAAAAGAATTTGGCGCACGTCTTTAATAAATGAATCACTCGATACTTGTTTATTCACTAAAATAGAAATGCCCGCTTCTTTGTAAGGAACCACGCCAATGTACGCTCGAAATCCTTTGGTGGTGCCTGATTTATCAATTAATGCATTACCATCATATTTTGGTAATTCATATATTTCTTTTACTGGTTGCCTTTTTAAATTCGCTTTCACTGTGCTATTTAATAAAGGGGTAATATCGTGTGGATCAACCGAATGAATTAACCAACCCAATCCTTGTTTTTTATGTGGCAAAGCAACAAACGCTGATTGCGTCGAACGCATTGGATACATGATATTTTCATCGTCTTGTTTATTGCCCACAGCCGCTAATAAAAATTGTGACATCGCTTCTGCTGATGCTTTTAAATCACCACTGGCAGGTAATAATCCAAGTGGCTCACTAGGCACTGCAACACCGGCTTCATCATGCCCTACCGCCATCGATTTTTTATTTTTAGCAGGCACATTATAAGTTAGTATCGACATATTCATTGGTTTTTGAATATTTCGTTGATATAACCTTTCCATTTTTTCATGCGTCATTTTTTCTAACGCGCGTCCGAGTAACCCCATACCTACGTTTGAATATTGAAAACCTTCATCGGCATTAAATAATGGTTTATGTGTTGCAAAATAGTGATACATCTCGGCATCCGTTTTGACATCTTCTGGTAAATTTAAGGGTAATCCCGAAGTATGCGTTGCTAAATTACGTAAAGTAATATCTTCGTAATCTGCTGGCAAATTTGGTAAATAATGCGTTATGGATGTATCTAAATCTGCTTTAGCAGCATCTAATTGTTTCGCCAAAATAAAACTGGTCATGACTTTGGTAATTGACCCTATTTCGAAAATAGTGTTTTTACTAACCGGAATTTTTTTAGCATCATCTGCAAACCCAAAATAATAACTAGTCGCTTTGCCTTTATAAACAACAGTGACAGCCGCGCCCGGAATATTATTTTCTTGCATTAACTTGGTGATTCCGTTTTTGATGATGTCATCATTGCTATCTATTGCGAGTGCATTTGTTGTTAAACATAAAAATGTTATGATCGATAAAAACATTTGTTTCATTTGTATTCTCCCACTAGGTATAGAGGTCAATTCGTTCTTTCAATAAAGCATCCACCACTTCAGAATCGGCAAGCGTACTTAAATCACCTAAATCCGTTATATCATTGGTCGCAATCTTGCGAAGCAAGCGCCGCATGATTTTTCCTGAACGGGTTTTTGGTAAACCTTCTGCCCATTGAATCGCTGCAATCGTTGCAATGGCACCAATGTTTTTTCTAACGAGTTGCACTAATTCTTCTTTCAATTGATCTGTCGGCTTTATCCCTGATTTTAAGCTAACAAACGCATAAATCGCTTGGCCTTTAATATCATCAGGAATGCCTACCACTGCCGCTTCCGATACTGCTTTATGTAATATTAACGCACTTTCAACTTCTTCTGTGCCAATACGATGACCTGATACTTTAATCACATCATCACTACGCCCTGCAATCCAATAATGACCATCTTGATCTCGATGTGCTTGATCACCGGTTAAATACTTTCCAGGATAAGTCGAAAAATAATTTTTGAAAAACCGATCAGGATCACCATACACTGTTTTCATCATACCAGGCCACGGTTTTGTTATAATTAAATTTCCCATGCTGCCATCTAATACTTCTTTACCTTGATCATCGACAATTTGTGGCAACACGCCGAAAAATGGCCAAGACACTGAACCGGGTTTTAGTGGGGTGACATTTGGAATGGGGGAAATCATAATGCCACCCGTTTCTGTTTGCCACCACGTATCGACAATAGGACAATGCTTTTTGCCGACGACATCAAAATACCATTGCCAAGCCTCAGGATTAATGGGCTCCCCGACCGACCCTAATAAACGCAAACTATCGCGCTTGGATATTTCTAACCATTTATCCCCTTCGCGACGCAAGGCACGAATGGCAGTCGGTGCCGTGTAAAAAATACTAACCCGATGTTTATCGATTTCCTGCCAAAAACGTGCGGGTGTTGGATATGAGGGAATACCTTCAAATAGAAGTGTTGTTGCGCCTTGCGATAGCGGCCCGTAAATCGCATAAGTGTGGCCTGTGATCCAACCAACATCAGCCGTACACCAATAAATATCACTAGGTTGATAATCAAAAATATATTTAAACGTCATTGCCGCATAAACCATATAGCCGCCTAGGGTGTGCAAAATTCCTTTTGGTTTACCGGTTGAACCTGAGGTATACAAAATAAAATGTGGGTCGTTGGCATCTAACTCAGTTGGTTTACAAGTTGTATCTGCATCTCGCATTGCCTCATGATACCAAATATCGCGTTGATCATCCCAGGCGACTGCTTTTTCTGTACGTTTGACGACAATCACTTTTTCAACACTTTGACAAGATGATAAAGCGGCATCCACATTTTCTTTTAGGGGAATTTTTTTTCCACCACGCAGACCTTCATTTGAGGTAATGACTAATTTGCATTGCGCATCATTGATTCGCATTTTCAATGAATCTGGCGAAAAACCGCCAAAAACAACCGAATGCACAGCGCCAATGCGCGCACAAGCTAACATCGCAATTGCCGCTTCTGGAATCATCGGTAAATAAATACAAACTCGATCATGTAATTTGATATTGAGCGATTTTAAAACGTTCGCGAATTTGCAAACGTCTGAATATAATTCTTGATAAGTGATTTTTTTAACATCTGCTGGCTCATCCCCTTGCCATAGGATGGCAATTTTATCAGCGGATGTTTTTAAGTGTCGATCTAAACAATTTTCGGAAGCATTTAATTTACCATGCGTAAACCATTCTGTGTTTTGCTCAGCAAAACTGCCCGTTAAAACGGAATCATAAGGCTTCTGCCACGTAATGAGTTTTTTGGCATGCTCATCCCAAAAAATATCAGGATGGTCGATCGATTGTTTATACCATGCCTGATAAATACTTTCGTCCATGCGAACTCCTTTATTTGCCATCAACATTTTATGTCTTTTGTGATACAGTTACCGCATGTTACTTGAACCCAATCACATACATATTTGGTCGACAACCTTGTCGATTGATCCTGTACAAGAAAAACACTTTTTGTCACTGTTAAGCCCTGACGAAGAAGTGCGCATACATCGTATCCGTCTTTTGCCATCGAAACAACGCGCAATTGCATCTCGTGGCTTTTTACGGGTGATTTTAAGCTATTATCTCAATGTTGCGCCTGAATTCATTCAACTCGGTGTTGGCGAACATAACAAGCCGTATTTGATCGCTCCCAAACACCCCAATATTAAATTCAATTTAACGCATTCGAATGATGAAGTGGTCTATGCCATCACCTTAGATGCCGAGATTGGTGTTGATATAGAAAAAATCAAAAATGAATTCAATGCAGCAATCGCTTCGCGTTATTTTAGTGTGGCAGAAAACGCCGAATTGGCAAAACTTGCTCTTTATGAACAAAATCAAGCTTTTTATCAACTGTGGGCGCGCAAAGAAGCAATCGTCAAAGCAATCGGTTCTGGTCTTTCTTTACCACTCACCTCTTTTACCGTTGCTGCGAAAGATGTAGCCGAATCCATCGAATTAAAGGAAAAAACATGGTCTTTGCAGCCATTATCGATCTTACCGAATTATGCAAGTGCCGTAGCATCAGCCCAAATAATTAAATGCATTTCTTACTGGCGGCCGACTTCAGATGGCTATACAATGATCACTTAGTAACAAGGAAAGTGATAGGAGAAACCACCATGTCATCATTAAAGGAATTGCAAGAAAACGCCAAACTGTTTAATGAAATGATCCAACAATTAAACATTCCAAATGAACAACTCGCGACCCTTGTTGGCCGCTACCTCGAACAAAATATTATGGTATTAAATGATGTGTATGCTTCTAGCATCGAAAACTTAAAACGGTTGCAGTTAGCAAAATCATCAAACGATATTATTTGCACGCAAGCAAGATTTACCAATGAAATTAGCAAAAAATTATCATTATCAGCACAACGTTTTTTAAATGCATCACTAGGACATATTGCCGATTACAATGATTGGTTGAAAGCGCATTGTGATTTATCAACGGATTAATATTAATCACATGTCTTGTTTGCATTATAAAAATAATGATTTATATATCGAAGATGTCGCATTAAAACAAATCGCGACTGAATTTGCTACACCTTGTTACATTTACTCCCAAAAACAAATTGAAAATAATTGGCACGCCTATGCAAATGGTTTCAAAGATGTTGCACATCAAATTTGTTATGCAGTAAAAGCAAACGGTAATTTGAGTATTTTAAAATTACTAGCAAGTTTTGGCTCTGGATTTGATATTGTTTCACTGGGTGAATTAAAACGCGTACAAATGGCTGGCGGCGATCTACAAAAAGTCATTTTTTCAGGGGTGGGCAAAACAGCCTTTGAAATCGAACAAGCGATTTTAGCAGGCATTGGTTGCTTTAATGTAGAATCTGTCGCCGAGTTAAATCGATTGCATGCCATTGCTGAAAAATTAAAGCAAAAAGTCAATATTGCGTTGCGCGTTAATCCTAATGTCAACGCCAGTACTCATGCGCACATTGCAACCGGTAAAAAAGAAAATAAATTCGGTATCGATATTGCGAGCATTCCGGAACTTTGTACTGACATTGTAAAATTACCCTGGGTAAATTTAACGGGTATAGCGGCGCACATTGGTTCACAAATTACCGATATGGAGCCTTTCTTATTATCACTTGATAAATTGCTTTCGCTATATCAAGCATTAGCCAAAGAAAATATTAAACTCACTCATATTAATATTGGTGGTGGCTTAGGTATTCGCTATCACGATGAAACGCCACCGTCGATTAGTGAGTATGCCGAAGCTATTAAGCAAAAAATAGCAGCCTATCCAGTGCAATTGAGACTGGAACCTGGGCGAGCCATTATTGCAAATGCGGGTGTTTTGCTGACTCAGGTAGAATATATCAAATTTGAAGGCCATAAATATTTTGCGATTGTGGATGCTGGCATGAATGATTTTTTACGCTCAGCATTATATGGTGCTTGGCAAAATATTTTACCCGTTTTGCAGCGCTTAGGCGATAAAACGAGTTATGATATCGCCGGTCCCGTTTGTGAATCAGCTGATTTTTTTGGTAAAGATCGATTATTGAATTTGGCAGCCGGTGATTTAATTGCTATCGACACCACTGGTGCCTATGGTTTTAGCATGAGCTCAAATTACAATGCGCGCTTAAGACCAGCAGAAGTGATGGTTAATGGCACTAAATCTCGATTAATACGGCGTCGAGAAAGTTATGATGAATTAACAATGCATGAAGTGGGTTTATAAGGAAAATACATGGATTTCAATTTATCGGAACAAGCGATTGCGATTCAGGAAGCAGCTAGTGATTTCGCTGAAAATGAAATGTTACCTTTTGCCCGTGAATGGGATGAAAAGCATATTTTCCCTGTTGATACTTTAAAAAAGGCAGCAACACTAGGTTTTGCTGGCATGTATGTTAAAAATAATATTCTAGCGACAACTTTAACGCATTTTGAAAGTGTTTTAGTGTTTGAAGCATTAGCCATGGCCTGTCCATCGACTGCTGCTTATCTGTCTATTCACAATATGGTCGCAAGCATCATCGATCAATATGCCAGTAAAGCACTGCAAGATAAATGGTTGCCTGAATTAATTCAAATGAATGCTTTTAGTAGTTATTGCTTAACAGAACCTAATTCTGGTTCTGATGCTGCATCCCTAAAAACAACAGCCGAAAGAGTAGGTGATGAATATGTCTTAAATGGCGCAAAAGCATTTATATCCGGTGGCGGTGCAAGTGATATTTATGTTTGCATGGTGCGAACAGGTGATCAAAGCGCCAAAGGCATTAGCTGTGTATTAGTCGAAAAAACGCGTGCCGGTATTCACTTTGGTAAACAAGAACAAAAACTTGGCTGGCATAGTCAACCGACAACGATGGTGTTTTTTGAAAATTGCCACATTCCAGTGAGTAATTTAATTGGAGCCGAGGGTCAAGGTTTTAATATTGCCTTATCGGCGTTAAACAGCGGCCGCATTAATATTGCGGCATGCTCATTAGGTGGCGCCAAAAAATGTTTAGAGTTAACAAAACAATACATGCAAGAACGCACGCAATTTAAGCATAAATTAGCTGATTTTCAGGCATTACAATTTCGCTATGCCGATATGTTAACGAATTTTGAAGCAGCCAAATTAATGACTTATCGAGCAGCGAATGCGTTTGATCAACAAGATACACAAATGATTACCTATAGTGCAATGGCAAAACGGTTTGCGACCGATCTTTGCTTTGAGATAGTCAATCAAGCATTACAATTGCATGGTGGTTATGGTTATTTACAAGATTATCCGATTGAACGTTACTTCCGAGATTTGCGTGTGCATCAAATTTTGGAAGGAACGAATGAAATCATGCGGATGATTATTGCAAAACAAGCGTTTTCAGAATAGCTGACACATGTCGTCATTGCGAGGAGCAACAACGACTGCCGTCATTGCGAGGAGCGCAGCGACGAAGCAATCCAGCTTTTGATTTTCCT
>CAZUVD010000013.1:0-66501 GCA_964623075.1 uncultured Coxiellaceae bacterium | reverse complement strand
TGGAATACGTGTTTACCAGAATTCACCACACAGTAGAACTCAATCGACCATTCATTGACTCTCGCCTGTACTCTTTCTTCTATCCGAGTGCTAATCAAAACATAGAGATTAGCATCAGTACCAAGAGAATAGCTGTGACGTAATCAAGCCACTTTGGTGAGCTAGTAGCTCCGCCAAATAATCGTACTACTTAATCTTCTTCGTGCTCACGGTCTTGGATACAAACCTCCTGACATTCGAGGAGAATAATATCTGACTCGGTTGCAGAGTCTCCTCCAGGGGAGGTCTGCACCGGAGACTTGATAAAGTATTTCCACTCGAGGGTTCCGTCAGGGTTGAACGTTGCACCAATAATAGTACCAACGATGAGTTGTTTATGAAATTTATTTTCAGAACCATCAACGACAAGGTCGAAAGGTTTCTGAAATTCAGAGTAATGAGGGAATATGACTTGGTCATCGATACGGAATTTAGGACGAGAGACTCGCATAAACTCTTTGCCAGTTTTAGGATCGCGTTCGATAATTGTGTTGTTCGTCATAAAAGAAAGAATAATAATAATGAAGCGAGAGTGTGGGAGAAAACGGAAAATAAATGAAACCGTATTCGTAAAAGTCCACTCCTCTCGCTTCATCATACTATCCTCTATGACTTAAAACGCAAGTAGAAATAGAACTGTTTAGGTTGCTGTTTCTATAAATGTGTTGTCAAAGAAGATGTGTTTCGGTAGTTCGAAACCTTGGTCAGCCAGTATCTGTTTGTACTTTTCGTACACTGTCTCATTGCCTTTCTGCATTGAGACAGATTTATCGTAGTCTCATGAGCGAGACTCGTAGACTTGCTTGAGCTGTTTGGTTGGAACAATCAGCTCGATGATTATATCTGGGTAGAATGTCCCGAGCTCTGCTCATTTACGAAGCAGACGGTAACATCCGACTCACTCGATAATAAACTTTGTACCGGCAGGGTATGTCGCAAGATGCTCTATGAGTTTATAGAGCTGGTCTTCGAATCAATACTGAATGAAATCATCCGTATGGATGAGTACGTGTTCAGGATTTGCAGTAGCGAGTTGCTGTGCGTGGTGAGTCTTGCCAGAGCCAGGGGCTCAGATGACTACTGCTGTGCCATTGAGATGGGTCATAGTATCTATAGTTACGAATTAGGATTTTGACATTCGAACAAGAGAGACAGAATGATCCATCCTGTCACCCATTTCCATGAGCAGTCTGTTAGCAGTGCAATGAGTGCAATAAGAGCGAACATATTATTTTTGTTTAGCTATTAGTTGGTTAAGAGCATTTGTAAGGAGTTCTAGCCTCTGCATGACTATCATTTCAAATTCTGTTTGTGAGTCATAGGAAAACTCGTGTGGTGGCAATAGTTCTATCTTATCTTCAATAGGCTCTTCCTGTGCAAATTGTGTTTCATCCCATGATCACTTACATGAATAATGCTCTTGGCATGGAGTGAATTGAGGATTCTCTTGTTTTACAGAGAGCACATCTTCTTTATTCTCTTTTACTTCTTCCGCTTTTTCTTGCAGGTTCCCATCAGCAATAGCATATTTTATTATGTTATCCATAGAAAATGAGTTTCCGTTTCATGGTATGTATGTTCTTCCATTGTAATTGATAGTGATCATATTAAATTATTTGAAAGAAAGTAAATATTGCGAAGCATACTGCGATGAGTATGTAGAGGATTCAGAGTTGAGTAGATGGTTTCGCTATCCAACTGAGAAATTTAGATGTGTATATTTGTTTCATGGGTTATTGGGTTATAAAATCCAGTATAGCTTTCATACTTTCCGCGTGTTCTGGTTCAAACCATGCTCATCGTACAGATGTTCACCTGTCACCCATTTCCATGAGCAGTCTGTTAGCAGTGCAATGAGTGCAATAAGAGCGAACATAGAAATTTATTTAGGATAGAAAGGAACCATGACTGGAATCCTGTGAGCGATGTATGACTGACAAGATTCAGGGTCGTCATCGAAGGCACAGATGATATCATATATTTCCATCAGTCTCTGAGCAGCGACATACTTGAACTCAGAACCACCTGCGATGCCGCCTTCAGGGCGAGTCATATTGTTCATCAAGAGTTCATCGTATGCGATATTGCATTTGATGAGCTCTTGTTTTGTCTGCTCTTCCAAACGAATGTGCCGACCAGTCACGAGAATAATTCTCGGATAGATTGGATTACGATTGAGAAGGAGCTTAGTGAGTTGAGCAAGAGCAAGCGGAGTCGTATCATATGGTGTGATTTGATACGGCTTGGCTCATGCAGTGATCGAGACAAGAGTGTCATCGATATCAAAGATAATTGCTTTAGGTTTGGGTTTCATCTTTGTGAGTTAAGAAATTGATGAGATGCTCTGGATGTACACGAGCACCATACTTAGCGATAGTGAGTTCATCAGATTTTTCATCCATCAGGGTAAATGCGTCTCAAATATAGTATTTGATTACTCATTCATCCGTCTCGAACTTTACGATACCGATGCCACGACCTGCTGGTCAAGCAGGAGTGAACCATGTTGAGTCTAATATTTTGGACATAGGAAATTATTTATCATCACACATGAATCCGACCTGTTGACCTGACCGGACAGCATCCGGTTCAGAGACGGTGTTGTTATACCACACTACCTCAGTGAACGGATACCATCCGATCGTGGTCACGATACATTCGAACTTCGAATGCTGGTCTTGTATTTTGTCATGGAACTTGAATTGGCATTCAACTGGGATCCATTTCTTGATCTTCTCTTTGAAGTGTACATTCCAGAAGTCTGATGAGAAACATTCGTTTTGCTCATCAGGTTTTCCAAGAGTGCCGCAGTTAATCCAACACCCCTTCTCTTTTGTATAGGGCGATATCGAGTATGAGTTAATCATAAACTTGATTCCATCAAGTTCGTATATTGCATTTACATCGAGATCGGGGATGTGGAATTTCATAGATTAGAGTTTATTAAGCATGAGTGTTAAATCATCAGGATTATATCAATGTGTCTGAGAGCAATGAACAAGGTATTCAGTACTGAATATATGCCATGCATCTTTCAAATGTTCTGCGGGTACGCCTCTTCGTACGATTCCTTGAGGGAATTTCACAGAGCAATGTACACATTTCTTTTCGACTGCTAGTCTGAGATAAAGCAGAACCAAAGGATTCTTGTTGGCTTCTTCAGCTAGATGATCCCATTTCTCCTGAGGTACTGATGTGAGATCTGTGGTTGTCATAGTCAAGATTATTTAAGTGTACCATCCTCGCGAAGTTTTGCAAGGAATTTTTGGTGACCTTTCTGGTGAACATTGGATCATTTCTTGTGGAATGCCATGGTTCCTGGATAAAATATCCAGTCTCCGATTTCATATCTCCGCATAGGGAGATCGATCTTGTCCCAGATGATTCCATTTCTTTCACAGAAAGCCAGAGACTCAATAGATTGAAGTCGCTTGCGCTCTTTCTTTTCTGCATTTGCTTTGCAGTAATCAGCGAGTGTAGGTTCTGGTAGTAGAACCCATGCATTATTCTTACTTTCAGTCTCTGCCCAGAATACATACGGGTCGAAGTCTCCCATGATGCATGGTTCCCATCGAGGGTCATTGGGATGTTTAACGCCACGCTGTTTGTTGTACCATTCGCAGCCACCATTGAACCAGGCTTCCTCTGTATCTTCGAAGATTTCTGACATAAGATTATGGATTAGTGGTAAGGTCGAACTGGTTTCAGAGCCTGACTATGGTTCATGCGAGACCTTGTGTCAGTGATTTAAGAAACTCAGGTGTTGCTGTATCCATGATTTCCTGTTGTTTCGCAGGACTGCATTCTTCGAAGCAGATATTCTCCCACTTAAGAGTGTCGGGATTCTGCTGACGAAAGTATATGCCGGAGAGTTCTCGGTATTGTTTGGTCATAGAACTATTTTGTTGGAGAAGTAAGACTGAGACAGAGCGCTTTGATTTCTTTGAAACATTTCTCATCTTCCCCAACAGTAGAACCAGGCGTGAGACAGATGCTCAAGTCACGTACTCGTTGTCGCTCTTTAGCAACACAAGCAAAGTAGACTCAGATGTTTTCTTGCTTTGGTTCTTCGTACTTATCTGGCAGAAGATACCGAGATGTGATAAATCATAGAATGATTGCCGCTAACAGAAAAATAATTATTTTCATTTTTTGTATTGGATTATGAATTTATTGACTTGCTGCAACCAGTAGGCAGCTCATGGAGTACTGACATACTTCTGGGCATGAGCAAGAGTAGGGCAGCCGCCACCATACGCTCGCACCCAGAGTTCTTTGAAGTATGCGTGGCTCTCTTCAGGGGAATCGAAAGTGAGATAGACTCATTTCTTTCGAAACCCGTGACAGTTGTTCTGAGTTCTTCAGACACCAGTGGTGCATCATGATGTCTCCTGACGCGCTACGGCGTAGGAGACAGCATCAAGAGAGCAGTTCTTCAGCACTTGTATTACTGGTGCTTTCGGAATCGGAGGACGAACGACTTTATCGAAGTCCACACAGAACGTAGAAACGATCGTGAGAAAATAGCAGAGAGTGAACATAAGTTATTTGATGAAAAATAATTACTGAAGATATCATAGTACCAGAGAGGCATCCACTGGGTATGTTTTACCCAGGCACATGCACGCTTGTGACCAAGCATGGCTTCTTCCCAGGTGCAGTACCGTTCACAGTATTCTCGGCAACTGGAATTATATCCATCGCCGAAGATCATGGTTTCGAATATGATAGGTGGACCTTCTCATCAGAACCTATGGTCGAGCCCAAGGAACATGGTAGAAACTTCAGCATTTCATATCCGAGTTTTTCCTACTGTGCGTTCACCTCTC
The DNA here is from genome assembly GCA_964623075.1 of uncultured Coxiellaceae bacterium. Lineage (GTDB taxonomy): Bacteria > Pseudomonadota > Gammaproteobacteria > DSM-16500 > DSM-16500 > Aquicella. The sequence continues at coordinate 61,633 of CAZUVD010000013.1, read as the reverse complement.
TCTTCGAACCATTGAGCCCACTCCATCAGAGGCACACATTTTATTGAGTGGTCTGGGAGTATGATGTAGTGATGGTTGTCTGTTGACATAATTACATTTGATAAGTAGATACAAGCTTGTAGAGCTTAACATCGTTGAGTCCACGAATGATAGTATGAGTATCTGGAGTGTAACCATTCTCATCCAGCCATTGCTGGTAGGTATCTTTCTTGGCTACTTCCTCTGGTACAGTTTGTACCTGAGCTTTGCCGATAGCGATTCACTCCTGAAGTATTTGCTCTGCTCTCTCTTTGTCTCGTATCGCTTGGTTCCGAGCGAAGCAAGCATCAACGATGAACTTTGAGAATGAGTCATCAGTCATGGCAATAATATCATTGTCGGGTACGCCTGTGATTTGGTATCGATCAAGAGCTGCTTTGCGGTCAATGAGTTTCGTTGCATTGGTACGGAGCCATTGCTGATGATCGAAAAGACGCAGCTGCTCTTTGTACTGTTCTTCGAGTGGAGTGACTTCATTGAGAAGGTCTTTCTCCAGAGAGAGAACAGCTTTGTTGTAAGCATTGGCTGCGTCGCGTCATTTCTTTCCTGTCTTGGTGATTGCAGTACGCATCTTGGCAAGTCGTTCGACTGCCTGTTGCATCTGCTCATATCATGTAGTGTCAGTATCTCCAGAGATGCGGAGCCCCTGGAGAGGGGCAACCGCAGCTTTGAGATCTTCTTTAGTGGTATCGAAGGTTCGTGCTACTGCGAGCGCAGGGTCGAACAATGTCGACACTGCGACCGAGCGAACAGAGGACTCATCGAGAGATACTTGGAGTACTTCTTCTTCTGGTTCCATAAAGAAAATGATTACGAATTATTTTGTGAGGTTCAGCATGTTCATGAATGGAACTTCTCCACCCATGATCGTAGCAGGAACATCTCCTTTCCAGTTAGAACCTACCTGCTCAATCCACTTGAGCTTGATGTAATCAGCTCCACCCTGGACTTGGATAGCAGCAGCCTGGATACGGATTGCCTCGGCATTACCCTGAGCAGTGAGTATTTTAGATTGCTTGTCTCCTTCTGCTTCAGCGACTTTCTTTTTTGCTTCAGCTTCAGTAGTACGGAGTTCGTTCTCTGCTTGGATAGCTCGCTGTGTCGCTTCAATCTTAGCATTGATACGCTGAGAGACTACTTCTGGGAGAGAGAACGCTCCGACGAAATACACTCGTTCAACGAGGATGCCTTTCTCGAGAAGTTCTTTCTGAAGGAGTTCACTGACTTTTGTACGGAACTCTTCTTTCTTCTCACCGTAGAGAACATCTACTGTATAAGCAGATGAGATACGATTGAGTGCATCTCGTGACCAGGTACGCATGTATGTGTCTGTGATCTTGTCAGCGCTGGCACGATATGATTCGTACACAGTACCAATCTTATCTTCGATGAAACGGTAGGAGACTCCTACATTCGCTCCCATGATGAGACCGTCTGTATCCTGGAACTCCATGTTACCGTACTCAGTCTGACGAATGAATGTTGGGTAGACTTCTGCATCATGAGTGATGCTGTTATAGAAGTTACGACCGGTGTGTAACCCTGTGATTTGTACTCACTTGTCATTACCATACTGGTCAATGAGTATTCCTGAGAAGCCCGCTGGGACTTTGACAGAGAAGAATGTGATCACGAACAGCCAGATAGCAAACGCGAACACAAGGAAACCTACGAAGAGGGAACCAATACCGAAAGACTTAGAGTCATCCATAGTAAAAAAATGAAAAAATAAAAAGGCTGGGACTACATTAAGACGACGAACGCTGCAATATTTATAACCATCGAGAAGATTTCTGCGACGAGAGTACCCCATTGTGCCATGAGAACAATGGTTGGTAACTCTTCATGTGACTCAGTGATCGTAGAGTAGATGGAATAAATGCAGAAGATGTGAAAACCGATCGCAAATGCGAAGACAATTTGAAGGAGCAATATCATAAGAAACAGTATAGGAAATAGAACTAATTAACAAGGTGATTTTGAATTTCCAGAATCTCTTCATCAGCTTCTGGAGTTCAGAGTATACTGAGTTGAGTGATAGCATCCTCTTTAGAAAGAGCTTCGTCAATGTCTGTGAAATGTTTCCATGTGTCTGGAATTTGGGAAAGATTTAAGTAGACATCTTTGTCGAGTAAGTTGGAGTAGTATCTGTCAGGGAAGTCATCGTATGATTCGACCCCGTTGTGCCAGTGACCAGAGAAGCAGCACCCAGGTTCGTAGAACCAGCAGGTGATAGAAACTTGGTCATCTGTTTTCTTGAGGAGCTCATAGAGAGCCTCGAGATATCAGAGTGGTGGAGCCCACGCTGAGTCCCCTCAGATTTTTATGTCCCGTGAAGTTCGTGGTACGAAGTCAGGCTTTTGCTTGACTGCGTATCTTCTGGTTCACTGAGTGATGATAATCGGCTCAGGTGCAGGTGGAGCCTTTGATGTCTGAGGTGGTGAGACCTCGACATCATGTGCTTCAAACCATTTCGTTCACCACATTGGGGTGATCTTATCTGCTGGATTCTCGAACGGACAGATACGCTCCTGAAGTTCGAAGGTTATCTTCGAGAGATCAGGACGCATAGTATCTGGGTCAATGGGATTCGAAAGAAATATCAGTGGGTTCACTGAGGTATTTATTTCGATGTAATTGGCGCAGTGGTTGGACATAGTGAGAATTAAGAATTGAACTGCCAGGTCTTATCCAGCCTATCCAAGAAATCTTGGTTGATGCCTGGATTATTCTCTGGCTGATTCATATTGTATGTGTCTGTGATATCATCCCATGTCCGCATGTTCGTCTCACGACGACCAGTACAGTAGCATCAGCTATCATAGAACTGCATTACCCTCATACTATCTATGTGGTATCAGCATTGATATCAGCAGATGGTACATTGACGCACAGGATACCAGACAATGTTTTTAGCTCGAGCTTGTTCCTGAAGCTCTTCTTTTGTTTTAAGCATACTAGTCTTCTTTAGGAAGTAAGTTTTCGACTGACATACCTGCTGGTATACTCTCCTCCATGGCTTTGTAGTCAGGAGTGATGCGACCTTTGAGTACGTTCGTAATCATACGAAGCTTGGCAATGAGTGCAGGATTTGCTGCACGCATTTTCAATTGTTTGATGTCAACTTTGCCTTCGAATCACATTGCAGCTGCTTGTGAAGTTTCGAGATTGTCAGCAGCACGATTGAGTTTTCTTTCGAAACATCCGTGTACTTCTTCCCAAAGGTCATAGTCTGGATTAGTGACAGCGAGAGCTCGGATGACAGCATCAAGTTTGAACATGCCTTTGTATGCGAGTACGAACAAACTTGCTACAATCTCAGATTCATCTCCGATGAAGTCTCAGATTTGTTTTCCTTCCAATGCGAACATAGTGCTGTCTTGAAACGTATCATGTATGGTACGATTGTCAGTAGGCAGTGTGCAGACGAAAGCTCAATGGAGATTGTATTTCTTCCCGATAGCTCGCAGTTCTGCGACAGCATTATCGAGCTCTGGTGTATTTGCTTTAGTAGACATAGTGATTTTATTTATGAGAAGTAGAATAGAAGTCACCGGTAACGACATTGATTACTTGTCGTACTTTGTTGATAGTACGCATGTTCAATTTGCCGTCAATAATCTCCATCAGACCAACAAGATATTCGTTGAGTTGTATCTTCATGTACTCTTCAGAAGGGGCTTCGATCGTTGGAGTACGCTTCACAACAGATCAGAAGTGACAGAGATATGTCTGAAGTGCACGGGTCGTGTGAATGATCTGAGCTGTAATACCCCCGACATACGAAGCCATCAAAGGCTCCCACCCTTCCTTGTTAGGGTTGGGTGGTGGAGTTCCGAAGACTTCGGTATATCGTTTTGTACCAGGTCAGACCAGTGTCGAGTCGTCATAGAGTACGACGACTCATCCGAGCTTGCCAAGTTCGCAGATAGCTTTGATTTCTTTGCAAGCTTCATCATATGTGAGAGCAGTTTTATGTTCTGTCATAGGGATATGATTAAGATATAAGTGTTGTGACTACGTTCGCCATGTCTTTGTATCCTTTCACGATACGGACATTGCATCAGAACTTTCACTTCTTTCAGAAGGAGAGTATCAGATGTTTCTTTGAACCGATGAATGCTTTGAGATTGGTCTCAGCATCTGAAGGCACATCCATATCTGTGATAACTAAGGCATAGTCTTCGTCGCGATTGAGACTTCATAGACGGGTAGTCAATGACTCGAATCATTCTGAACCAGAGGTTCGTATGAATGAGCCGTTTGATTTCCCTTCCACCCAGTCTCGCATCTGTTTGGTCACTCGCGTGACACGTGATGAAGTCGTTTGATAGACTTCAATATCAAAGATGTTGAGAGCTAGGAGATCACCCATGAAGTTGACTCAGAGATTGTACGCTGAGTTCTTCCCATCATAACTGTGATCCATTGAAGTTGAACCATCTAGTAAAAGCAGAAGCTTTTTCTTTTTGTTCACGACTTTGATTTTCTGTTTCAATGGACGGTAGTCAGTGCCATTGAGAAACGCACGATTGATGCGTTTACCTTTGGAGATGTGAGGTGTCTTGATGAACCTATCAGGTGGGGTAGTGAGTCGTAGACCCTCATCAAGTTTTTTGATCTTCGTGAAGTTATCGATAAGAGAACTTACTCAGCCATGTCAGACATCCATCTCCTCAAGTTCCTTACGAACTTTAGGTGGTATGGCATTGACGATGCGTTCTACATCCTCATCGTTGATCATGGATTGATTGAGAGTGGTCTGAATCATGGTGACCAGCTCCTCAATCTTGTCGATGTTCCTTGCATGAGCGAGTTCAGTGTTGCGGAACAACTGCATCAATTGACCTAAGACATGGTGATTGATGACAGTAGATAAGAGATGCATATGTTGCTTCACGCGCGGAGATGACGGGAGCTTCTTCCAGGTATTTATACCCGACTGAAGCTTGCCGAGCTCTGCCTTCCATTCAGGGACATTGTTTATCGAGAGAGAATATATCCCCGACTTGCGGACAACTGCCGTCTCGCCGTTGATATAGGTCTTCGCAATGATGCTGTTATTTCTGGTGAAGTCAGTGAGAGCTTTGGTAATCTCTTTCTCTCGCTTCATTTTCTTTTCGATAGAGTCATAGTTATATGTGACTCATGTCGACCAAGTGCTTCACCAGTTTCACCACGCTGCTCAGGTATTCGATGACTTCTTACTGGAGCTACCCCCGTAGGAGTAGCCTCAGTAACTGTAGCCCCCACCAGCGGGAGCTCACTCGTCATCATCTACCCAGCTTTTGTACTGAGGTTTAGCAGGAAGGACTTCGACAACTCAGGACTTCACTGTTTCCTCGTACTCCTCTGGTGTGAGGATATCGTAATCTTCGTTCATAGGAAAGAGTTTAGGAAATAAATTAGCTCAGGAGTTCCTGGAATTTTCCCTTAACGATACCTAACTCTTGCTCATTTGGGAACCCGAACTCATCTACTGAGATGAGACGGTACATGAGAGTACGATCGAAAGCAGCAAGGAGATCGTTGCCATTGTTCATGTACTCCTCCATCCAGACTTTGATGCCTCGAGTGGAGATGGGTGAGCGTAGCTCTCATGATGTAGCGAACTCACGGATAGCAGCCACGAAGTTCAGGATCTTTTTAGAGTGAGCCTTGTTGAATCATACTGCTTCACAAAGACTGAGCTCTACTGTTGGGCTGTATCCAAGGAAGTTCACGATGTTGAAACGATCGAAGAGTGCTTCATCGAGTGCGTTTGTACCCGTGTATTTTCCTCCGAGGTTGACTGTCGCACCCCAGATAATGTTCTCTTGTTTGATGAGATAGGTACGATCTTGGAGAAGATTGTACACTGAGTAGTGGACTCCATCTACTGGGTCAAGAGCCTTGAGTACAAGGTTCATGAGTGAGTTGGAGCCACGGTTCAGCTCATCAAATATGATACATACTTTCTCACCGGCTTCTGCTTTCTCGAGAAGATCAGTGATTTGTTTCGCTTTGTATGTCACACCTGTTGCTGTTGGCACGATGTAGTTCATGAGGTCGATATCTTCCATACCTTCTGATACTGGTACGATTGCATACTGCATTCATTCTGCTTTGAGAAACTCAATGAAGTTGTATGTCTTACCTGTACCTGTTGGTCAGTAGAGGAGGATACGATCACCGCCCTTGAAACTTTCCTTTGCTTTTTTGACTTTAGCAAGGAAGTCTTTCATCTTCTTACGCTCAGTAACTATGAGTGACTTAGCATCAGGGTGGTCGAGGTCGACTTCTTTGCCGGCGACAATCGCTGAGATTTTGTAACTCTTACGATTGACGAAGAAGTCCATACCATCCTGAGACTCGAGGAACATACGGTCTTGGATAGCCTCATAGATAGGCTGTGCTTCTGGATACACTGGGAAGTTTGCTGCGATGAACGCTGCATCTTCACGGACTGGGACTACGAACTGAGTAGTGAAGCCTGTGACAACTGCATCATTCTGAACCATAGCAAAGAGTGTATCATTGATTTTGTAGAACTGTTCCATAATAGATATATGTAAAAAAGTAGAGGGTTTCTGGTAACTGTGGTAACCTACTGACAAGCCTCACATGTTTCAGGATTCAGAGCACAAGCAGAACCAAGATCGAAGTCTTCTTCACGCTGTGCCTCTGCCATGTCGCACTCAGCGTCAGCTTTTTGGTCAGCAATGAGCAGATCATTATGGATATTGATAGACTCATCGAGCCATGGTTCATGCTTGATCATGTACTGGTCAGTGCCGATGATGAGAGCATCGAAGTCTCAGTTCTCGATGACAGGAATATGGGGGTACTTCTTCATGAGGTGAAGGAAGTCATCGACTGTGTGACAAATGAATGTTTCTAAGATGGTGTGATCTCAGAGTTTGAGTTTAGATTTAGGAATCATACTTAATAATGGATATCAATTAACTCATCTGGTTTGATTTCACCGACTGTGATTTGATGGTATCTACAGTCTCAATCATAGAACCTGTAACTGCGTCGCTCATATCAGATGACGAGAGTACGATTGTGGTCGTAGTTCTTATCCTCTTCATCAGGAGATGTGAAAGGATAGTCATCGATAGGATACTCTTCTTCGAGTTCTGCGACCAGCTCATCGAAGTCCGCGATAGCTTCTTCGAATGTGGGATGTGGATACAATGTGCAGATGATACCATCGGAGGCATCTGCGTAGTTGCTAGTGAAGTACATATTAAGTAAGGTCAGAAATAAAATCATCGAAATATTCCTGAAGTTCAGGACCATCGATGCCTTCAAGCCATTCTTGGTAACGATCTGGCATGTCATCATCGAGTCACTCGTAGTCTTCAGCATGCTTCATCATCATGTACTGATCGAACGGTCAACCTGGTTGCTCACGGAGGTGAGTCATGAGAGTGTTGATGTCATCGAGTACTGCTCATGTAGCTTCATTGAACATAGGCATGGCATCGAATAGCTCTTGGCATCGAGCGAGGAGCTTCAGGGATTGAGAGTAGTACTTATCCATTTTCATTGGAGATTATGTTTTAGTAATAGCCCAAGCTGGTTGTCATAGATACATACCATCCTTGGGTGAATTGTAGAATCACTCTTCGATTTGCTTGGCAATATGTCTGAGGTCATCGACACTGACTGGTCAGAAGACCATGAGCTCTCAGACTTTGGTAGTCTCTTCAGGGTCTGGTATAGGAGGAGCGAGTGTCATCGCTAACCTCTTACCAGCATCCTCGCAGAGCAGATCAAATACTCAGTACTCGTATGGAAATATTCCATGTGAGCTATTGAGTTCATCAGCTGCGTAGTTGATCAAGTCAGGTGGCTCGTCAGGTTCGAAGCCCGCATCAGATGAGAACGGAATATGAAGGGCTTCGTACACTGTCTTGAGTGTGGCATAGACGGCTAGGTCATAGCGCTTACGAGCAGTCTTCATGAAGTTGCCTTCGTCTGTACCATAGACCAGTGGGTCACGAGATGCATTGGTATGCCACTCATGGAAGTTCTCATCGAACTGAGTTTCACGACCAGGGAATGTTGGGTCACGAAAGTAATCATGCCACAGAGCAAGCAGTGTTGTTCGTGGATGAGTTGAGACAGGTGACTCAGGTTGGATGATGATCTTGAGCAGATTTGAATAGAGTCCGTTGGCTATATTCTTTTGCTCGTCTGTCATTTTCTCATTCTGTTCACGGTAGTAATGGGTGTAGCCCATAATTTATAAGCGGTTAGAATTAAAGACTGGATTGAATACTCCTGCTTCAAAGTCTCGTGCGAGTTGCATGACATTGGTGAATGTATAAACAACAGTCGTTGGCTTGATACGCCAGAGATACTCAGTCTGTTCTTGAATACTGAAACCTCAGAGGTCAGTACCATCTTGGAGTATGACGAATACTCATCCGTCTTCGTACTCACCGTAGATGTATCCTATCTCGGACTTGCCTCGAAAGACACAGTACACGAGGTCTCATGTTTGGAGTGGGTTCATGCTAGAGATGGTGTTGTTTAAGAATATTTTCTACTCGCTTGATGTGATAGCTCACCTTCGGTTCAAGGATGTCACAGACATCGATGAGCCTGGCTGAGATTCGGAGAAAGAATTTACCGAGGAGATAGAATAACTCCCGCATCTTTGACCAGAACTTCGCAGCCCAGATGTGTAGCTTTGCTCGGAGGTAGATGAGAGTCATATTATCTGCGTTGGTTAGAAACTTTATAGCTCGCAGGTCAACCAGTCTTGGACGGTTTGGACGGTTCCTCGAAATGTTTAGAGACACCTGCATCAAGGATCTCTATTGAGTTCACGTCGAATGAGTTGGACTCTTCGATCTTGGACTCACCTTTCTTTACCACAGGGGTGATGTTGTAGCGATCGCAGCCAGTGAGATACTGGATACGCGCTGTCAGTATACCGGTGAAACCAGTGACGATGTCCTTGGCACGAGAGCCAAGAGGTAGGACTTTGCTCATAAAGAGAAAGGGTTAAGAAGATATAGGTTTGTAAGGAGTGATAGTAAATATCTCTGTATGTTTATCTACCCACGGGAGATCGATAGATCAAGTAGCAATGATTTGGTGTGGGTCACAAGGAGCAAACCATTTAGAATCAACTTTTCATACAATGATATTGCGGGCTGTGATGCTGTGGTATCATTGTATTTCTCCAACATCCATCCACATTGTAACAACTATATCAGTAGCTTGATCAATTATACCAGCGACTCTTAGACATGATAGATCGATATCAACTCCATCTGAATCTGGCTGATTTGAATACATATTTCCTTTACAGTTAAGTGAGTCTCATCTGATCCATTGAACTCATATGATATCACCTGCCACATCTAAGTGAGACATGTCAGGTAGATTGATGATATGAGCAATAAGGTTTCATCAAATATGTGTAGTATTATGACATCAGAATGTACAAGTATTGTTCGAGATGAGGTTACCTGATATATTACATTCATCTATATCAGTAAAGAATATATGGCTGGCAGTTGATACATCTAGGTCCCCTTTTATATTCAGATTATAGGGGAAGATAATTTCTACACCTTTATATTTAGACCTCTCATGTTTCACATTCACACGAACATTACCATGATGTGTAAGTTCTTTTGGATATACAAACACACATGGACCTGCTTGTATAAAATCTTTATTGGTAAGTACGATATTTTTTTTAGGCATAGCTGTGAGGAGGTGATTAAATATAAACTTGTTCTATTCTATACACAGGGAGGTAGGACTTTGCTCATAAAGAGAAAGGGTTATGAATTAAGAAATACTTGATGGTGTTTGATCACATACTGGTTCAAAGCGATAGCATTTTTGTGTGCTGCTGTTGAAGCCAGGTCACTGATCTGCTTTTCAAAGTCAGAGAACTTGAGTATCTGATCGTCACTGAGGAACACATAGGTGTTTGCATCATTGACGCTTTCTCCTACATAGACCAGAACAAAGATGTGTCGATAGAGTTTTGTCATAGAGATGTGGTTAATTATTCTTGCCCGAGATCTTCTATCTGCGAGAGCTCAATGATAATCGTGCTGTCTTCCTGTCGGAATCGGATGCCCGTGATGTAGTCATCAGAGCAGCAGCCGTACTCAGCAACATGGATCACATCTTTGCTGGACATCTTAAAGTCTCAGCCTTTGTATCCTTGGTAGACTGTTCAGTCTACTGCCTTGAGTTGGGTCAAGAAATCACCGAGACACTTCGGAGTGTCTGATGTATTGAGAGCCAGCTCACAGTACGAGCCACGGTATGACATGAAGTCTCAGGGTACACGACCAGTAGAAAGTTCTACATGATCTGTCCGTGAGTACTGTCATTTGATTCACTCGAAGCATTGGATGAGATCAGCTACTGAGTACGCCTTGGTTCATCTCTTACGGAGACGAGCGTTCTCATTGCTCAGGTTGATGATGGTTTGAAGTGGATGTTCGGGCATAGAGAGAAAGGATTAAGAAGGAAAATTAAATCACTCGTAATACTTCATGGTCTCAGTGAGACGAGCTGTCTCTGCTATCGAAGCAGCAAGCAGTCGCTTGTGTTCTTCGATGGTATTGAAGTCAGTCTTGAGATAGACAGAGTCACCATCGAAACATCTGGTACGAGTACCAATGAATCACGGTGTGAACACAGCCCCATCGTCTCGGACATACTCGTGCTTGATAGTAGGATCAAGCTCTTGAGTTGAACGGAGTCGTGGTCGAGGCAATGATGATTCAGGTTTGACTGCTGTAGTAGTAGTGGGGGTGAGTGCAGCAGCAGCCTTTCTCTTAGCAAGAGCAGCAGCCTGAGCTTTCTTGATGTTTACTTTCTGTGCAGCCTGAGCAGCAGGACTGGTGAAGAATGGCATCACGAAGTTGTTGACATAAGGGTTCGTGACTCATCGTGTCTTTGCACGCTCGAGCCATCGAGCCCATTGTTCCATGGTGAGCAGCACTGGATGACGCTCATCATTACGGAAGACTTCCTCCCTGCTACTGGCATGGAATCCCATGTTGCTTTCAGTACTTGGTCAGAGTCTTCAGATGAATTGATACTTGGTTCGCTTCCACTCAGGTGCTATCCAAGGGATAGAGTTCATGCATATCTCCCATGTTCTATGAGTTGACTTTGATGTGTCGACATAGAAATATTTAGGGAGTTGGAATGGTTGTCATTTTGGCATACTAATATTCGCTAGGAAATAAAACTGTTGTCACACTGTGATCGTACTCAGTGATGATCCAGATGGATTGAACCGGTTGCCCGTCTCTATCCATGATGTCCGAGGCAGCCAGCTTCGGACGCTGGAGTGGGAGTGGCAGATTGTACACAGCGAGTAGCCTGTTGTGATCTGTCTTGTCCCATGCCAGATTGTTTTGCTCTGCATCTTCAGGGCAGGTGTCACCCCAGTCACACTGGAGATAGCGTTTCATAGATGCAACGACGAAGTCCCAGAAGGCAGGTGATGCTTCAGCTGAGTTGTTTACTCAGTCTGTGCAGACGACTCGTCCTATAGGGAAGCGAGGTGGAACAGGAGTGAATCCTATTTCGATTGGTTGTAGGTCTGACATAGATTGATGGTGGTATTAAGATCTAAGTTGGCGAGTTCTTTATATGTTATCATGATAGATTTGTTCGATAGTATAATAACATTTCTGTCTCCCCTTCTGGCTGATGACATGATCCTCAAGGATATGATATGCCATCTCAGGAGTACTGATCTGATAGGCTAGAGATATATCATAAGACCATAATGGTATCTTACTATTAACATCCAAGTCTTTGAATACTTCTGCTGAGGTAGAGTCTACAGAAGCAGACATATATCGTTTAATAACGAAGAAGGATTTCATACTAATTGATATAGTTAAGGATATCAGCGAAAGAGATATGAAAGTGGAACGCATTGAGTATTACGAAGATGATGATGGTCAGGGAGACCAGTGCATCGAGTCGATACCATGCGTACTTCAGGGTATGATTGAAGCTGTTCTTCATGAGTGAGCCAGTGAGTACTGACCAGCAGAAGAACACTAAGAATGCCCACCACTGAAAGGAGAAGAGACCTATGATGGTGAGCAGGAAGTATAGCAGCTGAGTGCCGAGCAACCAGAAGAGACTGAAGAGTTCAGGTCATTTCTCCGGCAGAGGTTTGTCTTGGAACTCAGGAGATGTGAACTTCTTTGCTTTGATATCTTCCATGAGTTTGATGTGGTTGCTAGGGTCTAGCAAGATGGGTAACTCGTGGAGAATATTCAGAGCGAAGAGAAGGTAGAAGAGATATTCCATACTGAGTATGAGATTAAGAGTTACGAAAGTTCAGCGTCCTGCATCTCGGCAAAGTCTACGAGAGGTGAAGACGGTGTCGGAACAGAGAGAGGTGTCTTAATGAACGAGGACTTTGGATTCGGATAGACCACGATAGTAGCGATGATTGTACCGTGGTCAATGTTGGTCGAGATGATTCAGATGCGGTGCATCGCTGAGTACTTGGCAAGGATATGCTCATACTCAGCTGGCGAGTGCGCAGTGATCACCTTGAAATGTTGTTTAGGTGATGACATAATATGATGGAGAGATTATTTGTTTCAGTTCTCTGCAAACTCACACACCTGGATGAGAGTGTAGATCGTCCAGAGAATGACGATGATAGTAGCGAATGCTCAGACTGATCTGATAGGGTACTCGTTGTAGAGTGCTGAACCGAGGAGCACTAGGATGTACGAGATCATGACATGAGCGAGAGTGACAGCAGATGTGAGTGCCCAGAATACTACTGGTTCGTAGGGTTTCTTTTCCATGGTCAGAAAGAGGTTGGAATTAAAGTTTCTCTACCACACCAACAAGAGTTTCATGTGTGTCGGAGTTGTCGAGGGTGATGGTTTTGTAGCCAGCACCGAGACCTGTCCAACCAAGGCAGTCCTCCAAAGCATCAGCAAAGGCTTTGAATGTGTTGAACTTTGTAGCTGCGACTTGCTTGAAGACTGCACGAGTAGATGGATTGAGTGGATCAGTAATCGTTGCGGTCTTAGTAGCAAAGTCATAGTGACCAGTAAGAGTGTAAGGCTTTCAAGAAGCGTGTACAAAAGAGGTAGGAATTACCTGAGTGATTGAGTTTCCCATAGTATATATGTGTTAGGGTTACGAAAGAAACCCGCTACTCGGAACTGAGTAGCGGGTGGATTTGTTCAGTGACTAAGCTGCTTGCTTCTCAGGAACGAAGTCATTGGCAACGACATAATGTGTGTCACCGTACTGAGAAGTGTGCTCACGCTGGAAGACTGAGACATTGACATAGCCTTTCTCATTGACGATACGGGCAAGGTCAGTGAGCTTGAGGCTGAGGTTCAAGATAGGTGCGTACTTAGTAGAGACAGCACGAGCTGAACCTTTGATGTAATTTTTAGGAGTCTTTGTTGTCATAGTAAAAAGGGATATCCTGTACCTAAATGGCACAGTGATTAGATGGGCATTATGCTGAGATTGGGAATGCGTTCTGGGTAGAAGGTCGAGTACGAGCATGACGCTTGGCGTTTGCAAGGTACTCTGATGCAAGTTTCGAGAGAGTCTTTGAGATAGACTGCTGTCGGAACTCCTGCATTTCTGCTGCTGCTCGGTTGAGCGAGAAGAACTCAAGCTCCTTCTGGAGATGAGGGGAGAGGCGATCTGAGATAGACCTGCCACGGGATATAGAAGCTTTGCCCATATGTATAAAGGGTAAAGAAGTAGATGCGGTGAAGCATCGGTGTTTCCAAGTGGAGAGCACCATTGAGACCAGCCGTGTGGGGCTGAGCTCTAGCTGCTATCTACCCATGGGGAATGTTATTCCTTTTGAGTCTGAGGTGCTGTATCGTGTATCGTGGCGTGCCGAGCGGAGCTCAGCGAGGCACGGAGCCCGTATTTAAGCGGGGTATACTGGTCCAGCTGAGTAAGAATTGTGTTCAAAGGTCATTGACATAAGGGTTAAAGTAATATGTAAACTATTGACATTTGCTGTAAAACAGAAACAGGGGTAAGAATTAAATAGGGCGTACATAGTTAAATAGGGTATTATATAATTATATATATATTTATATATATCTATATAATAATAATATTATATTATATATATATATATACATATAAATTTTCAAATTTTCTCCTATAGCTAGGTATATCTGAAAAGTAATGAATTTATATAGTACCCTATTTAGTTAAATAGCCCCTATTTAATTTCCACCCCTGTTATAATAATAAGTAAATTGTCAAGGGGCGGGAGCCAGTGAGATAGTATTTATAGGGCTCCGCCACAGGCTCGCCTTCGGTGGCGTCGCCGTTACCAGACTGGGTTTACACCAGATGCATGAGTAGCACTATGAGCATAGCTGCTATCATGAAGCTGCTTGCTGCATGGAGCAAGGCGATCTTGTATTTGATATCCCGCATATTGAAAATGAGATTACTGATACGGTTAAACCCGTACTCTAACAATGGGGATAGTCATTCCTTTTGTCTCTGAATGAGCCTGTGGCAGTGGCGACGAGGCGAATATTAACTTTTGTGGGGGGTGAGCCGAGGAGCCTTGGTAGCCTGGGGGAGTGCCGAGCGGAGCTCAGCGAGGCACGGAGCCTGTCTCACCAGTGAGAAGGGGGTGAGCGGGCTGCCGCCCGCATATTGACCAGCGGGGGTCGCTGGTAGATTTGGGGCTTTCCGCCCCGAGCCCCGGAACATTAGGTCTTGAAGAGTCTTGATTCTTGGTTTTTCTTTTGGGATAAGTTCACACTATCATATGGTCATAACGCATTTCCCCGAACTATCTCTATCTCGCTCCGCCGTCTACTCTTAGCTGAACTAAGATGAGACATTGGTATGATGTATATTATAATAAGTAATTATATGTAATAGATTCTAATCTGAAAATTCAAAACGCTGACGCGTTTGTTATTATCTGTCTAAGCTTAGACGAAGGTTATATAGAATAGTGTGGTAGTGGGTTATATGTAAAACTCCATAGTCATTTTTATTATTTATTATTTTGTTTTGTTTGTATGTATGTATGTGAATAATAATAATAATAATTTTTTTGATTTGTTTGTTTTGTTTTGATTGTTGTTTTGTTTTGTTTTGTTTTGTTTTGTTTTGTTTTTTCTTACCTATGCCCCACCCCCCTTATGTATACCTCTGTCTTCTCCGACCCAAATTCCCGCTTTCAGGAAAAAACACCTCGTGAGCTTGACTTTCATCTCTCACTGCATAGCCTTAAATCATTATGAAAGCCAGTCTTACCCTCCATTGAATTACGGCAACCATCGAAGCCCCAGTAGAAGACCTTACTTTGTCTCAGACTTTAGAAGCATTCAGAATGCTGGCATCAGCTCATTGATATAGTGAGGAGCAGATCAATGATGTCTTACCTTACAACGAAGAAGCGGATTCACTCTGAGACTTAATTGCTAAAACAAAGTCATAATGTTCGATTACTTCATCGATGCAATCATTCTCAAGCGCTCAGCACAGTTTCTCTTTTGGAACTGAACTGAACCCTTTTTGAAAGAAACTCTGAACCCGACAAGAGCAAGACTTTGGTTCGCTCGGGTACAGCATCAGATCGAGTTCAAAGAATGGAACACCAAGTTCCTGGGGACATCGATTACCAAGATGGTTCCGATTATGAAACCTGAGTGCTACCCCCCTCAACCATGAGAGACTCTCACTAACACTCTCCCAGCATGAGTCACTTCTCGTAATCTCGAGTTCACGCAGTACATAGGTCAGCTGACCCGATCTAAAACCATCAACGATGAATCATACCAGCTCTTGGTACATTTCTCGAAGTGTTTTCACATCGTGACTATCGACCCCCCTGAGGTTCCGACTCTCAATCCTGAACCACAGTCGATATTCATCATAGCCAAAGACGAAGCAGAACTCGCATCAAGCAAGTTCTCTTTCTCGTTCGTGCAAGACACAGCCGCGTCTACTCTCACAACTCCTACTGCGACATTGAATGGTTCACTGAAAGACTACCATGCACTCACCGACGAGGACAAGAAATACCAGAACTGTCTCCTGACCATCAAAGAGGTCATCAACGATTACGTAGACTTACGAAATCACTCAGTGGTTATCACTGATGACACCTGAGCATCCAAAGCTGTGACTTATAAAATGGCTGAAGATGTGCATCTCGTCCTGGATCACAAAAACCAAAAAGTTATCTCGATCGAGCAACACCAGACAGTGTACTCTGCCACCAAGACCGCGAACTCGTGGCAGATCATAGATGACAACACAGGTGTCTCAACCGACTACAGGGACTTTCAGAACTATACTATCATTGAGCACCCCGATACAGGGTTCACAGAATATTTCCTACGCTGAGCGTACACTCATATCCTGCGAAAGATACTGAACTTCAATCCTCAGCAGTGGCAACTCCAATATCTCCTGGGAGAAAAGAAAGAAAACTATCTCGCAGGATGTCGACGTATGGGTAAGACTGCCTTGGCTGCGTATGAAATACCACGTGAGCTCTTATGTATGCCGAATAAACAGCTGTTCCGTAACCGTCCACGCAAAGCTCTGTTCATTGCACCCACCAAAGACAAGTACAAAGAAGTACTCGATTACTTCATGGAGTACACGTCCAAAATCCGTGAACTCAGAAACCTCGTCTATAACTCGAGGCTTGATAGAATCACATTCGAAGACCAGGTCATTTGAGTATGACGTTCGAAAGTGTGCACACCTCTCGCCATCTGTGACTTCGGGACATCGAGATGATTCGAAGCAGGTCGAGGTAAGGCTGCTGACTGGATTTGAGTCGAAGAAGCATGATATGTATCCGAGTCAGTGTTCGATAACGTTATGCCTATCGTAGAGTGAGAAGGAGCAAGACTGTTCTGTATATCCACCATCAATGCTGACGACACAGCTCAGTGGTTCTTGCGAGAACTCACCAAAGCAGAAGAGCGTATGCGTGACCCGAACCCTGTGATTTCACAACATGTGTTCGCTCTGCGTGTCACTATCGATGAAATCGACGAACGAGTCATGACTCGAGCTCAGAAAGAGAGTACCAAAGAGCGTGCGCTCATACGATGATACTCGTATTACTATGCTGAGCTCTTCGCAACAGTACCATCTAAGAACTCAGTGTTCGATACCAACGGGTTCTTCATACCATTGCTCCCTTCGAAGCCGACATCGGGAGTGATCATCATAGCCTATGACCCAGCGAAGCGAGCTGACTACGGAGCAGTAACTATCTCCGGTGTTCAAGACTCAAAGCTGGTACTCTTCGAAACTATCAGATGGCAGTGACTCGACTATCACGAACAGCGTGACAGGTTCCAACAGATACTCTCTCGGTTTTCAGGACAGCAGATCTACACAGTCATGGATAGCACATGAGTGGGTGAAGCCGTCCGAGAAATATTTAGAGGGCTCATTCGGTTCCATGTTTGGTACAGCTCTCGAAAGCAACCTGCCGATATCGACCAGTATGGTACATGGAACGTCGGAAAACGAGACTTGGTTGAGATGTGCCAATCCCTCATTGAGTCCAAACAGCTCGTTGCAACGATGGATCAGAACATCTTGGCAGATGAGATGGTGGCATTCACTGAGTTCCGTACTAAACAAGGTTCATACGCATACTCAGCCAAGACCTGACACGACGACGTGGTCAATGCGATGCTCTTGACTAGCTTTGTCTATGGAAAAATACTGGGCAACAATCGTATGTGACTTTCGTCAGATGGGAAAAACCCACGTTCTGCCATGTATAAGCCAAAGCAATCGCTCGCTCCATCAAGTCGGTACTGATTCAAGTAAGAAACATTTGCATTTTACCCCCTATCTTCTTACCATATCTCCATGGCTGAAAAAACTACACCCCCTGATAGCAACGTTTGCGGCATCGCTCGCAAGCTCGCTCGTCATTTCCAGCAAAACGTCTGGATCGAAGACATCAAAGACTACGCGGACTACATCGTGTACAACTCCAATCTCGATAGAGAGGGGAATCCGATACCTGCATGGCAGACCAACGGTACAATACCGATTGCTCGTATGCATAACGACGTGATGTTCTCGTCTGTCTATGACAATGTCCTGCAATCTCGAGTCTCAGGACGCACAACTGAAGACCATAAGAAAGCTGACAATGCGCGAAACTTCGTAGAGTGGGGTATGAGCCGATGATGGTCTCGTAAAGAACTCATCGAGGCAGCGAAAGAAGCTATTGTCTGCTGAGAGTGATACGCGTTTATGGGTTTCAAGAACGAAACTGAAACCATCAAATACAAGGGCAAATGAAACAAGCCCATGAAAAAAGTCACGACCGAGCAATACCCATTTCTGGAGTTTGTCTCGACGTACGACATCATGTTTGACCCGACTGCTCCATCATTTTATAAATCAAAATATGTCATCCGAAAGCGTGTCGAGCATCTTGACGACATTAAGGCTCGGTACAAAACTTTCATCAAAGATTTCGAAGTCGCAACAAAATCGGCTGATGCGGGCGCTCCGATTTTCGGACACGATTACAACCGAGTTAAGTTTGCGATGATGAATCAACGCGACTGAATCGGTGGACCAACTCCATCTACCACTGGATGAGCAGCAAAAGCTGCCGAAGACGGTACTTTCAATGGAGGTATAAACCTAGACTTTCTGAATAAGAACGTCAAAAACCAACTCACCATCAATTACTCTGGTGGGTTTTATGAAGTCGTTGAGTACTGGGAGAAAAAGAAGTTTATCTTGCTTCTCAATGGTATCGAAGTACATAATTGACCTAATCCGTTCCCAGTCGAACGCATACCGTTTGTACAATTACTCTCAAACAAAATTCCTGGATGTCCTTTCTCTGTCTCGAACTCACAAGCTATCAGACATGTGACCAAGACTATCGATCGACTCATGAATTTGACTGTCGATAACATCACACTGAACGTCATTCCGATGTTCGAGTCTGCTCAATGAACAGATATCGACCTTCAGGGCAAAGACTTCTTGGACATGATCCCATTCAAAGTGTACAAGACTACTACTGCTGGTTCCATCAAGAAACTCAATCTCGGAACCGGTGACTTTTCTTGAGTCAACCTCACGCAGTTCTTTATTCAGATTGCAGAAATGATTTCTGGTTCATCAGGATACGCGATAGGATACCAGAACAAAGTCGAGCGAAGCGCCACAGGCGTTTCCGCCCTCACTTCTGCATCCAAAACTCGTCTCAATGAGTTCATGGATAGCATGAATATAGCACTCGGAATGATATCTGAGTTCTGGATACAGTGCGGAGTCGCAGTATTACCAAACGAAATCTCCATCAAGGTCGATGATCCTGATACTGGTATCCATTTCTACGATATCACTATCGAAGACATCATCGGTAAGTTCGATTTCGAGTTTGATGCGAAAGCTCTCAAGACTGCTACGCGTGAATTACAACGTGCTCAAGCTATGAAACTCCTCGAGCTCGCTGCACAGATTGCAGTGAATCCAGTCACGGGGCAAGCGTACGTGAATATTCCTGAATTGTTCAAAGTGGTTGTCGACTCATTCGAATTTGATGGCAAGAAAATTGTCCTCACTGTCGATGAAGCAGTACAGCAACAGGGTGACGCGGCTGTCGCTGCTGAGAAAGGCAAGTTCAAGACTCAAAAGAAACTCGAGAAAGTCGGACAACGCTACGCGAAGAAGGGCTGATTCAATGCTCAGGGCTTCTGAGCACAATCAGCATGAGGTGGACCTCTTCCACCAGCTGAAGACGTAGACGGACCAGACGAAGATCCAACTTCGTTCTGACCGTGAGCACCAGGTGGGGGGAACTGACCAGGCAGCACTGCTCCAGAGACCCAAGGCGACGTACTTTCTGACGTTCTAAACTAACATATGAAACACTTCCTCAAATATTTCAATCTCCGCAACCTCTTTTTCCGAGGTCGACAAGACGACCGGATTTACTTTGCTGAGTGTGTGAAAATGTATAGCCGAATTGGGAACGTTGATAACATGAAGCAGTTCTTGGAAGACTATGCTATTGCGATGACACAGCGTGAAACCATGCTGCATCTCAACTCTCCAAAGGAGTACGTACCACCGTACCACACGTACCAAGAAATTAAAAAACTTTTGGACTTTATAGACAATCTTGAAAAAAACTTTTGACAAAAAGCCGAGAAGACTATAGGCTAGATGTCATAGGGCAAGAATTTTTATTTTTCTAATCATGGGTAAGTATGGCTAAAGAAAAAAAGCTCGCTAAAGATTTCGATCTATTCGGCGACCTGTCAGAGAAACCACCAGTCGATCCTGCGGCTCCAGAGATTCCAGCTGGCACAGAAGACATCCCTAACGATATCTTCGGTCTCGGCTCTGCTGAACCTAAGAAAGACGAACCGGCTCCTGAAAAGGAGAAGGAGGAACCGGCTCCTGAAAAGGAGAAGGAGGAACCAAAGAAAGAGGAGGAACCTAAACCTGAGGATGAACTTCCTACAGATGAAAAGGAAACTCCGAATCCTGAGGAACCAAAGAAATCCGATGCTCCGCTTGATACCTCCGATGAGGAGAATGAAATTGAAAAACTCATACGTGAAGCGTGAGCCGGTCTCGAGGCAATCAAGAACGATCCAGAAGCAACTCCTGATATGTTGAAAAAGATACAGGAAGCGACTGATCTCAACGATGAACTCGCTGCTAAGGTTGAATCATTGACTCGACAGCTCGAAACCGCACGTGAGCAGAATAATAAAAATCTGGAAACAGGCGAAGAGATGCGAATCTACGAACCGATGATCCAGAAACTTGAGAAGGATCCCCAACTCATGATTCTCGCGAAACACTATGGTACGAAGAACGAGACAATGAAGACCCGTCTAACGGATATCGTGAAAGATATGCTTCATTCACTTACCGGAATTGACGTGTATGCTCTCATGGATGACGAGACCAAAAGCAAAGCTACCGCATTTGGAGAAGAGAACCCTGAGGCTACGCCTCCAGCTATCGACCCTCCAAAAAAGGAAGAACAAGCTCCTGGATATCGCCGTCCGAAAGACAAAACGTTTTGACTCTAGCACTACTAGGCGTTTGCCAAGTTGCTCTCTAACACCAACAAACTTTTATGGGAAACCTTTGTACATGAAACTCCTACACCGGTCTTGAAATTCTTCAAGAAATCGTAGGTAAGAATTTGCGTATTGCGCCTATTCTTTTCAAGCAGTATTCAAATATTGCGAATGCATTCTTCGACGTTCAAAAACTCGGAGGACAGACTGATGACCTCACTATCGATGTAAAAATGGATAATGGGATTACGCCGATGATCACCGTCGATGGTGTATCAATCAAATGGGCGGATTACGACACGTTCGATTTCGAAACAACTATTCTCGCTAACGGCACTCCGACTATCACCTCTGGTGTTGTCTCTCTCGGTGTTGTTGACGCGTCTGGTTTCGCAGAGAATGATCGTATCACTCTCGTCTCAGCTGTTAATGTCGCTGGTACTGAAGACATCATGGACGGTATCGTTCAGACTGTTAACACATCTACCGACACAATCACTGTTCAGCTCCAAAGCGTGAATGGTTCAGAGACTGGCTTCCCTGCAACACTCGCTGTCAAAGCTGGTGAGAAGATCCGCCGTCTCTACTGGGCTCGAAATGACTGTGATGACATCACTCGTGGTTCTCACACTCCGACACATCACGAAGCACAGAGTTACATCCAGCACTTCTCTCGACAAATTACCTTCAACAAGCAGGAAACCAATGTTGTCTATAAGTGGGAAGGCGATGTTCCTCAGGCTCTCGCATGGAAGTTCAAACACAACCTCGGTATTCTTTTCCAAGAGCTCGCTAAGGCGATCTATAAAGGTAAGAACATCGCTCCAGGTTCTGGAACATATGCGAAGATGGAAATGCTCGGTCTCGAAAAGATTGTTTCAACTGTCGGTGGTGCTAAGGACTACTCAACTCTCGTAGCTGGTACGTCTCACCTCGACAATCTCTTCACTGACCTCGAGTCAATCTTCACAGCTGGTGGTGCAGCAGATGGTCAGGTATGTATGCTCGTCAATGATCGTATGATCGGACAGCTCGCTCGTATCGACCGTGGCTTCATACAGTATGACAAGATTGTTGACTCAGTTGGTATGAAGATCCCTACGATCGAAACTCCATACGGTAATGTAGAAATCCTTCGTGACCCAATCATGAACGTTCTCTACCCTCACGCAATGGCGTTCATCTTCCCAAAGAAGAACATCGGTCTCTGGATCCGTGAGAACGATGCTTACTCACCTATCAACGGTGTGTCTAAAGCAGATGAGTCAATCCGTGTCTTCGAAAGATTCACGAATCTCCACGAATGTAAGGCTTACGATATCTACTTTGAAATGGGTATGTATGCGTACGGTATCACTTGTGGTGACACAACTCAGGCTCCTTTCAAGTCTATCAAGAACTTCAAAGCTGTTCCTCTCACTCCAAATGTTGCTGCTTAATCGCAACAGTATGCAGGAAACCTCACTCTCACGAGTGGGGTTTTTTGAAAAACTTTTGATTTCTTGAATAAATCATTCATCATTGATATATATCTTAACCGCTTTTTATGCTTGAACTCGAACGCGCGCTGTCATTCATTCATAGCTGAGTTAATCAGCGATGAGCCACATTGCTGCTTGGCAATAAAAGCATCGTGCAGAATCTCAATATCGCCGCACTGAACGTGTACTTCTATGAAGGACGACACTGGAACTGGATGCGACACAAACAAACGTTTACCATCCCAGCATCCGTTACTCCTGGTGATACTTATACTGCAACCACGACCTACAATGTAGTTGATGTCCAAAACATCTGTGATGACACAGGTGGCTCTTGCGTGAGCTGAGCATACTCTCCGGCAGGATCAGACTGTGACTTAACTCCGGGGAAGTTTTACTGGAAGGGGTTTAACAAAGAAGTGATCTTCGCTCGGTGGGACACAGAGCGCGTCATCGAGATGACCTATTACGGATACAATCTCTACACTGAACTCGACGAACCAATCATGGACGAGACGATTCTGATACCTGAAGTCTTTCTTCCAGCTATCTATCACTTCACTCTCGGAGTGATTTACCCACACTACACACAATACTGAGAAGCTCGCGAGGTCTCAGCATACCAGATGGGTATCAACTATCTTGCAAACATAGCGAAGTCACAGACTACTATCATTAACCAGATACGACCTCGATAATATGGCTGCACCTACTATACTCCCCATGTTTTTCCAATGAGATTTCAATAAGAACTTTCATGAGGTTATCAATTGTAGTATCGTGTGACCTCCACATTTCACATGACGAGTACCGTATAATTTTTTCATTCGTAAAAGATACGGTTTCGCTTCGCGTCTGAACCCAGGTGTAGTTGATGAAATATTTGATGCTCGTATTGTGGGCACATCATGGTATATACTCTGACGAGCTGGTGCTAATATTGTCTGGATGAAGGACTCTACGTCTCTTCAATCACAAGTCTATGACCCTGACATGACTTATCGTATCATCGATGTGGGATGAGTCAGTGGATCACCAGTTGAGTCGGGCTCAAACTGAGCATGAGTCGCTGCGACTGTGTCTGTCGAAGAGCACTTTACAGACGGTACGAAATCATGGACTACCGACCAGTGGGCTGGTAAGTGGCTGTACATTCGAACTGCGGATGCCGGTCAAGGTATCGTTGGACAGATTGAAAGCAATACATCAAACACCCTCTACCTCATCAATGGCTTTGTAGCACTTCCTGCTGGAGTGACACAGTACTACATTTTCGATAAATACACGACTATCTTCGGGTACAATATGCCCGACTGAGTCTATCTTTCTCATGCAGATTCAAATCTCATGCAGTGGAAAATCAATAATATTACCATTGCTACCAACATGGGTACAGCTGGCTGACGAATATTCTGGTACACTGAACAATGAAATATTTATGCGACCAATCCTGGTCTGAACAATCTCACACTCAACGGCAATAATTTCTACGTCGGTACTCAAGCGTGAATACTCGACTTTGTCGACTACAAAGAGTACATGGTGTTGCTGTCTCTGGACTCTATCGACCTGATTAAGACCCAGACGATTACCATATCGACCGGTACGGGTTCAGCAGCATGATCCGGTACAATCCAGGAAACAGCGTTTAAGATTGTGAATGCTACCAAACAGTTCGGAGAACACAATCGCTGAGCCTATGTCGTGTACAATCAAGGTTTGTATATGGTCACTCGTCGTGGCAAGTTTGTCGCGTTGAACATTGCCCCTGTATCAAGCACTTCATGAAACATCGCTCTCGATGAGTTCACTGTCACTCAGCAAGACCAGTGAGTGAACATCCAAAGACACTTGGATCCGTACAGATTCACTGCAACGTATCGTCTCTCTATCGATGACGATGAAATAAACATTGTCCAAAACGATGACTCAATGGATTTCACCAGGATTTTCAAGTACGATTTCTCATATCAGGGCTGGCATTACTGGGAGACTACTCTGCCAATCAACTACGTACTCAATCGATCTCTCGGATACTCGTACGTCGGAGACAACATCTATGAACCAGATGTAAATCTTGCACAAGATATTGGCAGTGTTCTGTACGACCAGCTCGTACAAATGGTAGTGCACGAAGACACAGTATTTTCTGTGAAGCAGGATGTGTACCTGAAACTTTATCTTGGACACCGTACAACGCAGGAGTGTTTAGCACGTTTTACATACAATCTTTCGGGCGACGTAAGCTCTTTATCAAAGGCTTTCACAGACATCGAGTATCTCAACCAGGTAAATCTCCTTTGACTTTGAGGTCAAAATGATAATCCTATATTGGTATACGGAACTCGTTGAGCAATGGATGTTCAGACCTCTGAGGTATCATGAACTTCCCTCGCTGAAATACCGCTTGGATTCAATTGCGAATTGCTGACTATCTCGCTTGAAGCAAATTGACTCGAAGAGCTGCATTTAGGTTGAGCGCTGCTTGGATATAATCTCATGTGACCGGAACTTACTTCTAAGAAAAACACCGTTTAATTATGGCTACTCCAAAAATTACTCTCGAAAACGTTACCACAGCCACGCTCAACGCGGCTTTTAAGAATGCTGGTATCGATCCAGAGAAGCTGTCTGCAACCCAGAAGCCTACGTACGTGAAGTATATGAATGCTGCACAGGCGAATGATAAAAAAATGACACCTGCTGTCATTCCTGGTTCTACAGTCAAAAAGACCAATATCCCAGAGAACCTCAAGAATGAGAATATTACCACCGCTGATCTCGAGGAAGCTTTGAAGAAAAACAAAGTTGATACGAATAGTTTTAACGATGTCCAAAAGGCAGCGTACGAAAAGCTCACGACTATCGCAGCAAAAAACGATCAGAAAAAAATCACCACTCCAGATAAAACTGGAGGCTTTGCTGATGTTTCAAACATGCCATCTGATACAGTTGCTATCGCAGATTTGAATACAAATACTGATGACCTCAATAGTAAACTCATGGAGGAGGCTAAAAAATGAGTACAGATTTTACAGCAAAAAGCTGATATCCTCAACAAGCCACTCCAAGAACAGTACGACACCATGAAGTCTATGTATGATGCACAGGCTCCTGAGTTTCAAGCACAGTATGATGCACAATGGAAGGAGCTTCAGCAGTACGAAGACGAGACTCGTAAAGCTATCAAAGAACTTGATGACCTCGGTCGTACACAGTACAAAGACTATGTTGCGAAAGTCGCTCGTACTATCTCTGGTAGAAAAGCTGGAGTTGCTGGTGAGCTCAGTGCAGAAGGTTTCAATTCAAAAATCATCGGGAACATTACTTCCCAAATCGATTCTCAATATGCTGACGAACGCTTGAAAGCCCAGAGTTTCCTTCAAAGTACTCTCGAGACTACGCTCAGCAAAACCAAAGACATGTATACTGACCTGTACAATCGCCGAACAAATCTCACCGCAGCAGAGCAGACATTCAAAACTGGTCTTGCTGACAAATATAAAGCACTGTTCCAGCTCAAGAATGACATTGCGAAAAACAACACAGATGTGTTTGAGCCTGTTAAGACTCTTAATGACAATCTCATAAAAGCTTATTCTACAGCGGCTATCTCTACTGCAACAGCAGAAGGATACGAAGCTCAGTGGAAACAGTCTGACGAAAATCAGAAGATCGCTGCACTCAGTTCTCAGCTTCATTCGTTTCTCGGGGAAGAGAAAAACGCAGACGGTACTTCCAAGTATGATACCGCTGCTATCCCTACTGCGAAACTCAAAGAGTTTGCTGCATTGGGTACACAGGCTGAAGCATTCAGAGCTGCGAATGATTATCTCATAGGTCTTGCTGGAGGTGGTGGTAGCACGACTACTACGAGCAGTGGTGGTAGCAGTAGCTCATCATCTACGGGGACTTCCAGTGCTGGAACGAAAACTACTGGTGCGAGCGACACCAATGTCGGTACCAAATCTGTACCAGCGTCTGACCGAAACTGGAGTAATTACTACGCGAAATCTAAAGACCCCGCTGAGGTTGCTGCGTTCTTGAACACACAACCTGGCTTCAAAGTGACAGTCAACGGCAATGATATCACTGGTACGAAGAACGGTGTAGCAGGAGCGTGGACATTTGATGGTACAAACTGGAAAGTAAAAGATGCAGCAGCTGCTGCTTCTGGAGCTCCAGCAACAGCTAAAGGTAATACTGATTTGGATAATGGGAAAGCTGACGTACTCAATCAAGCACAAAAACTTTTTGAAACTGGTGGCTTTAACAAAATGCAAGACCCCTCTCTTGAGAATTTCAAGAAAGCTGTGCAGGATGTGACTACTCAGCAATGATTAGATGCACTTGCTAAATCATTAGCTGCTGCTAAGAAAGCAACACCTGCTGTGAAATCAGTTTTGAAAAACGAGAAGTACTACGCAACAGTACGTTCTGAGTCTCTCAATCCATTCAATAAATTGACTGACGCACAAAAGGCAGTCATTTACGCGAGCCCTCAAAAGAATGCAATCTTATGAGCTGTTCGTGAAATTACGACACTTGATCCATTTGAGGGTCTTGCGGTGTCAGACAATACATTATTCACCACACAGCCGTATCGAACTGCGACACAGAAACTGGCACAGTACATCAATCAAGCTCTTAAGTGACAACCCTTCAAAGCATAACCCTCATTACTATGAAACCATCAGTATTCAACATCGATGACCAAGGTACAATGGATACCACTGGTACAAACGACCTTAATAAAAAACCTAAGGTTGGTGAGGAGGATCAAGACCAGCTCAATCTGCACAAGAAACTTTTCGAGTGTGCTACTGAATACTGCAAAACGTATCCAATGCTCGAGAAAAATATGCGTTGGGTGAAGTGACTTGAGCAGATGATGGATGCACTCGATGAAGAATGCGAATGTGAATCTCCTGAAAAAGTTGAGGCTGAAGAACCAGGTAAAGAAAAAATTGAACCAACAGAACCTGAAAAAGACACTGAGGAAGCTATGGATATTCCTCGGCTTTTGAAAGGTCTGAAGCTGGTACATGATAAACCAAGTGCTGTCTATACAGACACAATCCAGAAACAGGCTGCATTTGAAAAAGCAAAACCAAAGCTTGCAAATATCATGCAGCGATTAGAAGAGTTTACGCGATGAGTCGGCGGTGGTCCTACCAAAGAAGAGTACAAAGCTATTCAGCAAGAACTCTTTGCGGCACTTTGATATATAACAAAATAATGCTATGTCTTCTCTTACTATCGCCTGATTCCCATTTCTCGAAAGCAAGAGCATACTCGCTGATCTCGATCGGTTGCTTTTGTCTGATTCTCAGACGAACATGTGGAACCAAAAGCAGATTGCCTGGGTAGAACTCAAGGCTCTCATGGCTGGCGATGTACTCTCTGTCAACGGATACACAGGTGCAGTCAATCTCAATATTGCTGATCTCGCTGATATCGGCTCTCCTGGTTCTCCAGGTGTTGTACTTACATGGAACGGTACAGCATTCGTTTGGGTCCCTGCTGCTGGTGCATCAGGTGAAACCAATCTCATGAGTAATGTCTCAACGGGTGCAGCAATCGGAGTTTATAAACAAAAGACTTCTGTCACTTTCGAAATGCTCGGCATCCTTGGGAAAGAATGAGTCGAGAGCGCTCTCACAGGCAACAACATCGAACTCAACTTCAAAGTATCTACGCTCACCAACACTCAGAAAACTGACCTTACTGCTGCATTGCTTCCAGAAATCAAAGCAGGTATTTCTGTCGAAGATCTGAGCAATACTACGATTACCACTCCAAATACCAATGATGTCCTCACATGGAACGGTACAATTTGGATTAACCAAGCAGTCTCTGCACTGGGTTTCAATATCAATTCACTCGCTACTGTCACTACAGGTGTCGCTGCGAATGACTTTATTCCGATGTACTCTGCGAGTCTTGCGACACAGAAAAAGATTACGATTACCAATCTTGCTACTTTGATGGGTATTACTGCTGATGCGAGTACGACTGTGAAGGGGCTCACGAAGTTATCAGTAGCTCCCGCTGCGACCAACAACCCTATCGCTGTCGGAGACAATGACCCTCGTATGACGCAGTTTGGATACGATGCTGTCGTTGCTGCTACTGGTGGTAGTCATACTACTCTGAGCTCAGCTCTCGCAGCAGGTAAACAAAAGATACTGATCAAATCAGGAACATACTCTGATGTGAATCCTGCCGCTATTACTGTCGGGCAGAATGTCTATATTCATTGTGAGGGGTCAGTCATCATGAACATCGATGCCGCAGGTTCTGCATTCTGTTTTTCAATCAATGGTTCGAACTTCACTATTGACTGAGGTACATGGAATGTCACTCAAAATCAAGCAACCTTTTCTTTCGTCTATACTACCAGTACGAGATCAAGCATTTACCTCAAAGGTCTCCTTGTACAAAACATTCTCAACTATACCAACTCTGATTTCTATCTGGTGTATAGTAATAGTGGTGGTGCTTATGATTCTGCCATTGTTGAATGAGTGCGAGTATACTGTACTCTCGGAAGTGCCACATCATGATGTGCACTCAATCCAGCAAACGGATCCAATTTTAGCAATGCAACCTTTACAGGTTGTAGATTTGAACAACAGGTTTCAGGTAGAGGTATCCGAGCGAGTGGAGACTATGTGCGCTACTATAGTTGTAGTTTCTATGCTAACTGATCAGGCTCAGTACGTAACTATCTTGAGCTGGCTAACGCAGAGAACTGTCTTTGTTTCTGGTCACGATATCTCTCTATCAACAACTGTACAAACACTCTCTTCTATGGTACCAACATGGCATCTGATGCCACCTATAATGTTGGTACTACGGCATTCAGAATGACAGCACTCTGAGCTGTTACAGGATGTACTTTTGAACAAGAGTATAACACTGGAAATGGTATGTATATTTATTCAAGTACTGTCTTTACAGGAAACCGTGTAGGCGGGTGAGCTCATATTCAAATCGGTGATGGAAATACAAATTACAATTTGAAGACAGTTGTAACTGGTAACTGGTTTTCTCAGGCATTTGGGCAATCAAGTGTCGCGGCTACTGTGCTCGTGAAACAAAGAAACTCTATGGTTTGTGGCAATACTTTTGAAAGTAATTACGCTGCTGGAGGCTCTGGTACAGCACAAGTACTGACTATCCATGCAGATGCTGATTACTCGATTGTCTCGAATAATATCTTTGCAGGTATGTCTTCTGCTGTCCCGAGTATTACAGATAGCTCGACTGGATCAATCAAAGTTGACAATGTCTTTTCTAACGCAACTTAATATATGACTCTCATACCACCATTTCGCTCCGAACCAAAAACTGTTGACCCAGGTACGCTTTTTGAAACCCTGGCAGACCCAGAGTTTGGCATCATCTCAACACTCGCTGCATGAGATTACATTCTCGTAAGCCGTGTGACGGATAATATGATACTCGATCGAAGACTCATGACGCTCGAGAGTCTGCAATTACTGTTCTCTCAACCAGCGTTCTCTATCACTGGGGATGTCACAGCTGTTGGTAATGCGACTACCATCGCGAACGATGTGGTCACTTTTGCGAAGATGCAGAATGTTGCTGGAAATACAGTGCTTGCCCGAGCAGCGTCTACGACAGGAGACATTTCAGCTGTTGCGCTTTCAGCAAGTAATCTCTTAGGTCGATGAGCATCAGGCGACATAGCGCCAATTACTCTTGGTGCTGGTCTTTCTATGGTAGGCACACAATTGATAGCGACTGGAGCTGGAGGCACAGTGTCTTCTGTATCTATCAATAACACAAACTGAATCTCAGGAACTGTCACATCGGCAACTACTACTCCACTTATTACGCTTGTGCTCGGCGATATCACACCAAGCAGTGTGAACTGAGTAGTCATTTGAGGTACTGCAAGTCCAACACTCTCAGTAAACGGCACAAGTCAGATTTCAGGAACAAATACTGGAGACCAGACAATCTCAGACGCGACTATATCTCTTTCTGATATCGCGACAGGAAATGCAAGCGTGGCTCGCCACGGTTTCATTAAGAAGCTTTCTGGTGTTGCTACCGAGTACATGGATGGTCAATGAAACTGGTCAGTCCCTGCTGGATCTGGCTCATGATCCGGTGATGTTTCGAAAGTCGGGACACCTGCCAATAACCAAATTGGTATATGGACAGGAGACGGAACAATCAAAGGTATTTCTACTTTTACTTATGATGGCTCCAACTTCTTGATGGCTGGAGATATCGGCTCTACTGGATCTCGAATTACTAAAATCTGGGCAGTAGACCTTACTGTCACCAACGCTATCTCTGCTTCTATTACTGGTAATGCAGCGACTGTTACTACTAATGCGAATCTCACTGGGCATATCGTATCTACTGGTAATGCGACATTACTGGGAAGTTTTACGGTTGCACAGCTTAATACGGCTCTCTCTGATGGTGATATAGCAACAGGAGGTGGTACTGCAACTGGTACGAATACTGGTGACCAGACGATAACTCTCACTGGAGATGTAACTGGTTCTGGCACTGGCTCGTTTGCTACTACGCTGGCAAACACAGCTGTCACACCATGAAGTTACACCAATGCGAATATCACTGTAGACGCGCAGTGACGAATTACTTCAGCATCCAATGGTTCTGGAGGTGGTGGAGGTTATACCAACCTGACAGATTTCATCTCTCAAACAGCATGGAGGATATACTACACTGATACATCAGGAAACTATACTGCCTTGGCACTTGGTGCGAATGGTACATATCTAAAATCAAACTGAGCAAGTGCCGCTCCATCTTGGTGAACACCAGCTGGGTCGGGTGATGTATCAAAAGTTGGTACACCTGTAGATAATCAAATCTGAGTTTGGACAGGTAGTGGCACTCTTGAAGGAACTTCTGGGTTTACTTACGATGGTTCAAACTTCTTAATGACTGGAGACATAGGCTCTACAGGGTCACGAATTACTAAAATCTGGGCAGTCGATATGACGGTGACAAATGCTATCTCAGGTTCTGTTACTGGCAATGCTGGCACAGTCACTAATGCAACTCTTACTACAGCGCTCACTGTGAACACCGGTACAGTCACTCTCGTAGGTAACGCTGCTAATACTTCAGTACTTACTATCTGAGCTGGTGCTGTTTCTGTTTCTGGCACGAATACCGGTGACCAGACAAATATTACTGGTAACGCCGGTACAGCTACTGCTCTGCAAAATGCAAGAACAATCTGAGGCATAGCCTTCGATGGTACAGCAAACATCACTGTAGCGTCCGCTACGGGTTGATTCACTGTCTCAGGAGGTAATCTTGTCTTGGGCACAAATTCGATCACTCTGACGGGCTCTATTGGTGCTACAGGGGCAAGAGTCACAAAACTCTGGGCAACAGATATCGAAGTGACCAATATGGTCACTGTTGGTGGTGCAGGATTAGGTTCTCTCTTTCAGGGGCTGAACTCTAATCTCACTACTATTGCAGGTCTGACAGCAACTACTGACAACTTTATTGTGAGCGTGAGTTCTGCATGGGCTTCTCGTACTCCTTCTCAAGTTCGCACTACTCTCGGTCTCGTCATCGGTACGAATGTCCAGGCATGGAGCGCTGCTCTTGATACTTGGTGAGCTAAAACAGCACCATCAGGAACAGTCTTAGGCACAACTGATACACAAACCCTCACCAACAAACGAATCACACAAAGAGTCGTCACTACTACGGATGATTCAACAGCAGTCATAGACGTAGATGTAACTGATGTCTACCAACTTTCAGCAGTCGCAAATAACACTACATTCACACTGACAGGAACTCCTACTGACGGACAAAAATTGATAGTACGGTACAAAGATGCTGGTGTTTCCAAAACACTCACATGGACAGGATTTACAGCTATCGGTGTAACACTACCAACAGCCACAACTGTGAGTAAATGGGGGTATGTGGGCTGTACATACAATAGTGCAGCAGGTCAATGGCACGTTTTAGCAGTAACAACTCAAGCTTAGTATGGCAAATTTATTTTGGGTTTGATGAACCGCAACATATGATGGGACAACAAATCGATTCGCTACTAGCTCAGGAGGAGTTGCTTCTGTAGCAGCACCTACATCGTCTGATACGGTAACGTTCGATACTCTTTCCAACGCTACAGCCTATACAGTCACTATATCTGCCACTCTTACGTGTTCTGATCTGACTATTTGAAATCCATTAGTGTGAGCTATCACATTTGCTGGTACTTCTCCTATGAACCTGCATTGAAACTTCTCTGCCCCAAGTGGTGGCACATGGACATACGCTGGGAATATGACATTTGTTGCTACATCTGGTACGAAAACAATCACAACGAATGGTATTACGATGCCATGATTTATGCATTTTAATGGTTCTGGTGGAACATTCCAGCTTGCTGACAATCTCACTAGTAGTAATGGAAGTGGTATTCAAAGAACTGCTGGTACATTTGATGCTAACGGTAAAGATGTTATCTTAACCGCATGAAGTGGTACAGCTACATGAACATTCACAGGATCTAACGCTTTTTATAATCTGAAGAAAATACCATCTTCACCTACTAAAACAGCATCCATGCCTCTTACTGGTGATATTACCATCACAAATGTATTTACAATAGATATGTGAGCGACAGTCACTAATAGAGTGCTTGTGAGTTCTTCTGTTCTTGGTACTGCTCGAACTATTACATCTGCATCAAATTCATTTAACAACGCTGATTTCAGGGATATAACTGGTGCATGAGCAGCATCGTGGGACTTATCTGCTATAACTGGATGAAGTGGTAATTGTGGCGGAAACAGTGGTATTACTTTCACCACAGCAGACGATAATTATTGGATAGGAGGTACATGAAGCTGGTCAACTGCTTGAGAATGGTCACAATCTTCTGGATGAGCTGCTAATGGGCGTGTTCCTCTACCTCAAGACACAGCTATATTTGATGCTAATTCATTTTCTGCTGGAAGCCAGACGGTAACTCAAGACATGCCTCGAATTCCTACGACTAACTGGACAGGTGTGACAAATACTCCTACATGGACAACTAGTACTGCCGCAAGCGTATTTGGTTCTATCACGCTTGTGAGTGGAATGACTCTCACAGCTAGTACGCAAGCATATACTTTTGAATGAAGAACTACACATACTCTCACAAATGCAGGGAAAACATGGGCGAAAAACTTTACCTTAGCAGCTCCAGGATGAACTCTTACACTACAAGATGCGTTTACTACTTGAGCAACAAATTCTCTCAGCGTTACGTTTGGTACATTTTCAGCAAATAATTTCGACCTTTCAATAGGTACATTTTCTTCAAGCGTCAGTAGTACAAGAGCTATAATTATGTGATCTGGAACATGGACATTATTATGAACTTGAGGTACATTGTGGAGTGTAAATGCTACCTTATCAATCACTCCATGAACGAGTACTATTAAAATAACAGATACGTCAAATGGTGTTACTTCGTTTACTGGAGGTTGACTCACATACAATAATATTTGGTACTCAAGATGAGCAAGTACATGAAGCAATACTATAGTTAATTCAAACACATTTAACGACTTTAAAGATGATGGTTCAGTAGCTCATTCACTCCTCTTCACCGCTGGTACTACTCAGCATGTGACCACTTTTACAGTAAATGGCTCAGTATGACAAGAAATCACAATCAACAGTACTACAACAGCCACACACGCTCTTGTAAAAGACTGATGATGAACCATAACGTGCGATTACCTCAATATACAGCATTCAGTGGCTACCCCTACTCTTACATGGCTCGCCACGAATAGTACCGATAATCAAGCAGTATCCACTGCTGGTAGCGGATGGTACTTTGGTGCGTTTCCAGTATGAAATAACTCTTGATTCTTCGCAATACTCTAATGAAAACACCTCCTACATTACAGTTTATTCTGCCTTCTATGGCGAACACTTGGATTAAATACCAGTAACCATCTACTTAGAACATGTCTGATACCTTTGTACCAATTCCTGAATCATCACCCCCAAAGCTGCAAGAAATAGATCGTTTTTTCTATGAAACGCTGCGGGGGGATTATCCGTTGGTAAACACTGTAACTTCCGAAGACTATCTGTTTGTCTCGAGATTCAGAGACAACATGTTCAAAGATCATAAAATCATTACTGTCACTGATTTTCAGAACACGCTTTTTGCGAGTGCAGTACCTGCATCACGTACGATTACTATTAACGGTGTGGCACAGGATCTGAGCGAAAATAGATCCTGGACTATAGCTGGATGAGTGTCTTCGTTCAATGCTCGCACTGGTGCTGTCATGCCAGCAAGCTGAGACTATGCTCTGGCAGATATCACTGGGCTCTCTTCGGCATTAAGCGCGAAACAGGCTACCCTTGTTTCTGGTACGAATATCAAAACGATTAACTCGGTTTCACTTTTGTGAGCCGGTGACATAGTTATCAACTGAACAGCGATAGGCTGAGCAGTGACTGGTGCTACGGCATGATCGATATTATTTGCCAATCCAGACGCTGTCTTAGCTCAAGACCATCAGAATTTTCATTACGACACGGTCATGAAAAAGCTGTCAGTATACTGAACGTTATGATCCGAAATGGTCACTAATGGTTCTCTGACAGGTAACGCTACTGGATGGACGCTGTGAGCTGGTTTTGTGTATGCATCGAATGCTGTCTCTCATACATCAAACTGAACAGCTGCTTTCACGCAGAACATCAGTGCCCAGCCGTACAGAGAGTATTTGCTGGTCTTTACGATATCTGGTCTTACTGTGGGGACAGTCACTCCATCTATAGGATGAGTATCTTGAGATGTGATTTCGGCAAACTGAACCTATATTGTTCATATTGCTACGTGATATAATGCAAATGCTTTCTTGTCATTTACCCCCTCAAATACTGCTCGATTCACGATAGACAATATTTCTACCAAGGTTCTCTCTGGAGGGCGTATCAATACTGGTAGCCTCAATGTGGATGGCGCTTGGAGTAATGGAGGTCCAGGTACTACCAATGCTGCATCTTTTAATAATCTCGGTTCTAACACCTGGATGGATTTTCGTTTTGGATGAATCCTTAGATCAACCATCTGAGCTAATTCCTCCGGTGGATTTGATGTATACATGTCTGGAGGTAACTATCTTGGTTTATACTATGCTTCACCAGGATTGAGTTCTGGAATTCTGTTTTGCTATATTTATCCTACGGCTTTAGTACACTATGGATACGGTGGTTTTAATGGTGGGGTCATTGCTGGAAGCTCCGCAACGCCAAGTTCAACATTGCAGAGCACTTGAAGCATGGCTGCTGGTTGATCTAAACACATTACATCAAATCAAACATTGGATGGGTCTGCTTCGAAATGGTTTCTTGATGCGTCGGTAGCATCGTGTATTGGGACACCTTCTGCATCGTGTGGAAGCTGGACAAATCAAACTGACTGTGAAAAATGGGATGCACATGGCTGATGTTCTTGGTTTGCTGGAACTTCCTGTTCGGCATTTAATTACACAGATGCAGGAACATGTAATGGAAACTCATGATGTTCATACGAGACAGCTGGTTGCTGAGGTATAGGAGATGAGTACACGTGTAGTACTACTTCAGGATGCTCATGGTCTAGCACAGACTGTGGTTCTTTTGATGAAGCTACTTGTACAAGTACATCAGGGTGTTCTGTCAGCACTTCAGACTGCTCGAGTTTTAACTACAATGAAGCTACTTGCTCGAGTACATCAGGATGTTATGTATACACCGCAAATTCGTGTGCGTCTCAAGTAGATGACGGTAGTTGTACTGGAGCTGGTTGTTCTTGGGATAGTATGTCTGGGACATGTTCAGGAGACAACTCTATATGCTCATGATCATATTTCTCAGGGTGCTCAGGTACATCGTATACATGCTCATGAGATTATTACACAGGCATTTGTTCTGGTACATACTGAGCTGTCTGTACAGGAACACCCTCTTGTGGCAGTATTGATGATGCAACCAACTGTGGATACGAAAGCGGATGTTCTTGGGTCAATGCAATTACTGTGAATTTACCGAGCGTACTCTCATGTCCTGGTAGAGATTACTGGCTCTGTAATGCGAGCTCTATAAGTAACGACGCAGTTGTCACTACGTTTGCATGAGATACTATTGATTTTAGTTCTTCATTGACGCTTGGCACATTCAAACAATGTATCCATATTACCAACCATGCAAGACAGGTTTCTTGTGATGGGTTTTCAGAATGAGCATGTACGCCTAGCTGATGTAGTCCAGTCTACTGAAACTGTTCATGGGACAGTATGGATATGGTTTGTTCGGGTCATGCTTCGTGTACTGGGTACACAGATGAGTTCAACTGTGTTGCTGCGACATACTACCAGCAATGCTCAGGAATGTACTATCTTTATAAAAACTGGTGGGTAGTTTGAAATGTGTAGACAGAATGATTTTTCTGACTACACTTTCGCTATGAATAATCTTACCAAACAAACTTTTTCTCAGGCTCTTTCTGGGAACGCTCTTGTGTTTTTTCACAGAATAAAAGGTTGTCCAAACTGTGATCGGATGCTACCACAGTTTGCAACATTTGAAAAAGAGTGAGTAAATATTTTTTGAGTCGATGCTGATATGGAGCGCGAGCTCGTAGATAAGTATGCCCCTGTATGAAGGTGGGATCTCCCATTGACAGTCTATTTTGAAAATGGTAAACCAGTCAAGACGAGTACTGGCATTATCAATATCCAAGATGCTACCAAGACACTCAGTAACATTTCCGAGAACGAGCTGATATCCATCAAGCTTGATACTGATATCGAAATAGCCCAGATGCGCAAACAACTGTTTATCAAAGATGCATTTATGGCTACAGTAATGGAAGAGGTAGCTCGTAGACACCCAGTCAATCCTAACAATATTGCTCCTGGTACATCTACAACTACAAGAATCGAGGATTTTCCATTGTCTACACCAACAGTCGCCCAAGACGATCTTGTTCCATGTGATTGATGCCAATAAAATTTGACTGCAAAACAAATCTGATTACGATACTGTTACCTTATTTCTTATTTTTCACTTATGCTCAAAAAGCACGCGTTCCAGATTGCGGTCGTCTACGGTACGAAGATTGCCACACAGGAGTTACATATTTCAAAAGCACGAGCTCTTCGTGACCTGATGAAACCGTTCATGGATTTCGCGACAGTATTCGAAGCAGATCGAAATGCTATCTTTGCGAATGAGAAACTCACCGATGAAATGAAGAAGGAAGAGTTCCAACTTCTCCAAGATGAGTCAGTTGAACTCAATGATAACATCCCAGATCTTCTTTTAGCGATGGCAGAGGAACAAAATCTTAAGCTCACTTCTGGTGATATATCAGGGGTTTTGGCACATAAAGGATAATTCTTCCAACAATTCTTTTGACACCGAAAAATAAGCACTTAAACTAATA
Source organism: uncultured Coxiellaceae bacterium (assembly GCA_964623075.1). Lineage (GTDB taxonomy): Bacteria > Pseudomonadota > Gammaproteobacteria > DSM-16500 > DSM-16500 > Aquicella. The sequence goes on along the minus strand of CAZUVD010000013.1, from coordinate 23,546 downwards.
AGTGCTTATTTCTTTAATCACGTTTTTTATGTTCGATGCTTCAAATATTGCTACCCGTTCTGACATCGCGTCAGATGATTTTCTTTTCTGGACAAATACAGGTGACGGTCTTGAGGGTGAAGTCTATAAGGCTACTCTTGCTACTTTAGCAAATGCTGTCCTCTCGACTGGTGTCTCTGACCCTACTAAGGCTATCGGATATACAACTGGTGCTGGTGGAGCTGTGACTCAAATCACATCTGCATCTACTGGGGTTACTCTCAGTAAGCCATGTGGTCAGATCACTACTGTCGCTCTCACGACAGCTGGTGCTGCTGAAGAAGAGTTTACTGTCACCAATACTCTCGTTGATGCTAACGATGTTATCGTTGTCTCTACGACATATGCTGGTGCTGGTACTCCTATCGTTGCTGTCAAGACTGTTGCTGCTGGCTCATTCAAGATCGTTATCACTAACGTTTCTGCTTCTGCTCTCGATGCACTCATGGTTATCAACTTCGCAGTCATTAAGTCGGTCGTTGCATAGTAAAACTTTATTTCCTCTGTAATTTGTTTATGACTAAAAAAACTAAAAAGAAAACAGTTTCGAAGAAAGTAACTCAAGTTACAGAGGTTACTCCAGTAGTACTCATCAAAGCTGAGTACTCTGGTTTTCAACAGTTCTTACAATTGATCAACGGTAAAAAGTCTATCATAGTAGCATTACTCTGCGGAGTGGTTACGTATGTCCAGGCGAAAGGTTATATCGACCTGCACCTAGCTCAGCTATTGCAGGTCTTTCTTGGTGCTTTGAGTTATCAAGCATCTAAAATGACTCAACCAACATATATAAATCATGACATCTAATGACCAAAATGAGTTACATGCTGAGCAAATAATTGCTATACAGTCAACTCTGAGGGACCAGAATCAAGTACTGGCTCTTATGCAAAAAAACCAGGAAGCTTTTCACAAATCATGCCAGCCTATGCTGGAGTGGTTTGGCGAAATGACTCTTTCAAAAAAACTAAGACTGGACTTTCTCAAGAGCGCAAGTATCTGGTCAGGTGTCCTTATATGACTCGGTACTGTCTTCTGAGGTATTTGGCTCATATTCAAATTCCTCGTCATGAATGTGAAATAGTTGCATTCTATTTTGTGGGGATATAATCTTTCTACTATGGAACCAAATATTGATGAAACACCACTGACACCATCTATTGCAGATGGTCACATGCTTAATCTCGACGAAGTAACTGGAACTGAATTTATGGCGGGAGCCGTAGATATATTCAGTGCTGATTTCTTTATCGAGTATGCAAAAGCAAACCCTTTTGAAAAACTCTATCTCCAGTTGGAATTTGATTCCAAGTGGTCAAAATGAAAATACCCGTACTATTCTACGCTCTGTACGATTTATGGTCCAATGACAGCACTCAGTATCTTGATGGGGCGTGAGCTCACTCTCGAAGAGAGACTCGAACTCGTAAAGCGTCGTGTTGCTATGGGTGATTACAACCCATATATCTGAGGTTTCACTGGCTCAGGTGTAGACTGTGGTCGTAAATGGTACAATGAATTACATCCAGAAGACCCGATCGTCTCTTTCATGGTCAATGACCAGAAACTTTTAGACAAGCTCGCTATCAAAGATATTCCTGTTGTTACTTCTTTGAAAGGCAACAAGGAATTTTCTCTCGATACTATCGATGGTGTCATGGATAAACTCAACTACTGGAACTCAAAATCAGAACGTTACGGTCATTGCCGTGCACGTCGAGGTCTCCGTGTCGTAGACAACTACCTCCGTGAATATCGCTACAAGCATCCGAACGATCTCAAACTTTGTATGGACAAAGGATTTGAGTCTCGTAATGTGTTTGTTTACTGCAAAGAGTCATGGCTTTCTGACACAGGCAGACTCTACCTGCGGGCAACACGAGAGTGATATTTCAACGGTAGCCGTCCTAATGACGTAAACATCAGACAAGATGCTGCATCAATGGCATTTAGAAAAGGTAAGGGGCTCGTACCAGTTGCATCTCTCTACAATGGAGAACGCAAAACTGATGGAGTTACGCTTTATGAGTTCTCTATCATGTTGAATAAAGCTACAAAAGTATTCCCAATATACACCGGCGCAGATAAGAACAGAGTTCTCACGCGTGGCGAATGTATCAAAATACTTATGAGTTTCTAATCATGGCTTGACTCTCACCATTACTGAAAGAAATCAAAGACAGCCTCGATCGAGGCTCGTCTTATGAATCTCTTGCTACACAGTACAATATCCCTGAGGAGAATATCCGCAGGGCTTTTAATGCTCCTAAAAAATAAATCTATGTCTGAAGACTTCTGATGTTCTGACTGTGCCAAGAAACAAGAGCGTAGAGCTCTCGAGCTTGAAGAGATGACAGACGAAGAATGGAACCGTGAGTTCCCTACCTTCACTGGTCGAAGAGCCAATGTATATAATACTTGTGAAAGCTGTCAATAAGAAACAGTATACAAAATAGATTTGTTTCATATACTGTTTTATATGATTCTTCCAATTGTTCTCTACACAGCCCTCGCATGTTCCTACATGGGAGTTGATATCTCATGAGTATATTATGAGCATACGAACCGCATTGAAATCTGCACAGAACGTGATGCAGAAGAGCAAGCCAGTACTCTCGTACACGAGTACGGGCATTTTATCTGGTTCAAGATACTCAACCAAGCAGAGCGTGATGAGTATGCTGTCGCTCGCCAAGAGATGGTGGATTATCTTTCCAATGGGAATGATTACATTTTCTACCATGCATTGAACAATTCTGTCGAGGAAGACTTTGCAGAGACGGTAGCGAATATTTACTACTACAAAGACCAGCGCCCGCAGTTTGCAGACCTGCATGCGCAGACGAAATCTATTCTTAAAAAAGCCATATGAAGATCCCGCTAGAACAATACTATACTATTCCATGCAGAGCGTTTAATCCTACGTCACAGTATCAGAAACAGATTAAGCTCTATGATAATAAAGGAAAAAAATTCCTTCCCAATTTTTGGGTTTATGAATATGATATGGGGAATATCGATACACGTTACCAGGACATACATATTATTTCGCCACAATATCTCTATAACTCTCAACTTTCAGATGAGCAAAAGAAAATCATGGAACGCGTCGAAGCGCGCGTCAATAAGTTTGGATACACCTCTGGTATCATCAACATGAAAACTGGTCGATGAAAGACCCACATCATGTCCGAAATCCTTAACCGATTACCCTGACGCGCTTTGATCCTGTGCCACAATGAAGTGAACTGCCGCTCGACGAAAGCTCACTTCCAAAAGTTCTACCAATGAATGCTGGATAAAATTGGTTTTGCCTTCTCTGGAGTCAGAGAACTTGATCGAGAAATACTCATCTCAACCCATAAAACCTTTGCACTCCATCCAGAGTATTTTCAGGACAGAGAAATCATCCTCTATGATGAGATGCACAAGAACATCTCAGACGCGATGATCCAGTCTCTTTGCGCCATGAAGAATTGTCGCGGGCTCTATGGATTTTCTGGAACCCCATACAGAGATGACCTGCATAAAGCCGACCTCGAGCGAATATTTGGAAGGGAAATCGCAGTCGAAGGTTACATGCTCCCCTCAGAAAGATACAACATGCTCCCAACTCTCTACGTCGAAGAATATATCACGCCGAGATATGACTACATCGATTACCATGAATTGCGGACTTGCGCTATGGAAGATACAGTACGCTCTACAAAACAAATGGAAACACTTGTCAAGTACTTGGAGAAGTTTAACAGAACCTGTTCACTTGTGTTTACGGATCGAGTGAGCGAAGCGGAGACCTACGCAAAAAAGTTGCGAGAAAACCCATCTCTAAGCGTTGTTTTGATACATGGGAATACCGACATAGCCGAGGCAAACAAAGCCCTCGCTATAGCCCGTGTAATGACAAAGCCGATAGTCATCGTTTGAACAATTCAGAAAATAGGGACTGGTACAGATATTCCGTACATTGACGCTGTCTTTTTCTTCAGTCCAACCAAATTCAACTGAACAGTCGTCCAAGGTATCGGTCGAGGACTCCGACTCAGTGCCGGAAAAAAAGATATTATTCTCGTTGACTGGCACGATAATGATAAATGAATTTTACACAGACAGCATCTTGAGAGAATAAAAATCTGCAAGAGTGAGTATGGGGCAGTCGTCAATAAAATAGATTCGTAAATAGAACTATTATTACTATTATATCTGGGCTCGACATAAAACTTTTTATTTTTTTATATTGTTGTTATGTCTCAAACTCTTTTTGTATCGGATGATTTAATCATCAAAGGTAACGCGTATTATTGCGAGGATAATATTGATAAGGATGGTGTTCCTGCTTCAAGGTCAGATCATATTACTCTGGACTTCACAGTCAGAATAAATGCAAAACTGAAGAACTTCACTATCGATCTTGAAACAGGTGAGGATGGTAGTCCAAAAAATTGGAATGAATGGTACCGTATTGCGGAAGTATTAGAGTGATTAGGGTACATCAAAATGTACTGAGAGGGACCATGACAATCAGCAACTGATCTCATGAATGAATGGATACGTATAATGCAAACAAGTATACTTTAAGAAAAACCCCCTGCGTCGAGCCAGGGGGTTTTTTGTTAAGCTATAAAATCATCCAGTCATAAAAGTTCAAGAGCCATCTCGGGATGTACATCAACTCAATACGGAATGAATCCTGCCATGACTTGTACTGTATGAGTACAGGCATCGTACTCGAGAAAGAAATATTTTCCTCCTGCGTCCCACACTCGGCGGCAGGAGTTTTCTTGGTGCTGGAGAATGTTATGGTGTGACTTCGGTCACTTGTATTTGAGCTCGAGCCAGTAAGTATCTTTTCCTATTGTCACGACGCAGTCACATGGTTTCAGGCGGCGGTCACTGTCGGCTATCTTAAATCAGAAACCTCATTTCTTTTTGATGTGGTCAAGCATCTTTGTTTGAAAATCTGCTTCTGACTTGAAAGGAGCCATAGGTATTTTAGAAGGAGTTAGATCATGCAAAGACTGCTGCAATGTTGATTTGATTTTCTGGCTGGCGAGTCAACATCTTGTGAAGGGTTTTGATCGCCTGAAGTTTGGTAGCATAATCAGTAATGACATCTCCTTTTGAGTTCATTACCTCAGCGTTTTGTATCACGTCCAATAACTCGATGGCAAGCATGTCTTCATCCATGCCTCGAGCTCGGAGCTTCTGAATCAGTATCGCAGATATGTCAGGTTCCTCCTGCTTTTTAGCAAGAGGATTTTCTGGCATAATTATGACTTCATGTTCATCGCTCATATTGGAATTATCATATGTTAATCAGACCTAAAGGCAACTGTACATTTGGTCATCTCTTCGTAATTTTGGCAGTACGGAGAGGTTTTACACTTGATTTTTGAACAGGTGTACGCTTAGTATATGACGTAGCATTTGGAGTCTTGTATGAACCATCTCCAAGCAGTCCACGCTTCACAGTTTGTTTCACGAGATCAGCAGACGTAATACTTGCTGTCCCGCCTTCTCGAGAGATTCGGAACCAGTTGTCGAGCACGGGTGGACGGGGGACTGAATATTTAGCCGCCGGTGAGCTGGCAGTCTGATATACCGGCGCACGGTTTGAAGAGTTGCTTGATGGAGTATAGAGCGAGCGTAAACCTTCTGGACCTGTTTTGTTCGCCGTTGCTACCAGCTTGTCTCAGATAGCAGAATTGGTTTTCATATACGGTCTTTGAGTATACGAGCTTCCGTAATTGTATTTGTATGCACGCTTCTGGTCATCGTTCATATCTGCTGAGACCATAGAGTGAACATTTTTTCACTCGAGAACGATTCTGTCTGTGACATCGTAGAGAATATTCACAGCCTTTTTAACACTGTCGCCGTGCTCAGCCATGAAGTTCTCATCTTTATACACACGATTGAGCATGTCTGCATTCGCGATGAGAGTTCCTTGTTTGAGAGTGTCTTTGGTATCCAAGTCTGTATCCATGCCATCTATCTGGTCAGCTGCCCAGTTCATGACTTCGAGTTTGTCCTCGTCATCTGAAAGATATTTCGAGCCAATTGTGAGCACACTGGCAATATTCCCTGCACTCGGCGTACCGGAGAGAGCTTCACGATGCATGACGAAGTCGGTAAGAGAGAGAGTATTGATGAAACTCTTCTGAGAGTCTGTGACTTTGTTGTACACATCAGGATAGTTGTTCTTGATTTGATTGCGGGCTACCTTCAGATACGCAGACTTGTCATAAAGATACAAGAGTGGATAGTACTGAGCATTGATTTTCTCTTTCATCTCTATCGCCGCAGGGTCGTTGTCTACGTTCTTCCAGTCCACATATCAGTTCTTGTTTTTGATAGTGCTGTTCTCTTCTGCCCATGCAGAGAACTCTTTGTTGGCAAGGTACGAGACAATCACACGACCAGAACCAGGTACTTTGGCTTCTGCTTCCATGACAATTTTCTGGAAACCAGCGTCTCAAATATCTCGTCCCTTGACCCAGATCGTATCGACAACTTCTTTTCAGAGTTTGTTTTCGAGGAGCGTAGTAAACAACTTCTCTTTCTGTATTTCATCCAGAGAGTTTTTACCGAAGAACTGCTCCTTCTCATTGTTGCTGAAATCACTCTTCGTCCAATTTGCATAATTGAACTGTGTGAGATCATCCCAGAACTCATTCACTTCTTTTGTGTAATGCTCACGGTTATTGAGAGACTTGACTCATTCCATGTACTTTTCAAATACTCAGTCTTCTCTGGCGTACAGTGACTTCAGTACAGGATCACTCGCCTGGAGAGCCTGGTAGCCACGCCACTTCATATTTGATTTGCTGGTATTGAAGATATCGATTCATGGCATCGCTTTGAAAAGCTTGTACCAGTAGCTATCTTCTGTCTCATCGCCGCTTTTACCTTGGATGATACGGTCTATATTTCAGACTTCGTAGAGTTTATCAGCGAGGAGGATAGACTTGTTTGTCTTATGGGTTCCAAGTAAGAGCGACCCGATGATATCGTCCTGCTCAGGTACAGCAACAAACCCTGATGCATTTTCCTGCATAGGCATATTGTACCTGAAGTTTCCATTGAATGACTGCTCGAGTGCCTCTCGTCTGAGAGCTGTCGCAAGAGCTCCATCATCTGCTTTCCAAGCTTCCATCATTCGAGGGACGACTTTCGCTACATCGAACTCACGGAACATCTGTCCAGGTATTGAGTCAAGGAAATCCCAGAACATGGTACTGACTCATTGGAGCATAGGAACGTCTTTCCCTGTTGCATCTTTGTAGATTTCCAGGTTGTTATGAGCAGAGACAATGTTGGTCATCATGCGTGTGAGAACATTCGCAGAGAGCGAAGAGACATACTCATGAAAAAGTTTTGAGTAATCAAGAGTACTATTGTTGTTCTCATCGTCGTAGAACTGGTCTACGTAAAACCCCATGTGCACCGCATCAAACGTGATAAACAACGCCTTGCGAAGCTCAGGGTTCTTTGTCCATAGATGCTCTTTGAACTCTTCGATATTGTTGATCTCACCACCATGCCAAGCATCAGCGAACTTTTTCACAGATGCTGTGAGTTCACCGATACGCTGCATGTGGTATCACTGGAGATACGAGACCGCTGACCAAGCTCCATTAGAGAGCATGTGCTGTCTAAGCATACCAAATGAGAAAGCATTGTTACCAGACTCTCCGAGTTCCTGAGCGCGTACAATAAACCGATTGAGAAGGTCTTCTGGCATGGTTTTATCTTTGATGCTTTTGAGAGCCCAGTCGAAATTATCGCCGAATATTTCGAACGCTGCTGACACAATACCTGCACGTAAGTGCGGTCATGCCATGATGTGATCCTGGAGATTATGGATACCGGTGAGTGTGACATCTTTTGTGATGTCCATCGCGTTATCGAGAGTCTCTCTTGCACCTGGCTTCAGTGGCATCTTATCCATGAACCATGTGATAGGCTTTTCGAAGGTAGCTCGATAGAGTTTCTCTGTGAGAGTCTCAGCAGATGCACCATTCATGAGTACTTTATGATTTTCAAAGAAATCAGTTCAGTCAAGAACATTGGAGTTGATCAGCTCGTCTATCAATGGATGGCGATAGAACTCAGCAGGTACGCCTTTCTTGAGACCTCTGTGCTGCAATACATTCACGAAAAGGTTTTGCCCCAGCATGAGTACAGCACCTGGTCACCCGAGCGTGAACTTTGAGATGGTCGAGAGTATTCGAGTCTCGGCGAGCATTGATCTCAGAAATACCCCGAGTTTGCCGTTAATAAGATGCTTCTCCATATTTTTGAGGAGTACGACATCTGTCATCTTTTTGATGGCGTTCTTTGTCTCGTCAGGGTAGAGACTCGTTAATTGCTTCGTCACAAAGTCCTCGACGATTTTCTCCGTATTAGAACGGATATCGCCGATGTTTGCTGTCTTATAGATTTCTCTGAGCATACCAGCGTAGCTTTCGTTGCTCAAATATTTCTGTAGGAAGATAGACGGGTTCTCTGCTTTGCTGAAAAACAGTTCAAAGCTTGGGAGGATATCAGTTTCTTTGGCGAAGGTAATGAATCTGTTTATCGCTGGGACGACCTCGGCTGGAAGTTGCGACAGGATATCACTCGTACGACCACGATGAATATTGTCTGCATAGAGCTGCATGACCTGAGCCTCTGACACGAGGTCTTTGGCTTCTTCTCCGAAGAGTTCGATTACTTTCTTGTACACACCTGGTGCACGGACACGACCGCTTGGGAGTTTACGACGATATTCTTCGAGCACTTTCCATGTCATATCATCGATGCTCTGGTATTTGATATACTCCCTGAGCTGCTTGGTATGATTGGCAGACTGGATTTGACCAGCTACTTTCTCAAACTCATCCATGATTTTAACTCCTTCTCACGATTTATACGTGCGGAGTTTCATGACTGTGGCGAGGGAATTATTCAACCATGTTTGGTTTCGATTGATGTTATCGAAGAGATCGCGATTGTTGACTTGAACAATCTTCGCAAGTCTCTGAGCGATATTACGATTTGACTCGTTAGAGTAGGTACATGATCATGGCATAAAATAAAGGGATTAACAATTATAACCTGAGGCTTCGTCCAATAAGTCTTTCTGTTTCCTGAAAAAGCTTTCCACGTAATCATTTGAGAGTTCTTGGCTTCAGAGTTTGAATTTCTTTCCAGTATCGAGATTGATGACCGTCTCACCAACCTGACGATACCCAGCCTCATCAACGCTACTTGGCGTGCCGCGGTCGAACAAGTATGAGTATTTCTTTCCTTGTACTTCTGCAATCTGTCTTGGGTCTACTTTCGGAGGAGTGACACCCGCAGAGCGTGAGAAGAGTGTAGACGATACTGACTCACCTCAGAGAGATTTGAACTGCTCAGCGGTCAATTCTAAGCTGACATCTATCTCTCCTTGCTCAGATATAAATCGTCGGACGCTTCCGTCTTTGAGAAGTACCTCGATGATTTGATCAGGAGGACTATCGAAATCAAGGACTTCGTGTATGTCATTGAAGTTAAGGTCTCCTACTTCGAAGAACTCATGTATGAGCTTGTCTGTATCCCACTCGAACATGTATCGATTTCATTTGATATTCTGTCCGACTGTTTCACCGAACTCATTAAAGGCATCAACTACAGGGCGATATCAGATAGCACGGACTGACTGAATATCTTTCTCGGGGATTACTTCGTTGAAAACTTTCTTGTAGTTTTTAGCTGGTAACTCTCCGAGATAATCAATCCATGAACCTGAGCCTTTCACTTTTGCTTCCGGTTCGAAGCCAAGGAGTTTCTCATAGCTGCGCAAAACATCATCACCTGACTTCGATGTCATCTGCCAGTCACGTATGATAGTGTGGAGAGAGTCCCCCTTGGCAAGCTCATCAGCAAAAGCCCATCTGAAGAGAGGAGATTTAGTGACATCAACTCATCAGTTCATATATGCTGGCAATCAGCGAGACACCTTCGGATCAATGAATTTAGCTTCAGGAGCTGTGAAATATTGTTTTCCTTTCTTATTTGTGGCAAGAGTAATCTTGGAGTCATTCGGTGTTGCATAGAACTGGAATGCGGGAGAACGGCTGTCCTTTCCTTTTTCTGATGCACGTTTGATGGCGAGCATGACTTCGTCGCGTGCTTGCTCAACGTTCTTGATTTGCACAGTGTCTGCACCATTCCAGACATAGAACTTATGACTTGGGTCTTTCCCGATGACACTTGGGTCGAGCTCGAATTTGCGAGGGTCTGTGAACAAAGGCGTAGTATCGCTGACACCTTTCTCCCAAAGAGCTCTGACTTCTCTATTAAAATCTGAAGGCAGAAGTTTTGATATGTCCCCCTCTCTATTAAAGTATGGCACGAAGTTTCGTCCGAGGTAGACCTTTTTCGTGACATCAAGAATATGGTTCTGAATATTTGTCCCCATTGCTTGGAACAATTCAATAGCATCGTCTACGTCTTCGAGTTTGCGAGGACCAGCATCTGCAAAGTCACCAGTGAAGTTATCGACGCTGTCTACGACTTCATCGTTGAGATCTCAGAGACCTTCACGTGTTGCATCATTGAATCGCATCTCTCATTGTAATCCCCATGAACCACGGAGATCATCGAGACTTGATTCATACTTCAGGGACTCTTCGATGTCGGTGACCCAATTTAGAATATTAGTTTCGTCCCAGACCTTTGTGTTTGTAATTTCATCGAACAAGATATCTTTTGCTACTTTACCAATCATAGCATTGGTTTCAGGAGCAAAGCCGTCTACGAGCGATAGTAAATCCCTGACAGGCATGTCAGGTACTGTGACTCCTTTGGACATCAGGAACGAGAGAATTTTATATGTAGCATACTTCTGTGCAGCAGGAGACTTCTCCTCGATGAGCTTGTCCATGAAAGACTGCTTGATTTTTGTAGCAAATCATTTCAGCATTTCAGGGTCAAGGAAGTTCTTATTGGTCTTCTTACCTATCTGGTACAGCATAGAATACTCATGGAACTGTCTTTCATTGAGTTTGAAAGCATCCAAGAACCATGGGAACTCTTTTGCTCCTGGGAAAATCTCCGTGACTTTCGCAATATGTTTCGCATAGGCTTCAGGGAAATCCTTGCCCTGCAAGAACGGGAGCACATCCCATTGAGTATTTGCTGGGATCTGGTCTTTGAATACTGTCCAAGCGAGCTCAGCATGCGGGTCAGTGAACAATCCATCAAAGAGGTTTGCTGCACGAGCGAAGTCGGTCGGAATATCCAGAGAACCAACTCAGTATTTCTCTGAGATTGGTTTCAGTTCTTTCTTCAGGAGAGCCTGGCTCTCAGATGTGAACAGACTGGAGTTCCTTGAAATAGCATCAGAGATAACTCTGATGTCATCGTAGCCACGCTGAAGATAGAAAAGGTCTCACTTCGGTGTCTGTGCCAGGTCAATATCTATGAACCGTATCTTACTTTTGAATCGTTTGAATACCTCGATATCAGTGAGCACATTGCTTGGGTTACGCTTGTAGGTATCCAGCAAAGTGAGATAGCTATTTCGTGTCATGAATATAGGCGCTGTGATGTCCGTCTTATTACGGAGTTCATACAGAGTTTTGGTGGTAATCGCTTTCTTGTTTGGTTCGATGCCAATTCTTGGACCTACCCCCATCTGCTCAGAGCGACCAACAATGATATAGCTCTCAGGTGGTACTTGCGATGGATGGATCATCGTGAGATTATCTGCGGATGTACCAAATCATAACCCTTCACGCTCGAGTCGTACTGTCGCATCAGACATGATCTTGATGGACTCTTCGAGGTTCTTGACTGACTTCGCATACTGCTCATAGATAAATCACTCCATGAAGTTTTGAAGCTTGCGGCTTCAGTCTTGAGTGAGTGAGTTGAGAATATTTATGTATTCCTCGCGGGCTTTTGTACCTGTCTGGAGCATGCTGAAAGGAATGCTCAGGAACTGCATGATGGTTCTGAAATCATTCTGATTGAGAGTGGTGCTCATTAGGTCAGCTGCGAGAGCCTTACGGGCATTACTGAACTCTACGAACTTCATATCGACTCATCTATCTATGAGGTCACTCAGAGATGGAAGCTCTGCGATTGTGTCTTTGATAGTACCATCGAACAATGGATTGGTATCCAGCTTCTCTATGACCTGTGAGAGATTGTCACGAGGTCAGACTTTTTCTGCCTCTGACGAGAGTTTCTTGATTTGAGTAGATAATCCTGCCAGCTCTGCATCAATCTCGAGCTTACGCTCAGCAGAAGTGATCTCCATACCCCACTCGTCTACCAAGCGTTTTGTTTGAGCGATAGCATCAGCAAGTGCTGAGCGAGTGTATGAGTACATCTTCTCAGTAAAGTCTACTGTGTGCAGAAGAGTCAGTTCGTCCATGCCCTTGGCTAAGAGAGCGAGACGCAATGTCTCTTTGTCCAAGTATGCTGGGTTACCTTTGATCTTTTTCTTTTCATTGCCATAAATTAAGTCAGTCAAAAGTGTATCAAATTTAGTCGCTGCCTCCTGGTATTTATTTGCAGGAGTCAAGTTATCGAAGGTCAGGAGCGACTTCAGGAGCGAATCATAGCGTGACCCTTCGAGAATAGGATTGAGCTTTACGAAGTCATCAACGTATCTTTGAAACACTTCAGGTCAGTGCTTCTCTAAGGCTACGATTTTTGGAGCGTCCATGAACATGTGATCAACGAGCTTCCAAATCTCAGCAGCACTCTGCGTGTTCGTGATGCCTTTGGTGATATCAATGAAAGTATTGATGAGAGCACTCTTGAACTTCTCGTTCTTGAGGATGTACTTCATGACTGGGAGGTCATTGAGATTGGCTCTGACGTTCCTCATGAATACTTGTCCGAGCAGGTTCTCGATATCCCGTGGGTCATGGATCACGATATTAGACCTGAGAGCTGTGCTTTCAGGGGTAAAAAGTTTGAAAAATGGATGTGCCTGAAAGAGTGTCTTGTCTGAGACATCTCGAGTAAGCACAAGTCATTTGAGCCGGTCAGCGTCTTCGGTAATCTTTCCAAGGTGATAAAACTTGAAAGCATCTATCTCTTTTGCAGAGATAGAAGTTTTACCGGTCAGACCGTCAATGAGTTTTTTGATAGCATTTGTGTCTATGAAATCGCTGTCTGGTATTCAGAAGCTCTTTTTCATATGGGTCACAAACGGTGCTAAATATTCTGTGATGTATGGTGGCATGAGGGATTCGGCAGTCATATCCCCAACAGGAGCATCTATAGACTGACGTGTATGCGTTGTATAGGTGGCTGCTGGCAGGTCGTTCTTCATCAGTAAATTTGCCGCTTCTTCGTAGCTTGGGAGAAGCTTCTGAGAAGTATTTGAAGTGTTCTTCACTTCGCTTGCGAGTCGGAAGTTCACATCACGCTTGATCTGTGAGAGCAAACCTGGATTTTCAACCAAGAGTTTCTTGATCGCTGCATCCAAATTCTCGAGAGTCTTACCGACCCAATATTTCTCACCATCGTTCAGACCGGCAAATACCTGAGTCTTCACTCCCATGAGTTTATTGAGGAGAGCGTCCTTCATTTCATCTGTCATATGCAATGCAGTGCCAGGGGTGAACACAGAATTTGTTCAGGCTTGGGTAGCATTGATGGCATCTGAGATGAGAGTGCGAGCCTCAGGAGAAGTGTTCATCCCGATAAACGTGAGCTTCCCAGCAACAGAAGGAGTCGTAGCAACTTCCCGCGTAATAGTTCACTCTACGTTTTGCTGTTTGATAAGTTTGGCTTCAGAAGGCAATCCTATTGCTGCATCAGCCTTCGCTAAACTTTTTTGAAATTCAAATGCGACATCTGAAGTTTCATCAGTAAGTAAAGCACTCACTGACTTATTGAGTTTCTCAATAGTTTTCTGTGCGTTTTTGAGACCAGTCTCAGTGAGTTCTCATAATGTCTCAGCTTCTGAGACCTGAGTCGCAGCATCTTCGCCGGTAGCGCGTGATGCTCGAATCATCTCTTGTTCCATGAGACGCTCTGCCTGATTGACGTTGCCTTCATTAAGAGCTTTGATAACTCATTCTCATCGGAGATATGGTTCAACATTACCGCCTGATGCCTCAAAGAATGTTCGAAATTCTTTTGATCATCTCAGTACTGGCTTTGCAAACGCTGCGACGAAGAGTGAGTTGAGTGCAAGAGAGAACCCAGCATTCTGTGCTGATTCCTCTTCTGAGTTACCACGTCCTTGGAAACTCGTAAATGATGCATCGAATACGAGTGCGTCCTGCAACATAGTAACCCCGAGAGTTTTACCAAACGCTCCGAGTTTTTGTGCTTTATTCAGTGAGTCTGTGAGTCGAGCTGCTCGCTCAGCCTTCCCAAGCAATCCAGCGCCACCACCAATTACCATCGGGATGAGAGCTTCGGCGATTGAGTCTGCACCGTCTACCAACTCCCCGAGCCCTTGAGCGATTTTCTTGGTTCCAGATTTGAAGATGCCGTCGTTGGTGTTATCGACTGCATCGAGACCGAGCTCCTCGAACCCAGAGTTATACCTGAGAATATTTTTCTCCGCGAGCCCTGTCTTATCTTGAGCGAGATTCATAAGAGCAGGAACTCCGATAGGACTTTCTGTGAATGCTCTCCAAAGGAGATTGGATGCGAGAGAGATACCGCCGGTGACAGTACCAAATATGTTTCATACTGTCTCGCCGACACCATCATAGTCAAAGATATCTTTTGCTGAGCCTGATGCACTCTTCCAGAGTGAGTCTGTACGGAGGTTTGTGTTCCATCCGTCCATGCGTTTAACGAGATCGAGATTGCTTTTCTGAGCAGCGAGGAAAGCCTCCTGATTGTTCTGCCCCTGCACTATCGACTCCGAATAGTCTTTGATAAACTTCTGACTGTCGTCCATGAAGGTAGCCAGTTCAGAAAGATACTTGTCTTTGTCGAATGTATCGTGACCGTCTGTGATCCTGGAATAATAATCCATGAATGTAGCCGTCTGGGTCTCGATAGCTTGCTGAAGCAATCGACGCTGATTGACATCAGTGACTCTCGCCATATAAGGCGCGACCTGAGCTGTCAGGTCACGCACTACTTTTTGCTGGAGCTCAATAGAAGAAGAATATTCTTTCTGACGAGCTTCGTATTGTTTTTGATTTTCTGAAAAATACTTCTGCGTTATGACTCACTGGTCAAACAACTCTTTTGTTTTCTGCTGTGCTTCTTCATCTGTGAAGTCATTGTCAGAAAGGTTTTGTTCGTATTTCTTGTAAGCCTTCCAGTCCGTGATACCCATGTCTTCGTCCTCATTATCGATGATGTGGTCTTTTTGGTCACCTAACCAGTCCCATCATTTTGAGATAACATTTCAGATCGACTGAAGTATTCACGGACCTTCTGCTTCCTTTTGTTTATTTTGATAGGCTTGTTGCAACGTCTCAGCGTTGGATAAGCCAGTACCTGTTGACGGTATTTCCGTGTTAAGGGCTGGGATTGGTGGGTCAATCTTTACAGCAGCTTCAGCTGCTATCCTGATATCATCATAGATGCTCATAGAAAAATACCGTTACAGATATACTCTATGGCTATAATCAGAAGCCTCCTCCAAAGGTTGCTCCCTTCACCAGTACTCTAAAAGAAAACTTTTCAATCTTCTTATCAATCAAGTCTATTTTCTTTTCTTCTAAAATCAAACAAGAATTTTCAATTCGTACGGCTCCAGGAAATTTCTTGGTACATTCGATGAGTTTAATCTTGAATCGTGAGAGTATCGTGTATGGGATAGGTACTGATAAATACCCTGGCGCTCCGTTCATTGGCTCGTATCTTGTAGGTGTGATACGAGAAGCGAATATGACTTCACTGAGTATTTCATCGAGTGGGTCAGACTTACCCAAAGATTGCAGGGCAGTCGTGTTCTCTCGAATACTTTCGATGAGTTGGTCAGGTGTAGCAAGTCAGCAGATGGTATTCATCGTGTAGATGAAACCATAGAGCTCTTTCTCACGAGATGAGAACCCCGCTGCCCCGAGTGCTGAGATAGCCTCGAGATAGTATTTCTCGACATTGTTCCAGTTCGAATAGAGTTTGCGTATCAGGTCAAACAGATACGAAGTCTTTCGTGTCTCTGATATGAGAGCGCTCGTTCCTTTCTTATCGTTCTCGAAGAACGGGACGATGACCATACGATTTTGAACCGACTCTTCTTCTGGTAACTGCTCTCCATCTATGAGGAGGTTGCTACGAAAGAAGAAGGTGGAGTTCGAACCGTCTGCATTGCCCCGAACTTTGGAGTTCTTGTTAATGATGTCTCGGACGATACCTCCGATATCGGGTCGAATCACACCTGTATATTCCTCAAGATGCAAAACGACATTGTCTGTGCAGTATTGCTGTAATGGTTGAGGAGTAATAGACTTAAGAGCGACGGTGCGATGGTTAGGGTTCACACCGAATCATTCTTTCATAAGCAGATTCAGAGTACTCTTACCGGACTGAGTCACTCCTGAGAGGAACAGAGGAGGTATGATTTTGGTACTGTTCACTTTTGTGATCACTGGATCCCAGAAGTTAATTCATGCCATGTCAACGAGATAGGTAAGAAACGAGATCAGAGAGATGCGTTGTGGAAACAGAGCGAGTAGTCTTTGGTAAAAATCCGATACGTCAATATACGATTTATTATCGAGCGACATCTCAAGGATGCTGTTTCCGAAGTACTTTCCAGGGATCTCAGATACATGTAACTGTGTGCCATCTGGTTGAAACCAGTTTGTTCAGTAGAGAAAACCTTCTTCATAAAATCAATTGGTTCATAAATACTCGAAAGTTGGGATGAGTCTCGGGTCTTTCTTGGCTGTCTCCCAGATTGCCTGGTAGAAGTCATTCATACATACTTCATCGCCAATAAACTGCAAGCCATGAGTACCATGGCGTTTATTGAATGCTCGCTTATCTGTATGATATGGGATAAGAATGTCATGCCCTGAGTTCGAAGAGAGAATAATATAGATGTTTTCTTCCGGTGACTCTGACTTCCCTGTGTTCCAGGTAGTCCGTACGATTCACTTTGGGAAACAATCAGCGTGCATGAGCCGCTGGATTTTCGTGCTTGGTCAAGACTTGGTTTGAGTATTCACAGTGTAGGTGACTCACTTGGTCGTGAAGTCTATGACTCATCTCGAAGCCTCGATGCTCATGTACAAGTCTTGTTTGTCTGTACGACGAAACAGTCAGAACTCTTTCTCGAAGAACTCGTAGGTCTTGAGCTGATTGGATCAGAACCAGTGAAGCATGAATGCAAATGGTTCTCATCGTGGTCGGTCGGCGATAGAGTATTTTGGTGTGAAGTTGTGCATGCAGTTCTTCTCGACAAAATATCTGTAACCGTCCGTCTCGTAGGTTGGTAGCACCTCCCCATCTCATGTTGTCCGAACAAATGCGACACGAGTACCACCGACGAGAATAGGATATTCAAACCCTTCTGGTGTCATTCGTGGATAGTTCTTGAGATGCTCAAAGAGTTCAGGTATGCGAATGCTGTTACATTTTCCTACAAAATTTGCTGACTCTCAGTCTTTGTCGAAGAACCTGTCATCACTCGCAGTATTTGCGATAACTACCTTTTCGTGAATACTTTCATGGAGTTGCTTGAGTTGCTCAAACGTCCAGAAGGTAATGCCATTGAGATTGATTTCTGATGGCTTGGTTACTTCCTCGAACTCGTACTCTCATACTGTGTCTACGTCCACTCGAAAGAGTTTCACGTGTCACGCGTCTGTCATCCCGCCACCATAGTACTTTGAGAAAGGTACTCGAAACACTCGTGCCATGTCTTTGAGATTATCAGCGTCGAGCCTGATTGCAAAGCTCTCGATGATATCAGAGTACATGTTCTTGTCGATACGTGTTCTGTCTTTTGGATCTACGAACATATACATGTGCCACCCACCTGGAGTCTCAGTGATATAATTGATTGGGAGTCTCTCTCGTTTGAGTATCTCCATCAAATCATCTCGAGTGTACTCTGGTGCTGTTGGATGGTTGGGAGATTTCCTATCTAAGTCGAGGACGAAGGCATACACTTCTTGGAGAGCTGATGCTTCACGGCGCTCAGACTTATCTCCGGTACGCTTTCAGGCGTTCACCTTAGCGAAGTTACCGTTGGGTGTATATGTGTGGCTCACCGCTTCGTTCCAGTTTGTTTCAAACGCATCAAGGTGCGTGAAGAACTGTCACATATAATTGCCTTGTGGGTTGAGCTCTCTGGTTGCATGCTCTGTGTTCATAACCCAGTGAATACTGGAGTTCTCGAACAGACCTAGCCACTTTTGCTGGAGCTCAAAGTATTCATTTTTAGAAGGTTCGGTCATACTCTGGGGATTAAGAATTATTTACTGAACTTAAATGCGTCGAACGGTTGTGCATATATAGTGAAAGGAGAAAGCTTTCGATTCCCAATTCGCTCGAGTACTTCAAACATTTCAGTACTCTTGTCTATCGCTTCTTTGACCAAATATATCTGTCCGGTATCTGGTTCAGTACGCTCTCTGATTCGTTCATAGAGGCTTCTGAAATCTACGGCTGTGCCTCCAAGGTGGTAATACCATTCTTCGATGATAAAGAGTGGTCGACCAGAGAACCGCATTGTGTAATGGTTCCCATCATGATTGAAGATAAACTTCAGACCGGAGTCGTCGGAAAAGACGCGAGGGTGTATTTTAACGCTCTCCATATTATTTGTTGATTTTTAGATTATAAGTCGCTCGTTTCTCTTGAGCTTTTCTGAGTCATTGCTGACAGAATTTCAGGAAGCTTTCTTGAGCTTTGAAATTTCTGAGAAAC
The DNA here is from genome assembly GCA_964623075.1 of uncultured Coxiellaceae bacterium. Taxonomy (GTDB): domain Bacteria; phylum Pseudomonadota; class Gammaproteobacteria; order DSM-16500; family DSM-16500; genus Aquicella. Next base: position 4,664 of record CAZUVD010000013.1, on the reverse strand, counting down.
TTTTGCAGATGATAGTGTTTTTTAGCTTGCAACATAATCCAAATGAATGGATGGTATGCATCAATGTCAATCTCACACTCTGATATAGATACCTTCATGAGTTCTCCATGGACATACAAACCAGAAGGCATGGAATGGTGCTTCAAAATAGAGCTCCATTTTTGTTCTGGAAGGGTATCATAGCCCAGGATTCAAATGAGAGGGTTAGAGGGCGATACCTGGAGATTGTTGCTTGTAATACGGAAGTTCTCGATGTCCTGTAGTATTTGTGTGCAAAGTTCTTTGGGAAACAACAGCGAAGAAACAAATGTCTGTTGGTATGTACGACGTTTGTTTGCCATACAATTCTCAAGTGATGCTCTCATAGCTCATAATTCTCACTGAGTCATACGATCTATCTTGTGAGTACGCATCTCACTCGTTCACGAAGAAGCCTCCCGCTTTTGGGCGATGGAGGCTTCGTACGCGATGAGTAATTCTTGAGTGTTGCTTTCCAGTCTTCGGTCAACGAGCTGTGAATGACTTTCAAAGTATGTTCCGTTTCGTGAGAAGCAGAACATACTGAAGTCTTCGAACGCTGAATGCTCTGATAAGAGCTCTAGTAACTCATTCATACTCTAAAAGGTTATATATTATTTTTCGTCGAACGCGTCGCAGTTGATGAGATTGAACTCATGGAGTTGCTGAAGACAGAGCATGTCTGCTATGCTAGGTTTTGATGTCACCGTCGACACATGAAGTGTGACGATGTTCACTGGAACCTGAGCCTGGATAGCATCTGTCAATGCAGCGTTGGCTTCATCAGCATCTTTCTGAAGTTCTTCAGAGATGGCTGTGCCGTCTGCATTGTGTTTGTTGATCTGCTCAGTGAGCTCTTTGCTTTGTGCAGCAAGAGGATTGACCAGACTCGAAGCATCCTGCGATGCATGATATATGTCTTCGTACCACTTGCGGGCTGCTACGAACTCTATCTTGAGTCCTGAAATATTCAGGAACTGCTCTACTGCTCGCATAACAATGGAGTTCTGGACGAGGTAGAGTCTGGGAATTTTGACCGATGACATAGAAAGAAAATTAAGAATTAGAGCTTACGCATGATAGGGAGACGAGCTTCTGCTTTTCGGACAAAGTCTTTGAACTCTTCATAGAAATCAAAGTAGCCTTGTCGAAGAGCCTCATCACGGTCTTGAACATATTCCATTGCTGGAAGGTCTCGGACTTTGCTCTCGAGTTTCGAGATGTCTGAAGTTACAGAACTGAACCTTGAGTCAATACCTGTGAACTCAGCCTGGATATTCGTTGCCATAATGTGGTTTGTACGGTACAAACGGAACTGGCAGAAGAATGAAAGTCCGATGAGTATAAATGCGATGACGAGAGCTGCAATGACTTTCTCATTGAACTCTTTCTGTTTTGTGTTGCTAACTGTCATAAAAAGAAAAGTAAAAAATTAAAGGGTTTTCTGTCTCGTTGCTTTCCAGTAGTCATCGATGTAGAGGTCTTCGACTACTCTGAGATAGTTACCAATCGCCTCGATATATTCAGTGAGCTCCTCGCTTCAGACTTTCTTGTTGAGAATGAAACCACTCTCATACAAATACCAGTCGAACAGGGTCTCTCCGAATCATGTCTTGTTGACGAATGCTTCTCACGTGATCAAGACATAGTCTGCTCAAAGTTCTGGAGCGTTGTACTTACTACGCATCTTCAGGAGAGCATTGAGATAATTCTGGATGAGCTTGACTTGGTTTTTTGTGCGAAACACAAATGGAAGCCTCTCATCATGAACGTATTCTCGACGCTGTCCTTCGAAGATATTGGTTCAGTCTACCATCGCAAAGGTTTGACCTATGCGGGGCGACCAGCGCTTGTCAGAGTATTTGGGGATTTTGCCTTGAGCCATAGAAAGAAAGTTATTTTGTAGCTGTTGCAACAGCAAGTTCATCGATAGCGTCATCGACAATGAGAGCTGCTAAGAGATCAAGGTAGTTCATATTATCTATGATGCGACCTTGTATCGGTTCAGAGTTATCAGAGTCAGGGCATCGGATAAACTTGTTGATGGCTTTGACATGCTTGTTCATGTACACACCGAGCACTTGCATCGGCGTAAGACCGAGCTCAGCTGCGATGTCTTTGAAGTTGGCAAGAATATCTGGAGATACTCCTCGATAGTCCCGTCACTTGGTAGTGAGCATGTGATCGCGAGCCTCTGCAATATTTTCACGGACGCGTTGGAATTGATCGTGGTTCATATATTTAAGCGTGTGATAAATTCAAGCGGAGCTGGTGCAGTCTCTTCTTGTACTTCGAGACTTCTCCATATGGGATACCTGGCTTATCCTTGAGAGCAGACTCATAGAAAGCGATAGCATTCTGCATACGCCACTTTGTCCACTTCTTGGTAAAGGCAGGTTTGTTTGATTGATAGAGTCGCATATTAGAGAAATCTTAAGAGTAAGCGGAGAACACGTCGAGCATCTTCAGATACGTCGTTGGCTTTGTTTTGTGCACAACGGATATCTGCGATGATATTTTCCCCTATTCTGTCCCTATCAGGTCGAACGTGACATCCAGCTGTCGTTGGTTCCAGTGGTGTACCACCGATACGAGTAGCGAGTTCATAGATTTCTTGAAGGATTTTACCTGTCTCTCCAATTTGACTGTCGAGAACATTCATGAGTTCACGAATATTCTGTGTCTCAGGGTCACGAGCTGCATCGCATTCTGGTCCCATAAAAAGAATATTAAGATATAAAATTATCTGCCACCCATTTCTGGTATGGTGAGATGTCTTCCTCCAACTCATAAACAAATACCCCCTCAGGAGTGAGCCATGCCAGTAAGAGCATACATCCACGATCGCCGATGATATCAGGTCTTAGTTTCCTGAGAGCATTGGCGTACATGGAACATTGCAATCAGACCATCTTGAGTTTCTTAAGAGGTGTGCTCTCTTTATCATCATGGGGAATCCCATAAAGGTCCTTGTACAGAGCATACGTCTTAAAATCCAACACACATAGTCTTCTGACATGTTTCCATTCGATTTCACAAACCATGTCCAGAGTACCGGAGTACTCTCAGTCCAGTGAGAAGGTCCACTCATTCAATATAGGAGTGACTTGGTACTTGTCGTAGAAGTCCAGGAGCCCTTGGCGGATGCCAGTAAGGAGCTCATCTTTCACTGTGACATCATGACCGTGAACTAAACGCTTTGCCATCCGATGTGCAAAAGACCCATAGGTGTTGAGCACTCTAAGGGTCTGCTTGCAGTCGAGATGACGAGCGCGGTGAGCGATGCTCTCAGGCACAAGAGATTTATCTTTGAGTCTATCGTATGCAAGAGACTCCTGGAAGTAATCCCTATCAGGGTTCCTAGGATCCTTGCGGAACTCATAGACTTTTCAGACGATCTGAGTGACTGAGAACATACTCTAGGGGGGTAATATTTATTGTTTTGCCACGAGCTTCTGGTAGCCAGGGGCTGCCTTAGCAAAGGCAATCTCCTCCTCTAGTCGGGAGCCCAGTGTAGCTTTGAGGTGATCCATGACAAAATCATGGAGTTCAATTTCTACCTGGAGACTCTCAACCAAAGCGATGACTCGCTTTGCCTCTTCATGTGTTTGAATGAGGTAGGGTAGTTTAGCTAACTCCTCACATACTCGCCTTCAGAAGCCAGCTTTTGCAAGCCTCAAAGCTTCAAGTCAATTTTCATTGATGAAGTCTCTGACTTCTTCGACTGTTAGAAATCAGAACGCGACACATACTCGACGAGCTCGGAAGCTGAGTCAAAGCTGAATCATTTTTGATTCGAATCAGTCTAGTGCGGGGTTTCGTTCAGGCATAGTATTTGAGAAGGGTAGTAAATATTATTCAGCAGCAGGAGCGAGCTCCTCATCAGGTGACACTCCGTCTGCTGGGATGACTTCAGGTTCTGCACCTTCAGGGCATACGCCATTTGGGCAAGTCTCTTCAGTACATGGTGTCGTAACAGTTTCGACGACTTCTGTTTCGGTTGCTGGTGTGGTAACTGTAGGGTTAGCCTCTACACCACCAGTGAATTGTGCTTCATCAGACATAAGAAAAAAGGTAAAAAATTAAAATGTATCTTTTGCTACTTGAACGATGTCAGTAGCGCTGTAGCTAGGGTCTGGGAGCTTACTCTGTTTGATAGAGTAGTTCTTAGCGAAGCTGAGACCTCCCTTGGTTTTACCAGGTTCGGATACGAGCTCGCTCTTGTCTTTGTTCCAGAAGCCTTCGAGGGTTATGATCACTTGGTGACCTACCTTGAGACCTTTGACCTGGTTCACATAACGAGTGTTTGATGCAGGGAGTGCAACATTCTGCTCGATACCATCTGCGTCCACTAGCACTGCGACGATTTGTTCGCCGAACTGATCACGAGGTGGTTTAACAAAAGACTTGACGAAGATACCTTCTGCCTTGTCTCCTGTCGCCATTAACTTGGTCCACCCACCTGATGCCACATCTTCCATTTCCATAAAAAAAAGGGTTAGAAATTACGGGAGGATAAAATCTCCACATAGATAATACAAAAATATTATCATGAGTTCTTCCTGTTGCCAGGAAAAACCTAGATAGCATCTTAAATTATTTGAAAGAAAGTAAATATAGCGAAGCATACTGCGATGAGTATGTAG
>CAZUVD010000012.1:0-67378 GCA_964623075.1 uncultured Coxiellaceae bacterium | reverse complement strand
CCGAACGTTTGTTACCTATGTCTCCGGACTATACAAAAAGCGTGTCCAGGCTACATTCACAACTGATCAATCTTTGCGGCGCAAATGAAATCATTTTGGGTTAAGCCTAACACTGCATGTGTTTGATAATTCACAACACAATAATCATAGCCAATATTTAAATCTGGATGATGATTTTCTTGATTGGCAATCCAGGCAACGGCATTCACAAATGCCATGGTTTGATAAAAATTTTTAAAGGTAAATCGTTGTGTTAACCATTTACCATCCGATGTGATTTGCCAATTTTTTAATTGCACTAACAAAGCGTCAGCTTCAGGACGTGAAAGCGCAGGAATGCCGCCTTCACAACCCACACAGCGTATCGTATGTAATAAATCCGTCATTTGTTATTCCTTCTCAAGTGGAAAAAGTGGTGCATGCATGCCTAATTTTTCAGCTTGTCTAATCAAGCCAATTAAATCCATGTCTGCTAATTGAAATAGCGTATCAAAGCTATCAATCACATAATAGATCGGTTGCATGATATCAATGCGATACGGTGTACGTAATGCTTCTAATGGATCAAAAGGCAGACGTTTTGGAATAGGGCTTTCTAGGCAGTAAATCGTTTCATTTTTCGATGAAAGAATACCGCCACCATAGGTGCGTAACCCTTTTTCCGTTTGAATTAAACCAAACTCCACCGTAAACCAAAATAAACGCGCCAACATCACTCTATCTGATTCGCAAGCTTTCATACCCAATTTACCATAGGTATGGGTAAAATCAGCATACGCTTGATTGGTGAGCAATGGGCAGTGGCCAAATACTTCGTGAAAAATATCAGGTTCTTGCAAATAATCAATTTCCTCACGCGTGCGAATAAAAGTAGCCGCTGGAAATTTGCGCTGTGCTAATAAATTAAAAAAATGATCATAAGAAATAAGCGCAGGCACAGGTTCTAATTCCCAACCCGTTGCCTCTTTTAATACCGCAGAAATTTCTGGGCACTGCGGCAAACGATCAGTTGGTAAATTTAATAATTTCAACCCATGCAAATATTCATCACAACCACGATTCGCCACAATCGGTGTTTGTCTAGTAATGAGCGATTGCCAAACACTGTCTTCTTCAGGGGTATAATATGCATAACCGTTCGCATCAACGGGTTTTGCTGTATAGACGTAAGATTTTTTGTATAACATGCGAATCTCCTTAAAATTAAAGACAATGATATTTAGTTTTGATACAGTTTTTTCTGACGCAATAAAAAACTGGTTTGGCGGAAGAGAGTCGATAAGCCCGGTACACCGGCGCATACAGCAAATAAAGCAGAAGTGGTCACACGCACGACATCAGCAAAGATGCCAAGTTTTGCAAACATTTCACCATTGATACCAGTCGCTCCGCCTAAACTGCCTAAAATGACAGGCAAAGCGCCTAGTAAACCTAGAAAAGTATAAATATCTGATAAATCATGATGCGCAAATTTTTCCATTTTATTGCAATTAGTTAATTGCGATAAACCACGCTGTGACCAATACAAAATCAAAGGCATGCCAACAATCGCACCAATCCCTGCTGCAGAATAAGCAATGTAACGCATATAAGGCGAATCAAATTGTAATAAATGCGCAATTTTAAATGTGGCAAAATAAATAGCGTCTGTTGTGCTTAGACTGTAACCAATGGTCGTGTAAATAACAATGGCAACACAAAACAATGCTTTGTAATCCCTTTGCATAAAAGCTTTTAACCAAGAATGTTTAATGTGTAACAAACGGTCAGGGAATTTGACCGCACCGTCAATGTAATTAACGCTACGTAATAAAAATAAAATAATGCCTAACGCCAACACCATTTGCGTATTGAAACAGCTAAATAAACTAGCTCCTTCAATGCCCGCTGTTAAATAACAACTAGCTGCAAAAGGGGCAAAAATGGCTAATATCCAAGAAAGTAAGGTTTTTGGTTTTAATGTCAGGAATTCAATCGTTTTAAAAGTAAACATGCCATAACATAACGCTGCACCGACACTGATTAATTCCAGCATCAACATATTGTTAAAATGAAATAATCGTTGCAAATTAGCACCACCGGCCATCGCTATCAAAAAGAAAAGCGCACCGTTAAAAATTGCTATCGGGATGCCGTATCGCATCCAGTGATTATTTGGTGTCATGATGATTCATACAAAAATGATTTGATATTTATCTCATACTACAGGAATTATTATTTCAATGTCACCAAATTGTTGCTAAAAAAAGCAGGCTTTCTTAAGGAAATCTTAAGTAAAACTTGAACAAATGGGCTATTTCACTAGTATTGATTACTGCTTTAAAAACAAAAAACTATTTTTAAGATAGCGTTAAGCTTTTTAGTGTATTCTTCAACGATATAAATTACTATTTGCGTGAACTAACAATAGCCTACAAATAATAGGTTATTTAAATAAAAAAACCAAAACGGGGTTTGTCAATTATGATTTCTTCTACAATCGGATTTAATTTTGCGCCAGTTATTGAGATTATCAGTAAATTAAAAAGATTAAACAAAGCCGCTATTGAAAAATTGACCACCAAAACGGTAGAACGAACAATCATAGAAAATATGGCCCTTCAAGCCCAAAAACCATTTTGTGCAGAACAAGTTATCAATATTTTAGCAGCAATGCTAACATTAAAAACAAAAAGAGTTTATGATCTTGGCGAAGTAAAACTAGACAATATCGACTTAGCCCACATATTTGCAGCGTCCATATTACCGTTATTAGCACGTGAAAAAGATGACTTTTTAACTGCTAGACTAAAAGATTTATTACATACTTTCCTCGTATCAACAAGTCCACAAATGGAAGAAAGAGATTTTTTAATCGAATTACAAAGAATACGTGAACAACATATCAGCAGCATTGATATGGATGCTGTGATGCAATCTGCTGAGCAAGCCTCTAGTTCCACCGAGACCCTTGGCAAAGATGCTATTTTAATCGTTGGTTTCACAGGTGCTGGGAAATCATTTTTAATTAATTATCTCATGTGCCCTGAAATATTTACTATGACTGGGTTATTTTCCAAATCTCTCACCATCAAACCTCAACCAGATTTTGTAAAGCATATTGTCATTAGTGATAAAACAAATTCAGAAACTAGTAAGATGGGTGTGGTAGACATCAAGAATAGTAAAGCACCAGGTATAGCAAAGTACCACAAATCAAACGTAGTCGTTTGTGACACTCCTGGCGCTAAAGATAATCGCATTGATCTTCCTGAAATTAAACTAAATAACGTGTTAGAAACGGTCATTCCTACTTATAAAGCCAATAACGTGCGCCTTGTCATTACACTTGCCGCCAATGCAACAGATAATCGAGGCGACAACTTAAGAGAAACAATCAAATTCATTGCAAAAATGTTTTCAAATGCTGACACCATTAAAAATGCAGCGCCAGCAATAACCTTTGTCGTTAATGGAAAAGATAGTGACAAAGAAGGTCTATTAGATTTGTTTAAGAAACAAATATCAGATTTTATCAATTCTAAAGACAGTAACTTCACAGAAGAAGAGCGTGACAATTGCGTTGCTTTACTTAAAATCATGGAAGATAAATTTAAAAACAATAAAGTCAGCAGAGTATGCCCAGGAAAAACAGCTTCTGTATCATCTGAAAAATTAATGGCTGATATTATGGCTACCACGCCAACAAAACCAGATGTTTTATGCACGTTTGCAGATCCAAGCATTCAAGATAAATTACAAAATGAAACAATTGCTTTAACAAGATCAATTGATAGAATTTTAGAATCTTTACAGAAAGATATCACACCTGAAGTCGTTAAAATTCAATTTACCCGATTAGCGCAAAAGCTTAAAAAATTAAGCTTTATGGATAGCTATTTTAAAATTAATCAAACTGATATTTTACCCTATTTCGATAAAGTGGTTGATTTGGTAGGAAAATATCAACAAACCATTCTATCCACACTTTGCCCTGAAAAAGGCAGCATTGATCCAAAAAATATAGATACCGCTATTAATAGCTTAGATCGTTTACGTGAACTTGATAAAACGATTAACAATATGATATTCACGATTTTCGCAGAAAATAGAACACATGTTGTTGCCTTGTTAAAGGCTTTCAATAAAAAAATAGAATTGTCATCCGATTTTCCAACTTGGGAAAATGCAAAATGGGAAACTTGGGTACTAGCAAATAAACCAGAAAGTGCCGCACTAAAAGTTGAACAAGAAATGATTTCTTTCCGTAAAAGAATGTCCTTGAAGTTGGAAGGCTTAAGACGAATTACTGAATCACAAACGAGTGAAACGCAAGTTAGTTATTTGACATCGTTAGCAAACAAAAAAGCGTACCCGATCGCTAATGCGGAACTAACACAACCAGACAATACTAAAGATTTTTGTGCAGAATATGCGGAACAATTAGATAGAATGCAAACACATTTAAGAAAATTAAATGAAACTGACGTCAAAAGTGCAATTGCGCTATATTCACCAGATAATAGTGATATTGATGTCACGTTATTAGAAGTTGTCAGCAACATTATAGTTCAAGATACAAGGCTCGCTCGAGTCATTAAAGCTAACGACGCTAGTAAACCAGCTGTAAAAGTACCTGTTATGATAGCACCTGTAATATCAGCCTCATCAAGCTCAACACTATCGCCCGCAACAGTGCCAGCATTTGAACAAGAAAGTGACGACGATGAAAACTACGTCGTTGATGCTGCTAAAACAGATTCATCAAAAGATGTACTAGGGAATCAATTTGATAAGTTAACCAAAAAACTTATCAATTTTGTTGAAAAAAGCATTCAAAATGGATCTTTCGTGCCAGCCATATTGGCAATCGAAAAAATGGAAAAATATAATACTAAAAAAGTATTTCCTTGTTTTGCCCCAATTGATGTAGAAAGTTTAAAAACGAAATTAGAACACGAATTAAAAGTCGCTGTTACCCATATAATAGAACAATTAACACTAAATAAAGATTTATTAGACCCAAACAGAACACAACGATTATTATTTAATTTAAATCTTATCGACCCTGTCAGAAAAATGCCTGAGTTTGAGAAATATACTAATTCATTATATACAAGCGAATTATCGTTGGAGTTAACAAAACTAGACCAAGCATTAGTCGATCACTTTAGTGAAGCTGAACAAAAAATCATTAACGTTATGAATACCTTCGATAAAGACAGCATGCAAAAGTTAGATGATGCGTTTCAACATTTATGGTATGTCTTATCATTACCCTGTGGAAAGCAAGCGGAACTGGCTAAAAATTATAGCCAAATAGCGCAAAACGTTGGTAAATATTGCGTTCAAGTAAGCGCTAGATTAAGCGGCCAATTACAAATTGAAGGGAACTGTCCGCAAGAAGTTTATGATAACATTCGAAATCAGTTAAGTGAATTAACACGAAAGTTTGTCAGTGTATTAGCCATTAATGAAGCAAAAGTCAGTTTAGTGGATGGGCTAAAAAAACGCGCTGAAAAACTCATTGAAAAACTCAATACCACCGATTTAAGTGTAGAGGGTGATCAAGTCATCACTAACAATATTACCTCAGCACGAGAAATAGCCTACCTTGGTAGTCTATTTGCCGATGACGTTGGTAACGATGTTAAGAATCGTATTGAAAATGCTAAATCTAATTTTGATGGTAGAATTGCTGCAACATTAGACAATATTGAAAGAGAAATTAGTAACGTTTCAACTACTAATGTTACCGCATTACCTGTTGATAGATTGGTAACAATAGATTCGTATTTAAACCAATGCGTAGGCGCAAAAATATATGAAGTAGAAGTTAGCCGAATTCGTCAACAAATGAAAGTTTATGCGATTAAACATGCGCAAAGTAAAGATGAAGGCATTAAAAATAACTTAAATCAGATAGCAACAGACGGCAAATCTGAAGAAATCATTAAAACGATTAATGAATATAAAAAATTAAAAAATAGCCTTTCATGGCTTTATACTGATTGCGGCTCACCATTAACCGTTTGGGCACAAGATTTACAAACGTTAGCCGCAGTATATGACAATGAACTTTCTCTTAATTTGCAGAAAGCAATTGATAATCAACCTACTGATACCGAAGGCTTGCTCCAACAAGTTGAAAAACTCAGTAAGTTTGACTCCATTATTAGAGAATATTCGCCAAACTATAGTGAAGATATGACTGTTGTCTTTAAATCACTTCACAAACGTTATAAAGATGCTTTCAATAAAGAACATTTTGCTAAACTCAAAGCCGTGATTTCTCATGTACTAGCGGGTAATTTCATAGATGCACGTACCGCTGCCAATAGCCGAGAATTTGCACCAGGGACTGATATGCGCAAAATGTTAGTCACACAAATTGAAACCTGTATGGTGGTTTCAATTAGCTCATTGCATACAAATATTCAAACGCTAACAAAAAAACCAACGACTAACCCAAATTGCATGAAAGACATCATGCTATCTGTTACCCGTTTAAAAAATGCTGAAAGTTTAATTGAAGCAGATTTATTGCCAAAGGAAATTGTGAACAATCGTGAAGCATTATTAAATCAGACACAAGTTGCATTAGATGCATGGTTTAACGCAGTATGTGTTTCAATTAAAAATGATATTGAACGATTAGATTTTAAATTGGTTATTGCTAAATTGGCTGAGTTAGATACCACTTTAAATGGTATGAATTTAAAACCAAGCAATCACGCCCTCGTAGTTGACAAAGTGAAAGCAAGCTTTACTGCTAAAACAAAAGAATGCATGCATTGCTATCAACAACCGATTGAAAATTACAAAAATAACAAATACACACTCGCACAGATCGCTAGAGCACTTAATGAAGTCGAAAGCATCGAATTTGTTAAAGAGAAAACTTACGGTGAGTGCTGGAAAGAGATTTCAACTCAAGTATTCACAGCCATTACTAACGAATGTTCGCGTGTAGAACAGGAATTTAGCAAAAACAAATTATCAGTTAAACAAGCCGCTGAAACTGTTCAAGAAATATTAAATGTTACTAAAAACCTAGCGAAAGATGAACCAACTTATTTATCAGCTCGCGTGCAAGAACGCTGCTCAGAAACTGTTACTCACATTGAAAATGACATTATTATAAGTAAGACTGAAAGAAATGAAGATGCAAGAAACGAAAAAATTAGTGCGCTATTAACTGCTATCGATAATTTTAAAGTTAATCTCGGAACTTATGATGCAGCCACTGCTGCCAAACATTTATCTGAGCAAGCGAATAGATTAAATACTGATATTATCCAAAAATTTAGCGCGGGAAGCATTCCTGAATCTGAATTAATTTGTTTCGCAAAACTTTATCAAAATTTTGAAAACCGTTATGCATTCTTTAAAACACATCATAAGCAATATGCAGATCAATTAAATAATCAAGTCACAACAGCACTTGCTAATATTAATGCTGCTATTATTTCTTACGGTAATGATATTGATCAAGAACAATCATTAAAGACTATTCATGCATCATTAACCACATTAATTACTATTCAAAGATTAGCAACAACAACAAAAAGCATGGCGCAATTGGTAGATGCAACTTTACCAAATCAAGTCTGCACACTATTGCAACAAGTTAAAAATTTATTATCAACCAATAATTCAAAATTTAAAACAGCCCTTGGTGATCGCAATATTGTTAATTTGGATCATACTTTAAAAATTGCTAGTGGGTTCCAAGAAATCACTTCAGACATTAATAAATATATTGCTGCATGTGCGTTTAAGCATTTACCACCTGATTTACAACAATTAAATCAGTTAAATACTGAATTTAGTTTTGCGGGTTTCCGAAAACAATTAATGGATGTGATTATTAACATTCACTCTTCTTTATCTGCCCTTGATCCTACTAAAAAATCGGGCGGTGAAGAAAGTAGAAGAGAATTTTATTCTGAATTAAAACGTAATATTCAATTTTTAGAACAAATGCCGAAATTACAACATCACTTTGATGCAACAACTTTACAGCACGCGGGCCTTACTAATGATTTTGGTTTAGAAAACTGTATTGAAGAAATTGCTAAATTCTTGACCCGTTCATTCCAAATTACCCGTGATCAATTATATCAAGTTGACATGCCAAATGATAAACACGAATGGGAAGAATTTAATCGTCTATACCGAGATATCTTAATCTTTGTAGAGCAGTCATATGGCGTAGAAAGTTTAACTAATATTAAATTATCATCTAATGCTTTACTAGGAACTGCAGCTAAAGTAGATGCGGCTTCAACAAATATTGCAAGTAGAATATTTAGTGCGCTTAGTTCAGTTAAAGCTGCAAGTAGTGCCACTGAAGAACTAATTCCAGCTAATATTCTTGGCCAAATGTTGTCTAGAATGTTTCAAGTTTATTTTCAAAACATTCTTAAACCGTTTAAAGAAGAATTTGCAAGGAATAATAATGACGATATGGATCGTAAATTAGTTTCTTTGCTATGCGGTTTACAAAAAATGGCAATGAGTATGCCATCTTGTAAAGATGAACTTATTAGTAAAATCGGTGGGTTTATAGAAGAAATTTTAAAGTCTCGAGATAGAAGTTACGTACAATTTTTAGTGTCAAAACTACGTCAAGAAAAAGGTAGCTATCCTGTTAACCTAATTAATACGCAAAGTGTATTTGACAGCATCATCACTGAAGAACGTAATAATCTTACGAGCGCACATAATATTGATTATGTATTATCAAATTTAGAGGTATCCGATAAAAATAAAAATATTATTCGAAAATTACATAGTACTGAACGTGATACACTAGAAGCTCAATGGGAAAAGTTTGAACCCCTTTACAATTCTTTAGTCCATGACACTATTGTCCAAAAAGATTTTGCAACTCATGCAACTGGTTATATCGACAATATCCGGGCGAAATTAAAAACGTTAATGGAAGCAAACAAACCAGAAAGGGGAGCAGATGGTAAAATTATTTGGAATGAAAAAATTACAAATTTATTACCAGAATATTATGCTCATTTATATGCAATATGGACATTAGAGCTTTCCAAAAAATATGCTGCGGCTAATGCTGGCAACCCTATCAATATTAACAGCCTTAAAAGGCCACATCCTGCGCAGGTGGTTGCTGGATTCTTGATGTTAAATACGCTGGATGCAAATAATTCAGGGCTTGAAGGTGCATTTGAAGAAGTCCTAACTGGCCAAGGTAAATCTGTAGTACTTGCTGCAACCTCTGCTTTGACCACTTTACTAGGTTTTGGCAGTGAAGCGGGTTGTTATAGTGAATATTTATCGCAACGAGATGCCAGTTCATTCAAATGGTTCTTTGATTTGCTTAAAACCAGCAAATTCATGTCCTCTGGTACGTTTAATGGTTTAACAGAAGATATGTTAAATCGAAAAGGTGATATACGTAATTTATTAAGTAATAAATTATTGGGCACAAAGTTACCTGTGGATGAAAAGGAATATCACGATTTAGCAGAAACATTGGCATATGTCGATGAAGTCGATTCCTTAGTGACGTCTTTCTTTGGTTTCTTGTACCAACCATTTTTCTTATTACAAGACCCACTGGTTAAAAAATTATTAGATGCCATTTGGGTAAAACATGAAAATGGTGCCATGAAAAGGTTTAATGAATTGCTTGCATTACCTGAATACACTGCATTATTAGCTGCGTTTCCTAAACTTGATTACATTATCAAAAATGCAGCAATAGAAATGTTTAATGATTTGCAGAGTTACAAGAAAGAAGATGGTCATGACTTCCATGTAAACGCAGCGGGATACATTTATTACAAACATTTTGATGGCACGACCATGGATAAAAGTATGGGCTATCGTACATATTGGGCTGCGCGCTCAACCAATAAAGTAGTTGCTGATTGCCGAGAAAGTCATGAAGGTATCAAAATTACTTGTGGTACATACTCTTATGCTCATTTAATGAAAGATGCCGCGCGTTATAGAGCAATGCTAGGTGTAACTGGTACTTTGAAAGATTTAGGTGAAACAGAAAAAGCAGTAGTAAGAGAAGTATTCGGTATTAAAAGCGCTAGCTTTATTCCATCTTCATACGGGAAAAATAAAGTGAAATTTGAACCTGGCATCCATGTTCATGTCGTTGAAGATGATGACTATAATCTTAAACTTACTGAAAAAATAAATCGTAATAGACTGGATCATAAAACCTTAACAAATCCAATTCGGCCAGTATTAGTATTCTTCGACAATGAGGAAGAGTTAACTAAATTTTACAAATCCGATGAGTTTAAAGCACATAGAGAATCGGATGCTATTAAGCTTATGACATCTGAAAATATCACGACACCAGCAGAACGCGAATTAGCGATTAATGACGCTACTTTTGCTGGCGCTATCACGCTTGCCGTTAAAGAGCATGGTCGCGGTAGTGACTATATGTTGACAGACCCTGTTGTTATTAATAACGGTGGTATGGCGGTTCTTGATGGTAATCTTCCTGATACCGCTGCAGAACAAAGGCAACATATGGGTAGAGCAGGTAGACAAAGTCAAGATGGTACATTTGAAATGGTCATCAAAAAATCTGAGTTGCTCAAGAAATTTGGCTTAACCTCTGATCAAATTGAAACAGCAAGATTAAGTGGCAAGCTATGGGAACTCATTTCCACTACTCGCGATAAAAAAATGGATGATGAATTTAAAGTTAAAGTCAGTCAAATGGATGAAATATTCAGCGAATTGCATCAACCAGCAATGAACTTCCTACGTGTATTACAAGATCCAAAGAGTACAATGGATGATGTCGTCGCTGCACATAAGCTCACGATGCCTAACAGTAGCGTAAAAGTTGAATTAGCCGATCAGAAAAAAGTAAGAATGCTGCTCATGTTCGATAGTACTGGTTCGATGGGTCATTTGATTGCTGCGCTTAAAGAAGTATTATCACTTGTGATCAAAGCATTAGTCGATGTAATGAAAGCTGAAAATATCGATTTTGCTATGCAAATTGCAACTTATAAAGATTACGGTGACGAAAATTCAGCTTTAACTTGTACGGAAGATTGGTCTGAGGACCCAGTAGTACTAAATGAATGGATTGCCAAAGTATCTGATAGTGGTGGTGGTAATTCATATGGTGGTGGTATAACTGAATGTGTCGAAACGGCTTTAGCATTAGCAAATAAACTTGCGGATGAAGGTTTGACCGTTGGTGCTTTATTTGGTGATGAACCGCCATCATCAAGTGAGACAATTAATATAAAGAAGGATAGAATCTCAGGCTCTAGCAGTGCCTCAAGTACTGACTCTCCATCGGTTGTTAGAGCAAAAGCCGCCGTTGCAGAAGCTGATCATTATAAAGTGGAAGCTGAAAAATTAAAGGCAAAAAAAATCCCGATCTCAACCTTCTTTTTACCTTATTTCGGTTCAACACCATTGCCCGAAACTACTAGGGATTTTAAAGATATTGCAGACACAACAGGGGGAACTTCGGATACTTTAGATTTAAAAGATAAAGACGCTGGTAAAAAGAAGTTAATTGATTTACTAGGTAAAACGGCAATCGATGCGGCAGTATCAGATGGATCAAGTACAGTCGATACCGCTAAGAGTAAAGCTTTATTTGATAAATTCAAAGATCGAATGCAATCGTTTAGAAGGTAAATATTTTATAAACTCAAAACACCTAGCTACTTTGCACTACAATGCAAAAGTAGGTAGGTGTTTGTAAAAATACTTTATTGCTTAGCAAGTGGAAAGCATTAGGATGCAAGCTCTTTTAACTTATCCAAATTCTCAATCCGGATAAACTTTCGATTGGCATGAATAATGCGTTCCTTTTGCAATCGACTTAAAATACGACTCACCGTTTCTGCTGTTAATCGAAGATAATTGCCAATATCAGTGCGACTCATCGGCAATGTTAATTCTTGCATAGGGATGGCACTATCTGTTCTTAACGATAAATCAATAATAAATGCCGCAATGCGTTTTTCCGCCGAGGCTGTTTCAGTGTAAGCAGGGGCTGTTAATTGCTTGCTCGCTAATGACACAAACGATTTATATAATTCCGGTTTTGTTTTTAATGAATCGACGAATTGATGATAAGGTACTTCGCAGACAATAGTATCCGTTAAAGCCACCACATTTGAAATATAATGACCTGCATGAATGGCTCTAAAACCTAATGTTTCACCGGTAAAATAAAAAGCATGGATGCGCTCATGGCCATTAATATCGACTTGAAAAGCTTTTACAGCGCCTTTTTTAATGACAAAAATATTTTGAAATTTGCTATTTAAAACGCATAGCGCTTCTTGGCTAGCAAAATGCTTTGTCCGTACGGAGAGTGCGTGATCTAGCACCGAATTGCCTTCAGAGGTGCAAATGGGCATAAAGCAGCAGTATGCGCAGGGATTGGTTTTTTTTATTTTCATAAGCTAAATTTTACCTATTTTTTCGCGTATATCAAATTTTAAATTAATTTTCCATGATCTAGATCAAGGTTATTAACATTAGATGTCTATAAATTACCCATATCTAATAACATATAAGAATCAATGACATGCTACTCTTAGATCCGAGAGGTTTAATTGCTCAAGACGAAAAAAATATCATGCTAACCGCATTGTATTTAATGCTGACAGTTGTTGTCCCTGTCATTATTTTAACCCTGGTATTCGCCTGGCGTTATCGAGCCAGTAACGCTAAGGCAACATACCGACCGGAATGGGCGCATAGCACTCTGATTGAAGTGATATGTTGGTCCATTCCAGGAATTATCATTGGTATTTTAGCAGTGATCACTTGGATCAGTTCCCACACTTTAGATCCATATCGACCGATTGCGATTGAAAATAAAGAACCTATCGTTATTGAAGCGATCGCACTGGATTGGAAATGGTTATTTATTTATCCCAACGAACAAATTGCAACGGTTAACTTCGTGCAGTTTCCCATCGACAGGCCTGTTAAATTTTTAATCACCTCCGAGGGGGTAATGAATTCATTTCTCATTCCGCAATTAGCAGGGCAAATATATGCCATGGCAGGAATGCAAGCCACACTCTATTTGGCAGCAAATACGCCGGGAGATTATATGGGTATTTCCGCTAATTTTAGTGGTAAGGGTTTTGCTGATATGAAATTTATTGCACGCGCAAGCAGTGAAGAAGATTTTGATAAATGGGTTTTAAGTGTTAAACAATCTCCAAATCAAATTCTCACGATGGAAAATTATAAATTATTATCAAAACCAAGTTCTCGTCATCCCGTTACCTATTATTCATTATCCAGTGAAAACATATATGACAAAGTTATCATGCAAAATATGATGCCTGTACACGATAAAAATAATTTATGTAATAAACCTTTATAAGGCAAAACAACAATGCTAGCAAACGCGATATTTGGAAACTTAAGTTTAAATGCAATACCTTTTCATGAACCCATTATCATGGGAACAGCCATGTTCATGTCGGTGGTTGCTTTATTAGTTTTAGGCGCAATTACTTATTATAAAAAATGGACGTGGTTATGGCGTGAATGGTTGACTTCAGTTGATCATAAAAAAATTGGTATCATGTATATTCTTCTTTCGTTAGTCATGTTGTTGCGAGGATTAATTGATGCTCTCATGATGCGATTGCAGCAAGCAATGGCAGCAGGAGATTCGATGGGGTATTTACCTCCTGAACATTATAATCAAATTTTTACAGCGCATGGCGTCATTATGATTTTCTTCATGGCAATGCCATTTATGTTTGGTTTGATTAACGTTGTTTTACCATTACAAATTGGTGCACGCGATGTTGCCTTCCCATTTTTAAATTCGTTAAGTTTTTGGTTGAGTGTTGCTGGTGCTTCATTGATGAATATCTCACTCATTGTCGGTGATTTTGCAGCAACGGGTTGGCTTGCTTATCCTCCGTTGTCAGAACTTGCGTACAGTCCAACAGTAGGTGTTGATTATTATATTTGGGCTTTACAAATTTCAGGGGTAGGAACATTACTTTCCGGTATTAATTTTGTAGTCACCATTTTTAAAATGCGCTGTCCTGGCATGACACTCATGCGGATGCCGATTTTTGTTTGGACAGTTTTGTGTTCCATGATATTAGTCATATTAGTGTTCCCGGTGTTAACCGTGACACTAGCCATGCTTTTCTTAGATCGCTATTTTGGCATGCATTTTTTTACAGCGGATATGGCAGGAAACGCTGCGCTTTATATCAATATGATTTGGATTTGGGGGCACCCTGAAGTTTATATTTTAATGTTGCCAGCGTTCGGTATTTTTTCAGAAGTCGTGCCGACATTTTGTAAAAAATATCTTTTTGGTTATACCACGATGGTTTGGGCAACATCTTGCATTACCGTGCTTGCTTTTTTAGTGTGGTTACATCATTTCTTTACCATGGGTGCTGGTGCTAATGTGAATGCTGTGTTTGGTATTGCCACGATGGTAATTGCGATACCAACCGGCGTTAAAATATTTAATTGGTTATTTACCATGTATCGTGGTCGCATCACCTTTTCGACACCGATCCTCTGGACCATTGGTTTTATGACAACGTTTGTCGTCGGTGGTATGACGGGTGTGATGCTTGCGGTCCCTGCGATTGATTTTCAAGTCCATAATAGCTTGTTTTTAGTCGCACACTTTCATAACACTATTATTGGTGGCGTCGTGTTTGGTTATCTTGCCGGTTTAACTTATTGGTTCCCGAAAGCATTTGGTTTCAAGTTACATGAAAAATTAGGTAAATATGCTTTCTGGTGCTGGTTTATTGGGTTTTATGTAGCTTTCATGCCGCTTTATGTCTTGGGTTTTATGGGTATGACGCGTCGTCTTAGCCACTATGATGCAGCAACAGGCTGGCAACCACTTTTAATTGTAGCCGCCGTTGGTGCATGTATTGTAGCGCTTGGTTTTGTACTCATTGGCGTGCAATTGATTGTCAGCATTATTCAACGTGAAAAATTGCGTGATATGACTGGCGATCCTTGGGGTGGTAGAACACTGGAATGGTCTATTCCATCACCACCACCAGCCTATAATTTTGCAGTCACGCCAACGGTTGCCGATAGAGATGCCTTTTGGATTACAAAGCAAAATAGCGCACTGGCTAAGCAAAAGGTTTATAGCGATATCCATATGCCAAAAAATACGTCAGCGGGTGTTGTCATTGCTGTTTTGAGCGGCATCTGTGGGTTTGCTATTATCTGGCATATTACTTGGCTCATTCTCGCGAGTTTGTTTAGCATCGTCGCGGCACTGTTTGTCAAAACTTGTCGTCTTGAAACCGATTATTATCTTAAAGCTGATGATGTCGCTGCTATTGAACTTAACAACCAACTTTTGAAGAGTACTATATAATGCAACAACACATGACAGACCATAGCCACCATCATGATGCGAATGCAACGGATATATTTGGATTTTGGATTTATATTCTGAGTGATTGCATCTTATTCGCAACGATTTTTGCAGCCTTTGCTGTGTTGCGACAAAACTTGTATGGACAAGTCGATATTTTAAAATTAACAGACTTGTCATATGTTTTTATTGAAACAGTTGCGCTGTTAACCAGTAGTTTTACCTTTGGTATGGGTATATTAGCTATGTACCAAGGAAAATTAAAAGCGGTCATTCATTGGTTAATGGTTACATTTATATTAGGCGCCATTTTTATCGGTATGGAATTCAATGAATTCCATCATCTCTATCAAGATGGCTTTAGCTGGCAATCGAACGCTGCATTATCTGCCTTTTTCACCTTAGTAGGCACACATGGTTTGCATGTCAGTATCGGTTTGCTTTGGATTATAGCTAGTATTTATCAGTTATATCAGTTTGGTTTAAACGATGTCATGAAAAAACGCATGGTGTATCTTGGATTATTTTGGGCATTTTTAGATATTATTTGGATATTTGTATTTACAATCGTGTATCTCATGGGAGCACTCACATGACCACAATGGCAGGCTGGGCAGAGAAAAGTTTTAAAAATTATATGATTGGTTTTATCAGTTGTCTTTTATTGACAGGCATTTCATTTTATTTAGTACAAGCCATGTCGCTAGATAAAACGATTATTTATGCTTCGATTGCGGTTTTTGCCATTGTGCAATTGCTGGTGCAAGTTTTTTGTTTTTTAGGTTTTAGTACCAGCAGTGAAGGTCGATTAAATACATTACCGTTTTTATTCACTTTATTAATTATTTTCTTTCTGATCGGCGGCTCGTTGTGGATTATGCACAACCTTAATGTCCTCATGATGGATTCGTATATGTAGCCAGAAAAAGTCTGGCATAACCTTCGTCATTGCGAGGAGCGTAGCGACGAAGCAATGACGATGAAGTGACAGCCGCTCCTCGCAATGACGACAATACAATGTCTAGGTTACTTCTTTAACACAGGGGTATCTACGCGAGGTGAGGGCGCTTCTTTTTTTGCTTTTGGCTTATAAAGAAGAAAAAGCCCCATCGAGCCTTTATTTGGGGTGTCGCGCATACTATCTATTTTCGTTAATTTTTTCGCTAAAACAGCATCTTCATGCATATCATCTTTTGTCATAGGATTATCTTTCGGTTTATGCATATGTAATCCATTATGGCAATCATATACATCACCACCGATTTTTGTTTTATATAATCCATGTTTATCTAACAAATTTGCCGTAACCAGATCATCATCAAATGATACAGGGATCTTATTATTCACATAATTAGGTCGCTTAGCTTTTTTATTTAAAAGATAATCTATAAGACTACCAACCCCAGAAGCAAAGTTATATATTTTGAAAACAGACACTAACCCCAAAAGTTTTAACGTATTAAAAGCATTTTTTGCCTTTTCAACAAATGGGATTTGTTCACTAACACGCTTTAATGATAACGCTTCAACTGAACCCATAAAAAATAAGTCGCCATAGATTAATGATATATATTTTGGTAACCAATTTTTAAAGTCATCGATAGATTCGAAACGATATTCGCCAGAGTTACAATCAAAAAATTCGACGATAGTTTTTTTACCAGTAGCAGTTTCTTCTTCTAGTGTATTACATTGCATCGCATGACCTGCAACTGCTCCTAAAACTTCAATGATAGAAACACTGTCTTTTTTTGATTTTAGCATTTCATCAATAAATGAATTCATTTCGTGACTTAGAAAAAATGAATGGTCACTACGTTGCAGTCGAATGGTGTTTAACATGAATCGCTTATGTTCGTCTAAAGTGAACAAACCATATAAGGGAAATTGCGAATATTGATACACGCTCACTCGTTGGTTGATGGGGGCAAAACTATTGATGCTTACATTATATTTACTTTGATGTACTCGAGGCATGTTTGGAAATGGTGCTTTTAAATCGAATGTTGTTTTTATGTTTGGGTTTAATTTTCTAATACCATGTTCCACGCTCAAACCATAGCATTTGCCAAAAACCACGTGGTGATTGGTTGATTGCTGAAATGGGGCTACCAATTTAGCATTGTGTAGCGTGTTTAATTCAAAAAGTCGCGGATTCATGTAACATTATTACCCATATCGTGGCTAATACTTATATTTTACTCTTGTATACTTAAAGTACTATTAACCCTCATAAAAACATAACCTATTGATTACATTATATTTCTTGATGGCTTGTTTTTAGATGTGTATCGCTTTTTAACAAATTCTCGTGATATAGATACGCTCACTCTGGCCGCAGATGACCCACCCGGGTTACTAGATTCGCGCTTAGATGTCGCATTGACTGCCTTCGATTTAGGAAGTTTCTTTAAAAGATAAGTCACAGAGTGATTTAATCGGTTTTCATCATCATCACGTGATTCAGCCTTGAGATTATCGGATTTTTTAAATGCTAATCTAAAACAACTCTTGCCAGCTGCTGCTGTCAACATAAATGGTAGTGCGAAAAGTTGGAATGGCAGGGTAAATGCTTGAATGATTGTCGCCAACAAACAGGAAATACCAAACAAGCCACCGAAATAAATACCCTCAGTGAATATACTCTTTGAAACTGCTGAACCTCTTGGATTCATGCCTGAAATGAGTGCAATGACAAGACAAGTAACCGCTACGGTAAGAGCAATGGCAGCAACCAACGCCAAGCTGACTAATGCAGCTAGTGATAATACAGAGGAATAAAATGCTCGGCTACTTGGAACAAATGAATCACGGATATTAGCAAAAAAGGCTTTTCTGGTTCGATTAAAATCTAAAGAAGTCATCGCTTGGTAGTAATTTCTAACAGCGCCAAAAATCATAATGGCTCCCTGCAATGACGATGGGGTACACCTACTATATTGATGTAATATTACGTAATATGTAATACATTATTCCAAGAATCGTTGCAAGCTCTCAATAACCTTAGCTATTAATTCATTCAACTTCTCGGTTTCATTCTTTGACAGCGAGTCGCTGGCAATCTTATTCATCACATTTGCTTGCCCCTCTAATTTTGGACAAACCTTTTTGGCTTTTGCAGTGAGATAAAAATTAAACACTCGACGGTCATCTTTATTACGGACTCGTTTGATTAATTGATCTCTCTCCATGCGGTCTAAAAGACGAACAACGGTGGGCTGCTTTAGGCCAGCACTCTTAGCGAGCTCTATCTGGCTTTGGCCATCTTTTTCCCATAGGCGAATTAAAAAAATAGTTTGGGCGTATGTGACACCCAGTTTATCTAAATCTTTATTAGCAACTTGCTCGAATAAGCGCGCGGCCTTTTTAATTAAAATGCCGGTGTGAGTTTGAATATGAAATGGCATGATTTTGACCGGTTTAAAAAAAAGCTAGCATACTACAATACTGGTAGCCTGGACACGCTTTTTGTGTCCGGGGTTGTTGTATCGAGAGGTATCCATATACAACAACCCCGGACACAAAAAGCGTGTCCAGGCTACATTCATTTTGGATACTAGCGAGATATTGCGAATGTCCGAGTTTCCCTGCTTGACTATTGGATAGCATGCTATGTATATTGCCCAAACAACAAAAACACAACAGGAATCCATAAAATGACCACCAAGCAATCACTCTCAGAAAAACGTTTACGATTATTTGGTAGATGGTTTGTGACGCCGTTTTTCTCTGTTGGCTCTGGGATGCTCACAACGGTTGCAATTAGTTCCTTCAGTATGATTGCCGGTTTAGCGTTACCTTGGTTGATCCTTGTTTTAGCGCTAGTCTTTCTAGCAGAATCTGCCATTTCGATTTATTTATTCAAAGATTCTGTGCCAGAAACACTGGTTGCAGTATTTATTCGCGGCATTTTTAAAAATTTAAATTCTGTTAAAAAAATCTTATTATCTCTAGGGATTTTTTGTGCTTTAGGTGGCGGTCTTGCACTAGGTGCGCTTACTTATACTTCAGGTATTACTGCTGTTAGCGCGGTATTAGGTTTACTGTCAATTTCATTTCCACCCTTAGGTGTTGCACTAGCCGCCGCTTTAGGGTTAGTTGCTTTTGTTGCCTTTTCTTGTCTGCTAATTAAATGGATCGCCTCAGCCATTGAAACTGATATTCATTTACAAGTTCGTGATTTCTTTAAAAAATTAGTGACGCGCGACAAAAGCAAACCATTAGCACAACAAATTTTAGAAAATGTTTTTAAATGTTTATTTACGTTTGTCATTATTGCTTTATCCATTGTTGGCACTATTGCAACATTAGGGACAATGCAAAAAGGATTAATTCAATTATTAACGCTAATTCCTAGCGCTAATTTGCTAGCTGTCAAAATCTCAAGTGCCATAATTTCATTCGGATTAGTCGGCATCGCGCGATTACCTTGGGCATTACAAAGTGTTTGTACGGTATTTTCATTTTTGGGAGAAATGGTAGGTAAAGGAATATTTCGTCTTGCTTGTGAAATTGGCAGTAAATTAGGTATTTATAAAATGCCAACCTCTGCACTCGCCAAACCAGAAGAAAATAAAAAAGTTTATTCAACCAAAGAAATAGCTATTTTTATGCTAAAAGCCACTGCCGTTGTTGCCCACGGTGTGAGCTTTGGTGCACTTGCTAGAAGTGGTGGTGGCAAAGTGGTTAGCGATTTGATGACAGATTTAAATTTCCCGCTTGATGCTGCTACGATAGAAGTAGCAGGGCAGAGCGCCGCAATGACAGGGGGCAGCATGATGGCCGCAGGTATTGGCACCTACAGCTTATTTTCAGATTCAATTAAGAGCGCCAAACCACCAGAATCAAATGAAGTGCCATTGACTAACACTTCTCGTCTTGACAGTAGCAAGTAATCATTCCTAATATCACCTTCAATTAATAATTGGGGTGAGCAACAATGATGCATCGCGACGTTATCATCAATGAAGAATATCTTACTCGCTATGAACATGCTGAATTTACTGAGGTTCCAAAAAAAAAATACGGCTGCCATCCATGATGATGGCGATCTTGAAAAATCAAAACCAATCAACTCACTTGCAGAAAAATTATCCGCACTGTCTGGTGAAAAAGATTTTTACTTCAAAGCAACAGTTGGGTTTGATCAACAGTCCATATTAGTTGGCGGTGGTGCTAAACAAAATAAGCGGGATCACTTAGAAGATAGATTAGATGTCGCACGAGTAACCGGTGTCGATCAATTAAATGATAATGAATTATACGATGTTGCGCGCCAAGTTACTGCGCAATTACAGCAACAATGCGTTGATGCGACTAAAAACGAAGGTTCTACTTATACGAATATTACTGTTGATTTAGCAAACCAACGAATTGTGACAACACAATTGGGTGATAGCGAAGCTTGGTTTGCATATGAGGATCGCGATGGTAAAACTCATGTTGTTCAATTGCATTCTTGCCTACATCAATTAGAAAACAATAATGAATTAACAAGATTAATAAGAGCAGGTCACCCTCCTGTTGAGCAAATCATTAAAAATGTAAACGGCGAGGAAAAAAAATATTATCGTATGGGTGGTGCATTATTGCTAACTCGGGCATTAGGGGATAATGCTTTTGAGGAGCATGGTTTACTGCATAGACCCAGTATTAATATTTACAGCTACGCGCATTTAGTTGGTGCTAAAAATTTTCGAGTGATTGTTCGTTCTGATGGGTTTGCTGCGGCTAAAAACAAAAAAGCAGATGAAGTATTAATCGAAACATTAAATCGACCTGAAAATAACATTCAATCTGATTTACTGGCAAAACAATTATTAGAAAAACAAATTAATGGTGATAATACTTCACTATTAATCGCGGCTTTACCAAATAGTAAAATAGTGACCACGCCAGGCATTGCAACCGATACGGCGCTTTCACTTTCTATCTTCGATGGACATGGTTCGGGTGATGTTGCAGATAAGGCTGCCAAAAAACATTTTTCCATTCAACAAAAATGTATTAATGATTTATTAAAATTAAAAAAGCCTTGGTATAAAACTCAAGAAATAATGCATACAGCGTTAGATGCTGCCAACAGAGAAAAACCTAAGCTAAAACGCGCGCCTGGCTTTGCTGCGATTTGGGTAGATGACGGAGAACCGAATCCAACAACGTCTTCGACCACTGACAACCCAAATAAACGACCCAAACACCAATAAAAGTAGCCTGGACACGCTTTTTGTGTCCGGGTTTTTTGGGTTGTCGTTGAGAAAAGCCCCCGGACACAAAAAGCGTGTCCAGGCTACTTCTTATGTATATAATACCCCCCCGATTGAGGCTGAAATTCTCACAGGGAAAAATTCGAAATGCATATCTTTACAGATAGCGTGAGTGGATCTGATAAAAAACATATTCTTTGCCAGCATTATATTAATGATGATTATTTTTTAAATGCTGAAAGAGATGAAATTAAAATTCACACCGATCCAAGATTAGTTTTACCCACGACTGAAGGTGGCAAACCCATCACCAGAGCAGTACTACACTCCTGGTTAAGACGCATTTTACCTAAATTAAAACCTGAAGAACAAATAGTACTAACTGCGGTTTGCATTCGAAATAAGGGATTTTTTAAAAGAAACGGTGTTTATGCTAGAGGCGATTTATACACACCAAATGGTCGGTTAGCTTTTGATAAAATTAACCCGTTAAAAACGATCATTCAAGAAGAAATAAGAGAAAGAAATTCTCGATTTACAGCAAGATTACGCGCTAAAACCAACACCGCTGAACTGCAAAAAAAGTGCGTTGAGCTCGCATCCTCGAAAGCTTCTGTTGAAAACTTGTTAATAGGCGCCTTAAATGAAAGAATCGGTGATTTAACTAGTTCCAAAGAAACAGCGACCATGATTTTTGGTTGCTTAACGGGGTTTGCATCGGGGGCGGTTCCCGGCATTTCACTGGGCGCCTTAGGTTATACCTTAGTACTAGGGTCAACCGCTGGTTTCGCATTAGGTGCAACGCCTATTGGGTGGTTAATAGGCGGCGCAATATTATGCGGCATTATCGGTGCTGTTGCGTTTTACACGTATAATTATTTTTCCAAAAAACATGATGATAAATCGCATAAAACTATTTACACCAAAAATAAAAATAACGAACAGCTTGCCTTGATCAACGCTGAACTAACAGCGCAACGCAATGAGTTCGCTTTTTTAATTAGTGCTGAACTGGCAGCCGTTCGTTCAGATCTTGCCGCTATAAAAGAATGTTTAAATATGCCCGTGCAAAATCCTGATGCCCAAAGAACCGCGAGACATTCTTTACGCCGCAATGTAAGCGGCTCAAATATCGCCTCATTAACCAATAGTCAATTTACTACCTTTCAACCTGCAGGTTCGGCAAATGCTGATTCCAATAATCCCGCAACAACATTCCGAAGAAGAGCGTCTCGTAAAAATTAACGTTTCGGATTGTCATCCCGGAATTTTTACCGCTTTTTGGTAAAAATGTCCGGGATCCACGGAGGTATTAAACATAAAATAAGTTCTGTAAAGTTTTATGGGTGGATCCCGGACAATTTCCTGCGGAAATTTCCGGGATGACATTTTGAAGCCAAAAAACCAAACCGGACACAAAATGCGTGTGCAGCGCATTAGTTAAATTTGTAAAATGTATCTATATGAAAACAATTAAAAAATCATCAGCCTAAGATTAAGTGCTACAATATAAGCTCAGGATGATTAAGGCTTTTTTATGGAAATATCGATAAAAACTATTCTGGAACTAGGGCTTACCAGTCACGCATCGGATATTCATGTTATTCCTGGCATGCCGCCGTTGTTACGTATTGACGGTGAACTCATTCAAAGTAAAAATTTTCCCGTATTGACTGATCAGCAAACGCAAGAAATTTTACTTTCAACCATGAATCAAGATCAAAAAAATGAATTTGAACATGACTTAGTAATTGATATGGGGCTTTATTATCCTGATCTTGGTAATTTTCGTTTAAATGTATTTCATCAAATTAATGGCATCGCAGGTATTATTCGTATTGTACCGGCTGTTGTGCCTACATTCGATCAATTGCAATTACCGCCTAGTTTAAAAAAATTATTAATGTTGCCTTATGGTTTAGTTTTAGTGACAGGCCCGACTGGTTCGGGGAAAAGTACGACGCTGGCATCGATGATTGATTATATTAATACGAATCGCGGTGGTCATGTGATTACCATTGAAGACCCAATCGAATATATTCATAAAAACAAAAGAGCATCGATTACGCAATTAGAAGTAGGTAGAGATGCGAAAAGTTTTTCGGCAGCATTGCGCTCATCATTACGTCAAGACCCAAATGTCATTATGTTAGGTGAAATGCGGGATTTAGAAACGATTCGCTTAGCATTGATGGCAGCAGAAACGGGTCACTTAGTATTATCAACACTGCATGCAAGTTCTGCAGCGGTTACGATTAATCGCATCATTGATATTTTTCCACGCTCAGAGCGTGATCGTATTCGTAATATGTTATCGGAATGTATTCAAGGCATCATTTGTCAAATTTTGGTGAAAAGTGCGAAAGTAGGACGTGTGGCTGCATTTGAAGTCATGTTTGCAACCCCTGCCATTCGTCATTTGATTGCACAAGGTCGTAGTTCACATATTGAATCCACCATTCAAACCAGTGGTGATCTGGGTATGTTTACGCTTGAAACTTATATGAAAACACTAGTATCAAAAGGCGAAGTCTCACAAACCCTAGCCCGTGCCGTATTAGGCAATCGCGACAGCATGAAATTCTCCGATAAAAAGTAGCCTGGACACGCTTTTTGTGTCCGGGGTGGTTGTATACAGATGCGTCCAGATGCAACAATCCCGGACACAAAAAGCGTGTCCAGGCTACATTGATCATATAATAGTCAACTTTGCCTTTTAATTCGAAAAAATAATTTTCTTAATGCTCCCTTAATCTTGCCCAAATATAATGCCTTTAATAACAATATAAAGGTAATTTACCCATGAAAACTAAAGTGCTTATTATCGGTGAACGTAAATCTGGTAAAACCAGCTTAGTCAGAAATTTTAAAGGCGAAGCATTTGATGTTGAAGACTATGAAGAAAACGACGGCGTAAGTCCCAGTGTAATTGCTTTGAAAGATGGTGAAAATGACGTTGAATTTCGTGTATACGATGTCCACGGTACCGAATTAAAAAGCACATATACATCCGATACGGGTGTCATTTTATTAGCTTTCAATCCAAACGATCGATCAACGTTTGCGAATTTACAAAGCTTAATGAATAACAAATTGATTGATAAAGCAACTCCCATCATTTTAGTCAGCACCCACGCTGAAACCGAAAAAGCAGAAGATGCTGTTACTGACGAAGAAATCTCAGCATTCATTGCCGAAAATAACAAAGATGATAAAGTACGCATTTACGCTCATGAAAAAATTGATTCGAAATCAGGCTTAAATGTTCAAGAACTTTTTAGTAAGTTGCCTATCGCAATTAAAGATCCTAATGCATTGCGCCCAGCAGTTGCTGCAATCCCTGCGATTGATAGTCGCATAACAGTATTAGATACCTTTAAACAAGATTGCGAAACATACTCTAAGCGTAAGAAACTTCCAAAATCATTTATGGAAGGCGTTAATGCTTATCACGCAAAAGCAACTGCAATCATAGATGATACAAGTGTCACCAAAGAAGTACAAGATTCACAACTAAAATTATCATTCTTAGAGATATTTAAGAAAAATTGTGAAGTCATTGCTAAGCATGAAAAACTTGCAAAAGGTTATATGGATGCAGTTAATGCTTATTGTACAAAAGCAAAAGAAATTATAAATGATCCAAGCAAAGATGAACCAACAAAAAATGCTGAACTAAGAACTGAAGCATATAAAACGTTAAATCAGCATCGCAACGCAACATGGTATAAATATTTATATGATGCTTTTCTTTTTGTTACTAAGCGATTCTCGTCTACCAAGACAGAATTAGCAGCACGTCAAGCAAAATACGGTACGATGTGGCGTCACGACGCTCCAACAGATCGTGTCGTTGTAGTATTAAAAGGCCTTAATTTACCACTTAGCAGCCCTAAGGCATAAGTTAAGTCGCTAAAAACCGCATCATCGCAACAGTAGCCCGGACACGTTTTTGTGTCCGGGTTTTTTTTGAGTTGCAAATAAACCGGGGCTGAAGAGCGGGTATGGTGAGTAGGTTGTTTGGGGTTTTGGATTGATTTAATGAATAATGGCAATACGCCATAGAATCTTCATAAAACCTTAAGAAAGAAGCCTTTTTTATTTATTAATTTTAATATTGCCTTAATAAAATCTCTTTATAATTTATATAAATAATTATGAAAAATAAAACAGCGCATTTAGTGTATCCAACGCAATATCAAGCTAGTATTACACTGGAAGATAAATCGAGTGAATATCGTACGCATACCTCTGATCACGCAAAACGTTCGCATGCTGTTGCCGAAACAATTATGTATCCCTTACGTTGGAATGGCCAACTGTTAGCACGCATTGTGCAACCGTCGCCTGGTGCTAATAAAGGTAGCGTGTTACGCAATACAGCTATTCGATTTTTTGCAGCCATTGGTGTGATTACTTTAATTCCTTTTTCCATTGTTTCTGCGATGTTTGGTTTTCCTTTGCGAGCAATTGCACATGTATTCCGTCCTATTGCTAATGTGATGGTGAGTCGAGTGGTTGCAGAAAAACCAGAATTATCAAAAGACCAACCATTACAAATTCGCACACAAAATCTCGGTTTTGTGACATCCACCATGAGTATTCTCGGTGACTTACGTGATGTTAATCAACGCGCAAAAGAATTAGTAACTAGTATTACAAATGATTCGAAAAAACCTGATGTGATTTGTTTCCAAGAATCATTTCATGAAGATGCAACCCGCACATTGTGCGAAGGCTTGAAAAACGAATATCCCTACATTATCCATAATGTGGCACCTTGTCTTTCTGGTTTTAATAGTGGTGCGATGGTATTTAGTAAATATCCAATTCTTTCAGCGGATTTTGAACGTTTTGAAAGAATGCTGGGGCCTGAACGATTTTCGCCGCGTGGGATGCTGAAAGTGAAAATCGATACTGAACAAGGTGAACTTTGCATTTACAACATTCATACTCAAGCATTAATTGGTCAAGATAGGGCGCAAGCACGATTGGCTCAATTAAAACGTGTGAAAGCAGTTATGTCCGCTGATAGAAAAGCGGCAAATGATAAAGATAAAGAAGTCCATCAAATATTAGTTGGTGATTTAAATACATCACATGTCACGGCCTGGGGTGAAAACAATGTTTTGCCGGTCGGACAAGCAGAAGCGCCTGTATTAGAATTTATGAAAAATAATTTTGTCGATCCATTTTTCAAAGATCATGACCAGTTTGGACGTAGAAAACCTGGAACTCAACCGCATTTTCTTGCCCATGATAATACAGCATTAAATGCACTCAATCTCATAGAGCCATCCGGCACATGGTGTCATGGACCTTTTGCAGATAAAGGTATTATATTAGAACGTAAGATGCGTAAAGATCGTGAAAAGAATAATCAGCCTGCGCCTGGAAAAATTCCTGATATCAAAGTTGAAGCACCAACTTGGGGCACCGATAAGTGGCAAGACGATCAAACTGCGAATACTGCTCGATTTGATTATACACTTTTCCCTAAAATGGGAACGTTAGATGGTTTGGCTGAAATTCGTAGAAATGTCAGTCGTGGTCAGAGTGCGGTAACAGATCATTTACCGGTAGATATTCGTATTTGGGTTAAGTAGCCAGGACGGCTTTGTTGCATCTAACTGTCATCCCGGACACAAAAAGCGTGTCCAGGCTACATTCTGGATCCATTGGGCTTTACGGGACTGGGACTAATACTGTTAGTTTTTCCGCTGAAGGAGGAGGTCTTCTATCAACTTGCGACGCAAATAATCGCAAATTATGCTGCATTGCTTTATTCAAGGTTAATGAATAGTCATCCTTGCGTACTAGCGATCTTATCTTCATCGAGCCTAATGTCACCGCCGTAATCGCAGCAATAAGACTAGCGCCACCTTCAACACTCGCCCATATTAAAGCAGATGCCGATAATGCCAACATTAACGGCACAGCCGGCGTCGCAATACAAACAATCGTCGCAACAATGGCAGTCGCAACGATACAACCACCAATCATTTTTAAAGCAAATTTAACTGTATCGATCTTTTCTTTTTTTTGTAATACAAGAATACGCGCATTCAATGTCTCGTCCATACTTTGCAAATAACCAAGATGAAGTAATTGCTCGCTTGGTTGTAAATTTAATATGCGGTTGTTTTGAAACATAATGGTTGCAACATTTGTGATATCTTGCAACAAAACAGGTGAAGGATGTGACGGCATGTTATGCAACATATACTCAAATAGGGCAATATTCTTGTCAATCGCATGTTGACGCGCGGCTGTCATGCTATCGAGATAAGCGTATCTTTCGTACCATGCAAAAATTTCTTCACGAGGAATCAGATGCTGTTGAAAAGAGGGTTCGCTGGTTGCTTTTGGCGAACGAAACGTCGTCAATATTTGCGCGAAAGTCTGGGTCATTGACGGTAAATTTGCGCGCTTCAGAACAGTCCCTGGCAATGACACAGCAGCAGGTTGATGGGTATTCACTTCAAAACGAAGAGTTTGCTTTAATGACTCCAACACACTACCCATTAACTCAATTAAATCTCTCTGGCCAATATGAGTTGCTTGGAAACTTTTTTCAAAAAAACGTTCTAATTCGGCTATTTTTTCGCTTGTTTGCAGACTATCTTCCCAAGCATCTAACGGTAAAGAAGGAGGAGATACTTTCTCACTGGATTTATGGCCAATATGATGTTGGGTCACATAAGCTAGTAATTTGGCGAATCTCATCATTGCAAATCTCTTTATGGTTTAGAGGCGCTCATTGTATAAAAAGGGATATTACAATTTGATGACAGGGAAATGATATTTTTGTGTCAGGGTGGGTCCCGCGGACAAACCGCGGGACGGACGCCCGGATAACGTATACGGTTATCTTGGTGCAGCTGGTGTTGTGGTTACTGTTTCTGAACCATCATCCGGTGAAACAGCTGTTTGGGTCACAGTCGTAGCACCTGGTTGGTTCATGTGATGACGATGTCTTCTATGACGTTGAACGGAATTTGAAGAAACATTCGTTCTCGTCATTTCAGTTGTTGTTGTCACTTGGCGTGAACCATCATTGTAATAAACTTCACCGGTTGGCGCTGGTGGTGTTGTTGTCGTAGTTGCGATTTCATCTTCTACGCAACCAGTGATTGATAACACTGACAAGGCAATGATGGCCATTTTGCTAATTAATTTCATAAAAAAATTCCTTAAATTAAGTTTATTTTGTATCGTAAACAACGTATTGATTATTTGAAACATACACAGACACTAAATCATGGTAGCCAACATTACCACTCCAGAAAACAACACCGTTAGGGTTGCTGAGTTCAATGTACGTGGTGCCACTATAATTATTTTTTTCATAACGTGCGGCTGTTTTTGTGGTTAATTGCACACGTTGTGTTGGGAAGGAAACATTAACGTTGTCGTTTGTGTAGTTGATAACCACAATATAGGTGTCATTATTAGTAGATGCGTTTGCGGCAAGTGATGCTGCTCCTTGTTTTGCTTTTTTAAGGACATCGGTTCTTGCTTTTAAAGCATCATCAATAGATGGTTGGATGGTGACATTTTGCATTGCTGCAGCAAACGTTAAGTTGGTTGCAAATAAAGCGATGACTAGTGCGACTGCTTGTAATGTTTTTTTCATTTTCAGCCTCAATAATGTATGTAATTCATCCTTGAGGGATGTACAGATACAATCCATTGCACCAGAAAGAAGCGCTATATTAGGCTAAAATAATGCTAATGCCAAGCCAAATCCAACTAAAAAAACGCCCAAAACGGCCGGTAAAAAAGTTTCTGCTTTATTTAACCAACGCAATACGGGCGCATGCGATAAAATGAAGGTTAACGTAGAAAACCACATTAAAATAATCAAAAACATTTCTGTTGCAATAATCACTTGCCACTGCAGGGGAATATCCGTTTTAACAACCGCGGTAAATAAGGCAAGAAAAAATAAAGTCGCTTTGGGATTTAGTAAATTACACATAAATCCTTGACGAAAAGCCGCAAAATTTGAAATGTGCTTTTTGCTATTTCCCGAGGTATTTTCAGCTATGTGCGCGCTTTTACTGCGGAATGATTGAATACCAATATAAATTAAGTAAATGGCGCCAATATATTTAATCGTATTAAACAAAAAAACCGATTGCGAAATAATTAAAGCTAAACCCAACATGCAATACGTAACATGAATCATGCAGGCACTTGCAATACCAAACGATGTCCACAATCCGGCGCGACGAGAATATAAAACAGCGTTTTTGGTGACAATCGCAAAATCAGGCCCTGGTAACATGGCCGATAAAAGTAGTAAGGTGCCGATGGTAAAAAATTGAGCCCACATTGCTCACCTCGCAGGTTTTAAACAGAGAGAATATCTTGAAAGGGTTGTTCTGCCAAGGGGTTAGATTGTGTACACTGTGACCTGGATACAGGGGTTGTTATGTAGCCTGGACACGCTTTTTGTGTCCGGGGTTTTTCTCTCCGACAACCCAAAAACCCCGGACACAAAAAGCGTGGGAAGGACTACCAATGTTTTTTATTGCAACCCGGGTTATAATGGCGCGCGAAGCGCACATTTAAAACAACTCGGAACACAATCAATCGAGGATACCATGTTCTCACACAACGCCACCGAAAATATTCTTGCTCTCTTATTAGATGCCGATGGCAGTTATTATAATTCTGAATTTTATATTAAACGCCTCATTTATGTTACGGCAGAATATGGTGTCGAAATTTTACACCATGCAACTAAATTAAAAGCAGCAAAAGAAGATGAACGAGAAAATGTTTTAAAGAGCATCCAAGACTTTTTTGAAAAAATGCTAACAAAGCTAGAAAAGCTAGACATCAGTGCCTATGATGATCGCGAGATGCGTTTACAAGTTGAAAATACATTTGTCAGCGATAACGCAGCAGAAAAATTTCAAGCTTACAACTATCAATCAAATAATGTTGCAAACGCCATTCGTACCATTTACCCAAAGTTTTTCGACCGTTTAGGCATTATGAGCAATAGTAAATTGATTCAGTATGTCCTTGAATGCCAACATGATTTTGACACTCTCATTCTGGCAATTAGTTCAAATCGACAATCACCTGAGGTTGAATTTAATGGCATGATAAGAAATCGTACTGGTAAATTTACTCATGATATTGGCATTTTAGCAGCACATTTAGCGCCACTCCTACCCAATAAAAAAATCATCGTTGAAAAAGTGAATTTAACTGATATTGCAGATAACAAGCCACTGGGTTCCACGTTTGAAGAAATGCGCGTGGTCACTAGCATTCTGTATCAACCCACAAACTACCAATACGATAAAAGCAAATTTATGTTGCTCTATTTATTGATACATCATATTGCATACAATAATATTAAACATAAAGTTGCTTTTAAAATGTTAGATGATCTTGATATTGAAATTTTAAAACCGCTCGAAGCAGTCATTACCAACTTGCCAACGTTATTACCAAGAGTACCGTTAGAATTAGTACATTATGATGGGACCATCAAAAAAACCATCAAAATGGCGGGTGAAGGCACGGTCGATGAAAATTATCAAGATAATACGCGACTGATCGCTCGCAAAATTTTCCCAAATCCTGATAAATTGTCTATTCATATCCATCCTGGTGTCAGTGATTTTTTACAAGAACGAGAAAATAAGACTTTTAAAAAAAATATTTAACTATCCTGTTAGCAAAGGTAATATGGGCGTTTTCAGGAGCTATTAAGTGCAGCGACGTGATTCAACAGCCGATTTTTGGTTTGAATGTGCTAAGACTTATTTAACAACCACTGATTTTAGCCCTCCAGAAGCATTGGCTGCTGCAAAATTAGCACTAACGCATTATCAACGAACACCTACTGCTTATCCTGATTTTAATTTAGCAAAAACATATGCGGCCATTGCTGAAGGTTTTTACTTGAGCAAATTGAAAGATGGCATCACGAATGCCATTTTGTTTTTTATGCTGGCAGAACAGAGTGCATCCGTTGATGACATTAATTCGATATTAGACCAATTTCGTAATTTTTTATCACAATATGAAAAAAATACTATCTTTGAAGCCATCAAAAAAGTGGAATGCAAAAACTCCGAAAGATTTTTATTAAGACGTTGCCAAGAAAAACATACTTGCCTTGGTACTAGAATGTATGCCTCACGATTTGGCACACCCTGCAGCTTGCAAAAAGGCACGCTAAAAGATATCTGTGATCGTCTAGTTAATATTAGCGACGACAATATACTCATTAGCAAACTCCCGCCACCCAATATGAGCACAGATGCGATGAAATGGCTTCGCGATGCGCTTTTCTTTCTGCGAGATACCACACACGATCAAAACTATAAAGCAGCACTTATTTATGCAAAAGGCGCATTTCAATTATACACGCCAACGGATACTAATAAAATAGAACTTATTTTAATTTATTATTTCCGGGGTTTGATTTTTGAAAAAAATGAAGACTTAACAGCTGCTATTAATGATATGAATAAATCCTTAGAATTACTTGCGTTACTTTCAGCGCAAGAAGTAGAACAATGCCATTTGCGTTTTAAAAGTTTATCGGATCAAAACTCCATTGAAACCATTGCAACGCATTTTTCGAATAGATTAATCAATCATTTTCCCGCACACATTTTTGATGCCATCAAAAAAAATGATTCCCCTGATACGATTGCTCGCTTAATCCAGATTTGCTTAGATCGTAATAGCGTCATGGGCAGCACATTACTCAAGATGAATAATGGTCCCGTCGTATTGCAACTGATGCGTAAATATATTAATGAAGAAGTAACCTATGATGCTAATAGTAATTTATTTTCTCAGAAAAAAAAGGATGGAATAGCAGTTCAACCGATTAACCGCGTCAACAATGGAGTAACGAATGGACACTAGTATTCTTTCCTGCACAATATTTTTTAGTTTAGTGGGTATGGGTTATTTTTGAGTACGTTTTGGTGGATGATCGTGGTTGGTTTTGTAATAATGGCACTTTCTTACCTTTTGTTTTTTCTAACGAGCGAATAAATCATGACAACCACAAAAACGCCATATACCATTTTAGCTATTTTCACTGCCAAACCTGGCAAAGAAGAAGTATTAAAAGAAGTGTTAACCACTTTAATTGCACCGACTTTAAAAGAAGTAGGGTGCGTGAATTACGACTTACATCAATCACTCGAAAACCCAGCAAAATTCATGTTTTATGAAAACTGGGTTGATAAAGCAGCACACGGCTTACACAGCCAAACACCGCATTTGCAAGCGTGGCGAGAGGTGAAAGCTGAGTTGCTTGAAAAAGCAGCTGATGTTAGCGCATGGGAAAAGGTGTAATCGAATGTCATCCCGGAATGAATGTAGCCTGGACACGCTTTTTGTGTCCGGGGGTTTTTTCTCCGGCAACCCAAAAGCCCCGGACACAAAAAGCGTGTCCAGGCTACATTTATCTCGTCTTATAAAGCGCACTATCCCGATACTGGCTGTTTAAATACCGCAACCAAACCAATAACACCGCTGCAACCGGCAGCGCTAATAAAACCCCTATGAATCCAAACAAACTACCACCTGCCAAAACCGAAAAAATGACAGCAACAGGATGCAAGCCAATGCGGTCACCAACTAATTTTGGTGTTAAGAAAATATGATCGAGCGTTTGGCCAAACAAAAATACCGCGCTCACTAATAACACCGATGATAAACTACCAAATTGAATCATTGCCATAATAATACCGACAGCAATACCAACGATGGTACCTAGATAGGGAACAATGCCAAGCAAACCCGCTACCAAGCCAATTAACAAACCCATTTGTAAGCCAACTAAACTTAAACCTAACCCGTATATTAATCCCAACGCTAACATCACTAACAATTGCCCACGTAAAAAAGCGCTTA
Source organism: uncultured Coxiellaceae bacterium (assembly GCA_964623075.1). GTDB lineage: Bacteria > Pseudomonadota > Gammaproteobacteria > DSM-16500 > DSM-16500 > Aquicella. The sequence goes on along the minus strand of CAZUVD010000012.1, from coordinate 33,907 downwards.
AAACGCTATCGGATTCGCGCACTAATTTAACAATGGTAGGCTCAATACGGCGAGGAATAAAATTATGTAAACTGTTTATCAGTTTATTCCAATCAAATAATAAATAAATTGTTACAACCGGTATTAATAATAAATTCATCAACAATTCAAATAATTTAAATCCCGATTTGAAAATATATTTAAAAAACCAATTTACTAAACCATCTGCTTTCGACCAATTATCAACAACCAATTTTTTCATCGCCGGCACATCGATTGCATCTAGATTGATATTTAAATAATGTGCAATCAATGGATCTAGTGAATCATGAATCCAAGTGATGATAGTAGGAATTTGCTCAATGAATAAATTGATTTGATCTTCAATGAATGGAATAAACAACATAATGCCAACGGTTAATATCGCAAATACAACACTGAAAACCAGCCAAACACTAAAACCACGCGATAAGCGTAATTTCATTAATTTATTAACCAGCGGGTTCATTAAATACGCTAAAAAAAATGCAATTAAGAAGGGCGTTAATACTGGTGCTAGAAAATAAATCAAAGTAGAAAACAACACAACAACAGCCAGGATGAAAAATTTATCTTGAGTAAAAGACATGTGGTTTTGCTCTCCGATTTTCTAGTTACGTTAAACTAATTACCAAGAACAAGCAAATATGGTTAATTAATGATAATACTATGTATTTTAGAGTATTTATTATGCTATAATTGATTTGGGTTTCAATCACTATAAAAATAATAACATATTGATAATAAAGAAAATCAGGGGTGGCACAATGAAAGCTCGCGCAAAATGCTTTGTTTTTGACTCTTTACTACTCGACCACCAAATGCATCCAACTGACAAATTGCCAGAAGATGCCAAAGCGCAATTGGCGATCTATGTTGACTATATCAAAAATGCCTCAAACAGCATCAAACAATCTAGTAACCCCTCTCAAGATACTGCTCGTTGGATGACTGAATTATTTAGATTAATGTTTACTGATATGTTTGAAGCGTATCAATTAGATCGAAAAAAAATCTGCGTCTGTATTTCAGGTTCGATCGCCAAATTGCAAGCAACACAATATAGCGATGTTGATAGCTTTGCTATTTATGCAACCGATGCTGATGAATCCCGCATGAAACCCTACTTAGTTAAAATGATCAATTTAATTCAACGGGTGGAAGAACAAACAAATCAGTTTTGCCCTGATTTATTTGGCATGAATGTTGCAAATTGTAATGGCACCATTCCTTCGTTAATTGATTTTCTAAATTCAGATAAATGCGGCAGCCCAAGCACTTATGTTAACACCATGCAATCTGCTGTTGCTGTTTTAGGTCGCCGAGAATTACTGACTGAATTACAAACCGCGATGAACACGGATAAACAATTAAGAAAATTTGCTTCACCCAATGCACTTTATGAAGCAGCTGTGATTGATTTCAAAGGACCGCCCACTGCTGGTATCATCAATTTAAAACGCGATTGTTTGCGACCCATTGATTTTATTTTAGCGGCCTTACGCCGTGAATATGGTTTTACCAGTCAAGATTATTCTCACGTTAAAGCTAATAAAACCATTGCCCACTTAATTTCAATTGGTGCCATGTCTAACGAAATGGGTGATCTCATTCTTGAAATTTTATCAGAAACAACATCCCTACGTAAAAGTATGCATGAAAGTCAAAATAAAGAATCTGACGATATTACCTTAACCGCTGAAAATACTGTAAAAATACGCAACATCATTGACAAAGTAGCCATCGTACGCGGCGTTGCGGCAAAACGCTTACAACTTGCCAAAGGTGGGTTTAATACTAAACGTTTAGTCTTTAAAGTAGGGCCTACCGATAAAGTGCCTTATATTTCAGGAAATCATTTCAAAGCTGAACACTGCCTATTCGATAGCAACCAAGTTCGATCACTTGATCCAACTGTGTATGTTTACGATAATATTTCACGTCAATATTTTTCAAATATTGCAACTGATATATTAATCAATAAAATGACTTTAAATGCAAATTTAAATCCTGAAGGTTATGTTTCAAGATTAGTGAATGAAGTTAGCTTGCCAGGATATATCACACCGTTATTAAACTTGATAAAGCAATGTATTAATCCAAATGGCGACATTGACGAAGAAACGTTTGATGAAAAGTTTGCTGCTTTTCAAAAACTACTATTGCATCGTTTAGTGAATGATTTTTTTGATACCGACGGTAACTTATTCCCTGAATTAATTAAAGTGTTAGATGCAACAGGTGAACAAGATTTAAATAAAAATGCAAAAATGAAAGCTGGTTTACTACAATCTTGTATTGTGAATGTTATTTCGCCTGCTGTATTACTGTTAGCAAGAGAAATCATTCATTCGCCATTAAATGCGGATCGCGATAATTCCATGTCTTCTGCATTGATTTCTCGAAAATTAAATAATTTTGCCACTAACATCTCTGAACAATCATTAAATTTATCTGCGGAATTAAAACAAAAAAATGCACATTTTCGAATATTAGCGCGCATCTTGCGTGACAACACTAAAAAGTGCATGGATGATTTACATAGCCTTATAAAAGATGGCAAAGCGAATAATGCGTTAGAAGATGCACTAGAAGAAATCAACCAATCTTTATTTAGATATTATGTCGATTTTGAAAATTTACATCAATTTTCGTGTCCTGATACTAGTCGCTTAGTTTATAAATTATCGGATAACTATATTGCGATGCTACAAAAATTATTGTTAGTCGATGTGAAAGATAATAGAAAACGCAACATCATCCAAAGTATTGTGGATGAACAAATTAATATTATTTTAAATAATCAATTAACAGCTGTTAATGCTACTTCAACGCCGCACATCCCCGTTGGTCAAACATTTAAGACTGAAGATGAAGCGTATCAATTGTTACTAGCGATACAAAAATACATTCTGGCGCAAACTTGGCCTCAACTTCCGAGAAAACTATTTGATCGTAGACAAACAGAGTTACCACCTACCATCGAATCGCATTTACAAATTATTCAAGAAGCCATGAAGGGTGAAATACCATTTTCAATCGCACTGAAAGAAATCATTCGTTCAGGAAGCGAAGATGCAAAAATGTTACCGAAAGATGCAGAAGTAAATTCGTTAAATACTTATCTACGTAAATTTTTATTAATTAATTTACCGGAAATTGATAAGGCGTTTAAGATGGTGGAAGGGAATAAATTGCAGGCGTCGGCTAGTAAATAATATTAGCGCTTTTAAACGTGAACGTGCCCGTGTGCGTGCCCGTTCACGGGCAGGTTTAAAAGCGCTTCTGGCATGACAAGTAATATTTAATACCCCAAAGCAGACTCACCATCACACTCATTCAATTCATCGCGCACATTTTTAATTTCTTCAGTTGGCATTTCGAACCACTCAAACACCTTAATAATATGTGCAATCACTTCATCGCGCGTTTTCATTACCTAAACCTCAATATAGTTAGTTTGAACTGTACATAATTTACACTATTTGACCATATTTTGTCAAACCATAAGAAATGCTTAATTTCCAAGAAGTTAGATTAGCGCCTTGAGCAGATAGTGACGAACGCCCCGACTTTAACACAGTCATCTGAGATACGTGTATAAGCGCCTAGCTCTGCGAACGTATCAGGCATGCCATTGTACATCTCGACTAAAGAAGTCTTACCTAAACCAAATAAACTAGGGTTCTTGCCTGTAAATTCAGTTGGGAAGATAACATTCACAAAGGCTAAGTCATTGATGATAACCGGTGTTGGTGGCACGGGTGGGCTGACAGCAATAATATCAGCCGCCAAACCGACTGGTTGCACTAATGTATAGTTTGCAGCAGCAGTGCCTATTAATCCTAAGTTCATTACACTTACTGGAATATTCGTACCAACATCGGGTGTTGCAAAGTTTGCATTATATCCAACCGGATCAATATTCACATTATCTCCAAACAATACGCCATTTAAAGTTGCGCTCGCTAAATTTAAAGTAGCTGTTGTATTACCGTCATAATTTTTATTATTAGCAATGACATTCGAAGTGGTGAGTGTTGCAGGCGTGATAGTTAATGCTGTTGCATTACTTGGTGCTTGTACAAAAACATAATTGCCATTATTAGCAGTCAATCCAGAGCCATTGATTGCATAGCTCCCAACATTACTCGTATTTAAAGCAGGGGAAGTGAAACTCAACACACCTGTTGTACTGGATGCTTGCGTTTCTCCATTAACAAAACCACTAACACTACCGGTAAAGGCAGGATTTGCAGCACCATACACACGTGATGCTAAATCGGCTGAATAAGTAAGGGTTGCAGGTGTAATTTCACCAATCAAACCTGTTGCATTCGCACTTGTTAAGGTATAACCATACACAATCGCACTTCCATTAGTTGCATCAATATTACTATTGGTTAAACCACTCACCGTCACTTGAATGTTAGTACCTACATTTTTACTAGCGTAAACACCTGATGTTGGCGCACCGGTGACACTAATATCATCTCCATCAACGCCGGCGGAGGCAGCATAATTACTCGTCAACAAAGGTGCCCCCGTAAATAAACCATCATACACTTTTGAAGGTGTAGGGTTTGCAATTAATGAAATGGTAATTTGCGGACTCAATGTGTATAACACACCATTACCTGTGCCTGCGACCGGTGTGACATTGTACGTTGCATTATATTGTTTGAAATCGTAAGTAATACCGCCTAACACATCAGGTGTCGGGCCGCTAAATGGACTTGGATTACTTGACCAAATTAAAAATCTACCATCAACACCAGGTGATAAAGTATAAGCACCGGTATTATCAAATCGCGCACTCGATAACACGATAGAATCACCTGTTGCATCAGCTGTTAAATTACCAGCAAGCGCTAAGGTCCCACTGGTAGTTGCTGTTAATTTATTACCGATATTTGCAATACCTAAAGTTAGGTCAATCGCATTATTGATATTAACATCATTAAGACCTGAATTGGTTAATGATACAACACCTGAAAATTGATTGTTTTGCGATAAACTAATTGCGCCATTATTAGCTGTTAAATCGGTGGTACCACTGATTGTGAAAATACCTGTTTGTGAAATATTACCATTCACATTCATATCTAAATTACTTCCACCTGTTAAGGTGACTGTTTTTAATGTCATGCCAGCACTTGGTAAAGAGATTGTTAATGAATTAGCACCACTGATGGTACCACCACTTACCATGGTGCCATTACCAGCACCACCAATTGTAACTGCCGAATTAATAGTGAGTGGATTATTGAAAGTAATATTGTCGCCGGATAAATTCAACGCACCATTGCCTAAACCAGTTCCGTTTAATGTAATGGTATTTGTATTGGTTAACGTGGCATTACTAAATGAAAAATTCAATTCGGCATTGGTTGCAACAGTAGTACTGCTTGTTGTGCCTAAACTAGTATTAGCCGCAATTTCTAAAATACCGGCATTAACATTTGTCGCACCTGTATAAGAATTATTACCAGATAATAGAACCGTACCAGCTGTTGATTTTGCCACACCGCCAGTACCACCGATATTGCCGCTGACATTACCATTTTGTAATAAGAAACTCGTACTTCTAAAAATACCGGTTGAACCAATAATATCACCATTAATTAATGTCACTGTACCAACGGTGTCGGTGAATGTTGCAATATCAAATGTACCACCATCAATGGTAACGACACCTGATGACAATGCATTGGTAATACCTTCTGCTAACACACCATCATTTACGGTAGTTTGTCCGGTATAAAGATTTGTACCCGCTAATGTTAACTGACCATCACCCATTTTAGTTAATGCACCGGATGTATTAGTACTTGCGCCGGTGAATATGACATTCGCGGCTCCATTAGTAATATTAAAATTAGTGGTAGTGGCTGTAGTCAACACAAAATTATGATTGGTAGAAGTGGATGCGCCTGTATATTCTAATGTACCACCGCTAAAGACTAAATTGCCCGATGCAGTCGTGGCAGCACCAATATTACTCGCAACACCACCGTTTGCTAATACGCTAACACTTAAGGTTCCGGCACTAAGCGTCGTTGAACCAGTGTAAGTATTTAAACCTGAAAGCGTTACTGTACCGGATGTGGTTTTAGATAAATTACCTGTGCCGCCTAAAATCGCTGTAATTAAGCCATTTTGTACCGTAAAACTCGAACCTGTTAGTACACCGGTTGTACCTAAAATACTACCATCGGTTAATGTCACAGCACCAACTGAATCTGAAAAACCAGCAATATTAAAGGTACCACCATTCACGGTCACAGCACCTGTTGCTAAAGCGTTACTAGTACCTTCTGCTAACGTGCCAGCTAAAATAGTCGTTAATCCGGTATAAAGATTTGCACCGCTTAACGTTAAAATACCATTACCCAATTTTCTTAATGCACCAGTTGTGGCTGTACTTGCACCGGTTAGGGTTAAATTCGTGCTGCCTTGTGTTACATCAATTGAATTCGTTGTCCCTGTTGCTAATGTAAAATTACGATTAATAGTATCCGTAGCGCCCGTATATTGCAGCGTACCACCACCTAATACTAAATTGGCAGCAGCATTACTTGAGGCTCCAATGTTACTAGCAACACCACCATTATCTAACACGGCAACACTTAAAATACCTGCATTAACACGCGTTAACCCAGTGTAAGTATTTAATCCTTGCAATGTTAGTGTGCCTGCACCTGATTTTGTCACACTTCCTGAGCCGCCACCAATAATACCGCTAATAGTCATATCACCCACCGCATTGATAGCAAGAGCAGCTGTATTATTAGTAATATTGCCAGTTAATTTAAATAATGCACCGGCATTGGTAGAAGTAATAGTTTGAGTACCAGCAGCAGTTAAAGTAATTGGATTATTTAATGTATCAGTAACAGCAGATGCTGCCGTATCAATTAAATTGGCACTACCCGTTAATGTGATGGTATTTGTGTTTGCTAATGTATTGCCATTTAAATTCATACTTAACGTTGAATTGGTACCAACAGAAATGGTACCGCCTGTTGCACCACCTAAAGCATTTGCATCCGTGATACGTAATGTACCAGCAGTAACACTGGTTGCACCGGTATAAGTGTTTGCATTACTCAAGGTAAGTGTCCCTGTGCCTGATTTTGCAATACCACCCGCATTTCCACCGATAATACCTGTCACCAATGTGTTGCCTGAACCTGTGAAGGTGAGGGTAGTTGCTGAATTGGTGATATTATTGGTTAATGATAATTGTGCTGTTGCTGTGGTTGAGGTAATTGAATGTGTGCCATTTAAAACAATGAGATTACTTAATGTATCTGTTAAACCAGCACCCACTGTATTAGTTAACCCTGCTGTATTGCTTAATGTAATCGTATTAGTGTTAGCCAGTGTATTACCACTTAAATTAAAGCTCAATACTGCAGCATTATTTACTGCAATATTACCAAGCGTACCTAATGCATTTGTATTTAAAATATTTAAAGTACCGGTGTTAATGGTAGTGCCGCCACTGTAAGTGTTGGCTGCATTTAATGTTGTGGTTCCTGCGCCTACTTTTGTTAATCTAAAGCCACTACCACCATCACTAATGGCACCATTTAAAATCATATTAGCAGCACCACCAATAGTCGTATTACTGCCTAAGATAATTAAATTGGACAGTGTATCAGTCGATGTGGATGCAACTAAGGCACCAGCACTTGCAATGCCGGTACCATTTAACGTAATGTTATTATTATTTGCTAACGTATTAGTTGGGAAATTTAAACCTAATGCTGCACCTGTTGCTGCGACTGTAATACTACTGGATTTACTGCCGCCCGAACCTAATGCATTGGCATTGGTTAAATTTAGCGTACCGACATTAATCAGTGTGGCACCAGTGTAAGTATTACTACCGCCTAATGATAATGTGCCTGCGCCAATTTTTGTTAAACTATAACCATTGCCACCATCATTAATCACACCGTTAATAATATAATTGGTTGCACCACCAAAAGTAATATTGCCAGATAACAGAATATTATTGGTAATGGTGTTTGTCGACGTACTACTGGTTATTGCACCGACAGAACTCGCACCAGTACCACTTGCTGTAATAAGATTAGTGTTACCAAAGGTAGCATTAAATGCAAAATTTAAAGTAGCACCAGGTGTCACCGTAATACTACTTGATTGCGTTGCGCCTGATCCTAAACCATTCGCATTACTAACTGAAAGTGTACCCGTATTAATGGTTGTCGTGCCAAGGAAAGTGTTAGCACCCGCTAATGTCATTGTACCTGTGCCTGTTTTCACTAAATTACCACTTCCACTCATCACTCCGGTCAATGTGGTTGAAGTATTATTGCCGCCGGTTGTTAATGTACCTGAGCCTAATGTCACGGTTGTTCCTGCAACTCCTGCTAATGATCCAATCGTATCGTTAAACCCATTCAAATTTAAATTAGCACCAGAGACTGATAAATTAACAGCGGAAGCGCCAATTGCATTATTGATATTTAATTTGATAGAACCAGCACTAATCGTGGTTGCGCCGGTATAGGTGTTTACACTATTTAGTGACAATGTCCCTGCACCTGCTTTTGTTAATGAACCAGAAGAGGGACCAAGCACACCAACTAATATTGTATCACCCGCGCCGTTAATCGTTAAAGCTGCGGTATTGTTTGTGATGTTGCCATTTAATTGCAAGGTGGCGCCAGCTGTAGTTGAAGTAATCGTTGGAGTACCTGCAGCTGTTAATGTAATGGCATTATTTAAAATATCAGTCAACGTAGTTGCAACGTTATTGACAATGCTAGCCGTACCCGTCATGGTAATCGTATTTGCATTAGCAAGGGCTGCACCACTTAAATTCAAACTCAAAGTTGATGCTGTGGCAATTGAAATAGTGCCAACGGTTCCTAAGGCATTAGCATTCGTTGCGCGTAAAGTCCCTGCAGAAATTGTGGTATTACCAGTATAGGTATTTGCGTTGCTTAAAGTTAATGTGCCCGTGCCGGATTTTGTGATACCACCGGCGCCACCACCAATACTGCTTGAAATGAGGGTATTTCCTGAACCTGTAATTGTCAAAGCAGTTGCACTATTTGTAATATTTCCATTTAACGTTAATTGTGCGGTTGCGGTAGTTGAAGTAAATGTATGGGTACCATTGAGTGTGATCAAGTTATTTAAAGTATCAGTAATACCAGCGCCTGCCGTGCTGGTTAATGCGGCCGTTCCACTCATTGTGATATTGCCGCTATTGCCTAGTGTATTACCGCTCAAATTCATTCTTAAAATTGCGGCATTATTAATAGCTATTGCGCCAGCAGTACCTAATGCACCGCTATTTAATATTGATAAAGTACCGGTGTTAATGGTAACACCGCCGCTAAAAGTGTTATTTCCACTGAGTGTGATGATACCATTACCAGTTTTTGTTAAACTAAAACCACTACCGCCGTCACTGATGATGCCATTTAAATTCATGTTATTCGCACCACCAATAGTAGTATTACTGCCTAAAACAATTGCGTTTAATAGCGTTTCAGTTGATGTACTTGCGGTTAATGCGCCAGCTGCACCCACACCAGTACCATTTAAAGTAATCGTGTTAGTGTTTCCTAAGGTTGCCGTTGCAAAATTTAAATTTAATGCAGCGTTAGTTGCTGTTACTGTAATATCACTTGATTGTGTTGCCCCTGAACCTAGTGCATTTGCATTAGATAATGTCATGGTACCAACATTAACATTGGTTGCGCCTGTGAACGTGTTACTACCACCTAATGTTAATGTGCCTGCGCCTAATTTCGTAATACCAAAACCATTACCACCATCATTGATAACACCATTTAATGTTAAGCCACTTGCGCCGCCGAAGGTGGTATTGCCTGCTAACGTAATAGGATTTGTCATTGTGCTGGTACCTGTGGTACTGATTAATGCACCCGCTGCAGTGATACCAGTACCATTTAGAGTAAGTGAATTCGTATTACCAAAAGTACCGCTTGCATTCATGGCGAGGGTTGCGCCAGAAGCAACAGTAATACTGCTTGATTGATTTACACCTGAACCTAAAGCATTAATATTGCCAACCGTCAACGTACCATTGTTAACCGTCGTTGTACCGGTATAAGTATTTGCTACGCCAAAAGTTAAATTGCTAGTACCATTTTTAACAATACTACCAGCGCCGCTAATAGCGTTTGTTGCTAGTGAAATATTAGCAGTGCCAGCGCCTAGCGTATTAAATGTTAAAACACCACTGTTACTAATACCACCACTTAATGTTAATGTGGTTGTACCTGCTGTTGTTGATTGGATGGTACCACCACTAGCACCAACTGTTACTGCACGATTAAATGTAACATTACCACCGGTATAGGATAATGTACCGCCATTAATAGAAAGTGTGCCGGTACCAATCGTACTATTGCCAGCGGCACTTGGTAAACTAGCAACACTTAATGTGCCTGCATTTAAGAATGTGCCGCCACTGTAACTATTTGTCGCAAGCGATAATGTAGTCGTACCAGCACCTTGCAATACCAAACTACCAGAACCACTGATAATCCCTGTTTGTGTGGTAGCACCTGCTGCATTCAAAATGAATTGGGCTGCAGCGCCATTACCGATGGTGACTGCCGCATTGATTAAAATATTATTTGCTGCAATTAATGTTAATGAATTAGTGCTAGCCCAGGTAACAGGATTGCTAATTGTAATATTACCAACACTACCACCATCGACACCGGCATTACTAGTTGTGATTGTGATATTATTGGTTAATAACGCTGTTGCTAATGTTGTTGTATTAACAGTTGATGTTGCTGCACCGGAGTCGGGCGTAAAAATATTTGCTAAATTAGTATAATTTGCATCAGCTCCCGTGCTAATCGTAACATTAGCGGGATCTAACAACCAAATCCCGGCGTGACCATTTGTAGCTGCCGTATTAACATAACCATTGGCATTTAAAAATTCATGACCGGATGTTTCAACCCAACCACCATTTCCGCTTAATTCACCACCTAATGCGGAAATTGAACCGTAAAAATGAGTGCCGATGTTTGACCATAAAACAACTTTACCACCGTTGCCATTTAATAAAGCGGATGCATTAATCGTTGCATCTTTAGCGAGATACACATAATCAGCATTTTGTTCCACACCTAATCCATGCGCATTACCACCAATTAACACTTCGCCACCGCCAGTGTTACCGCTTACATTGATTTCGGCATGATCGATTACGGCTACTTTATTTCCTAATACTTTTATTGTGCCACCTTTTTCTTGATTATTTTTACCACTTGCGATTAATTTACCAGACACTGTTACAATATTATCACCATCTCCCTGTAAAATGATTTCACCATTTTTCATACCGACTGATTTTGTTTCGACGATGCCTGACATGTTAATGGCATTATCTAAAATTTGACTGGACGATTTTGCACTCATTAATACTTTGCCACCGTTTGCAATTATTTGACCGGCATTTTTAACTCCGTCTTTGAGCGATTCGCCGTTTTGATCGTGTGCGGCACTAAATACACTAGTGTCGACAGTAAAGCCAATCATGCTATTACCAGAAAAATAAACGGTGAATTCACTACCTGATGCCAAAACAACGGTGCCAAGATTAGCTTCGATCATGCCATTATTAACAACACCAGAACCGACTAACGCCACTAATCCTGCTTCTGCAGTTTTGATGTAGCCTTCATTGATGATTGCACCATTCCATAAAGGTGATTGTTGAAAATGAAAATTGCCTGCCATGAAATCGGTATCGTTAATATCTGCCGTTGATGCCAATATGCCGCCAACGTTAACATAACTATTAGGACCAAACCAAACACCCGCAGGATTCACAATCCAAACTTGACCGTTGGATGTTAATGTTCCGTAAATTTTTGCCGGACCATTATTTGGATTGACGCGATTTAAAGAAATCGATGATTGACTGGGTTGTTGATAGTGTACACGTTCTGCATTGCCAATGTTGTACGATTGCCAATTGATAACGGCTTTATCACTGGTTTGATTAATTTGCATGGTGTTTGCAGATGGGTTTGTGATAGTTGCATTACCAGCGGCCACGACACCACCTTCTGGATTTGCAAAACCGGTTGAGAGTGTTAACAAGAAAAACAAACTACTTATCATTAAATTTTTGGCGACACCAATCATTCCATTTATTTTGTTGGAAATATTCTGCAAAATAGATTTTGCAAATGTTTTTTTCTTCACTGTTTCCCTCAGCCATTTATTCTTGAATTTATTGATGATTTGTTTTTCTTATATATAGGTAAGTATAGTCGAGGATTTTGGGATGTGTGGGTGATGCAAGTTATTGATTCATGATGAGAAATCTGTGCAGATTCCCCTGCAAACTAACAAAGCAATCATTTAGATAAGGAATGTAGCCTGGACACGTTTTTTGTGTCCGGGGTGGTTGCATCGAGAGATATCCATATACAACAACCCCGGACACAAAAAACGTGTCCAGGCTACACGAAGCAACTGCTAATTTGAAACTGTTATTGAACCAGACAATCCTTGTGATTGAATTCGAGGATTATACATAGAACCCGCAAAAATAGGCGGCACAATATATTTTCCTATATTCGTCGCTTTCATGTGATAAGTTAATTCAATGGATTCTTCCGCTGGTATATAACCAAAGAAGATCACACGGTCTTCACGAATATCACTATATTCCATCTGCGTAGCTTGCACAGAATCGCGCAATATTTCAAAACCACCCGGCAGCAAATCAACAATCGCCACATTACTATGCGATAAATTATCAATTGCACGAATGCGAACATGTACAGCAATTTCATCACCCAAATGTGCATTAGATACCGCTGCCGTATTATCTACCGTTCGGTATTCGCGCGTGATTTCGATACCATCAGAGATAGTCTTACTTGGTAATTGTTTATCAAAACCCGCTTGCGATAACAAATAGAAATACCCGGTTTTATTCGGGTTATCGAAAATGATTTGTTTAGCATCAGCAGAAATATTCACAGCACTATAACCCGTGCTTGCCGCTAATGTTTCAGTTTGTTGATTTTGATTAACTTGCTTAATAGCAATTAACGTATTGTCTGCAACAGTATTAGTGGCAGCATAAGCACTTAATGCCATCGTTGTAAACCCTGATAATACCGTACTAATATTTTCAGCATTCAGTGCTTTTACCAAATTTGGCAAAATATCAGCATTGATAATCGCTAAATGAGCAGGGAAGTGCTTAGCAATTAAATAAAGATATTCAGCATTAGCAATATCAGTACTATAAAAATCATGATCATTATCAATGACGCTATTTTCAGGCTTGAAATACTGTAGCATTTTTAAAGCTTCAGTATCATTTTTTAATAACTGATAAGTCGCAGCAATATACACACTAGTAATGTCGTTTTTCCATTTAATGTTTTTATTGTTATCTAACGTTAACAATAAATGCGTTAAATAATTAGTGGTTACTAACTCTTGGCGTGTTAATAAATAAATAGCATATGCTTGCATGCGTGCTTCATCTAAGTTAGTCACATCACGCGTTACAAATTCCTTCAGATAAGCAACACCATTACTCATCAAATTGTTAGGCACCGTATAACCTTGCTCATTTGCTTCTGTTAAAAAATGTAACGCATACAATGTTGCAAAATTATCACTTTCATTCATGCTGCCCGCCATCGATGGCCAATAACTGATACTGCCATTTGATAATTGACGCGCTGCTAACATTTGAATCGTGAAATCAATTTTATCTTTAATGTCATGCGCGTTTTGTGCAAATTGCGTATCTTTAGCCATTGCCATTAAAGGCAGGGTTTTACTGACTAATTGCTCAGTACAACCATATGGATAATGTTCTAAATATTCATTCAATCCAACCAATAAAATCATCGGACTTTTAGAAGCAGAAGCCTGCACTTTTCGATATTCGGCATAAAACGATTTATTGATTTTTAATGAATGATCCGCGGATTTTACAAATCCACTGGTTAATGTCGCGCTATATGCAATCGGTGGGCGCACACTCATTGATACAGCAAATTGACTGCTTTTATCACCTAAACTGGCAGTTATTTTTAAATTAGCATCACCTAAAATCGCTTTTGCTTTAAATTTAAAATGCACAGAACGTTCACCATTTTCAGGAATAGTGATTGTTTGCTTGGCATCGTTTAACAACGTCAACTTATCATCTTGCGTTAAAGCAACTGTCACGATCGCATCTTTGCCAGAATTTTCCACATTATTAGCAACACCAACGCTAACATCAAATTCATCATTAGGTGCGACAAATGTTGGTGCATTTGGATTTATAACAAAATGACCACGAACTTGGGTATCTTTGCTAGCAATACCAATGGCATCATCTTTGACAGCAATTGCCATCACCCGCAGCGTACCATTGAAATAATCAGGTACAACGTATTCCACAGATTTTTGGGTGGCATCAGCATCTAAAATCCCAGACCAATAAACAACCGGTAAATCCGTTTTACGTTTAAATGGATTTAAATTTTTAGCGAGCATATTCATCGCGCCATCACCACCAACCGCTGATAATTCACGGTCAGCCATAAATTTCGGTAAAATTTGGTCGACGATTTGCATGGTATTTACTTCTAATGCCCGTTTTTGGAAAAAATAAGCAACCGGGTTTGGCGTGACATATTTACTCACTTGTAATATGCCTTCATCGACAGCAAAAATAATGATTTTGCTTGGTTTATCCGTTTTATATTGAATAGTTAAGGTATCGTTTGGTAACACTTTTTCAGGGACGGTTAAATCAACTTGAATATTACGATCATCATGCGTTACCGCAAAAGGCATCACACTATAACTTAGAGGATTAATAAATATTTCTGGCGAATTAATATCCCGCACAAAGGCAACATTCACATAGCCATTGCCTTGGAAATCAGCAGGAATTTTAATTTTTTGCACCGATGTTGTCGTGTCAGCTTTAAACCATTGGTAACTATAAACCTTATCGCGTTCAATCGTGATTAAACCAGAGCCAATGTATGGCGCTGTGACTTGTATCTCTATTTCTTCACCTGGCGCATATTGTGCTTTATTTAATTTAACGTTTAATTCAGCATTTTTTGGTAGTGCTTGTTGACTATTACCAACTATATTATATTTAAATTTACTTAATTCTAAGCCATTTTCATCAACCACCGAGATTTGATAATCGCCCACTGTGCTAGTTGGTAAAGTATATTCAGTGCCAGTTGCTGAAATAGTCAACGGTTGTGTTTGCACTAAATTACTTTGGATTAATGATTGATATTGATAAGTACCATCATCAT
Organism: uncultured Coxiellaceae bacterium; assembly: GCA_964623075.1. Taxonomy (GTDB): domain Bacteria; phylum Pseudomonadota; class Gammaproteobacteria; order DSM-16500; family DSM-16500; genus Aquicella. Next base: position 18,554 of record CAZUVD010000012.1, on the reverse strand, counting down.
TTTTGATCAGCGTCGTGACAGGTTGCAACTTGTATAATTTCACTTGCAAACGATCTAATGCGATTTGTTTGAGGGTGGGGTCAATCGCGATTAAATTCACACTTTGTGCTGCATTTTCTTTAATATAATTTAAGTTATCAACTGCTTTAAACCCAACCAAATAATGCAACGGACTCACCAACGCTTTGACTTGTGTGGTCACACTACGACCGCCTTCAGGTTCAAAACCTTCAGCCAATAAGGTTAATTCGTAGGTTGCTTTATCAAAGCGATCTAATTTTAAATTAAGTTTCGCCTCACCCTCATCATTTGTCGTCACATCGGCTAAGGTGTCATTAAACACTTTAGGTGGTGATTTAGCGTCAAATAATGGATCCATGAAAACATAATTTTTAAATTCACTAAAAGTTAATCGTTGTGGCGCTAAAATAATTTTGCCGCCAATTCGATGACTTGCAGCCGGCGTGCCGTATAAATTGGTGAGAGTGATTGTTGCACTTAAATCATCTGGGTTTACCCAACCTAATTTATTATCAGAAGATAATTTAGCTGAAATTTTCATTCTATCTGGTAAAAATTCAGCGACATTAAAATTGCCACTACCAATTAAACTGCTGCGGTAATTATCTTTGACAATATAAACATTAATATAATATCGACCCGTGGGCGAATCAGAATTCGTTGGTAAAGAAATATCAAATAAGCCTTCCTGATTTAGCGATAATTTTTCCGTTTTAACCACAGTACCTCTTGCATCAAGAATTTCCATCTCTAAAGGCAAGCCCTGAGATTGAGGCAAAATATAGGGTTTTTTAACAATAATACCGATATGCACTAAATCACCTGGGCGATAAATGCCACGCTCTGTGAAAACAAAGGCTGTTAACGCTGCTTGATTTTCAGCATCACTGGTTTCACCACCCACTTCAAATCGTGAATAATTCAATAAGCGATCAGAACGATTGTAAGGCATGAATGATACGTCATCACCCAGATGAGCAATATAAACCGTTGGCTCTTTTTCATTAGTAAATTCGGTTAAGTCATTAAAATGAGCATGACCTTGGTTATCAGTATTGACAGTCGCAATGGCGATGCCGTTTTTGCCTAACACAGAAACACTTGCATTACTAACAGGCGATCCCTTCATAATGGATTGCACGAAAACATCATGCGTACCATCTGCATTATTTTTCGTTAAAATGCCTAAATCGGTAATTAAAATTAAACGACTAGCTTGGCCATTGGTTTGGCTTTTGGTTGCTACATCCCAACCATGCGCTTGCAATAAAAATAAACCGCGCGGGCCGCCTGTTGTGTTACTCTTGGCAACATATTGCGCTAAATCTAAAGCAGTATATTGTGCTTTTGCCAAATCATCCGCTGCAAATTCTTTAATTTCAGATGAAATTTGACTGATATTATTTTGGTTAAAATTATAATTTTCAAAAGAAGGGTTACTATAATCACCACCTGTTTGCGTAATTAAATGATTGATATCGTTCGGTAACACTCGCGCATAATCAAATTTAACCGCCTTCAAACCACGCACTAAAACGGATAATTTCTCTTCGCTACCCAAGGCTAATAGGGCGCCCTTATGTAAAAAAGTGATTTCCTGCGGGAAAACCGGGGTTGGCACGATCGCCATATAATCATTCGCAAGTGGCACATCGCCAAAACCCATGGTGCCTTTATTGATTTTCACATAAATATAACTTGGCGTATTCGCTTGCAAACGATAACTGTGCAAAGTTGCATAATCATGTTCGGTAGGAATAGGGTGCAATTCGACAGGTGTGGCTAATTTTAAAATATCTGCTGTTACTTCACCTGGCACATTCCAATTATAATTAGCAACTGCGTCTTGTGTTTTCGTTTTTGGATAATCTTTTGGTAACAAATAAACATGCAAGTTTTTTTCAATTTCAGCATTGGTCATTCCAACGCTTGTTTCTATTAATAACACTTGTTCAGGTAAATCATTTTGATTACGAATAATGCTTGCACTAACACTGTTAATTTTAAAGTAACTAGCCATATCAGGCACTAACACTGAGGATTTTGTGACATCCGTAGTTTCCGTATCACCCGCAATCGGTTTAATGCCTTTTGCCAATTTTAAATCAATGTATCTTGCCGTATCGTTTAATTTTAATGATTCCGAATGCAGATAAGCGGTGCGCTTATTATCATCAAAACTAATCGTAAATTTATATTTTTTATGTGAACTTTGATCATACAAAGAAATTTTATCATCTAAACTATTGGTATCCACTGGGTAGCTAAATTGTATGGTTGCAACCACTTGACGTACTTGGGCATTCACTGGGTCTTGGTAAAATTTAAAATCATTAATCACAATGGAAAATGGCAACGTTGAAAAATAATAAGTATCGGTTGCAAGATGCACGTTCTTGCTGAAAAAGTCTTTAGCAAAGTGGACTTTATATTCTTGTGCCGCAGGCCAATCTTTCGATGGTATAAATGCTAACTGACTATCTGATTGCCACACCCAGGTACCTTCTAAACTCGGTGTTAAAGTAACGCCTTCTTTCACTACTTGGCCAACTAAATTAATTGGGGCAACAGAACGACTCCGCAAACTACCAAGGGCTGCAACTCCAAAATTGATTTTTAAGGTATCAGGCACCAGGATTTTATCAATCGGTGTCATCTTAGGCGGTGTTAATTCTGCGATAATTTGCTCAGGTTTCGGCAACCGTTCAAACCATTGATATGCGAAATAGGTTGCTAACCCAATGATTATTGTGATGAATCCAACTCGAAGATATTGGCGGGGATGTGCTTTAATGTGTTGTTTAAGTGATATTGCCCAAAGTGGCGCAATCCAGGTGAAATTTCCGAACAAAAAGCTTATGATCTTCTTGAACATTATAACCTCGAATAACTTATGAAACACCGCATCAAATTGTTTGGCATCATAACGCTAGTCATAGTTGTTGTCAGCATGGTTGCGATAATATATTTGATACCACCACCACCTTTGTTACAACCCATCTCTTTTTCACAAGCAGTCTATGACGACCATGATCGTTTATTAAGACTAACATTAAGTAAAGATACAAAATATCGTTTATTTACCCCCCTCGATGAAATATCGCCCGTTATCATCCAAGCGACATTATTAGAAGAAGACCAGTATTTTTATTGGCATCTAGGGGTCAACCCCGCCGCATTTTGTAAAGCACTTTGGCAAACCTATATTAAACATTCGCGCCGCATGGGGGCATCCACTATTACGATGCAAGTCGCCAGAATGCGCTACCACATTCATTCTAAATCGTTAACAGGTAAATGGTTACAAATCATTCGCGCCCTACAAATCGAAGCGCATTATAGTAAACATGATATTTTAGAAGCCTATTTAAACTTAGCACCCTATGGTAATAATGTTGAAGGGGTAGGGGCTGCCAGCTTACTTTACTTTAATAAACCCGTTAGCCAATTAACATTGCCTGAAGCATTAACGCTGGCCGTCATCCCGCAAAATCCAACTAAACGTTTGCCGGATGGCAATATCTTAAAAGAAAAGCGGGATCAATTATATTTGCGATGGTTGCAGAGCCATCCTAAAGATCGTTCTATGCAAGCCTTAATGTCGCTACCTTTGCAAATTCACTCGGTAAAAGCGGCGCCATTTTATGCACCGCATTTTGTGAATGCAATTTTAAATAAATATCCTAATGATGAAACCAGTATTCATACCACGCTGAATTTAAATTTACAAAATACCATTCGTACCACAACACAAAAATATTTGTCGCACCAGCAATCATTTGGTGTCAACAATGCTGCTGTATTATTAATTGATACCGATAATATGCAAGTAAAAGCGCTGCTAGGATCAGCTGATTTTTTTAATAAAACTATCAGCGGTGAAGTCGATGGCACCGAGGCAAAACGCTCACCTGGTTCTACTTTAAAACCATTTATTTATGCCTTAGCCTTAGATCAAGGTTTAATCCATCCAAGCACTGTATTAAAAGATGTGCCACGCAGTTTTGGTCATTATAATCCTGAAAATTTTGATTATGATTTTGTCGGGCCGATAAAAGCGCGTGATGCTTTAATTTTAAGTCGCAATATTCCAGCTGTCTATTTAGCAGATCAATTAAAAAATCCCAACCTATATCAATTACTGCAACAAGCAGAAGTAGGGCCTTTAAAAGCAGAAAATTATTATGGTTTAGCGTTGGTGTTAGGTGGCGCTGAAATGAGTATGCAAGAATTAGGCGGCTTGTATGCCATGCTCGCTAATGGTGGTGTTTGGCAACCATTACAATTTACTCCAACTGATGTGAACAAACGTAAACATCGTTTATTAAGTAAAGAAGCGAGCTTTCTTGTACTTGATATGTTGCAAGAAACCACCTTACCAGGAGAACATTATGGTAATCAGCCAGTTAAAAATGAATGGATCGCTTGGAAAACGGGAACATCATCAGGTTACCGGGATGCTTGGACGGTGGGTGTGATGGGGCATTATGTGTTAGTTGTTTGGGTTGGACATTTTAATAATAAAAGTAATCATGCACTCGTTGGTAAAGAAATGGCGGCACCCTTATTTTTTGCAATTAAAAATGCGATTCAACCGCAAATTAATTTACATGCAAAACCGATTAACCATTTAAATTTGCGTAAAGTCGATGTTTGCAAAGCATCTGGTATGTTACCAACACGTTATTGCACGGATCTTGAATCTACCTGGTTTATTCCTGGTGTTTCACCGATCAAAACCGACACTATTTATCGCGAAGTCGCTTTAGATAAAAACACTCATTTACGCACTTGTCATTTTAATGAAAATACACGCTTTGCTGTTTATGAATTTTGGCCGTCCGATTTATTAGCCATTTTCCGCAAAGCCGGTATTGCAAGACGAACACCACCGCCATTTTCGGATGACTGTAAATTATCTCTGGCCAACAATATAGGTCTTGATCCACAAATCCGCTCGCCAGAATCACATGCGCATTTTATTGTGCCTTCAAAAAATACGGACAACATTCAAATCCCCCTAACGGCGGTTGTAGACGCCGATGTCTCAACTATCTTTTGGTTTGCAAATGATGTCTATCTTGGTCAAACGACTCGTGATCGTGAATTTATTTGGTCAGCGTCGATTGGTCATTATGTTTTGCGGGCTGTCGATAATTTTGGTCGCTCAGATGCGCGAGACATTTCTATCACGCGTGGTTAACGGTACTTCCCTAAAAAATTTTCTGCGTCGGTTGATGAAAATCACTACTAATTCGCACCATTTGCTATCTCAGGTGAGGGGGAGGTCTTAATCACTCCAAGCGGGCCATCCATGGCCCTTATGGTCACATCCTGTGACCAAGTCGCTGCATAAGACCTCCCCCTCACCTGAGATAGCAAATTCCTACGCAGATTCTTGATGTAATAAATTTAATTTTGGTGTTTTTATTTGCGATGTTTCGTGCGTCATATCACCCGGATGAAGAATGTAGCCTGGACACGCTTTTTGTGTCCGGGGTTGGTTGTATCAGGACGTTCATGTATGCAACCACCCCGGACACAAAAAGCGTGTCCAGGCTACATTCCATATTCAAATTATTGCATCGTGAATTTACGGAGGAATTTGCTGTTCGTACCTTGGGTGGGTGTCTTCGGTAGCGACTTGGTCACAGGATGTGACCATAAGGGCCATGGATGGCCCGCTTGGAGTGTGAGAAGACACCCACCCAAGGTACGAACAGCAAATGGTGCAAATTAGTAGAGCTTTACACAATTGGTGCGAATCAGCAGAGCTTTACGCAAATGGTGGGCGCGTAGGAAGTACCAGGTGAATGGTGTTGCTCAGGAGAACCTTTAAATAATATACTCCGAACCAATCGAAACTCGGAACAACACACCATGGCAAAATTATTAACATTCGTTGAAAAATCTAACCCAATACTACGGGAAACGATGAATCCAATTACGAATTTCAAAGACAAAAACCTGCAAGAAACGCTATCCGATATGCGTTTTTCCATTCACCCAAAACAATTAAAAGCCGCAAACGGTGCACATGATAACGCAGCAGGCATGGCTGCCAATCAGTGGGGAATAAGATTGCGGGCGTTTATTTATTCACCCTATGGTTCAGAATCGCCCAAAAATTTAAAAGTGATGTTAAACCCATCCTATAAACCGCATTTACGCGAAAATGAAACCGAACCAAAAATTACCGCCGCATACGAAGGCTGTTTTTCTGTGCCATTAACAACCGGTGCAGTGCATCGTTATGATGCGATTGTTGCAACATACTACACTCCTGATGGCGAAAAACAGGAAGAAATATTAGAAGGGTGGGAAGCACGCGTTTTTCAACATGAAACAGATCATCTTGATGGTAAATTATTTGACGGCGCACTTGATAACTTTAAAGGCCCTGTTTGCCAAAATCGTATCATCTTTAAAGACAAAGAAGAAATGGCTGCATTTTGGGATAAAATGAGTGCTGATAATACTGATGAAAAATAGAATAGTAGCCTGGACACGTTTTTTGTGTCCGGGGTTTTATGTAATCAGAGCGGAAAGCCCCGGACACAAAAAGCGTGTCCAGGCTACTATTGTGATGCTGATTGCACTTTGTTTAACGACAACAACTTATGCAAAAAATAAAAAGAGAAAACATACTTCGCATCATACGGTTAAACATCACATCGTCAAATACAAACCCAATACACAAACCATTTCATTATCTAGCTTGCCTGATTTTGATCATTACCCACCCGAGGTAAAAGAATTAGTAAAAAAAGCATTATCGCTCGCAGGAAGTCATTTACGCTATAGGTATGGTTCATCTAATCCTAGCAATGGGGGCATGGATTGCTCTGGTACCATTTATTATCTCTTGCATCACGCCTCAGATGTCGAGCCGCCAAGACAAGCTGATGAAATGTATGATTGGATTCATGATGCTGGAAATTTACATGAGATCACAGATAATCATTTAGATTTTGATAAATTAAAACCAGGCGATTTATTATTTTGGTCAGGCACCTATCACACCAACCGCAAAATCAGCCATGTTATGCTTTATTTAGGTAAAAATAAGCAACAGCAACCACTGATGTTTGGCGCCAGCAATGGCAGATCGTATTCAAGTCATCGCATAAATGGTGTCAGCGTTTTTGATTTTAAATTACCGCGTGAGAGTGAAAAAGCAAAATTCAAAGGTTATGGTTCTATTCCGTTTTAACTTGTCGCACCATTTTTTTAAGTGACAATTTGCGCGTCGCTTCAAAACGATCAACTTGAGCAACATGCCGATACAACATGGTGGTACCAATATCACTATGGCCTGCATTTTCTTGCGCCACTTTAAGGGACGCGCCTGATTCCAATAAATAAGTCACATAACTATGTCGCAACCAATGTGCAGATGCCATTTGTAATTTAGACGCTTTTTGCGGTGAGTGCGGTAAAAATTGATTACTACCCAATTGAAATGCCCATTTTAAAATTTGATCGATACGGCGCGGTGAAATCGATTGAATTAAATTTTGCATCGGAATTAACGGTGTTTTTTCTTGAAAAATAGGCTCGGGTGTTGGTAAACCGACTTCTTTGCGAAAAGAGGCCAGCGCTAAACGCAACTCATCCGGCACAGGAATTTCACGATATTTTTTGCCTTTTCCAATCACGCGCAAAAACCAATTGCCTTCACGCTGCATGAAATTACCCATTTTATGATTAGCCGCTTCTGCAATTCGCATACCTGAATAAAATAATAATAAAATAATGTAACGCGCGCGCGTTGTTTTAAAACGTGAATCGTGATCAATATCATGATAATCAGAAAGCGCGGTTAACGTCGCTTGAATTTCATCTAATTCAAGATAACGATCAATTAATTTAGGCCCCGATAATCTTTTTTTCCTGCGTCTATCTAATGCAAGTGGATTACCTAATAAATAATTATTCTGCACCAAATAATTAAAAAACGAATCTAAAATTTTTATCGCTTTTTTAGCGGAATTATCACTTAAACCGCTAACAAATGGTCGCCATTCTAAATTTATGCGCCCATCTTTTTCTAATTGGCAACGACTAGGGCCACACCATAATTTTTTAGGCGTTGGATTTTTTAAAAATTGTTGATAAGCCATCAAATGCGATCGTTGCAAACTCGCAATATTTATTTTGCCAACATGCAAACACCACAATAATAATCTTTCCATTTCTTTCGTGTAAGATCGCAACGTTTCCAGAGAATCACGATACTCTTGTAGAAAAGCAATCACAGCAGCAATATCATTTTTCGCACTCAAATAGCTAACCGCAGGATTTTTATTGTAATCATCACCATTAAAGTTGGCGAATGCGCAAGTTAAAATGCTGGTTTTACCATCTAATAAAAACAATGGCTCGATAAATTCGCTAAATTTGGGCTTTTTTGCCATGAAAAATCACTTTTTTAAAAGTTCAGATAATAATAGTACTCGGTAATTTTATATCCGTCAATTTACCACAATAGCCTATTCATTTCCATGCTTTTCTGTTAAAATAAGACTTATGTACGCATTAACAGGGAGTCTTCTAATGAGATCATTCGTTAGTTTATGCGGTATCATTCTCATTGTATTAGGAATCATTTCCCTCAGTTATAACGGGATCAGTTACACTCAACGTAAAGAAGTCGCATCGATTGGTGATGTTCAAATTACCGCAGATCAACAAAAAACAATTTACTTTTCACCCATTGTTGGTGGTGTTGCTGTTGCTGCAGGAATCGCATTAGTTTTTCTAAGCCGTTCAAAACAATAACCCATCATCATAAGCATGTCAGGAGGCACTATGTTTAAATATGTCCTTGCTTGGCTTTTAGGTGTGCCGCTCGGTTTATTGATTATCATTTATTTAGTTTCTCATGCATTTTAATCAATCAATAAATGCGTTGCCAATTTTCTTAACGGATGAGGGAGGAGTGTCATGATGAACAATAATGAATGCAAAACAGAATCCACTTGCGAAAAAAGCCGCGTTTGTTGGTCGGCTGTTTTTGCTGGTGCAATCGTTGGGATTGGCTTTAGTTTTTTATTAAATCTGTTTAGTGTAGCGATTGGCTTATCGTTGGTATCAACAACTAATGAGGGTTTAGCCACATTAGCGGTTGGTGGATTTATCGGTATGGCAATTGGGATTTTTGCCTCTATGTTTACAGCGGGCTATACAGCGGGATATCTCGGTCAAAAGCATTGCACAAAACGCAATTTGGGCGCTTTATACGGATTTTGCGCTTGGTGTGTTGCTTTGGTATTAACCATGCTGTTAGCCACTAATATGAGTCGTTACGTTTCCTTTTATACTGACTTTTCACGTAACCCAACCATGATAGTCGATACTGCTGTTTCACACACACAAGTTAATACAGTCGAAACCAGAACCATGCATCCAGTTGCTAACACCAATAAAGCGGCTGTGATGGAAGTTAAAACACAAAATGCGGTGAATAATCTAGGAATGACTTCATTGCTTATCTTTGTGTTATTTGCTTTGGGCGCATTTGCAAGCGCGCTTGGTGGTCATTGTGGTATGAATCACTGCTGTGCATCACAATGTAATCGTAAAAACAACACCATTAATGGATAAATAAGGAGCTTTTATGTTGCGCTGGGTATTAATCTTTTTATTAATTTCGATTGTTGCTGGTGTGTTTGGTTTCACAGGCATTGCAGCCGCTTCTGCTGAAATGGCTAAAATCATATTCTTTATTTTCGTCGTACTGTTTATTATTGCCTTAGTCTTACTTGCAACTGGTCGAAGAAATTAAAACACAAGTAGCCTGGACACGTTTTTTGTGTCCGGGGTTTAGTGGCCACACAAACAAACCCGGACACAAAAAGCGTGTCCAGGCTTCAGTGATTTTTATTGCATGTCGCAAATATATTCATTAGGTGATACTTCTCGCATCACGCAATTTGAACGTTGGTCAAACGGCAATTCTGACATTAATTCATTTAAGTTATTATTGATATCTAATGCCAAATTCCAATTCCAGCGTGTGAAAATGTCTGACAAGGCATTTCCTTCCATTTGCGGCACATAAGTCGCTTGCACAATTTGCTGTAAATTAATCGTGTCTCTGCTATTGCCGCCGAGCGGAATATTAATAAAGTACATAACATAGCCATTATATGTTGCTGTGCCGTTAGCAACATCCAGTGTGTATGGACTAATATTAAAAACAACTTTATCTCTACTATTTCCAATAAAAGTATTAAATCCAGCAAAATGAATAGGGATATTGACAACACCCATCCCTGCCCCATTAATCTCGATCGTTTTTGCTTGTGATGGTAACTGTAAAATACCTTGATCATTCGCAATAATATTTGCGATTTGTGAAAAATTGCCGGTAATGAAGTTGCCTGCATTATTCTCAACATTACCCGTTGCATTAGATTGCATGGTAACTCTAATCGCACCGGTATAAGCTGAATAATCTAAAGTATTATTGCTACCACTACCGCCAACAATAGAACCAGTCATCACACTCGCATCATCAAAAGCAAATGTATTGTCGTTACTGCCACCGGTTAAATTGGCAACGTTGCTAAATAACACGTTATTGACGATACCCGATATACCACTGACATTGCCTGTGTTGGTCCCAGTAATTTGCCATAATTGTTGATCATTCGTATTTATAAATAAATTATCTGCTGCATGATTGCCTGTCACATTAAGACTATTTAAATTATTAATCACACCACCGATAGTAAAGGCAGTCCCCCCACTATTGTTGGCAACTAGCGACAAATCATTACCATTACCCTGCAATGTGCCATTGAAAGCAATGCTGCCATTACCAACACTTTGTAACGTTGCATTGCCTGCTAAAATAACTTGATCGTTATACACTTGATTATTAACAGTGACCGTGACCCCATTGTTGATCGTGACAGCATTATTAAACGTTAACGTTGAAGTAGTTCCGGCAAACGTATTGATATCACCATCAATCAAATAACTCGTTGCTGGTGATAATAAGAAGTTAACAGTGTTTGCACCTGCATTTCCTAATACCAAATCTGAACCTAACCCTGAATACAAAATACTATTGCCCGTTAACACACCGACAATATTAGCAAGATCCGTATTACTTAAAGTTACATTTTGATTGAACCCAATATTTAACGTATTGGCAGTAAAACTTAAACCATTCAAGCTGCCATCAGCTATTGGTGCCGTTAATATTAAATTACCGGTAGGATTATTATTGTTAATATAAATTAACAACGGAGTGCCATCGGCAACATCACCATTTGGAATATCGAAATAAAAAGTATTATCAGCAGCAACAACGCTCGTATAAGCAACAACACCATTTATCACTAAATTAACAGTTTGACCAACATTGCCAACAGGTGCTGTACCATAAAAATAGCGCGGCGCACCGCCTGGATTAAACGCTTGCAGATAAGGATATGAAATGCCATTAATGATGCCCCAAGTAGTCGTAAAATCCCAACCCGCACCACTAATATAAGGGCTACCAAAAGAATACGTTGCCTCTTGTGTTAAATCGACTAAACCACCATTGGCGCAACTCGTTGCATCATAACAACCACCTGCACCACCCGATACAACACCTGTACCACCACCAACGTTATTTACTTGGCCTGTGACTGCTGTATCCCAAAAACTATCTGTTAGTATCCCGGTTGAATCAAGATATCCCACCAATCCACCAACGTTTGTTTCGCCACCATTAACGGTGTTAACAGCAACATCAACAACACCCGCACTATAGGTATTTAAAATTGCACCGCCTGTTAACGGGCCTACCGGACTATTCAGCACCCCGTTTGCACCCACTAAACCACCGACATAAGTGCTGGCACCATCATTGCTACCACGTACTTTCAAGGACGTTAAACTGTATGAATCAGTAATATCAGGCGCGCCAAAACCCGCATTTAAACTACCACCCACTAAACCGCCAACACCGACTATGCCACCGTTACTATTAGCAATGTTGATATCAATGGTGCCTTGCATATAAGAAGTCGAAACACCTGCTAATTCAGCTCCCGCCATACCACCTGCTAATATTAAGCCTGCATTATTCGTACCACTGATTGTTAAATGGCTGGTATTAGTCGTATCGGCAATTGGACCTAAGGTAAACCCATAGATACCACCTGCTAATATTAGTCCCCCATCATTGCTAATAATTAAATTCACATCTGAGCCATTACTAACATTTAATACTGGGCTACCAATATGTAAACCAAACAAACCGCCAATTCCAATTTGGGTAAAGCCTGATGATGTGTTCGTGCTAACAACCATTGTCACACTACCAGTATTGGTTAAACCGGTCACACAACAATTATCAAAATAACCGTTATTACTAGCGGCCAAACCACCGACAAATACTTGACCGCCGCTAAAAGTAGCTGGCAGTAAATCGGATAACGTGCTGCCTGGTCCTGAGAGAACAATTTGCGATGACGTTGTGGAATCATAAACAATACCGGTAGTATTATTATTAGCAACCATGCCCCCAATATTTGTCGTTGTTAGAATCCAATTAACACGCGTCCAAATCTTACCGTTGCTAGCAACCGCCGTTAAAAATGACTCGTTATTTGCAACAAAACCACCGATATTTAAACCAGCAGAATTATAATCTCCATTTACTTGATCAACGGTAATCGAACTATTGCTAATAGCATTACTGATTTCACCAGCCGGTAAACCTGAGCTACCGTAATTTGCTCCAGCGAAACCACCTGCGTTAATGGATGAGTTAGACGCATCGGTTGTAATTGTAATTGGATTACTAGTACTAGGACCAATCACTGCCACTTGATCAATGGCGCCGCGATTACCACCCACAAAACCACCGATCGTTAAATTCGCATTCGTTTGTAAGCCATTAACAGCTTGCTGATACATTAAAACGGAATTGTTAGCAGCATTAGTAATAGAGCCGAAATTAGTTGTTAAATTATTTCCATCGCGTTCATTAAACCCAACAAAGCCGCCAATATTGGAAGATGCGTTATCACTTATATCCAGTGTTAATGTCACAACACCGGTATAACTAACATTTTGAATGGTCGAAATATTAAACCCGATAAAACCACCTGTATTTTGATAAGAATTGGTCGAAATACCTGATGTGATTTGATTTTCAGTAAAGTTATTGGTACTGGTAATATTGTCTAAGTAAGCAGTGGAAAAAGTATTAGGTGCCGTAGCATAATTAGCACTAGAACCTGCAAAACCACCAGCGCTAAAACCAGAATTGACTGTTGCATCTGCTGTTAATTGCACAGCACCACTACTAATCACATTAGTGATATAGCCTCTACTGCTACCAACAAACCCACCCATATTTAAATATGAACCCGCATTTGGCAATCCAGTTAATACGCCTGTGTAACTCACATTACCACTACTAGTTGCCGTATCGATTCGTTGATTATCAGGGAAGCCATCATAGGAGCCGACAAAGCCACCGACATTAAAACCAGAATTGGCTGTCGCTGCTTCATAAGTATTGGTATTTGTGTTATAAATAGTTTGCGAAATAGTCGTACCATTCATACTAACAGTCATATTGCCACTGCTACCCACATTTAACATTGAACCAGCAAAACCACCGATAAAACTGCCCGCATTAACATATCCGCCTGAACTATCGCCATTGATTAATACATTGCCGCTGGAAGTTGCTCCTTGCACGGCATAAATCGGTAACGCTTCATTGGTATAACTACTACCAATAAAACCACCTATATTAATACCTGAATTTGCAGAAATATTACCGGTAAAGGTCACATCCCCCTGTGATGAATGACCGACAACAACGGTGTTATCGATATAAGTATTATTATTACCAACAAAACCGCCGATGGTTGCATTGGAGCCAAAACCAAATAAGCCGCTGATATTGCCATTCACCACTACATCTGTCGTTGATGTTGAATTGACAATGGTTGCATATAAACCATTATTATAAGTAGTACCAATCAATCCACCGATATTTTCACCGCCACTGTGATAATTATTATTAATAACATCGAAAACAGGTGATGTTGCAATATCACTTGTAACATTAATGTTACCTGCACTACTTACATTATTAATGGCAGCGCTATTCACACCCACTAAACCACCAATATGTCGATACCCTGCAACACTATTCCCCAAAACAGTCATGGTATTATCGTTGATTGCATTTTCGATACCATAGGTATCAACATTATTATAATTATTACCAATGACACCACCGATTGATTCTGTGGCATCACTCAATGCTGTATTGACGGTAATATCCGCTTCATTTGTCACATTTAAGATTTTGGCATTATTGGAATAACCGGCAATACCGCCAAGATCAAGGCTTGATGTATTTGCTGTTGCTACAAATGTAATTGAACCACCCGTTGTAAAGCTGGCATCAGTAATCGCTGCATTATTAAAACCAACAATACCGCCGATCGCAGAATAACCACTAATAATATCATCCACATTGATATTGATATCCACACCACTACTAACATTAGAAATAATCGTTGTATTATCTGCATTACCAATAAGGCCACCCGTATTTTGCGTATTAATATCACCTGATAAACTAATCACACCATCAACAGACACATTTTGGATGGTCGTATTTGATGCGCCACCTATTAAACCACCCACATTTAATCCATCACCCGTTAAGGTGAAATTAATATTGCTTAGCGTTAAATTGGAAATAATCGCACCACCAAAGGTATAACTAAATAAACCAAAACCAGCCGATGGAGTGGCATCATTCATCGTTAAATTACCAAGCGTATTATTTAAACCATCAAAACGACCGCTAAAAGAATTTAATGGTGTAAAATTTGAAATCGCGATTAAATCTAAATTTTTTCCTAAAGCATAATATTCTGCAGAATTTAAATTGATATTTTGTAAATCGGTTGTGTTATTTACTAACATATAAGCAACCGGTGCTGTGCCACCGGTATAAATCACATCTTGTGTTGCAAACACACTTGGATTGTAATAAACACTGGCTACACCACCTGTTAAATTGACAACACCAGTTGCTGCTCCACCACAAAATGCACTTCCCGCACCACAAACTGCACCAACCCCTGTACCCGTGTTATCAGAACGCAATACAACATTGGCATTCCCCGTATTGGTAATATCGCTATTTAAAATAATGCTGCCATAGGCACTTAATGTGAGTGAATTATCATTTGACCAAGTAATTGGCGCATTAACATAAATATCGCCATTTTGTGCGCCTGTTGCACCTGTTGTAATCACCACATTGGCTGTCGTTAAATTATCAATGATGTCTTGATTATAAAGATTCGAATCATCACTGGTTGGGGTAAATATATTGGGATTAGCGCCATTAAAGCTGCCGCCTGTTGTTGGAGAAACTGATGTGATATAAACATCTTCAGGATCAAGCAACCAAGTACCTTTTACGCCATGGGTGGCACTTGCATTAACTTTCGCACCGCTAATATCTAAATAATGATGACTCGATGTTTCAACAAAACCGCCATCACCTCCATGAACACCCGCTTGCACTTGGATATTACCATACACTTTTGTTGCGTAATCCGACCAAACGATCACGTTACCACCATTGCCTTGGGTAGTAGCATTAGCAAGCAACATGACGTTTGGCGCTATAACAGTTGCATATGAATTTGATAACAGACCTTTGCCTTGGTAATTGCCACCGATATCAATATTACCGCCACCCCTTTCACCACTGACATCAATCACACTTGGTGTATCTATTAATACGTTATAACCTGTGATGGCAACATTACCGCCAGTTTGACCGTATTCTTTGCCTGAGACATCTATATTAGCCGCCACGCTAACAACACCGCTTTGTTCATCCCCCGAAATAATGAGTTGCCCGTTTTGCATTTCAACGGATTTGGCTTCTACAACACCTTGTAAATTAATCGTGTTATCTAACACACCTTGTGCTACTTTCGCTGAAATAATAATCGTGCCACCACTCGCAATTATTTCCCCAGCATTTTTTACACCATCTCTTAAACTATTTCCTTGGCCATCTACTCCTGCTTGTGACGCCTTTGCATCAATGCTAAAACTAATTAAATTATTATCAGAAAAACTTACTGTAAAAGCATCGCCTGATGCTAAAACGACATGACCGAGTTTCGCTTGAATGCGACCATTATTAACAACACCCGGTGCAACTAATGCTGCTAAGCCATGAGTTGCAACGAATATCTCACCTTCATTAATCACAGCACCGGAATAACCATCAACTTTTGTGAAATGATAATTGCCATTCATAAAGTTTTCATCTGACAATGTTGCCGTTGTTGCAATAATGCCGCCAACATTAACATAGGCATTGGGGCCAAAATGAATACCTGCAGGATTGGAAATAATAATTTGGCCGGTTGATGTTAATCGACCATAAATTTGCGATACACCTTGCGATGGATTAACGCGATTTAATGTCACGCCACCTGTTGGTTGTTGAAAATGCGTTGACTCATTCGCATTAATATTAAAACTATGCCAATTAATCACTGCTTGTTGTGATGTTTGATTAATAACAGTGGAAGTACCTGTTTGGGTAACAGATGCATTGCCTGCACTAACATTATTTAACTGTGGATTGGCGTAAGCTATCGCTCCAACACTTAAACTAGTCAATACGATTACTAGTAGTTTTGAAGTTAACATTACTATTCTGGTGCAAATCAGTTTTAGCACCCGATCCCCCCTCAGCAAAGAATGAAAGACTCACTTAAACTGGTGTAATTTTTTTTGTTCTATATAGAGTATAGGTGGGATTTGGCGTTTTGCTTGCTAAATAACTATATGATTTATTTAGAAATATTAAGTGGCAACCCCCCTTTCCAACCAGAAAGGGGGTCATCTTGCTAAAGTAAGATTTTTAAACAGTTATTTTTTATAAGTTGCGACAATGAAATTTTGCATATCTGGCGTGATGTTGTCTTTAAAAGCCTTTTGTGTTTTCGCTAATTTTTCTGCGGTGCCAGATTCTAACTCTTCCATTCCGGATTCACCAAAAAATCCCATCACACTATTGATGGTAAAAAAACTAGGGCTAGATTTTTTAGTGTATTCAATACCAATTAAACATTTACCAAAACTATTCAATAAATCCATTATTAATTTTTTTAGTTCTGCATCTGCTAAAATAGAATCTGCTGCGCGAAAAAAAATAATAGCAGGATTATTTTTATTTTTAACACTGCTGACAATACTTTTGGCTAAATTACTTTTATGCGTATCAACAGTTGTAACAACGCCGTCAACGTCCATGGTGGTAATATTTTTATTGTCTTTGAGTATGCTCGTCTTTACCATTTGTGCATTATCGGGCAAACCTAATCTCGATGCCGCAATAAATTCTAATCCCACATTTAAAACAATCAATGTAAATTGTGCGTCTTCAAACATTGACATATATTGTTTCGCCGCAGATTCCATAAAGGTATTTGCTAATTGATGACAGTTTTTTTCTGGCCTATCTTTTGCAACAATAGTCTCTTTACTTGCGGGAATAACAAGTGGTTTCTTACTTTCAGCAAAAAATGCTTGGTAAAGGGCTGCAAACATATTATTTTCCTCTTATATTATTATATTAATTCTTTTATAAATTCATCTTGCTTTGACAAAAACGGTGAATGGTCTGTATGTATATATACCATTTCAGCATTGGCATCACGACTCATGCGCTTTTGATCTTCAAGATAAATAATTTTATCTTGTGTACAAATAATCGATTTCTTTTTCACACTTAAAAATGCTTCACCTAAGACAACGCGCTCTTTAAAAGGTAATAAAGGCTGTGGACGTAATTTGTCAATAGCTGCGTTTGCATCATCACTACTTGCCTCATGGTAAAAAAGGTCAGCTAATTTTTCTTTGGATTCTAAATAAATGAGTTGCTGATCATTGTCAAATCGTAGAAATGGCGTTAATTCTCGCGATGCAGCGCGTGCTGCAAGTGAAATAAGCGATTCATCCTGTTTTGGAATGTATGCTGCGACGTAAATGAGCTTTGCAATTTTTTCAGGGATTAATTCTGCAACTTGTGAAATAACAATACCGCCCATACTGTGACCGACTAAAATCACTTTTTGATTTTGACTTTCAATTAATTGAATTAAAAAAGCCGCATAATCTGCCAGTGTAGTTTTACTGGCGATGGCTTGCGATGCGCCATGCGAAGGCAAATCAGGCGTTAAAACGTCATAACCCATTTTGCGCATTTTTTCCGCGATTTTCTGCCAACACCATGCTGCATGCCATGCACCATGAACAAATATGTATAGTGGAGACTTTACCATATTGTCTAATTAAGTCTCTCATGTAAAAAGGTTGATGTCTTACAAGATATATAGATTTTTTTGGAGGGGGTCAAGTGGTCGGTTGTGATAGTGAGGAATGGTCGTCATTGCGAGGAGCAATTATTACCTTCGTCATTGCGAGGAGCAACCATTACCTTCGTCATTGCGAGGAGCAAC